>NZ_ADBD01000001.1:0-2706 GCF_000176715.1 Vibrio sp. RC586 | reverse complement strand
TAACCCGTTTCCCATCGACTACGCTTTTCAGCCTCGCCTTAGGGGTCGACTCACCCTGCCCCGATTAACGTTGGACAGGAACCCTTGGTCTTCCGGCGGGGAGGTTTTTCACCCCCCTTGTCGTTACTCATGTCAGCATTCGCACTTCTGATACCTCCAGCAAACCTTACGATTCACCTTCAACGGCTTACAGAACGCTCCCCTACCCAATGCCCAAAGGACATTGCCGCAGCTTCGGTGTATTGCTTAGCCCCGTTACATCTTCCGCGCAGGCCGACTCGACTAGTGAGCTATTACGCTTTCTTTAAATGATGGCTGCTTCTAAGCCAACATCCTAGCTGTCTGAGCCTTCCCACATCGTTTCCCACTTAGCAATACTTTGGGACCTTAGCTGGCGGTCTGGGTTGTTTCCCTCTCCACGACGGACGTTAGCACCCGCCGTGTGTCTCCCGGATAGTACTTACTGGTATTCGGAGTTTGCAAAGGGTTGGTAAGTCGGGATGACCCCCTAGCCTTAACAGTGCTCTACCCCCAGTAGTATTCGTCCGAGGCGCTACCTAAATAGCTTTCGGGGAGAACCAGCTATCTCCGAGTTTGATTGGCCTTTCACCCCTAGCCACAAGTCATCCGCTAATTTTTCAACATTAGTCGGTTCGGTCCTCCAGTTGATGTTACTCAACCTTCAACCTGCCCATGGCTAGATCACCCGGTTTCGGGTCTATATCCAGAGACTGAACGCCCAGTTAAGACTCGCTTTCGCTACGGCTCCCCTATACGGTTAACCTTGCCACTGAATATAAGTCGCTGACCCATTATACAAAAGGTACGCAGTCACACCACGAAGGTGCTCCTACTGCTTGTACGTACACGGTTTCAGGTTCTATTTCACTCCCCTCACAGGGGTTCTTTTCGCCTTTCCCTCACGGTACTGGTTCACTATCGGTCAGTCAGGAGTATTTAGCCTTGGAGGATGGTCCCCCCATATTCAGACAGGATATCACGTGTCCCGCCCTACTCGATTTCACGCTCGATGAAGCGTCGGTTACGGGGCTATCACCCTGTATCGCCAAGCTTTCCAGCTTGTTCACCTACTTCACCGAGTGCTTAAGGGCTAATCCAGGTTCGCTCGCCGCTACTACCGGAATCTCGGTTGATTTCTTCTCCTCGGGGTACTTAGATGTTTCAGTTCCCCCGGTTTGCTCTGTTAACCTATGGATTCAGTTAACAGTAACTGCTTATGCAGTTGGGTTTCCCCATTCGGAAATCGCAGACTCAAACGGCTCTTACTGCCTTATCTGCGCTTATCGCAAGTTAGTACGTCCTTCATCGCCTCTGACTGCCCAGGCATCCACCGTGTACGCTTAGTCACTTAACCATACAACCCGAAGGAGTTTCGGGTTGTTGTTTAAACAACCTAAGTTGTCTCGCGTTTAATTTACATGAGTGCGAGACAGATTTTGCCGGACTCAAATTTTGAACAAGACCTAAGTCTTATTCGATACCAAGCACACTTGAATGTGTTGTTGGTGTTTATCTTTCGATAAACATTGAGAACTTTACAAACAACAATAAATTGTTGTTTTGTCAGCTTTCCAAATTGTTAAAGAGCAAAGTATTTCTTATCACTAAGAATCACTTTCTAAGGACTTTCGGCGGCAAAAGTCCGAACCACGCAGTTTTTTTGGTGGTTTGGAAGCTCATTCCAAAAATACTTAAAGAGTGGTGGGCGATACCGGGTTCGAACCAGTGACCCCCTGCTTGTAAGGCAGGTGCTCTCCCAACTGAGCTAATCGCCCACATGTTTTACTTCCTGTGGAGGAAGATAATGGTGGGTCGTATAGGATTTGAACCTATGACCAATTGGTTAAAAGCCAACTGCTCTACCACTGAGCTAACGACCCATTTGGTATCCCGTAGGGGAGTCGAACCCCTGTTACCGCCGTGAAAGGGCGGTGTCCTAGGCCTCTAGACGAACGGGACACTAAGATACTCTTCTCTAATCTAAACCAAATCAATCTGTGTGGACACTCATCACGATAACCATCGTGTAAGGAGGTGATCCAGCGCCAGGTTCCCCTAGCGCTACCTTGTTACGACTTCACCCCAGTCATGAACCACAAAGTGGCAAGCGTCCTCCCGAAGGTTAAACTACCTGCTTCTTTTGCAGCCCACTCCCATGGTGTGACGGGCGGTGTGTACAAGGCCCGGGAACGTATTCACCGCAACATTCTGATTTGCGATTACTAGCGATTCCGACTTCATGGAGTCGAGTTGCAGACTCCAATCCGGACTACGACGTACTTTGTGAGATTCGCTCCACCTCGCGGTCTTGCTGCCCTCTGTATACGCCATTGTAGCACGTGTGTAGCCCTACTCGTAAGGGCCATGATGACTTGACGTCGTCCCCACCTTCCTCCGGTTTATCACCGGCAGTCTCCCTGGAGTTCCCACCATTACGTGCTGGCAAACAAGGATAAGGGTTGCGCTCGTTGCGGGACTTAACCCAACATTTCACAACACGAGCTGACGACAGCCATGCAGCACCTGTCTCTCAGTTCCCGAAGGCACAAGACTGTCTCCAGTCTCTTCTGAGGATGTCAAGAGTAGGTAAGGTTCTTCGCGTTGCATCGAATTAAACCACATGCTCCACCGCTTGTGCGGGCCCCCGTCAATTCATTTGAGTTTTAATCTTGCGACCGTACTCCC
>NZ_ADBD01000002.1:0-2530 GCF_000176715.1 Vibrio sp. RC586 | reverse complement strand
TCTGATGAAGAGCTTGAAGCTTTCGTCATCATCACTTTATTGACGATTGCTTCGGGTAAAAATAATCGAACATATCGACGATTTAACAGATCGTCATCACAAGGGTTACAAGGTAATTTCTCTTCAATATCGTCCATTTGAGCACGCTGCTCTTGCCTCCAAGACTCCCACTCAGAAAAATCGATGATTATTTCTAACTCAATAACAGCCTCTGTACCTATGTCAATTCCAGCTTGCTTTAATGATTCTATAGGAAGCCCACCATACAACACCTCTCTTTCATTCAATTTCTTAACCTTTTTCCTTAACACCTTCAATGTCGGTAATTGGTCCTGTTTAGATACCCACTGCTGCCAACCAAAGAGTGATTGCTCATAGAAACGTACAAACATCCCCTCTTTTATGCCAACAATACGTTGACTGCTTTCAACCAATGCTAATTTAGTTTCAATATTCACCTATCTTCCCCCTTTTAAAAAGTGCCAGATGCAACTCTGGCACTTCAAAAATTAAAAATTAAAACGTTAAACTCTAAACGCTCAACTTTAAGGATTTGAGACGCAGGACGCGTAGATCGTGTAGCTCGGATTGAGGCTGTTGACGTAGCCACTGTAGAGGTACACGATGTAATAGTAAGAACCATCAGGAGTAGCCGACCAATAGCTGTAGTAGGTCGGCCAACCGCGCGCGGTAAACATATTACCAGATGCGTCGTATAGCTCCACTTTTAACTCGTCTCTTGTCGCTAAACGCCAGTTCGTCCGTCCGCCGAGACTAAGGGTGTTGTAGGTAGTACATAGTACATTTGCGTTAGTCCAGTTGAATCGGTAGAAATTACCACTTGGGCCGTAAGTTCCACTTTCAGTATAACTATCGTCTGTAGCACTACCGCCAATGCTGTCTAGGTAGGCCACTGATGGTGAATTGGTAAATAACTTACCACTACCTGTATCGAAGATATCTATATATGGACCCGCCAAATCAAATACATTCACGTTTACGGTATTACTGGTTACACCATCTTTGGTAGCCGTGAGGGTCGTATTACCCACCTCAACCGCAGACAATAAACCCTCTGATGACACGGTAGCTGTCGCCGTATCGATAGTCCACGTCACTGAGTTAGACACGTCAGAGGACGTCGCATCACTGAATGTCGCTGTTGCCGTTAACTGCTGAGTCTGACCTTTTGCTACGTTGACCGGTGAAGGCGTCACTTGAATGGCCGTAATGACCGCTGCCGTCACATTCACATCCACCGTATTACTGGTTACACCATCTTTGGTAGCCGTGAGGGTCGTATTACCCACCTTAACCGCAGACAATAAACCCTCTGATGACACGGTAGCTGTCGCCGTATCGATAGTCCACGTCACTGAGTTAGACACGTCAGAGGACGTCGCATCACTGAATGTCGCTGTTGCAGTTAACTGCTGAGTCTGACCTTTTGCTACGTTGACCGGTGAAGGCGTCACTTGAATGGCCGTAATGACCGCTGCCGTCACATTCACATCCACCGTATTACTGGTTACACCATCTTTGGTAGCCGTGAGGGTCGTATTACCCACCTCAACCGCAGACAATAAACCCTCTGATGACACGGTAGCTGTCGCCGTATCGATAGTCCACGTCACTGAGTTAGACACGTCAGAGGACGTCGCATCACTGAATGTCGCTGTTGCCGTTAACTGCTGAGTCTGACCTTTTGCTACGTTGACCGGTGAAGGCGTCACTTGAATGGCCGTAATGACCGCTGCCGACACATTCACGTTTACGGTATTACTGGTTACACCATCTTTGGTAGCCGTGAGGGTCGTATTACCCACCTCAACCGCAGACAATACGCCAGGCTCATCAAAATGCCCAACCTTTGAATCACTAGAATCCCAATCAAGCGCACTTAAATCCTTAAATGCTTGAGATGTGCCGTCAGAGTAATGACCAACCGCCTCAAATGATTGCTGGTTACCTTTCGCAAGCGTCAGCTCGCTCACACCACGTGTTTTTATTGGCGATGCAACGATATCTATACGCTCTAATTTTACGGTTGATTCAGAGAAGGCACCTTCTGAATTGCAACCGGTTAATAGCATTAATAGTGGAAAAATCACTATTGCAAATAGACATTTAAAATATTTATTCATAGTAATGCAACCTATTCTTGAAACTGGAAGCTAGGGATGGTGATTTCAACTCGGCGATTTGCAGCTCGTCCTTCTGCAGTATTGTTATCTGCAACAGGTTGAAATTCACCCTCACCTCTCCACTCAAGTTGCGTCGGTGTAACACCCAATTCAATCAGCTTATTGACAACCGCCTGAGCACGATGCTCAGAAATGTTTTGATTGTAGAGTGCTGAGCCTGTTGAGTCAGTGTGTCCAACAACTTTCGCCTGAGCTTGTGGGTAAGAAATTAATACTGAAGAAATCTCAGTTAATTGGTCAATAAACTCTTGGCTAGGTTCGACTGAATCAAAGCCAAACAATCCAACTGTAGTTTTTGGTAAAAAGGTCTGTATTTGAGGCGGTGT
>NZ_ADBD01000003.1:57500-130357 GCF_000176715.1 Vibrio sp. RC586 | reverse complement strand
GCCTGGGCAGTCAGAGGCGATGAAGGACGTACTAACTTGCGATAAGCGCAGATAAGGCAGTAAGAGCCGTTTGAGTCTGCGATTTCCGAATGGGGAAACCCAACTGCATAAGCAGTTACTGTTAACTGAATCCATAGGTTAACAGAGCAAACCGGGGGAACTGAAACATCTAAGTACCCCGAGGAGAAGAAATCAACCGAGATTCCGGTAGTAGCGGCGAGCGAACCTGGATTAGCCCTTAAGCACTCGTTGAAGTAGGTGAACAAGCTGGAAAGCTTGGCGATACAGGGTGATAGCCCCGTAACCGACGCTTCATCGAGCGTGAAATCGAGTAGGGCGGGACACGTGATATCCTGTCTGAATATGGGGGGACCATCCTCCAAGGCTAAATACTCCTGACTGACCGATAGTGAACCAGTACCGTGAGGGAAAGGCGAAAAGAACCCCTGTGAGGGGAGTGAAATAGAACCTGAAACCGTGTACGTACAAGCAGTAGGAGCACCTTCGTGGTGTGACTGCGTACCTTTTGTATAATGGGTCAGCGACTTATATTCAGTGGCAAGGTTAACCGTATAGGGGAGCCGTAGCGAAAGCGAGTCTTAACTGGGCGCTCAGTCTCTGGATATAGACCCGAAACCGGGTGATCTAGCCATGGGCAGGTTGAAGGTTGAGTAACATCAACTGGAGGACCGAACCGACTAATGTTGAAAAATTAGCGGATGACTTGTGGCTAGGGGTGAAAGGCCAATCAAACTCGGAGATAGCTGGTTCTCCCCGAAAGCTATTTAGGTAGCGCCTCGGACGAATACTACTGGGGGTAGAGCACTGTTAAGGCTAGGGGGTCATCCCGACTTACCAACCCTTTGCAAACTCCGAATACCAGTAAGTACTATCCGGGAGACACACGGCGGGTGCTAACGTCCGTCGTGGAGAGGGAAACAACCCAGACCGCCAGCTAAGGTCCCAAAGTATTGCTAAGTGGGAAACGATGTGGGAAGGCTCAGACAGCTAGGATGTTGGCTTAGAAGCAGCCATCATTTAAAGAAAGCGTAATAGCTCACTAGTCGAGTCGGCCTGCGCGGAAGATGTAACGGGGCTAAGCAATACACCGAAGCTGCGGCAATGTCCTTTGGGCATTGGGTAGGGGAGCGTTCTGTAAGCCGTTGAAGGTGAATCGTAAGGTTTGCTGGAGGTATCAGAAGTGCGAATGCTGACATGAGTAACGACAAGGGGGGTGAAAAACCTCCCCGCCGGAAGACCAAGGGTTCCTGTCCAACGTTAATCGGGGCAGGGTGAGTCGACCCCTAAGGCGAGGCTGAAAAGCGTAGTCGATGGGAAACGGGTTAATATTCCCGTACTCAATCAAATTGCGATGGGGGGACGGAGAAGGCTAGGTGGGCCAGGCGACGGTTGTCCTGGTTCAAGTGCGTAGGCTTAAGAGTTAGGTAAATCCGGCTCTTTCTAAGGCTGAGACACGACGTCGAGCACCTACGGGTGTGAAGTCATTGATGCCATGCTTCCAGGAAAAGCCTCTAAGCTTCAGATTTGATGGAATCGTACCCCAAACCGACACAGGTGGTCGGGTAGAGAATACCAAGGCGCTTGAGAGAACTCGGGTGAAGGAACTAGGCAAAATGGTACCGTAACTTCGGGAGAAGGTACGCTCTTGATGGTGAAGTCCCTCGCGGATGGAGCTGACGAGAGTCGCAGATACCAGGTGGCTGCAACTGTTTATTAAAAACACAGCACTGTGCAAAATCGCAAGATGACGTATACGGTGTGACGCCTGCCCGGTGCCGGAAGGTTAATTGATGGGGTTAGCGCAAGCGAAGCTCTTGATCGAAGCCCCGGTAAACGGCGGCCGTAACTATAACGGTCCTAAGGTAGCGAAATTCCTTGTCGGGTAAGTTCCGACCTGCACGAATGGCGTAATGATGGCCACGCTGTCTCCACCCGAGACTCAGTGAAATTGAAATCGCTGTGAAGATGCAGTGTACCCGCGGCTAGACGGAAAGACCCCGTGAACCTTTACTACAGCTTGGCACTGAACATTGAACCTACATGTGTAGGATAGGTGGGAGGCTATGAAGACGTGACGCTAGTTGCGTTGGAGCCGTCCTTGAAATACCACCCTTGTATGTTTGATGTTCTAACTTAGACCCGTTATCCGGGTTGAGGACAGTGCCTGGTGGGTAGTTTGACTGGGGCGGTCTCCTCCCAAAGAGTAACGGAGGAGCACGAAGGTGGGCTAATCACGGTTGGACATCGTGAGGTTAGTGCAATGGCATAAGCCCGCTTAACTGCGAGAATGACGGTTCGAGCAGGTGCGAAAGCAGGTCATAGTGATCCGGTGGTTCTGTATGGAAGGGCCATCGCTCAACGGATAAAAGGTACTCCGGGGATAACAGGCTGATACCGCCCAAGAGTTCATATCGACGGCGGTGTTTGGCACCTCGATGTCGGCTCATCACATCCTGGGGCTGAAGTCGGTCCCAAGGGTATGGCTGTTCGCCATTTAAAGTGGTACGCGAGCTGGGTTTAGAACGTCGTGAGACAGTTCGGTCCCTATCTGCCGTGGGCGTTGGAAGATTGAAGGGGGCTGCTCCTAGTACGAGAGGACCGGAGTGGACGAACCTCTGGTGTTCGGGTTGTGTCGCCAGACGCATTGCCCGGTAGCTAAGTTCGGAATCGATAACCGCTGAAAGCATCTAAGCGGGAAGCGAGCCCTGAGATGAGTCTTCCCTGACAGTTTAACTGTCCTAAAGGGTTGTTCGAGACTAGAACGTTGATAGGCAGGGTGTGTAAGCGTTGTGAGGCGTTGAGCTAACCTGTACTAATTGCCCGTGAGGCTTAACCATACAACACCCAAGGGGTTTTGTAGTGGACTCAAAGCTAAGCGCATAAGAATGTGTGTGAGAACGAAGACAGCTTTCCAGATTATTCTCTAGAAATAGAGAGAAAGAATTTGCTTGGCGACCATAGCGTTTTGGACCCACCTGACTCCATCCCGAACTCAGAAGTGAAACGAAACAGCGTCGATGGTAGTGTGGGGTTTCCCCATGTGAGAGTAGAACATCGCCAGGCTTTAACTTGTTGTTTTTAGATGTTTAAGAAAAATCTAAAGGCAAAAAAAGTAGACGAAACGTCTAACCAGACAGCGGAGCGGTAGTTCAGTCGGTTAGAATACCGGCCTGTCACGCCGGGGGTCGCGGGTTCGAGTCCCGTCCGCTCCGCCACTTATTACGAAACCCAGTCTTAGGACTGGGTTTTTTGCTTTCTGGAAATCATTGAAAGCCAGAGGTAATTACCGCTTATCGTCTATCCCAGTGCTCATCCTCTATGATGTTCAATCATCCCAAACTGTTCAACTCTTCTTACTGCTCTTTTTGTCTTTTTGCGTTTATCCATCGGAATTTTTCAATAAAGCTTCTGTCAGTGCATAGTCGTTTCGGATGTCTATATCGAGCAATAAAAAAGCCGATGCGGATGCATCGGCTGGTAGTGTAAGCTTTGATTATAAAATTTGTTTGAGGACACGATCGGCTTTTAGACGCATGATTCGGCGTACTAAGCGTTGTACCTTTTCTGGGTAGTGCTCGGGTTTTTCAATTTGCTTATAAGTGCAGATGAGCTGAGTATGCTGCAGAATATTGTCAATTTCAGCTTCAAATTTGGTAGTGAGGTGATGGTAATCATCACGAATTAAAATTGCATTTTCGAGGTCGAGCTTCCAAGCGCGTGGATTGAGGTTATTACCTGTAATGAGCATATAACGTTTATCCACCCAAATTCCCTTGAGATGAAAGCTGTGATTTTCATGCTTCCAGAGGTGGATTGAGAGCTTGCGGCTTGCAATATGTGCTTCATTGGCTTTCGCAAAGCGGCGCAGATTAAGTTCATACAAGTAAGGTAAGCCACCGATAGTCTTGAATGGCTCTTCTGGTGCAATGTAGAAATCATTCGCGGTTTTATCGCCAATCACAATATGCACTTTCACGCCACGTCGCAGTGCTTTTTTCACCTCTTTAGCGATGCTCGGCGGGAAATTAAAGTATGGCGTGCAGATAAACACTTCATCTTTAGCAGAGGCTAACAATTGGATAATGCTTTGGTTCAACCGATTTCTGCGTCGACCGAGTCCAACCAAGGGTGTGACAGCGACCTGACCTTCATTCACTTTCTGTTTAGCAAATTGATAATTGGCTTGAGCAAGTGAAGCTCGGAATTGGCGGATATCAGACTTAATCTCTTTTGTGGTGGGTTTGCTACCACAAGCGAGGTTGTTGACAGCCGGGTGAGCCAGCATTTCTTGTTGGATAAAATGCACCATGCTGTCGGCAAGTTCAGCATTTTCTAAGGTATGGTAGCGATCAAAACGGTAGCGGCCATGAAATTGGAGATAGACATTATTGAGGCTCGCACCGCTGTAGATGACTTGATCATCAATAATGAAGCCTTTTAGATGCAGAACGCCAAAGACTTCCCTGCCTCTAACCGGTATGCCATAAACAGGAATACAGTGCTCATGTTGCTGAGCAAAGTCACGATACATCGCCGCATTACCTTCAGATGCGGCTGCTCCGATCAATCCACGTTGTGCACGATGCCAGTCAACACAAATATGAATGTCGAGTCCTGGGTTGCGTTGCTTGGCTGCGTAAAGCTCAGTGAGGATTTCACGACCCGCATCATCATTTTCTAAATAGAGTGCAACGAGGTAGATACGTTTGCGCGCCTGACGAATCGATTCCACCAAATGAGTTCGAAAATCCGCAGCCGAGAGCAGTACGCCAAATTTGTCAGGATCTTGCGCAATCGCTGGTAGGTGTTCGATAGGGTTTCTTCGAGCAATCATTGGGATGCATTACCTTGTTGTGTGCAAAATTGCGAGCAATGGATATTACCAAAACTGGTTAAGAAAAGGCTAGAAATGGCGACTATTCTTGACATTACTTCGCTTGATATCGCATCGGAATGAGATCTTTGCCGCTTCGTGAGTATCGTTCAAAGAGGATGGATAGTTCGAAAGGAAGTTCGAATGTTTCTATTCGAACAAAACTGCCTTGTTGATAAAAATTTTCGAGGTGTGCATAAGCAAAACAGTATGTCGAGTGGTTAAGCCATTCCCTTTGGCAATGGTGGAGAAGTTGCTTACCGATACCTTGCTGGCGATTCTGTTCTTTTACCGTCATGCCGGTGAGTAAACGATGAACACCAATCGCACGAAAACGTACTACAGCGATAATTTCCGTTTTTTCCAATGCCACAATGATCTGCTCATCACTTTTGGGTTTGGTACCTGGGTAGTGCATTTTATAAAAACGCTTTATGAGCGGGAGTTTGATAGGATCAAATTGCTGAAACTCTAACATTGGTCTTTCGTGCTTATTGGTTATCTGAGGTAGAATGTGTTCAGTTTAAGTTATCCTAAGACGACCATGCAAATTCAACTCAGGGCCAGCCTAAAGCCCTATCACACCTTTGGTATTGAACAAACTACTGCGCAATTAGCCGTAGCAGAATCGATTGATGATCTCAAAGCGTTGTACTGTTCAGCGCAATGGATAAGTGTGCCTAAGCTGATCATTGGTAAAGGCAGTAATATGTTGTTTACTTGCCCTTATTCGGGGATGGTGATATTGAATCGGCTAAAGGGAATTGAGCATCAACAAGATGATAGTTACCACTGGCTGCATGTGTCGGGCGGTGAAGATTGGCCTGCTCTGGTGGCTTGGTGTGTTGAGCAAGGTATTGGTGGGCTTGAAAATCTGGCGCTGATCCCTGGTTGTGCAGGCTCTGCACCCATTCAAAATATCGGCGCTTATGGCGTTGAGTTCAAAGATGTTTGTGATTATGTGGATTACTTATGCTTAGAAACGGGAGAGGTGAAACGTTTGACGGTAGAAGAGTGCCAGTTCGACTATCGTGATTCGATCTTTAAGCATCAGCTCTATGAGAAAGCGGTGGTGATTGCGGTTGGACTGAAATTAGCCAAAGCTTGGGTGCCGAGTATTAATTACGGTCCGTTAAAAGATCTTCCTGCAACTTGTACGGCAGATGATGTCTATCAGCGTGTTTGTGCAACACGAATGGAGAAGTTGCCCGACCCTAATCTAATGGGGAATGCGGGAAGCTTTTTCAAAAATCCTGTGATCAGTGAGCTTGAATTTGCTCGCATACAGGCGTCTCACCCAGATATTGTCGCTTATCCTGCGGAACATGGTGTGAAAATCGCAGCTGGGTGGTTAATTGATAAAGCGGGATTGAAAGGCCAGCAAATCGGTGGGGCGAAAGTGCACCCTAAGCAAGCTTTAGTAATTGTGAATACTGGAGAAGCTTGTGCGAAAGACATTTTGCAGCTGGCTGCCTACGTAAAACAACAAGTGCTTAAATGTTATGGTATCGAATTAGAGCATGAGGTGCGTTTTATGGGGGAGAGCAAGGAAACCAATTTGACCCAGTTGATGAATAAGCAAAAATGAAAGAGCACAGTGCCAAATTAAATATACTCAAACAGCTGTCGGATGGTGATTTCCACTCTGGCGAGGTATTAGGTGCTCAGCTTGGGATCTCGCGTGCAGCGATCAGTAAGCACATTCAAGGCATTCGTGAGTGGGGTGTAGATGTGTTTCGGGTGCAAGGTAAAGGCTACCAACTGGCACAGCCCATGATGTTGCTTGAGCAGTCGGTTATTCAATCGCAAGTCACAAACCCTGTTGAGTTGCACCCAATTATTGGCTCGACCAACCAATATTTACTTGATCATGTAGACACTCTGTCATCCGGAACCGTTTGTTTAGCCGAATATCAAGCCAGTGGACGCGGTCGACGTGGCCGACATTGGGTATCTCCTTTTGGTGCCAACCTTTACCTCTCCATGTATTGGCGTTTAGATGCTGGTATGGCAGCGGCGATGGGGCTGAGTTTGGTGGTTGGGGTAGCCATTGTTGAGGCGTTGGAAGCCATAGGTGTGAATGGCGTTAAGCTCAAATGGCCGAATGATCTCTATTATCAAGACAAAAAACTGGCGGGCATCTTAGTGGAAATGTCAGGTCAAGCGGGGGCTGCGGCGCATTTAGTGATCGGGATGGGGATCAATCTTGCGATGCGTGATAACGAAGGCAATATTGACCAACCATGGGTAAGTCTTGCGGAAGTGACGGGGCAAAGTCGAATTGATCGTAATACGTTAGCCACCAATCTCATTAGTGCTTTAGATCGCACCCTACGCCAATATGAAGTTTCGGGAATGCAAAATTTTGTCGAGCGTTGGAATCGTTGGGATAACTTTATTGGTCGACCCGTTAAACTTTTGATGGGAGCAAATGAAGTTCGAGGGATTGAACGTGGGATCGATGAGCACGGTGGCGTATTATTAGAAACCGCTGACGGCCTGAAAAGCTTTATTGGCGGTGAAATATCACTACGTAAAAATGACTAAAGCAAAAAAGAGGTGAAAGCCTCTTTTTTATCATAATCGAGTAGCCTGTAATGCTTATTTACGTAGTAGCACTTCCTCTACAGTATGGTTAAGCCCTTTACGCAAGATCAGATGCGCCCGTCCTTTGGTGGGTAGAATATTCTCAACCAGATTCTTACCATTGATGGTTTCCCAAATCGAACGGGCCTTTTGCTCCGCCTGTGCTTCGGTTAGCGCAGTGTAGTGACTGAAGTACGAACCGGGCTTTTTAAAAGCACCTTGGCGAAATTTCATAAAGCGTTCCACATACCACTTTTCGATCTGCTCACTGTCCGCATCGACATAAATCGAAAAGTCGAGGAAATCAGAAATAAACACACGATGTGGATCGTGAGGGTAGTCCATACCACTTTGCAGTACATTCAAACCTTCGATGATCAGCACATCTGGGCGATCAACTACTTTCTGTTCATCAGTAATATCGTAAGTCAGATGTGAGTACACGGGAGCGACCACATTCGGCTGCCCCGCTTTGACTTCGGAAACAAACTCAACCAGTCTGCGAATATTATAAGACTCAGGAAAGCCTTTTTTATGCATGATGCCACGCTCAGTCAGCACCTTATTGGGGTATAGAAAGCCATCTGTGGTGATCAGTTCTACTTTCGGATGATTTTCCCAACGAGATAACAAGGCTTTCAGCAAACGTGCTGTGGTACTTTTACCGACCGCAACGCTGCCAGCAATGCCAATGACAAACGGTGGAGCCGACTCGGTATTGCCCAAAAACTGATGCAATACACCATTACGACTTTGTCGAGCTGCAACATACAGATTGAGCAGGCGAGCGAGGGGAAGATAGATTTCAACCGCTTCGGTCATAGTTAAATGATCGTTGATTCCTTGTAATTCCTTAAGATCGCTTTCCGACAGCGTCATGGGTACTGAATTACGTAATTCAGCCCAGTGTTGGCGATCAAAGGTTAAATAAGGACTCATCATCGGTTCAATCATGTGGTTAATAATAAGGAAAGTGAAAATACAATAAGCGAAAGATAAAACAAAATAGAATGATGTGAGAATTAGCGATTACGCGGTAATTTGCCCAAAAAAACATCTATTAAACAAAAAGCCCTGAAAAATGATTTTTTTTTCGAGATAAGGGTTGCAACCCCCAGAATCATTCACTAGAATGCGCTCCACTTATGCCGACTTAGCTCAGTAGGTAGAGCAACTGACTTGTAATCAGTAGGTCACCAGTTCGATTCCGGTAGTCGGCACCATTTTCTCCACTAGCAGTGAAAATGGTCTAAAAATTTGGAGGGGTTCCCGAGTGGCCAAAGGGAGCAGACTGTAAATCTGCCGGCTCCGCCTTCGATGGTTCGAATCCGTCCCCCTCCACCATATTCTTAAAGAAATAGCTCTCAGAGTTACGTGTGCGGGCATCGTATAATGGCTATTACCTCAGCCTTCCAAGCTGATGATGCGGGTTCGATTCCCGCTGCCCGCTCCACTCATTTTAGAGTGCTGATATAGCTCAGATGGTAGAGCGCATCCTTGGTAAGGATGAGGTCGGCAGTTCGATTCTGCCTATCAGCACCAGCTCTAAGCAAAAATTTCCTTTTGATATATACTTTATTACCGATATTTTTTGGTTGCGTGGTCATCTCAAAAGCCACCTAAATCCGTACCTAGAGGGACAACTCATGTCTAAAGAGAAATTTGAACGTACGAAACCGCACGTAAACGTTGGTACTATCGGCCACGTTGACCACGGTAAAACAACTCTAACTGCAGCTATCTGTACTACTCTTGCTAAAGTTTACGGCGGTAAAGCTCGTGACTTCGCGTCAATCGACAACGCACCAGAAGAGCGTGAGCGTGGTATTACAATCAATACTTCTCACGTAGAGTACGACACACCAAACCGTCACTACGCACACGTAGACTGTCCAGGACACGCGGATTATGTTAAGAACATGATCACTGGTGCTGCACAGATGGACGGCGGTATCCTAGTTGTTGCTGCGACAGATGGTCCAATGCCACAAACTCGTGAGCACATCCTGCTGGGTCGCCAGGTAGGTATTCCTTACATCATCGTATTCATGAACAAATGTGACATGGTTGATGATGAAGAGCTTCTAGAGCTGGTTGAAATGGAAGTGCGTGAGCTACTTTCTGAGTACGATTTCCCAGGTGATGACCTGCCAGTAATCCAAGGTTCTGCACTAGGCGCGCTAAACGGTGAAGCACAGTGGGAAGCGAAGATTGTAGAACTAGCAGAAGCGCTAGACTCTTACATTCCAGAGCCAGAGCGTGCAGTAGACATGGCATTCCTGATGCCAATCGAAGACGTATTCTCAATCCAAGGTCGTGGTACAGTAGTAACAGGTCGTATCGAGCGTGGTATTCTGCGTGTAGGTGACGAAGTTGCGATTGTAGGTATCAAAGACACAGTAACTACTACTTGTACAGGTGTAGAGATGTTCCGTAAGCTGCTTGACGAAGGTCGTGCAGGTGAGAACGTTGGTGCACTACTACGTGGTACTAAGCGTGACGAAGTAGAGCGTGGTCAAGTACTGGCGAAGCCAGGTTCAATCACCCCACACACTAAGTTCGAATCAGAAGTATACGTACTGTCAAAAGACGAAGGTGGCCGTCATACTCCATTCTTCAAAGGTTACCGTCCACAGTTCTACTTCCGTACAACTGACGTAACAGGCAGCATCGAACTTCCAGAAGGCGTAGAAATGGTAATGCCAGGCGACAACATCAAGATGGTTGTAGACCTGATTGCACCAATCGCGATGGACGAAGGTCTACGTTTCGCGATCCGTGAAGGTGGTCGTACTGTAGGTGCTGGTGTTGTAGCGAAGATCATCGCTTAATTATTTGACTAAGCACTACTAAAAAGGGCATCATTTGATGCCCTTTTTCTGCACTGCGTAATAATGTGTCGATTTATTGATCAGTCGCAGTCAAAGTTTGGGGTTGAGAGAGTATTTTCTCGCTCTTTAGTATGGAATCAACGCATTGCGTTGACCGAATGGATTTGCCCTGCAACAGCGGGGTCGTTGTCGTCTAGAAGTCAGATTTGTGACAGGTTGGTCTATGAAAGCAAACAACGCTGAAGCTCCTGATAGCTCAAATGCAGCAGACACTCTGAAGTGGGTAATCACTTTTGTTCTGCTGCTTGCCGCTGTTGTGGGTAATTACCTGTATGGTGAACTGTCTGTGGTGGCTCGTGCCGCAGGTGTTATTGTGTTGATTGCTGCAGCACTCGGTGTTGCTGCTACAACAACAAAAGGCAAAGAAGCGATTATTTTTGCACGCGAATCTCGTATGGAAGTTCGCAAAGTGGTTTGGCCTACCCGCCAAGAAACCATGCAAACTACATTAATCGTTTTAGCAGTAAGTATTGTAATGTCTCTGGCGCTTTGGGGTATTGACGGCATTATGGTTCGTCTAGTGGCCTTTGCGACCGGAGTATAGTAGAGGGTTTAATACATGAGTGAAGCTCCCAAAAAACGCTGGTATGTAGTTCAAGCCTTCTCGGGATTTGAAGGACGTGTTGCTCAATCACTTCGTGAACATATCAAAATGCATGGTATGGAAGAGCTGTTTGGTGAAGTGTTAGTACCAACAGAAGAAGTGGTGGAAATGCGCGCTGGCCAACGCCGCAAAAGCGAACGTAAATTCTTCCCTGGTTATGTTCTAGTGCAAATGATCATGAATGATGAATCTTGGCACTTGGTACGTAGCGTACCTCGCGTAATGGGATTCATCGGTGGTACATCGGATCGCCCAGCTCCGATCACGGATAAGGAAGCGGATGCTATTCTTAACCGTCTTGAAAAAGCCAGTGAAGCACCGCGTCCGAAAACCATGTTTGAAGCAGGTGAAGTTGTTCGCGTTAATGATGGTCCATTTGCTGATTTCAACGGTACCGTTGAAGAAGTGGATTATGAGAAGAGCCGCTTGAAAGTGTCGGTTTCGATCTTTGGTCGTGCAACACCTGTTGAACTCGAATTTGGTCAAGTGGAAAAGCTTGATTAAAAAAGCATCTCTTTAGGCTTGTGTGGGGCGTGGATTATGACTATAATTTCGCGCCTTTTTACAGGTTCTTTATGAAACTCGGGGAGCTGATCAATTGATTAGCGTTTGTACCCATAATCTAGGAAATATCATGGCTAAGAAAGTTGAAGCTTATGTAAAGCTGCAAGTTGCAGCTGGCATGGCAAACCCAAGTCCACCAGTAGGTCCAGCTCTGGGTCAACGTGGTGTTAACATCATGGAATTCTGTAAAGCGTTCAACGCACGCACAGAATCTCTAGAGAAAGGTCTGCCAACGCCAGTAGTTATTACTGTATACAGCGACCGTTCTTTCACGTTCGAAACTAAGACTCCACCAGCAGCAGTTCTTCTGAAGAAAGCAGCAGGTATCAAGTCTGGTTCTGCACGTCCTAACACTGCTAAAGTGGGCACAATCACTGACGCTCAAATCCAAGAAATCGCTGCAACTAAAGCGGCTGACATGACTGGTGCTGATATTGAAGCGATGAAGCGTTCTATCGCAGGTACTGCTCGCTCAATGGGCCTAGTGGTTGAGGGTTAATACAATGGCAAAACTAACTAAACGTATGCGTACTATCCGCGCAAAAGTGGATGTAACTAAAGAGTACGACATCAACGAAGCAGTTGCTCTGCTGAAAGAGCTGGCAACAGCGAAGTTCGTTGAATCAGTTGACGTTGCTGTTAACCTGGGTATCGATGCTCGTAAATCTGACCAAAACGTTCGTGGCGCGACTGTGCTGCCACACGGTACTGGCCGTGACATCCGCGTAGCGGTATTCACTCAAGGTGCTAACGCTGAAGCGGCTAAAGCTGCTGGTGCTGAACTGGTTGGTATGGAAGATCTGGCTGACCAAGTGAAGAAAGGCGAAATGAACTTCGATGTAGTTATCGCATCTCCAGATGCAATGCGCGTTGTTGGTCAGCTAGGTACTATCCTAGGCCCACGTGGTCTGATGCCAAACCCGAAAGTTGGTACTGTAACTCCTAACGTTGCTGAAGCGGTTAAGAACGCGAAAGCTGGTCAGGTTCGTTACCGTAACGACAAGAACGGTATCATCCATACCACTATTGGTAAGGTATCGTTCGAAACTGAACAACTGAAAGAGAACTTAGAAGCTCTGTTGGTTGCTCTGAAAAAAGCAAAACCATCTTCTGCGAAAGGCGTTTTCGTGAAGAAGGTAAGCATCTCTACTACTATGGGTGCTGGCGTTGCTGTCGATCAGAATACACTGAGCGCACAAGCTTAATGCATTTGCTTAGGCGCAGAATTTGTGTATAATTCTGCGCCTAATATTTGTGGTTGGGGCTGAACTTTTACCCTTGTGGTGAAAAACCAGTCTCCGTCCAAGACCGTAGGCGTTATCTTCGGATAACTTAATAAAACCTACGTAGATGGTGCCCGAACTGACAGAAAGATCTACTTTTTAAGTTACCTTTCTTCTGGGACTGCACCAAAAAAGCTCTCACTGTTGTTGATAATAGTGAGCGGTGTAACGACAACCAGGAGTTAATCCAAGATGGCTTTAAATCTTCAAGACAAAAAAGCAATTGTTGCTGAAGTCAACGAAGCGGCCAGTGGTGCACTTTCTGCAGTTGTTGCTGACTCTCGTGGTGTTCAAGTTGCTGCGATGACTAATCTGCGTAAACAAGCTCGTGAAGCGGGCGTTTACCTGAAAGTTGTTCGTAACACACTGGCACGTCGCGCAGTAGAAGGCACAGCTTACGAATGTCTGAAAGACGTATTCGTAGGTCCTACTTTGATCGGCTTTTCTAATGAGCACCCAGGTGCTGCAGCGCGTCTTTTCAAAGACTTCGCTAAAGAGAACAAAGCATTCGAAATCAAAGCAGCTGCATTTGAAGGCGTACTGACTGACCCTGAAGTACTAGCGACACTACCAACTTACGATGAAGCGATTGCACGCCTGATGATGTGCATGAAAGAAGCTTCTGCTGGCAAGCTGGTTCGTACAATCGCTGCTGTCCGCGATCAAAAAGAAGCTGCATAAGCAAAATCGCTTTTGCTTTTTACTGGTTGCTAAATAAACTTATTGTTGACTTAAAAGAGAATTGTTATGTCTATTACTAACGAGCAAATCCTAGACGCTATTGCAGAAATGTCTGTAATGCAAGTTGTTGAACTGATCTCTGCTATGGAAGAGAAGTTCGGTGTTTCTGCTGCTGCTGCAGTTGTTTCTGGTCCAGCTGCTGCTGCTGCTGTTGAAGAGCAAACTGAATTCAACGTAGTTCTGTCTGCTGCAGGCGCGAACAAAGTTGCTGTTATCAAAGCAGTACGTGGCGCAACTGGCCTAGGTCTGAAAGAAGCTAAAGCTCTTGTAGACGGCGCTCCAGCAACTGTTAAAGAAGCTGTATCTAAAGAAGAAGCAGAAGCACTGAAGAAAGAGCTTGAAGAAGCTGGTGCAACTGTTGAAGTTAAGTAATTCCTACTTAATTTCTTAGCCGAAAGGCTAATGGCTGGTGGTTTAATAACCACCGGCCTTTTTGCGCTGTAGGGTATGGACGAATTTTCCCGCTGTTTAAGCGTTCCATATTCATGCAAATGAGTTCATTTCAACGCAATGAATTCACACTACAGTAAACAGCGATTAGTCACTGTCCTCACCCTTTTTAACCTGAAAGGCGGACAGTTTGGGTCACTTATCAGCGAGCTGAGGAACCCCATGGTTTACTCTTATACCGAGAAAAAGCGCATCCGTAAGGACTTTGGTACTCGTCCACAAGTGTTGGACATTCCATACCTGCTATCGATCCAGCTCGATTCGTTCGAAAAGTTCATCGAACAGGATCCTGAAGGACAATACGGTCTTGAAGCCGCTTTTCGTTCTGTATTTCCAATTCAGAGCTATAACGGCAATTCAGAGCTGCAATACGTTAGCTACCGTCTTGGTGAGCCAGTTTTTGACGTTAAAGAATGTCAAATCCGTGGTGTAACTTATTCAAAACCGCTACGCGTGAAACTACGCCTAGTGATCTTTGATAAAGACGCGCCAGCAGGTACTGTCAAAGATATTAAAGAACAAGAAGTCTACATGGGCGAAATTCCGCTCATGACAGAAAATGGTACCTTCGTAATCAATGGTACCGAAAGGGTTATCGTATCCCAGCTGCACCGAAGCCCAGGCGTGTTCTTCGACAGCGATAAGGGTAAGACCCACTCTTCAGGTAAAGTTCTGTATAACGCACGTATCATTCCGTACCGTGGTTCATGGCTCGATTTTGAGTTCGATCCAAAAGACAACCTGTACGTACGTATTGACCGTCGTCGTAAGCTGCCTGCATCGATCATCTTGCGTGCACTAGGTAAAACTAGCGCCGAGATCTTGGACATCTTCTTCGAAAAAGTGAATTTCGAAGTGAAAGATCAAACTCTAATGATGGAGTTGGTTCCAGAGCGTCTGCGTGGTGAAACTGCGACCTTTGATATCGAAGCGGATGGTAAGGTTTACGTAGAGAAAGGCCGTCGTGTGACTGCACGTCACATCCGTCAACTTGAAAAAGATGGCGTGAACTTCATCGAAGTTCCGGTTGAGTACATCGTAGGTAAAGTATCTGCGAAAGATTACGTGAACGAAGCGACTGGCGAACTGATCATTACCGCTAACCAGGAAATCAGCCTGGAAGCGCTAGCTAACCTGTCTCAAGCAGGCTACAAGAAGCTAGAAGTTCTGTTTACCAATGATCTGGACCACGGTCCGTTCATGTCAGAAACCCTGCGTGTTGATAGCACCACCGATCGCATCTCTGCACTGGTAGAAATCTACCGCATGATGCGCCCTGGTGAGCCGCCAACGAAAGAAGCAGCAGAAGCGCTGTTTGAAAGCCTATTCTTCTCTGCAGAGCGTTACGATCTGTCAACTGTTGGCCGTATGAAGTTCAACAGCTCAATCGGTCGTGAAGATGCAGATGAACAAGGCACGCTGGATCAAGTAGACATCATCGAAGTGATGAAAAAGCTGATCTCGATTCGTAACGGTAAAGGCGAAGTGGACGATATCGACCACCTTGGCAACCGTCGTATCCGTAGTGTCGGCGAAATGGCAGAAAACCAATTCCGTGTAGGTCTAGTACGTGTTGAACGCGCTGTGAAAGAACGCCTGAGCTTGGGCGATCTGGACAACGTGATGCCACAAGACTTGATCAACGCGAAACCGATTTCTGCTGCTGTAAAAGAATTCTTTGGTTCTTCTCAGCTGTCTCAGTTTATGGACCAGAACAACCCGTTGTCAGAAGTGACGCATAAGCGTCGTATTTCTGCATTGGGCCCTGGCGGTCTGACTCGTGAGCGTGCTGGCTTCGAAGTACGTGACGTACACGTAACGCACTACGGTCGTCTATGTCCTATCGAAACACCTGAAGGTCCAAACATCGGTTTGATCAACTCGCTGTCTGCGTTTGCACGCTGCAACGAGTACGGTTTCCTAGAAACTCCTTACCGTCGCGTAGTGAACGGCGTCGTCACTGACGAAGTTGATTACTTGTCTGCGATCGAAGAAGGTCAATTCGTTATCGCTCAGGCGAACGCGAAACTGACTGAAGAAGGTGGTTTTGCCGATGAGTTGGTTACTGCACGTCAAAAAGGCGAGTCAGGTCTTCACCCTCGTGAACACGTTGACTACATGGACGTTGCGACTAACCAAGTCGTATCGATCGCGGCATCGCTGATCCCGTTCCTAGAACACGACGATGCTAACCGTGCCTTGATGGGTGCGAACATGCAACGTCAGGCGGTTCCAACTCTGCGTTCAGAGAAACCACTGGTTGGTACGGGTATTGAGCGTAACGTAGCGGTTGACTCTGGTGTAACAGCGGTTGCGAAACGCGGCGGTATGATCCAGTCAGTTGACGCTTCACGCATCGTAGTAAAAGTGAACGAAGAAGAGTTGATCCCAGGCGAAGCGGGTATCGACATCTACAACCTGACTAAGTACACCCGTTCGAACCAGAACACGTGTATCAACCAGCGTCCATGTGTGATGCCGGGTGAACCTGTGGCTCGTGGTGACGTACTGGCAGACGGTCCATCAACTGACCTTGGTGAGCTGGCTCTTGGCCAAAACATGCGTATCGCATTCATGCCTTGGAACGGTTACAACTTCGAAGACTCGATCTTAGTTTCTGAGCGTGTAGTTCAAGACGACCGCTTTACCACTATCCACATCCAAGAGCTTTCTTGTGTGGCGCGTGATACTAAGCTGGGCGCAGAAGAGATCACGGCGGATATCCCTAACGTGGGTGAAGCGGCTCTGTCTAAGCTTGACGAATCTGGCATCGTATACATCGGTGCAGAAGTGAAAGGCGGCGACATTCTAGTTGGTAAAGTGACACCAAAAGGTGAAACTCAGCTGACTCCAGAAGAGAAACTGCTGCGTGCGATCTTCGGTGAGAAAGCGTCTGACGTTAAAGATACCTCTCTACGTGTGCCAAACTCAGTAGCAGGTACGGTTATCGACGTACAAGTCTTTACTCGCGATGGCGTAGAAAAAGACAAGCGTGCGCTTGAAATCGAACAGATGCAGCTGAAAGAAGCGAAGAAAGATCTGACTGAAGAGTTCCAAATTCTGGAAGGCGGTCTTCTGGCGCGTGTTCGCTCTGTCCTGCTAGCCGGTGGTTACACTGAAGCGAAACTGGGTTCAATCGAACGTAAGAAATGGTTAGAGCAGACGCTAGAGAACGACGAACTGCAAACTCAGCTGGAACAGCTGGCAGAGCAGTACGACGAGCTAAAAGCAGACTTCGATAAGAAGTTTGAAGCTAAGCGTCGCAAGATCACCCAAGGTGATGATCTGGCTCCTGGCGTACTGAAGATTGTTAAGGTTTACCTAGCGGTTAAACGTCGCATCCAGCCGGGTGATAAGATGGCGGGTCGTCACGGTAACAAGGGTGTTATCTCTAAGATCAACCCTGTTGAAGACATGCCATACGATGAAAACGGTCAACCGGTTGACATCGTACTGAACCCTCTGGGCGTACCATCACGTATGAACATCGGTCAGATCCTAGAAGTTCACTTAGGTCTGGCGGCGAAAGGTATCGGTGACAAGATCAACCAAATGATCAAGGAACAACAAGAGCTAGCGAAGCTGCGTGAGTTCCTGCAGAAGGTTTATGATCTGGGTGATACTCGTCAACGTGTTGATATATCAGCATTAAGTGATGAAGACGTTCGTACACTGGCACAAAACCTGCGTGCAGGTCTACCAGTGGCGACGCCAGTATTCGATGGTGCACCTGAATCGTCTATCAAAGCCATGCTGGAACTGGCAGATCTGCCAGCTTCAGGTCAGTTGACTCTGTTCGATGGCCGCACGGGTGACGCATTTGAGCGTCCAGTTACCGTGGGTTACATGTACATGCTGAAACTGAACCACTTGGTTGACGACAAGATGCATGCTCGTTCTACAGGCTCTTACAGTCTGGTTACTCAGCAACCTCTGGGCGGTAAAGCTCAGTTCGGTGGCCAGCGCTTCGGTGAGATGGAAGTGTGGGCACTGGAAGCATACGGTGCTGCGTATACCCTGCAAGAGATGTTGACCGTGAAATCGGACGACGTGAACGGCCGTACTAAGATGTATAAGAACATCGTAGATGGCAATCACGCGATGGAACCTGGTATGCCAGAATCGTTCAACGTACTGTTGAAAGAGATTCGCTCGCTGGGTATCAACATCGAGCTAGAAGACGAATAATAAACCCTAAGGTTTCCCCGCAAGGGGAAGCCTTAGGGTTTCGGTAGGAAGGTGCTCGTTGCCAATCGCAGTGAGTTCCTTTTAACTCCTTACAGGAGCTGAATGTGAAAGACTTATTAAACTTTCTAAAAGCACAGCATAAGACTGAAGAATTTGACGCGATCAAAATCGGTCTGGCTTCACCAGACATGATCCGTTCATGGTCTTTTGGTGAAGTGAAAAAACCTGAAACCATCAACTATCGTACGTTCAAGCCTGAGCGTGATGGTCTGTTCTGTGCGCGTATTTTTGGCCCGGTAAAAGACTACGAATGTCTTTGTGGCAAATATAAGCGTCTGAAACACCGAGGCGTGATTTGTGAGAAGTGTGGCGTTGAAGTCACTCAAACTAAAGTTCGTCGTGACCGTATGGGCCACATCGAGCTGGCTTCTCCAGTTGCACACATCTGGTTCCTGAAGTCTCTGCCATCTCGTATCGGTCTGCTGATGGACATGCCCCTGCGTGACATCGAGCGCGTACTGTACTTTGAAATGTACGTAGTGACTGAGCCAGGCATGACTGACCTTGAACGTGGTCAAATGCTGACTGAGGAAGAGTACCTCGACCGTTTGGAAGAGTGGGGCGATGAGTTCACCGCGAAAATGGGTGCAGAAGCGATCAAAGATCTGCTGTCATCTATGGATCTGCAGGCAGAAGCTGAGCAGATGCGCGAAGAGCTGGACACCACTAACTCTGAAACCAAACGTAAGAAGCTAACTAAGCGTCTGAAGCTGGTTGAAGCGTTCGTTGCATCAGGTAACAAACCTGAATGGATGATCCTGACTGTACTGCCAGTTCTGCCGCCTGATCTACGTCCACTGGTTCCACTGGATGGCGGTCGTTTCGCAACGTCAGATCTGAACGACCTGTACCGTCGCGTAATCAACCGTAACAACCGTTTGAAGCGTCTGCTTGAACTGGCTGCACCAGACATCATCGTACGTAACGAAAAACGTATGCTGCAAGAGTCTGTGGATGCTCTGTTGGATAACGGCCGTCGTGGTCGTGCGATCACTGGTTCGAACAAGCGTCCTCTGAAGTCTCTGGCTGACATGATCAAAGGTAAGCAAGGTCGTTTCCGTCAGAACCTGCTGGGTAAACGTGTTGACTACTCAGGCCGTTCGGTTATCACCGTAGGTCCATACCTGCGTCTGCACCAATGTGGTCTGCCGAAGAAAATGGCTCTTGAGTTGTTCAAACCATTCATCTATAGCAAGCTGGAAACTCGTGGCCTAGCAACGACAATCAAAGCTGCTAAGAAAATGGTTGAGCGCGAAGAAGCGGTTGTATGGGATATCTTGGATGAAGTTATCCGTGAACACCCAGTACTGCTGAACCGTGCACCAACACTTCACCGTTTGGGTATCCAAGCGTTTGAACCCGTTCTGATCGAAGGTAAAGCGATCCAACTGCACCCACTGGTGTGTGCGGCGTATAACGCGGACTTCGACGGTGACCAAATGGCGGTACACGTTCCTCTGACGCTTGAAGCGCAGTTGGAAGCTCGTACCCTGATGATGTCAACTAACAACATCTTGTCGCCAGCGTCAGGTGATCCAATCATCGTACCGTCTCAGGACGTTGTACTGGGTCTGTACTACATGACCCGTGAAAAGATCAACGCGAAAGGCGAAGGTATGTACCTGACTGGCCCTGCTGAGGCTGAGAAGGCGTACCGTACTAAGACTGCTGAGCTGCACGCTCGCGTTAAAGTACGTATTACCGAAACCATCAAGCATGAAAACGGTAAGTTGACGACTGAAACCAAGATGATTGACACGACCGTTGGCCGTGCCATGTTGTGGCAAATCGTACCGAAAGGTCTGCCATACAGTTTGGTGAACCAAAAGCTAGGTAAGAAGCAAATTTCTAACCTGCTGAACGAGGCATACCGTAAGCTGGGTCTGAAAGACACAGTTATCTTTGCTGACCAAATCATGTACACCGGTTTCGCTTACGCGGCACTGTCTGGTGTATCGGTTGGTATCGACGATATGGTAGTACCAGCGGCTAAGTACACTGAAATTGCTGAAGCGGAAGAAGAAGTACGCGAAATTCAAGAGCAGTTCCAGTCTGGTCTGGTTACTGCTGGCGAACGCTACAACAAAGTGATCGACATTTGGGCATCAACCAACGATCGCGTAGCGAAAGCGATGATGGAAAACCTCTCTTCTGAGCAGGTGATCAACCGTCAAGGCGAACAAGAAAAGCAAGAGTCGTTCAACAGCATCTATATGATGGCCGACTCTGGTGCTCGTGGTTCTGCTGCTCAGATCCGTCAGTTGGCGGGTATGCGTGGTCTGATGGCGCGTCCAGATGGCTCGATCATCGAAACGCCAATCACGGCAAACTTTAAAGAAGGTCTAAACGTTCTTCAGTACTTTATCTCAACGCACGGTGCTCGTAAGGGTCTGGCGGATACGGCACTGAAAACGGCGAACTCTGGTTACCTGACTCGTCGTCTGGTAGACGTTGCGCAAGACGTTGTAGTTACTGAACACGACTGTGGCACCTTAGAAGGCGTGGTGATGACACCACACATCGAAGGTGGTGACGTGAAAGTGGCTCTGACTGAACTTGCTCTGGGCCGTGTGGTTGCGGAAGATATCCTCAAACCAGGTACAGAAGAAGTGCTGATCCCACGTAATACGCTGCTTGATGAGAAGTGGTGTAAGGTGATCAACGATAACTCAGTTGACCAAATCCAAGTACGTTCAGTCGTAACTTGTGATTCTGACTTCGGTTGTTGTGCACAGTGTTACGGTCGTGACCTTGCACGTGGTCACTTGGTGAACCAAGGTGAAGCGGTCGGTGTTATCGCGGCACAGTCAATCGGTGAGCCGGGTACACAGCTGACGATGCGTACGTTCCACATCGGTGGTGCGGCATCAACAGCAGCAGCAGAAAACAGCATCCAAGCGAAAAACAACGGTTCTGTGAAACTGCATAACGCGAAGTTCGTAATCAACAAAGATGGCAAGCTAGTTATCACGTCTCGTGCTTCTGAGCTGACCATTATTGACGAATTTGGTCGTACCAAAGAGAAACACAAACTGCCATACGGCTCTATGCTGAGCAAAGCCGATAGCGATGCAGTTGCAGCGGGTGAAACTGTTGCAAACTGGGAAGCGCACACCATGCCAATCATCACTGAAGTGGCAGGTCGCGTACAGTTTGTGGATATGATCGATGGCGTAACCGTTTCTCGTCAAACTGACGATCTGACTGGTCTGTCTTCAAGTGAAGTGACTGAAGCCGCAGCGCGTCCTGCAGCAGGTAAAGATATGCGTCCAGCGATTAAGCTGATTGACGCAAATGGTAAAGATGTCCTGATCCCAGGTACTGATATGCCAGCTCAATACTTCCTGCCAGGTAAAGCGATTGTGAACTTGGACGACGGCGCTGAAGTGAATGTGGGTGATACACTGGCTCGTATTCCTCAGAAGTCTGGCGGTAACAAGGACATCACCGGTGGTCTGCCACGCGTTGCTGATCTGTTCGAAGCGCGTAAGCCAAAAGAGCCTGCGATTCTGGCTGAGCACTCAGGTACGGTATCGTTCGGTAAAGAGACCAAAGGTAAGCGTCGTCTGATCATTACTCGTGACAGTGGTGACACTTACGAAGAGATGATCCCTAAACATCGTCAATTGAACGTGTTTGAAGGTGAGCGCATTGAGCGTGGTGATGTGATTGCGGACGGCCCAGAGTCGCCACATGATATCCTGCGTCTGCGTGGTATCCATGCAGTGACCACTTACATCGCGAACGAGGTTCAGGAAGTTTACCGTCTACAAGGCGTTAAGATTAACGATAAGCACATCGAGACTATCGTTCGTCAAATGCTGCGTAAGTGTACGATCACCTTCGCGGGTGACTCAGAGTTCTTGCCTGGCGAGACTGTTGAGTACTCACAAGTGAAGATCGCTAACCGTAAACTGGTTGAAGAAGGCAAAGAGCCAGCTCGTTTCGAGCGTGAGCTGCTGGGTATTACCAAAGCATCTCTGGCGACTGAGTCCTTCATCTCGGCAGCATCGTTCCAAGAAACCACTCGCGTTCTGACTGAAGCAGCGGTATCTGGTAAGCGTGACGATCTGCGCGGTCTGAAAGAGAACGTGATCGTTGGCCGTCTGATCCCGGCTGGTACAGGTTTTGCGTACCACCAAGATCGTCAAGCCAAACGTGCACAAGAACAGCAAGGTCCATCGGCTGAACAAGCGACTGACAACCTCGCTGCACTGTTGAATGCAGGTTTCTCTTCTGACGACGAGTAAGTCATCAAGCTATGAAAAAAGGCACCTTGCGGTGCCTTTTTTGTTGGTATATTTTTGCTATTTAGGTATTCATCGCTGATTGAAAAAGTGATGAACTTAAAATCAAGCTGCAGCGCTAAGCTCCGGGAGGTACAGCAAGGCTATCAGCAATCAATTGAATTAAATGGTCTTCTAAGGAGAATCGAGCTTCTAGGACTTCACCAACTTGTGATAGATCGCGATCCAAATCGAGCAGTTCATCATACTCACTGACGGTGGCGTACTGATCATTGAAGTTCAACAGCGGCTCCGTGGTAGCGACAATTTTGGCGTACACCTGACTGATTTCATCGGTCGCTTTAAAACCGGTGGCTTGCCATTTATCCATGACCATATCGTAGATCTTGAAGTGGCCTTCAGATATGTAGTCCAACAATTCTTGGCAAAAGTACAACAAAGCCTGTGGAGAAGGGAGCTCTGAGACAGCAGCTTTGGCAGAGCAAGGTTGCAGTGCCGCTAACTTACAGTATTCCACGATGAGATGCTGCCGTTTTTCCAGCCAGTGATCAACGATATCGTTTGATCCGACCCATTGATCTTGGGTGTTTTTGAAATTTTTTAGCATGACCATGTCCTCATGATCGGATCGTTATTGACGATCGTTCCTTTGCCTTTTTAGTTATATCAATAAGATATGACTACTGCCCTCACAAAAAGTTATAGACAATAATTCTTGTGCTGACAAATTGTGGTGTGAATTTAGATTGCCAGTAAAATGATCCGACTGCAAGCAATCAGGAGAAGCAGAGTGGAAAAGAGTGACGGCAAGAACGCTTATTGGTGCGTGGTTTCGGGTAGCGAACTGTGGCTGGTGGATGGTCGGATCCCGTTTGGTAGTGCGCAGCAGTGGGATCTGCCTTCGAGTCATGCGATCCTCGTGGATCACTACCAAGACTTTCCCGTCTATTGGTTGAATGCTGCCGATCTTGATCAGGATCGCCCACTCAGCTCGCTACGTGAATTGCTTGGTGTTGATGAGGGACTGTTCCTTGCGGCTAGCAAAGCGGTGCAGTATGGGCATATGAGCCAGACAATGCGCTTCTGTCCACAGTGTGGTGGGCGCAATTATCTCAATCATCAGCAGCTAGCGATGCAGTGCCACGATTGCCGGACGTTGCACTACCCGCGTATTTTTCCCTGTATTATCGTTGCCGTTCGTAAACAAAAGCAGATCTTGCTCGCGCAGCACCCGCGTCATCGCAATGGCATGTATACCGTGATTGCGGGTTTTGTTGAGGTGGGAGAAACGCTTGAGCAGTGTGTGGTGCGCGAAGTGTTGGAAGAAACTGGTATTAGAGTGACCAACGTTCGCTATTTTGGCAGCCAACCTTGGGCATTCCCATCCAGTATGATGATGGCATTTCTCGCTGATTATCAAAGCGGTGAGCTCAAGCCTGATTACAGTGAGTTGAGTGATGCCAATTGGTTTGGCATGAAAAATCTCCCTCCAGTAGCACCGCAAGGAACAATCGCTCGTGCTTTGATTGAACGCACCTTGGCTGATATTGCTCAAGCCAACTACTAAAGAAGTAAAAAAAACCCTCCGGTTAAGGAGGGGGTAAGTAAGATGTCGTTATGAGATGCTGAGTCGAGGACTCAGTTTATGATTATAGTTTTCGCTAGCGAACAAATTTTTAACACCATTGAGGGTTGGACGCAATTTAAGCATTGATTTGAAAGTTAATAACTTGATCCCGCTTGCAAAGCCAACCGTATTTATGGGACAAACGGTGTTAGAATACGCGCCAAAGTAAAGAAGCCAAAATAAGTGGAAATCACCATGACTGAATTAAAAAATGATCGCTACCTGCGTGCCCTGCTCAAGCAGCCAGTTGATTACACCCCTGTATGGATGATGCGCCAAGCGGGTCGTTATCTCCCTGAATACCGTGCCACTCGCGCTCAAGCGGGTGATTTTATGGCGCTGTGTAAGAACGCAGAATTGGCTTCTGAAGTAACACTACAGCCGCTGCGCCGTTTTCCTCTCGATGCGGCGATCCTGTTCTCTGATATTTTGACTATCCCTGATGCCATGGGGTTGGGGCTACGTTTTGCAGCTGGCGAAGGTCCTGTTTTTGATCGCCCGATCACCTGCAAAGCGGATGTCGATAAGATTGGCATTCCAGATCCAGAAGGTGAATTGCAGTATGTGATGAATGCGGTACGCCAAATTCGTAAAGATCTGCAAGGTGAAGTGCCGCTGATTGGTTTCTCTGGAAGTCCTTGGACATTAGCGACTTATATGGTTGAAGGTGGTAGTTCAAAAGCCTTCACCAAAATCAAAAAGATGATGTACAGCGAGCCTGCTGTGCTACATGCGCTGTTGAATAAATTGGCTGATAGCGTGATTACTTACCTCAACGCCCAAATCAAAGCGGGTGCTCAGGCGGTAATGGTGTTTGATACATGGGGTGGCGTGCTAACTCCACGTGACTACCAGCTCTTCTCCTTGCAGTACATGCACAAGATTGTGGATGGCTTAATTCGTGAAAATGAAGGCCGTCGCGTACCTGTGACGCTGTTTACCAAAAATGGTGGCATGTGGCTTGAGCAAATCGCAGCAACGGGCTGTGATGCAGTCGGTTTGGACTGGACGATCAATATCGCTGATGCCAAAGCTCGAGTTGGGGACAAAGTGGCACTGCAAGGCAACATGGATCCTTCCATTCTGTATGCGCCTGCACCACGAATTCGTGAAGAAGTGGCCAGCATTTTGGCGGGTTTCGGCCAAGGTGAGACAGGGCATGTGTTTAACTTAGGGCATGGTATCCATCTTGATGTTCCGCCTGAAAATGCAGGTGTGTTTGTCGACGCGGTACATGAGCTTTCTAAGCCTTACCACCAGAAATAGTTCATTAAAGCGTCTGCAGGTCAGACGCTTTTCACATCTTGAGCCCGACTGTTTTATACTTCGGTAATCCAGACAGATAGATAAAGCGAATCATGATGAAAACCAAGGATCGCATAGTGCATGCGGCATTAGAGCTGTTTAATCAGCAAGGTGAACGTAATATCACGACTAACCACATCGCTGCTCACATTGAGATCAGCCCAGGGAATTTGTATTACCACTTTCGCAATAAGCAAGAGATAGTGCGCGACATTTTTGCACTCTATTCAGCGGAGTTGATTGAGCGTTTTACGCCACTGCAAGGGCAGTATGAAAGTCTCTCTTTACTTAAGCACTATTTGGATTCGATTTTTACTTTGATGTGGAAATATCGCTTCTTTTACGCCAACCTGCCGGAAATTTTGCAGCGAGATGAAGCGCTGCACGAAGATTACATTCAGGTACAAGAGAAGTTGCAAACCAATCTGGTCAACATTATGCGTGGTTTTGTGGAGATGCAGTTGCTGCAGCTCGGAGATGGTGAGATGAAGCAGCTCGTACGCACCTTACATCTGATTGCTTCCAGCTGGCTTGGCTATCAATCCGCGATGTCACACAAAACTCAAGTGACCGAAGAGGTGATTCATCAAGGCATGTTGCAAATGATCTCAGTCGTCAAACCTTGTGCTACTAAAGCCGGCCGTGAACAACTTCAACTGCTTGAAGAAGGTGTTCGAGCCATGCATGCCTGAGCATGAGTTATAACCAATCTGTCTTGGGCATACGATGGATTACTTGCTAGTTTTCTGGTCATTCCCATGCAGAAAGGAAGCCGTACGTGGATTATGATGTGTTTAATGGGGATGCTGATGGCATCCTTTCTCTGGTGCAATGGCGTTTAGCGTACCCTAAATTGACGCAGTTAGTGACCGGAGTGAAGCGCGATATTGCCTTACTCGATCGGCTTGAGTTGACGGCCGGTGATCAGTTGGTGGCATTGGATATCTCCATGGCTAAAAATCAACTTGGCTTGCAGCGTGCGCTACAAGCCGGAGCTAGTGTTTTTTATGTCGACCATCATCAGCCCGGCGATATCCCTCCCCATCCTGCACTGCAAGCGCATATTGATACCGATGCCAATATTTGTACCGCGCTGATAATTGATCGGCTACTGAAAGGACGTTTCCGCGACTGGGCGATAGTGGCTGCGTTTGGCGATAACCTACACCGTGTTGCACACACTCTGGCTGAAGAAGCGGGATTCGATGCCGTGCAAACCGCAGAGCTTTGTGAATTAGGAACGCTGATTAACTACAACGGCTATGGACGTGAGGTGTCTGAACTGCATTTTGCGCCCGAGGCACTTTATCAAACCTTATTGGCCTATGGCACGCCATGGGCAGTGTTGGCCGATCTTAACTCGCCTTTCTACCAATTACGCAGCGCCTATCAGCAAGATTTTGCTTTTGCCCTTGAGCGACCTGCTTATTATCAGAGTCCAAGCTTAATGGTGGTGATATTGCCTGATTGTGCAGCGGCGCAGCGAGTCAGTGGCGCATTCGCCAATCATCTTGCCAATCAGGATGTGCAACGCGCGCATTTGATTGTGACGTATGCGGATGAGCAGCATTACACGCTCTCTTTACGTGCTCCCTTGAGCGATAAACGAGGCGCGGGAGCTTTGTGTGCCCAGTTTCCTTCCGGTGGTGGTCGTGAATCGGCGGGTGGCATCAACCAGCTACCCCAAGCTTTATTGGATGACGTTATCCAAGTTGTGGAACACTTTTACGCTCGTTAGCGTTGTAACCACTGAGAAGGGTTTTCCGCACGGCTATTACGGCGAATCTCAAAATAGAGGGCAGGACGCGCTTGACCTCCGGTATCACCGGCAAGGGCAATGGTTTCACCAGCGATGACCTTATCGCCCTCTTTTTTGAGTAGAGTTTGGTTAAAACCATACAGTGTCATATCGCCTTTGCCGTGGTCGAGGAGCACAACCAAGCCATAACCACGCAGGTATTCGGCAAACACTATCGTGCCGGGATAAACTGCTTTGACCTCTTGACCATAGTTGGCATCAATGACCAAACCTTTCCAATCAATCTGCCCTGTTTGGCGTTCACCGAAGTTGTGTAACACGCGACCTTTCAGCGGCCACGGTAGTTTACCGCGTTGACTTGCAATGCCATTCATCAGTACCGCATTTCGTTTGGCGGCTTTGGCGATTTCAGCTTTGAGGCGAGTTTCGTTGCGCTGCAATTCAGCAAGATACACTTTGTCGCCAGAAATGCTGCTCTCGATTTTCTTTACGGTCTGCTTACGCTCAGTTTGCGTTTTGGCGAGCTTGTCTCGCTGTTGGGTCTGCTCTGCCAGTAATTTCTCAATTTGTTCGCGCTCAGCTTGTCTTTGCTGCTGGTTGGCATGCAGATCAGTACGCGTTTTTTCTAACGCTTCGATGGCTTGTGCACGGCTTTTTGCCAAGTGTTGATAGTACTGACTGATGCGATCTTCATCAGCGCTGCGATGGAAAAACTGGCCATTCGTCAATGAGCGTTGCGTCAGGTAATAGGTTTGTAGAAGGCGTTCAAGTTTTTCGGCTTGCTGCTGTTTCTGATTTTCGAGTGCTTGAATATTGCTGTTGAGCTGAGCAATGTTGCGATTGGCATTCTCAAGATCGTTTTTGGTTTTGGTGATCTGATTTTCGATACTGTTGATGCCAAGCTCTTGTTGCTTAAGAGATTGCTGTAGCTGATCGAGCGATTTTTGTTGATCCGCCAAGGATTGTTGTTGGCGAGAGATTTCACTTTTTACTCCAGTCAGTTCCTGCTGAGTTGCCGCTCCAAGGTGAGGTGCAACCATAAATAGCAGGCAAGCCAACAAACGACGGGTCAGGGTTTTACCTCGAAAGTCACTGAAAATCGCATGCGGCGCAGTAGGTGTCATTGATTTTGATCTGGAGTTAGTGGATTGAAAAGAGTGATTCAGTATACCCAAAGCTTGGCAGGTGGCGAGCCTATGATGTCAAAAGTTTGCAATTCTCATCGCACTCAATGGTAAAAAGGTACAAAAAAGCCCTGAGTATTCAGGGCTTTCATCATTGAGGCAGCTTAGCTGTACAGCACTTGGCCTGACATGTCTGCGGGAATTTCCACATCAGACAGCGCCAACATAGTTGGTGCCAGATCAGACAGTTTACCGTTGTCTTTCAGGCTGATCGCTTTGTTACCAACATAAATGAGCGGTACAGGCAGGCTAGTGTGCGCAGTGTGTACGCCGCCCGTTTCTGGGTCGATCATCATTTCCGCGTTACCGTGGTCAGCAGTAATCAGCAGTTGACCATCCACTTCTTTGATCGCTTCAACCACACGGCCGATACACTCGTCTACCGCTTCACACGCTTTCACTGCAGCATCGTAAACGCCAGTGTGACCAACCATGTCGCCATTTGGATAGTTACAGATGATTGCATCGTATTTACCTGATTTGATCGCTGCAACCAGCTTGTCGGTCAGCTCTTTAGAGCTCATTTCTGGTTGTAGGTCGTAGGTTGCGACTTTTGGTGAAGCAACCAGCTGACGCTCTTCGCCAGGGAATTCATTTTCAACGCCGCCGTTGAAGAAGAACGTCACGTGCGCGTATTTCTCAGTTTCAGAGATGCGTAGCTGAGTTTTGCCGGCTTTTGATAGCCACTCACCGTAGGTGTTTTCCAGTGATGCTGGGCCAAACGCACACTTCAGTGGGATGTCTGCGGCGTATTGAGTCAACATCACAAAATCAAGCGCAGGGAATGCTTTACGGCTAAAGCCTGCGAAATCAGGTACGAAAGTACGGGTGATTTGACGCGCGCGGTCAGCACGATAGTTCATGAACAACAGTGCATCGCCATCTTGCATCGCGGCAGACTCTTGGCCCGCTGCGCGGATTTCGGTCGCTTTCACGAACTCGTCGTTTTCTTCACGAGCGTAAGCGGCTTGCAGTGCTTCAACGGCAGAGTCACAAGTAAACTCGCCTTGTGCCAGAGTCAGTAGGTCATAAGCTTTTTCAACGCGATCCCAGTTGTTGTCACGGTCCATTGCGTAGTAACGACCTACAATAGAAGCGATACGACCTTTGCCCAATTTGGCAAACAGATCTTGGAAGCGTTTCAGTGACGCTTCTGCGCTGCGTGGTGGTGTGTCACGACCGTCAAGGAAGCAGTGCAGGTGGATTTTTTCTGCGCCGCGTGCGGCCGCCATTTCTACTGCTGCGTAGATGTGGTCTTCGTGTGAGTGTACGCCACCTGGAGACATCAGACCCATCAGGTGAACCGCTTTGCCCGCAGCAACTGCTTTATCAATGGCAGCTACCAGAACTTCGTTTTGTTGGAATTCACCATCCATGATCGCTTTGGTAATGCGAGTCAGGTCTTGGTAAACAATGCGGCCAGCACCGATGTTGGTGTGACCCACTTCTGAGTTACCCATTTGACCATCAGGTAGACCTACGTCCATACCAGAAGCAGAAATCAGAGTGTGAGGGTTGTTGGCCATTAGGCTATCCATCACAGGTGTACGCGCATTGTTGATCGCGTTATTTGCGTTGTCTTCGCGGTAACCCCAACCATCTAGGATCACCAGAGCCATTGGCTTCTTAGCTGACATAGTTCTAACCTCGTCAAAATCAAAATAACTGAAACGTAAAATTAGCGTAATTTTACTACAATCTAGACGCTTTGCATCCGGTTAAGATCAATGATTCTCTCTATCAATGCAAGTAAATGTAGCCTATTGATCAAAATCGGTTTTAAGACACCAATAAGCTGGTACCAGTAACCGCAACGATAGCCCCTAACCAAGCATAGCGGTTTGGGCACTGTTTGGTGTAGATCCAAAGCAGTGGCAGCAGCATGATCGGCGTAGTGGAAGAAAGTAGCGCGACCATACCGACATTCCCCTCACGCAGAGCGTAGAGGATCAGCGTCATACCAACCGCCATGGCAATAAAGCCGTTGAGCGCGGTGACCAAAAAGATATTGAGCGTGATGGTTTGTGTAGGACGAGCAATGCGCGCGCCGGTTAAGCGCAGTAAAGAGTGAGCTGCAAAGGCGGTGATCATCCGCATCGCAGAGGCAGCAACGGGATCGATCTCCGTTTGCATCACCGGTTTGGCAATAATACCCCCGAGGGCTTGGCATAATGCGGCGGTTAAGCCGAGCCCAATCCCCACCCACACACTGCCATTGATGCTATCCAAACTTGGCCCTGCTTGCCCGCGACGACCAAAGAAAATTGCCATCAACACGCCGCTAAACACTAAGGTTGAGCCAAATAGCTCTTGCTTAGTCATGCTTTCACTAAACAGGAAATAACCGAGCACGGCAGAAAACACCGCATGACAGGAGAAGAGTAAGCCGGACTGTCTTGGCCCCATGCGATTCAGACAAGCAAAAAGCGCGGTGTCACCGATAAAAATCCCAATCAAACCAGACAGCATCATGGCTGGAATCGCACTGCTGTGTACGGTTAACCAACCACCGGTGAATAGGGCAATGGTCGTTAAAATGACGGAGGTACACCCCATACGCCAGCGGCTATAAGCAAAAGAGCCGAGGTGTTTCGCGGGCGTGATAGAAAGTAAACTGGCGATAGCCCAAAGACAGGCTGCGGCAAGTGCCAGCCATTCGTAACCCATTGCGTCATCCTTGCAGTTGGGAGTGATGAGGGCACTCAATATGCCATTAAGCGATCAGGAAGACAAAAGCAATTTCAGTGCGATTAGAAGGTTCACAGCTTGCCATCTCGAGAGTGATGACAAGCTGTGAAAGAGAGGGGGATAGCGGTGCTTTATCCGAGTAGGAATACCATAAGATAGACGATGCCAAGCCCAATCACCCCAATGACTAAGCCAGTTTTGGCCATATCCTTGCTTTCGATAAGCCCCGTTGAGTAAGCGAGTGAGTTTGGTGGTGTCGAAACGGGCAAAATCATTCCCAGTGACGCAGAAAAAGCCACCACGACTAACAATGCTTGTAAGCCGCCGACTTGCTCAAGGCTACTCATCGAAGTACCAATCGCAGCGGCAATCGGCATGATCAAGTTGGCAGTCGCCGTGTTAGACATAAAGTTAGCCATCAGCCAGCACACCAACGAAAGAGCAATCACAATCAGCATAGGTGAGAGAGATTGATAATCGATGGCGTGTGCTAATGCTTGGGCGAGTCCCGTTTGTTCAAGGCCGATGCCAATCGCGATCCCACCGGCGACTAACCAAAGCACATCCCAGTTGATCTGTTTCAGTTCTTCTTTGCCCATGATGCCAGTGAGGGTGAACACGGCCAGTGGAATAATCGCCACCACATAAGTGTTCATGCCGTGCCATGTAGTAGTCATCCACAGCACTATGGTTAAAGCAAACGTGATGTAGACCAGTATGGCTCGCCAGCCGCGTTGAAATTCGCCTTTGAGTTTCAAGGTCATTGTGGCTTGTGAGGAGGGGAAAAGCTTTTGCAGTAAGAACCAAGCAATCGTCAGCTGTACCAGTACAAACGGCAATCCCATCATCATCCATGACAGAAAATCAATGCTGTTTGCTCCAGTTAAATACTGCAATGCAATGGCATTAGGTGGCGTGCCGATCGGGGTTGCGATGCCCCCTGTGTTGGCTGCAATCGGAATGCACAGCACCAGAGCTTTGATGCCTAAATCCCCTTTGGGGGCTGAGGCGACAATAGGACCCAGCAGCGCCAACATCATCACGGTGGTCGCTGTATTGGACATAAACATTGAGAAAACCGAGGTAATCAACATTAAACCGAGCATGATGTATTTAGGCTGATGGCCAAAAGGTTTGAGCAACACGCGTGCTAGGTTGTTATCTAATTCATATTTAGATGCGGCAATCGCTAAGGCAAAACCACCCATAAACAAAATGATAATGGGAGAGGAAAACGCACTGAAAATATCGGTGTATTTAAGGAGCTCGCCGAGCGGATGCTGAGGGTCTGGCACTCGAAAACCATGCAAGCCTTTATCGGAGATCATGACGAGTTCAAGGGCTATGATCAGGATCGACGTGGCAAACACAGGAACAGGTTCCAACACCCACAGTAGTGCGGCAAGAAGAAAAATAGCGAGTAAACGGTGTTGAACCAAGGTGAGATCTTGAATGGGGATCGCATCAATCGGCATCATCAGTACGCCTAATGGCAGTAAGAAACAGATCAGGAGTTTGACGAGCATACCTCGTTCCAGTGTTGGCATTGGCACTTCCTCTTCGCTGGATTGAAAGCCTAGAGTAAGCGATTGAAAAATAGGGGTCTTAGAGGGCGGTTAAATTTTTATCTTTTACAGTGGATGACAGTACAGATGTGTGGCGAGCTTCAAAAGACAACATCCCAGCCGAAGCTGGGATGTTGAGTCTTCCTACTTGAACCCGCAGCGGTGTTGGCTGTAACTCCAAATCGTATATTAAGCTTGGTGTGCGTAAGGCTCACCCATACGAGTTGGTGCACTCAGCACCATGCTGTCATCAAAGCGAATGGCTTGCTTGGCAAACAGGTTGATCACGGTGGAGCCCAGTTTAAAGCGACCCATCTCTTCGCCTTTTTTCAGAACCACAGCTTGGTTGCCGTTAGCTGGGTAGTCCCAACGATACACGGTGTTACCACGTGGCGGAGTCACGGTGCCTGCCCAAACCAGTTCAATACTGCCGACAATTGTGGCGCCAACCAGCACTTGTGCCATTGGGCCAAATTCAGTATCGAAAATACACACCACACGCTCATTGCGAGCAAACAGGTTCGGTACATTTTCCGCGGTCAGAGGGTTCACAGAGAATAGATCGCCCGGTACGTAGATCATTTGGCGTAACGTGCCATCACAAGGCATATGTACGCGGTGGTAATCACGTGGAGAGAGATACAAAGTGGCAAAATCCCCATCACGGAACTCTTCCGCAAGTTTGGCATCACCACCGAGCAGTTCTTGGGCTGAAAACGTGTGGGCCTTTCGCTTGGATCAGTTTGCCGTCTTCGATAGCACCAAACTGGCTCACGCACGCATCGGCAGGATGAGTGATCACCTTTTCGCCTTCCGCGATAGGACGCACGCCAGCTTTTAGCTCACGCACAAAAAATTCATTAAACGTCTTGAAGTGGGCCGGATCAGAGTGCAGTGCCTCGTCCATATTGACGTTATATTGCTTGATGAACCAGCGGATGATGGCCGTGGTTAGGCTGCCTGCCCGCGCAGACGCCAACTTGCCAACCAAGCGGGTCAGGCCATGTTGTGGAATCCAATATTGCAGTCCAACTTTAATCTTATCCATGGTTTACATTCCAATACATTAGTGATGGGCGCGAGATGTTACTGAAAATCGCGCCTTCTGTCAGTAGATGCTCTAAACTTGCTAACAATTTGCTCTTACAGATCGGCTTTTTTGCTGCGCGAATACTGTCGATTGGCTTTGTTTTCCGTCATGCTCAGCACAATACGATGGTAATTGTCGAAACGCAGAGCGCTGATTTCGCCTTTTTCTACTGCGGCACGCAGCAAGCAACCGGGGTCATCCCCATGTTTGCAATCACGGAATTTGCAGCCTCCTAAATAAGGGCGAAACTCGACATAAGCTTTGGTGACATCATCGCTTTCTAAATGCCATAAACCAAACTCACGCACTCCGGGAGAGTCAATCAAATTACCGCCACTTGGAATGTGATAGAGTCGAGCGGCGGTGGTGGTGTGTTGGCCTAAACCAGACGTTTCAGAAATCGCGCCTTCTTCCACATCTTCTTCCAGCTCAGGAAGTAGTGCATTGACTAAGCTAGATTTGCCAACCCCCGATTGACCGACAAACACGTTAGTGCGATCGCGCAGTTTCACTTCAAGATCTGCAATCCCTTCACCGGTTTTCTTACTGACGTACAGCACGTCATAGCCAATCGCGCGGTAATCATTTAACCATGTGGTGTATTGCTCACGCAGCTCGGGGCTAAGCAAATCAATTTTGTTCAGCACGATGAGTGGAGCAATGCCCAAGGTTTCAGAGGCGATCAAGTAGCGATCAATAATATTCAGAGAGAGCTCTGGCAATACGGATGATACGATCACCATTTGATCCACGTTTGCCGCAACGGGCTTGAGGCCATCGTAATAGTCAGGGCGTACCAAGATGGAGCTGCGTGTTTCGACTGCCTCAACGACACCAGAAATGCCCGCAAGCGTTTCTGCGCCGGGACGCCACAGCACTTTATCGCCAGACACGAGGCTTTCTATACCACGGCGCAGGTTACAGCGATGAATTTCGCCTGTCGCTGGGTCTTCAATATCGGCATGTTGGCCAAAGCGAGTGATCACCAACCCTTGTTGAGCATTGCCCAATAAGGTTTCATCCCAAACGATGGCTTCTTCTTGCTTGAGTTTCTTATTTTGGTTGTGTCTAACTCGGCGAACTTGACCGTGTGTGAGCTTTTTCTTTTTTGCCACAGTGTTCTACTTACTCTCTGCTGGATATTAAATGGCGTACCAAATCTCAATTTGATACGTATCCTGTCGATCTGAATTTGGGTATAGTACCTCTTTTGTGAATAAACCCCTATAGGCGCACCATTATGTCTTTTAGCGACCAGAATCTGATTTGGATTGATTTAGAGATGACAGGACTCGATCCTGAAACGCACAAAATCATTGAGATGGCGACCATTGTTACTGACAGTGAGTTAAATATTTTAGCCGAAGGCCCAGTGATTGCGATTCATCAACCAGAATCAGAACTCGCCAAAATGGATGAGTGGTGTACCACAACTCACACCGCGAGTGGCTTGGTGGCACGAGTGCGTGCCAGCCAAGTCAGCGAAGAACAAGCCATAGATCAAACGCTCGCGTTTTTAAAGCAGTGGGTGCCGGAGAGGAAATCACCGATTTGTGGCAACAGTATTGGTCAAGACCGACGTTTCCTTTACAAGCATATGCCGCGTTTGGAAGCGTACTTCCATTATCGTTATATCGATGTCAGTACCATCAAAGAGTTGACTCGTCGTTGGCAACCGGAAGTGCTGAAAGAGTTCAGTAAAACAGGTAGCCACCTTGCTTTGGATGATATTCGAGAATCGATCGCCGAGCTTCAGTTCTATCGTAAGGCGGTATTCAAGATTTAAAATGGTGCTTTCAAACGCTTGAAGAGCACAATAGTTCGACATCTTGCGTGCTTTTTCGGCAGGCGAAAAAAAAAGAGTTTTTTTCACGAGAAGCTCTTGCATCACAAGAAAATGCACTTATAATTCGCAGCCCTAAACAACGGAAAACGTTGTTGATGCGACACTAGCTCAGTTGGTAGAGCGCAACCTTGCCAAGGTTGAGGTCACCAGTTCGAACCTCGTGTGTCGCTCCACATTTAAGTTGTCATCGTACTCAACGATGAAGTGCGCCATACTCGCTCAGTTGATGAGCAAACCTTATCAAGGTTGAGGTCACGCCTTTTTGTTTTAAAGAAGGGAACCTCGTGTGTCGCTCCAAATTGATAGTTGTCATCGTACTTAACGATGAAATGCGACACTAGCTCAGTTGGTAGAGCGCAACCTTGCCAAGGTTGAGGTCACGAGTTCGAACCTCGTGTGTCGCTCCAGTTTCTACCATACCCCAGAAAACTGAAGAAAAGTTTTATTGCGTTTAGCGATATATATGGACGCGGGATGAGCAAGCTTGGTAGCTCGTCGGGCTCATAACCCGAAGGTCGTTGGTTCAAATCCAGCTCCCGCAACCAAATTTAAAGCCTTCACTGTGCTTAACAGTGACACATACGGACGCGGGGTGGAGCAGCTTGGTAGCTCGTCGGGCTCATAACCCGAAGGTCGTCGGTTCAAATCCGGCCCCCGCAACCAATTTAAAAGCTCTCATTGTGCTTAACAGTGACACATATGGACGCGGGATGGAGCAGCTTGGTAGCTCGTCGGGCTCATAACCCGAAGGTCGTTGGTTCAAATCCAGCTCCCGCAACCAATTCTTTAAAAAAGAGAGACTGTGCTTATGCGCAGATTTTTCTTTTTAGATCACTTAGCACTTTGCTAAGGCTCTTCTATAATGCTGTGAAGCATCATCCCTAGTGGGTAATTTATTAAGCATCTGCTTAATTTTGTTCATACTCATCTATGTCTAATTACTTGTTAAGCTTATCCGATCAACTCTTGTTGAGTATCGGTATTTGCTTGCATTGCTCTCTTCATTAACAGACTTATCCACAAAAAAAAACTGTGGATAAAATAGTTGATAAACTCTGAATCTAAATATTTCTAGTTGACTTGCTTAAGGATCTTTGCTCGCCTTCATTGAAGTGATATTAAAAGATTGTCGTGTAAGATATTGTTTTTGTTTGATTTTTTTTGTTTTTATGTAAGGTGAGAATTCGACTTTAAGATCATTACCTTACCAAAAATTGATCCTAGTCATTTACCTAGGCTGTGATTAACTTTCTTTGACGATAGAAAACAGCGTCTGATTAAAAATGTTGTCCACACTGCGCAAATTGGGATGGGCATCAAACAATCCTTTCTCTGCTTATGTAAGTTACTTGCTCACGCATCTCTTGGGAGCCCTTTTTCAATGATGCGAATCAAGCGTGTATGTTGACGCGAAACGGATGTTTTGTGGTGTTGTTCAGTTAAAGCCCAGTGAATATGCTCGTCAAGCAGTCCACTTTGCCCTAGATATTGCTGGAGTGTATCGACAATACGCGGAGAGTATGGTGCATTTCCCATCGCGATGATCAGATTGCGCCGCCACTGCTGATGGCCGATTCGGCGGATAGGAGAACCTTCCATATTTTTCAGAAAGGTCGCTTCATCCCATTCAAATAACATCACTAAATCTGCATTGTTCAGGCTCTGTCGGCGATGGAAGTCACTTTGCTGAGTTATAGGGGCAAAGCGATTCCAAGGGCAAACGAGTTGGCAGTCATCACATCCGTAAATTCGGTTGCCCATGGCTGACCGAAATTCAAGAGGGATCACACCATCAAATTCGATGGTCAGATAGGAGATACACCGTCGCGCATCAACGACACCTTCTGCCACAATGGCGTTGGTTGGGCAGCTTGTAATACAAGCTGTGCACTTGCCGCATTGATTATCGCTCGGTTCATCAACCGGTAATGAAATATCAACCAGTAGCTCCCCCAAGAAGAACCAAGACCCGTTCTCGTTATCCAAGATAAGCGAATGTTTCCCCGTCCAACCTAATCCCGCTTTTTGTGCGAGAGGGCGCTCAAGAATCGGGGCGGAGTCAACAAAAGGGCGGTAACCCAATTGCCCTATTTCTTGTTCGATCTTTTCTCCCAGTTTTTTGAGCAGGTTCCGAACAAGCTTATGGTAATCACGTCCCAAAGCGTAACGGCTGATATAAGCTTGGTTAGGATCACTTAAGTTAGAAGCAAACTGGGCTTGAGGTGGTAAATAATTAATACGTGCAGTGATAATACGCACTGTGCCTGGCAGAAGCTCCGCTGGGCGTGCGCGCATCATGCCATGTCTGGCCATCCAATCCATCTCACCGTGGTAGCCTGCATCTAACCAACGTTGCAAAGCTTGTTCGTGTTCGCTCAAGTCGATGTCACAAATTCCGACTTTTTCAAAGCCGAGTTCGATCGCCCATTGTTTGATCTGATTTGCGAGTAATTGATAGTCCATCAGGCGTTCTCACGGAAAGGGGCGAGGATCTTAGCGGATCTTCTTTTCTGCATCTAGCATTAATCACGGCGAGATCTTACGGGATCATGGATATTTTTCGCTTTGTTAACAGAACAGATCTTGTCTCTCAATTCCAACCCAGTTTACTATTCCTGTTCTTTTGATTTCTTTATAGTCAATGACGACCTTGTCGAGAAAAGTGTAATGAATAGCAAGATTTTTTCCCTGAAAGATGAACAAGCCACTATTGAACTAGGCCGAGCGTTAGCCGCTATTTGTTCGCAACAAACCACACTTTATCTGCATGGTGATCTTGGCGCGGGAAAAACGACATTTAGCCGCGGTTTTATTCGGGCATTAGGCCACAACGGCAATGTCAAAAGCCCCACCTATGCACTGGTTGAACCCTATCAGCTAGGTGAATGGCAGGTTTATCACTTTGATCTGTATCGTTTGGCGGATCCGGAAGAGCTCGAATTTATGGGTATCCGCGATTACTTTTCTACGGATGCGATTTGCTTGGTTGAATGGCCAGAAAAAGGGCATGGACTTTTACCCCATGCGGATCTTGATCTTGATTTGCGCTATGACGGTGAGCAGCGGATCGCAACGCTGACTGCCAATAATGACTATGGATGCGAACTATTGAGCCAGTTGGAGTTATGTTGAACGTTAGCCGTTTTGTATTCTTACTCTGTGGACTTGTTCTATTTACATTGGCGCCGCAAACGTGGGCTAATGTTTTAGAAGGAGCCCGTGTTTGGCCATCTCCTGATGAAACGCGGGTGGTTTTAGACGTTAAATCTGAAGTGGACTATAGCTACTTTGTGTTGAGCTCCCCTGATCGCTTGGTGATCGATCTTAAGCAAACGTCTTCTCGCGCTAAGCTACCCGTCAATGTCACGGAAAGTGGAGTTCTATCTAAGATTCGGGCTTCTTCTCCTCCTGAAAAAGGCACGTTTCGCCTAGTGTTTGAACTGAAACAGAACACTACCCCAGCCTTATTCAAACTGGCCCCCACTCCTGGTGGACAATATGGGCATCGCCTTGTCGTAGATATGCCACATGGCAAAGCAGCAGAGACCAGCTCACCAAGTACATCAAATTCCTCTGCGGCGCAAGTCAGCAAAGATGCTTCTCAACTACAAGGCAATGATGACATTGTGGTGGCAATTGATGCTGGGCATGGTGGTGAGGATCCTGGTTCAATCGGCCCAACGCGCAAATACGAGAAGGATGTCACCCTCAGTGTTTCGAAAAAACTGGCTGATCAAATCAATGCGGTACCGGGGATGAAAGCGGTACTAACTCGCCGTGGTGACTATTTTGTGAATCTCAATAAACGCACAGAAATTGCCCGTAGCAGTAAAGCACATCTGTTGGTTTCGGTGCATGCGGATGCTTTCCATACACCGCAGCCTCGTGGTGGTTCGGTGTTTGTGCTCAATACTCGCCGTGCCAATACCGAAATTGCCCGTTGGGTTGAAAACCATGAGCAGCAATCTGAATTGCTCGGTGGGGCCGGAGAAGTGTTATCGAAAGCCAATAACGATCGCAACGTCAGCCAAACTTTGTTGGATCTGCAATTTAGCCACTCACAGAAAGAAGGGTATAAAGTCGCCTCGAATATTTTGCGTGAAATGGGTAAAGTCGCTCATTTGCATAAAGCGGAACCTGTGAACGCGAGTTTGGCGGTGTTAAAATCACCGGACATTCCCTCAGTGTTGGTTGAAACTGGGTTTATCTCCAACCCCTCAGAAGAAAAACTGCTGTTTCAACGTACCCATCAAGATAAGTTAGCCCGTGCATTAGCCACGGCGATTGTTCAGTATTTTGAAGATAATCCCCCAGAAGGCACCCGATTTGCCAATCGTGGTAAAGTGCAGAAGCACAAAGTGCAGCGTGGTGAGTCAATCGGACTGATCGCCAATCAATATGGTGTGAGTGTGGATGCGCTAAAGCAGGCCAACCAACTTAAATCCTCGACGATCACGGTTGGGCAATGGTTGACTATTCCGGGAGCCCAGACGCCAATCCCAGTTCCTACGGTGAGTAATCCGGTAGAAACTGAAACCATTACTCATGTGGTCAAATCCGGTGATTTTCTTGGCAAGCTTTCTAGTACCTATAAAGTGTCAGTGGCCTCGATCAAAAAAGAGAACAATTTAAAATCGGATACTTTGGTGCTCGGGCAGAAGCTGAAAATAACCGTGAGTTTGAAAGATAAACCGCTGCGTAAGCACAAAGTACAGCGTGGTGAATACCTGAGCAAAATTGCCGATCAATACAATGTCAGCATTGATAGCATTCGCCAAGCCAACCAGCTGCGCTCTGACCAACTGTTGGTGGGGCAGCAACTGATTATCCCGAATAAATAACCGATTATGACGATCCAAATTCTACCGGCTCGCTTAGCCAACCAGATTGCAGCTGGTGAAGTAGTAGAAAGACCCGCTTCGGTGGTGAAAGAGCTGGTGGAAAACAGCCTTGATGCAGGAGCGACTCGGATCGATATCGACATCGAGAAGGGTGGCGCGAAGCTCATTCGTATCCGAGATAATGGCTCTGGAATTGATAAAGAGGAGCTGGGGTTGGCGCTGAGCCGTCACGCGACCTCTAAAATCCATACACTGGATGATCTGGAAGCGATCATGAGCCTTGGTTTTCGTGGTGAAGCGTTAGCAAGTATCAGCTCTGTATCTCGTTTGATGCTGACATCGCGCACCGTGACTCAAGAGGAGGCATGGTCGGCCTACAGTGAAGGCCGCGATATGGCGGTGAAGTTACAACCTGCTGCTCATCCAGTAGGTACGACAGTGGAAGTGCTGGATCTGTTCTTCAATACTCCCGCGCGGCGTAAATTTCTGCGTACCGAAAAAACCGAATTTACTCATATCGATGAGCTGCTCAAGCGGATTGCGCTGAGCCGCTTTGATGTTAGCTTTACCTTGCGCCATAACGGCAAAATCGTGCGTCAGTATCGCGCCGCAACGACTTTACCGCAGCAGGAAAAACGTTTAGCTGCGGTGTGTGGCAACTCGTTTGTGCAGCATATGCTGCGCATTGAGTTAGAACACCAAGGCCTTAAACTGCATGGTTGGATCACCACACCTGAAGGCGCGCGTCAGCAGAGCGATCTGCAATACTGTTACGTAAATGGCCGGATGATGCGCGATAAGCTTATCAATCACGCGATTCGACAAAGTTACGAAACCAGCTTACGTGCCGATCAATTTGCCACCTATGTTTTGTTTATTGAGCTCGATCCTCATCAAGTGGATGTCAACGTGCATCCGGCCAAACATGAAGTGCGCTTCCATCAAGCACGCCTCGTTCACGATTTCATTTACCAAGCATTAAGCAGTGCGTTGGTACAAAGCGAGCAAGTGATTGCACCTGCAGTGAATGAAGGCGCCTTCCATTCATCACAGGCGGAAGAGGTTGCTGATACGGTTGAACCGATAGCGATAGAAACATCCGTGCCAGACAGAGTGTGGCAAGCCGTGCAAAGTTCGCCTGATTATCCACGCAAAGTTGCGCGCGATAACCCTGAAGGTGAGAGCGAGAATTATCAGCTGAGAGAACGCGCTGCCGCCAATCCGTGGGTTGCTTCACCAAAGCCTGCCGGTTCGAACAAGGAAAAATTCGGCTCAGTATCCGTGAGTAAAAAAGAGGTCGAGGTTTATCAAACCTTGATGCAAACTCCCGATTTGCCTGATGAGGTGCCTCACGCTGCCTCTACTAACCTTTCTGTAATTAGAAAAGAGCAAGCGGGTATCACGATAGAAAAACTGGGCAAGGCTATTCAAGTGGTGGCGGGGCAGTATCTGTTGATGAGTAGCCCACAAGGCTGTGTGCTTATCTCGCTATACCAAGCTCAGCAATTCAAACTGCGCGGGTTACTCAATGCTCAGCATGGTGCGCTGAAAGCACAGCCACTGCTTGTGCCACTTGCGCTAAAACTGAGTGAACTGGAATGGCAAGTCGTGCAGCGTCACTCATCGGCCTTGTTGCAACTGGGGATTGAACTGAAAACGCGTACCAATCACAGCATTATGGTGATGGCGGTTCCGCAGCCGCTGCGCCAGCAAAATTTACAGCAATTGCTGCCGGATCTGTTATCTTACGCGGCGAGTTGCTCGGAAAGCCAAGCCTTGAGCCATCAAGCGTTGGCCGATTGGTTAACTCAACGCATCGTTGTAGAAAAAAGAGACTACACTTTAGCCGAGGCGATCGGCTTGATCGCAGAGCTGGAGCAGCTCTGGCAAGGCAACTTGCCTTTACAAGACCCGCATTTTATTACTTTGGTGGATTTTTCCGCCTCAATTACAGCATTACACTCATGACTCAAAAGTTACCTCTCGCCCTCTTCTTAATGGGCCCAACGGCCTCTGGCAAAACGGATTTAGCCATTCGCTTACGTCAGAAATATCCGGTGGAGATCATCAGCGTCGACTCGGCACTGATTTATCGAGGGATGGACATAGGCACCGCAAAACCCGATGCTCAAGAGTTAGCACTTGCACCACACCGTTTGATCGATATTCTCGATCCGAGTGAAGCGTATTCGGCTGCCGATTTTCGTCGTGATGCATTAAAAGAGATGGCGGATATCGTCGCTCAGGGCAAAATCCCACTGTTGGTGGGAGGCACAATGCTCTACTTTAAAGCCTTACTCGAAGGGTTATCACCACTACCTGCCGCGGATCCCGTGATTCGCCAGCAGATCGAACTGGAAGCGGAAACGCTAGGCTGGCAGGCGTTACATGATCAACTGCAACAGATTGATCCCGTCTCAGCACAGCGAATTCATCCCAATGATCCACAAAGATTGTCGCGAGCATTGGAAGTTTATCGAATTTCAGGTAAAACTCTTACTGAACTGACGCAAACCAAAGGGGAAGCAATTCCTTATCGGGTGCTGCAGTTTGCAATTGCTCCCAAGGAAAGGGCAGAACTCCATCGTCGGATTGAACTTCGTTTTGAGAAGATGGTCGAATCAGGGTTTGAAGAAGAGGTTAAAGCATTATATGCCAGAGACGATCTTCATCCGGATCTTCCTTCTATTCGCTGCGTCGGTTACCGACAGATGTGGGATTACTTAGACGGTCACGGCACCTTAGACGAAGCGATCTATCGTGGAATCTGCGCCACCCGTCAATTGGCCAAGCGACAGATCACCTGGTTACGCAGCTGGGATGATTTAACTTGGTTAGATAGCGAAAACGTTGATCAAGCCGTTGAAACACTCTCGAATGCGATAGCGTCCAACGAAATAAGCTGTGTATAATGTGATCGCTTTTGCGTGATGTACCCCGGAAAGGATCCGCTATTGGTACTCTGTTGAGCATCGGTAGCAACGGGGATTTTGATTCGTTTAGCTCAGATGCAAGGCTGCATATAATTCTGCTGCACCGCTAGCTAAATAATTACTAGAAAAGACAAAATAAGGAAAAAATAAAATGGCTAAGGGGCAATCTCTACAAGACCCATTTCTGAATGCACTACGTCGTGAACGTATCCCAGTTTCTATCTACCTTGTCAACGGCATCAAGCTGCAAGGCCAGATTGAATCATTTGATCAATTTGTGATCCTGCTGAAGAACACGGTAAACCAAATGGTTTACAAGCACGCGATTTCTACTGTGGTTCCTGCTCGTCCAGTGAGTCACCACAGCGGCGACCGCCCAGCATCAGATCGTCCAGCAGAGAAGTCTGAAGAATAATTCTTTGCACAATAACTTAAGGAGTTGATCGCTTGTTTGACCGTTATGAAGCCGGTGAGCGAGCCGTACTTGTTCATGTCAACTTCACGCAACGGGGTGAGTGGGAAGATCTGAGCGAATGTAAAATGCTTATCTCTTCCGCAGGGGTGACTACACTGCATGTCGTAACAGGCAGTCGTCAAACCCCTCACCCTAAATATTTTGTTGGTGAGGGCAAAGCCCAAGAAATCGCTGAAGCAGTGCAAATGCACGGTGCTAACGTGGTGATTTTTAACCATGCTCTTTCTCCTGCCCAAGAATGTAACCTCGAAAGACTATGCCAGTGTCGTGTGATTGATCGCACAGGCCTTATCCTTGATATTTTTGCTCAACGTGCTCGTACCCATGAAGGCAAGCTACAAGTCGAGTTGGCTCAGTTGCGCCATATCTCTACTCGCTTAATTCGTGGCTGGACGCACTTAGAAAGACAAAAAGGTGGGATTGGTTTACGTGGGCCGGGTGAAACTCAGCTTGAAACAGACAGACGTTTACTGCGTGAACGAATTAAAGCGATTTTGCGCCGCTTAGAAAAAGTGGCCAAACAGCGTGAACAAGGGCGCCGTGCTCGTAGCCGTGCAGAAATTCCAACCATCTCGTTGGTGGGTTATACCAACGCAGGGAAATCAACCCTGTTTAACCGAATCACTGAAGCTGGTGTGTATGCAGCGGATCAGCTGTTCGCAACGCTCGATCCTACCTTGCGTAAAATCGATCTGGCGGATGTTGGCCCAGCGGTACTAGCCGATACGGTGGGTTTTATTCGTCATCTTCCGCATGATCTTGTCGCGGCTTTTAAAGCGACGTTACAAGAGACACAAGAAGCTGACATTTTGTTACATGTTGTTGATGCCAGTGATGAACGCTTTCGTGAGAATATCCAAGCGGTAGAGACTGTTTTGCAGGAAATCGATGCCCATGAAGTCCCAACGCTGTTGGTGATGAACAAAATCGATAATCTGGAAGAGCAAACACCGCGTATTGAGCGGGATGATGAAGGCGTTCCGAAGATCGTGTGGATCTCTGCCATGCAGGGAACCGGTATTGAATTACTCTTTGAAGCATTGAGTGAACGTTTGGCAAGCCAAGTGGTGGAGCACAATCTACGTATTCCGCCGCGACATCAAGGACGTATCCGTAGCACATTCTTCCAAATGAACTGCATTCAACAGGAAGAGTATGATCCGGAAGGCAATTTACTGATCACTGTGCGGATGCAACAGGTCGATTGGGCTAGACTAGAAAAACGAGAGCAAGCAGATTTATGTGACTTTATAGTTACTTAAAGGACTGCTAGAGTATAACGTCATATCAAATGATGGAGTTTTCTAATGGCGTGGAATGAGCCTGGTAATAATAACGGCAATAATGGCCGCGATAATGACCCATGGGGGAACAACAATCGCGGTAACAAAGGTGGCCGAGATCAAGGTCCCCCTGATTTAGACGAAGTGTTTAATAAGCTGAGTCAAAAGCTGGGTGGGAAATTTGGTGGCAAAGGTGGTAAAGGGCCTTCGCTGACGGGTGGTGGCGCGATTGGTTTTGGCGTGATTGCTGCTATTGCTGCTGCGGTATGGTTCTTCACTGGCTTCTATACCATTGGTGAAGCAGAGCGTGGTGTTGTTCTACGCCTTGGCAAATATGACCGCATTGTTGATCCAGGTTTGAACTGGCGTCCGCGCTTTATTGATGAAGTGACCCCAGTTAACGTACAAGCGATTCGTTCACTGCGCGCATCGGGTTTGATGCTGACCAAAGATGAAAACGTGGTGACCGTTTCGATGGATGTGCAATATCGCATCTCAGATCCGTATAAGTACTTGTATCAAGTGACAAATGCGGATGACAGCTTGCGTCAAGCGACTGACTCTGCGTTACGTGCAGTGGTTGGTGATTCATTGATGGACAGCATTCTGACCAGTGGTCGTCAGCAAATTCGCCAAAGCACTCAGCAGACACTCAATCAAATCATTGATAGCTATGATATGGGCTTGATGATTGTTGATGTGAACTTCCAGTCGGCGCGTCCACCAGAGCAAGTTAAAGACGCTTTCGATGATGCGATTGCAGCGCGTGAGGATGAAGAGCGTTTCATTCGTGAAGCCGAAGCGTACAAGAACGAAATTTTGCCGAAAGCAACGGGTCGTGCTGAGCGTTTGAAGAAAGAAGCACAAGGTTACAATGAGCGTACGATTAATGAAGCGCTCGGTCAGGTAGCTCAATTTGAAAAACTGCTGCCAGAATACCAAGCCGCGCCGAAAGTGACGCGCGATCGTCTCTATTTGGATGCGATGGAAGAGGTATATAGCAACACTTCGAAAGTGCTGATTGATTCTGAATCGAGCGGTAACTTACTTTATCTGCCGATTGATAAGTTAGCCGGTCAAGACAGTAAAAAGGCCGAGCCGCGTCCAAGCAAATCGTCATCATCGTATGATCAGATTGAGCTTGAGTCACAGCAAACGACAGAAACGAACACCGATACTCAGTCGCGTAGCACTACACGTCAAGGGAGATACTAAGAATGCGTAAGTTATTAATCCCTACTATCGTTTTGGTTGTCGCTGCATTATTGATGTCGATGTTTGTGATCCCAGAAGGTGAGCGTGGCATCGTGATCCGTTTTGGTCGAGTGTTGAAAGACAATAACGATCTGGCGAAGATTTACGAACCGGGCCTGCATTTTAAAATGCCACTGTTTGACCGTGTGAAAACCTTAGATGCGCGTATTCAAACCATGGATGGCCGTTCAGACCGTTTTGTGACGTCAGAGAAAAAAGACGTGATCATCGATACCTACGTAAAGTGGCGTATTGAAGATTTTGGCCAATACTACTTGGCAACCGGTGGTGGTAATGCGTTGACCGCAGAAGCCCTGTTGGAGCGTAAAGTGACTGACGTATTGCGCTCTGAAATCGGTGCGCGTGAAATCAAGCAGATCGTGTCTGGCCCGCGTAATGTGGCGGTATTACCTGCAAACTCAGATTCTTCTGAAGTCACCACAGAAGCGGCGAAAGAAGCGCTTGAGATTGATGGTCAGCGTGATCAAATCATGTCTGAAGTGCTTAACGATACGCGTGAAAGTGCGATGAAGGATTTAGGGGTGTACGTGGTCGACTTCCGAATGAAGAAGATCAACCTACCAGATGAAATCAGTGAATCAATTTATCGCCGTATGCGTGCTGAACGTGAATCAGTAGCTCGTAAGCACCGTTCACAAGGTCGTGAAAAAGCGGAAGTGATCCGTGCTCAAGCAGAGCTTGAAGTCGCCACGATTCTTGCTGAAGCCGATAAAACCGCGCGTGTTACTCGTGGTACCGCCGATGCAGAAGCCGCGAAGATTTACTCGGATGCCTACAAGAAAGATCCTGAGTTTTTCAGCTTCCTGCGTTCATTACGCGCTTACGAAAAATCGTTCAATAGCAAAAATGACATTCTGGTGTTGGATCCGAACAGTGAGTTCTTCCAATACATGAATAATGCCAAAGGCGCCGCAGCCAAGTAAGCATAACGTCACTTTTTAAAAGGCTCCGTAAGGGGCCTTTGTTATTTGGAGTCAATATGTCACAGACACTTTGGGTTGCACTGGGTTTAGTGCTGATTGTTGAAGGCTTGGGGCCATTATTGGCGCCGAGGGGGTGGCGGCAGATGGTGGCGCAATTGAGTTTACAACCGGACAATCAATTACGCCGTATCGGCGGGTGTTTGGTGGTTGCTGGAGCAGTCATCGCCTACGTGTTTGCCAGATGAGTTCTCGTGCTAACGTAGGCGTTGGACCGTTTAGTAATGTGGTGGTGGGGTTTCGTGAGCCTGATCGGCGAGGTTGGATGTATCGATGTTTCTGACTTTCCCGACCACATACTTCATTTGATCTTGCATTCTGGTGATCAATAACTGCTGCTGGGTCAGAGAATCATTCAAGGTTTCAATTGTCTGTTCTTGAAAAGCGAGTTTGCACTCTAAGTCTTCAATACGTTCTTGAAGTTGGGTTAGCGATAATTGTTGCATTTGTCAGTTCTCCACACGCCAAGCTTGAGCAATACCTGCTGAGCTGCCTGCTACGGCACGGTGCTGGGTATCAAAGGTGGCATCATACACGACAGCTTGTGCGGGTCCGCTATCTTTTTTGGTTGCTGATTCAAAGCTGGCGATTTTCTTTCCATCTTGGCTGCTCCACACTTCAACGAGTCCTGATGGTGTACCTGTGATTAATTTTTTACCATTATCGGAAAAGCGTGCGGTAGAAAAAACCAGTTGCCGTCTAAAACTTCGCAGTTGGATGGGCTTATTTTGTGATGTTAAATCCCAAATAAGCGCTTGATTACCATCATCGGAAGTAAATGCTAATTTGCCCTCTCTCTGTAACGCAACTCGGTTGACGCGTTGCTCATGATCAAATTGGCGAAGAATTTTCCCTGTCTTGGTATCCCACAGGTAAGCGCGATAATCGTTTCCCCCCGTCAAGGCATAACGTCCATTGGCGGAGAGTGCCACGGAATTCACTTTTTCACGGTGAGCAAGGAACTCCATGCGTCTTCCGCTGACTAAGTCAACGTAAATGGCTTTGCCATTGGTCAATCCCAGTAATACTTGTTCACCATCGCTGGAGAGATCCACATCTCGGATCAGACCATCGGTAATCGACCAAAGCCCTTTAGCTTGGGTCCAAGCCAGATCCCACACCGCGAAGTTATTTTGGCTAGCGGTGATGGCATAGCGTCCAGTATCAGCAATCCGGATCTTGGAAACGGGATTGGCCTGCGGATCTTGTGCGCCTAAGTCGGACAGTTTTTTGTCTTCTTGCAGATCCCACAACACGAGCTGCTGTTGTTTGGAATAAATTAATGCGAAGCGCCCATCTCGGCTTAAACCAAAGGCCGTAGAACCTTCAGGGGCTAAGTTCCATTGTTGTTCTGCTTGATCGGCAAAAAAACATCCGCTTAACATTAATATGACAAGCAAGTAGCAGATTGATTGATAAATTCTTCGCATCAAGTCTAATTATCCGTTTGTTGTGTAAAGACAATCATGAAACATACCGCTATATTGGTACAACTCTTTGTTGTGCACCAGTGAGTTGCTGGTTTTTGTGCACAGCGCCAAAAGGAATACCTCATAATTGGAGACCTCGATGAAATCACTTTTTAAAGTGTCACTGCTGGCTGCGACGGTAATACTCGCGGTTGGTTGCCAGAAAGAAGAAGCACCAAAAACGGAAACTGCACCGGCTGCACAAGCGGCAGAAGCAAAAACAGTAGAATTTAAGTCTGAAGACGATAAAGCGGCTTACGCGATTGGTGTGTCGTTTGCTAATTACCTTAAGACTAGCATTGAAAAACCAAGTGAAATTGGTATTGATCTGAATAAAGATCTGGTGTTGAAAGGTATTCAACATGTGTTTGCTGGTAATCCAGAAATGAGTGAAGAAGAGACACGCGCAGCTCTTGAAGCTTTGGATAAGCGTGTTGCTGAAACCATGCAAGTGAAAGCGACAGAAAAAGCAGCAGAAAATAAGAAGAAAGGTGATGAATTCCGCGCCCAATTCGAGAAAGAGCAAGGCGTAGTGAAAACTCAATCTGGCCTGCTTTACCAAGTGATGACTCCGGCTGAAGGCGATAAGCCAAAAGATACAGATACCGTACAAGTTCACTACAAAGGCACTCTGACGGATGGCACTCAGTTCGACAGCTCCTATGAGCGTGGCGAGCCAGCTACGTTCCCACTTAATCGTGTGATCCCAGGCTGGACAGAAGGTGTTCAATTGATGCCAGTAGGCTCTAAATTCAAACTGGTTATTCCGCCTGAACTGGCTTACGGTGAGCAAGATACTCCAACGATCCCAGCGAACTCAACCTTAGTGTTTGAAGTGGAATTGCTGAAGATTGAAAACGGTAAAGATGCGACCCAGTAACCGCTAATTCAACATTCGCATAGTGTATGTGCGAGTCAATGAGTTGCTAAGGCCTGACAGTGTTCAGGCCTTTCTTTATATGCTGATCTCAATAAGAAGTTGTTCTAAATCACTTGTTGGTAATATTGCAGAATCGTGGTTTAAAATTTTCTGATAAACTTACAGCAATTTGTTGATTTTTCATCCTAAGGTTTAAGCACAGTGACTATGACAGAAACCATGAATGTCGATTTACTGCTGGAGATGGAATCGGTGCACGTCAAGCCATTTACCGAGCACGATAAGGTGATTCTTCGTTCCTATGAGGCAGTTGTTGATGGTATTGCTAGCCTGATTGGCCCATTTTGTGAAATCGTTTTACACTCGCTTGAAGATTTGAATACTTCAGCGATCAAAATTGCCAATGGTGAAAACACCGGTCGTCAGGTGGGTTCACCGATTACTGACATGGCGCTGAAAATGCTACGTGATATTGAAGGGTCTGAGCGTAACTTTTCTCGCTCGTACTTCACGCGTGCCAAAGGTGGCGTATTGATGAAGTCGATCACCGTGGCGATCCGTAATGGCGATAACCGAGTGATTGGTTTGTTGTGTATCAACGTCAACCTTGATGCTCCTTTCTCACAAGTGCTGAAATCTTTCATGCCAACTCAGGAAGCACAAGAAGCGGCTTCTTCGGTGAACTTCGCCAGTGACGTTGAAGAGTTAGTGGATCAAACCGTAGAACGTACGATCGAAGAAATCAATGGCGATAAATCGGTCTCCAACAACACCAAAAACCGTCAGATCGTAATGGCGTTGTTCGATAAAGGCATCTTCGACATCAAAGATGCGATCAACCGTGTTGCAGATCGTCTGAATATCTCAAAGCACACGGTTTATCTCTATATTCGTCAGCGCAAAACTGAGGATGATGAGAAGTGATCCCTCTCACTTACACCTTGGTGGTTGACGGGCCGCAATACGGCACCCAATCAGCTCGTAATGCCTATCTATTTGCCAACATGCTGATAGCCAAAGGGCATACGTTGAAAAGTGTGTTCTTTTATCAAGATGGTGTGCTGAATGGTTCGGCAACCCATGTACCAGCCAATGACGAATTCGACTTACTGCAAGGTTGGCAAACGCTCGCCCAAGCACATAACGTGCAACTTGAAACCTGTGTCGCTGCGGCGCTACGTCGCGGGGTGGTAAGTGAGCAAGAGGCTCAACAACACGGTTTAAGTAGCCATAACCTCGCATCTCATTTCACTCAGGCTGGGTTAGGTAGCCTCGCACAAGCGTTATTAGAACAAGATAGGGTGGTGCAGTTTTGAATAAAGTCGCATGGGTATTCCATACTCCACCGCATGGAACCGCCGCAGGGCGAGAAGGGCTTGATGCCATTCTCGCCACGTCAGCTTACAGTGACGAGCAAGCCCTGTTTTTTGTTGGCGAAGGCGTGTTGCAGCTCGTGAAAAATCAGCAACCAGAAGTGATTCTAAGTCGTGACTATATCGCGGCATTCAAGTTGTTGGATCTGTACGATGTCGAAGCGCGCTATGTCTGCCAACAGAGTTTGCAGCGTTGGGGGCTGAGTGAACAAGATCTGCTGATAGATGTAGAAGTCTTGGAATCACAAGAACTAGCGCATTTACTGCGTAGTTACGATCAATTGCTAACTTTTTAAGGATCTCACATGCTGCATATCGTCAAGCACCTTGAAAAATTGCCCTTAGTCGTTGCGTATTTGCTGCCGGGTGATGCCGTATTGCTAACTGAAAATGCGGTGTACGCTGCTGCAGTTCAATCGCCTTATCGAATGAGTATGCATGATCAGATCGCGTGGTCGGTACTGCAGGAGGATCTGCAAGCGCGTGGTTGGCTGAAAAACGTTGATCCCAGTATTCATATTGTGAGCATGAACGATTTTGTTGATTTGACAATAAATCATGATAAATCAATCACATGGTAGAAGTTCTTTTTCTGAAAAATGTCGGCTAAACAAAGCTACAGCAGGATCAGGAAAAAAGATCTGTATATTTCTTGACACACCTCCCACTGCTGCATAGAATTTTGCGTCCCTATTTGTGCAATCTGTTTGCATGAGTCGGGGTAGATTTTTCACAAGCTTACTTTAAGTAAATCAGGAGCTAGTTAATGGCAACTATTAACCAGTTGGTTCGTAAGCCACGTGCTAAGCAAGTTGTTAAAAGCAACGTGCCAGCACTAGCTGCGTGCCCACAAAAGCGTGGTGTATGTACTCGTGTTTATACTACTACACCTAAAAAACCTAACTCAGCACTTCGTAAAGTATGTCGTGTACGTCTAACTAACGGTTTTGAAGTTACTTCATACATCGGTGGTGAAGGTCACAACCTACAAGAGCACAGTGTTGTACTGATCCGTGGTGGTCGTGTTAAAGACCTTCCAGGTGTTCGCTACCACACTGTTCGCGGCGCACTTGACTGTGCTGGCGTGAACGACCGTAAACAAGCTCGTTCTAAGTACGGTGTGAAGCGTCCTAAGTCTTAATGGAATCCGTTAAGTAAGGCCAAACACTAAATTAATTTGAATTTTTTGAAAAAACTGAAAAGTTTTGGAAAAAACCTGAAGAAGACAACGGAGAATATTCCATGCCACGTCGTCGCGTCATTGGTCAGCGTAAGATCCTTCCAGATCCAAAGTTCAAATCTGAACTGCTGGCAAAATTCGTTAACATCCTTATGGTTGACGGTAAGAAATCTACTGCAGAGAAAATCGTTTACACTGCACTAGACACTATGGCTGAGAAGTCTGGTAAAGACCACTTAGCTGTTTTTGAAGAAGCTCTTGAAAATGTTCGCCCAGCGGTAGAAGTTAAATCTCGCCGTGTAGGTGGTTCAACTTACCAAGTGCCAGTTGAAGTACGTCCAGTACGTCGTAATGCTCTGGCAATGCGTTGGTTGGTTGAAGCTGCGCGTAAGCGTGGTGAAAAATCTATGGCTGCTCGTCTGGCTGCTGAAATGCTGGATGCGGCTGAAAACAAAGGTTCTGCTGTTAAGAAACGTGAAGACGTTCACCGTATGGCAGAAGCGAACAAAGCGTTCGCTCATTACCGCTGGTAATACCTTCTGTGCTGCGAGGTTCTCTCGCAGCACATTTCTATTTTCTAAGGTTGACCTTAGTAAGAGGATACAATCGTGGCTCGTAAAACTCCTATTGAGCGCTACCGTAACATCGGTATCTGTGCTCACGTAGATGCAGGAAAAACAACCACTACTGAGCGTATTCTGTTCTACACTGGCCTCTCTCACAAAATTGGCGAAGTTCACGATGGTGCTGCGACTATGGACTGGATGGTCCAAGAGCAAGAGCGTGGTATTACCATTACCTCTGCGGCTACCACCACCTTCTGGCGTGGTATGGAAGCGCAATTCCAAGAACATCGCATCAACATCATTGATACCCCTGGACACGTTGACTTTACGATCGAAGTAGAGCGTTCACTTCGTGTGCTTGATGGTGCAGTGGTCGTATTCTGTGGCACATCAGGTGTTGAACCTCAGTCTGAAACCGTTTGGCGCCAAGCTGACAAATACGGCGTTCCACGCATGGTATTCGTTAACAAAATGGACCGTGCAGGTGCAGATTTCTTACGCGTAGTAGGCCAAATTAAACATCGTCTTGGTGCGAACCCTGTTCCAATCCAACTCAACATTGGTGCAGAAGAAGAGTTCAAAGGTGTCATCGACCTTATCAAGATGAAAGCCATCAACTGGAATGAAGCCGATCAAGGCATGAGCTTCACTTATGAAGAAATTCCTGCGGATATGCTTGAGCTTGCCCAAGAGTGGCGTAACCACCTTGTGGAAGCAGCAGCCGAAGCCAGTGAAGAGTTGATGGAAAAATACCTTGAAGATGGTGAACTTAGCGAAGTAGAGATCAAACAAGCTCTGCGTCAGCGCACCATCAATAACGAAATTGTTCTCGCAGCTTGTGGTAGTGCGTTTAAGAACAAGGGCGTACAAGCGGTACTGGATGCAGTGATTGAGTTTCTACCATCACCGACAGATGTTCCTGCGATCAAAGGTATTGATGAACGAGAAAACAGTGTTGAGCGTCACGCTGACGACAACGAACCGTTTTCTTCACTCGCGTTTAAGATTGCTACCGATCCTTTTGTTGGCACACTGACTTTTATTCGCGTCTACTCTGGAGTGGTTAACTCGGGTGATGCGGTTTACAACTCCGTGAAGCAAAAGAAAGAGCGCTTTGGTCGTATCGTACAGATGCATGCCAATAAGCGTGATGAAATCAAAGAAATTCGTGCGGGAGACATCGCAGCGGCCATCGGCTTGAAAGATGTCACCACGGGCGATACTTTGTGTGATCCGAATCATGTTGTGATTCTGGAGCGCATGGAGTTCCCTGAACCAGTTATTCAGATCGCTGTAGAGCCTCGTTCTAAGGCCGATCAGGAAAAAATGGGTATTGCTCTAGGTAAACTAGCCGCAGAAGACCCATCATTCCGCGTAGAAACTGACGCTGAAACGGGTCAAACGCTGATTTCTGGTATGGGTGAACTTCACCTAGATATTATCGTCGATCGCATGAAACGTGAGTTTGGTGTCGATTGTAACGTAGGTAAACCTCAGGTGGCATACCGTGAAACCATTCGTGGTAAATCGGAAGTGGAAGGTAAGTTCGTTCGTCAGTCAGGTGGTCGTGGTCAATACGGTCACGTATGGCTGAAAATTGAACCTGCTGAGCCTGGTCAAGGATTTGTCTTCGTTGACGCAATCGCGGGTGGTGTGATTCCAAAAGAATTTATCAACCCAGTTGCGAAAGGTATCGAGGAGCAAATGAACAACGGTGTGTTAGCGGGCTATCCAGTGTTGGATGTCAAAGCTACCCTGTTTGATGGTTCATTCCACGATGTCGACTCCAGCGAAATGGCGTTTAAAATCGCTGGTTCTATGGCATTCAAGAAAGGTGCGCTTGAAGCGCAACCTGTTCTTCTTGAGCCGTTAATGAAAGTTGAAATAACTACACCAGAAGATTGGATGGGTGATGTTGTTGGCGATCTGAACCGTCGTCGCGGTATCATCGAAGGTATGGATGAAGGTCCTGCGGGACTGAAAATCATCCACGCTAAAGTCCCACTCTCTGAGATGTTTGGTTATGCGACTGACCTGCGTTCTGCCACACAAGGCCGTGCCTCTTACTCTATGGAGTTTGCTGAGTACGCTGATGTGCCGAAAAATATTGCTGATGCAATTATCGCAGAGCGTGGTTAACCGTTGTTGGTTAATAACGAATCTATTGCGCTGACGTGAGTTGGCGCATAAAATAGCAATTTCTGGCGCGCTTTGGGTACAGCTACCCAAAGCGAATCATAACTAGGAAGGAACACGATCGTGTCTAAAGAAAAATTTGAACGTACGAAACCGCACGTAAACGTTGGTACTATCGGCCACGTTGACCACGGTAAAACAACTCTAACTGCAGCTATCTGTACTACTCTTGCTAAAGTTTACGGCGGTAAAGCTCGTGACTTCGCGTCAATCGACAACGCACCAGAAGAGCGTGAGCGTGGTATTACAATCAATACTTCTCACGTAGAGTACGACACACCAAACCGTCACTACGCACACGTAGACTGTCCAGGACACGCGGATTATGTTAAGAACATGATCACTGGTGCTGCACAGATGGACGGCGGTATCCTAGTTGTTGCTGCGACAGATGGTCCAATGCCACAAACTCGTGAGCACATCCTGCTGGGTCGCCAGGTAGGTATTCCTTACATCATCGTATTCATGAACAAATGTGACATGGTTGATGATGAAGAGCTTCTAGAGCTGGTTGAAATGGAAGTGCGTGAGCTACTTTCTGAGTACGATTTCCCAGGTGATGACCTGCCAGTAATCCAAGGTTCTGCACTAGGCGCGCTAAACGGTGAAGCACAGTGGGAAGCGAAGATTGTAGAACTAGCAGAAGCGCTAGACTCTTACATTCCAGAGCCAGAGCGTGCAGTAGACATGGCATTCCTGATGCCAATCGAAGACGTATTCTCAATCCAAGGTCGTGGTACAGTAGTAACAGGTCGTATCGAGCGTGGTATTCTGCGTGTAGGTGACGAAGTTGCGATTGTAGGTATCAAAGACACAGTAACTACTACTTGTACAGGTGTAGAGATGTTCCGTAAGCTGCTTGACGAAGGTCGTGCAGGTGAGAACGTTGGTGCACTACTACGTGGTACTAAGCGTGACGAAGTAGAGCGTGGTCAAGTACTGGCGAAGCCAGGTTCAATCACCCCACACACTAAGTTCGAATCAGAAGTATACGTACTGTCAAAAGACGAAGGTGGCCGTCATACTCCATTCTTCAAAGGTTACCGTCCACAGTTCTACTTCCGTACAACTGACGTAACAGGCAGCATCGAGCTTCCAGAAGGCGTAGAAATGGTAATGCCAGGCGACAACATCAAGATGGTTGTAGACCTGATTGCACCAATCGCGATGGACGAAGGTCTACGTTTCGCGATCCGTGAAGGTGGTCGTACTGTAGGTGCTGGTGTTGTAGCGAAGATCATCGCTTAATTGCGTTAATCTTGCCGCGCAATGCTGCATCGAAAAAGGGGAGCTTCGGCTTCCCTTTTTCATTTTTAGTTATAAGCATTTTCGCCTATTTTTGCTTTTGCCACATCTTTCCCTTTACAGCTAAAATAGCATGTTAGTTTCCTCGAAAGACAACTGATATTGACTCCCTCTTTCCTTATCCGTATTCCAAACCATTTCTTTATTTTTCTTATAACTATACGATCTGATCAAAATAGCAAACGCGGTGGAAATAAGAGTGATTCTCTTTTATGTTTCGAGCATGGATTTGTTGAGGTTGTTTTATGTACGTCTGTTTGTGTCATAGTGTCTCAGACAAAAAGATCAGGAGATTGGTTGCCGAGCAAGGGATAACGGATATCAAAGGTATTAAGCGTTGCACTGCACTGGGTTCACAGTGTGGGAAGTGTGTGCGCCAAGCTAAAGAGATCATTGAGGAATCACTGATTAGCCAGTTCAAAATGGCAAGTTAACGGGCAACACTTTTTGACTCTCTTCTAATTGGTTCTACAGTTAATAGAGCCAAAGAGGAGGGCTATGCTATGAAAGGTGATCCGGTCATTATTCAACATCTCAATAAAGTGCTCGCTAATGAGTTAATTGCTATCAACCAATACTTTCTACATGCACGAATGTACAAAGATTGGGGGTTAAAACATCTTGCCGATAAGGAATATCACGAATCGATTGATGAGATGAAACACGCAGATCATATCGTGGAGCGTATCTTGTTCCTTGAAGGGCTCCCCAATTTACAAGATCTTGGTAAATTGATGATTGGTGAAGACGTGCAAGAGATGTTGGAGTGTGATCTCAAACTTGAGTTAGCAGCAATTCCCGATCTGAAAGATGCCATCGCTTACGCAGAAAAAGTGCGTGATTACGTTTCACGGGACCTATTTCAAGATATCTTGGAAGATGAAGAAGAGCATGTTGATTGGTTAGAAACCCAGCTTGGACTTATTGACATGACAGGTATCCAAAACTACCTACAAGCTCAGTTTGTGGATGAAGAATAATGTGAGCTACTCAGTATTACGAGGCAGAAGAGAGTGTTTTTCTGCCTTGTGATTTTCCTGCGCTCCCCAGAGAATTCCCTTGCTAAAGCTGCTTCCTTTCTGTACTATTCCCGCTCCTTAATTCTCGGTCAATTATCATTAGTTCCTTGCTTCCTCTGGATGACCGGGCCAACTCTGGAAGCTGAATAATCCGTAAGGAGCAAATAATGCGTCATTACGAAATCGTATTCATGGTGCACCCAGATCAAAGCGAGCAAGTTGCTGGTATGATCGAACGTTACACTGGCTCAATCACTGAAGCGGGCGGTAAAATCCACCGTCTAGAAGATTGGGGTCGCCGTCAACTGGCTTACCCAATCAACAAACTGCACAAAGCTCACTACGTTCTGATGAACGTTGAAGCTGATCAAGCAGTGGTTGATGAGCTAGAAACTGCTTTCCGTTTCAACGATGCAGTTCTACGTAACATGATCATGCGTACTAAAGCTGCTATCACTGAACCTTCAATCATGCTGAAAGCTCGTGAAGAGCGTGTTAAGCGTGACGAAGTGAAATTCGACGCAGACGTTGAGTAATGGTTTGATGACCAATCGAATCGAGTTGAGCGGCACTGTCGCAAAAGCTCCGGTTCGAAGCCAAAGTCCATCGGGTGTTAAACATTGCCATTTTTGGCTAGAGCATCACTCTACGATGGTAGAAGCTGACCTCCCGCGACAAGTTTTTTGTCGGTTACCGGTGGTGGTGAGTGGGGTTAGGTCAGATGCATTAACTCAAAATTTAGTACAAGGCAGTAGCATTTTGGTAAGCGGTTTTGTGGCTTACCAAACCAGCCGAAATGGCGTAGGTAAATTAGTGCTGCATGCCGACAAAATTTCTCAAATATAGATCAGGAGATAGCCCATGGCTCGTTTCTTCCGTCGTCGTAAATTCTGCCGTTTTACTGCAGAAGGCGTACAAGAGATTGATTACAAAGACGTAGCAACTCTCAAGAACTACATCACTGAAGCTGGTAAAATCGTTCCTAGCCGTATCACTGGTACAAGCGCTAAATATCAGCGTCAGCTAGCTCGTGCAATCAAACGCGCTCGCTACCTAGCTCTACTGCCGTACACTGACAAGCATCAGTAATCGGCACCGTTTATTAAGAAAGAGGATTAAGCAATGCAAGTTATTCTACTTGATAAAATCGGTAACCTAGGCAGCCTTGGCGATACAGTAAACGTTAAATCTGGTTACGCTCGTAACTTCCTTATCCCACAAGGTAAGGCAGTAATGGCAACTAAAGCTAACGTTGCAATGTTTGAAAGCCGTCGTGCAGAGCTGGAAGCAAAAGTTGCTGAGCAACTGACTGCTGCTCAAACTCGTGCTGACCAAGTTAACGCTCTGGAAGCAGTTGTTATTGCTTCTAAAGCTGGTGACGAAGGTAAACTGTTCGGTTCTATCGGTACTCGTGATATCGCTGATGCAATCACTGCAGCTGGCGTTAAAGTATCTAAGAGCGAAGTTCGCCTGCCTGAAGGCGCTCTGCGCAACGTTGGTGAATTCGAAGTTAGCGTTCAACTTCACTCTGAAGTTTTCGCAACTGCGAAAGTACAAGTTGTTGCTGAGTAATTTCAGTTACTGACGAATATAAAACACCAGCTTCGGCTGGTGTTTTTTTATGTGTAAAATTCAGAACTCAAACAGTAGGTTGACCGAAATTACGCTGTCTGCCTTACTTAAACCTTCCGGTACCCGATCGTGATATTGACGTGACTGGCGAATTTTCAGGGCAATATGGTCAGTAATCTCATTGGTTAAGCTCACATCACTATCAAGGCTGGTGTTGCTTTCACCCGCGACCATGGTCATTTCTGCCTCGAATCTGAGGTTATCTAAAGCTTGCCATTCCGCTTTGAGATTTCCCCGAAAAATGGCTTCCTCTACCAGATCGGGAAACACGATATCATCATCATCGATTTCATCTAAGTTGGGTTTTTGGTAACGAAAACCAGGCCCCAATTCGAGCTCCAGTACCACATCATCGGTATAAGCGAATTGGTAACCTAAACCACCTGAGAGGGTGTAATCTTTGAAATAAGCACTATAGCGAGAATCGGTACCATAAAAGCTACTATACAAATAGGTTTTCGGGCTGAGTTTGTAGTCGCTTTGTAGCGCGTAGGTCGATTGACGTTTGTCTTCTTTGCCATCTTTGTCGAGTTTGTAAAACTTCCATTCACCGTAGGTTCGGTGACGTCCAGAGGTGTATTCTGATTTGATCCGTGAATTGATGGATTCAGATTCCGTGTTGCCGGAGTGAGCCTGATAGCCAAATTCGACTTGGTTTTTCCAAGGAGAGGGTAGGCTGATGTCCTTATCTTCACTAGAGTTTTCATTTGCCAGCACACCAACGGATAGCACCAAACTCATGCAGAAAAGTGATTTTTTGGACACAACAACCTCTTTGATGAACATTGAGGTGGCATAGTAAAAATTCAGAGCTTGCTTTGGGTCAACCCTAGGTCAATTCTGGTTAGCTTGCACACAAACTTTCTCAGGTTTAATTACAAATTACGGATTCTCGTTATAATGGCGGACATTCAAAAGTTACTTAAAGCGAAGTCATGGCAGATCCACGTACTGATAATCGAAACCGTAAAACTTCTGATGCACAAGTTGATGCAATCAAGGTTCCCCCGCATTCATTAGAGGCTGAGCAATCCGTCATTGGTGGCTTGCTACTGGATAATGAGCGTTGGGATACGGTTTCAGAACACGTGGTGACTCAGGATTTCTACAGTCGCCCGCATCGCTTGATTTTTGACGGGGTAAAATCGATTTTGGAAGCGGGTAAACCGCTCGATTTAATTACACTGTCTGAATATCTTGAACAGCGTGAGCAGTTGGAAGATGTCGGTGGTTTTGCCTATCTGGCTGATTTAGCTAAAAATACCCCAAGTGCTGCCAACATCAATGCTTATGCGGAGATTGTGGCACAGCGTGCACTGGTGCGTAACCTGATCGGTGTGGCGAATGAAATTGCGGATGCGGGATATGATCCGCAAGGACGTAATGCCGAAGATCTGCTCGATCTGGCCGAAAGTAAAGTCTTTGCGATTGCCGAAGCGCGTACCAGCGAAAATGAAGGCCCGAAAAACGTCGATAGCATTTTGGAACGTACGTTAGAGCGGATTGAGCTGCTGTACAAAACGCCGCAGGATGGGGTGACAGGGGTTAACACTGGCTTTACTGATCTCAATAAGAAAACCGCCGGTTTACAGGGTTCCGATTTGATCATTGTCGCAGCTCGTCCTTCGATGGGTAAAACCACGTTCGCGATGAACTTGTGTGAGAACGCGGCGATGGAGCAAGATAAGCCAGTGCTGATCTTCTCGCTTGAGATGCCAGCAGAACAGATCATGATGCGTATGTTGGCGTCGTTATCACGTGTCGACCAAACCAAAATTCGTACCGGTCAGCTTGATGATGAAGATTGGGCGCGTATCTCTTCTACCATGGGGATCCTCATGGAGAAGAAGAACATGTATATCGATGATAGCTCTGGTTTGACTCCAACCGAAGTTCGCTCGCGAGCACGACGTATTGCTCGTGAACACGGTGGTTTATCTCTCATCATGGTCGACTATTTGCAGTTAATGCGCGTCCCTGCGTTAACCGATAACCGTACTCTAGAAATTGCTGAGATTTCTCGCTCATTGAAGGCATTGGCCAAAGAGTTGAATGTGCCTGTTGTGGCATTGTCGCAGTTGAACCGTTCTTTGGAGCAGCGTGCGGATAAACGACCAGTTAACTCGGACTTGCGTGAATCGGGATCTATCGAGCAGGACGCGGACTTGATCATGTTTATCTACCGTGATGAAGTTTATCACCCAGATAGTGCTCTGAAAGGCACGGCAGAAATCATTATCGGTAAACAGCGTAACGGCCCAATCGGCTCGGTGCGCTTGACTTTCCAAGGACAATATTCTCGTTTCGACAACTATGCGGGACCTGCATTTGACGATGAGTGATTCGATGAACTATATGAAGGCGGCAACTGCCTACATCAATTTGGATGCGTTGCAGCACAACTTGCAGCGCGTCAAACAGCAAGCTCCGCACAGTAAAATTATGGCGGTGGTTAAAGCCAATGGTTATGGTCATGGTCTGCGTCATATCGCGCGTTATGCGATTGGAGCGGATGCCTTCGGTGTGGCGCGAATTGAAGAAGCGTTACAACTGCGTGCTAGCGGAGTAGTAAAGCCTATCTTGTTACTTGAGGGTTTTTATTCGCCGGGTGATTTACCGGTGCTGGTGACCAACAATATTCAGACGGTAGTGCATTGTGAAGAGCAGTTGCAAGCGCTAGAGCAAGCTCAGCTAGAAACCCCCGTCATGGTCTGGTTGAAGGTGGATAGCGGGATGCACCGTTTAGGCGTTCGCCCAGAGCAGTATCGAGATTTCGTCAATCGCTTACATCAATGTGCCAACGTGGCAAAACCGCTGCGTTATATGAGCCATTTCGGTTGTGCTGATGAGCTAGATAAATCCACAACCGCAGAACAAACTGAGCTGTTTTTGTCGCTGACTCAAGGCTGTCAGGGAGAGCGTTCATTAGCTGCCTCAGCAGGATTATTGGCTTGGCCTCAAAGCCAACTCGAGTGGGTGAGACCGGGCATTATTATGTACGGCGTTTCTCCTTTTGCTGAAAAAAGTGCTGAGGAGTTGGGGTATCAGCCAGTGATGACCTTGAAATCACACTTGATCGCAGTGCGCGAAGTGAAAGCAGGAGAAAGCGTGGGCTATGGTGGTATTTGGACCAGCCAACGTGATACCAAAATTGGTGTGATTGCGATTGGTTATGGAGATGGCTATCCACGCACTGCACCGAATGGTACGCCTGTGGTAGTCAATGGTCGCCGCGTGCCCATTGCGGGCCGTGTATCAATGGATATGCTGACGGTCGATTTAGGGCCAGAGGCGACCGATTGTGTGGGCGATGAAGCCATGCTGTGGGGACGTGAACTTCCCGTTGAGGAAGTGGCCGCCCATATCGGTACGCTTGGGTATGAGTTAGTCACTAAACTCACATCGCGAGTGGAAATGTCTTATTCAGGAGCAGGCATTTAGCCTGGTTATTTATGGTCTCGCTCACCGTCTACTCAAATGTCGGTGAGTGAACCTCTTGGTTACTCATTCACCCTGAATCGTGGCGATGATCCTCCTCGCTCCGCCATGATCCCTATGCTCTCCCAGATAGATTCCCTGCCAAGTTCCTAACTCCAATCGACCATTGCAAATCGGTATGCTCACACTGCATCCGAGTAATGAAGATTTGATGTGAGCAGGCATGTCATCATCGCCCTCATAAATGTGCCGATAGTAAGGCGCACCTTCAGGAACTATGTGGTTAAAATGGGCTTCCATATCTTGGCGCACAGTGGGATCGGCATTTTCATTGATGGTGAGACTGGCGGAGGTGTGCTGAATAAATAGATGTAACAAACCGACATTTAACGCTTTGAGCTGTGGTAATTGTTGTTCAATTTCATCAGTGATCAGGTGAAATCCCCGTGGACGTGGGCGTAACTGGATTTGTTGCTGCTGCCACATAAAGCCAGCTCCTTAAGTATATTGGCAAAGTGAATGTTTAAGGGTAAGGTGAGCGACGCAGATTACCAGACAAAAATGAGTTAGGGTCGGTGTTTACGTGACCTATCGCAAAGTGGGTGAAAATGAGTTCGCTCATAATGATTCACTGAAAATTAATTACATGTTATTCCCACGCGGAAAACGCATTTTTAACCTATTCTTTTTGCTTAAATCGGGGATTCCATCGGCAGAGCTAAGCCTGTATTGAGATGGAATAAAACCACAGTAACATCGGGATAGATGCCATGTTGAAAAATATCAATCCAACGCAAACCCAAGCTTGGAAAGCGCTGACCGCGCATTTTGAATCCGCTCAGGATATGGACTTAAAAGCACTTTTTGAGCAAGACAGTGAACGTTTTGCTAAATACTCTGCGCGCTTTGGGCAAGACATTCTGGTCGATTATTCGAAAAACCTTGTGAATGCTGAAACCATGCAGCACCTGTTTGCTTTGGCTAAAGAAACCGAACTTCAGTCAGCGATTGCGGCCATGTTTAAAGGTGAAGCGATCAACCAGACTGAAGATCGTGCTGTTCTGCACACGGCACTGCGTAATCGCAGCAATTCACCTGTGCTGGTGAACGGTGAAGATGTGATGCCAGCTGTGAACGCTGTACTGGCTAAAATGAAAGCGTTCTCTGAGCGTGTGATTGGCGGTGAGTGGAAAGGTTTCACCGGCAAAGTGATTACTGATGTAGTGAATATCGGTATCGGTGGTTCTGACCTTGGTCCATACATGGTGACCGAAGCGTTGGTACCTTATAAGAACCATCTGACCATGCACTTTGTGTCTAACGTTGATGGTACGCACATGGCGGAGACACTGAAAAAAGTGGATCCGGAAACCACACTATTCCTTGTGGCTTCAAAAACCTTCACTACTCAAGAAACCATGACCAACGCCCACACAGCGCGTGATTGGTTCCTAAAAGTGGCGGGCAATGAAGCACATGTCGCGAAACACTTTGCTGCGTTATCAACGAACGGTAAAGCGGTCGCTGAGTTTGGTATCGACACCGACAACATGTTCGAATTCTGGGATTGGGTAGGCGGTCGTTACTCTCTGTGGTCAGCGATTGGTCTTTCTATCATTCTGTCTATTGGTTACGACAACTTTGTTGAGTTGTTGACGGGTGCGCATGAAATGGATCAGCATTTCATGAATACACCGTTTGAAAGCAATATTCCGGTGATTTTGGCGCTGATTGGTATTTGGTATAACAACTTCCACGGTGCAGAATCAGAAGCAATTCTGCCTTACGATCAGTACCTGCATCGCTTCGCGGCTTACTTCCAACAAGGCAACATGGAATCTAACGGTAAGTACGTTGACCGTGATGGCAACCCTGTGACTTACCAAACTGGCCCAATTATTTGGGGTGAGCCAGGCACTAACGGCCAGCACGCTTTCTACCAGTTAATCCATCAAGGGACTAAGCTGATCCCGTGCGATTTTATTGCTCCGGCGCTCAGTCATAACGTAGTGAGCGATCACCACCAAAAACTGATGTCTAACTTCTTTGCGCAAACCGAAGCACTGGCATTTGGTAAATCAGCACAAACGGTACAAGCTGAATTAGAAAAAGCAGGTAAGTCGGCGGCAGAAATCGCAGCGTTAGTACCATTCAAAGTGTTTGAAGGTAACCGTCCAACCAACTCGATTCTGGTCAAGCAAATTACACCACGCACGCTGGGTAACTTGATTGCGATGTACGAACACAAAATCTTCGTACAAGGTGTGATTTGGAATATCTTCAGTTTCGACCAATGGGGTGTCGAATTAGGTAAACAATTGGCGAACCAGATCCTACCTGAACTGGCGGATAATGCGGATGTGAATTCGCATGACAGTTCTACCAACGGTTTGATCAACGCTTTTAAAGCCTTTCGTGCTTAATTGTGCTGAGCTAAAACGTTTTTGATACCAAGGCCTTACAATGTAAGGCCTTTTTTCTCTAGTTTCCTATTGCACTAAGTCATGAGCATTCCGATGGAGTATCCAACCACATACTGTGAGTTGACGTTGGCAGCATGCTGTTATGAGATAGGTGGTAACCTATTGACAGGCAAAACAAAACCGGACAGCAGATGTCCGGTTTTTGCAAGTTTCATCGTGGGTGTTGAATCCAGAGATCTTTGGTTTTAACGCTAGTTCAAGGATAAATTGATGCGTTGAATTATTCGAAACAGATTTCGATAAACGCATTACCCCAAGGTGAAGAAAACGGCATGATAATGATCGCTCCTTCACACTTGTGACGAATGGTATGCCCTCGGCCTGACACAACCACAGGGGTAGCCATATCAAAGTCAAAGCCACTTTCAGCCAAAATACGCTTAGCTCCGCCTGTCACCATATTTGTGATCTCACCAACCATGTCGGTGACTTCTTCATTGAGACCATTAGGACGTTCACCCAGCATATTCTGCATAATTTCCAGCGCTAGGCTTTCATCAAAGGTGATAGACATGGAGCCACGTGTTGTTGGGCCAATCATACCGATCAGACCAGAAACATCGCCGCGAGCAATTTCATCTTTCTTGATACGTGGTTTTTGTGGCTTTAACTCAAGGGAAGCCATGGTTTTCAACACGTTCATTAAAGACGCTAAAAACGGGTTTACAAATTCAGCGCGCATAACCTTCTTCTATTGTTGCTTTTTCTCTTTCGAGAGACAGGTTTGACAAACTCCATGTGACTCGATGACATGATTGCTTATCGTAAAACCGTGTTTCTCCGCGTTACTTGCTAGCAAGGCTACCAGACTATCATCTCGAGATTCAATCACGTTACCACATTGGTCACAAATCAATAGATGTGAGAAATGCTTATGGGCGTTACATGAACAGCAAGAAATAAAGCTGTTGGTGGACTCAACTCGGTGAATAAAACCTTGTTCTAGCAAAAAATCCAGTGCTCGATATACAGTCGGAGGCTTAGCTTGTGGTTCACTTTTTTTAAGATCTTCCAGCAACTCATACGCACTCGATGAACGTTTGCTGGCACAGATCAACTCAAATACAGTTTTACGCTGCGAGGTGAGTCGAACCCCTCTGGCTGCACATATTTCTTCAATTTGCTTGATTAGCTTGTTGTCCAAAACCATCACCATCACTGTTGGACTTAAGTAATAATATACTATGTAGAGATGAATATCGTTGAGAGTCTAAATAAAATCCACGTAAAAAGTGGGTGGTAGTTCAAGTCATCTCATTGAATAAGCGTAAATTACCCTATTTGGCTCAAAAACGATACAACTAACCCCTGTGGCTTGGGACGCAGGTTTCATTCACAACGCATTTCTCACGATGAACATTATGTACTGAGTAACCCTCGTGAGTTTGCGATTTCATGCTAGGGCATAGCGAACAAAAATTAGCACTTCAGCCAAGATACGATTAAAATGCCGGACTTTGATTTTTCGCCACCGCGCGGTGGTTGTTTTTAGACTGAAATGGGGACGTTCACCTATGACTCACTCATGCAGACTCTCAGTCGCTCCGATGCTCGATTGGACCGACCGCCACTGCCGTTACTTCCATCGTTTACTCTCTTCACAAACGCTTCTGTATACTGAAATGGTCACCACTGGCGCGATCATCCATGGTCGTGGCGATTTTCTGGCTTATAACCAAGAAGAGCATCCTGTGGCATTGCAGTTTGGTGGATCTAATCCCAAGGATTTAGCGCATTGTGCCAAGCTGGCGCAAGATCGTGGCTATGATGAAATTAACCTGAATGTGGGCTGTCCTTCTGATCGTGTGCAGAATGGCCGTTTTGGTGCTTGCTTAATGGCTGAGCCTGACTTGGTCGCGGAATGTGTGGCGGCTATGCGCTCGGTCGTCGATATTCCGGTGACAGTAAAAACCCGTATCGGTATTGATGACCAGGATTCGTATGAGTTTTTAACCCAATTTATCGCTACTGTGGCAGAGAAAGGCGGTTGTGAACAATTTACTATTCATGCGCGCAAAGCGTGGCTGAGTGGCTTAAGCCCGAAAGAAAATCGTGAAATTCCGCCATTAGATTACTCACGAGCGTATCAAATTAAACGTGATTTTCCGCACTTAACTATTGCGGTCAATGGTGGTGTGAAAACGTTGGAAGAAGCGAAACTGCATCTTCAACATCTTGATGGTGTGATGATTGGGCGTGAAGCGTACCAAAGCCCTTACTTGCTTGCAGAAGTTGATCAGCAAATTTTCGGGTTGGATACCCCAGTGAAAAAACGCTCGCAAGTGATCCATGAAATGATGCCTTATATTGAACGTGAGTTATCGCAAGGTACACATCTTGGTCATATGACTCGCCATATGTTAGGGCTGTTCCAAAATATGCCAGGTGCTCGTCAATGGCGACGTCATATCAGTGAAAATGCACATAAACTGGGTGCTGGATTAGAAGTTGTCGAACAAGCGTTGGCAAAAATCCCTTACCAAGAGTTGGGTGTGTAAAAAACACTAAATATTAGCGAAATTAGCACAATTTTCGTAAAGCCAATCTGTCTTACAGACGATTGGCTTTATTTTTTATTCAAAATCATGCAGTTGCTTGTCGTCTATAGTTGGCTTGAAATCTGCTTATCACAGATGAATATCTAGAGAGGGTATAAAACATGTTTGAATTGATCTTTATTTTGGTCTTTGCCGCGACACTGTTGGTTACTGGGATCACCCTTGTGAGTGTATTTGGTGCAATAGCATTGGCTTTTTTGGTGATGGCACTGTTCGGTATGTTAGGCATAGTATTGAAACTCTTACCTTGGCTGGTGGTCATTTTAGTCGTGATCTGGTTAATGCGAGATAGAGTGAGTGCTTCCCGTTAAGTGATGACAAAATGATTTGTTGATTTTAGGTTTGTGTTACCATCTCTGACCTTAATCATCCTTTAATCGAAACTTAACGGAGCATAGCTCATGAACCAAACTGCATTGGCGGCACTGGTCTCTGCATTGATGATCGCGCCTATTTCAGCTTTTGCTGCAGGGTCATCTTCTACCGCAACTGTTGGCGCAGATATGTGGTTAACGAGTACCAAGATTGATAACACTCGTCGTGATGATGCTAACGCCCCAACCTGCATGTCGCCTTTGAGCATCAACTGCCATATTTGCCGAATGTGAATTTACGCTACACCAATCTTGAAGCGGATTTTGCCTCTTTCGATAAGTACGATTACACCTTCTACTACCAGTTGCTCGATCGTGAGTTGATGAGGTTTGATGCGGGTATCACTCTGACCCAATACGCGAATAGTGATTATCAAGCGCCAGACGCGCGCCGCTACGATTTTGATCAAACCACTTTTAACTGGTACGCCAGTGCAGAAATCACTATTCCTAACACGCAGTTTGATCTGATTGGCCAATTTGATTTTGGTAACAATAGTGATTTGAAATCTTCTGATGTGATGGCTGGTGTTCAGTATCGTTTGCCGATTGCTGCGGGAGATGTGGCGTTTAAGGCCGGTTATCGCGTGGTGGATCTTGAATTTACGGAGCTTGCCAAGCAGTCAGTGGATGTTAAGCAGTCTTTTGTTTTTGTTGATGGTTGGTTCCTTGGAGCACAATTTAGTTTCTAATTGATTTCTCATTATTGAGCTTTGCTTTAATGAATTCCTTTCAAATGAGCCACAGGTTGGCTCATTTTTGCTATCTGGACCATGCTTACCTTTTATTCATCAGCTAAGGATTGGAGAGCAACATGACTATTTCTGAGTTAAGAGAGCTATATCAAACGCAACAACTCGTTGAGGCGATTATTGAGCCCTCCTTTCAAGAGGGGGAATGGATTGTCGAATTTCGCCATCAAATGGGTGGATTTGTGTTGTTAACTGATGAAAATGGCGAAGAGTGTCGCTATATCGATCTCGATAGTGCTTCACAATCCGCCATGGCGGTCGGGTTTCGTCAGGTTCGAATTGAAAACCATTAGTGAGACGGTTAAGTCGAAAAGTTATAAAACATTCACATCTATTCTTTCTTGTTATTAAAAAGAGTGATTAATCTATCGTCATGCAATGAATAGGGAAGTCGTGACGATGTCTTTAGGAAACACTCTACCTCCGGCACTAGCTGGGCTCGCTAGTCCGTTAAATGATCTACAACTTAATCAACTTCAACAGACAGTTACCCAACTCAATCCCCAGCAATTGGCTTGGGTGAGTGGTTATTTTTGGGGGCTCAGTCAATCCAATGCGCTGAATGCTCCTCAATTGTCTTCAGCGCAAACACTGCCGTTGGCGGCAGCAGCAGGCAAGTTAACTATTATTTTTGCTTCGCAAACAGGTAACGCTAAAGGTGTTGCTCAAGCGCTATTAAAAGAGGCGCAAGCCGCAGGCATCCAAGCCCAGTTATTTGACGCGAGTGAGTACAAAGGCAAAGACTTAGCTAAAGAAACTCATGTGATCTTTGTTGCTTCAACCAATGGTGAAGGAGAAGCTCCTGATAATGCATTGACTTTGCATGAATTCTTAAAATCGAAAAAAGCGCCCAAGCTGCCCAACCTTAAATATGGCGTGTTAGGGCTTGGTGATTCGAGTTATGAGTTTTTCTGTCAAACCGGCAAAGATTTTGACCAGTTTTTAGAGAATTTGGGTGCTCAGCGTTTTGTTGAACGCTTAGATGCCGATGTGGATTATCAAACTTCTGCCGCTGAGTGGCGCGCAAAAGTACTGGGTATTCTAAAAGAAGAATTGGCAGCGCTAACTTCAGTCGCTGGCTTGCCACAGCAAGCTACAACCAGTGCGACCAGTGAGCTTTATAGTAAAGAGCAACCTTACATTGCCAGCTTACTGACTAGCCAAAAAATTACTGGTCGTGATTCTGGTAAAGATGTGCGTCACATTGAAATTGATTTGGCTGAATCAGGTATCACTTACCAACCGGGTGATGCGTTAGGTGTTTGGTACGAGAACCGCCCACAACTGGTTGATGCATTACTGGATAGCGTTGGCCTCTCTGGTAATGAACAAGTTCAAGTGGATGGTGAAACACTCTCACTGCACACGGCGCTCACTCATCATTACGAAATTACTGCAGCCAATCCGCAGTTGGTGGCGCAATATGCTGAACTTGCGCAAAGCGAAAAGCTAAAGTCTTTAGCTCAGGATAAAGAGCAATTACGTGAATACGCGATTCGCACTCAAGTCATAGATGTGCTGCGCGAAGAAAAAATCTCGCTTTCAGCTTCTCAGCTGTTGTCACTCTTGCGTCGCTTAACACCGCGTCTTTATTCTATTGCCTCTAGTCAAAGTGAGGTGGGTGAAGAAGTGCATCTTACGGTTGGGGTTGTTGAGTATGAGCATGAGGGAGAACAGCGCTTTGGTGGCGCATCCAGCTTCTTAGCTCATCAGTTAGAAGAGGGTGCTCCGATTAAAGTGTTTGTTGAGCACAATAACAACTTCAAGTTGCCGAGTGATGATAATGCTCCGGTGATCATGGTTGGCCCCGGAACGGGCATTGCACCTTTCCGCAGCTTTATTCAAGAGCGCGAAAACCGTGGTGCAGCAGGGAAAAACTGGCTGTTGTTTGGTGATCGCACCTTTACCCAAGATTTCCTCTACCAAGTTGAGTGGCAAAAGTATCTTAAGTCTGGTGTGCTTAACCGCTTAGATGTTGCTTTCAGCCGCGATCAGCATGAAAAAGTCTATGTACAGCATCGTTTGTTAGAGCAGGCGGAGTTGGTGTGGCAGTGGCTACAGGAAGGTGCTTACTTCTACGTGTGTGGTGATGCATCACGTATGGCGAAAGATGTGCACCAGGTATTGATTACTGTCGTAGAGCAACAAGGTGGCTTGAGTCGTGAGCAAGCCGAAGAATATGTGAGTGAACTGCGTAAAGCAAAACGTTATCAAAGGGATGTCTACTAATGAGCACAAATCAAAACCCATCAGTACAAGAAGTGCTTGGCGAAGTGCTCGGCCCATGGTCGGATAATGAACGCCTAAAGCGTGAGAGTCATTTTCTACGCGGTACGATCGAGCAAGATCTGCAAGATCGCATTACTGGCGGTTTTACCGCGGACAACTTCCAGCTCATCCGCTTTCATGGCATGTATCAGCAAGATGACCGTGATATCCGTGCTGAGCGCAGTAAGCAGAAGCTTGAGCCTTTGCACAATGTCATGCTCCGTGCTCGTATGCCGGGGGGGATCATCACTCCTCACCAGTGGCTCGCGATCGATAAGTTTGCGACCGAACAGACTCTGTACGGCAGTATCCGTTTAACCACACGACAAACTTTCCAGTTTCACGGGGTACTCAAGCCGAATATCAAACTGATGCACCAAACTCTGAACAGTATTGGTATCGATTCGATTGCGACCGCAGGGGATGTGAATCGTAACGTTTTGTGTACCTCTAACCCCGTGGAATCTGAACTGCACCTGCAAGCCTACGAGTGGGCGAAAAAGATCAGCGAGCACCTACTACCGAAAACACGCGCTTATGCAGAGATTTGGTTGGATGGTGAAAAGATCGAAGGGCCAGATGAAGAGCCGATTTTAGGTTCAAACTATTTGCCGCGTAAGTTCAAAACTACTGTTGTGATCCCGCCACACAATGATGTGGATGTGCACGCCAATGACTTGAACTTTGTCGCGATTGGTGAAAATGGCCAGTTGGTCGGTTTTAACGTGTTGGTGGGGGGGGGGCTTGCGATGACGCACGGCGATACTTCAACCTATCCTCGTCGTGCCGATGACTTTGGTTTTATTCCTCTGGAGAAAACCTTGGAGGTTGCGGCAGCGGTGGTCAGTACGCAACGCGATTGGGGTAACCGTTCTAACCGTAAAAATGCCAAAACCAAGTACACCTTAGATCGTGTAGGGGCTGAGGTATTCAAAGCCGAAGTTGAAAAACGCGCGGGAATTGCGTTTGCGCCAAGCCGGGCTTATGAGTTTACCAGTCGTGGTGATCGGATTGGTTGGGTTGAAGGTATCGATGGTAAACATCATTTAACCCTGTTTATTGAAAATGGTCGTTTGTTGGATTTCCCGGGTAAACCACTGAAAACGGGTGTGGCAGAGATTGCTAAGGTTCATCAAGGCGATTTCCGCATGACGGCTAACCAAAACTTGATTGTGGCTGGTGTGCCAGCGGATCAGAAACAGCATATTGAACAGCTCGCGCGTAGTCATGGTTTGATCGATGATGGTGTGAGTGAGCAGCGCATCAACTCAATGGCGTGTGTGGCCTTCCCAACCTGTCCACTGGCCATGGCGGAGGCCGAGCGTTTTCTCCCTTCTTTTGTTACGCAAGTGGAAGGTATTTTGGCAAAACATGCGTTACCAAAAGAAGAGAACATAATTCTGCGTGTGACGGGCTGCCCGAATGGGTGCGGTCGAGCCATGTTGGCTGAGGTTGGCCTAGTCGGTAAAGCGCCGGGTCGCTACAACCTCCATTTAGGCGGCAATCGAAATGGAACGCGCATTCCTAAGATGTATAAAGAGAACATTACCGACACGCAAACCCTTCAAGAAATTGATGAGTTGGTGGGACGCTGGGCTAGCGAGCGTCTGGACGGTGAAGGATTTGGCGACTTCACCATCCGTGCAGGCATTATCGAAGAGGTCATTATCTCGAAGAGGGATTTCTATGCCTAACCATACCGCTCCAACTCTGGAAGAGTTATTGACGTTAAACAAGGTGCAGCAAACGCTGCGCCTAACGGAAGTCAATCAACATCTGGAATCCCTCAGCGCACAAGAGCGCGTCGTATGGGCTCTAGAAAATCTGCAAGGCAATCATGCACTGTCATCGAGCTTTGGTATCCAAGCCGCAGTGATGCTTCATTTATTAACTTCAGTGAAGAGTGACATTCCCGTCGTTTTAACCGATACCGGCTATCTGTTCCCCGAAACCTATCAGTTTATTGATGAGCTTACTGAGCGGCTCAATCTGAACTTAAAAGTTT
>NZ_ADBD01000003.1:0-52500 GCF_000176715.1 Vibrio sp. RC586 | reverse complement strand
AAGGTTAATTGATGGGGTTAGCGCAAGCGAAGCTCTTGATCGAAGCCCCGGTAAACGGCGGCCGTAACTATAACGGTCCTAAGGTAGCGAAATTCCTTGTCGGGTAAGTTCCGACCTGCACGAATGGCGTAATGATGGCCACGCTGTCTCCACCCGAGACTCAGTGAAATTGAAATCGCTGTGAAGATGCAGTGTACCCGCGGCTAGACGGAAAGACCCCGTGAACCTTTACTACAGCTTGGCACTGAACATTGAACCTACATGTGTAGGATAGGTGGGAGGCTATGAAGACGTGACGCTAGTTGCGTTGGAGCCGTCCTTGAAATACCACCCTTGTATGTTTGATGTTCTAACTTAGACCCGTTATCCGGGTTGAGGACAGTGCCTGGTGGGTAGTTTGACTGGGGCGGTCTCCTCCCAAAGAGTAACGGAGGAGCACGAAGGTGGGCTAATCACGGTTGGACATCGTGAGGTTAGTGCAATGGCATAAGCCCGCTTAACTGCGAGAATGACGGTTCGAGCAGGTGCGAAAGCAGGTCATAGTGATCCGGTGGTTCTGTATGGAAGGGCCATCGCTCAACGGATAAAAGGTACTCCGGGGATAACAGGCTGATACCGCCCAAGAGTTCATATCGACGGCGGTGTTTGGCACCTCGATGTCGGCTCATCACATCCTGGGGCTGAAGTCGGTCCCAAGGGTATGGCTGTTCGCCATTTAAAGTGGTACGCGAGCTGGGTTTAGAACGTCGTGAGACAGTTCGGTCCCTATCTGCCGTGGGCGTTGGAAGATTGAAGGGGGCTGCTCCTAGTACGAGAGGACCGGAGTGGACGAACCTCTGGTGTTCGGGTTGTGTCGCCAGACGCATTGCCCGGTAGCTAAGTTCGGAATCGATAACCGCTGAAAGCATCTAAGCGGGAAGCGAGCCCTGAGATGAGTCTTCCCTGACAGTTTAACTGTCCTAAAGGGTTGTTCGAGACTAGAACGTTGATAGGCAGGGTGTGTAAGCGTTGTGAGGCGTTGAGCTAACCTGTACTAATTGCCCGTGAGGCTTAACCATACAACACCCAAGGGGTTTTGTAGTGGACTCAAAGCTAAGCGCATAAGAATGTGTGTGAGAACGAAGACAGCTTTCCAGATTATTCTCTAGAAATAGAGAGAAAGAATTTGCTTGGCGACCATAGCGTTTTGGACCCACCTGACTCCATCCCGAACTCAGAAGTGAAACGAAACAGCGTCGATGGTAGTGTGGGGTTTCCCCATGTGAGAGTAGAACATCGCCAGGCTTTAATTTAGCACCAAGCGCTAACCAATGCGGAGCGGTAGTTCAGTTGGTTAGAATACCGGCCTGTCACGCCGGGGGTCGCGGGTTCGAGTCCCGTCCGCTCCGCCACTTATTTGAGAAACCCAGTCTTCGGACTGGGTTTTTTGTTATGGGGAGAAAGCACTATCACTCCGATACTCTTACTCCTCCCTCGAGGTCTTATTCTCATCTTCTTCTTTCTTATCTTCTTTTTCTATTTTGTACACCAGTATCCTTTTATCAACGCTGTTGCACTTTAATTCAAATGACCGTTTAGCAGTTGCTTGCGTGCAGAGGAATACGTTTTGTGCCGTTTACCTAGAGTTATCACAATTTGGGGATGTAGAATTGAGATAGCAAAAAGCCGAGGTTTTGGGCATCGGCTAAAGGAGATGTGCACGGCTTCTAGTGTTCTGTCTACAAAATTTGTTTCTAATAGGTTGTTAAGAGCCGTAAGTAGGCATGCTAGTCGCTGAGTTAGACTTGTTCACCGCTTCATACTCTCCATATGAGAAGCATGTTGATGCTTTTGTATTTTGCTTGAATCATTGCTGAGCGCTAACAACATAATAAACTGTAGGTAATAAAAAAGCCGTAGTGTGATAAGTACACTGCGGCTTTTTAGCAAAGAAAGGTAATTTCTAGTTGTGATTCTCTTGTTGAGTCAGAGGTTGTTCCATTTCGGGGTTGAGCTCTGCTTGCATTGCTTTCTCGGTTTTTTTCGCTTTTTCAATCATCGGAGTAATGGTTGAGCCTTGTACTAGAATTGAAAAAACAACCACAGCATAGGTCATTACGAGAATCAGCTCTTTAACATCGATCAGCTTCTCTGGGATGACCATGATTCCTGAAGGGATAGAAAGTGCCATTGCTAAGGCTAAGCCGCCACGCAATCCACCCCAAGTCAAAATGCGAATCGACCAAGGGTTATAGGTACGGTAGCGTTTAAATCCAATATAAGAGACAAACACACTCAGATAACGGCCACATAGAACGGCAGGTACAGCGAATGCCATTAAAATCCAGTCTTCTTGGTGGAATTCAAACAGCAACATCGACATGCCGATCAGTAGGAACAAGACGCCGTTGAGGAACTCATCGACCAATTCCCAGAAGTGATCGAGATGCTCTTCACTCTCTTTTGAGAAGCCAATAAAACGAGTCCAGTTACCAATCATGATGCCCGATACCACCATCGCTAATGGGCCTGATACATGGATAACATCGGCAAATACATATCCAGCCGTTGGTATGCCGATAGTGAGGAGTAGCTCCATCGAGTGGTCATCGGTTGCTGAAATTAAGTAATGGAAGACTAATCCTAGTAAGAATCCATAGACCATGCCCCCAATTGCTTCTTGAATGAAGAGTAGGGTTACACTACCAATCGTAGGTGTTTCATGCCCGAAAGCGATGGTAAAGATAGTCACGAAAATAACTAGACCGAAACCATCATTGAACAGTGATTCCCCTTCAATTTGCGTTGAAATTCGTTTCGGTGCTTTTAGCTTTTTCACAATTGCGAGTACCGCGATTGGGTCGGTAGGGGAAATGAGAGCTCCAAATAACAAGCAATATACGAGATCGAATTGGATTCCGATGAGCTGACAGAAACCGTACAGTGCAAAACCGATAAAGAAAGTGGAAAATAAAGTCGCGCCGAGAGCGAGTACCGCAATTTCCCATTTTTGATCTTTTAGATTGGGTAGCTTGATACCTAAACCACCTGCAAATAGTAGGAATCCCAGGATTCCTTTGAGTAGGAAATTCTCAAAGTTTATGCTGGTGACAGTCTCTGTTGCGATTTGAGTGAGATGAAACCAGTCGTTTTGGCCTGCGATCAAGATCAGTAGAGACAGCATCATAGAACCTGCTGTGATAGCGATAGTAGTCTGCATTTTGCTGATCTTGCTATTTAAAAACGCGATCAACATGGCTGCTGCAGAGAGGAAGCACAAAGTGTAGTAGACGGACATTCTCTTCTCAGTGTATGTAACAATTTGTGAACGAAATTGTCTTTCTCTGGCGAATAAATAGCAAATACTTTTTTATAGCACAGGGCTTAGCTCACACGCAGAATAGTCTAGTCAATTTAATCGATTTTTAGACGTCTAGATTTCTGAATTTTGTGTGATAGGATGTGGCAACAGCAAAAGGAATGAGGCGGTATTGTGGGAATAGAAGTAAGACAGCAACTTGAGCAACAATTGAAACAGCGTATCCTACTGATTGATGGTGGTATGGGTACTATGATTCAGAGTTATAAGTTACAAGAGGAAGACTATCGTGGTGCACGATTCGCGGATTGGCACTGTGATCTAAAAGGAAATAACGACCTCTTAGTGCTTACTCAGCCACAAATCATTAAAGATATTCACTCGGCTTATCTTGAAGCTGGGGCGGATATTCTCGAAACCAACACGTTTAACTCCACCACGATTGCCATGGCTGACTATGACATGCAATCGCTCAGTGACGAGATTAACTTTGCTGCTGCCAAACTAGCGCGTGAAGTCGCCGATGAGTGGACAACCAAAGATCCTAGCAGACCTCGTTATGTTGCCGGCGTGCTTGGGCCAACCAATCGTACTTGTTCGATCTCTCCTGATGTCAACGATCCGGGATTTCGTAATGTCACATTTGATCAACTTGTGCAGGCGTATTCGGAGTCTACCCGCGCTTTGATAAAGGGTGGCAGTGATCTGATCTTGATTGAAACTATCTTCGATACACTCAATGCCAAAGCGTGTGCGTTTGCGGTTGATAGTGTGTTTGAAGAATTGGGCATCCGCTTACCTGTGATGATTTCCGGTACGATTACCGATGCGTCTGGGCGTACGTTGTCTGGACAAACGACGGAAGCTTTCTACAACGCATTGCGTCATGTTCGGCCGATTTCGTTTGGCTTGAACTGCGCATTAGGCCCAGATGAGTTGCGCCAGTATGTGGAAGAGCTTTCACGCATTTCTGAATGCTATGTTTCCGCGCACCCCAATGCGGGATTACCAAATGCGTTCGGTGAATACGATCTCTCTGCCAAAGAGATGGCGGAGCATATTGCGGAATGGGCACAAGCGGGTTTTCTTAACTTAGTCGGTGGTTGCTGTGGTACGACACCTGAGCATATCGCGGCGATGGCCAAGGCCGTCGAGGGTGTGAAACCAAGGGCTTTACCCGAGCTGAAAGTGGAATGTCATCTCTCGGGGTTAGAGCCGCTGAATATTGGCCCTGAAACACTGTTTGTTAACGTTGGGGAACGGACAAACGTCACCGGTTCAGCGCGTTTTAAGCGTTTAATTAAAGAAGAGCAATACGATGAGGCGTTGGATGTCGCGCGTGAGCAGGTAGAAAACGGCGCGCAGATCATCGATATCAACATGGATGAAGGCATGTTGGATGCGGAAGCCTGCATGGTGCGCTTCCTTAATCTATGTGCCTCTGAACCTGAAATCTCCAAAGTTCCCGTGATGGTCGACTCCTCGAAATGGGAAGTCATTGAAGCAGGGCTGAAATGCATTCAGGGTAAAGGCATCGTCAACTCTATTTCTCTAAAAGAAGGCAAAGAGAAGTTTATTGCCCAAGCCAAATTGGTGCGTCGCTATGGTGCTGCCGTGATTGTGATGGCGTTTGACGAAGTGGGCCAAGCCGATACCCGTGAGCGCAAATTGGAGATCTGTCGTCGGGCTTACCATATTCTGGTCGATGAGGTGGGCTTCCCGCCAGAAGATATTATTTTCGACCCTAACATCTTTGCCGTTGCGACAGGGATTGATGAGCATAATAACTACGCACTGGACTTCATTAATGCGGTGGCGGACATTAAGCGTGAACTGCCGCATGCGATGATTTCTGGCGGTGTATCGAACGTTTCCTTCTCTTTCCGCGGCAACAACTATGTGCGTGAAGCGATCCATGCTGTTTTCCTTTATCACTGCTTCAAACACGGCATGGACATGGGGATTGTCAACGCTGGGCAGCTTGAGATTTATGACAACGTGCCGCTGAAACTGCGTGAGGCAGTGGAAGATGTGATCCTCAATCGACGTAGCGATGGTACGGAAAGATTGCTTGAAATTGCCGAAGCGTATCGCGAAAACAGTGTCGGTAAAGAAGAGGATGCTTCTGCGTTAGAGTGGCGCGCATGGCCAGTGGCTAAGCGCCTAGAGCATGCTTTAGTCAAAGGCATCACCGAATTTATTGTGCAAGATACCGAAGAGGCGCGCCAGCAAGCCAGTAAACCGCTGGAAGTGATTGAAGGGCCGTTGATGGATGGCATGAACGTAGTCGGCGACTTGTTCGGTGAAGGGAAAATGTTCCTGCCGCAAGTCGTGAAATCAGCGCGCGTAATGAAACAAGCGGTGGCTTATCTCGAACCTTTCATTAACGCCCAAAAAAGTGGTAGTACCTCCAATGGCAAAATTTTGCTGGCGACCGTGAAAGGGGATGTGCACGATATCGGCAAGAACATTGTTGGCGTCGTGCTGCAGTGTAATAACTTCGAGATTATTGACCTTGGTGTGATGGTGCCTTGTGAGCAGATCCTCAAAGTCGCGCGCGAGAAAAATGTCGATATCATCGGTCTCTCTGGGCTTATCACACCGTCTTTGGATGAGATGGTGCACGTGGCGAAAGAGATGGAGCGACAAGGGTTTGAGCTGCCACTCTTGATTGGTGGGGCAACGACCTCTAAAGCGCATACCGCGGTGAAAATCGAACAGAATTATCATGCGCCTGTGGTGTACGTGAATAACGCATCGCGTGCGGTGGGGGTGTGTACTTCGCTGTTGTCTGATGAGCTGCGTCCCGGATTTATCGAGCGGTTGGATCTCGATTACGAGCGCACGCGCGATCAGCATGCGCGTAAAACCCCCAAATCTCGCCCAGTGACCTTAGAGCAGGCACGAGCCAATAAAGCCGCGATCGATTGGGCGAGTTATACGCCACCCGCTCCGGCTAAACCAGGCGTGCATGTATTTGAGAACATACCGTTAGCAACGTTACGTCCTTATATCGACTGGACGCCTTTCTTTATGACCTGGTCGTTAATGGGCAAATACCCTGCCATTTTGGATCATGAAGAGGTCGGTGAAGAAGCCAAACGTCTATTTCATGATGCCAATGCCTTGCTTGATAAAGTGGAGCGAGAAGGGTTGCTGAAAGCCAGCGGTATGTGTGCACTGTTTCCAGCAGCGAGCGTGGGTGATGACATTGAGGTGTACAGTGATGAATCGCGTACGCAAGTGGCGCATGTGCTGTACAACTTGCGTCAGCAGACCGAAAAGCCGAAAGGAGCCAACTACTGTTTGTCAGACTATGTCGCTCCGAAAGAGAGTGGTAAGCGCGATTGGATTGGCGCGTTTGCGGTGACAGGTGGCATTGGTGAGCGAGCTTTGGCCGATGCTTATAAAGCGCAAGGCGATGATTACAATGCGATCATGATCCAAGCGGTGGCCGATCGTTTGGCGGAAGCCTTTGCGGAATATCTGCATGAAAAAATGCGTAAAGAGATTTGGGGCTACGCGAGCGATGAAAATCTTTCCAATGATGAGCTGATCCGCGAGCGTTATCAGGGGATTCGACCAGCGCCTGGTTATCCTGCCTGTCCAGAGCACACCGAGAAAGCGACCTTGTGGCAGATGCTGAATGTTGAAGAGACCATCGGCATGTCACTGACCACTAGCTATGCGATGTGGCCGGGCGCTTCGGTATCCGGTTGGTATTTCTCGCATCCTGATTCTCGCTATTTTGCGGTCGCGCAGATCCAACAAGATCAGCTGCACAGCTACGCTGAGCGTAAAGGCTGGAGTTTGCAAGAAGCCGAAAAATGGCTAGCGCCTAACCTTGATGCTTAATCAATAAAACAGTAATCCACAATAACAAGAGGCCACATTATGTGGCCTCTTAGTTTTTATCTCTTGGCGAGTTGAGTTTTATTCTTGCTCAAACAGCTCTTTATGCAGCTTCTGAACCGCTTGCTTAGAGACAGATTCATGCAGCAAGAAGCAGAGGTTGTGTGCGCTCGCGCCATAACAGATCATGCGTAGATTGTAATCTTCCAGCACGCCGAACACTTGTTTTGCGTAGCCGCGGCTCTCTTTCATCTTGTTACCAATCAAGGCAATCAAGCACAGGTTGTATTCCACTTCTACGGTACACAGCTCTTCCAATTCGGTACGCACCGCTTCTGGCAATTCTGGCGCACCACCGGAGGTATCGGTTTTATCCAGTGTCAGTGACACACTGATTTCTGAGGTGGTGATCAGATCGACCGAAATCTTATGCTTGGCGAGAATTTCAAACACTTTGGCGAGGAAGCCGTAAGCGTGGAACATCTGCGCGCTACGCAGTGTCACCATGGTTTGATTGCAACGTAATGCGAGTGCGCGATACAGCGGCGCGCTTTCGACTTGTTTACGGATCCAAGTGCCACCTTTTTCTGGTTCTTTTGAAGAGCCAACAAACACCGGAATGCCATGACGTACCGCTGGAAGCAAGGTGGATGGATGCAAAATCTTGGCACCAAAATTGGCCATTTCTGAGGCTTCGCTAAAGCTTATCTCAGGAATCGGCGCTGCTTTTGGCGCGATACGTGGATCGGTACTGTAGATCCCCGGTACGTCAGTCCAAATTTCCAAGCCACAAGCTTGCACGGCTTCGGCAATCAAAGCGGCTGAATAATCACTGCCACCACGACCTAAAGTGGTGGTATTACCTTGGGCGTCAGAGCCAATAAAGCCTTGAGTCACCACGACATACTGCTCACATAATGGAACCAGTTTTTCTTTGGCCAACTGAGCGATTTCTGCCAATTGTGGTTCAGCACGACCGTAGTGGTCATCCGTACGTAGCACTTCACGAATGTCGAAACGTACCGCATCAACACCACGCTCACGCATCAGTTGAGCCAAGATATAAGTAGAAATCAGCTCACCACACGCTACTAAGTGGTCGGTCAGTTTCTTGCTCGATTGAAATGAGGCGGCTTCCGCTGCACTGGCTACGGAGTCCAATACCGCTTTGACTTCTTTCTCGACGCGGGTTGGATCCGCGAGCTGGTCGATAATGACATAATGGATATCAGCCAGTTGTTGCAAAATCGCTTGGCGGCGTTCAGCAGATGCAACGCCATTGGCCAGTTCGACCAATAAATTGGTCACGCCAGAGCAGGCGCTGCTAACGACTAAGCGTGTTTGTGGATTGTTTTCGATAATGGCCGAACAACGGCTCATGGCTTCAAAGTTGGCGACACTAGTACCACCAAATTTGGCGACGTTAAATGTGCTCACGGCAATTCTCCCAGACTTCCTGAAAAACGAGTTGTTGGTAACCCAACGTCCAATGTTGTGAAGAGAGTGTTTTTTAATAGAGCAAAATAGAGGAGTGACTATAGAAAGATTTCCCTCAGAAGCTCTTCATCAGATTCGAGCTGATGACAGTTGAAGGGATTCAGCCCATTCAACCGATAAACCAAAGCCGCAACTTTAATTCACCTCGGCACTACTCCCCCTGAATGTTCTGTTTTGGAGTTGAGGCTCCACAAAACATCTGCCTGGGCAGTGCTCCTCTTCTGCTAGATAGCTCACACATTGAACGGTGTTGGTGAAATCTTGTCAACGACAAAATGTTCCAAAAGTGCAAATAAAAATGCATTAGTGTGACAACGATTAACACTCTGGACATAGGTCGAATTGTTGCTGCAACTTAATTGCATTACTCTGATGGTTCTGGTCGCCACAACAAGGAGTCGTTATGACTATTCGTAGCTTTATCCCCCCGCATCGGATTTTGATGGGGCCGGGGCCTTCTGATATTCCGCCACAAGTTCTGCAAGCGCTCAGCCGCCCCACCGTTGGTCATCTTGATCCTCTGTTTATCGGTATGATGGATGAGCTGAAACAGCTGTTGAAATATGCCTTCCAAACTGAAAACGAATTCACGATTGCTGTTTCTGCGCCGGGCAGTGCGGGTATGGAAGCCTGTTTTGTTAACCTTGTAGAGCCTGGCGATAAAGTGATTGTGTGTCGCAATGGGGTGTTTGGTGAGCGGATGCGCGATAACGCTGTGCGTTGTGGGGCAGACGTTGTGGTGGTTGATGATGAATGGGGTTGCCCAGTCGGCGTTGAAAAAGTGCAAGCCGCGATACATGAGCATCCGGATGCGAAAATACTGGCTTTTGTACAAGCAGAAACTTCAACCGGAGCCTTAAGTGATGCGCAAGCGTTAGGTGCTCTAGCGAAGCAGCATGGCCTGCTGACGATTGTCGATGCGGTGACTTCGCTTGGCGGTGTTCCCCTGCTGGTGGATGAGTGGCAACTGGATGCGGTGTATTCTGGCAGTCAAAAATGCCTCTCTTGTGTGCCAGGTTTGGCTCCGTTGACGTTTTCACCTCGTGCAATTGAGAAGATTCAATCACGTAAAACGCCGATTCAAAGCTGGTTCCTCGATCAGAGCTTGGTGTTAGGTTATTGGAGTGGCGCAGGCAAACGCAGCTATCACCATACCGCTCCGGTTAATAGCTTGTACGCGCTGCATGAAGCGCTGCTGATTTTACAGCAGGAAGGGTTAGAGCAAGCGTGGCAGCGCCATCGTGTGATGCACGACAAGCTTAAACAAGGTTTAGAGCAACTGGGCTTTAAGTTTGTGGTGGCAGAGCCGTATCGTTTGCCGCAGTTGAACGCGATTTATGTGCCGGAAGGCATTGATGAAGCGAAAGTGCGCAGCCATCTGCTCAATGAATACAATTTAGAAATTGGTGCAGGGCTTGGGGCATTGGCTGGCAAAGCATGGCGGATTGGCGTAATGGGCTACGGTGCGCGCTCGGAAAACATTGCGTTATGTTTGCGCGCACTGGAAGAGTCACTGCGTTAATGCAAAGCGGTGTGAGATAGAAATCAGGGTGGCTTAGGCCACCCTGATTCGATCTGAGATTAAGGTGTTGCCGCTGAGGGGGCTTGTTCTGCGCCGGATGCGGTGCTTGTTGCCTTTGCGGGCGCTTGGTATTGGACGGTGCTGAAATCCTGATTGGGGAACAGAAATTCCGCTTCAGTGCGAATTTGCTGCGCGCGGCTAGCATCTCCCAATCCTTGGTAGGCTAAGATCAGGTTGGTATAGAAGGCTGGGCGTGGTGTGTGTTGAATCACCCGCAATGACCAATCTACATAAGGTTGAATGAGCTCTGCCTTTTGCTCATACAATCCAAGTTGTAGATAGGTGCTGTAGACATCCCAATCAAATCGATCTTGCCAGACTAAGGGGTTGGTGACTTGCTTGAGGAGTTCAGGATCGCGCGGTTGCGATTTTTCAAACTGAGTGAGCACATAGTTAGTATGTAGCGCGGTGACCATATACAGGCTAGTCACAATCGGCAAGACCAGACTCGTAATACGTAGCAAAGACTTACTCAGTGTTGAAAAATGTGCCAAACGATAGCGAGCCACCCGCTGATCAACCCAATAAATCAAGAGAATAAACGTGACCCAGTGAATGGCTGAGTGGTAAAACGGATACTCTAATTGAGCGTGTAAAGCGATTGGTACAAACAGAGCTAACATGGCTAAGCGAGTACCCCGCTTGGCGGCATAGATACGTAAAGCGCATAGACAGGCGGCGAGCAATATGCCTAGCACAGGCAGTAAACCTCCCTCAACGCCCCAATACAAAATCTCATTATGTGGGTGATCCATCGAGGCTAATCCAGGAGGATAGCTACTGTTTAATTGGTGCTGACGTGCCGTGTAAAGCAGATATTGCGCTTCAAACGCGCCATAGCCGTATCCGGTAAATGGCTTCTCGGTAATCATGTCGATGGTTTGTGGAAAAGTGTAGCGCCGTGGGCTTTCTAAATCGGTTTTGTTTTCCACAAAACCAGATGTTCCTTGGCTGTACATGGCTGCAAATCCGGCGCCAATACCTAATGCAATAGCCAAAAGCCAGAGATTAAAGCGTTGGCGTGATGCGAATCGATAAAGATAAGGACTGACTAAAGCAATGCTCAAGACACTGGCAATCCATCCGGTGCGCGAGGCTAGTACCACTAAAAGAGGTGCTGTAAGTAGTGGTGTTAAGTAAAGTATGCCGATTTTGCTCAGTGGAGAGTCGTACTTTTCAGGTTGCCTTGCCAATAAGTAACCTGAGATTACTAAGCCGGTCGCGAGGAAACTCGCCATTACGTTGGGTTGTTGAAAAATACCATACGGTCGATTGGCAGTCGTGTCGTAACCAAACGGATTGCCCGGCGCTAACCAAAAATACTGGATAAGTCCAATCACAGCCTCAATCAGAGTCGCTAACAAGATGAACCAAAGTAAACGTTGCTTATGCTTGTTGCTAAACCGAAATTGTTGCAGCACAACAAACAGGGTAAATCCGGTCCATAGGCCGACTAAACGACTGAGCACATTTACCCCATCGGCATTTGAGTAAAAAATCGGCAAAGTTAACAAGGTACAGCTAAGCCACAATCCTATGGTGAGCTTTGAATAGCGGAGAGCTTGGTTGTTGGCAAGCTGATATAAACCAATCGCTAAGGTAATGCTCAGGGCGATCCACGTGGTATTGTTAAAGGAGAGAGCGAGCCCAGCTCCGCCTGGATTGGGCATGAAGAAATGCATAGCAACGAGGTACAAAATTGCTAATGAGAAAAGAAACGGTTTATTGAGTGGAAGGCTGGGCGTATGTGGCTCTAACCGGGTCCCACTTAATAGCAAAGTTGCCATGCAGTTCACCTTAAAAAAGAAACCAGCGCAGAGTTCGCTGGTTTCGATACTTTAGCCTTTTTTTCTAATTCAACAAAGGCTTGAGGAAGCGTGCGGTGTGCGAAGCTTCGACCTGCGCCACATCTTCTGGAGTTCCCTCTGCAATAATTAGCCCCCCACCTTGGCCGCCTTCTGGGCCTAAGTCGACAATCCAATCCGCGGTTTTGATCACATCCAAGTTATGTTCTATCACCACGACCGTGTTGCCATGATTACGTAGGCGATGCAGTACAGTAAGCAGTTGTTGAATATCGTGGAAGTGTAGTCCCGTGGTTGGCTCATCCAAGATATATAAGGTTTTGCCAGTATCGCGTTTGGAAAGCTCGCGCGCTAGCTTCACCCGCTGCGCTTCACCACCGGAGAGCGTTGTTGCTGATTGACCGAGACGAACATAAGACAGCCCGACATCCATCAGTGTTTGCAGTTTACGCGCAATCACTGGAACTGGGTCAAAGAATTCACGTGCATCTTCTACGGTCATCTCAAGCACTTCATCAATGGTGCGACCTTTGTAACGAACTTCCAACGTTTCACGGTTATAGCGTTTGCCTTTACAGACATCACACGGAACATACACATCCGGTAAGAAGTGCATTTCAACTTTGATCACACCATCACCTTGACATGCTTCACAGCGCCCACCACGCACGTTGAAGCTAAAGCGACCTGGCTGATAACCACGAGAGCGTGACTCTTGCGTTCCGGCAAACAATTCACGGATCGGGGTAAAGATGCCCGTGTAAGTTGCGGGGTTGGAGCGGGGAGTGCGGCCGATTGGGCTCTGATTAATATCGATCACTTTGTCAAAGTGCTCTAGGCCTTGGATCGCACGATAAGGTGCTGGTGTGGCGGTCGTGGCGCCATTGAGTGCAGTATGTGCGATCTTAAAGAAGGTGTCATTGATCAGGGTTGATTTACCGGAACCCGAAACGCCCGTCACACAGGTAAACAGACCGACAGGGATCGACAAATCGACATTCTTCAGGTTATTCCCTACCGCGCCTTTCAGTTCAACGGTTTTGCTCTTATCGCGTGGCGTTCGTTCAGTTGGTACGGCAATTTTTTTCGTGCCACTGAGATACTGGCCAGTTAATGAGTTCGGGTTGGCAATAATTTCATCGACATTACCTTCGGCAACCACCATGCCTCCGTGTACTCCTGCACCTGGGCCAATGTCGATAACATGATCCGCCATACGAATCGCATCTTCATCATGCTCAACCACTAAAACGGTATTACCGAGATTGCGTAAGTGGGTCAGGGTTTGTAGCAAACGTTCGTTGTCACGTTGGTGGAGACCTATCGAGGGTTCATCAAGGACATACATCACCCCAACTAACCCTGCACCGATCTGGCTTGCTAATCGAATGCGCTGTGCTTCACCACCGGAGAGGGTTTCGGCGCTGCGTGACAAGTTTAAGTAGTTGAGGCCCACGTTGACCAAAAATTGCAGACGATCATTGATCTCTTTCATCACTTTTTCTGCAATTTGTGCACGTTGACCTTCGAGTTTCAGCTCTTGGAAAAACGTCAGCGCGTCGGCAATACTCAGCTCAACAATGGTCGGCAGCGCAGTATCATTGATAAACACATTGCGTGCTTCAATTTTCAAACGTGTGCCATCACAGCTACCACAAGGTTTGTTGGAGATGTATTTTGCGAGATCTTCACGCACAGAATTGGATTCAGTATCGCGATAACGGCGCTCCAGATTATGCAAAATGCCTTCAAAAGCATGTTTTTTGAGGCGGATATCTCCGCGATCATTGATGTACTTAAATTCAATCTCGGTACGGCCAGAGCCGTGTAGGATGATGTCCTGAATCTTTTTACTCAGCTTATTGAAGGGCGTGTGCAGGTCAAAGTCGTAGTGCTCAGCCAGCGCAGTCAGCATCTGGAAATAATAAAAGTTCTTTTGATCCCAGCCACGAATTGCCCCTTGCGCCAAACTTAAGTTGGCATCTTGGATCACTCGATCTGGATCGAAATACTGTTGTACTCCTAAACCATCACAGGTTGGGCAAGCACCGGCTGGGTTGTTGAAAGAGAACAGGCGCGGTTCAAGCTCGCGCATGCTGTAACCACAATGTGGACAAGCAAAGTTGGCTGAGAAAATCTGCTCTTCGCCTTCACCCTCCATAGGCGCTACCACCACGATTCCGCCGGAAAGTTCTAAGGCTGTTTCAAAGGACTCGGCCAAGCGCTGCTGCAGATCACTGCGCACTTTGAAACGGTCGACAATTACTTCAATGGTGTGTTTCTTATGCAGTTCGAGTTTTGGTGGATCGGTAAGGTCGCAGGTTTCACCATCGATCCGTGCACGAATAAATCCTTGAGCCGCTAAGTTTTCCAATGTCTTAACGTGTTCGCCTTTACGCTCTTTGACTATGGTGGCCAGCAGCATCATTTTGCTACCTTCGGGCAACTCCAGAACCTTGTCGACCATTTGGCTTACCGTTTGTGCTTTGAGTGGCACTTGGTGCTCAGGACAGCGTGGCTCGCCGACTCGGGCATAAAGCAGACGCAAATAGTCGTACACTTCCGTAATAGTCCCAACGGTAGAGCGTGGGTTATGGGAAGTGGACTTTTGCTCAATCGAAATCGCGGGCGATAACCCTTCAATGTGGTCAACATCCGGCTTTTCCATTAGGGAAAGGAATTGACGCGCGTAAGCTGAAAGGGACTCGACATAACGTCGTTGGCCTTCTGCATATAACGTATCAAAAGCCAGAGATGACTTACCTGAGCCAGAAAGGCCAGTGATGACAATCAGCTTGTCACGAGGAATGGTCAGGTTGATATTTTTGAGGTTGTGGGTACGAGCGCCGCGTACTTCGATTTTGTCCATCTGTGGTTTGCTCTTTGCTAAACGAAGTGCAGCAAGTATTACATAGCGTGAACAAAGTGCAAGTGAATACTGGATAAAAAAACAGTTATCTTGAAAATGAAAAAGCCAATGGATAGCGTTACCCATTGGCTTTGAAAATCACGTTTTAACTAAGAATTACTGACCTTTGTGCGTTGATTGCTTGGCAAGTTCAACTTTTTGGTCATTCTTCTTGTACATATTTTCGTAGCAGAAGTTGGTCGCTTCGATATAGCCTTCTACACTACCGCAGTCAAAGCGTTTACCTTTGAATTTGTAGGCGAGTACACAACCTGCTTTAGCTTGTTTCAGCAGAGCGTCAGTGATTTGAATTTCGCCACCTTTGCCTGGTTCCGTTTGTTCAATCAGATCAAAAATATCCGGAGTTAGGATGTAGCGTCCGATAATCGCAAGATTACTTGGCGCGGTACCCGGTTCTGGTTTTTCCACCATGTTATCCACGCGAAACAGATCGTCTTTGATCATCTCACCGGCAATCACACCATATTTGTGGGTTTCATTTTCAGGGACTTCTTGTACCGCAACGATAGAGCAGCGGAACTGTTTGTACAGTGCGACCATTTGTGCCAAGACACCTTGCTGTTCATTGACACACAAGTCATCCGCTAAAACCACGGCAAACGGCTCATCACCGACCAGCTCTTTGCCCGTTAAAATAGCGTGACCCAAACCTTTCATTTCGCGTTGGCGAATGAAAGTAAAGTTAGCACTTTCAATGATTTTACGGATATCACCCAACAATTCTTCCTTGTTGGTGCCACGGATCTGGTGCTCTAGCTCGTAGTTCATGTCAAAGTGATCCATGATCGAGTGTTTACCACGACCTGTCACAATACACATACCAGTAATACCTGCTTGAATTGCCTCATCAACGCCGTATTCGATCAATGGCTTGTTGACAACGGGCATCATCTCTTTAGGCATTGATTTCGTTGCTGGTAGGAATCGCGTTCCGTAGCCAGCTGCCGGAAATAGACACTTCTTAATCATAATTTTGCTCTATGGTGTGCGAGGGAGAAATTTTTTGCCGACTCTACCACTTCTTATTGAGGACTGCATTACGTTGGTGTTATCGGCAAAAAAAATGTGTGTGTAGTCGCATTGTTACTACATTTTGGCGCAGAAAATTAGTCAAAAAGCATGGGGTTCAATGTGTTGTGTTTTCACAATAAATTTTGATTGACCCAAGCAATCGCCTTCACTCGATTTTTTACATTCAATTTTTTAAATATTTGATATAGATGAGATTTTACTGTGAACTCACTGATAAACAGACTCTCGGCAATTTGCATGTTTGAAGCGCCAGTTTGTAAGCAGCGCAGGATTTGAATTTCACGAGCGGTAAGGTCAACCGTTGCCTGAGTCTGGTGAGTTTGGAATGCGTAACGATAGTAGTGTAATAGCTGGTTGCTCACATGGCGTGGTAACCAGTTTTGACCATTGATGATCTCTCCAAGCCCATGTGCAATAAACCCCGTATCTTCGTTGGCATAAAACAGCCCTTTAAGGTTACCAAAAGTGAGTAAATCTTCGGTTCTGAGCCGCTTGTCCACATTAAATAGAATGGTTTCAAAATAGGGATTGGTCAGTTTAAGCGGGCCAAGCTGTTGGCGGATTTGGTTATTTTCTGCATGATTAAGCAGCAAAATTTTGTGTTTGTCGGATTGATATTCGCGCAATAATCGCTCTGGCTCAATAATCGGCACGGGAAGGTTTAGCTGTGTGATTGCTGATTGAATTCCAGGTTCCAATGTTTGAGGCTGAGTGGTGAGCAAGTAAATAGTGCGTGCGTAGTTGGTTCGGTGCATGATGAATAACATACCCAGTTGATATGAAACAGTGTACTTAATATGACGAAAAATTATTTTAGGTGCTATGTGATACAAACAGTTTGCGGAGCATCTCAATAGATGAAGTAACCGATAGGTTTATCAGCGGGTTATTTCGGTGAACTACTCTTAAAAATAGGCAAGCAGGAAGAGTGAAACGGTTCACGCGGTAGTGAGAATGGGGGAATTCGATTGGTTCGGGCGGCAAAACGGTGTTATCCTTGCCGACTACTTGAAATTGATAGACATGACTTGATTACGGAGCAAAACATGGCAAGCCGTGGCGTGAACAAAGTAATTTTGATTGGTAACTTAGGCCAAGATCCTGAAGTGCGTTATATGCCAAGCGGCGGCGCAGTGGCGAACATCACCATCGCAACCTCCGAAACTTGGCGTGACAAAACCACTGGTGAGCAGAAAGAGAAAACGGAATGGCACCGTGTGACTCTATACGGAAAACTGGCAGAAGTGGCTGGTGAGTATCTGCGTAAAGGTTCTCAAGTTTATATTGAAGGGCAGCTGCAAACACGTAAGTGGCAAGATCAAAATGGCCAAGATCGCTACTCAACGGAAGTGGTTGTACAAGGTTACAACGGCATCATGCAGATGCTGGGTGGCCGCACTCAACAAGGTGGTATGCCAGCTCAACAGGGCGGCATGAATGCACCACAGCAAGGTGGTTGGGGACAACCTCAGCAGCCGGCTAAGCAGCATCAACCGATGCAACAGGCGGCACCTCAACAGTACGCTCAGCCGCAGTACAATGAACCGCCGATGGATTTTGATGACGACATCCCATTCTAGAATTGCTAATGACGAAAAAAGCCGCGGATCCCGCGGCTTTTTTATATAGTTATCTCAATTGTTTAATGTAAACTTCTCGCCTTTGAGAAATAGATCGCGGCGCACATAAGGAACGTGGCACAGATGAGGTACACACCGACGTTAAAACTGAGCACTCGGCTAGTTGCGTTTGTGACTATGACGGTGATTAGCGCCATGTTTATTCTGTTCCTCGGTGGAACCTTATCTTTTCAACGCCTTGGTCAAGAATACCTTAACCATTACCTACAAGGTGTGGTTGAAGTGGTTGATAAAGAAATGGAAGATCCTGATGCCGCCTACTCCATGCAGCGTTGGATGCCCAAAATGCTGCAAGCCGGCGGCATTATTGAAATGCAGCTCACCTCTGAAGCGGGTACGGTTTATCGTTTTAAAGATACCGCCAATACCATTGAAACCGCACGTCTCTATCAAGTCGCATTGCCGTTAAAGCGTAATCCCGGTTATGTCATGCATTTTAAAGCTGTTCCGCCTTACCTCAGTTACAACTATTCATTGCAAGCGATGTGGTCTACTACGCTAGCCGTGTTGTTGATTGTTTTTTTTCTGATTCGAGGTCTTAAGTGGTTAAAAGAACAACTGTTAGGCTCGGAGTTGCTTGAAGAGCGAGGCAGGATGATTCTCGCTGGGCGAGTTGAGCAGCATGCGAAAGGCGATCCGCGTGAATGGCCTTATACCGCGAGTGAAGCCTTGGATCGCTTAATTGAAGAGCTACAAGATGCACGGCAAGAGCGAAGTCGCTTTGACACCTTTATTCGCAGCCAAACTTTCTTAGATCAACTGACGGGGACTGCCAATCGAGTTTTGTACGACAGCAAACTGGAGTCCGCTTTATTGGAAAGTGGTGCTCATGGTGGGGTAATGATGCTGCGTGTGGATGATCTTGACTCCGCTCGCGAAGAAAGCCCGAAACGTAGCGTGGATGAATTTATTGTCGAAGTGGGAGAATGTCTCTCCAATATTGTGCAACGTTACCCCGATGCCATTCTTTCTCGTTACTACGATGATGTTTTTGCGCTATTTATCCCTCATCAAGGCAGTAAAGATGTTGCTCAAGTCGCGACGCAAACCATCAAGTTGATTGAGCGGATTACTCCACCGGAGCCATTATTACAAGAAAACTGGTTCCATATTGGCGTCACCATGTATCAGGAAGGTGAGCGGCGGGGACGCATTATTGATGAAATGGAAACAGCACTGAAAAGTGCTCAATTGCAGGGTATCAATGCTTGGAGTCGCTTCCAAAAGCCTAAACAATTGCAGGAAGATCGCGGCAGTGTCCGTTGGCGTACTCTGTTTGAGCAAGCGTTACACCCAGAAGGCATTCTATTGTATCGCCAGGCTTGTTATTTGATGGCAGAAAGTGGTGAGCGTGAGTTTATTCACTATGAGTTGTTTGCTCGAATCCAAGATCCCCAGCAAGGCCTTCTTAAAGCTTCGCGCTTTAGTTCTGCTTTAGAAACCGTAGGTTATGAAGCCATGTTAGATCGCGTGGTATTCAGTTCAGTGGTAAGTTTTCTCAAACAATCGGAACGGATTGAACCGCTGTCGGTAAACTTACACGTTGTTCCCTTTAGTGATAAACGGTATGCTCGCTGGATTCGTAACGAATTGATGCAGATGCCTTTTTATCTTCGCTCTGCATTATCTTTTGAGTTTGCTGAAGCTCATTTGATCAAGCATTTGGACTATATGCGTCCAATCATCCGTATGTTGGCAGGGTTAGGATGTAAGATCGTAGTCGGGCAAGCGGGGCGAACCATCGTCAGCACTCACTACATCAAAGACTTAAAAATCAACTATCTTAAACTTCATCGGAGTTTGATTAAGAAAATTGACCAACGCCATGAAAACCAGCTGTTTGTACGCAGTTTGGTTGGTGTATGTGGTGGGATACAAACAGAGGTTATTGCAGTTGGGGTGGAAACGGCCCAAGAGTGGCAAACCCTACAACTGTTGGGGGTAAGTGGCGTACAAGGGCGTTTATTTGATGATGAACAACAAATGTTACCCCCAGTGCCTTCCAAGCAGCTTAATCGACCTCAGCGCCTGTTTTCGACCTCGGTCGGCAAACGTAATCGATGGCGAACTAAATAGTAGTGGTTAGAGAATGAATAAACCGAGTTGGATAGAAAAACTGATCGCCCCTAAAGCAGCTACACGGCCGCTGTATGTGGTTGTGCAGCCAGAAAGCCTGTTTTTTACCGCAGACGATCTTAAACCTATCCCTCCTCAACCTGTGAACCAACAGAATTGGCAGTCCGTTCTGGTTCAGACTCTACAAAAGCATGCAATTCAAGATGTACAGCTTCATCTTGTTCTTCATTCTCAGCTTTATCAGACATACCAAATCGAACAACCTAGCGTGCCGCGTGAAGAGTGGTCGGCGGCATTGCCCTTCTTGCTTAAAGATATGCTCAGTGAAAAAGTCACTGATGTAGTGGCGGATACCCATCCACTACCAGGCAGTGGCAAGGTTCAAGCCTATGTGATCAGTAAGCGCGCCATACTTGAGTTACAAAATATGGTGTTAAGCGCAGGGTTATCGTTAGGTCGAATTATTCCAGAACAAGCGGTGTGGGGATTGGCCGCTGGAGAACTGAGCCATTTCCTATTGCTGCACCGAAGCATGGGGGGCAGCTTTAAGCTGGACGCTTTTGTGGAGCGCCAGTGCAGTTTTCAACGAACTTTGCGTGGAATTTCTGCCCCGGTGACTGACAATGCAGTGAGTGCATTGCAGTTAGATGGCTTGGCGTTGGAGTTGCAACGCTCGATTGATTATCTCTCCGCGCAGTTGAAAGGTGGCTCTTTACAGCAACTGAAAGTTTGCTGTGATGGCGAGGATAGACAAGCGCTCATTGAAGGGCTCAATGAGCGCTTAAGTGTCAGAGCCTCAGGGCTTGACGGCGAAGCGAATGTCTTATGTGGTGAGCAACTGGCGCGTTATGCCCGTGATGTTCCGCATGAAACGATTAACTTCTATCAAGATCATCTCAAGCCGAAACAAGACAAGTTTACGTTAACGAATCTGCTGCTAGTTTGGTTGGCATTGAGCGCCGTGCTGCTGCTTGGCTATGCCGGAGCCGGATACCAAAACTGGCGTGCCAATCATCAGTTACAAGAGCAACAAACTCAAAATCAAGATTTGGTAGAACAGGCGGAAAATCGACGTCGACAGGTCGCTGAGCATATACCTTCGGCAGGAAAGTTGGCAGCGATTGAGCGATTGAAGAAAGAGATTGCGGCAAAACAGCAAGCGCAAACGGCGATTGGTCAGTTTGATGTTGCGCAGCAAGCGGGGTATTCAGGGGTGCTGAATGCCTTGTCTCAATTGGCACGCAGTGATATTTCATTAAGCCGTATTACCTTGAATGCGGTGCAGCTCAATGTGCAAGGCGTTGCTCGCGATCCCGCAGCGATCCCTAACTGGATTAATCAGTTCAAAAAAGAATTACATTTGATGGGCAGAAGCTTTGAGCAATTGAAGATCGGCCGTAATGAGCAGGACATGATCACCTTTGAATTGAATACTCAGCGAGGAGAAATGAAATGAGTTCTCGCTGGCAGACACTGGAGAGTAAATTTTCTCTTCTTTCACAACGAGAGAAAGTGTTGATTGCATTGTGTGGCACGGTGCTGGTAGTGATGTTACTGGTGATAGGGTTAATTGAGCCAACGCTTAAACAGAGTCATGCTCGTCAACTGCAAATTCAAAATCTCATCTCAAATAACCAACAGCTACAAGGTGAGATCATGGCATTACAAGCCAGGCTCGCTAAGGATCCCGATCAGGAGCTGGATGTGGAGCTGGGCCAATTAACACGGCAAAGCCAAGATCTTTCGCTGCAATTGGCTGAGCAGATGACGTCGATGGTAGCACCTTCCGATATGCCTAACTTACTGGAAAGCGTGCTCAGACAAGGTCAGACATTAAATTTGGTGGCTTTAGAGTCGTTGCCCGCAGAACCGGTTGTTCGTTCAAGTGAGCCGGGAGTGGAGTCGGAATACTATGTACATCCTGTACGTATGGAGTTTACTGGATCGTATTTTGCGATTCGGGATTACTTGCAGGCTTTGGAAGCCTTACCTGTGAAATATTACTGGCGAAGCTTCCAGTATCAGGTAGAAAGCTATCCCGAGGCTCGGGTGAGGCTCGAAGTCTATACGTTGGGCAGTCGAGAGGAGTTCATCGGTGGCTAGATATGCAATATTTTTGCTGCTCATGGTTGCGGCCAACAGTTATGCCACTGAAGATCCTACCGCACCGTTAGGCTGGGAAAAAAGTGCACCGAAAACGGAAAAAACGAAGCCGACTTACCCTGTACCGACTTTGCAAAGTATCGTCTGTGCACAAGGGCGTAGTTGTTATGCGATTGTGGATCAAAAAGTGGTGGCACAAGGCGATGTGATCAATGGTTATCGCGTAGCGGCGATCCAGCCCGATCAGGTGAAAATCACCCGTGCAGGAAAAGAGTGGCAATTGGCGCTCTTCACGCTCGATATAAAAAAATAAGGTAATAAAGTCCTATGCGCAAAATCGTACTCGCTTCAGTGGTGACTTCTTTAGTGGGATGCTCTATGGGGCATCGTGAGCCCGTAGAAGTCAAGCAAGCGCTTAATCAATCGATTAATGAGATTGGCAGTCGTCAGATTGATCAGCTTCCTCCATCAGTTGAAGCGGATCTGATGCCTGATATGGATGGAACGCCCACCAGTGAGCCGAAAACCTTACAGCGCTTTCGAGTACAAGCTAAAGAGGTGGAAGCCAAAGCATTTTTCGCAAGCTTAGTGCAAGGCACTGAATACAGCGCGGCTATTCATCCTGCGGTGACTGGGCGTATTACCCTCAATCTTACCGATGTGACCTTAGATGAAGTGTTAACGGTGGTGCGTGACTTGTACGGTTTTGATCTGGTCAAAGAAGGCAAAGTGATTCAGGTTTATCCGGCTGGTTTGCGTACTGTCACGATCCCGGTGGATTATCTGCAGTTTAAGCGTACTGGGCGTTCGTTGACCTCAATCACGACGGGGACGATCACCAACACTGATACCAACAATTCCAGTGGCGGAGACTCTTCGAGTAATAGTTCTTCCTCGAATAATAACTCAGGTAATTCAGATTCCAATTCTACGTCGAATACGCGTGGAGGCACGGAGATCGAAACCACCAACGAGAGCGACTTCTGGCCTCAGTTAGAGAAAGCCGTTGGTCAATTATTGGGAAGCACTGGCGGACAAGCGGTGATCGCCAACCCACAAGCGGGTGTGTTAACGCTACGTGCCTATCCAGATGAGATTCGTCAAGTCACCGAGTTTTTGGGGATCTCACAACAGCGTATGCATCGACAGGTGATCCTTGAGGCGAAAATTCTTGAAGTCACCCTTAGTGATGGTTATCAACAAGGGATCAACTGGAACAAAGCTTTCACGTCAAATGGCACCAATTACCAAATTGGCACTGGAACCATTAGCAAAGATGCGAGTGGCAATCCGATCAGTGCCGTATTGCCCGGCTTGGATGCCATCGGAACACTATTGGGGGGGCAATCCAATCTGGTGATTTCCAGTGGCAGTTTCGATGCGGTGATCAGCTTTATGGCAACGCAGGGGGACTTAAATGTGCTCTCTAGCCCACGAGTGACCGCCTCCAATAACCAGAAAGCGGTGATCAAAGTAGGCACCGATGAGTTCTATGTAACGGATTTATCTAGCGTTGTTGGCACTGGGGATAACGCGCAAGCTTCTCCCGATATAACCCTGACGCCTTTCTTCTCCGGAATTTCATTGGATGTGACGCCGCAAATTGATGACCAAGGCAACGTGCTGCTGCACGTACACCCAGCGGTGATAGAGGTTGAGCAGCAGACTAAGAAAATTGTGTATAGAAGTGAAGAGATTGAACTGCCATTAGCGAGAAGCTCAATCCGTGAATCGGATTCGGTGATCCGTGCTAAAGATGGGGATGTGGTGGTCATTGGTGGTTTGATGAAATCCAATACCGTTGACCAAGTCTCCAAAGTGCCGTTTTTGGGGGATGTGCCAGCATTAGGCCATCTATTCCGTAACACGACTAAGCTCACCCAAAAAACCGAGCTGGTGATTTTGCTCAAACCGACCGTAGTCGGTGTCAATACTTGGCAAAAAGAGTTGGAACGTTCTCGCAATTTATTGCAGGAATGGTTCCCTGATAATCAGTAGTGTATGTATTTATCGCACTTTGGTCTGGATCAACTGCCTTTTCATCTCACTCCGGATACCGAGTTGTTTCTGGGGTTAGCTCCGCACTTTGAAGCGATTCAGACGTTAAGTGCGGCCATCGAAATGGGGGAAGGGGTCAGTAAGCTAACCGGAGAAGTGGGAACGGGAAAAACCATGGTGTGTCGGATGCTGTTGACTCACTTAGGTGATGATGTGGCCTTGGTGTATCTACCTAATCCCATGCTCAGTGGGGAGGAGTTACGCCAAGCGGTGGCGGCCGAATTGCAACTGGAAGTGCATTCGGCGGTGCGTATTGTGGAGCAGATTCAAACCCGGTTGATTGAGCTGCATCAGCAAGGTAAGCGCATTGTCGCCCTCGTGGATGAAGCACAAGCTCTGTCTGATGAAGCGCTAGAAACACTCCGCTTGTTTGGTAACTTGGAAACAGAACAGACCAAACTGCTGCAAATCGTGTTGATTGGTCAGCCGGAGTTGGATACTCGTTTAGCGCAGCACCACTTGCGTCAATTGCGGCAGCGCATCACTTTTAATGCTCATTTACGCCCACTGAATCCCGAGGAAACCGATGTATATATCGAGAGCCGCTTAAACAAAGCCAAAGCGCCCTACTCATTATTTAATCCGGCGTTGAAAAAAGCGGTATGGCGTGCCTCACAAGGGATCCCGCGATTGATCAATCAAATTTGTCATAAAGCGCTGTTACTGGCTTGCTATGAACAGAGTCCATTGGTCAGCCAGTCTCACTTGTTTGCCGCTATCCATGATACCTATGACAGCTGCAAACCTAGATTTAAAACCCCAGTGCTGTGGGGATGGAGTAAGCCATGAGTGTGGTGAATCAAGCCTTGGCCAAAAGTGCCAAACCCAGTCATTCTCGTCTTTCGAGCATTGAGCGCATTGATGTCAAATCCGCCAAATCCCGCCCTGCTTGGTTGTGGGCAATACTGGGGTTTGGTGTCAGTTTAGCGGTTGGCGGATGGTCAGTTTCCTTGCAATCGGTCGATATTCCAACAACCAGTACAATAGATCCCGAAGCATCGTTGCCCTCACCGACCCAAAAAACAACTCAGCAAACCATTGCTTTATATACAGCTCCGGCGAAGAGTGAGTTTAGTCAGAGTGAATCTAAAAAAAGTGAGCCGAAAAAAAATGGAACACTCGCGGTAGCACAACCCAAAGTGCAGCCAATCACTCAGCTAGAAAAATCGGTATCTCAACCCACTAACGTTGCCCCAAGCCTTGCGCTAGCGGCGAATCATACTCCGAGTGTGCAAGAGTCTGAGTTTGCGGAACAGCCCACCACGCAGCCGGTCATGATTGTTGAGCAAGTGGAATTAACCGCTGAGCAGTTGGCACAAAAAGCACTGCAACGAGCACAAAAAGCAATGGAGAGTAATGATTTTCAAGCTGCTGTGAAAGCGTATGGAGAAGCCCTGCGTTATACCCCAGAGGATGAAAGCACTCGGCAAAAACTGGCAGCACTCTATTACGGTAAAGGGGATGGACGTAAAGCTTTTGACTTGATGCAAGCAGGAATTGAGCGCAATCCTGATGGGGAAGTGCTGCGTTTAGCTTTAGCTCGACTATTAGTGAAAGAGAAGCAAGATGCCGCAGCCTTGGTGCCACTGGCTCACCTGCCTCCTCAACCTTCGGTGGACTATTTATCATTACGTGCGGCTTTAGCTCAGAAAACCAAACAAGATGAGATGGCTTTGCAAAGCTATCAGCAATTGACTGAACAAGATCCCAATAATGGCCGTTGGTGGCTTGGGTTAGCTATCCAACAGGAGCGCGCTTTGCAATGGTCTGCAGCACAACATGCTTATCAGCAAGCGCTGAGTAAAGTGGGGCTATCAAACCAATCTCAAGCCTTTATTCAACAACGATTGAAATTACTGACCCGCTTACAGGAGACACAAGGTGCCAATTAATAAACTGCGAAAACGCCTTGGAGACCTGTTAGTTGAAGAAGGCATTGTCAGTGAGGCGCAGCTTGAACAAGCGCTGGATGCACAGAAAAAAAACGGTCGCCGTTTAGGCGACAGCTTAATTACCCTTGGCTTCTTAACTGAAAGCCAATTGCTGAACTTTTTGGCGCAGCAACTTGGCCTTCCTGTGATTGATCTCAGCCGTGCCAATGTAGATATTGATGCGGTTCCGTTGTTGCCAGAAGTGCATGCTCGGCGCTTGCGGGCATTGGTGATTGGGCGCAGTGGTGACACTTTGCGTATTGCGATGAGCGATCCGGCGGATCTGTTTGCTCAAGAAGCGTTACTGAACCAGTTGCCTGAGTACGGTTTTGAGTTTGTCATCGCCCCTGAAAAGCAGTTGGTGGATGGGTTTGACCGCTATTACCGCCGCACCAAAGAAATTGTTTCGTTTGCCGAACAGTTACATGCCGAGCACCAAACCAACGATACCTTTGATGTTGAGATCACCGATTCTGACAGTGATGAAGTGACGGTAGTTAAACTGATCAATTCACTGTTTGAAGATGCGATTCAAGTTGGCGCCTCGGATATACATATCGAGCCAGATGCCAATGTGCTGCGCTTACGGCAGCGGATTGATGGGGTGCTGCATGAAACCTTACTGCATGAAGTCAACATCGCTTCTGCCTTGGTGCTGCGTTTAAAACTGATGGCGAATCTGGATATTTCCGAGAAACGCTTACCGCAAGATGGCCGATTTAATATCCGCGTTAAGGGGCAATCCGTGGATATCCGGATGTCGACCATGCCGATCCAGCATGGTGAATCGGTAGTCATGCGTCTATTAAACCAATCGGCAGGAGTGCGAAAACTCGAAGAGTCTGGCATTCCGCCTCATTTGTTGCAGCGTTTGCGCCATCAGTTGAAGCGCCCGCATGGGATGATTTTGGTTACTGGACCTACTGGCTCGGGGAAAACCACCACCTTGTATGGCGCCTTGAGTGAGCTCAATACCTCAGGTAAAAAAATCATTACGGCGGAAGATCCTGTCGAATATCGCATTTCCCGAGTTAACCAAGTGCAAGTTAACTCGAAAATTAACCTCGATTTTTCTACTTTGCTGCGCACCTTCTTACGCCAAGATCCTGACATCATTCTGGTAGGGGAAATGCGCGATCAAGAGACGGTAGAAATCGGCCTGCGTGCTGGGTTAACGGGCCACTTAGTGTTAAGCACCTTACACACCAATGATGCCGTGGACAGTGCACTGCGTTTGATTGATATGGGGGCACCCGGTTACTTAGTGGCGAGCGCGGTACGTGCCGTGGTAGCACAGCGCTTGGTGCGTAAAGTTTGCCCAGATTGCAGTGGGGCTGACGAGGTTGATGAAGCGCGATGTCAATGGCTAGCTACCCGCTTTCCTAACCAAGTTAAGGCTCCGTTTGTTCGTGGTCGAGGCTGTCAAAACTGCAACTTGACCGGTTATCGTGGTCGGATTGGGGTTTTTGAAATGCTCGAACTCGATCAACCTATGATGGATTGTTTACGAGCCAATGATGCAGTGGCATTTTCGAAAGCTGCACGCAGTAATCCAAACTACAAGCCATTGCTGGCTTCGGCGATGGAATTGGCATTGCAAGGCGTGGTGAGTCTTAATGAAGTCATGTCGCTTGGAGAAGGCGATGCCACCGGTGTTGTTGAGCCGATCTATCTGTAGGGTTAAACATGGCAACATTTAATTATCAGGGGCGCAATGCCGATGGCAGTAAAGCTTCCGGGTTTGTGGAAGCGGCTACAGAGGAGGTCGCGGCAGAAATGCTGTTTAATAAAGGCATCATACCGACCTCAATTACCCTGGGTGACACATCGAAAAGTCTGTTTGATGTCGATTGGAAAGCTTTGTTCACACCCGCAGTACCACTGGAAGTGTTGGTGATTTTTTGTCGGCAGATGTTTAGCCTCACCAAAGCTGGTGTTCCACTGTTACGTTCGATGCGCGGACTCACGCAAAATTGCCACAATAAGCAGCTGAAAGAAGCACTTGAAGCGGTATGTAATGAGCTGACTAACGGGCGAAGCCTATCGGCTTCCATGCAGTTGCATCCTGGTGTATTCAGTCCGTTATTTGTATCCATGATCCAAGTGGGCGAAAACACAGGCCGCTTGGATCAAGCGCTGCTGCAGCTTGCCAATTACTACGAACAAGAAGTTGAAACACGTAAGCGGATCAAAACCGCGATGCGCTACCCGATCTTCGTGATCAGCTTTGTGGTGATTGCGATGTTTATCCTCAACGTAAAGGTGATCCCGCAATTTACCAGCATGTTCAGCCGTTTTGGTGCTGATTTACCACTGCCTACGCGCATTTTGATCGCGACCTCCGATTTCTTTGTGAACTACTGGGGATTACTGCTTGGGTTGATTGTCGGGGGGCTGTTTGCCTTTCGAGCATGGCTCAATACCAGTAAAGGGCGGATCAAATGGGATCATTTACGTCTGCGCATGCCGATTGTGGGCGGGATAGTGAATCGAGCCCAGCTGTCGCGTTTTTCACGCACTTTTTCGCTGATGTTATCTGCTGGGGTTCCGCTCAACCAATCGTTAGCACTTTCCGCAGAGGCGATTGATAACAAGTATCTCGAACAGAAAATTTTGGAGATGAAGAGCCAAATTGAATCCGGAGTCTCGATCTCAGTCACGGCAATCAATGTCAATATTTTTACCCCGCTCGTGATCCAAATGATCACGGTCGGGGAAGAGACGGGACGCATTGATGAGCTGTTGCTTGAGGTCTCGGATTTTTATGATCGCGAAGTGGATTACGATTTAAAAACTCTGACCGCGAGAATTGAACCCATCCTGTTGGTGTTTGTTGCGGCTATGGTTTTGGTATTGGCGCTCGGAATTTTCCTGCCTATGTGGGGCATGATGGATGCGATCAAAGGACGATAATGGCGAATTGGTTAGGACGGTCACGCTTAATTTTATGGACACTGTTAGTGTTTATCTTACTCGGTGTGCTGTTTTCCATGTGGCAGACAATGTCACGCAATACGTTTGCGACCGCGTTTGAAGTGGTCAGCACGCGCATGACCGATCGTGCTAATCTTTATAAGCAGCAATGGTTTTTACAGGGGCAACCATCTGAGATCCAAATTGAGGGCAAAACGATAGCTCTGTCAGCATCGGGTTGGTTATTTCCCAAGCAAGATCAAGATGTTGATTGTGAAAAATTGCTAACGTTACTCTACCCTGATGTGACAGTGTTGGATTTGTTGCCGATTATTGATGGTGCAAATTCAATAAATGGCTACCAGTGCCGATATCAATATGGAAAGGAAGCCTTGGTCAGTGTTGAGTTGAAAGGTCGCCACTTTGCGGTCAATGTCGACTTTTTGTTGTGAGAAAATTCTGACATTATTCCCCCGAATTGTGTGGAATTATGCGTATAATGCACGGCGTACGTTAGGTAAGTGAGTTAAAAGTATGAAGAAAATGCAGCAAGGCTTCTCGTTGGTGGAATTGGTGATCGTTATTGTGGTGGTCGGGTTACTGGCTGTCGCGGCTTTGCCACGTTTTCTTGATGTCACCGATGAAGCAAAAAAAGCCAGTATCGAAGGAGTTGCGGGTGGTTTCGCTACTGGTGTACTTTCCGCCCGCGCACAGTGGGAAGCACAAGCAAGACCGACTCTGACGACCAACAAATACCCCTATGTGAATTATGATGGGGTCGATTTTTGGTTAACGACCTCGGCGACCAGCGGCTTCCGCGATGGTTATCCCATCGGTCTTAAAAAGAATGACACAGACTACGCCACGATTTCTGATGAGTCTTGTATTGATTTGATGAAAAATCTGCTGCAAAACCCGCCACAAGTCGGCACGGAAACCGAGGCTGCCAACAGCTCAAATTATAAGTATTCGGCGAAAGCGGATGCGGGCGCTGCTACCTGTACTTATGTGCAGAACGAAAAAGGCAGCCAACATGAATTTGTTTATGAAGTTAACACTGGTCGCGTGACCGTAACCTTGCAGTAATTCTGCGTATTCACATTAGAGAGAGATAGTAATAATGAAAAGACAAGGCGGTTTCACCCTGATTGAACTGGTCGTGGTGATTGTCATCCTCGGTATTTTGGCCGTGACAGCAGCTCCACGTTTCTTAAACCTGCAAAATGATGCGCGAGAGGCATCACTGCAAGGCCTAAAAGGCGCAATTGATGGTGCGGCGGGGATTGTTTATGGAAGAGCTGCAATTAGTGGTATAGAAACAGCTGACACAGGTAACGTAGATAATATTGACGTTGTGTTTGGATACCCAGCTGCAACCGCAGATGGTATTGGCGAGGCTGTTGTTGGCTTAAGTACAGACTGGTCGCAAGTTTCGCCAGCGATTGGTAATAATAGCATTCAATATACATTCCAAGGACAAACTACCACTGGGTGGACTGCAACAACAGGTTGCTATGTCAATTATCAACAGGCTGCTAACTCGGGTGCAGCACCTACAACTACTATTGTTGTTACTGGTTGTTAATTTAAAAAAGGCCAGCTTGTCTGGCCTTTGTTCTCTAACGGCTTGAGTTAAGAATTATTCGCTATGCGTCAAAGCAGGATTGTATTACGTCAGGGTAAAACGCAAGGTTTTACCCTAATCGAACTGGTAGTGGTGATTATCCTACTAGGGGTACTTTCTGCCTATGCTGCCAGCCGTTTTCTAGGGCCTTCTTCATTTGCCGTTGTAGCTACACAAAGTGAAGTCTTGGCCTCGCTACGTTTAACCCAAAACCGCGCGATGCAGCGCACGCGTTATTGCAATCGCTGGTTGCTCACCAGTGCAGCTGCGATGCAAGTTTCTCCCCAAGTGCCGCAAGGTAATTGTGTGGCGACTTTTCCTAGTTATCCTTCTGACCCCTCATTGGTTGATGCCGCCGCGAATGGAGTGAACTTGTCTTTAATTGGCTCAGGATCTAGCTCCTTTCTTGATTTCGATAGTTTAGGACGTGCGGCTCAATGTTCTCATTCAGGTTGTGTGGTGAAGATTAGCAGCATTTCTAGCAATGAAACTCGCCAAGTTTGTGTGAATACCGAGGGCTACATTTATGCCTGCTAAAGCCATCCGAGCCATGCGCGGTTTCACCTTAATTGAAATGGTGATTGTGATTGTCGTGCTAGGTATAGCCTTGGTTGGAGTATCAACAGCACTTTATCCACGCTCACAGCAAACTGCGGAACAAGTGTTATCCGTGAAGGCTGCCGAGTTAGGGCGAGCAGTGTTAGATGAAATCTTAAGCCGCAATTTTGATCAGCAATCAGGCCCCAATGGTGGCTTACCTGAATGTGTCATCATCTCCATGCAAGATCGCAAAAACTGTACTGCACCGTCTGAGCTTGGTGACGATGGAGAGATGAATAACACTGAATTTAATGATGTGGACGACTACATCACGACTCGGCCCATTTCTGTTACCGATGTGCTGGGGAGTGATATTTCCGGCGAATACCCGCGTTTTACTGTTTCGGTACAAGTATTTTATGCAACCGATAACAACGGGCAGTTTTCGGCAGTGCCCGCCACCGCAGCCACTCACTACAAACGTATTGTGATCGTGATTTATGATCCACAAGGTAACCCTTATTCGTTTACGGCGATTCGGGGGAACTACTGATGAGTCGTGGTTTCACTCTGATTGAAATGGTGATCACCATTATTTTGCTTGGCATAGTGGGTTTGTTTTTGGGCAATGTTGCTGGGCAAGCGATGGGAATTTATGCCGATACCACCGCACGTGAAGCCTTAATCCAACAAGGTCGATTTGTGACTGAGCGCATAAGCCGAGAACTGCGCGAAGCGGTGCCCAATAGTGTCATGATTGCCAATGGTTGTATTGAATTTCTGCCGATTGTGAACAGCGCGATTTACCAATCTTTCCCAACCACGAGCATTAGTGAGTTTCGTTTATTACCGATTGGGAAAGCCATGAATGCGGGCGAACGACTTGTCGTTTTCCCCAATGATCCGCTTGCGTTACGCGCTGCTGTATTACCCGTTATTGGGCAAGTGGCGGAGGTGCTCAGTAATGTAGATTTTACGCCACCGCGAGATAAAACCATGGTTGATGTGTCATTGAAGCAGGGTACTCGCTTTGTGTTGCAGTCACCGGCTAGCCGTGTCTATTTCTATACCACGCCCGTAGCCTATTGTTATGAAGACAACCGCATTTATCGCTATGCTAACTATGATTTGTTCAGGCCCGTATTATCTCCCACTTATCTAGGCGATGGAGTGTTGATGGCGCAGCAGCTCAGTGCGGTGAATTTCAGTGTATTAGCACCGCAGTTGCAGCGTAATGGTTTAGTGAAAATTGAGCTCACGTTTTCAGAACAAGGTGAGCAAGTAAGGTTTAATCATGATGCCTTGGTCTACAACACCCCGTAAGCAGCAGGGCAGTGCCTTGATCCTCGTTGTGTTTATCATTGTGGTTGTTGGGTTTGTGGCCCTTATCGCGAATCGCAATCAGGAACGTAATAGTGAGCAATTGGTGTCTATGGTTTTGGGGACGCGAGCTGAAATGGCTGCACGTTCAGCACTCAATATCGAATTGAGCCGTTTTTATCAAAGTAATAAGAGTGCGGGCAGTTGCTACTTATCATCGCCCCAAACTATCGATTTTACTGGAGATGGGCTAGCGCAATGTGAGGCAACCGTGACTTGCCGCGATCTTGGGGCATTAGATAATGGGCTTGAAGTTTATCAGCTAACCGCTACAGGCTATTGTCAGGTCGGAGATTGGAGCTTGCAGCGCATCATTGAAGTAGGAGTGAAGAGTGAATAGGTGGTTAGTCAAAACGCTAGCGAGCGGTTTGGGATTGCTCTCTGCTTATGTCTTGGCATTTCAGGATATTGATAACTCAATTTATTTTCCGGCCGTTGCACAAGGGCACGGAAGCTGTAGCAGCGCGCCGAATCCACAATTTGTACAATACAATGAAGCAAAGATTACTGGAACCCAGAGCAAGCCTTTACAATTTTGCACGATCAATAGTTACTCTCCAAGTGGAGGCTGTGACGGCAGTATTTGTCGCGTTGATAACACAACCGTTTCCTCATTGAACTTGAATGGAGGAAATAGCTTTAAGACATCAAGTTATAATGGAATGCAGGTTGCTTGGTGCGTTAGTGGGCAAAATATACCATTAACCGAAACTAATATCGGTAAAATACAAGTATATGACTCTTGTACGCTAACCTTTAGTGGCCAATCAGAATATAAAATCAGGGCTCTTGATATGGGGTCGGGGGCAAAAGCCATACTCTCTTCGGGCGATTACTGGATACAGAGCCTACAGCTTAACCCTAGGAGTGTGATTGAAGTCGATGGCGATGTTCGTTTGTTTGTTTATGGTTATTCAGACTGGAATAGTGCAGATATCAATGTCTCTGGATCTGGAAACTTGACAATCATCAGTTACGGCAGCGTAACACTAAACAACACCACTAAGGTTAATGCCTACATCTATACGGCTAATAAACTTACACTGAATGATGATTCCATCATCAACGGCCGGACTACGAGTCGTGAGCTATTCATGGAAGGTAAAACTCAAATTAATCAAAACCAGCAACAAGGCTTAACTTGTTTTGAGGATGATTTTAACCGCCCATCCCTTGGGCAAAATTGGGTTCCTTTTACCAGTACTGGGAATTTCACGCCAAGTATTGTGAGTAACCGGATGCGTCTGACAGAGGCGCGGAATAACCAAGCGACAGCTGCAACCTACCAGAGAATATTTCCTGCAGCGGGCAACATAGTCACCGTCGAATTTGATTATTACGCTTGGGCAAACCTCAGCGGTGTAGGGGCTGATGGTGTTGCCGTTATTTTCTCTGATGCAACGATCACCCCGAAAACTGGGGGCTTTGGTGGCTCATTGGGCTACGCTCCACGCACGGATTCCTCCCCAAGAAAACCAGGTTTTGCCGGTGGTTGGTTGGGCGTGGGATTCGATGAATATGGCAACTTTTCAAACCCAATTGAAGGTCGTACTGGTGGGCCAGGTTTTCGCTCTCAGGCCATTGCGTTACGTGGTTCGGAATCGGCAAGTTATCGTTATTTAACGGGAACCGCTGCAAACATTTATCCTAAATTAGATGTTCGAAATACGAGTGTTGCAGGGCCTGGTTATCGCTATTTCATTACCATAGATTCTCGGAGTAGCGGGGCGGTTTGGGTTCGCGTTGATCGTTCAGTCAACGGTAGTATGCAAACCGTGATCGATTGGTATGACGTTCTACGTAATACGAGTCAAGGGGCTGCCCCTGCGGATTTTCTACTTTCTCTCGCGGGCTCGACAGGCGCATCGGTCAATAACCATGAAATTGAGAACTTCAAAGTGTGTGCGTTGAAATCTAGACCTGTGGAGGCGCAAGTTGACCATTTCCGTTTTACTTTGCCTCAACAAGGGCTCACTTGCGATGCTTCTGATGTGACGATTAAAGCGTGTGCGGATGAAAATTGTACTCAACTTTATACAAGCCCTATCACTGCAACCTTGTCACCGGATTCACTTCCAAACGCGACTGGTGGATGGGTTGGTGGCTCGCAAGTCACCTTTACTAATGGCATCGCCACCACTCAGTTGCGACGCAATACTGCCGGTAATGTGACGGTAAATGTCATTGGTTCAACGCCAACGAGTAAGCCGTATCAGGTCAACCTGTGTAGCTATACGAATAATCCCAACCGCTATTCAACGGCGAATTGCACCGTTAACTTTGCCGACAGTGGCTTTATTGTTGATGTGCCAGACTCTTATGCCAATCAGACGGTGACGGGAACCATTAAAGCGGTACGCAAAGATAATGCATCACAGCAGTGCTTACCAAGTTTTGGCAATGTCAAAAAAACAGTGGCGTTTTGGAGTGAATACCTCAATCCGACGGCCAATAATAGTGGATTCCAATCTGTCACTGTGGGGGTAAATGGAGCGCCAATTGGTCAGTCTGCAAATAACGCGACCTCGATAAGTTTGAACTTTAATCAAAATGGTGAGGCGAGTTTCCCGATCTCTTATCGTGAAGTGGGTAGTTTAGCTCTGTATGCTCGTTTCACGGGCAGCGGTGATGAGCAAGGTCTGCTCTTGGAGGGAGAGGATAGCTTTATTCGTGTTCCTAGGGCATTGGTACTCAGTGCTCATAATTCATATAACCCGACACATCAAAATGGCCAATGTTCTGCAGAAGATATCAGTTGTAATGTTTTTGCGAGAGCCGATGAAAACTTTGATCTGAATATTCGAGCCGTTGTTGCTGCGCCCATTGAAGATAATGATTTCACAAACAATTTAACTGCTTATAACTACCAGCAACAAAATATCGCGCTACAACACACTCTGGTGCAGCCATCGGCAGGGCAGTCGGGTGTGTTAGGCGTAAATGAATACACTCATCTACTTGGGGGTACAACGACTATTGCGCAAAAAGTGAGTGAAGTTGGGGTGTTTGATTTCTCTTTGGTCGCCCCCACCCATTACCTTGGCCTTGACTTAGCCAGCGCCAATCTACCGATTGCGGTTGTGTCAACAGGATCGATTGGGCGCTTTATTCCCGCTTACTTTTCGGTATCTCCGATGAGTAATGTCACCTTAGATGCGGCATGTAAAACCGGTAATGCCTTTAGTTATCTCGGTCAGCCGTTCGAGTATTCCAATAGTCCGGGACTCTATTTACAGCCTAAATCCGCCAATAATGCGGATACGCAAAACTATCTCATCGACCCTTGGTGGCGTTATAACAATCAATGGAATGGTCGCACTTACAGTGATAGTGCAAACGGTGTGAATCTTGGTTTCGATAATCTGCAGACTTCGCCCATCAGCAGACAGGCATTAAACAACAGTGGCATTGTCTTAACTGGTGAAAGGGTGTGGTATGAAAAACCAGTGCAGCTTAAGGAAGTGTTTAAGGCGGCGTTTGATCTGACCTTAAATGCCTCTAACGTAACGGATCAGGATGGGGTTTGCTACCGCTTAGATGCCACCTCTCCTTGTCTAGGTTTTGTTTTTAGCAATATTGATCAAACCATGCCACTGTATTGGGGCAAATTAGTCATTCAAGATGTGTATGGGCCAGAAACCCAACCGCTGGAACAACCGATCTATGTTGAGCATTACACCAGTAATGGTTTTGTGCGCACCACAGACGATAGTTGCGCTAGATTACCTGATATCTCGGACTTTACGCTGCCATCGAACGACTATACGGTGCTGACTTCTGGGGTACCGGTCCCTCCCCAAGTCTTGGCTGAACATCCGGCTGCTCAATTGAACAACGGAAAAAGTACCATTCGTTTTAGTGCACCGGGCGCAGGGGCGCGTGGGGTGATTGATTCAGTATTGGATCTCAATAACTTGATGTGGCTCGCTGAGCGTGATGATGAAAAAACATTAATAGGGCAGCCTTGGCAATATTATTTTAAAGCTTCCACTCAAGGTCGAGTTCAATTTGGGCAGTATCGCGGCAGTGATCGAGTGATCTGGTGGCGCGAATCTAATTAATGACTAAGCACTCAATGGATCCAGATTTCTCTCATTCCGTTAGAGAACTGTTAGAAATTGCGTGTTTCAGTCCATGTTTATGGATCAACGCCTTGCTGTGATGGCAAGGCATTGGTACATTTAGTGCAATTTTCCTTTTCTCATTTCTTGCAGGACGAACGAAGAATATGTTCAAAAAACTTCGTGGCATGTTTTCTAACGACCTATCGATCGATTTAGGTACCGCCAATACACTTATTTATGTCAAAGGACAGGGCATTGTTCTTGATGAACCATCTGTAGTTGCTATTCGTCAGGACAAAGGCCGTGGCGGTAAAACCGTTGCAGCGGTTGGCCATGCCGCAAAACAGATGCTCGGTAGAACCCCAGGTAACATTTCTGCGATTCGCCCAATGAAAGATGGTGTGATCGCCGACTTCTACGTGACCGAAAAAATGCTGCAGCATTTTATTCGCCAAGTACACGACAACAGCGTGTTAAAACCAAGCCCACGCGTACTGGTGTGTGTGCCTTGCGGTTCAACCCAAGTTGAGCGTCGTGCCATCCGTGAATCGGCATTGGGTGCAGGTGCGCGCGAAGTTTACTTGATTGACGAGCCAATGGCGGCAGCAATCGGCGCAGGTCTGCGTGTTTCTGAGCCAACCGGTTCAATGGTGATTGATATCGGTGGTGGTACGACGGAAGTGGCGGTGATCTCGCTCAACGGTGTGGTTTACTCATCGTCTGTGCGTATCGGTGGTGACCGTTTTGATGAAGCGATCATCAATTATGTGCGCCGTAACTACGGTAGCTTAATTGGTGAAGCAACGGCAGAAAAGATCAAACACGAAATCGGCTCCGCTTACCCTGGTGATGACGTGCAAGAGATCGAAGTACGTGGTCGTAACCTTGCTGAAGGTGTGCCGCGTAGTTTCACGCTGAACTCCAATGAGATCCTTGAAGCGCTGCAAGAGCCGCTGACGGGTATCGTCTCTGCAGTTATGGTTGCGCTAGAGCAGTGTCCGCCAGAACTGGCTTCGGACATCTCTGAAAACGGTATGGTTCTGACGGGCGGTGGTGCACTGCTGAAAGATCTGGATCGTCTGCTGATGGAAGAAACCGGTATTCCAGTTGTAATCGCCGATGATCCACTGACTTGTGTGGCTCGTGGTGGTGGTAAAGCCTTAGAAATGATCGACATGCACGGTGGCGATCTGTTTAGCGAAGAATAATAAGCCGTGTCGTGCCCTATGCATGGCACTTTGCTCAGCGCTAGGATGGCTATTGGATGAAACCTATCTTTGGTCGAGGACCTTCTCTGCAGCTGCGGCTATTTTTTGCGGTTATGCTATCAGCCAGCCTTATGCTGGCTGATAGTCGTTTAGGTGCATTCTCACATGTACGCTTTCTGCTCAATAGTCTGGTTGCGCCTATTCAGTACGCAGCGGATCTACCGCGCGTACTGTTTGACGATTTTTATGACAGCATCAGTTCCCATCAGCAGCTACGGGCAAACAACCAACTGCTGAAACAGGAAGCTTTGACGCTGAAAAGTAATTTGCTGCTGCTTGAACAGTACAAAGAAGAAAACCAACGGTTACGTAAGCTGCTTGGATCTTCGTTTTTGCGTGACGAGAAAAAGGTCGTCACGGAAGTGATGGCGGTGGACACTTCTCCTTATCGACATCAAGTGGTGATTGATAAAGGTCGGATCGATGGTGTGTATGAAGGTCAGCCGATCATCAATGAAAAAGGCATTGTCGGGCAGGTGACTTTCGTTGCTGCGCACAATAGTCGGGTGCTACTGCTGATTGACCCCAACACCGCCATTCCTGTGCAGAATCTGCGTAATGATATTCGGGTGATTGCCTCGGGAAATGGGCAGACGGATCAAATCCAACTGGAACATATTCCGACCAGTACCGATATTGAAGTCGGTGACATGCTAGTAACCTCTGGCTTGGGTGGTGTTTACCCTGAAGGCTATCCTGTGGCGATTGTGTCGCAAGTGGATAAAGATACCCGCCGCGAATTTGCCTCAATCAAGGCCGATCCTGTGGTGGAGTTTGATCGCTTGCGCTATTTGCTCCTTATCTGGCCAAACGAAGATCGTTTACAGAAAGTGATGCAGGCCGATCCGCAGTTGTTATTAGAGGAAGAAGCCAATGATCAGCAGTGATATCAAAGGCCGCATGGTCATTTTTGCCTCCTTTCTGTTGGCGTTAATCTTGCAGACTATTCCATGGCCGGGAACCTTAGATCTGTTCCGCCCACCTTGGTTGCTGCTGGTATGTTGTTACTGGGTGTTGGCATTGCCGCACCGAGTGAATGTTGGTAGCGCCTTAGTGATGGGGCTGTTGTGGGATCTGCTGCTTGGTTCTACGCTAGGGATCCGCGGCATGATGATGTCGATCGTAATCTATCTGGTCGCGATGAACTTTTTGGTGCTGCGTAACATGGCACTATGGCAACAAGCGATCGTGATCGGCTTGCTGTCGATGGGGCTAGAAGTGCTGATTTTCTGTGGTGAATACCTGATCCAGAATGTGACATTCAATCCGTTGTCACTCTGGAGTGGCGTGATTGCCTGTATACTCTGGCCGTGGATGTTTTTATTACTGCGCCGAGTTCGACGCCATTGGCATGTGAAATGACGATATCAAAATTAGTTCTGGCTTCGGGTTCACCAAGACGCAGTGAATTGCTCGCACAAATGGGCTACCAGTTTGAAGTCGTTGTACCGAATGTTGAAGAAATGCGCGCAGTGGCTGAATCGCCAGTGCAATATGTTGAGCGTCTGTCTCGTGATAAAGCGTTAGCGGGGGCGGCGCTGGTGGATGTGGATGCCGTGGTGATCGGTTCGGATACCATAGTGGTGAAAGATCAAGAGGTGTTGGAAAAGCCGCGCGATTTTGCGGATGCAAAACGCATGTTACTTAAGCTTTCAGGCAACCAACATCAAGTGATGACCGCCGTGAGCGTGACTCAAGGCGGCATTACGCACTCTGTAGTCGTGACTACAGAGGTGTGGTTTAAAACTTTGTCAGAACAAGAAATAGAAGCGTATTGGCAAAGTGGTGAGCCCTGCGATAAAGCTGGCAGTTACGGCATTCAGGGATTGGGTGGACAATTTGTTACGAGGATTGAAGGCAGCTACCACGCGGTAGTGGGATTGCCACTCTACGAGACTGACCAGCTTCTGCACAAATTCTAATCATTTTAATCATTGAGGTGCGCTCATGAGTGCAGAGTTGCTGTTAAACGTCACCCCGAGTGAAACTCGGGTGGCGATGATTGAAGGGGGAATCCTTCAAGAAATCCATATAGAACGTGAAGCTAAACGCGGCATTGTTGGCAATATTTACAAAGGTAAAGTCAGTCGAGTGTTGCCGGGGATGCAGGCTGCGTTTGTGGATATCGGACTCGACAAGGCTGCTTTCCTGCACGCCTCTGACATTGTTCCACATACGGAGTGTGTTGCAGAAAGTGAAAAGCAGCAATTCCAAGTGCGTGACATCTCCGAGCTGGTGCGCCAAGGGCAAGATATTGTCGTACAAGTGGTGAAAGACCCGCTTGGAACCAAAGGCGCACGTTTAACCACCGATATTACGCTACCTTCTCGTTATCTGGTGTTTATGCCAGGAGCGAGCCATGTTGGCGTATCACAACGCATAGAAAGCGAAGCTGAGCGTGAGCGCCTAAAGAAAATCGTTTCTCATTATTGCGATGAGCATGGCGGATTTATTATTCGTACGGCTGCCGAAGGGGCAAACGAAAAAGAATTGACCCAAGATGCGGCATTTCTTAAGCGCCTGTGGTCAAAAGTGATCGAGCGCCGAGGCAAATACAAAAACCGCTCTATGCTGTATGGTGAACTGGGTTTAGCACAGCGTATTTTGCGTGATTTTGTTGGCACCGAACTGACCAAGATTCTCATCGACTCACGACTTGAGTACGAAAATCTCAAAGAGTTTACTTCCGAATACGTGCCAGAGTTGACGGCTAAGTTAGAGCTGTATCACGGCGATAAACCTATCTTCGACATGTACGATACGGAGAATGAAATCCAACGATCTTTGGAGCGTAAAGTGGAACTCAAGTCGGGTGGGTATTTGATCATCGATCAAACCGAAGCGATGACCACCATCGATATCAATACGGGCGCGTTTGTTGGCCGCCGTAATCTCGAAGAAACCATTTTCAACACCAATATCGAAGCGACTCAGGCGATTGCTCGCCAGCTGCGCCTGCGCAATCTTGGCGGCATCATTATCATCGACTTTATCGATATGGCTTCAGATGAGCACCGTAAGCGAGTGCTAACTTCTTTAGAAGCGGCGCTGGTGAAAGATCGGGTGAAAACCAATATCAATGGCTTTACTCAGCTTGGTTTGGTGGAAATGACGCGTAAAAGAACCCGAGAAAGCATTGAACATGTGCTCTGTTCGACTTGTCCAACCTGTGAAGGTCGCGGCAGTGTTAAAACGGTGGAGTCTGTCTGTTTTGAAATCTTACGTGAAATCACTCGCGTCAATCGTGCGTACGATGCAGATAAATTTGTGGTCTACGCCTCTCCCGCTGTGGCAGACACTTTGCGTGGTGATGAGTCTCACGCATTGGCGGAGTTGGAAGTGTTTATTGGTAAAGAAGTGCGCATCCAAGCCGAGCCGCTTTATAACCAAGAGCAGTTTGATGTAGTCATGATGTAAATAGGACATCGGGTGATTTCGACAGTAACCCGCCTCGGGCGGATCCTTATGTGGCTGCTAGTCAGCCTGTTGATTATGCTGGCTTTGGCAGTCACAGGCTTGCGTATTTTGCTGCCACAAATGAACCGTTTTCAGGCGGAAATTCAGGATTGGCTGAACCAAAACTCATCAGTACAACTGGCGATTGCTGATGTGCAAGGTTACTGGCGCAACACTCATCCCTCCCTGTCTTTGCAAGCCCTGCAAGCCCATTGGCCGGACAGTAATGACATTCAGCTCAATGCCGCTAGCATAGAGATTGAATTCGATCTGCTGCAATCGCTTTGGGAGCGGCAACCTGTGATTGCCGACCTCATCATCAATGGCATGGTGTTGGATCTCAGAGCGATTGATTGGTTGGCACTAGAGCAAAACCCTAACCCAAGACAATCTCGCCAAGGGCGAGTGGTGAAGCAGCTTGATGATTTGCTGCTTCGCCAATTGGATGATTTCACCCTCAAAAATTCTGCCATTCTCTATCAAACATTTGCCGGAGATCGGCGTCAGCTCGATATCGAAAAGCTGCGTTGGCAAAACCGCGGTCAGCGCCACTTCACTGAAGGGGTGGTCAGTATCGCAGGAACCAATATCAACTCTTTGCTAGTGAGTGCCAACTTTATCGATCACGGCTCGCTGCGCGATGTCTCCGGTGATTTCTACGTCAGCGCCGATAAAGTTCGCATACTGCCTTGGTTGACCCGTTATCTGAAAGATCAGACCGGTATTCAGAAAGGGCAACTGAGCTTTAATGCTTGGGCGACTCTCGAACACAATCAACCAGTCGATGGTTATGTTGAACTCAAGCCTTCCGAGCTGGTATGGCAACATGCAGAACAAACTCATGAGTTGCTGCTTGAGTCGGGGATTGTCGAGTTAAAACCGACCAAGCAAGGCTGGCAAGTGAATGCCCACTCACTGCGTTTGCGCAGTGATGATGCACTTTGGCCGCTGATGGATGTAGCAATGGATTGGCAGCCAGAACAGTGGCGGCTTAATCTTTCTCAACTGAATATTGAGAGCTTGCTGCCGTTAGCTAAGCTGATCCCCGAGTCTCAAACCCTAAATCACTGGCTCACCACGTTACAACCCAAAGGAACCTTAGAGGATGTGCGCATTATCAAGGGGAAGTCCTTGGAATCGTTACGCTACTCCGCCTCGTTAGTGGATGGTGGGATTACTCAGTGGGCGTTGTTGCCACAGGTCAATGCACTGCAAGCGCAAATTCAAGGTTCTCTTCGCCAAGCACGTATCCATGCGACTTTGGTGGATGATGTACTGCCTTATGGAGAGGTATTCCAAGCTCCGCTCAATATTCGCCAAGGTGAGGTGGATATGGTTTGGCAGCAAGGTGAGCAGGGTTGGTCACTGTGGGCGGATAAAGTCACGGTTGCTACGCCTGATCTGCAAGCGCTTGGTGCATTCCGTCTTGATTTTCCTGACAATGCCAGCCCATTCCTCTCTTTTTACACCGAGGCGGATCTGTTTAATGCGGGTGAAACATGGCGCTATTTGCCGGCTCTCGCTTTAGGACAAGAACTGACCGATTACCTTTCGACTGCGATTCAAGCTGGGCAAGTCAATACCGCGAAGCTGGTGTGGTATGGGGCGTTAGATCAATTCCCTTATCGGATGCATAACGGGGTATTCCAAGCTTGGGTGGGGTTGAAACAAGCCAAGTTTGCTTTTGATACGGCATGGCCACCGATCACTGATTTACAGCTTGACCTGCTGTTTGAAAATGATGCCATGTATCTGGACTCGCACTCAGCCACCTTGATGGATGTGACTGCAGAGCGGATCACCGGTCGCATTCCTGAATTGGCCGAGCTAGGCCATATCGAAATTGAAGCAGTGGCGAGTGCCAAACAAGGTAACGCGATCCGCAACTACATGATGGCAACACCTTTGGTGGATTCGGTTGGTGCGGCGCTAACCACGATTCAAGTCAAAGGCCCTGTGCGTTCCGAATTTCAGCTCAATATTCCGTTTCACAGTGGTGCAGAGCCACGTGCTTGGGGTTTTGCTGAACTGAATAATAACGCGGTGGATATTAATACTCCGCCGATGAGCCTGAAATCCGTTTCCGGAAAAATCGAATTTGATAATGATCGAGTGAGTGCGGCCGGCTTGGATGCTCGTTTGCTCAAACAACCGGTTTCGATTGATTTTACAGGTGAAGATGCCAAACGAGGCTATGCGGTCAGCATTGATATGATTGGCGATTGGGAAGTCAAACCACTGATTCCTTTTGTCGGCGAACGTTGGCTCAAGCGTGTTAAAGGCCATGCACCTTGGCAAGCCAGTATCGATATTCAGCTCAACGATGTCGGCTTTACTTATCAATTGGATGGTAAAGCGGATTTGAGAGCATTAGAAAGCCAATACCCATTCCCACTGAAAAAAGCGCTCAAGGTGAAAGGGCAAGCGCTGCTGCAAGCATCAGGCAATCAAGAAATGGTCTCGGCTCGTCTGCAATTGCCGCAAGCGAAATACCAAGCTGAAATTGATTTGACGCCTAAAGTCCCTGTATTGGCGGCCACTAACCTCGTTTTGGGGCAAGGCAGCTTTAAAATGAGCCCAGTGGTGGGGCATCATGTGCAATTGCGCAGCCAAGCCTTTAATCTCGATGAGTGGTTGAATATCGTCAGCGAGAAACCAGCAGTGAAAGCCAGCAAGTCCAAGCTCGCCAGTTTAAATACCCCAGCGATTCCTATGCCAGAGCGAATTGAAGTGGTGGTGAAAGATCTGATGCTCGGCGGCATCGAGTGGCATGACGTGAAGATGAATGCTCGGCGCAAAGATTTAGGTTGGCTACTCACTCTAGATAGTCAAGAGATCAAAGGCCAAGCCAATTATATTGAACCGTATGATTTGAGCATCGCGTTGGATCGCTTGCACCTCTTTTTGCCGCAGTTAGAGACCGATAGCCAAAAACCACTGCTGGTGGATATTGATCGTCAGAAATTGCCGCTGATTTCTGATTTTGATCGCCAGTTCCATCACTGGATACCTAACCTGACACTGACCATCAAAGATTTCTGGCTACAGGGCTATAAAATTGGTCAAGCGAATGTCGATTTTCAGCGCCAAGGCGATACGTTGCTATGGAAAAGCATCGACTTCACTAGTGGTAGTAGCCAACTGCATGTCAATGGTGCATGGACATTGACGGATAAGCAGAGCTACACCGAAATGAACTTGGATATGAAGGGGGATAACAACAGCGACCTGATGGCGCGTTTTGGAATCAGCTCTGGTATTCAACGTGCACCGTTTGAGCTCACAGCGAGTACCAAATGGGATGGTGCTCCGTGGTCAATGCAGGTCAACACGTTACAAGGCCAAGTGAATACTAAACTTGGTAAAGGGGTGATTTCTGATGTGAGTGGTGCGGCAAGGCTGCTAGGTTTATTTAGCCTTGATTCGATCATTCGCAAAATGCAGCTCGATTTTAGCGATGTGTTTGATAAAGGGATGGCATTCAACTCGATCACAGGCAGTGGTGAAATTTCACAAGGGGTTTTCGTCACGAACAACATCAAAATGGATGCGGTGGCCGGTGATATGACGATTAAAGGTTTAGCCGACCTCAACACCCGTACTGTGGATGCCGAAGTGAATTTCGTCCCTGATATTACTTCGGGAATCCCAGTGTTGACCGCCTTTGCGGTAACGCCTCAAACCGCGCTGTATGTATTGGCGATCACAACGGTGATTGCTCCTGTGGTGGAAGTTTTCACTCAGGTCAACTATGAAGTTAAAGGACCGCTCGATTCGCCCACGGTGAAAGAGCTTTCGCGTAGCAAAGGTGAATTTAAGTTGCCGGAAAAACTGCGCAAATTGGCAGAATAGGGAAGAAAATGCAACGAGTTGGACTGATCCAAATGACCTCTGGGTCAGAGGTAAGTGCCAATCTGGCTTACTTGCAAGAGCAGGTGGCGCTGCTCGCTCAGCAAGGAGCGCAATGGATTGTGACACCGGAAAATGCACTGCTGCTAGGTAATCGTGAACAATACCATCAGCAAGCGGAATCCTTGGATAACGGGCCGGTTCAGTATGCGTTGTCGAATCTTGCCAAGCAGCATGGTGTGTGCCTGCTCATCGGCAGTATGCCGATCCGCCACGCGAATGGCGTAACCACCAGCAGCCTGTTGTGGAATGCACAAGGTGAGCTGGTGGCGGTTTACGATAAACTGCACATGTTCGATGTGGATGTCACCGATGGTCATCAGCGTTATCGTGAGTCGGAAACCTTTACTCCAGGACAACAAGTGGTGGTGGCGGAAACGCCGTTTGGTCAACTCGGTTTGTCGATTTGCTACGATGTGCGCTTCCCGCACTTATACGCAGAATTACGTCGCCAAGGCGCACAGATTTTGTTGGTTCCAGCGGCCTTTACCGCGGTGACTGGCCAAGCGCATTGGGAAGTACTACTACGCGCCCGAGCTATTGAAACTCAATGTTGGGTGATTGCAGTCGGTCAGACTGGACGCCATCCTTGCGGACGCGAAACTTGGGGGCATTCGATGGTGATTAGCCCGTGGGGCGAGGTGATCGCTAATTTAGGCCCAACAGTACAAAGTAAAGTGGTAGAGTTTGATCTCACCACACTCGATTCTGTGAGACGCGCGATGCCGATTGAACAGCACACGCGTTTTACCCATCAATTAATAGAGAACACACACTGATGACGATGAACCACATTGAAGCGGCACTGCTAGCGCCTGCCGGACTGAGCGAACAAGATATTGCTGATACCCTGTCCAGTATTGCGACTCGCCAGATTGATTATGCGGATATTTATTTCCAGTCCAGTTGGCATGAATCTCTGGTGCTGGAAGACAGCATCATTAAAGATGGCTCATTCAATATCGATTGCGGCGTGGGCGTGCGTGCAGTCAGTGGTGAAAAAACCGGTTTTGCCTATTCCGACCAAATTCAATTAGAAGGCTTAAAGCAAAGTGCCATCGCGGCGCGTGGTATTGCTCAGCAAGGTCAAAGCCTGACCGTTCAAGCTTTCAAGCGTGCGCAACATCCACAGTTTTATGGCGCGAATAACCCACTGGAAAGTTGGGAGAAGCAGCAAAAAACCGAACTGCTGAAACAACTGGATGCGTACATTCGTACTAAAGAACCACTCATCACCGAAGTGTCAGTCAGCATCAGTGGTGTGCATGAACAGATTTTAGTGGCGGCTACCGATGGCACTTACGCCGGAGATGTTCGTCCTCTGGTACGCCTTTCGATTAGCGTACTAGCGCAAAAAGGCGATCGCCGTGAGCGTGGTAGCGCCGGTGGTGGTGGCCGCTTTGGCTATGATTACTTTTTACAAGAAGAAGCTGGTCAGAAAATCGCGTTTTCTTTCGCCGATGAAGCGATTCGTCAAGCACTCGTTAATCTTGAAGCGGTCGCGGCTCCAGCGGGTACTATGCCTGTGGTATTAGGCTCTGGTTGGCCGGGCGTGCTGCTGCATGAAGCGGTCGGTCATGGACTGGAAGGTGACTTCAACCGTAAAGGTTCGTCTGTTTTTGCGGGTAAAGTGGGTAAAAAAGTCACTTCCGATCTGTGTACGATTGTGGATGACGGTACGCTGAAAGATCTGCGTGGCTCACTCAACGTGGATGATGAAGGGGTGAGTGGTCAATACAACGTGCTGATCGAAAAAGGCATTTTGAAAGGCTACATCCAAGACAAACTCAATGCCCGTTTAATGGGTGTGGCACCGACGGGTAACGGACGCCGTGAATCTTACGCTCATCTGCCGATGCCGCGTATGACCAATACTTACATGCTGCCGGGTGAGCACACACCAGAAGAGATCATCGCTTCGGTGAAAAAAGGTATCTACGCCCCGAACTTTGGTGGCGGTCAGGTTGATATCACCTCTGGTAAGTTTGTGTTCTCTGCCTCTGAAGCTTACTTGATTGAAAATGGCAAAATCACCCGTCCAATCAAAGGTGCCACCCTGATTGGCTCTGGCATTGAAGCCATGCAGCAGGTCTCTATGGTCGGTAACGATCTGGCGCTGGATCGTGGTGTTGGCGTGTGTGGTAAAGCGGGACAAAGCGTACCTGTTGGCGTTGGCCAACCTACATTGAAGTTGGATGCTCTGACCGTGGGTGGCACTGAGTAATTCAGCTTCAATAAACATCACTGAAAAAGTATGCCGTAGCCGACATCGCTGCGGCATTTTTTATCTCGTCTTTTATCTCGATAAAAAACGGTTTTCAACGTGAATAATCGAAAGTGTCAATATGACTTTATCGAGTGATATTGTTTTTATTGCTTGGTCTAATTGACACAAAAAAAGTTGTATTTATTGTGTTAAATGCATTGAAAAACAAATAAATAGAATTTGGCACGTAATATGCGATGTCTTCAGTAAATCTAAGCTATCACAGCTTATCAATGAAACTGGAGAAGCATAATGTTCTGTATTCAATGTGAGCAAACCATTCAAACCCCAATCGCGAAAGGGTGTGCCTATGCCCAAGGGATGTGCGGTAAAACCGCAGAGGTGTCGGACTTACAAGATGTGTTGGTTTACGCACTGCAAGGTGTCTCTTTTTGGGCCAATCTAGGCCGTGCTTGTGGTGTGGCCATTCCTGAAATTGACCAATGGGCACCGAAAGCCTTTTTCGCCACGCTCACCAACGTTAACTTTGATCCAGAACGCATTGTTGAACTGGCGCTGCAAGCAGAAAGCTATAAACAGCAGTTAGAGCAAAAAGTCCGTGCGGCTGCGGTATTAACCGGTTTTGAGCTTCCTACGTTGTCACCTGCGGCGCAATTTTCTCTACCGACGGATAAAGCCGCCATCTTGGCATTCGCGCCAGCAGCAGCGGTAAACCGTGGCAAAGAGAGTTTGCATGAAGATGTGATTGGTTTGCGTCTGCTCTGTTTGTATGGTTTGAAAGGAGCGGCGGCCTATCTGGAACATGCGCGTGTGTTAGGACAAACGGATGCTGAGCTGTATGCGCAGTACCATCAAATCATGGCATGGTTGGGTACCGATCCTGTGGAGTTGAGTGCGCTATTGGATACGGCGATGCAAATTGGTCTGATGAACTACCGCATCATGGAAATTTTAGATAAAGGCGAAACCGAAACCTTTGGTCATCCAGAGCCGACGACGGTGAACGTCAAACCCGTCAAAGGCAAATGTATTCTGGTGTCTGGCCATGATCTGCATGATTTAGAGAAAATCTTGCAACAGACTCAAGGCATGGGGATCAACGTCTACACCAATGGTGAAATGCTGCCTGCGCATGCTTACCCAGAACTGAAAAAATACCCGCACTTGGTAGGTAACTACGGCAGTGCTTGGCAAAACCAGCAGAAAGAATTCGCTAACTTCCCCGGCGCGATCGTGATGACCTCGAACTGCTTGCTTAACCCTAATGTTGGGCAATATGCGGATCGCCTGTTTACTCGTAGCATTGTCGGTTGGCCGGGTGTGGCGCATATCGAAGGTGACGATTTCTCAGCCGTGATTGAATGCGCACTGGCACATGAAGGTTTTAAGCATGATGAGATTGAGCATCTGATCACCGTTGGTTTTGGACGTAATGCCTTAATGGCAGCAGCGCCTGCGGTGGTTGAGCAAGTCAAATTAGGCAACATCAAGCACTTCTTCTTGGTCGGCGGCTGTGATGGTGATAAAGCGGAGCGCAACTACTATCAAGACTTTACGGCACAAGCGCCGGAAGACAGCGTGATTCTGACCTTGGCTTGCGGTAAGTTCCGCTTCAACAAAAATGAGTTTGGCGCGATCAACGGTATTCCACGTTTGCTCGATGTGGGTCAGTGCAATGATGCTTATTCAGCGATTCAACTGGCGCTTGCGCTTGCGGAAACCTTCGAGTGTGGAGTGAACGATCTGCCGCTGACTCTGGTGCTCTCGTGGTTCGAGCAAAAAGCGATCGTGATCCTGCTGACCTTGCTCGCGCTGGGGGTAAAAGGCATCTACACCGGCCCTACCGCGCCCGCTTTCCTCACGCCAAATCTGATGGCGATCCTGCAACAGCAGTTTGATCTACGCAGTATTACTACGGCGGAAGACGATCTGCGCACCATTCTGGCGGCATAAGTGGCCACTCAGCCCCACAATGTGGGGCTGATGCCGATGAGGAGAAATAACATGTCTGCATGGGTAGAACAAGACAATGAAACCTTGGTTTGTGTGCGTAAATGGCAAGAAACCCCAGATTGTGTGAGCTTTGAGTTGGCGGATCCGCATCGTGAGCGCCAATTCAATTTTAAGCCGGGGCAGTTCGCGAACTTAGGTTTTTCCATTAATGGGCAGACGGTGTACCGCTCTTACTCCATCTGCTCGCAGGCTCAGCAGCCGTATTTACGTTTTACGGTCAAGCGAGTCGCGCAGGGGTTGGTGTCGCAACATGTGATGGATGAGTTGCAGTTGGGGGATAGCGTGATGGCCATGAAACCCCAAGGCCGCTTCAATAGCACCGATTGTGCGCCCAAATCCCGTGTATTAATGATCAGCGCGGGGTGTGGCATCACGCCAGTCATGGCGATGGCCAAAGCTTGGTTAACCGAACAGAGCGATAAACAGAACGATGCAAGAGAGATCGATTTTCTGCACATCGCACGCAATCCAGAACAAACCATCTACTGGCAAGAGTTGCAGCAGTTAGCGGTGCGGCATTCGAATTTCCAGTTGAAGCTGTTACTCAAAGACGCGGGTGAGAGTGGCTTTGCACAAGGTCGTTTAACACAGGAAACCCTGATTGAACAGGTGCCGGATTTGTTGGAAAGAAGCGTGTATCTGTGTGGGCCAGCAGGGTTTATGCAGGATGTGAGTGGTTATTTACAAGCGCTTGGCTTTGACATGGCGCATTTTCATCAAGAGAGCTTTTCTCCTGAAATGACGTCATTCAACGAGGGATATTCCGATCCCGCTATTCGCCAGCAAGTGAAAATTCGCGTGCCTGCCTTTGGAGTAGAGGTGGATGCGCCGAGTGAAAAAGTGCTGTTAGAAGCGTTAGAAACCGGAAAACTGCCGATCATTGCGGCTTGTCGCAGCGGTATTTGTGGTTCATGTAAATGCCGTGTGTTGGATGGTCGTGTCCGTCGTTTAAGCCAAGAAACGCTGAGTGAAGAGGAGATTGAGCAAGGCTATGTGTTGGCTTGCTCGACGTTGGCAGAATCGGATGTGGAATTGGCACTCAACTGAAGCGTTGAGGCGTGCTTGGCACGCCTAACTGACTTTTAAATACCGTCACGCTCAATCGGACAACTCATACAACGTGCGCCGCCGCGGCCACGCCCTAACTCATTACCGGGAATGGTCAGTACCTTAATGCCTGCTTTATCGTACTTTTCATTGGTATAGATGTTACGCTCGTAGCCAATTACTACGCCCGGTTTGACGGTCAGGACATTGTTGGCATCATTCCATTGTTCGCGTTCCGCTTCATAGCTGTTGCCGCCCGTAGTAATGATTTTGAGATAATCCAGCCCCAGCGCCGATTCAATCGCGTGGATATAGCTGGGTACTTGCTCCACGCGCATGTCACTGCCATCACCTTTGGGCGTCAGTCGCCAAGTCGCGAGATCTTTGCGCATTACTTCGGGATAGACGGAGAAAGTATCGACATCCATATGGGTCATCACCGTATCCAAATGCATGCAGGATCGATGTTTTGGCAGGCTGACCGCAATCACTTCGCGAGCTTCACCATGTTTGAACAAGGCGGCCGCTAAATTTTCTACGCCTTGGGGAGAGGTGCGTTCAGACATTCCAATCAATACCGCGCCTTTCCCAATCACCAGCACATCACCACCTTCAATGTTGGCATTGTCGTAGTGCAGATCATCCAGACCAAAATAGTGAATAAAGGGCTGCTGAGCAAACGTCGGGTGCCAGCGGTAAATGGCCCGCAAATGGTTGGTTTCACGCTGACGCGCGGCTTTCATCATTGGATTGAGTGACACGCCCCCATACACCCAGCAGGAGGTATCGCGAGTGAATAGGTGATTGGGCAGCGGCTCAATCACAAAATCGAGAGGCTGACGCATTTTCGGCAGCATGGAATCGGATTCTATTTGTAGCTCAGAATAAGCCAATCCGCCCAATAACACGGTGGCTAAGTGGTGATCGTCCAATGCGTTCAAATAATGGCGTAGATCGTGGGCAAAGGTCGGGCCGTAGCGAAAATCCCCAATTTGCGTTTCCAGTAGCCATTGTCTGGCTTCGGGAATGGCGAGCGTCTCTTCGAGTAAATCATGCAGTAGTAACACTTCCACATCTTGAGTGCGCAAGGTATTGGCAAAGGCATCGTGCTCAACGCCTGCCGCTTCCACGGCTAGAACATCATCAAACAAAAGCTCATGGCAGTTTGAAGGCGTTAAATGAGTCAACGCTCGCTCGGGACGATTTAACAGTACACGGCGCAGTTGCCCCACTTCAGATCCTACGTACAAACGGTTCATTGAGCTTCCTCTCTCTTCCTTTCACATGCGGCAGCAGGTTTAGCTTACGCTCACCTTGTCGTTTCTAGGCAAGCATCCCGCTGACCTGTAACCCCAAGCCGCTGGATATAGTTATGAACAGCTTTTTATTAAGTTGCAAGTCGCCCATTTGTTGTAAAAGTCTGTCTATAATAAATTTGCGATATATTTTATCGATAGTTGTTTTCTTTGTAATTTTTTATTCTAATTTTGCGAGTTGGGAGGATGCCTCCTTAAATTGCTTAGCTATGCGCAGCATAACTGGGGGCTTTTATGCGTTATAAGTTTAAATTTTAACTATTTATTCACAATCTATGCGTTATTGAAGTTGAGGATGAAATTTTTTCCTATTTTGGCGATTTTTTAGCTATGCATTATCGCGCCATAAACAGGCAATTTGGGGATCCGTTTTCACAGGCTTATTGAACACAGATTATGCTGAATTGGTGAGTTGCTAAAAAAATGTTAAAAATAAGGTGTAAGGGATGGATCTGAAGCCAAGCGAAAGATCTTCTCAGATCGTTTTGTGGCTAGAAATTCCTTTCAATCCATGCGATAGTGCGCCGCACAAATTACCGATCCTATTGACTATCTGGAGCACATTATGTCTCACCAAGATGATTATCTATCTGTAGAAGAATTAATCGAGATCCAAAAGGAAGAGACTCGCGACATCATTCAAGCCCTGCTCGAAGATGGCAGTGATCCAGATGCCTTGTATGAGATCGAGCACCATCTGTTTGCAGAAGAATTCGAAAAGCTGGAAAAAGCCGCAGTAGAAGCATTCAAAATGGGTTTTGAAGTGCTTGAAGCTGAAGAAACTGAAGATGAAGATGGTAACAAGCTGCTGTGCTTTGATGCGACCATGCAATCGGCTTTGGATGCCAAACTGATTGATGAACAAGTAGAAAAACTGGTCAATCTGGCCGAAAAATTCGACATCATCTACGATGGTTGGGGTACTTACTACGAACACCCC
>NZ_ADBD01000004.1:0-222149 GCF_000176715.1 Vibrio sp. RC586 | reverse complement strand
TGGAGAGGTTGTTCCGGAGCTTAAAAACAGAATGGATCCCATCAACTGGGTATATGAGCGCTCGTGAAGCCAAACGGGACATCGCCGCATACCTGATGGATTACTACAACTGGCAACGGCCCCATCAACATAATGATGGGGTGCCGCCTGCGGAAGCCGAGAATCGGTCTAAACAGGTGTCCGGATTTAGTTGACCACTACAGAATGCCCTTGTTCAAGAACTTGCTTGACGACTTCGTCCTTGAATTCTGGCATGTATCTTTTGTTGCTCATCCTGGTTCCTCCTGTGCTCAAAGAATAGCCTGGAGGTGTCTAATCAACCGTGGGCAGTCCATTCTAATCAGAACAGTGTCTAAGAAAAGCGGGGCGATTCATCTCAGAATCGTCACTTTTTGGGGTTCTTCGGCGGAACCCGATTCCGGCCTTAGAAAGGCTTGAGCCGTGTGCTGGGAAACTCGCATGCCCGGTTCTTAGGAGAGTGGTGGTCGGTAACGGCCACTACTTATCCGATTCAAATGCCCCCGCTAGTCCTCCTAGTCATTCAGGGCAAAAGTTACCAAATTTATTAGTTGGTCTTTGGATGATATTAGGTAGGTGTTGCACAATAGTTACCATTTTAATTTTTCGGTTTGAGTCTGTTTTTTATTGATTTATGCCAGTCTGCCTGTGAAAAGTTACCATCTTTATTGTTTCGCCACAAAGGCTGCCAATGAGGCAGCCTTTTTCTATTTAACTGATTGAGACTAAGGATTGGTATTTAAGTACGCTTGTGTCGAGATACGAGTCCAATCACGCACTTTGCTTAAGTAAGCTTGTTGAGAGTCGATGATCTCTTTAGCGAGTGGATCGCTTGCTGCCTGCTCTTGCAGAAGTTCGTTGTTGGCTTGGCGTAGCGCGGCAAGTACTGCGGGTGGAAAGTCACGAACTTTGATGTCTGGGTACTCACTTTTCATCGCTGCCCAGCTCGTTGCATTCGCATCGATCGCTTGGTTGTACATATCGAAAGCGGCGACGCGGAAAGCGGTTTCTAAGATCACTTGAATATCTTTTGGTAGCGTATCCCATTTCTTTTTGTTGACCAAAAATTGGGTTTCTGAGCCAGGCTCATGCCATGCGGTGTAGTAATAAGGGGCGATTTTATGAAAACCCATTCGCAGATCAAAGGCTGGGCCAACCCATTCCAGTGCGTCGATGGTGCCACGCTCCAGTGATGTGTACAGCTCTCCCGGCGCGATGTTGGTGGGCTTAGCTCCCACTTTTGCCAACACTTCACCTGCAAATCCAGGGATACGCATTTTCAGTCCCTGTAGGTCTTCAACGCTGTTGATCTCTTTTTTAAACCATCCGCCCATTTGAATATCCGAGTTTCCACCGGGGAAGGAGAGTAGATTGTGTGGCGCATACACCTTCTCCATTAACTGCATGCCACCACCATAGTAGAACCAAGCGTATTGCTCAGTGGCAATCATCCCAAATGGCATTGAAGAGAAGAAGAGGGTATTGGGTACCTTGCCTTTCCAGTAATAAGAGCTGGAGTGCCCAAGATCGTATTGACCGGATTTCACCATATCAAACACACCTAATGGTGCCTTGTGTTTGTTGGCAGAATCGATACGGATTTGAATACGTCCATTGGACATTTCTTCTGCCAGTTTTGCCATGTTTTTCGGAGCATCACCGAGGATCGGGGTATTGGCTCCCCACGTTTCGGCAAGAGTGAGTTTATAAACGGGCTGCTCATTAGCTTGTGCCGTACCTAAAACTGCGCTTAGGATGAGAGTTAGTGCGACGCGGCTTTGGGTGAAATAGGTTGTGATTGACATAACTTCCTCGTTGTTATCGTTATTGAAGTTGTAGAGTCTAAGCTGCTGAAAAAAGAGTCAATAATCCCATGTTGTGAATTGGCGATGAAATAGAGTACGAAACACCAAGATTGAACATAAAACAAGCATGATGAGTGGTGTTTATCGGTAGAACGCCAGAACCTTGAGATGGAATTAGGGAAGACTAGAATTTTATTTTGATTCAAGAAGTGTTTGATGGGTCACGCCAAGGTGAAGCTCCTTGGCGTAACGGTATTAGATATCGCTGAAATATTGGTGAGTTGCAAGATAGCGCTGAGCTTCTGCTTGTCCCATGTAACGCGCCAACGTTTTCGTTGGTACGTTGCGAAGATCCACAACGATCAAGCCATCTAACGCGTTATTGAATGCAGGGTCCACATTAAAGCTCACCAACTTTCCATTTAATCCTAAGTACTGGCGTAGTAATACTGGAATTCCCTTTCCCTCATCAATCCGAGCAATCACTCGTGAGAGGAGTTGCAAGTCAGCAAGTGAAGTCAAAAGGCTGGCATTCCATTGTGCCTGCCCTGTAGGCAATGGGTTGGTGGCCATCACCAGTTCAGCTTGCTCACGGTCGTAATAGTGTAAAGTCATGGTGTCTGCGAGTAGGTGCCTTGCTTGTTCACTATAATCATTGCTGATACTGACTGGCCCAAATAGGCGGGTGTATTGAGGGTGGCGCTCGATATAAGTACCAATACCTTTCCAGAGTAGGAGTAGTGCCGCCATACTTTTTTGGTATTTACTATCAATGACTGAGCGACCCATTTCAATCGCATTGCCCATTTTTGAGAGAAAGCGCTGATCGTATTGAAAGAGAGTGCTGGAGTAGAGACCGTGAGCTCCTTTATTTTGTAGAAGTTGATCGACCAGACCTAAACGGTAAGCACCAACCAGTTGGTTTTGCTCGCGATCCCAAATGAACAGGTGCAAATAATCGCGATCAAATGGGTCAATATCGAGCGCGCATCCAGTACCTTCTCCTACAGCACGAAAATTCAGCTCACGAACGCGGCCAATTTCATGCATCAATGATGGAATATTCTCAGCCGTTGTGCAGTACACATCAAATTGGTTATGACGCAGCATATGGTCGCCATAAGGAAGCTGAGCAATATCTTCCAGTAGGTCATCGAGTGGTAGACGCTCTGCCACGGGAAGCAAGGATTGATCCTGGGCTGTTTTATTGCGCATGGGAGAGGACTGTAAAAGGTAAGTATTGAGGCGCAGATAGTTAACCAACTGCTGATCACACAGATGCTGTATTTCACTGTGAACAATCGTTTCACCGATCGTAATACCTATTTCAGTCTGCTTTATATTCAACAATTCACGGCCTAGCAGCAAGGTGCGCAGCATCGGATGAATTTTTCCCGCGAGATAGAATGGGGTAGAGTTATGGCCATCAATATAAACAGGAACGGTGTGTGCTTGGTGTTTTTTGACTAGGCGTCCATTCTTTATCTTCTAAGCGACCCTGCTTACTATCGACCAATTGGGAGACCTCACCGGCTGGAAACATGAGTAGCAATCCACCTTGTTCCAAATGCTTATGAGCTTGGCGTAGAGCATACAGATTGGCTTTTGTGGCCTCAGTACCTTCAAACACATCCACCCCAATAAACAAAGAAGCGAGCTCGGGAACCAGTTTTAAATATTGATTGGCTAGAACTTTCACATCAGAACGAACGGAAAGCAGTAATTCGGACAAGATAACCCCTTCCACACACCCGAGAGGATGATTAGCGACGACGATAGTCGCACCCTGCGATGGAACATTGGTTAGCTGACCGCGTACCATTTGATAATCAATCCCGAGGACATCGAGAGTAAAGCGTAGAAATTCGCGAGTATCACCGCCGGCTGGGCGTTGTGTGTAGAATTGATTGAGACGCTTCAATCCAGTAGCCCATTCTGCTAAGTGCTCACCTAAACCAAATGGAGTTTTTCGTGGTAAAACGAATGGCGAATTAGAAAGCATAGCAACCTCTTATTTGATGAGTCATCAAGAGGCTAGTGTGAGCAGATTGCAAAATGGCGACAGTTCGATGAGATTTTTATTGCGCTAGTGAGATAAGTGAAAATGAGCTGAAATAGATGAGGTATTTTCAGAAATAAGTCCTTTTGCTCACAATTTGTACAAAAAGTGTGATGTGCAAAGAGTTTTAGTGCTAGTTTATTTAGGCGGGTAAAACGCAACCAATGAAAACGATATTACACCTTTGATTTGCTGATCTGGAATAGACGGGAGCTTATGCTCCCGTTGCTTTTCTCGGCGTAACCATTCGCTTCCCACCGAAATAAAAGTAACCGCTTACTCGCTGAGGTCGTGCGCGCTCATCTAATGCATAATATGTCTATGTTCATTGGACGTTACTCACTTACCATCTATCTGAATTTGGGTATATCGATCTGTAAAATCAGCCGGCCTAGTTAATCACACAATTTCTGTGCATTCCTTTTTGCTTAATCCTCTAAACCGCTAAATACTTAATTTAGATTGCGATAGAAAGGATTCACTATGCTTGGATACCGGTACCGATTTCATCAGTCTTGCTCCCACGGATTGCACAATGGCTTTACTTTGATTGAGCTAGTCAGTGTCATTGTGATACTTGCTATATTGGCTATTATTGCTCTTCCACGCTTTCTTAATATGTCGCAAGATGCTTATAGGGTGACGATTCAATCTGTTGCTGCCTCCTTAAAAACTAGCTTGGATTTAGCGCACAGTGCCTATTTGGCCGATGGAGATACGAATGGTCAGTGCAATGTGGGTGGCGGTCAAATTGATGTAGGGTATGCAGGATGGGGCGTTTCAGGTACGTGGCGCTGTGCAGGTGATGAATTAAATGATGGTGTTGGTCGAGGATTTGAGTACGTTCATTGCAGCAGCTTACTAACTGCAGCTATCAATGGTGTGCCCGATGGTATGCTGACTAAAGCGATTGATTATGGAAGCCCAGTTAATCGAGTATGTGTCTACTACTTTGATCAGGCGGTTTATAACGGGTCTTGGGTGATGTACAACTTAAGTGGCCGTGAGGGTGATGTCCAAGTGATAGAAGGTGCGATACCTTAGACAAATTGAATTGAAGCTGGCTAGAGATAAAGTGGTGGCCCCTCCCAGGTTCGAACTGGGGACCAAGCGATTATGAGTCGCCTGCTCTAACCACTGAGCTAAGGGGCCAAGTAGGTGTCAGATTATAGGGGAAGGGGTTAGGTGTGTCTAGCCAAAGCAGGTTCAATAGTGCTTACAATTTATTCACTTAGCTTATATAAAAAAGAAAAGGTGAGCTTGAGCTCACCTTTTTCAGTTCATAACCAACTTGAATTATTCATCCAAGAAGCTGCGCAGAACTTCTGAACGGCTTGGATGACGCAGCTTACGCAGCGCTTTAGCTTCAATCTGACGGATACGCTCACGGGTTACATCAAACTGCTTGCCTACTTCTTCCAGAGTATGGTCGGTATTCATATCGATGCCGAAACGCATACGCAGCACTTTCGCTTCACGAGGTGTCAGGCCTGCTAATACATCGCGGGTTGCAGCTTTAAGGCTGGTTGCTGTCGCAGAATCCAGTGGCAGTTCAAGAGTGGTATCCTCGATAAAATCACCCAAATGCGAATCTTCATCATCACCGATAGGTGTTTCCATGGAGATGGGTTCTTTCGCAATTTTTAGCACTTTACGGATCTTGTCTTCAGGCATTTGCATACGTTCTGCCAATTCTTCTGGCAGCGGCTCACGACCCATCTCTTGCAGCATTTGACGCGAAATTCGATTCAGTTTGTTAATCGTTTCGATCATGTGTACTGGAATACGAATTGTACGTGCTTGGTCTGCAATCGAACGGGTGATCGCTTGACGTATCCACCAAGTTGCATAAGTTGAGAACTTATAACCACGGCGGTATTCAAACTTGTCTACAGCTTTCATCAGGCCGATGTTACCTTCTTGGATCAAATCCAAGAATTGCAGACCGCGGTTGGTGTATTTCTTAGCAATCGAAATAACCAAACGCAAGTTTGCTTCTACCATCTCTTTCTTCGCACGACGAGCTTTTGCTTCACCGATTGACATGCGACGGCTGATGTCTTTAATACGTTCAACAGACAGTGAAGTCTCTTGTTCGATCATCTGTAGCTTTTGGATTGAGCGACGAATATCTTCTTCTTGCTCACGTACTTTTTGTACATAAGGTTTATCAGAAGCAAGCACTTTATCCAGCCACTCTTCGTTTGATTCATTACCTGTAAACAGAGCAATAAACGATTTCTTTGGCATTTTCGCGACTTCAACTACCGCTTTCATCACCAAGCGCTCTTGGGTACGAACGCGATCCATTGAGGTGCGTAGCGTTTCAACCAAATGGTCGAATTGCTTTGGTGTTAGGCGGAATTCGCGGAAGATATCCAGTACCAAGCCTGAAGCTTCAGAAGCTTGATTACTGTCACGACCAAATTCGTTGACCGCTAGCTGCAGATTTTGGAATTTACCGCGCAGTTCATTGAATTTTTCACGAGCAAGCTCAGGATCGATACCAACTTCTTCTTCAGAATCGCTGCTTTCGCTGTTGCCTTCTCCGTCTTCATCCTCGTCTTCGTCTTCCTCAGCGGCGATCTCGTCATCTTCATCGGCAAGATCGGCTTCAGTCAGTTCGGAACCGATGTGAGTTGCCGTAGGTGCTTCGGTCTCCATGTCGTTAGGATCAACGAAACCAGCAATCAGATCCGTTAGGCGTAATTCTTCAGCCTGAACACGATCAAACTGTTCAAGAATATAAGGGATGGTTCCAGGATACTCAGCAATCGCACTTTGAACTTGGTTGATACCATCTTCAATGCGCTTGGCGATATCGATTTCACCTTCACGTGTCAAAAGCTCAACCGTCCCCATTTCACGCATGTACATACGTACTGGGTCGGTGGTGCGGCCAATCTCACTCTCTACGCTAGAAAGTGCCGCGGCGGCTGCTTCAGCCGCATCTTCGTCAGTGATGGTAGTATCATCGCTGAGGGCAAGATCATCGGCATCAGGAGCAGTTTCAACTACCTTGATACCCATGTCATTGATCATCTGAATAATATCTTCCACCTGCTCTGAATCAACGATTTCAGCAGGCAAGTGGTCATTTACTTCGGCGTAGGTCAGATAGCCCTGTTCCTTGCCACGTAGGACAAGTTGTTTAAGCTGTGACTGCGGATTTTGATCCATAGACGGTATCCAACTTCGTATCTGGTGAAGGAATAAGTATGCGCAATGCAAACCACGTATACTAACAAATTTATTCTTTGCTGACTATCTCAACAGGGTTACGCTTTCAAGCCTTTTAGAATCAAATCTTGGAGCTCCCTTCTTTCTTCGGTTGATAAACCGACACTTCGCGCTTTAGCCTGCAAATTTTCAATTTGTTTTTCTACGCACTGGGCAAGAATTTTGTCCAATGAGTCTAAAAATAATTCTTCTTGATTGTCTTCAACAAGGGGGATCTCCCAGCTTGCTAGACGAGACAGAAGTGCCTCATTTTTTGAGTTTCGCCAATGTTCGAGCAATTGACCCGTAGTGATATGGGGATATTGACGACATTTCTCAAGTACTTCACTGAAGGTATCTAACCCCGGGATCATTAAATGACGAACACTAGCGAGGTCGGGTACCAATTCAGCATAGCTTGGATTTTGTACCAAGAGTGCAATAACATCACGCATCGGCGTGCGTTTTATTGCTTTATGTGGTGCGGGTCGATTTTCTGAATTACGCGCTTTTTTACGGCGCAACTGGTGATCAAATCCCGTCCGTTCATCGAGCAACTTTTCTAGGATCTCTTGTAAAAAAGGATCCGGTATCTTGTCGATAAGTGGTGTTGCTAATGCGCGTAATGCCGATTTTCCTTCATGGGATCCCAAGTTGAGCTGGTGAAGTTCAATAAGGTTATCAAACAAGTATTGTGAAAGCGGCGTTGCGTTAGCAAGCTGCTGTTCAAAATCGGCTTTACCGTATTTACGTACGTAGCTGTCAGGGTCTTCACCATCCGGCAAAAACAAAAACTTTAAGATATTTCCACTTTTGAGATAGCTTAGTGCATTTTCGAGTGCACGCCATGCGGCATCACGGCCAGCACGGTCACCATCGTAGCAACACACCACTTGGTTGGTTTGGCGAAACAGCAGTTGTAAGTGATCACCCGTGGTTGAGGTACCAAGAGAAGCAACGGAATAATCCACCCCATATTGAGCCAGTGCCACGACATCCATATAACCTTCCACCACTAGGATTTGTGGTGGCTCACGGTATGCCTGCAGGACCTCATAAAGGCCATACAGCTCTTTGCCTTTATGGAAAATCGGTGTTTCTGGTGAGTTCAGGTATTTTGGCGTGCCTTGCTCGGTAATCCGTCCGCCAAAGCCGATCACTCGGCCACGACGATCGCGGATCGGGAACATCACTCGGCCACGAAAACGGTCATAACGGCGGCCATTATCGCTCTCAATCAACACGCCGGCGGTCACTAGCATATCTTCGCTGCTACGCTGTTGACCAAAGTTGCGCCGTACAAGATCCCATTCATCGGCCACGTAACCGATACCAAATTTTTGGACGATTTCGCCTGACAAACCACGGTTTTTCAAATAGTCGATTGCGTGTTTATTGGCCGTTATTTTCAGTTGTTGTCGATAGAACTGTGCGATGCTGCCCATAAGGTCATACAGGCTGCGTTTCTCTTCACTTTTTACCGTTGGGGTGTTCTTGGCAAACGGGCTTGAAGGTGTGCGTTCTTCACGCTCCACTTCCAGCCCTACTGTCGAGGCAAGTTCTTCAATGGCTTCAGGAAACTCCATTCGCTCGAATTCCATGACAAAGTCGATGGCATTACCATGCGCACCACAGCCGAAGCAGTGATAGAACTGTTTTTCCTGACTGACACTGAATGAAGGGGTTTTTTCGTTATGGAAAGGGCAGCAAGCACCGTAGTTTTTGCCCTTTTTCTTCAGTTTTACGCGTGCGTCAATGACGTCGACAATATCGAGTCGAGCGAGGAGACCATCAATAAAACTGCGTGGGATGTGTCCTGCCATAAATCTTGCGTGCACCGAAAACGAGAGGGTCAAATACAAACAAGCCGTGCGTTCCAAAGGATTGCACGGCTTGCTGTAATTGGGTTGGGATTAAGCCAGTTTAGCGCGGACTAAACCGCTTACTTTACCCATGTCTGCACGCCCTTGAATGTGCGGTTTCAGTACAGCCATCACTTTGCCCATGTCTTGCATACCAGTGGCGGAAGAGTCAGTTATCGCACTGTCAATTAGTGCACTCACTTCTTCATCCGTCAAAGGTTGAGGCATAAATTCCTCAAGCACGGTGATTTCTATCTTTTCCGCATCAGCCAAATCTTGACGATTGGCTGCTTCGTATTGGCTTACAGAGTCGCGACGTTGTTTGACCATTTTGGTCAGCACGCCAACAATGTCGTCATCGCTCAGAGTGATCTGTTCATCGACTTCACGTTGTTTAATTGCGGCCAACGCTAAACGGATAGTGCCAAGGCGTTGTTTATCCTTGGCTTTCATCGCTAGTTTTTGCTCTTCTTTGAGACTATCAATCAGAGCCATAACAAATTCCTTAGTTTAGGAAATTGTTATTAGTACAGACGAACGCGACGTGCGTTTTCGCGAGCCAGCTTCTTAGCGTGACGCTTTTGAGCTGCTGCTTTAGCGCGTTTGCGAACGGTAGTTGGCTTTTCGTAGTGCTCACGACGACGCACTTCAGAAAGGATACCTGCTTTTTCGCAAGAGCGTTTGAAACGACGCAGAGCTACGTCGAACGGTTCGTTTTCACGTACTTTAACTACTGGCATATGCCTTTCACCTCAGGGGTTAATTCGTTAATGCTGATATTTTGGTGACCCGAGCAGCAAGAACTCTTGTGCGCCAAGTCGATAATCAGCCAGATCAAAATGGTGCGGAATTTTAATCCGATCGTCCTTCCTTTGTAAAGCACTTTGTCGCTTACATTCTGGACAAGGTTTGTTTGTCGCGCCAAGGCGAGGTAACATTACGCCATATTTGATTTTTAATGGCAGCGTGCTGAGAAAACTATGCGCATTATTGGTATTGAAACCTCTTGTGATGAAACGGGTGTCGCGATTTACGATGACGAAAAAGGACTGCTGTCTCATAAGCTCTACAGTCAGGTAAAACTTCACGCCGATTACGGTGGTGTCGTGCCGGAGTTGGCATCGCGTGACCATGTTAAAAAAACCATTCCGCTGATCAAAGCGGCGATGGACGAGGCGAATGTGGCGCCACAAGATTTAGATGGCGTGGCTTTCACCGCAGGTCCTGGTTTAGTGGGCGCTCTGTTGGTTGGAGCCACCATCGGACGTAGTTTGGCTTACGCATGGAATGTGCCTGCGGTGTCGGTTCACCATATGGAAGGCCATCTGCTGGCTCCGATGTTGGAAGATAATCCACCGCCATTTCCGTTCGTGGCTTTGCTGGTTTCAGGTGGCCACACCATGCTGGTGGAAGTAAAAAATATTGGTGAATACCGTATTTTGGGTGAGTCGATTGATGATGCAGCCGGTGAAGCCTTTGATAAAACAGCCAAGCTGATGGGGCTCGATTACCCTGGCGGACCGTTACTGGCGAAATTGGCGGAAAAAGGAACTGCGGGACGGTTTAAGTTCCCACGTCCAATGACGGATAGACCTGGGCTTGATATGAGTTTCTCTGGTTTGAAAACCTTTACTGCGAACACGATTGCCGCTAATGGTGATGATGAACAAACGCGTGCGGATATTGCTTACGCTTTCCAAGAAGCGGTGTGTGACACTTTGGTCATTAAGTGTCGACGTGCATTGGAAGAAACCGGTTTAAAACGCGTGGTGATTGCAGGTGGTGTGAGTGCCAATAAACAGCTACGTGCGGATTTAGAAAAACTGGCGAAGAAAATCGGCGGTGAAGTGTATTATCCGCGCACTGAGTTTTGTACCGATAATGGTGCAATGATCGCTTATGCCGGTATGCAGCGTTTGAAAAATGGTGATGTGTGTGAACTTGGCTTGCAAGCTCGCCCACGTTGGCCAATTGATCAGTTAACGCCAATTCAGAAATAAGCACTACGAAATGGTATTGAAACGGTCGCGCTAGCGGCCGTTTTTTCTAAACAAAATAATGGATTAGCGAAAGCTTGCTTTCTGTTCCGACTTGTCTAAGCCGCACTTCGTGTTAGAGTCAGTTTCTATTTTTAATGATGCAAGTATAACTAAAATGAATTCGTGGTTTATTGATGGCCAAAAAATGGCTTACCTTGATGTCGGGGAAGGAGAAGTGCTGGTGTTTGGGCACAGTTATCTGTGGGATCACCAAATGTGGGCTCCGCAAATTGCGGAGTTGAGCCAACATTATCGTTGTATTGTGCCGGATTTTTGGGCGCATGGTGATTCAGATGCCGCCCCTGCTGCGATGAGTAACCTCAAAGATTATGCGCAGCATATTCTTGCGCTGATGGATCATTTACAGATTGAGCAATTCTCAATCGTTGGTCTGTCTGTCGGTGGCATGTGGGGCGCAGAATTAGCTGTGTTAGCGCCAGAGCGCGTTAAATCACTGGTGATGATGGACACCTTTGTGGGGCTTGAACCGGAAGTCACGCATAAAAAATATTTTTCGATGCTTGATGCGATTGCTCAGCTTCAAGCTGTGCCAGCACCGATTGTTGATGCTGTTGTGCCGATGTTTTTTGCATCAGACACCCTGAAAAATGAGTTGCCTGTGGTTACTCAGTTCCGTTCTGCACTTCAAAAGTTATCCGGTGAGCGCGCAGTTGAAGTGGCGCGTTTAGGGCGCATGATTTTTGGACGTCGCGATTTGATGGATGAGATTGAAAACTTAACGCTGCCAGTGTTGATCATGGTGGGTAGTGAAGATACTCCTCGCCCAGTTTTAGAATCCTATCTGATGCAGGATGCGATTAGTGGTAGCCGACTCGAAGTCATTGAGGGGGCTGGGCATATCAGCAGCCTTGAGCAAGCAGATCAAGTCACGCATCATCTGAGCACATTCTTCGCAACGGTGTATTAATTAATCCATTTTTGAAAAGCCGCTGAGTCTTTACGCTTAAGCGGCTTTCTTTTTTACACATTGGAAATCAGTGTTAGGATTGATGGCTTTTTTTCTCGCCCACTTTTGGCTCCGTCCCTGCAAACAGACGTTTTACGTTTTGGTGGTGGCGCAGCACGATCAAGCAGCACAGCATCGCAACTGGAAGCGTATATTGCGGTTTGATAAGCCAAGTGTAGAGCGGCGCTAGCAACACAGTCACTAAGGCTGCAAGCGACGAGTAGCGAAACAGTACGACCACGACAAGCCAAGTGGCCATTACCATCCCAGTTAAATCGAGTCCAATCGGTGCGATTGCCCCTAAAGCCGTGGCAACCCCTTTTCCCCCTTTGAAATGGAAAAAAATCGGGTACATATGCCCAAGACAAGCGGCGATTGCCACCAATCCCAACATAAAAGGTTCAATATTGAGGAAGTAGCCGCCCCAGACTGGGATGGTGCCTTTGAGCATGTCACACAATAAAACGGCGACTGCGGCTTTTTTGCCACCGATACGCAGCACGTTGGTCGCTCCGGGGTTTTGTGAGCCCACATCGCGCGGATCCGGCAGGCGCAATATTCGGCAGATCAGCACCGCGCTGGAGATTGACCCCAGTAGATAGGCAAAAATGATCATGCTGAGCGCCAGTGGAGTCATAACAGCCTCAAAGTGCGTGTTTCGAAAAGTTATCTCGAATAAGTATTTGTATTCCCTGCTGAATAAGAAAAAATCTTTTAGGATTTAGCATCTTGAACAGGTTTGGGTATATCATATCGCGATTGAGTGGATAGTACGATTTTTTCATTGGTTTGGGTATCCGACCTGTGAACAGGAAGCGATTGAGCATGGATAAAGTCTTTATTGAACAGTTGGAAGTGATCACCACGATCGGTGTTTACGACTGGGAACAGCAGATTAAGCAAAAACTGGTGCTGGATCTGGAAATGGCGCATGACAACCGTCCTGCGGGAAAAAGTGATGATGTGACCGATGCTTTGGACTATGCCCAAGTCAGCCAAGCGGTGATTGAGCATATTGAACAAGGTCGTTTTCTGCTGGTAGAACGTGTGGCTGAAGAAGTTGCAGAGCTGATCATGACTCGTTTTGCTGTGCCTTGGATCCGCATCCGTTTGACCAAGCCGGGTGCAGTGCCGCAAGCCAAAGGGGTGGGTGTGATCATCGAGCGAGCGCGTGGATGATCACGGCTTATATTGGAGTGGGATCAAATCAAGATCGTCATCAGTCGATTGAAGCGGGAGTGCGAGCACTGACTCAGCTCGCGAGCACTTCACGCATCTCCACCATTTATGAGTGTCCGTCGGTGGGGTTTGCTAGCCATCCTTTTTTTAATTTGATGGTGGAGATAGAGACAACCTTATCTTTGCCTGGGTTAATAGCGCAGTTGAAAGCGATTGAATTCAGATATGGTCGTTCGCCTAATGCGCAAAAGTATCAGGATCGAACACTGGATCTTGATATTGTGTTATTCGGTGACTGTGTGTCGGAAATAGAGCCTGTTTTGCCCCGCCCTGATATTTACCGTTATCCGTTTGTGATCCAACCTTTATACGAGCTCTGTCCGCTGCGAGTGATTGCTGGCGATGGCCGAACTGTTGAGCAGATTTGGCAGCAAGCGCAGGATTTAGCAACACTCACTCCAGTACCTATTTGGTTTTCTATTGAAGAGAAGAAACAATCATGAGTTATTTTGAGTCATTCATTCTGGCTTTAATTCAAGGTTTTACTGAGTTTTTACCGATTTCGAGTTCCGCTCACCTTATCTTGCCTTCGGCAATTTTAGGTTGGGCAGATCAAGGGTTAGCCTTTGATGTGGCGGTGCATGTCGGCACTTTAGCAGCAGTGGTTATCTATTTCCGTAAAGAAGTGATCGCGTTGCTGAGCGCTTTTTTTGCCTCAATTTTTAAAGGTGATCGCAGTAAAGAAGCCAAATTGGCGTGGTTGATCATCTTAGCCACCATTCCCGCTTGTGTATTTGGTTTCCTGATGAAAGACATTGTTGAGTTGTACTTGCGCAGTGCTTGGGTTATCGCAACTACCACCATCATATTTGGTCTACTGCTGTGGTACGCCGATAAAAACTCAGAACTTAAAGCGGATGAGTACCAAGCGGATTGGAAAAAAGCACTGTTTATTGGTTTAGCGCAAGCGGTGGCGATCATTCCAGGTACATCGCGCTCCGGTGCAACCATTACCGCAGCGCTCTATCTCGGTTTTACTCGTGAAGCAGCGGCGCGTTTTTCATTCTTGATGTCGATCCCAATTATTGTGTTGGCGGGCAGTTATCTTGGCTTGAAGTTAGTCACCAGTGGTGAACCTATCCATGCTGGCTTTTTGCTCACCGGCATTATTACTTCATTTATTAGTGCTTATATTTGTATTCATTTCTTCCTGAAGCTGATTTCTCGCATGGGAATGACCCCATTTGTGATCTACCGTTTATTGCTCGGTGCTGGCTTGTTTGCGTTTTTATTAACTCAATAATCACTAGCCTGCGAGCTCATTTTCTGGGCTTTATGGTATAAATAGGCGGTATTCGAACAAATGACCAACGCCACGATCTTGTGGCGTTGGTTTTGAAAGAAAGATGGATTGGTGATGCGAGTATTTGCTTTGGCCCTAAGCCTACTGTTGGTCTGGCTGCTTTATACCCTGATGTGGGGAAAAAACGGTGTGATGGATTTTCGGGCTGTGCAGTCAGAAATTGAGGTGCAGCAGCAAGTGAATGCCAACTTACATCTGCGCAATCAAGAGATGTTTGCTGAAATTGATGATCTACGCCAAGGGCTAGATGCCATTGAAGAACGCGCCCGCAATGAACTCGGTATGGTCAAAGATGGTGAGACCTTTTACCGAATCATTGGTGAGGAATCTCGTCAATGAACAAGATGATTGCGATTGTGCCAGCCGCAGGTGTGGGGAGTCGAATGAAAGCCGACCGACCCAAGCAGTATTTAACCTTGCTCGGTAAAACGGTTCTCGAACATACCATTGAACATCTTTTAGGACACCCGCAAATCGAGCAAGTGGTGGTCGCCATTAGTGTCGATGATCCTTACTTTTCCACCTTGTCACTCGCGCAGAATCCGCGTGTAACCCGGGTTTCGGGGGGGAAAGAGCGTGCTGATTCCGTTTTATCCGCACTTAACTATGTTTGCCAACATGCGCTTAGTGAGTGGGTATTGGTGCACGATGCCGCGCGCCCTTGTGTGACTCACGCTGATATTTCTCAATTGATCGCCACGGCTTTAGAGCACCCAGTCGGGGCGATTCTTGCCGCCCCAGTGCGCGATACCATGAAGCGAGGCGACAATACACAGCAGATTGATCATACCGTTGATCGCATAGCCTTGTGGCACGCCCTTACGCCACAAATGTTTCGTGCCGAGCCGCTGCACAGTGCTTTGATTGGAGCGCTACAAAATAAGGTGTCGATTACCGATGAAGCCTCCGCTTTTGAATGGCGTGGCGAAAAGCCGGCCTTAGTGACGGGGCGTGCCGATAACCTTAAAATCACTCAACCTGAAGATCTCGCGTTGGCCGAGTTCTATTTAAGTCGTAATAAGGAAAAATCATGATCAGAATTGGCCACGGCTTTGATGTACACCGTTTTGGCGGCGAAGGTCCCATCATTATTGGTGGAGTGAAGATCCCTTATGAGCAAGGATTGATTGCCCATTCTGATGGCGATGTGGCACTGCACGCGTTAAGTGATGCCTTGCTCGGCGCGATTGCCGCGGGAGACATTGGCCGCCATTTCCCTGACACCGATGATAAATGGAAAGGGGCAGACAGCCGCGAGCTCCTCAAAGATGTGTATCGTCGAGTGAAAGCGCAAGGCTATGTACTCGGTAATGCCGATGTCACGATCATTGCCCAAGCGCCGAAAATGGCTCCTTATATTCAGGCCATGTGCGCGGCGATTGCCGAAGATCTGGAATCTGATCTGGGCAACATCAATGTCAAAGCGACCACGACAGAAAAATTGGGTTTTACCGGACGCAAAGAAGGTATTGCCTGTGAAGCGGTTGTACTTTTGCGCAAAGCTTAACTCAGCCTATAAAAAATTTTGGAATTAAGATGACTGATATTCTCTCTCCTCTGGCTTATTTGTGCGGTAAACCGACTGCGAAGGCCAAACTCAAAGCGCTGCCAGAACACTTTCAAGTCAATGAAGTGTTGGGCTATTCCTTAACGGGATATGGCGAGCACTTGATGGTGCGTATTCTTAAAACAGGGGAGAACACCAGCTTTGTGGCCAATGAATTAGCCAAAGCCTGTGGCGTACCTTCACGCGCGGTGAGCTGGGCGGGTTTAAAAGACAGGCATGCTGTTACCGAGCAGTGGTTGAGTGTGCATCTGCCGAATGGCGAAACGCCAGATTTCTCTGCGTTTCTGGCACAATACCCTAGCATTGAAATTCTAGAGGTGACTCGCCACGACAAAAAACTGCGTCCGGGCGATTTGCAAGGCAATGAATTTATTGTCACTTTATCGGAAGTCAGCGATGTTCCAGCCGTATTAAGCCGTTTAGAAACGGTCGCTGAACTGGGCGTACCCAATTACTTTGGTAGCCAGCGTTTTGGACGTCATGGCAATAACCTCAGTGAGGCTCGCCGTTGGGGGCGTGATAATGTCCGTTCGCGCAATCAGAATCAACGCAGTTTGTATCTTTCAGCCGCTCGTTCATGGATTTTCAATCAGATTGTCTCTAAGCGGATTGAGCAAGGCTGTTTTGCTCGCTTTATCGAAGGTGATATTGCTTTAGCCGAGCAACAAATGTTCAGCGTGGCAGATGATTTAGCACTTTGGGATCAGCGTTTGCAAGCTGGAGATGCGGCGATTTCAGCGGCTTTGGCGGGCGATAATGCACTGCCGACTACCGCTCAAGCCTTGCAACTTGAACAAGCTGAACTCGATGCGGAGCCAGATTTAATGGCCTTGATCCGTGGAAATCGCATGCGCCATGATCGCCGTGCCATAGCCCTCAAAGCACAAAACTTAAGCTGGCAAGTGCAAGAGGATCAAATCACCCTGCGTTTTGCATTGGATGCGGGTAGCTTTGCCACTTCCTTAGTGCGTGAATTGATCGAAGAGATCCCGGTGGTACGTCATTACGATCAAGGCCATGAACAAGAGAGCCGCGATTCAGAGAGCGAAGATTAAGATGAAGATTCTACTCAGTAACGATGATGGCGTTTACGCACAAGGCATTCATGCTTTGGCGGATGTGTTGCGTGATTTAGCCGAGATTGTGATTGTCGCGCCGGATCGTAACCGCAGTGGTGCCTCGAATTCACTGACCTTAGAGCATCCATTACGAGTATCGCAAATTGCCGAAAATACCTATTCCGTGCAAGGTACCCCGACCGATTGTGTGCATTTTGCACTGAACGAACTGATGAAAGATGATTTACCTGATTTGGTGCTGAGTGGGATCAATCACGGTGCCAATTTGGGCGATGATGTGCTCTATTCAGGTACGGTTGCTGCGGCAATGGAAGGGCATTTTCTAGGCGTGCAGTCGATCGCATTCTCCCTTACGGGGTCGACGCATTTTGCTACGGCGGCACACTTCGTGCGTCAACTGGTTGAACAACATCTCGCGAACCCTATTCCGACCAATCGCTTGCTTAATGTGAATATTCCTGATCGGCCTTTAGAACAAATTCAAGGTATTGAAGTCACTCGCTTAGGTGCGCGGCATCACGCAGAAAGCATGATAAAGCAGAAAGATCCGCGTGGGCATGATATTTATTGGCTAGGTCCTCCAGGCAAAGAGCAAGATGCCGGTCCGGGAACGGATTTTCATGCGATTGAACGTGGCTGGGTGTCACTAACGCCACTGCAGGTCGACCTGACGGCACATGAGTCGCTGCGCAGCATGGATCATTGGTTAAAGGAAAAGGTGAATGGCTAACCCAAAAGCCAACAGACTGATTCAATTTTTAACAGAGCAAGGGATTACCTCTCAACCCGTGTTGACGGCAATCCATGCACTGCCACGCGAGTTTTTCGTGGCACCCGCCATGATGCATCAAGCTTATGACAACAATGCGCTACCTATTGGTCAAGGGCAAACCATTTCACAGCCCTACATTGTGGCGAAGATGACAGAGTTGCTGGCTTTGACCCCTGAAACCAAAGTGTTGGAAATTGGTACGGGGTCTGGGTATCAAACTGCGGTTCTCGCTAAATTGGTAAACCATGTTTTTACGGTCGAGCGGATTAAGACCCTGCAATGGGATGCCAAACGACGCTTGAAACAGCTCGATATCTACAATGTTTCAACCAAGCATGGTGATGGTTGGCAAGGTTGGTCAGCACGAGCTCCCTTTGATGCAATTTTGGTCACTGCTGCTGCGGCTACAGTGCCACAAGGCTTATTGGAGCAGCTCGCAGAAGGTGGCCGCATGGTAATTCCAGTGGGAGAAGATGAGCAGCATCTCTACAGAATTGTACGTCAAGGCGATCAATTTATTTCTGAGCAAATTGAAGCAGTCCGTTTCGTGCCTTTAGTCTCAGGAGATCTCGCCTGATGACTCTTCACTCTTTCCGTCTGGTACTCTTGCTGCTCAGCAGCCTATTATTTGGCTGTGCTGCACAATCCCCTGCGCCAGTTTCCGGATTGGGTAAAGATTACAATGCGATTGAGCGTGGTAGTTATCGCGGAAGTTACTATGAAGTTAAAAAAGGTGACACGCTCTATTTTATTGCCTACCTCACAGATAAAGATGTAAACGATCTTATCCGTTACAACGATCTTTCCGCCCCTTATACCATTCATCCTGGGCAAAAACTGAAGTTATGGATCCCCAACTATACACCTCCCGCTTATGGTGGTACTGGCGGTGTCACTACGGTGGCGGCGGTTTCAAGCCTTGGTTCTGCGGTTGGCAAAACGGCAGCGGCAACCAGTGCTACGCAGCCTGTGAGTAAAAGCTCTAATACCAAAAATGCACAAAAAGGCTCAAACAATAGTCAAAATCTGACTAAAAAAGATCTAGTCAAGGCGGTTGATCAAACAAAAACAAAGGAGTATGTTGAACCTGTCGGTAAACAAAATGTTAATGTTAATGTAGCAAATGCTAAACCTTCGAATGAGAAGATAGCGAAGTGGCTATGGCCGACAAAGGGTAGAGTCATAAAGAATTTTTCTACGGGTGATCAAGGCAACAAAGGGATAGACATCGCTGGTCAACGTGGTCAGGCTGTCGTTGCTACTGCAGAAGGAACCGTAGTGTATTCGGGCAATGCATTACGTGGTTATGGCAACCTAATAATCATAAAACATAATGAGCACTATCTAAGTGCCTATGCCCACAATGATCAGCTGCTAGCAAAGGAAGGACAAACAGTGCAAGCAGGCCAGAAAATCGCCACCATGGGAAGCTCTGGAACCAATAGTGTACGCTTGCACTTTGAGATCCGTTATCAAGGGAAGTCAGTGAATCCTAAACGCTACTTACCTTAACTCATATTGCTAATGTCATACTGCAAAGGTTGTATCTCGCAATGACTCGCAAAGTTGCCAGGGGGAGGCCGCTATGAGTGTCAGCAATACCGTAACCAAAGTAGAAGAGTTCGATTTTGAAGATGAAGCACTGGAAGTGCTAGAAGCGGATGACGAGCTTACCAATGATGAAGAATTAGTGACTGCCGAAGGGGCAAGTGATGAGGTTCGTGAAGAGTTTGATGCTTCTGCCAAAAGTCTCGATGCGACCCAGATGTATCTCAGCGAGATTGGTTTTTCACCTCTACTGACTGCCGAAGAAGAAGTACTTTATGCTCGTCGTGCTTTACGTGGCGATGAAGCGGCGCGTAAACGCATGATTGAAAGTAACTTGCGTTTAGTCGTTAAAATTTCACGTCGTTACAGTAACCGTGGATTAGCACTGCTCGATCTGATTGAAGAAGGTAACCTAGGTTTAATTCGTGCGGTTGAAAAATTCGACCCAGAACGCGGTTTCCGTTTTTCAACTTACGCGACATGGTGGATCCGTCAAACCATTGAACGTGCGCTGATGAATCAAACGCGCACCATCCGTCTACCGATACATGTTGTCAAAGAGCTGAACATTTATCTGCGCACTGCGCGTGAATTGTCACAACGTCTTGACCACGAACCTACGCCAGAAGAAATTGCACTTGAGTTGGATCGCCCCGTTGATGATGTGACCAAAATGCTGCGGCTCAACGAGCGTATCAGCTCTGTTGATACACCGATTGGTGGCGATGGTGATAAGGCGCTCTTGGATATCCTGCCTGATTCTCACAATGCGGATCCTGAGTTTTCGACTCAAGACGATGATATTCGTGAATCACTACTGGGTTGGATGGATGAGCTCAATCCAAAACAGAAAGAGGTTCTTGCTCGTCGTTTTGGGTTGTTGGGGTATGAACCATCAACACTCGAAGAAGTCGGTCGTGAGATCAATCTAACTCGCGAACGTGTGCGTCAAATTCAAGTGGAAGGCTTACGTCGACTGCGTGAGATTTTGGTCAAACAAGGTTTGAATATGGAAGCTCTTTTTAATGTCGAATACGACATCAACTAACTTTTCTTTTGATTCAGACTAGATAGAGCCCTAGCAGATGCTAGGGCTTATGTTTTCGTGTCTAACTATTTATCTAAGCTAAGTTTTTATATTTATGGGTGGTTTACTGAGCTGTATCTAGTAAACGCATCGGACTGATGACTTTTTTCCAGATGACGTTAAAAAGGATGATGCCAGGCAAGCCAAAGCAGACTAGCCCCATCGCACCGGACTGCGGTTCTCCTTCAGCAAAAGAAGCCCATGACCAACCGATGCAAACCCAAAGGATAATAAAAACCGCCAGTAGGCCAAGATTGGCAAACAGGGTGAGTTGGTAACGCTGGCGAATCGAAAGATACCCCCATGCAGCTCCCGTTGTGAGCATGCCCATTAAGTACCACATTAAACCGATCATGCTTATTTCTCCTTATCTGATAGCCAGAATTTTTCGACGGCTTTATCGACTTCCATATTTCCGTAGCCAAAGAGAATATCGGCTTCTGTCATCAGCTTATGCACAAAGCCTGAAGTGACGGTATTGGAAGCGTCAATCAAACGGTGATGCCAGAAATCAGGCTTGTTCCAGGGACAGGCTTTAATACAGATCGCGCAGCCAATGCCATTATCACCCCAATATTTAATGCATTTTTTCGCATCGTTATAGAACTTGCGGATACCGGTCTGCCCGTGCCAAGCGTAGTCGGGATTATCGCTTCCTTGGTAGGTGGGAGCCATTGAAGGCTTATCATCCATACTGATGGCATTGGATGGACACTGTTCTGCACAACGCTTGCAGTTTTCGCAGAATTCCATAATGCCAAACGAGCGAGGTTGATCGTATTCGACAAATTCTAAATCGGTATACACTTTGGCGCTACGAACACGGCTACCTAAGTTAGGCACAATCAGTGTTCCGTTACGCGCGCCTTCTCCAAGTCCGGCGGCAATACTATAGGCTACGTTATTACCTAAATCGTTACCAGATGCGACAGCTTGGTAGCCTAGTCGGCGTAAGAAGTCTGCTAATTGTCCAGCAACGAGAGACATCTCGGTATATTCGTTGTTGATGGCTCCTGCCGAAACTGGTGAAGGTGCCGCACGGATTGCTTCATAATCCATTTCAAAGGCGAGCACGATGACGCTTTTGGGCTGAAATGGAAAATCTTCCTCCCACGTAAAGGTTTTTTCTTGCAAACAATCGTAGATTGGCGAGTAGTTCCAACGTGGATCGTTATGCGTAATACCCACTCGATCTGCGCCAAATAAGCAAGCTGCTCGTTTGATGTTGATGGAGGCTTCTTTTTTACTTGGGAATGACCATTTTTCAGGGGCAAGGTTGATTTGCTCCCAACGATGTTCCCCTGTGTTCGGGACCCCCATTTTACTGGCTGGGCCAAGGAATTTATCGAGAGGGTTTTTGGCGGCGGTGCCTAACGCCCAATCAATTTGGCGATAACCTAATGTATTGTTATCCCACATTGCTGGGTTAGGTTTTTCATGGGCTCGTAAGCTGGCATCAATTTGTTTGAATTGAAAAGAGGGATCACCAATTGCTTCTGCAAACACCGTATCACGAGCGGGATATTGAGCTTGTAGCTTAGGTGACATGATGTAGCTGAATACCATATTCCGTTGATCAAAGGGTTTCAGGACGGTTTGGTCTATCTCTACTGGAAAGTTATCATGTGGGATCCCGTTGACTCGATACGCAATAAAACCGCCAGCTCCAGTGGTTGCGGCAATACCAGCTCCGATAGCACTCATTTTAAAAAATTTACGACGCTCGGTATTCTCAGGAGCATCCTCTACATGGTTAGGTTTCTCGTTCATTATGGTTACCAAAACACAGAATCATGCTTCGAGTCTAACCAGATGGTGAAAAGTAAAGCAGAGCAAAAACGCTATAGCCCTAATGCGTTAATTAAATAGGTCTTGGCGCTGCTCAATGTATTGAATCAGCATATCGAGAAAGACTTTGACTTTACGTGGCACATAGTTTTTCGAATGATAGACAACATAATAAGGTTGATCGAAGCTGTATTTTCCATCAAACAGGCAAACGAGTTTGCCTTCTCGAACGGCACGGTTCGCCATAGGTTGGGGAATCCAACATATCCCTGCTCCTTTTAAGGCAAGTTCCATAGTTGCATCCACCGCATCACAAGTGAAACTGCCTTGAATGGGAACCGATTTCACTTCCCTTTCTTCGAGGTAAGTCCACTCTTCTACAGGGGAAACTCGATTATCAAAACGTAAGCAGTTATGGTTTTTTAATTCACAGGGATGGGATGGATGCCCATGCTTTAACAGGTATTCTGGTGAGGCATAAAAACGCCGACTCACACTAAAAAGTCGTCTCGAAACCATATTAGGATCGCGAGGAGGAAATAGATAGAAAATAAGGTCACCCTCTTGAATTTGCTCCATTAACGCTGGTTCAAAAGAGCGCGAGGTAATCCGTATTTCCGGAAAAGTTTTGATAAAAATAGGCAGAAAATCTGCCACGAGTAATCGAGTGAAATAAGGCATGCAGTAAAGAGTAATTTCTCCGCTAGGTTGGGTGCTGTAATCACGGAGAAAGGATTTCGCATCCTCAAATTCTTGAATAATCGTTCTACTGTGTTCGTAAAACTGACGGCCGGGTTCGGTTAGGAAGATTTCACGACTGGTGCGTTCAAATAATCGAACCTCTAATGTTTCTTCCATCTGCTTGATTTTTCTACTGACGGTGGATTGTGGCAGATCGAGAATGTTGGCCGCTCCTGTAAAACTGAGTTGATTAGCCACTTGTACAAATAAATGTAAATCTTCAATTTTCATAGGCTGTGGGGAGCTTAGTTGATATACAGGAGGGCGCACAGTGACAAGAACATAGGGATGCTTCATTGATAAACATCAATCTTGTTGATGTTTATGTCACCCTGCTATTTATACATAGCAAATTTGTGATACCCCTTATCCTTTATCACAGATAACTGAATTCGAGAATTGGTGCAAAAATACCGTTACCTTCCTCATTGGCAGTATGGGTTATGAAGAACAGACCTCAATTAGGTATTTTTAGGAAAAAGACCACGCGATGGCTTGGCTATTTGGCCCCGCTGACTCTGCTTATCGCTTGGTGGGTAGGCTATCAACATAGCGCAACTTTCACCGAGCAGCTGCAAGCACATTTTCCATCGGCGCAAATTACTCCGGTTACAAGATTAGAGCATGGCTTTGATATTAAGATAGGAAAAGAACACAGCCGTATTTATGCCGCGCAAGCCCAAGGGTATGGTGGTCCACTGAGTGTCGTATTCAGTGTCGATAGTCAGGATCGCATACGAAATTTGCAGTTGGTTGATCATGTGGATACCCCAGGATATGTGGTGAATGTGCTGAATCAACGTTTTCTTGAGCGCTTAGAAGGCAAGAAAATCACGGAGCGTTTTTCATTCGACTCGGATGTCGATAGCATTAGCGGGGCTACATTAACTAGCTCTGGCATTACACATGCAGTGCGGCTTGCGGCACATGAGCTTGCTACAAGCCAAGGCTTTCAAGTAGAAAATGCCTCTATAACTTGGGCTTGGGAAGTATCGGATCTGTTAGTGGTTCTATTGATTTTGCTAGTGCTTTTTGAGCGGCGTTTACCACGGGGCGTGCATCAATATCATTTACTGATTGTAGGGGGGCTTTCCGTTCTGGTTATAGGTTATTGGGCTAACATGGCGCTCTCCCTTTCCTCTGTCTCCTCATTTTTATTGGGGTACTGGCCGGATCCGAGACTGAACCTAGCGATCTATTTGATCTTAACGACTGTAGTGATTGGGGTGGTATTGATGGGAAAAAACCTTTATTGCAACAGCCTTTGTCCATTCCATCACATTCAACGTTGGGCGCATAAAATCAGCGGAAATAATTGGCCGATTCCTGAATTGGTTAAGAGAAATGCAGTAGATATTATTAATGTTTTGCTTTGGGTAAGCCTAGTCTTGATATTCCTCTCACGCAACCCTGCGATTAGCGGCTATGAGCCATTCTCGATGTTGTTCTCATTGGATGGAGTCGGAGTGCAGTGGTACATTTTACCTCTGGCGCTGTTTGGGAGTTTTTTCGTTAAAGATTTTTGGTGCCGGTTGTTTTGTCCGCTAGGGCGAGGGATTAATTACAGTGTTGCTAAACGGCAGTCGATAAGAAAAACATTGTCACAGTGGATTCACAGGAGGTCTTAATGTTGGTTTCTCAGCCGAAACGAACCGAGAAAAAAATGGGAATAACAGGCTTGGTAGCGACTTTGCTGTATATGCTGACACTGGTCGTTATCGTGCTGTTTTGGTGTAACAACAGTATTGATTTTTGGCGCTAATGGATAAGACCTCTCACCTATTATGAAATAGAGAGAGGTCTATTGAGCTGGCGCAACGCGAAGGTTACAGCATCTTTTTCAAACGATACAACGCATCGAGTGCCTGACGTGGCGTGAGTTCATCGGGATCGAGCTCCGCTAATGCTTGTTCAACAACACTTGGCTCCGGAATTAAGCTCAGTTGGTTGGCGATATCCACTCGGTTGGGCTTACGAGTCTCGGCAGGTTGTGAGCTTAATAGCTCAAGCTGCTGTAACTTGGCGCGCGCATTTTTAATCACGGGCTTCGGTACGCCAGCCAGTCCAGCTACGGCTAAACCATACGATTTACTCGCAGCACCCTCTTGCACTGCGTGCATAAAGGCGATGCTGTCGCCATGCTCTACTGCATCAAGGTGGACATTGGCTAAATGTGGCAAGCTGTTGGGTAGCTCTGTCAGTTCAAAGTAGTGAGTCGCGAAGAGGGTGAGTGCACCAATTTCACGCGCTAACCATTCCGCACTGGCCCAAGCCAGCGACAAACCATCATAGGTACTGGTGCCACGGCCGATTTCATCCATTAATACTAAGCTATGACTGGTGGCGTTGTGCAGTATGTTGGCGGTTTCCGTCATTTCCACCATGAAGGTCGAGCGGCCAGAGGCGAGATCATCGGACGCACCGATACGGGTAAAAATGCGATCCAAAGGACCAATTTGCGCGGATTCTGCAGGTACATAGCTGCCGATATGCGCCATGAGTGCAATCAATGCGGTTTGGCGCATGTAAGTCGATTTACCGCCCATGTTCGGGCCGGTGATGATCAGCATGCGTCGCTGTGGATTAAGCTCAATCGGGTTGGCGATAAACGGCTCATTCATCACTTGCTCAACCACTGGGTGACGCCCGCCAAGAATACGAATTCCAGCCTCTTTCACCAAAGTGGGGCGGCAGTATTCCAAGCTTTCCGCGCGTTCCGCGAGGTTTTGCAGTACATCCAATTGGGCAATGGAAGCGGCCAGTTGTTGTAATTGCTCAAGATGAGGCAACAGTAGATCGAACAACTCTTCCCATAACTGTTTTTCCACTGCTAAAGCACGAGATTTGGAGTTGAGTACCTTATCCTCGTGCTGCTTGAGTTCTTCGATGATGTAACGTTCGGCATTCTTTAAGGTTTGACGGCGTACATAATGTGGCGGCACAAGGTGGCTCTGACCACGGCTAACCTGAATGTAAAAGCCATGCACATTGTTATAGCCCACTTTCAGGGTATCAATGCCGTGGCGATCGCGCTCTTCGGCTTCCAAGCGCTCCAGAAACTCGGTTGCTCCGTTGGCTAAATCGCGCCATTCATCAAGTTCGGTACTGTAACCATCGGCGATCACGCCACCATCGCGGATCACCACGGGTGGGTTTTCTTTGATCGCGCGCTCGAGTAAATCGCACAATTCATCCATTGGTTGGGCGTGCGTGCGTAGCTCGGTAAGGTGAGGCTGCTCAAGTTCGCTCATGACAGAGTGTAATTCTGGTAACTGCTGCATGGCGTGGCGTAGGCGAGCTAAATCGCGCGGCCGCGCTGAGCGCAGTGCTAGACGGGCGAGGATCCGTTCAATATCGCCAATCTGTTTGAGTACGGGATGCAGTTCTCCATACAAAGTGGTTTCTTTGAGCTCAGTGATCGCATCTAAACGCTGGTTGAGAGTGGCGTTATCGCGCATCGGTTGGTGGACCCAACGCTTGAGCATACGACTGCCCATTGGTGTAGCACAATGATCGAGCACATCAGCGAGCGTGTTATCTGTTCCACCCGCCAAGTTATGAGTGAGCTCAAGGTTGCGCCGCGTCGCGGCATCCAAAATCACCGATTGATCTTGGCGAACCCAAGTCAGTGAACGAATGTGTGGTAAAGCAGTACGCTGAGTATCTTTGACGTATTGGATCAAACAGCCTGCCGCGCATAAGCCTAATTGTGCTTGCTCTACGCCAAAACCGACTAAATCACGAGTACTAAATTGTTGATTGAGCTGCTGTTTCGCGGTAGCTAATTCAAATTCCCAAATTGGTCGACGGCGGTTGCCTTGGCGATTGGCCATTAGATGCACAGGTGCGAAATCTTCAGGGAACAAGAGTTCACGAGGCGAAGTGCGTTGCAGCTCGGCGGCCATCTCTTCTTCGGTTTGCGGCTCACTGAGCTGAAAGCGACCGGAGGTAATATCCATGGTCGCGTAGCCAAAGTGGCCATTATGGTGATAAATCGCCGCGATCAGGTTATCGACTCGCTCTGAAAGCAGGGCTTCATCGGTCACTGTTCCCGGTGTCACAATCCGCACCACTTTGCGCTCAACGGGGCCTTTGCTGGTGGCTGGGTCGCCAATTTGTTCGCAGATCGCGACCGATTCTCCCATCTGGACGAGTTTCGCCAAATAACCTTCTACGGCATGGAAAGGTACACCCGCCATCGGAATGGGTTCACCCGCCGATGCACCGCGTTTGGTTAAGGAAATATCCAGCAGTTCAGAGGCGCGTTTCGCATCGTCATAAAACAGTTCGTAAAAATCACCCATGCGATAAAACAGCAGAATGTCTGGGTTTTCCGCCTTGAGTCTTAAATACTGTTGCATCATCGGGGTGTGGTGCGAAAGAGACTCGCTTGGTGAGGCGTTCGATTTCATCATAATCTTATATCGCTGCTTATCATCATCTGCGCAGGCCTTGCGGCATTTCATCGCAAGGCGGGCATGGGTCACTTAAAAACGGTTACAGAGCATAGCAAACCTGACTAGGGCGGGGCAATTGAGCTCTTTCTCTAGATGGTGAAGACCTTACGGGGCATTAGACCATCGCCGCAAGAGGTTTACCGAAAAGCGCGTAGGGAGCGTGATATGGATACCAAGTCAAAGAGGTTTCGACACTCTACTTAAGCCGAGTGTCGGAAGGCTCAGTTAGGAAAATAATCCTGAGGATAGATAACGATCGCCACGATCGCACACAATTGCTACCACCACGGATCCCGGATTTTGCTGGGCAATTTGCAAAGCGACAAACACGGCTCCGCCAGAGCTGACGCCGGCGCAAATCCCTTCTTCACGAGCAAGGGCGCGTGCGGTCTGTTCGGCGTCAGTTTGAGTCACGTCCAGTACCTGATCGACTCGTGCAGCATCAAATATGCCGGGTAGGTAGGCTTGCGGCCAACGGCGAATACCAGGAATCGCACTGCCTTCCGAGGGTTGTAAGCCGATGATCTGAATCTGCGGATTTTGCTGTTTCAGGTAGCGAGACACGCCCATGATGGTGCCTGTGGTGCCCATGCTCGAAACAAAATGGGTGATCTTGCCTTGGCTTTGCTGCCAAATTTCCGGTCCCGTTGAACGATAATGCGCGTCAGGGTTATCCAAGTTATTGAATTGATCCAATACCTTGCCTTTATCTTCTTGCTGCATCTGTAAGGCTAAATCGCGTGCGCCTTCCATCCCTTGTTCTTTGCTAACCAAAATCAGCTCAGCGCCATACGCTCGCATCGAATCTTTGCGCTCTTGAGTGGCGTTATCGGGCATGATCAGAATCATCTTGTAGCCTTTGATGGCGGCGGCCATAGCCAACGCTATGCCAGTATTGCCACTGGTTGCTTCGATGATGGTATCGCCGGGCTGTAAAGTACCGCGTGCCTCGGCTTGCACAATCATATTGAGGGCAGGGCGATCTTTCACTGAACCTGCTGGATTATTGCCTTCCAACTTAACCAATACGGTAGCACTGCCAGTGTTTAAACGCTGCAAGCGTACCAGTGGGGTTTGGCCAACATAGTCTTCAAGAGTGGGGAAATCAGACACTGGGCGATCCTTCTAATAATGACAACCGATAGAGCTTCTGTTGATTGACGGCGCAAGCGTAAGACGACTCTTTGCAAGCGGCGTTATTTTCATGTCAGCAGTATAAGAATGACTTTATCGAAGGCATACAATTTATTGCTAGAAATTATTCCAAAACGTTCTATTAATGTGCTTTTTTATAAACGAAATCTCTCATAATCTAGCGTCATCAAGGAAGCCATCTTGGCATAGTGATTCTGGAGTAGAACAACATGAACCGAATTAAATCGACATTAACGGCGTTACTGCTAGTTGGATCGTTTCAAGCCTCAGCAGCTGATCAGACTCTTCTCAACTCATCTTATGACATCTCACGTGAGCTGTTTGTGGCTTACAACCCAGTGTTTGCTGAGCATTGGCAACAAAAAACAGGTAAGACGGTCGAAATTAAACAGTCGCACGCTGGATCATCGGCTCAAGCGCGTTCTATTCTGCAAGGCCTAGCGGCAGATGTGGTGACATTTAACCAAGTGACCGATGTGCAAATTCTGCACGACAAAGGCAAATTGCTCCCAGAAAACTGGCAAACTTTGTTGCCAAATGGTAGCTCGCCTTATTACTCCACCACGGCGTTTTTGGTGCGCAAAGGCAACCCAAAGAACATCCAAGATTGGAGTGATTTGGTACGTGATGACGTGAAAAGTGTGTTCCCGAACCCGAAAACCTCAGGTAATGCGCGTTACACCTACTTGGCAGCGCTAGGCTTTGCACAAAAACAATTTGGTCAGGATAACCAAGTGCAGCAAGATGAGTTTTTGAAGAAGTTTTTGGCTAACGTCGCGGTATTTGATACTGGCGGCCGTGGTGCAACCACATCATTCGTTGAGCGTGGAATTGGCGATGTGCTGATCACCTTTGAATCGGAAGTGAATAACATTCGTCAGCAATACGGTGCGGATGATTACCAAGTCGTAGTGCCGAAAACCTCGATTTTGGCTGAATTCCCAGTCGCGGTCGTCGAGAAAGTGGCAAAACGTAATGGTACGACAGAGGTGGCAAACGAATACGTTTCATACCTGTACAGTGAACCAGCACAACGCCTGTTAGCTCAGTTCAACTACCGAGTGCACGATGCCAAGGTGCAAGCTGAATTTGCTGAGCGTTTCCCTACTGTTGAGTTGCTGACCGTAGAAGGGATTGCTGGTGGCTGGGAACAAGCGATGAAAACCCAGTTCGCCAATGGGGCTAAATTGGATCAACTGCTGCGCCGCTAATCTTGTCTTGAATTTCGCTCGGTTGCCAATGGATGGGCAACCTTAATTTCTCCCTGATGTATCTAAAGAGGTTTTATGGGTCAAACGCTTGCACACTCTCGCCCGCGCCAGCAACGGGTTTTACCCGGTTTTGCGTTGAGCCTCGGTGTCTCTTTGCTGTTTGTCAGCTTGATCCTGCTGCTGCCTGCCACTGGGCTTATCATGCAGACCAGCAACATGACCTTTAGCGAGTATTGGCAAGTGATTGCCGACCCTCGTGTGGTGGCAAGTTATAAAGTGACGGTTGGCTCGGCCTTGATTGCTTCACTGTTTAATGGTTTGTTTGGTTTGCTGCTTGCTTGGGTGTTGGTGCGTTACACTTTTCCTGGCAAACGCATTCTTGATGCGCTGGTCGATCTTCCTTTTGCGCTGCCCACCGCGGTGGCTGGGATTACCTTGGCAACACTGTATTCGGCCAACGGCTGGATTGGTAGCGTACTTGCCGAGTTGGGCATCAAGGTCGCTTATACGCCCCTCGGGATTATTGTGGCGATGGCTTTTACCAGCATTCCGTTTGTGGTGCGCACGGTTCAGCCTGTGTTAGAAGAAATTTCCCGTGAGGAAGAAGAAGCAGGCATGACGTTGGGTGCATCGGACGCTGCTGTATTTTGGAAAGTGATTCTTCCTTCACTCAAACCCGCTTTATTGGTCGGAACGGCGTTGTCTTTTACGCGCAGTTTAGGGGAGTTCGGAGCGGTGATCTTTATTGCAGGCAACATGCCTTACATCAGCGAAATTACCTCGTTAATGATCTTCGTACGTCTGCAAGAGTTTGATTTCCCAGCGGCGAGTGCCATTGCCTCGGTTGTGCTGCTGACCTCACTTTTGTTACTGCTGATGATTAACCTCTGGCAAGGCGCTTATCTGCGTCGCATTCACGGACGATAAGGAATCAGTGTATGGCACATTCTCAGCCTTTACGTGTCGGTGAAAAGCCGTGGGTGAAATGGAGTTTGATCGCATTGGCTCTGCTATTGGTGGCCGTGCTGCTGCTGATCCCACTGCTGAGCATTTTCCAACAAGCGTTTGCCAACGGCATTGGCGCTTATTTTAGTTACTTTAATGACCCCGATACGCGCCACGCGATTGGGTTAACGCTGGTGGTGGCGCTACTGACAGTGCCAATCAATCTGGTGTTTGGTGTGCTGCTCTCTTGGCTAGTGACCCGCTTTGAATTTGTTGGTCGCAAGTTTTTGATCACCTTGATTGATATTCCGTTCGCTGTTTCTCCGGTGGTGGCGGGTCTACTTTACCTGCTGCTCTATGGCACCAGTGGCTGGTTGGGCGAATGGTTGTATGAGCGCGATCTGCAAATCATGTTTGCTTGGCCGGGCATTGTACTTGTGACCGTGTTTGTGACCTGTCCGTTTGTGGCGCGTGAGCTAATTCCACTTATGCAGCAACAAGGACGTTCGGATGAAGAAGCCGCGGTGATTTTAGGCGCATCATGGTGGCAACTGTTTCGCCGAGTCACTCTGCCTAACATTAAGTGGGCGCTGATTTATGGTGTGATCCTCACCAATGCTCGCGCGGTGGGAGAGTTTGGCGCGGTAGCGGTGGTTTCAGGGAATATTCGTGGTGAAACCAATACCTTGCCTTTGCATGTACAGCTTCTGTACGAGGATTATCAATCGCAAGCTGCCTTTGCTAGCGCTTCGCTACTGGCATTTATCGCCCTATTAACACTATTACTGAAAGCTTTGGTCGAGTGGCGTCAAGAACGTCTTCAGGCGGTCGAGCATAATGAGCAGGGAACCTTATGAGCATTCGTCTAGATAATATTTCTAAACATTTTGGCCAGTTTCAGGCGCTTGCCCCGCTTTCTCTCAAGATTGAAGATGGTGAAATGATTGGTTTGTTGGGGCCATCTGGCTCCGGCAAAACCACGTTACTGCGCATTATTGCCGGTTTGGAAGGGGCGGATTCTGGTACGATTCATTTTCGAAATCGTGACGTAACCAACGTGCATGTGCGCGATCGCCGAGTCGGTTTTGTGTTTCAAAACTATGCGCTGTTTCGTCATATGACCGTGGCCGATAACGTAGCGTTTGGCTTGCAGGTGATGGAGCGTGCTAAGCGTCCAAATCCGGCGGAAATTCAAAAGCGCGTGAAGCAACTGCTTGAAATCGTACAACTTGGTCATTTGGCGCATCGTTATCCAGAGCAGCTTTCTGGTGGCCAAAAGCAGCGTATTGCGCTGGCTCGCGCATTGGCAACCCAACCTGAAGTGCTACTGTTGGATGAACCGTTTGGCGCTTTGGATGCCAAAGTGCGTAAAGAGTTGCGCCGCTGGCTGCGCAGTCTGCATGATGAGTTAGGCTTTACCAGCGTGTTTGTGACTCACGATCAGGATGAAGCCTTAGAGCTTTCCGATCGCGTGGTGGTGATGAGCAATGGCCGCATTGAGCAGATTGATTCACCCGTTGAGCTGTATGCTCAGCCCAATAGCCGCTTTGTGTTTGACTTCTTTGGGAACGTTAATCAGTTTGCAGGCGAGTGGCAAAATGGCCAGTGGGTCAATGGCTCTGCCTTTATTCAGCCACCAGAGAGTGACGCGACGCGTCAAAGTGGTTTGCTCTATGTGCGCAGCCATGAGTTGGCGCTGTCGGATAAAGAGAACAGCCAAGCCTCATTGCCGTTTGAAGTGGTCTCCATTAACCCAGTTGGGGCAGAAGTGCGCGTTGAGTTAGCGCCTGTCGGTTGGCAAAGCCAAGAGCTGTGGGAAGCAAAACTTTCACATCGCTCTTTAAGCGAAAAACGCTTGAATCGCGGCGATCAAGTCTTCGCCACACCGCAAGTGGGCTATTTCTTTGCCAGTGAAGGGCAAAGTAGCCCGAGCGTCCTACGCTGGCCATTCTTGGCTCCGGGTAGCTTGATGTTTGAAATCTGATTGAGAGGAGTGCCCAAAGGCACTCTTTGTTTTTATGAGGATTGCAATTCCTTCTCAATCCGGTAGCTTTGCTGATGTTTTTTACCCAATAACATGCAAATTTTGTGAAAAAGCAAACCTGAAGGGGGAAAGTATGGCGCAATTAATGTTAACGATTGGGCTTCCTATCGCGCTCGCTTGGATGATGTTTTGTGTCGGTATTACCTTGTCAGTGGCAGATTTCAAACGGGTGAGTGAATACCCAGGCAAAATTGCCCTTGGGCTTACTGCGCAGCTGGTTGGGTTACCGCTTATCGCTTATCTGCTGATTCATACTTTTGCTCTGCCAGAAGTGGTGGCTGTTGGATTGTGGATTTTAGCCTTGGCTCCGGGTGGGGCATCATCAAATGCGATTAGCCATTTAGCGGGAGGGGATGCCGCACTTTCGATCACGATGACGGCAGTGAGTAGCTTAATTATTCCTTTTAGTTTGCCGTTGCTATTACCTCTGGTGCTAACGGATGTTTCTACGGTTATTCCTTTAAAAACCGCCATCTTACAGCTGATGGTCGTGACTCTGTTGCCCGTCACGTTGGGTATGTTGTTACACCATTTTTGCAAAGGTGAGCGCTTTCACCAGTTCTCGGCATTCGCTGGAAAAACGGCGTTGTGGGCATTGTTCTTTACCGTTGCCGTGACTCTGGCGGCGAATACTGCCGTTTTTACACAGCTATTTTCTATTGCCGCATTAATGGTACTGCTGCTTTGCCTGTTAGGCATGGGGCTTGGGGTGGTTTGCGCTAAGCTTCTCTCTGGTGATGCGAAGCTAACCAAAACTTTTGCAATAGAAGTGGGGATACAAAATGCGGGCACGGCAATTTTTGTGGCGATTGTCCAACTTCAGCAACCGGAATTGGCATTAACGCCTTTATTGTATGGTGTGCTGATGAACCTTCCTGCTGCCATTTTAATTACATGGAATAAACAAAAAACAGTGAAGGCCTAGGCGTGTTTTTGGGCTGATTCTAAAATCGCGTTAGTGATGCTAAACAGACGAGAAAACTGAGCATGAGAACACCATTATTAATGAGTCAACAGTTAGGACTCTTACTCGCCAAGCAGCAGCAGATCCTGACCACGGCGGAATCTTGCACCGGTGGTGGTGTGGCTTACTGGGTGACAGAAGTGGCCGGAAGCTCTGCATGGTTTGATCGCAGCTTTGTGACTTACAGTAATGAAGCCAAACAAGAAATGCTCGGCGTTCGAGAAGCAACATTACAACAATTTGGTGCAGTTTCTGAACCGACCGTTGAAGAGATGGCACTTGGTGCACTCTTGCATTCAAGGGCTACGCTGGCGGCAGCTATTAGCGGCATTGCTGGCCCCGGTGGTGGTAGCTCAGAAAAGCCGGTCGGCACTGTCTGTTTTGGTTTTGCTAGCGTACAAGGTTGGCTCAAGATAGAAACGTGCCACTTTACAGGTAATCGCGAACAGGTGCGTCAGCAAGCCATCGAACATGTGTTGCAAAGCCTAATCCAGCACCTTACTTTGCGTGACGCTCAAAACGTTAACTGAGCCAAACTTTTTTCTATACAGGGGTGGACACTGTACAAATCAACAGTATAATAAGCCCCAACATGACAAATCAGCGTCGACCCGATTTCGACACAATTACCTATCACCTGAGAGTGACTATCCGGAGAGAGTAATGGACGAGAATAAACAGAAGGCACTTGCGGCCGCCCTCGGTCAAATTGAAAAGCAATTTGGTAAAGGTTCCATCATGCGCCTAGGCGACAACCGCGCGATGGACGTAGAAACTATCTCGACCGGTTCTCTGTCTCTGGATATTGCGTTGGGTGCAGGTGGTCTGCCAATGGGGCGTATCGTTGAGATCTTCGGCCCTGAATCTTCGGGTAAAACAACACTGACTCTGGAACTGATTGCTGCTGCGCAACGTGAAGGTAAAACCTGTGCGTTTATCGATGCCGAGCACGCGTTGGATCCGGTTTATGCCAAGAAACTGGGCGTGAATATCGATGAGCTACTGGTATCTCAACCTGATACGGGTGAACAAGCATTGGAAATCTGTGATGCTCTGGCTCGCTCTGGTGCGGTTGACGTCATCGTGGTTGACTCAGTAGCGGCTTTGACACCAAAAGCGGAAATTGAAGGCGAAATGGGCGATAGCCACATGGGTCTGCAAGCGCGTATGTTGTCGCAAGCAATGCGTAAACTGACGGGTAACCTCAAGCAATCCAACTGTATGTGTATCTTCATCAACCAAATTCGTATGAAGATTGGTGTGATGTTTGGTAACCCAGAAACGACCACTGGCGGTAACGCACTGAAATTCTACGCTTCTGTCCGTCTTGATATTCGTCGTACTGGCGCAATCAAAGAAGGCGAAGAAGTGGTGGGTAACGAAACTCGCATCAAGGTAGTGAAGAACAAGATTGCGGCACCGTTTAAAGAAGCCAACACTCAAATTATGTATGGCCAAGGTTTCAACCGCGAAGGCGAGCTAATCGATCTTGGTGTGAAGCATAAAATGGTTGAAAAATCAGGTGCTTGGTATAGCTATAACGGCGATAAAATCGGCCAAGGCAAAGCGAATGCGTGCAAGTACCTGAAAGAAAATACAGAAATTGCTAAAACGTTAGACAAAAAACTGCGTGAAATGCTGCTTAACCCAGAGAACATGCAACTGACTGGTGAAACGGCTTCTGCCGCTGATGATGTCGAATTTGGCGCAGTACCAGAAGAGTTTTAATCGACTGGCTGGACTCAGAGAGTTTCAGCGTCTAAGTATCGATTTTATGAAGCCCTGCAATGCAGGGCTTCTTTTTGGCTGCCAATTTAGTGAATCAAAACTCACCGTTAGCCTAACAGGAGAATTCCATGAGTCTCGACTTAACGGCTTGCCGACAAAGCGCTCTGCAACTGCTTAGCCGCCGTGATCATAGCGAGTATGAGTTACACCAAAAGCTAACGCTTAAAGGGCATGTCCATGAGATCGTGGATGAAGTGGTGAAATATTGTTTAGAGTTAGGGTATTTAAGTGATGTTCGCTACACCGCAAGTCAAGCGCGGCAAATGGTGCATAAAGGGTATGGTGAGCAGCGTTTGCGCCAACAACTCAAAGAGAAACGAGTGGCGGAAGCGGTGATTGAACAAGTGCTCGCAGAACAAACGATCGATTGGTTTGAGCTAGCAAAAGAAGTGGCAAACAAGAAATTCAAAGCCGGGATAAGCTTCGAACGCTCACAATACGCCAAGCAAGTTCGTTATTTGCAGTACCGTGGCTTCAACTTTGACCAAATACGATACGCACTTCAAGCCAGTGAGAGCGAGCAGTAATCGCTTTCCCCCCTCTGCATTCCCTTTGTTAATCCCGATCTAGATTTTATTCATTTGGGTTGAGTTGTCGCTCAACACACATTCAGTTTGTTAAAGAGAAGAAACTAGGCGAACTGTTATCCTTGCTTTACAATAGCGCAAAATTCTAACTTGAGTATTTCAGGAAGAGCTGCATGTTTATGAGCACGGACGAGGTGCGCCGCGCGTTCCTCTCATTCTTTGAAAGCAAAGGTCACCAAATTGTAGAAAGTTCTTCTCTGGTGCCTGCTAACGATCCGACCCTGCTGTTTACCAACGCAGGGATGAACCAATTTAAAGACTGTTTCTTGGGCTTGGAAAAGCGCGCCTACACTCGCGCTACCACAGCTCAACGTTGTGTCCGCGCAGGCGGTAAGCACAACGACCTAGAAAACGTCGGTTTCACCGCGCGTCACCACACTTTCTTCGAAATGCTGGGTAACTTCAGCTTCGGTGACTATTTCAAAGAAGATGCGATCCAGTATGCATGGGAGTTTCTGACTGACGTTTTGCAACTGCCGAAAGAGCGCTTGTTGGTCACGGTTTATGAAACCGATGATGAAGCCTTTGATATTTGGAATAAAAAAGTCGGCATTCCTGCTGACCGCATTATTCGTATCGGCGATAAAAAAGGTGGCAAGAAGTTTGATTCTGACAACTTCTGGCAGATGGGTGACACCGGCCCTTGCGGCCCATGTACCGAAATCTTCTATGACCACGGCGACCACATTTGGGGTGGACCTCCAGGCTCGCCTGAAGAAGATGGCGATCGTTTCATCGAGATTTGGAACAACGTTTTCATGCAGTTCAACCGTCATGCGGATGGCACGATGGAGCCATTACCTAAGCCGTCTGTAGATACGGGCATGGGTATTGAGCGTATCTCTGCGATCATGCAAGGCGTGCACTCAAACTACGAAATCGATGTATTCCAGACTCTGATCAAAGCGGCAGCGGAAGCGATTGGTTACCAAGACTTGACCAATCAATCACTGCGTGTTGTGGCTGACCACATTCGTTCTTGCGCATTTTTGATCGTTGATGGCGTGATGCCGTCGAATGAAGGTCGTGGCTATGTACTGCGCCGTATCATTCGTCGTGCAGTTCGTCATGGCAACAAGCTTGGTGCGCAAGGTGCGTTCTTCCACAAGCTGGTAGGACCGCTAGCGGAAGTGATGGGTACAGCGGGTGCTGAGCTGAAAAAGCAGCAAGCTCTGGTTGAAAAAGTCCTTCGCATCGAAGAAGAGAATTTTGGTCGTACTCTTGATCGCGGCATGAGCATTCTAAATGACGCGCTGGATCAACTGTCGGGCCAAGTGCTAGACGGTGAAACTGTATTTAAACTGTATGATACCTACGGCTTCCCAGCAGATTTAACCAATGATGTTGCGCGTGAACGTGGCTTTAGCATTGATGAGGCCGGTTTTGAAAAAGCGATGGAAGAGCAACGCCAGCGTGCTCGTGAAGCGGGCCAATTTGGTACTGACTATAACTCGCTGATCAAATCTGCAACCAATACCGAATTCTGCGGTTACACGGCGAGCCGTGGTCAAAGTGTGGTGCGTGAAATGTTCGTTGAGGGCGCGGAAGTTTCTGCTCTTTCAGCGGGTGATAAAGCGATCATCGTATTGGATAACACGCCATTTTATGCTGAGTCTGGTGGCCAATGTGGCGATACAGGTGTACTCAAAACCGAAGCGGGTATTTTCCATGTAGAAGACACGCACAAGTTGGGTAACGCAATTGCGCATCACGGTGTTTTGGCACAAGGTGTGTTAGCCAAAGGCGATCAAGTTGATGCGATTGTCGATGAACAGCGCCGTGCCGCAATTTCACTCAACCACTCTGCGACTCACTTGCTGCATGCAGCACTCCGTAAAGTGCTAGGTGAACACGTTGCACAGAAAGGCTCTCTGGTTCGTGCTGAAACACTGCGTTTTGACTTCTCACATCTGGAAGCGATGACCGCTGCAGAGATCAAAGAAGTGGAACGTTTAGTGAACCAAGAAATTCGTCGTAATCATCACATCGAAACCAACATCATGAACATTGATGAAGCGAAAGCGAAAGGTGCGATGGCGCTGTTTGGTGAGAAATATGACGACCAAGTTCGTGTGCTCTCAATCGGCGATTTCTCAACTGAGCTGTGTGGCGGTATCCACGCGAGCAACACGGGAGACATTGGCCTGTTCAAAATCATCTCTGAGGGTGGTATTGCAGCCGGTATTCGCCGTATTGAAGCGGTGACTGGTGAAGGTGCGCTTGATTATATCGAAGCGCAGCAAGCACAGCATGATGCAAAAGTTGTTGAGATGGCAGCTAAAGCCAAACTGTTAGAGAAAGAAATTCAGCAACTGAAAGATAAACTGGCGGCCAAAGAGAGCGCTGGTCTTATCAATCAAGTTAAGCAGATCGCCGGTGTGAATGTGTTGGTTGCAGGGTTGAATGGCGCTGACAACAAAGCACTGCGTGGCATGGTGGACGATCTGAAAAATCAACTTGGCAGCGGCATCATCATGCTAGGCAACGTGGCGGATGGCAAAGTGGGCTTGATCGCTGGCGTGACCAACGATTTAACCAGTAAAGTCAAAGCTGGTGAATTGGTGAACATGGTTGCCTTGCAAGTCGGTGGTAAAGGCGGTGGTCGCCCTGATATGGCTCAAGCTGGAGGGACAGATGCTCAAGCTCTGCCATCGGCTTTAGAGTCTGTTGACGCTTGGATTGCTGAGCGTCTATAACTGCGATAAATGCTTTATGCTCAATCAATATTTTTTGATTGAGCATAATTTTATCGAGCAAACCAAGTGGTTTAATTGGCGTAGAAATAGACGAAGCCAATTAGCTGCTTGGTTTTCTTTTAGTAACGATCAAATGTTGTCCGACAAGAATGTCAGAGCACTTTGATCCCGATGAGACTTTGGTCTTGGGAAGGTGAATACTGGTGAAAAAGCCCCTTATCGTGCAAAAGTTCGGCGGAACTTCGGTGGGTTCAATTGAAAGAATGCAAACCGTAGCTGAACACATCATTAAGGCGAAGAATGATGGTAATCAAGTTGTTGTGGTAGTTTCTGCCATGGCAGGAGAAACCAATCGACTGGTGAGTTTAGCTCAACAAGTCGATAGTGTGCCAAATGCTAGAGAACTTGATGTTTTGCTCTCTGCTGGTGAGCAGGTGTCGATGGCTTTGGTGGCGATGACACTGCATAAAATGGGCTATGCAGCCCGCTCACTAACCGGAGCTCAAGCGAAAATTGTGACGGATAATCAACACAATGACGCAACGATTAAACATATTGATACTCGAACGATTACCGAGCTACTGGATCAAGATTTTATTGTGATAGTCGCTGGTTTTCAGGGGATTAATGAAAATGGGGATATCACCACTTTGGGTCGTGGTGGCTCAGATACCAGTGCAGTAGCGTTGGCGGGTGCGCTGAAAGCGGATGAGTGTCAGATTTTTACCGATGTTGATGGTGTATACACTTGTGACCCAAGAATAGTGCCAACCGCGCGTAAGCTGGATGTGATCGACTTTCCATCTATGGAAGAGATGGCGCGCAAAGGCGCGAAAGTATTACATCTGCCTTGTGTGCAGTATGCTTGGAAACATTCTGTTCCACTGCGTGTACTGTCAACTTTTGAACTGAATCAAGGTAGCCTCATTAAGGGGGATGCCGTTACCCACGCTGTATGTGGCATCGCAATTCAAAGGGAGATGACTTTGGTTATGGTTGCAAGTGAATGTCTGGCTAGCACTATCAAGCAGTGCCAAATGCTCGGTGTGGAAGTCTGCACTACACTGGAAGAGCCTGAAAATAGTGCACTGGTCATTAAGCGAGATGCTTATGCTAAGCTAGAATTGGTTTGCGCTGATAAAATCTGTGGCTCAGAATCAATAAGCCTGATCACTAAGGTCGGTTTACAAGCTGGAGCACTTGTGACTCACGCTCGTACAACCTTAGCTGAACATGGCATCGGTGTGCGTTATGTCTCGGCCTCGGAACAATCATCTATGCTAATGTTGGATCCTGCACATGTGGATCGTGCTGCTAATATTTTGCACGACACCTATGTGACATCGGAAATCACTCAAGAGTTTGGTGTAAAACAAACCTTTTTAGGTTAAACGGGCTCCATTGAGAGTTTACGATGTCATGACTTTTGATGGATAATAGTGTGGTTGCAAAAAAATACAGAGATTACTCAAGGAGCTAAGAATGCTTATTTTGACTCGCCGTGTTGGCGAAACCCTGATGATCGGTGACGAAGTGACCGTGACAGTATTGGGCGTAAAAGGTAACCAGGTCCGTATCGGTGTGAATGCACCAAAAGAAGTGTCTGTGCACCGTGAAGAAATCTACATGCGCATTCAAGCTGAAAAAGGTAATGGTGGCGTTGCGTCTGGCAACTACTAATTATCGAAGAAAGGTCGGCCGCTAACGCCGACCTTTTTGTTTATCCCCGTGTTTTTATTTAGAAAGTGCAAATTCTCATCGCTTTGGTTAAATTGCCAACGGTTGAGCTGTTTTGCCGAGTTTTCTCCAAGAAAGTGTTTGACATATTTTTGGTAAATCGTAATATGTGCCTCCGCAAGACGGTGAGGTGGCCGAGAGGCTGAAGGCGCTCCCCTGCTAAGGGAGTATACGGTTTATAGCCGTATCGAGGGTTCGAATCCCTCCTTCACCGCCATTTCTTGCAATGCTTATTTCGATAAGCCACAGCGCGTCCGTAGCTCAGCTGGATAGAGTACCTGGCTACGAACCAGGCGGTCAGAGGTTCGAATCCTCTCGGACGCGCCATATTCTTCTAGAATATGAAAGTGGTGAGGTGGCCGAGAGGCTGAAGGCGCTCCCCTGCTAAGGGAGTATACGGTTTATAGCCGTATCGAGGGTTCGAATCCCTCCCTCACCGCCATTTATTGGCCTATGGTCAATTTTTTTGTTCTAGAAGAAAGTATTTGTGATATAGTTCACAACCTGCGCGCTCGTAGCTCAGCTGGATAGAGTACCTGGCTACGAACCAGGCGGTCAGAGGTTCGAATCCTCTCGAGCGCGCCACTATTTAAAACTCCTGAAGTTTCGGGAGTCGATTGTGAAAACAATCAAAGCCTGCGCGTCCGTAGCTCAGCTGGATAGAGTACCTGGCTACGAACCAGGCGGTCAGAGGTTCGAATCCTCTCGGACGCGCCACTCTTATCTCGTTAAGAGAGAAGGGTAATACCCTGATACTGAAATTTCGGTATCGAATCATTACAAAAATTGCGCGCTCGTAGCTCAGCTGGATAGAGTACCTGGCTACGAACCAGGCGGTCAGAGGTTCGAATCCTCTCGAGCGCGCCACTATTTAAAACTCCTGAAGTTTCGGGAGTCGATTGTGAAAACAATCAAAGCCTGCGCGTCCGTAGCTCAGCTGGATAGAGTACCTGGCTACGAACCAGGCGGTCAGAGGTTCGAATCCTCTCGGACGCGCCACTCTTATCTCGTTAAGAGAGAAGGGTAATACCCTGATACTGAAATTTCGGTATCGAATCATTACAAAAATTGCGCGCTCGTAGCTCAGCTGGATAGAGTACCTGGCTACGAACCAGGCGGTCAGAGGTTCGAATCCTCTCGAGCGCGCCACTATTAAAAGCCCTGCATGAAAATGCATGGCTTTTTTACATCCCTCGATCACTTCATTTACTCTTGATTTACAACTTATTGTTTTGTTGAGAGTATTTCCCGCTATATTAACTTCATCGCAGAATTTAGCCCTTTTTCGCTGTAACTTAAATGAAATGGGTGAAAAAACAGCCTCTTTTCTTTGTTCTTTCGAGGGATCTTGGCGCTGGATTTGATGATTTATTGTTCCAGTTTGTGTCCAAGCTAAAAGAGTGCTTGTAACCAAATTGACAATTATTTTTCAGTCGAGATAATCCAGTTCTTCTGTAATGTGAATGAAAAATAAGCATTAGCAGAAAATGTCAGGATGACACGCAAAGGAAGCAACATGATACATATTGGAAGTCTACTTATGGATGCCGCCACTCTGATGGTCACCGGAATGGCTGTGGTATTCCTATTTCTTACTCTTCTCGTTTATCTCGTTCAGTTTATGTCCCGTGTGGTACCTCAAGAGGCCCCCGAGGCTGCTGTAACGCCCAAGAAAAGTCAAAAAATTCAACCAGCAACTGATTCAGTTAGCCCACAAGTCGTGGCTGCAATTTCTGCGGCAGTGCATCAGCACCGTGCTGCGACAATGAAACAGTAAATCTGGATTACAAGGATTAAAAGGAGTTAATGATCATGTCTAAACCACTAGCCATCACAGATGTCGTCCTACGAGACGCCCATCAATCACTCTTTGCTACGCGTATGCGTATTGAAGATATGTTACCAATCGCGGCTGAGCTGGATAAAATTGGCTACTGGTCTTTGGAAACTTGGGGTGGCGCTACATTTGATGCTTGCATTCGTTTCTTGGGGGAAGATCCATGGGAACGTCTACGCGCTTTGAAAAAAGCAATGCCCAATACCCCGATGCAGATGTTACTGCGTGGGCAAAATTTGCTAGGTTACCGCCATTACGCCGATGATGTGGTTGAAAAATTTGTTGAACGAGCTCATGCCAATGGTATGGATGTGTTCCGTATTTTTGATGCCATGAACGATGTCCGCAATTTCCAAAAAGCGGTGAAAGCCACGATTGATGTCGGTGCGCATGCTCAAGGTACGCTCTCTTATACCACGAGTCCGGTTCACAATACTCAAACATGGGTAGATTTGGCGAAACGCTTGGAAGATCTTGGCTGCCACTCCTTGTGTATTAAGGACATGTCAGGGCTACTAAAACCGTACGAAGCCGAAGAATTGATCACACGAATTAAGCAGTCTTGCGCGGTGCCTTTGGCGCTGCATTGTCACGCGACAACGGGCTTATCTACGGCTACGGCAGTAAAAGCGGTGGAAGCGGGGATTGATATTCTTGATACCGCGATTTCCTCAATGAGCCAGACTTATGGCCATACGCCCACGGAAACGGTGGTTGCGATGCTACAAGAGACACCACGCGATACTCAACTCAAGCTGGAACAGCTTGAACCGATCGCGGCTTACTTCCGTGATGTGCGCAAGAAATACTCTAAGTTCGAAGGTCAATTAAAAGGAGTCGACTCGCGGATCCTGATTGCTCAAGTACCTGGTGGAATGCTGACGAATATGGAAAGTCAGCTGAAAGAGCAAGGTGCCGCCCATCGTATTGATGAAGTATTGGAAGAGATCCCACGTGTACGCCAAGATCTTGGTTTTATCCCGTTAGTGACGCCAACCTCTCAGATTGTTGGCTCTCAAGCGGTGATTAACGTTTTGACCGGCGAACGATACAAGAGCATTACCAAAGAAACTGCTGGTGTGCTGAAAGGGGAATACGGTGCAACGCCTGCTAGCGTGAATGCTGAGTTGCAAGCGCGAGTATTAGACGGCTCACAAGCGATTACTTGCCGCCCTGCCGATCTTTTGCAAGATGAACTTGAGCATCTGACCAAAGAGTTGCTTGAAAAAGCGCAGGCCGAAAAAATCACCTTAGCGGATGCGCAGGTAGACGATGTTCTGACTTATGCACTGTTCCCACAAGTTGGCCTGAAATTCCTGAAAAATCGCCATAATCCAGAAGCGTTTGAACCTGCACCAGGTAAAGAGCCAGCATTAACAGTGGCTCCAACTACCAAACCTGCAACGGGTATCGAGAGTTACAGTGTGAAAGTGGACGGTGTGGTGTATGACGTTGAAGTGGGTCCACAAGGTCAACTGACCTCTGTTGTTCCTGCAGTGCAAAAAGCGGCATCACAGCCAGTGATACCGACAAGTTCTCAGTCCACAGAAGCAGTTGCCGCACCACTTGCTGGGACTATTTTCAAAATTGAAGTGGAGCAAGGTACTGAAGTGGCTGAAGGCGATGTTCTGATCGTGCTAGAAGCGATGAAGATGGAGACTGAAATTCGTGCTGCGCGCAATGGGGTCGTTCATGAGCTGCATGTTAAAGAAGGCGACAGTGTTCGTGTTGGCGCATCACTGCTAAGTCTAGCGTAAGGGAAAATCATGGACGGATTAATTACCTTATGGCAAGAAACGGGGATTGCTAACTTTGAGTTAGGGCAGATCATCATGATCATGGTTGGCTGTCTGTTGCTATTTTTGGCGATCCGTAAAGGATTTGAACCGCTGCTGCTGTTGCCGATAGGCTTTGGTGCTGTGCTTGCCAATATCCCAGAAGCAGGTTTCACTGAGCCGGGCGGTTTACTGTATTACATTTATCACGTAGGGATTGAGTCTGGCGTGTTCCCATTGCTGATTTTTATGGGCGTGGGGGCAATGACGGATTTTGGTGCATTGATTGCCAACCCTAAAACCTTGTGGCTAGGGGCTGCAGCTCAGCTAGGTATTTTCGCTACTCTATTTGGTGCGATCTTACTGAACTTTGTACCAGGCATGGAATTTACCATGGCAGATGCTTCATCGATTGCTATTATTGGTGGTGCGGATGGTCCTACAGCCATCTTCCTTGCTAGCCGTTTGTCTCCGGATTTGCTAGGCGCCATTGCAGTGGCGGCGTATAGCTATATGGCGCTGGTTCCGATCATTCAGCCACCGATCATGAAAGCACTTACCACGCCAGAAGAACGCAAAATCAAGATGGCTCAACTGCGCCATGTGGGCAAAACCGAGAAGATCGTATTTCCGCTGGTCGTGCTTTTGATGACCATTCTGTTTTTACCGGCAGCAACGCCTCTAGTGGGCATGTTCTGCTTAGGAAACTTAATGCGTGAATCGGGAGTGGTGGATCGTTTATCCAAAACCGCCCAAAACGAGTTGATCAATATTGTGACCATCTTCCTTGGGCTTGGTGTTGGGTCAAAACTGCAAGCGGACAAATTCTTGAATTTGGAAACGCTAGGTATTCTTGCTCTCGGTGCAGCGGCATTCAGTATTGGTACTGCGGGGGGGGTGATCATGGCGAAAATTCTCAATAAATTTTCCAAAGAGGATATCAACCCACTGATTGGTGCTGCTGGGGTTTCAGCCGTTCCGATGGCGGCTCGTGTAGTGAACAAAGTCGGTTTGGAGGCGAACCCACAAAACTTCTTGTTGATGCATGCTATGGGGCCAAACGTAGCTGGGGTTTTAGGTTCAGCAGTTGCAGCTGGGGTATTGTTAGCTTTAGTCGGTTAAAGTTCTATTGGTTATCTTATGCTCAAAACCACAATGCAAAGTTAACGACTTAAAAGAAATTGGTATATATTCAAAGGGATGCTTCGGCATCCTTTTTTATTCACACGATAGGGATAGTGGAAATGGAAAACAAACAGATCGTCATTCCCCAATTTGGAACACCGGAGGTGTTAGCTTTACACTCTTCACCGCTCCCAACGCCTAAAGCGGGGGAAGTTTTAGTGAAAGTCGCTTTTGCGAGTGTTAACCCTATCGATGTGAAAACCCGAGCCGGTTTAGGCTGGGCGGCTGCGCAAAACAAAGATAAGTTGCCGTGGACGCCTGGCTACGATATCTCCGGGCGAGTTGCTGCTTTGGGTGAGGGGGTTACTCGCCTCAAAGAGCGGGATAATGTGGCGGGATTTATTGGCTTTCCTCTGCGTGGCGGCGGTTATAGTCAATATGTGTGTGTGCCAGAACAAGAACTGAGTTTAGTGCCAGATGCCGTGACTCTTGAGGCCGCTGCAGCTCTGCCTTTAGCTGGTCAAACTGCGGCGCAAGCATTGAGTAAAGCGCAAGTTCAGGAAGGTGAGAGAGTTCTGATTTTGGCAGGCGCGGGTGGAGTGGGGCATATTGCAGTGCAAATTGCACTAGCTGCCAAAGCCGAAGTCTTTACGACCTGTAGTGAGGCAAATTTAGATTACCTTGCTACGCTTGGAGCACATGCCATCAATTACCAATTTGCGCCAGTCTCTCAACGTTTAGAAGAGGTGGATGTGCTGATTGATTTGGTTGGTGGCGATGCTGCGTTGGATGCGCTTAAATGCCTGAAAGATAACGCTCGAGTGATTACGGTGCCGACGTTAACTGCAGAGCTGATCTGCGTCAAAGCCAAGTTACTTGGCTTTGACGCCACCGGCATGTTAGTTGACCCAAATCCAGAGCAGCTTGATACCATGCTCTACATGGTTAGTGTCGGTTTACTTAAATTGGAAATTCAGCAGATCTATCCGCTTAGCGAGGCGATGTTCGCTCATCAGCAGATCGAATCAGGGCACACCAGAGGCAAGTTGCTTCTTGATATGAAATGCTAGAGTGGCTGAATAATTTTTCTGATCCACTGACTTCTCTACTGGCTGAATCACCACTCAGCTTATTGTTTTGGAGTGGTTTTCTCAGTGCTACTTTATTACCGGGTGGTTCTGAAGCGGCATTGCTGGCGAGTTTATCGCTCGCTCAGCATCCGGTTTGGCTCATAGTGACCGTCTCAACGATGGGCAATACCTTAGGTGGCATGACCAACTATTGGGTCGGTTTATGGCTTCCGCATCGAACTCATACGCAAAAACAAGGTCATAAAGCCAAGCTCTGGTTGCTGCGTTACGGTTATTGGGCGCTGCTTGGCAGTTGGTTACCCATTATTGGTGATCCACTTTGTTTAGCCGCAGGTTGGTTGCGTTTACAGGCATTTCCTGCATTTTTAATGATTTTAGTCGGTAAAGCATTGCGTTATTCATTGCTTGCTGCACTCTATTACGGTTTGTTTTAAGGAGACGTGATGAGAAAACTCGCGTTGTTTGGATTTTCTCTGCTGTTGTTGGCAGGATGTAGTGCATCTGATTCCTCATTGCCTTTGTTTTCTTCCCTGCCGAAAGGCGTCACTTTAGTCGAAGAGGTGAAAGCCGAGCCGGGGAAAGTGATGATCCCGTACTCGAAGTATCGTTTAGATAACGGGCTTACCGTGATCTTGTCGCCTGATGATTCCGATCCTTTAGTGCATGTTGATGTGACCTATCACGTGGGTTCCGCTCGTGAGGAGATTGGTAAATCGGGCTTTGCTCATTTCTTTGAACACATGATGTTTCAAGGCTCTAAACATGTCGGCGATCAGCAGCATTTTCGTTTGATCACTGAAGCAGGCGGCTCGCTCAATGGCACCACAAACCGCGACCGTACCAATTATTTTGAAACGGTTCCTGCGAACCAATTGGAAAAAATGCTATGGCTAGAAGCCGATCGAATGGGCTTTTTGCTCGATGCGGTTTCACAGCGCAAGTTTGAGATCCAGCGTGACACCGTGAAAAATGAGCGTGCTCAGAATTATGACAACCGTCCTTATGGTTTGATGTGGGAAAAAATGGGTGAGGCACTTTATCCCGAAGGGCACCCTTATTCTTGGCAAACCATTGGCTACGTCAGTGATTTAGATCGTGTTGACGTGAATGATCTTAAAGCCTTTTTCCTACGTTGGTATGGCCCGAATAATGCGGTCTTAACCATAGGTGGCGATCTGGATGTGAAACAGACCCTAGCTTGGGTGCAAAAATACTTTGGCTCTATTCCTAAGGGCCCTGAAGTGGTGGATGCACCGAAGCAGCCAGCACGTTTGAGTGAAGATCGCTTTATTACGTTGGAAGATCGTGTGCAGCAGCCGATGTTGCTGATTGGATGGCCGACCCAATATTTAGGGGCTGAGGATGAAGTGGCACTGGATGCACTAGCGAGTGTATTGGGCAGGGGGAACAACAGCTTCTTATATCAAGAGTTAGTCAAAACACAAAAAGCCGTTGATGCAGGGGCATTTCAAGATTGTGCCGAGCTTGCTTGTACCTTTTATGTGTACGCCATGGCTCCCTCAGGTATGCAAGGTAACTTAGCTCCTCTCTACCAGGACATCCTGCAAGTATTGGAGAAATTTAAGCAGCAAGGGGTTTCTGCCCAACGCTTAGAGCAGATTACCGGCTCGGAAGAAGCTAATGCGGTTTTTGCTTTAGAGAGCGTCAAAGGCAAAGTGAGCCAATTAGCAGCCAATCAAACCTTCTTTAATCAACCGGATCGTATTGAAAGCCAATTAGAGAAAATTCGCTCGGTGACGCCACAATCACTTCAGCAAGTATTTACTCGCTATATTGATGGTCAACCGAAAGTGACTTTAAGTGTGGTGGCGAAAGGCAAAACGGAGTTTGCCGTGCGTCCGGCTACTTTTACCACGCCTGAGCGCCAACTGCTTGAGCATCAAAAAATTGGGGATGATCAGCTCGCATATCGAGAAGTGAAAGACAGCTTTGATCGATCACAAATGCCACAACTGGCTGAAGCGATTCAGGCTCGTTCGCCGAAGTTATACGATGTCTATTTTGATAATGGCGTGCAACTGCTCGGAACCCAAACCACTGAAACACCGACAGTGCTGATTGAAATCGAATTACCGGCAGGTGAGCGTCAAGTCGCGGTTGGTAAAGAAGGCTTAGCCAATTTAACGGCCAGCTTACTGCAAGAAGGCAGTCAAAACCGCAGTGCGGAAGAGATTCAAGCTCAACTGGATAAGTTAGGCTCGAGTATTCAAGTGGCAGCTGGGCCTTATTCAACCAGCATCGTTGTCTCAAGTTTGAAGAAAAACTTGCCAGCAACGTTAAACGTGGTGCAAGAGATGCTTTTAACACCAGCCTTTAATCGAGAGGACTTTGCTCGCTTACAGCAGCAGATGTTACAAGGCTTGGTATATCAGCATCAGCAGCCGAGTTGGTTAGCCTCACAAGCCACGCGACAAGTGTTGTGGGGCAAAAGCCTATTTGCTCGCTCGGCTGAGGGAACTCAAGCTTCGGTAGCCGCGTTAACGCTGCAAGATGTGAAGCAGTTTTATCGACAACATTACACGCCACAAGGGGCGCAAATTGCGGTAGTCGGTGATATCAGCGCGCGAGAAATTCGTCAGCAATTACAGTTTATTGTCGATTGGAAAGGTGAAGCTGCACCACTTATTACCCCTCAAGTCGTCCCCAATTTAACCAAACAAAAAATCTACTTAGTAGATAAGCCGGGAGCACCACAAAGTATTATACGTCTGGTGCGCAAAGGGCTGTCATTTGACGCGACTGGTGAGTTGTACTTAACTCAGCTAGCTAACTTTAACTTGGCTGGTAATTTTAATAGCCGAATTAACCTCAACTTGCGTGAAGATAAAGGCTATACCTATGGTGCGGGCAGCTATTTTGCTAGCAACCGTGAAATTGGTGCGGTTGTCTTTAATGCGCCAGTGCGTGCTGATGTGACGGTGGAAGCGATTCAAGAAATGATCAAAGAGATGCGTCAATTTAGCCAATCTGGCATGACTGACGCAGAGATGAAATTTTTACGTTTAGCGGTCGGTCAACAAGATGCATTGATGTATGAAACTCCGGCGCAAAAGGCGCAGCTCATCTCCAGCATTTTGACTTATAGCTTAGATCGTGACTATTTACAGCAGCGCAATGAGATCGTCAAAAGCGTGGCTCGCTCAGCACTCAATGAACTGGCGGCGAAGTGGTTTAATCCCAATGACTATCAAATCATCGTAGTTGGCGATGCAAAACAACTGAAACCCCAGTTGGAAAAGTTAGGCATCGCGCTAGAAGAGCTTGAAATCATCCGCTAGAGTACACATTTATTAATGGGGCACCTTACGCCCAACTCGTTATGCCGCCCAGAAAGTTGATTTCAGTGGCTGTATTCGATGATAACTACCGACATAAGCGAAGCGTATTTTGAGTAAATTTGCCGAGCGACTACAAACAGTTGCAAATAAACCAGAAGTATTTCAAAAGTTTGGCCGTGGATTGGAGCGCGAATCATTGCGTTACACGCCGGAAGGTGCACTCACGCAAACGCCACACCCGAAAGAACTGGGCTCAGCATTAACACACCGTTGGATCACAACAGACTTTGCTGAGTCTTTGCTTGAATTCATTACTCCGGTTTCTCATGAAGTGGATACGCTCATCGCACAGATGTCGGATATTCACCATTTCGCACAAACCAAACTGGGAGAGGAAAAACTCTGGCCTCTCTCCATGCCCTGTTATGTCGGCAGTGAAGATGGCATAGTGTTGGCGCAATACGGATCTTCCAATACAGGCAAAATGAAAACACTGTATCGCGAAGGCTTGAAGCGCCGTTACGGCAGTTTGATGCAGATTATTTCGGGAGTGCATTTCAATTTTTCATTCCCAGAAAGCTTTTGGGATGCACTGTATGGTGAACAAGATCCGCAAGCGCGCCAAGCAAGTAAATCGGCAGCCTATTTTGGCGTGATTCGTAACTATTACCGATTTGGTTGGTTGATCCCGTATCTGTTTGGTGCTTCACCGGCACTCTGTTCGTCTTTCTTGCAAGGGCGTAAAACCGACCTACCGTTTGAGTCGATTGGTAAAACCCTTTATTTGCCTTATGCCACATCACTACGTTTAAGCGATTTGGGCTACACCAACAGTGCACAAAGTGTGCTGCAAATTGGTTTCAACAGCATTGAGCAGTATCTGCAAGGATTGAATGAGGCGATCCGAACGCCATCACAAGAATTTGCCAAACTTGGGGTGAAGGTTGAAGGGGAATATCGTCAGCTTAACAGCAATGTGCTGCAAATTGAGAACGAGCTGTATGCCCCCATTCGTCCGAAACGCGTGACACAAAGTGGTGAGCGCCCTTCACAAGCTTTGGCTCGTGCAGGGGTAGAATATATTGAAGTGCGATCGCTCGATGTGAACCCATTTAGCCCGATTGGCATTGATGAAGATCAGGTTCGTTTCCTCGATCTGTTTTTAGCTTGGACAGCGCTGTCGGATTCAGACCCTATGGATGGTTGTGAACTCGGCTGCTGGCGTGATAACTGGCGTAAAGTCGTGCTAGAAGGGCGTAGACCGGGTCTGGAGCTCCAAATTGGGTGCTACGGTGAAGTGTTGACTTTGCAAGCGTGGGCAAAACGAGTATTTAGCGATTTACGGTTGATTGCTAAGACGATAGATGCATCACTGGGTGGAACGCCTTATCAGGATGTGTGTGAGAAGTTAGAGAGCTGGATTGATAATCCCGAGTTAACGCTCTCCGCGAAAATCCTCGCTGAAATTAAGCTGTATGGTGGTTTAGGTAAAACCGGTTGCACTTTAGGTAACGAATATCGTGCTGCGAATTTACAGCATCAATATCAATTTTATTCGCAAGCAGAAATGGAACAGGAAGTGGGTCGATCAACAGAAGCGCAAGCGCAGATTGAAGCGCAAGATACGCTCAGTTTTGATGCTTACTTAACGCACTATTTTGCGTATTTGCAGGTGACAGTTTAGGGTTAGTTATTGATTGGCACGCAGTAAGACGAGCCAGAAAGGGAGAAAGGAAATGCCATTATTAGACAGTTTTACGGTTGATCACACTCGGATGAATGCCCCAGCTGTGCGTGTTGCGAAAACCATGCAAACCCCAAAAGGGGATACGATTACCGTATTTGATTTGCGCTTTACTCTGCCAAACAAAGACATTCTGTCTGAGCGCGGTATTCATACCTTAGAGCATTTGTACGCGGGTTTTATGCGTGCTCATCTCAATGGTGGCCAAGTGGAAATCATTGATATCTCTCCGATGGGATGTCGTACCGGTTTCTACATGAGCCTGATTGGGGCCCCAACAGAGCAGCAAGTGGCGCAGGCTTGGCTAGCCGCGATGCAAGATGTGTTAAAAGTGGAAAGCCAAGATAAAATTCCTGAGCTCAACGAATACCAATGTGGTACAGCCGCAATGCATTCGCTAGAAGAAGCCAAAGGGATTGCGCAGAAAGTGATTGCGGCAGGCATCTCGGTTAACCGCAATGATGAGTTGGCATTGCCAGAATCCATGCTCAATGAGCTGAAAGTTCACTAAGTCGATTGCTGTATAGGTTGTAGTGAACGTCTATCATGTAAAAAGCCCGAATGTTTGTTCGGGCTTTTGTTTGGGTTATTCAGTTAAATCAAACAAGTTTTACTTTTCTTGGGTAAACCTTGACTAGCTTAATGCGATTCTCTTCCAGCTCTAAGATCTCCATTTTATGCTGTGCCACTTTCACACTGAGGTGGCTCGCGGGGATCTCTTCAAGGTGCTCTAGAATTAAACCATTCAAGGTTCGTGGGCCATCGGTGGGCAATTTCCACTTCAAGCTCTTGTTAATATCACGAATATTGGCACTACCTTCAATTAAGAAGCTACCATCACCTTGTGGGGTGATTTCATCCGCTAAGCTTGGCGACATCGACGTAGTAAATTCACCAACGATTTCTTCCAAAATATCTTCTAACGTTGTTAAGCCGATGATTTCACCGTATTCATCCACGATTAAACCAATGCGTTCTTTATTACGTTGGAACTTGAGCAGTTGAACGTTGAGCGGTGTGCCTTCAGGAATAAAATAGATCTCATCTGCTGCGCGCAGCAGCATTTCTTTATTAAAGTCGTTTTTTTCAAGCATAAAGCGTGAAGCTTCACGTAAGCGCAAGATCCCCACCACTTCATCAATCTTGTCACGGTACAGCACTACACGCCCATGAGGGGAGTGTGCAAGCTGACGAGTGATCGACTTCCAATCATCATTGATGTTGATGCCGGTGATCTCATTGCGCGGAATCATAATGTCATTCACGGTGACATGCTCAAGGTCGAGGATCGACAGCAACATATCTTGGTGGCGGCGAGGGATAAGACCACCCGCTTCATTCACTACAGTTCGTAACTCTTCCGAGCTTAAGTGATCGCCTTTTCCGTGTTTAGGTGAAATCCCGAGGATGCGGATCAAACCATTAGTAATGACATTGACGAATAGAACCAGTGGCGAAAGTAGCTTCATCAAGATCGTCAACAGCACACTGCTGGCGTAAGACACTCGCTCAGGATAAAGCGCAGCTAAGGTTTTTGGGGTTACTTCAGCGAACACCAAAATAACTAGCGTCAACGCACCCGTGGCAATCGCAACGCCTAAATCACCATACAAACGCATGCCAATAATGGTGGCAATCGCAGAAGCGAGGATGTTGACGAGGTTATTACCAATCAAAATTAAGCCGATCAAACGATCTGGACGATCCAAGAGCTTCTCAACCCGTTTTGCGCCTTTATGGCCGCTATTGGCTAAATGCTTTAAGCGGTAACGGTTGAGAGCCATCATGCCGGTTTCAGAGCCGGAGAAGTAGGCAGAAATAACAATGAGACACGCGAGTAGCGCAAATAAGATACCCGTTGATATGTCGTCCAAAACGCGAATTTTCCTTATGACAGAGTTCTAATTAAAGGCTGAATTTACTGTGAGTGTCAAATGACAGCTCGATGAATCTTGTTCAGCGCAAAATGATTTCACGTACAAAACGGCTACCGAAGTAAGCCAAAGTGAGTAAAGTGGCGCCCGCAACCGCGAACCAAGTGACTTTTTTACCACGCCAACCCTGACGATAATGGCCCCAGAGTAAAATAGAGTACACAATCCATGCCACAAACGAGAGGATACCTTTATGGGCTTTGCCTTGGGCAAACATATCCTGCACGAAGATAAACCCAGTGACTAGCGTCCCCGTGAGCAGTAAGTTACCAATCAAAATGATTTTGAATAACTGACGCTCCACCATTAGCAGTGGCGGTAAATTGGGATTGATGGAGAACACCTTTTTTGTTTTGAGCTTATGATCTAACCAAGCTAACTGCAGTGCATATAAGGCGCCGATGCTCAAGGTTGAGTAGGAGAATAGCGCTAATGAAATGTGCAACAGCAGTTTGGGATCACTCTCTAGGTGAGTGATGAAAGTCCCCGGTAAAAAGGTTGCAGCGGAAATATTAATGGCAGAAAAACTATAGGCAACAGGCAGCAAAAACCAGAGTCGAGTTTTAAACATGGCAATGCTCATTACCCAAGAGATAATGAAACTGATCAAAGACGCCACATTGAGAATGCTCAGATTTTGCCCTGCGCCATGCAGAATCAAATCACTGAGTAACCAGCCATGAAAAAGTAGTGCAATCGCCGCACTGATAAACACGGTTTTCGCTCGGATCCCAGTTTGATTGACCAACCCGGGTACGATAGTCGCAATCGACAAGAGATATAACATCGCCGCGGCCATCGCGATTAAGTTGTCCATACCTGCCACATAGATAAGGGTTAAGTGCGCGAATTATACCTTGCTCTCCGCTAATGGGCTACTTTGGATCGTCTTCGTTTTTGAGAGGTTAGAGCACAAAAAGCCATTCAACAGTGACATTCGTGAATGTGAGCACTGGGTAACGGGTATGCCTGTTCGTTTGTCTAAGGTATACTCACGCCAATTTATCGCCGCTTAGCGAAGAGAAAAAAGATGTTTGAGAATTTAACCGATCGATTGTCCAAAACGCTGAAAAATATCAGCGGCAAAGGTCGTCTTACTGAAGACAACATTAAAGATACCCTGCGCGAAGTGCGCATGGCACTATTGGAGGCGGACGTAGCACTGCCTGTAGTTCGTGATTTCGTGAATCGCGTCAAAGAAGGTGCCGTTGGTGTCGAAGTTTCTAAATCTCTGACTCCGGGTCAAGAGTTCATCAAAATCGTCCGCCAGCAACTTGAAGCGGTGATGGGCGAATCCAACGAAGCGTTGAATCTTGCCGCTCAACCTCCAGCGGTTATTTTGATGGCAGGTTTGCAAGGTGCGGGTAAAACCACATCCGTAGGCAAACTCTCTAAGCTCTTAAAAGAGCGTGATAAGAAGAAAGTGTTGGTGGTTTCCGCCGACGTGTATCGCCCAGCGGCGATCAAGCAGCTCGAAACATTAGCCAATGATTTAGGCGTTGATTTCTTCCCGTCCACACCGGATCAAAAACCGATTGATATCGCTAACGCTGCAATTGATCATGCTAAGAAGAAATTCTACGACGTACTGATTGTCGATACCGCGGGTCGTTTGGCGATTGATGAGCAGATGATGGCCGAGATCCAGGCACTGCATAAAGCGATCAATCCGGTTGAAACGCTGTTCGTCGTTGATGCCATGACGGGCCAAGATGCAGCCAATACCGCGAAAGCATTTGGCGATGCATTACCACTGACGGGGGTCATCCTGACCAAGGTTGACGGTGATGCCCGTGGCGGTGCGGCGCTGTCGGTCCGTCATATTACCGGTAAGCCGATCAAATTTATCGGTGTCGGCGAGAAAACCGATGCGTTAGAGCCTTTCCACCCTGATCGTATTGCTTCACGTATTCTCGGTATGGGTGATGTTCTGTCGCTGATCGAGGATCTGCAGCGCAATGTTGACCAAGAGAAAGCTGAAAAACTTGCGAAAAAATTCAAAGAAAAGAAAGGCTTTGACTTAGAAGATTTTCGTGAGCAGTTAGGTCAGATGAAAAACATGGGTGGCATGATGGGTATGCTCGATAAACTGCCCGGAATGTCTCAACTGCCTGCGGATATGAAAGATAAAGTGGATGATCGCGTTTTCAAGCAGATGGAAGCCATCATCAACTCAATGACCATGAAAGAGCGTCAAAACCCCGATCTCATCAAGGGCTCACGTAAAAAGCGGATTGCTGCGGGTTCAGGTACCCAAGTGCAAGACGTAAACCGCCTGCTCAAGCAGTTTACCCAGATGCAGAAGATGATGAAGAAAATGCAACAAGGTGGCATGAAAGGCATGATGCGTAACATGCAGGGCCTAATGGGTGGCGGTGGTCGTGGTGGTTTCGGCGGGGGGTTCTTCGGGCGTTAGTCCACTCACACGCAACCATTTGAGTGATCAGTGAGCTTTTCAATCTGTTAGCTGAATCACGGTAATTCGTAGCACTTTTTGCTGGTGAAAAAGTAGCTAAACCCCTTGCAAAGCCTCGGAATAAGAGTAGAATTCCGAGGCTTTATTTTGGCACGAGACCCTAAACTAAATTTTGTGAATTTTTTGCAAGATGGTTTTCGGGGTTAATTTTATTTTTGAAAAGCAAAGAGGACGACATGGTAACCATTCGTTTGGCACGTCACGGCGCGAAAAAGCGTCCATTCTATCAAATCGTTGTAGCTGACAGCCGCAACTCAGCAACTGGCCGTTTCATCGAGAAAGTAGGTTTCTTTAACCCTACTGCTACTGGTCAAGAAGAAGGCCTGCGTCTAGACCTAGATCGCGTGAACCATTGGGTTTCACAAGGCGCATCTTTGTCTGATCGCGTAGCACAGCTAGTTAAAACCGCTCAAAAAGCGGCTTAATTATTACTGTTAAGTAGTAACTAGTTTATGTCGATGAAAGGTAAAGAGACGATGGGCAAGCAAAACGAAAGATTGGTTGTGGGAAAATTAGGTTCTTCTTACGGCATTCGTGGCTGGCTTAAAGTTTTTTCCTACACAGACAATCCAGAAAGTATTTTTGATTACAGTCCTTGGTTTATTGACCAAAAGGGCGAGTGGGTTGAGTACAAGGTAGAAGGCTGGAAACGCCACAACAAAGGTTGGGTAGTAAAACTTCAAGGGCTTGACGTTCGTGAAGATGCACACCTGCTGACTAACTTTGAAATTGCTATTGACCCCGCATCACTACCAGAATTGTCAGAAGATGAATTCTACTGGCGTGAATTGTTTGGTATGCAAGTAGTGACCACGAACGGCTACGACCTTGGTGTAGTAACCGATATGATGGAAACAGGCTCCAACGATGTTCTCGTGGTGAAAGCGAATCTGAAAGATGCTTTCGGCCAAAAGGAACGGTTAATTCCGTTTCTTGAAGAGCAAGTGATCAAAGTTGTTGATCGCCAAGCTCAACGGATCGAAGTTGACTGGGATCCTGCGTTTTAACTCTTAAAATCGAATAAGCGAGGAAACATGTGGGTTGGCATTGTTAGCCTATTTCCTGAAATGTTCCGCAGCGTTACCGATTTTGGAGTAACAGGTCAGGCGGTTAAAAAAGGGTTGTTGTCAGTTGAAGCTTGGAATCCTCGTGATTTCGCTCATGACAAACGTCGCACTGTCGATGATAAACCCTACGGTGGCGGTCCAGGCATGTTGATGATGGTGCAACCTTTGCGCGATGCCATCCATGCTGCGAAACAAGCGTCACCGGGTAAGACGAAAGTGATTTACCTCTCTCCACAAGGTCGAAAACTCGACCAACAAGGTGTGGAAGAGCTGGCGCAAAACCAGAACCTGATTCTGATTTGCGGTCGCTATGAAGGGGTAGATGAACGCATTATTGAATCTGAAGTTGACGAAGAATGGTCAATTGGGGATTTCGTAATGACGGGTGGGGAACTCCCAGCCATGACGTTGATTGATTCGGTCTCGCGGTTTATTCCGGGAGTATTGGGGGATTTTGCGTCAGCAGAAGAAGACTCTTTTGCTAATGGTTTGTTGGATTGTCCTCACTACACGCGTCCTGAAGTGTTGGATGGAAAAGAGGTGCCAGCGGTACTGAGATCCGGCAATCATGAGGACATTCGTCGTTGGCGACTCAAGCAGTCGCTTGGCCGTACCTGGCTTAGAAGACCGGAGCTCCTGGAAAACCTAGCTCTGACTGACGAACAGGAACAATTACTGACCGAGTACATTAAAGAGACTCGCCATCAGTAACCTATTAAATTTAGTATCAGTTTATTCTAGGAATTTAGACAATGAGTAACATCATCAAGGCTCTAGAACAAGAGCAAATGAAACAAGACCTGCCTCAATTTGCACCAGGCGACACTGTTGTGGTTCAAGTTAAGGTAAAAGAAGGTGACCGTGAGCGTCTACAGGCTTTTGAAGGCATCGTAATCGCAATCCGTAACCGTGGTCTGCACTCAGCATTCACCGTTCGTAAAATTTCTAACGGCGAAGGTGTTGAGCGTACGTTCCAAACTCACTCTCCAGTAGTTGATAGCATTGAAGTTAAGCGTCGCGGTGCAGTACGTCGTGCCAAACTGTACTACCTGCGTGACCTATCTGGTAAAGCTGCTCGTATCAAAGAGAAGCTGGCTAAGAAGTAATGCTAGAACTCTCGTTCTCGTAGTAAAAAGCGGAGCCCAAGGGCTCCGCTTTTTTGTGTTCTTTTATCACGATTCATCGCGTTAAATTAATATTAGTTCGTTACTCACGAGTGTCTTCCCCGATGGTGACCGGGATGACGATTTCTTCACCTTTTCGCAGCAAGGTAAAATCGACTACGGTGCCTGGTCGTAAATCGGTCACGGTATCCGTGACATTTTGGCGGCCATTCACTTTCTTTCCATCGATTTTCAGTAAGATATCTTGCTCTAAAAAACCAGCTCGCGCTGCAGGGCCATTAGGGTCTACCCCTAAAATAATGATCCCGCCGACATGCTCATTGCCTAGCAGACGTGAAGTCATCGAATTAATATCTTGCCCATCGACACCAATATAACCACGGATCACGCGTCCATCGGCAATGATTTTGGCCATGATTTTACTGGCAAGCGAGTAAGGTATGGCAAATGAGATGCCGTAAGTTTCCAGATCCGTTGCCTGCTGAAAAGAGGCGGTATTGATCCCAACCAATTCACCTTGAGTATTCACCAATGCGCCACCTGAGTTTCCGTCATTGATAGCAGCATCAGTTTGAATAAACGCTTGGCGTCCATCAGCGCTGATGGAGGATCGTCCTGTGGCTGAGATAATCCCGAAAGTCGTGGTTTGTCCTAAGTTGTATGGGTTTCCAATGGCTAATACCACATCGCCGACTTTGGGATAGTAGTCTGGATTGAGTGGAATTACAGGTAAGCCCGTGCCTTCCACCCGTAATATTGCGATATCCGTACGACGATCTTTTCCGACTAATTGCGCGGCCGCCGCTCTGCCATCTTGTAATGCAACGACAATTTGATCGGCTTGAGCCACGACATGATAGTTGGTAATGATGTAGCCTTTTTCACTGACAATGACCCCAGAACCTAAGCCTTGAGTTGAGAGTTTTTGGCGATCATTTTCACTGTATTTTCGATTGTAAATGTTAACTACTGCAGGGGCTGCTCTACGTACTGCATCATTAAAGGATATCTGTAATGCACCTATGTTACTTGGACTAGAGTCAGCGGAGGGGAGTAGTTTTACACGTAGTGAGGGTGTGACAAAAATGATGATAATCGCAGCCAATAGCCCAAGGCTAATTGAGCGAACCCAAAATTTCAGCATAATTTCCCCAACTCAGTAATGAACAAATTTCTCACGATGAGTGGGCAAGAATAACACTGGAAGGGCTTTTCACCAAAGTGGCATCTCGGTAGTTATGGATAACTTTTTGATAGATTAGTTGACTTTACGCAGTTTAATTGTGGAGCTGGAATACATGTTGCCACCTAAAGGTGGCAACACTGGGTAGAATTTAACGAACGACAAGATAGATCGTACGATCTCCTCGTTGGATATTTAGCGCCAAAATATTGGGTGATTTCTCCATGATCTTGCGAAGTTCAGCGATGTTTTTCACTCGTTTACGGTTCACACCAATAATGATGTCATCTTTTTGTAGTTGATAAGATTCCGCGGCTGAGCCTTTTTGAACTTCAGTGACTTTAACGCCTTGGATTGGGTCACTCTCAGTGGTATTGCTTAACTCGGCACCACTTAATCCTTGATGCAGCGATTCAGCTTTGGTTTTAGCATTTTGTTGCTCGCCTAGCGTGACATCAAAACTTTTTGTTTGACCATCACGCAATACGCCAAGCGTAATCGTTTTTCCTGCACCAAGTGTCGCGACTTTAGCGCGTAATTCAGAGAAAGTATCTACTTTTTTACCATTGAGTGAGGTGATGATATCACCCGCTTTGATCCCCGCTTTATCTGCTGCACTATCTGGAACGACTTGGCTAACAAATGCTCCTTTGGATGACTCGTAACCTAATGCATCCGCTAACTCAGAGGTGATCTCCCCACCTTGAACGCCGAGCATGCCGCGTTTCACTTCACCAAACTCTAAGATCTGATCGGAAAGGTTTTTCATCATATTGGAGGGGATGGCAAAACCGATTCCAACGTTCCCGCCGTTAGGACCAAGAATGGCAGTGTTGATTCCGATCAATTCACCATTGAGATTGACCAAGGCACCACCAGAGTTACCACTATTGATGGCGGCATCGGTTTGAATGAAGTTTTCAAAGTTTTCGATATTCAAACCGCTACGACCTAAAGCAGACACAATACCAGAGGTTACGGTTTGCCCTAAACCGAAAGGATTACCAATGGCCACTGCAAAGTCACCGACTCGCAGGACGTCAGAGTCGGCAATTTTAATTTCTGTTAGGTTTTTGGTTTTACTGAGTTTTAACAAGGCGATGTCAGACATCTCATCACCGCCAACGAGCTCTGCATCAATTTCTCTGCCATCATGTAGTTTGACGCGGATTTTCTCAGCACCATTAATGACATGATAGTTAGTGACGATATAGCCTTTATCTGCATTAATGATGACTCCTGAGCCTAAACCACGGAAAGGTCGTTCTTGGAGTTGCTCGATTGGGAAATCAGGACCGAAGAAAAAACGAAATTGGTCTGGCAAGCGCTGCCTTGAAACCTGAGTTCCTTCCACTGCAATACTCACAACGGCTGGAGTGACTTTTTCGAGCATAGGTGCAAGGCTTGGAACTTGTTCCCCGTTGATAGAAAGGGGGAGAGCTGCTGTGGCAGGTAACGGTGTGAGAATGGAGCTCAAGCTAAGTGACAGAGCAGTTAAAACAAGTAAAGGTTTTTTCATCATAAACTCCTCGTTCAATTTAACGTCTGGTTGAAGTAGAAATAGGTTCATTTAAAGAAACTTCAACTGACAATCTGCGAGTTATGACTCAAAAACCTTTACAAAGTTCACCGCAGGATGGTGAGAATTGATTAACTAGCTTTGGCATTCACCAGATCCGAGGAGCGAATAATGGGCTTTTCCTCGCCGCGCAATAAGCCAGTTGCACCTAAAGCATAATCTTTTGGCGGCTGCTCCAAGACCTCTTCTTGTTTACCCTCTTCCTCTTTTTGCTGCGCTAATTTGCTGATAAATGGATTATCTTGCTCTGGCAGATTAGGGATCAGATCAGTAGCCGTTTTGGCCATATGTTGATAGAGCTTGGTGTAGTCTTTTCCTAGGGTATCGAGCATTTCAGCCGTCTGTGCAAAGTGATCAGACAATTCTTGGCGTTGTTGCTCTAGAGTGAATTTAGCGCTCTCGAGTTCTTTCTGTAGATTCTTCTGTGTCTTGTATTGAGGGGTAGTCAAACGAGCAATCAGCATCCCGACAACAATCCCCACTAGCAATCCAGCAATGGCATAGATCCAAGGCATAACAGCTCCTTATTGTTGTTATTTAACATGTTTTTTACCTGTTGGTTACACATGTACGGGGGACATGTTACTATGAGAGCTAGGTTGGATAAAGCAAAATGCATGTATGCCATTTTACCTTTAAGGCTCTCATTGTAACTGTAGTAGACCAGTATGACACCGAAGCAACGATACGAAAAAGATTTACAACGTTCTGATTTTTATAGTGATGAGGCACAGGCGAAAGCTGTAGAGGCATTGGATAACTTGTACCATCAATGGATTGAGTATCTTAATCAGCCAGTGGTACGACCTTCTGTGTGGCAGAAATTGCTAGGCAAGAAAGCACACGTTTCTCAGCCTCCCAAAGGGCTTTATATGTGGGGTGGAGTAGGGCGAGGAAAAACGTATCTGATGGACACCTTTTTTGAAGCATTACCGACTGAGAAAAAGCTGCGGGTTCATTTTCATCGCTTCATGTATCGAGTTCATGATGAGTTACGTACGTTATCTGATGTGAGTGACCCTCTGGAAATCGTTGCTGATCGTTTCTGTGCCGAAGCCAATATTATCTGCTTTGATGAGTTCTTTGTTTCGGATATTACTGATGCGATGATTTTAGGGACTTTGTTTGAAGTTCTATTTAGACGAGGCGTTGTGTTGGTTGCGACCTCCAATATTCCCCCCAAAGAACTGTACCGTAATGGGTTACAGCGAGCCCGCTTTTTACCCGCGATTGCATTGGTGGATACCCACTGTCACGTATTGAATGTCGATAGTGGGGTTGATTACCGCTTACGGACATTGCAGCAAGCCGAAATCTATCATTACCCTCTTGATGCAAAAGCGACGGAAAATCTCCAGCGCTATTTCCAACAGTTGGTTAGTTCGGAGCAATTGCCTGAGAATCAAATAGAAGTGAATCATCGTCTTGTGCCCGTGAACGCCGCCTGTGATGGTGTTTTATATGCGACTTTTGCTCAGCTATGCCAAACGGCCCGTAGCCAAAATGACTATATTGAATTGTCGAAAATTTATCACACAGTGCTTTTAGCTGATGTCAAACAGATGGATAAAAGTAACGATGATGCAGCAAGGCGGTTCATCGCGTTGGTAGATGAATTTTATGAACGGCATGTAAAATTAATTATTTCAGCCGAAGTCAGCATGGCAGAGTTATATTTGCAAGGTTTGCTAGAGTTCGAGTTTAAACGTTGCCAATCAAGACTGGTTGAGATGCAAAGCCATGAATATTTGGCGAAACAACATTTAGCTTAATGGTGCAAACAAGGTATAAACAAGAGATGGGATTTTTTTATCTTTTTCTTCAAAAAAAGGTGATTTTTTCTGCGCCCTTCTCTATAATCCTGCGACCCACCGTTACTGCAGGTTCTTTGTGACCGAGAGTGCCACCCACTCGAAGGGGTGATGACTGGGCTCTTAGACAGTGGGAGCGAAAGCTCCTTGAAGTGTAAATTTAAATTAACGGGTTATTATTAGCATGAAAACTTTCGTTGCTAAACCAGAAACTGTAAAACGCGACTGGTACGTTGTAGACGCTGAAGGTAAAACTCTTGGCCGTCTAGCAAGTGAAATTGCATCTCGCCTACGTGGCAAACACAAAGCTGAATACACTCCACACGTTGACACTGGTGATTACATCATCGTTGTTAACGCGGAGAAAGTTACTGTTACTGGTAACAAGGCTAAGAACAAAATGTACCACCGTCACTCTGAGTTCCCAGGTGGCCTGAAGTCATTCAGCTTCGAGAAGCTGATTGAGCGTAAGCCGGAAATGGTACTTGAGTTAGCGGTTAAAGGTATGTTGCCAAAAGGTCCTCTAGGCCGTGCTATGTACCGTAAGCTAAAAGTTTACGCTGGCGCTGAGCACAACCATGCTGCTCAACAACCAAAAGTACTGGACATCTAATCGGGGATTTCGGAAATGGCAGAGAATCAATACTACGGCACTGGCCGTCGCAAAAGCTCAGCTGCTCGTGTTTTTATTAAACCAGGCAGCGGCAACATCGTAATCAACAAGCGTAGTCTTGAAGAGTACTTCGGTCGTCCAACTTCTTGCATGGTTGTTAAACAACCTCTTGAACTGGTTGACATGGTAGAAAAACTGGATTTGTACATCACTGTTAAAGGTGGTGGTATTTCTGGTCAAGCAGGTGCTATCCGTCACGGTATCACTCGCGCTCTGATGGAATACGATGAGTCTCTACGTCCTGTTCTACGTGCAGCTGGCTACGTTACTCGTGACGCTCGTCGCGTTGAACGTAAGAAAGTGGGTCTACGTAAAGCACGTCGTCGTCCACAGTTCTCTAAGCGTTAATTTTTCCTTTTGGGAAAATACGCTCCAGTGTTACTGGATGTGGTTCAAAAACCCGGCTATTCAGCCGGGTTTTTTTATGCGCTTTAATCACCTCACGAGACTTTGCTCTATTCTCTTTCGGGTACATGATAAATAAGTTGTTCCTTTTGTGATGCCACAAACGATTTGAATTGACGAATGTTACAGAAAGGTAGCTTTATCTTGTCAAAAAGTAGGGTTTTATTTATCATTTGCTATCAAATAAATACAAAATAAACTCGTGTTTGTTAGCCTTGCTCTTTAACGGAATAAGCAGGATCCATAAGGAGCAAATGGGAGAATGTCTGGATGAGTAATGCGCCTCTAAATCAAGGTCGCAGACGATTTCTTACTGCCACAACGGCTGTTGTCGGTGGGTTAGGAGCTGTCGCGGTCGCTGTACCTTTTATTAAATCATGGAATCCTAGTGCCAAGGCAAAAGCTGCCGGAGCCCCTGTCGAGGTTGATGTTAGCAAACTCGAAGAAGGGCAAATGGTTCGTGTTGAATGGCGTGGAAAGCCTGTTTGGGTAGTTCGTCGAGCACAGTCAGTGGTTGATGCTCTCAAAGAACATGATAACCAACTTCGTGATCCTTCTTCTCAAGAAGAACAACAGCCTAGCTATGCTCAGAATGGTTATCGTTCTATTAAGCCTGAATACTTTATTGCCGTCGGCATCTGTACTCACCTTGGGTGCTCTCCAACTTATCTTCCTGACTCTTTTAGTGAGCAAGTTCAAGGGGTGAAATCAGGTTTCTTCTGTCCATGTCATGGCTCGAAGTTTGATATGGCAGGTCGCGTATTTCAAGGTGTTCCTGCTCCACTTAACTTGGTCATTCCAAAACATATGTATCTCACAGAGACCAAAATTGTCATCGGTCTTGATGAGACAGGGGAGGCATAATGCAAGCTCTACTTGATTGGGTAGAAAAACGCCTACCGGCAATGAATGCGTATAAAAAGCACCTTTCTGAGTACCCAATGCCAAAGAACTTTAATTTTTGGTATCTGTTTGGTTCTCTGGCGATGTTGGTCTTAGTTAACCAAATCCTAACGGGTATCTGGTTAACGATGAATTATGTCCCTTCTGGTGAAGGGGCATTTGCTTCTGTTGAATACATCATGCGTGATGTTGAGTACGGTTGGTTGCTACGATATATGCACTCAACGGGTGCATCTGCATTTTTCGTGGTGGTTTACCTGCATATGTTCCGTGGCTTGATTTACGGTTCATACCAGAAGCCTCGTGAACTATTGTGGCTTTTTGGTATGTTGATATTCCTCGTGCTGATGGCAGAAGCTTTTATGGGCTACTTGCTACCTTGGGGACAAATGTCTTATTGGGGCGCGCAGGTTATCATTTCACTATTTGGTGCAATTCCTGTTATCGGTGATGATTTAACACTATGGATTCGTGGTGACTACGTTATTTCTGGCGCAACATTGAACCGTTTCTTTGCGTTGCACGTGATCGCGTTGCCAATTGTGTTATTGCTGTTGATTGTATTACATATTTTGGCACTACATGAGGTCGGCTCAAACAACCCTGATGGTATTGATACAAAACTGCCGAAAGGTTCAATGGGGGACGGTTACGAAACGCAGTTCAAGTTCCATAGTTATTACACCAAAAAATACGACATTATCGACTCTGTCCCGTTCCATCCTTATGGCACGGTGAAAGACTTAGTTGGTGTCGCTGGTTTCTTGTTCCTATTCTGCTATGTGCTGTTCTTTAATCCAGAAATGGGTGGATACTTCCTTGAACCGCCCAACTTTGAAGCGGCTAACCCGCTAAAAACGCCTGCTCATATTGCGCCTGTTTGGTATTTCACGCCGTTTTACGCAATTTTGCGTGCGGTTCCAGATAAGTTGTTGGGCGTTATTGCGATGGGAGCGTCAATAGTTGTTCTGTTCCTATTGCCTTGGTTAGATCGTTGTAAAGTGCGTTCTTATCGTTATCGTAGTAAGTTGCATCTCATTAACATTGCACAATTTACCGTTTGTTTCATTGCATTGGGTGTACTTGGGGCTTTACCTGCTACACCAACCTATACCTTACTGGCACGAATCTTTAGCTTGGGTTACTTCATGTTCTTTGTATTGCTTTTCATCTACAGCAAAAATGAAGCGACCAAGCCATTACCAACAAGGGTGACATACAAATGAAAAAATGGATTGTAGTTTTGTTTGCTATGCTGCCATCGCTGGTTATGGCTGCTGGGGCAAATGTGCATTTAGATAAAGCGAATAACGATTTAACTGATCAAGCATCGTTGCAAAATGGTGCCAAACTATTTATGAACTATTGTTTTGGTTGCCACTCTACTCAGTATCAACGTTATGAACGAGTAGCGAACGATCTCGGCATTCCCTTAGACTTGATGAAGGACAATCTTATTTTCAATCCTCAGACCAAAATCGGCGAATTGATGGAAAATGCGATTCCAGATAAATCTGCTGCGAAATGGTTTGGTGCGCCACCACCCGATTTAACACTGGTTGCACGTGTGCGTGGATCGGATTGGTTATACACCTATCTGCGCTCTTTCTATACTGACCCTTCACGACCATTCGGTGTGAACAACATCGTTTTCCCAAGTGTAGGTATGCCGCATGTATTAGAAGAGCTTCAGGGGACACCAGAGCCTATTGTTGAGACAAAAATGGTTGATGGTGTTGAAGTTCAACATGTTGTTGGGGTTAAGTCTCGTGGTAATGGTGAGCTGAGTGAAGGAGAATATAACCAAGCAGTGCGTGATTTAGTGAACTTCTTGGAATATTCCGGTGAGCCGATGAAGCTTGAGCGCCAAAACTTAGGCTGGTGGGCAATGGCTTTCCTAGTCATCCTCACTATCGTGGTTGTTGCGCTCAAGAAAGAGTATTGGCGTGATGTGCACTAATTGTGCTATTATGTTGCGCTAATTCCCGATTGTTAACTCATCAGTGGAGGCTTAAGCCTCCATTGATTTTTTGTATCCGTATATGTACTGGAGGGCTCCATGGCTGTAGCTGCCAACAAACGTTCTGTGATGACTCTGTTTTCAAGTGCATCTGACATGTATAGCCATCAGGTTCGCATTGTTTTAGCTGAAAAAGGCGTCAGTTTTGAAGTGGAGCTGGTTGATGAAAGCAACCTTCCTGCAGAGCTGATTGAGCTGAATCCTTATAAGACGGTTCCAACACTGGTTGATCGTGAGCTTGCTCTGTATGACTCAAAGATCATCATGGAATATCTGGATGAACGTTTCCCTCATCCACCGCTGATGCCTGTTTACCCAGTTGCACGTGGTAACAGCCGTTTAATGATCTACCGTATCGAAAGAAACTGGTATTCACTGGCGGAAAAAGTGGTGAATGGTTCACCTGAAGTTGCAGAGAATGCACGTAATAAGCTGCGTAATGATTTATTGACGCTTGGTCCTGTATTTGCTGAGTATGAATACTTCATGAGTGAAGAGTTCAGCTTGATTGATTGCTACTTAGCTCCACTATTATGGCGTTTACCTGTTCTTGGCATTGATCTAATTGGTCCTGGTTCTAAAGAGTTGAAAGTGTATATGAATCGTGTATTTGAACGTGATTCATTCCTTGCTTCACTCACAGAAGCAGAGCGCGAGATGCGTCTGGCACGTTAATGGATGCTGGAATGGATATTGGTCAAATGACTCCGCGCCGACCTTATTTGTTACGCGCATTTTACGATTGGCTGTTGGAAAACGAACTTACACCACATTTAGTCGTGGATGCTATGCTTCCTGGTGTGAAAGTGCCACTTGAATATGTTCAAGATGGTCAGATCATTCTTAATGTGGCACCACGTGCGGTGGGGCATTTAGAGCTCGGTAATGAGGAAGTGACATTTAATGCTCGCTTCGGTGGGCGTCCTCATTTAGTAATTGTACCGATTTATGCGGTACAAGCCATTTATGCCCGTGAAAATGGAGCTGGCACTATGTTTGAGCCTGAGCCTGCTTACCTCGATATGATGGAGTTTTCTGAAGAATTAGACTCAGATGCTCCTCTGATTGAGGTAGAGAATGGTTTAGGTAATGATCATTCTAGTGATGAGGAAGCGCCACGACCTAAAGGTAAGCCTAGTTTGCGAGTGATTAAGTAAGCACATAGATGTAATGTAAAATGGCAGCGATGATCGCTGCCATTTCTTTTATGTGTAATTTATGGCTTATTAATTCACTGAGCGTATTCGAAGGCTTTTACGACTTGTTTTACGCCGATGATGTTTCTGGCTACATCGATCGCGATATCCGCATGTTCAGCTGAAACGTATCCAAACAGGTAAACCACACGATCTTCAGTCACTACCTTGATTTTAATGCCGTTTAATTCTGATTTTGTAAGTAATGCTGATTTAACTTTAGTGGTGATCCAACTGTCGTTACTAATTTCACCAACGGAAAGGGGAGCCTTAATTTGCACTTGATTGTGCAATTCTTTCACTCCTTTGAGTTGGCGTGCTTGGTCGATAAATTGCTCTAACGTTGCATCGTTACGGGATTGTCCAAGTAATACAACGGTTCCTCGATAAGAGACAGCAGAAATGCGGGTATCTTTGCGATAGGGCTCTTTATTAGCAAGCCCTGCTACCTCTAACTCAGCGTTGTTATCTTGCCAAATTTCCTGAGTGCTGCGTGGGTCGGTGACGATATTGGCTGTTGTTGCTGCTCCTGCAATAAATAGCCCTGCACATCCAGTAAGAGTGAATAACAAGCTGGAAAGGATAAGTAGTCTAATAGTTTTCATGATCATTCCTCATGAGCTGGGAATAACACTTGGTCAATCAAATCGCACAGACAGTGCAGTGTCACCATATGTACTTCATGGATGCGTGCAGTGCGGTGTGATGGTATACGGATCTCTACATCATTTTCGCCAAGTAATCCGGCCATTTCACCACCATCTTTACCGGTTAAGGCAATGATGGTCATATCGCGGGTTACGGCTGCTTCCATCGCTTTGATGATGTTTTTGCTATTACCACTTGTTGAAATGGCTAGTAGGATATCTCCAGGTTGGCCAAAAGCTCGTACTTGCTTAGAGAAGATTTCTTGATAGTGATAGTCGTTAGCAACTGCTGTTAATGTAGTGTTATCTGCAGTAAGAGCCATTCCGGGTAAGCTTGGGCGCTCGGTTTCAAAGCGATTAAGAAGGCAAGAAACAAATTGTTGTGCATTGACAGATGAGCCACCGTTGCCACAGCAAAGAATTTTGTGGCCGTTGAGCAAGCTAGCAACCATGGCTTGTGCTGCATGCATTATGGCATCAGGCAGTGCTTCGGCTGCTGCGATTTGAATTTGAATGCTTTCTGTAAAACTGTCTTTAATGCTGTCGAGCATTGTTTATCCTTCAGTAATAGCGTTTTTTAACCATTCGATCTGTTGCCCTGCTTGGTGAATGGCAACAATATCAAATCGGAAATCCGCACTGTGACTATTAATCTTGTTAGCGAGCATCCAACAATTCGCTGCTTTGATCAAGCGAGCTTGCTTGGATCGAGTGATGGTTTCAGCTGCGTGACCATGATTTGTACTGGCTCGGTATCTCACTTCTACAAAGACTAAGGTGGTCCCATCACGCATCACCAAATCCAATTCACCGAGGTGATAATTAGCATTGTGTGTGATGAAAGTGAGCCCTTGGCGGCGAAGATACTCCGCCGCCATTTGTTCATAGTAACTGCCTTGCTGTCGAGTGTTAGCGAACACTATACTCTGCCCAACTGATTTCCCGCTGAACTACACACTGATCATCAATACTCAGTACACCGGTCTGACCTTCAATGTTATATCCTTCGACGATTTTCATCTGTGGAAGTTCCACCATCAGTCGGTAAGCATCCATGCCTAGTGCTTGCAAACGACGCTCTGCATTCGAGCTTTCAGGCCAGATTTGAGTCAGTTGCTCTTTAAGGCTTGGCGTTGGGTGAACAAGCAGAGGAATATCACTGTATGTTACGCCGGATAAGTCTTCGTATTGACGACCCCCTGTATTGCTGTTTGAGTTAGAAAACAGTTTAGGCGGACGAGTATCTGGGTTAATCGCGACTTCGATAAATGGTTTGATCAAAGTCAGTTCTGAACTATTGGCCACGATATACACCGCATCAATATCACGACGACTACGTGGCTGGCTTTCCAGCCCCATGCCTAACAAAGATTCCATTTGCGCAATGTTTTGTTGACTATCTTGCAAGCCAAAAACCGAGTTGATGTTGCGCTGTAATTGGCGTTTATCACCAAACAGGTTTACCGCCACTTTATTCTTGCTGTAGCGACGCCATTCTTCATTAAACGCTTCGACCACACGTTCACCGTAGCTATTTTGTGGTGCGAGGATCAGTGGGTAACGATAGCCCTGAGTAAACAGATGTTTAGCGGCTTGTGCAACTTCTTGTTCTGGCGATAAGGCGAGATAGCATGTTCCTGCTGCAGGATCAATTTGATCAGGGATATTGAGTGCTAACGTTGGGATCGTTTGGCCACGGCTTTGTTGGAATTGCTGTAGCTTTTCGATGTTACTTTTAATCAGCGGACCAACAACAAAATCGATCTGTTTGTTGGTGAGGATGGCATCGACAGATTCCAAGGTTTCTGCATTGGTATCAATAATGGTAAGAGTAGCTTCTGGTCGGCGGTCTGGATCGTTCATCATTGCGAATACAAAACCATCCCGAATAAATTCAGCCTGTTTGGCAAACTTACCCGTTAAAGGAAGTAAAAGTGCGGTTTGAACCGGTTTGACGATTTCCAACGCTAAAATATCTGAGATTGCTTTCGGGGTATAAATCGCAGCGGGGTGCTGTGGATTTTCTGTTAACCATTTTTCCAAGGTGTTCTTTAACTGAGGCAAATCACTGCCCAGTGTTTTCATGTAGATAGTCAGTTGCAACCAACCATCCAATTCAGCTTCGCCTGGCTCTGCAGAAAGCTTGATTACTTTGCTTGCCGAGTAGTGGTTTAAATTGGCCCAGATTTGATCGGCCAAGGCTTCTTGTTCTTTGCTTGATGCCATGGCATACAGAGCGACCAACTCTCGAGTCGAATCAAAGGAGCGATCGAGCGCAGTAAAGATATCTGCACGTAACTGGTGGTACTGTTGCCATTGAGCTTGTGGCAATGACCAATTTGCTTGGAAATTGAGTTGGTCAAGTGCGTCTTGATACTGCTCAGCATTCACTAGTAACTGAGCTCGCAGTAACTGCCATTGTGCTTGTTGAGTTGGGGTAAGCGGCTGTTTGGCAAGTCGCATTACTAATAGTTGAGCCTGGTCGGGATTGTTTTCTTCAATGGCTGCTTTTAGCGCCATGATCAACCAGTCATTTTGTTGAGAGCCTTGAGTGGAGTCGGCTCGCATCAAATAGGTTTGGGCCGTTAAGAGCGGTTGAGCGGTAATATCGACCACATCCGGTGACGAAGGTTGAGTCGAACAAGCTGATAACACGATTGATAATGCAATCGGAGTGAGTAAGCGTGGTACACTGCGTCGCTGATGGTGGTTCATAGCCATGAGTTCTTTCGTTAGTCCGTGTAAAATTGTCTCTATATTAATCGTTGATGTGATGGTAAACAAATGACAGATAATAAATCCGCACCAAATGGTGCTCCAACTCTTTATATTGTCCCAACCCCAATTGGAAATCTGGGTGACATCACACAACGAGCATTAGATGTACTAGCCAGTGTCGATATGATTGCTGCTGAAGATACGCGTCATACAGGTAAATTGTTAGCGCATTTTAACATTTCCACCAAAACCTTTGCGCTGCATGACCATAACGAACAGCAAAAGGCACAGATATTAGTGGATAAACTGTTATCTGGTCTGTCAATTGCACTGGTCTCCGATGCGGGTACACCTCTGATCAGCGATCCAGGTTACCATTTAGTCACTCAATGTCGTCAAGCCGGCGTTAAAGTTGTGCCACTTCCTGGCCCATGTGCAGTGACCACAGCACTCAGCGCTTCTGGCCTTCCATCTGATAGCTTTAGTTTTGAAGGTTTTTTACCTGCGAAAAGCAAAGCACGCAAAGATAAACTGTTAGAGATAGCCAAAGTAGCGCGTACGTGTATTTTTTATGAATCGCCACATCGGATCTGCGAGTCACTGCAAGATATGTTAGAAGTTCTCGGTGGCGAGCGCGAGGTAGTATTGGCGCGTGAATTGACCAAGACCTTTGAAACTATTCAAGGAATGCCTTTGGCTGAGTTGATTGATTGGATCGCTGAAGATGATAACCGCAAAAAAGGTGAGATGGTGTTACTGGTACATGGATACCGTGATAAGGCGGAGCAAGAGCTCCCTGATGATGCTCTACGCACTCTAGCTATTTTGACTAAAGAGCTGCCATTGAAAAAAGCGGCTGCTTTAGTGGCTGAAATTCACCAGTTGAAAAAGAATGCATTGTATAAATGGGGTTTGGATAATCTGGGCGAATAAAGAATCATCCAGCCTCATCAAGGTAACAATAAAAAGGGCGCTTGAGGCGCCCTAAGTATTGTTTGATAGTGCAAAAACTAGTTCTTATAGATACACAGCATATTGAGGTAGCTATCGACCAACTTGTACACCGCTTCCTGCTCGCCTAAGCGATTCACTTGTAGGAAGATGGAGTAGAAGATGCCGTGGAACAGACTTGCCATATTCTCTACATCATGTTTTTCACACAATTCACCTCTTTCCATGGCTTTAATGAACATGTTTTTGATCAGAAGTTGATTGGTGCGGTTGGTAGAAACAAACAGCGGCCATACCTCATCCCGTGTTGAAGCACTCCATTCAAACCATACTTTGAGCCAGTGGCAATCGGTCATTGCCAATTTCACCATCTCTTTGCACAGAGTCTGTAGGTTGCTTTTAACATCCAAATCCAGATCAATGTGATCGGTGAGGAAGTTGGAATATTGGCGAACCACAAAGTTGAGTACATCGTCGACCAGATCTTCTCGAGTCGGGAAGTAGTTGAAGACAGTAGCAACGGAGACTTGTGCAATCTCCGCGATGTCAGCGTGACCACCACGGCCAATCCCACGTGTTGCAAACACTTCTAATGCGATTTCCATTAACTGTAGTTTGCGTTTTTGAGGTGATAGCCGAGTCCGGGGGCGTTTTTCGATTGATGCGTCCATAGGTAAATATCCTTGCCAATTGAGTTGTTTGAGCATTTTGCTCTAATGATTATTTTGTTAGTTGCTTCTTAAAGCCCTATGAGTGTAATGGTGCATATTAGCAAGGTCAATCTTTGCTGATTGAAAAGTGTTCACTTATGTTAATTATCAGTTGTTTCAGTTTGTTTTATTGAGCTGGCGCATAACAAGGCGGTAGGTACAGGGAAACGATTAACAGGATCTGAGTGAGGTGTTACTATACGCGCCACCAAAGTCAGCGATGCTGACATCGCCCAACACAACGAGAATGGTATGAAACACACAGTTGAAGTCATGATTTCTGAGCAGGAAGTCGCCAAACGCATTCGTGAATTAGGCCAACAGATCACTGAGCATTATCAAGGCAGCGCAGATTTAGTCTTGGTCGGATTGCTTCGTGGTTCCTTTGTTTTTATGGCGGATCTTGCTCGTCAAATTCATTTGACTCATCAAGTCGACTTTATGACTGCTTCTAGCTACGGCAATAGCATGGAAAGTTCACGTGATGTACGCATCCTGAAAGATCTCGACGATGATATCAAAGGTAAAGATGTGCTCTTAGTAGAAGACATTATCGATACTGGTAACACCCTCAATAAAGTAAAAGAGATACTGACGTTGCGTGAGCCGAAGTCGATCCGCATTTGTACTTTGTTGGATAAGCCGACTCGCCGTGAAGTCGATGTAGAAGTGAACTGGGTAGGTTTTGAAATTCCAGATGAATTTGTGGTGGGTATTGGTATCGATTACGCGCAGAAATATCGTCATTTACCTTACATTGGCAAAGTGGTTCCTTTAGCTGAATAAATGTAATGCCACGGCTAAAAATTTAGTTTATAAAAACGCCCACGGCTACGTGGGCGTTGTCATTCTTACCTAGCAGTAGAAAACACTAGCGACACAGCAAGCGATGTTCAGGATTGAGGATCATCTCTAACGCTTTGTGATAGTTATCTTCAACGGCGGCTCTTGAAGCGCAGCGTACGCCGAGATATTCCAATCGACCATCTTCTATCCCGTAAACAAAACCGTGCACTTCTACCGCTTGCCCGCGTTCCCATGCGTTTTGCAGTATTGTTGAGTTGGCTAAGTTGTACACTTGCTCGGCAACGTTGATTTCAGCCAGTTTGTCGGAGCGATCTGCAGCAGGCATTTGATCGAGATATTCACGATGTTTAAGGTAGTAATCGCGAATATGCAGTAGCCAGTTATTGATTAAGCCGAGCTGTGGATTATCGATGGCAGCGGTAACACCACCACATCCATAGTGACCACAGACAATGATGTGTTTGACTTGCAGCACATCAACCGCGTACTGAACCACCGATAAACAGTTAAGGTCAGTGTGGATCACCTGATTAGCCACATTGCGGTGCACAAACAGTTCACCAGAATACAGGCCCGTTAAACGTTCAGCAGGAACTCGACTGTCGGCACATCCAATCCATAAAAAATCCGGATTTTGCCCTTTGGCTAGCTTGGCAAAGTATTCCGGACTTTCAGCTTTGATCGACTCAGACCATTTTGAGTTGTTCTCAAAAAGTTGTTTAATTTCTGGCATCTTACTTCCCTTAATTGATTGCCAACAATATACACAATGTTACAAATTCAAGCTCATTTAATTTACTTTCTGATTAACTCATCTGACGTGTTTTTACAACATTCATCATAAACTAGGCGTCATTGGATGACATCTAGAGGGGAATGGACGTGTTTCAAGCTCGGTTTGCGGATCTTAATTTACGTGGTGACCTGTTTGGTGGGGTAACAACAGCGATTATCTCACTGCCATTGGCGCTAGCATTTGGTGTGGCTTCTGGTGCTGGAGCCGAAGCTGGCTTATGGGGTGCGATACTCGTTGGTTTATTTGCTGCCTTGTTTGGTGGCTCTTCAACGCTGATTTCAGAACCAACTGGACCAATGACAGTAATTATGACGGCGATACTGACCACCATGGTGTCACGCTATCCTGAATCTGGTGCGGCCATCGCGTTTACAGTCGTCATGATGGCGGGGGCGTTTCAGATTCTGCTCGGTACGCTCAAACTCGGAAAATACATCACGCTCATGCCTTACAGTGTGGTATCAGGCTTTATGTCTGGTATCGGGGTAATTCTGATCATTTTGCAACTTTCCCCACTGCTTGGGCATCCTTCGCCGGGCGGTGGCGTTGTGGGAACACTTTCCGCATTACCTGAGTTGTTGGCTAATCTAAAGTTCAGTGAGCTGTTTTTAGGGTTACTGACACTCGGAATTTTGTTTTTTTTACCACAAAAATACCGCAAACAAGTCCCCGCACAGTTGGTGGCACTGGTGGCGGTAACGCTGTTTTCGGTCATTTTCTTTGATACTGACGATATTCGGCGGATTGGAGAGATCCCAGCTGGTTTGCCAAGTATCGTCATCCCCACTTTCACTAGTGAAATTTTCGTGACTATGGTGATTGATGCTCTAGTGCTTGGCACTTTGGGCTGTATTGATACGCTGTTAACCGCGGTGATTGGCGATTCGTTAACTCGTAAGGAGCATGATTCCGATCGCGAATTGCAAGGACAGGGCATGGCTAATATGGTGGCGGGGTTATTTGGTGCTTTACCTGGTGCCGGTGCCACTATGGGCACCGTGACCAACATTCAAGTGGGCGCTCGCTCTCCATTGTCTGGAGTGACTCGTGCTTTAATGTTGGCGCTGGTGGTTTTGGTTGCTGGCGGTTTAACCGAGCCTATTCCAATGGCTGTGTTGGCTGGTATCGCGGTGTATGTCGGGGTGAATATTCTCGACTGGGCTTTTATCCAACGAGCGCACAAAATCAGCATACAAGGCATGGCCATCATGTACGGTGTGATGCTGTTGACCGTGTTTGTTGATTTGATTGTGGCTGTGGGGCTGGGAGTGTTTATCTCCAATATTTTGGTGATTGAGCGTTTAAGCCGAGAGCAAGCTCGTCAAGTGAAGGCGATCAGTGATGCGGACGATGATGATGTTCCACTGACGGAGAGTGAGCGTAAATTGCTCGATAAAGCCAATGGCAAGGTGCTGTTTTTCTATCTGTCGGGGCCGATGATTTTCAGTGTGTCGAAAGCCATTACTCGCCAGCACAGCAGTGTTGATCAGTATCAAGCGATGATCCTCGATCTCACGGATGTGCCTATGATTGATGTCACTGTTGGCTTGGCGCTAGAAAACGCGATTCGCGATGCTCAGGAAGCAAATTGTGAAGTCTATTTGCTTTGTCCAAATGAGAAAACTCGTGCGGAGTTAGAGAAATTCCATGTCATCGACTTGGTACCTGATCAGAACATGTTTACTTTCCGCTATGAAGCGCTTAATGCGGCGGTAAAACAGGTCACGGTTAGTGAGTGATAAATAGAAATAGCCTATAAATCGTCAGGTAAAGTGCCGCAGTGATGCGGCACTTTTGTCTCAAGACGTTTGAATGAACTGGAAACCTATATTAGCTATTTCTGTATTAATGATTGCCCTTAGCCAATAAAGGGTTGAAAAAACGCCATAAAAGCGCAACATCGTGGTTGTTATTGATAACAAGGTTTCTGCCATGTACGCACTGGAAATAGAACAACTTAAAAAAACTTACGCAGGTGGCTTTGAAGCGCTCAAAGGTATTAGTCTGCAAGTCAAAAAAGGCGATTTTTACGCTCTGCTGGGGCCAAACGGGGCAGGTAAATCGACCACGATTGGTATCATTTCATCACTGGTCAACAAAACATCCGGCAAGGTGACCGTGTTTGGTTACGATCTGGATTCACAGCTTGAACTCGCCAAACAGCAGCTCGGCTTAGTGCCGCAGGAGTTTAACTTTAACCCGTTTGAAACGGTTGAGCAGATCGTACTTCAGCAAGCGGGTTACTACGGTGTGCCTAAAGCGTTAGCCAAAGAGCGTGCAAAAAAGTACCTGACTCAACTCGATTTGTGGGAAAAACGCAGCGAACGAGCCAGAAATCTCTCCGGCGGTATGAAACGCCGTTTGATGATTGCGCGCGCTTTAATGCATGAACCGCAACTGCTGATCCTTGATGAGCCAACGGCGGGAGTCGATATCGAACTGCGCCGCTCCATGTGGGAGTTTCTCAAGCAGATTAACGCGCAAGGGGTGACGATTATTCTCACCACTCATTATCTCGAAGAAGCGGAAATGCTCTGTCGCCACATTGGCATCATTCAACGCGGCGAGCTGATAGAAAACACCACCATGAAATCTCTGTTGGGTAAGCTGCATGTCGAAACCTTCGTGTTGGATATCGATGGCACCGAAACCATTGCGCCATTGCAAGGTGTTGTGAAGCAACAGATGGTGGAAGGCTCGTTGGAAATCGAATTAGAAAAAAGCCAAGGGATCAACCATGTGTTTACCCAACTCACAGAGCAAGGGGTAAAGGTCCTTTCCATGCGCAACAAAGTAAACCGTTTGGAAGAGCTGTTTGTCAGCATAGTGAATAGTGGTAAGCGAGGTTAATCAGCATGTATCAAATTTATTGGACGGCATTTTGCAGTCTGTTGGGTAAAGAAATTAATCGTTTTACCCGTATTTGGGTACAAACTTTGGTTCCACCAGCCATCACTATGACGCTTTACTTCATCATTTTTGGTAACTTGATTGGCTCTCGAATCGGTGAAATGAACGGTTTTAGCTACATGGAATATATCGTGCCGGGCCTCATCATGATGTCGGTGATCACCAACTCTTATTCCAATGTGGCGTCGTCTTTCTTTAGCTCTAAGTTTCAAAAGAACATTGAAGAGCTGTTGGTGGCTCCGGTGCCAAACTACGTGATTATCGCCGGTTACGTGATGGGCGGGGTCGCACGTGGTCTGTTAGTTGGCGCGATGGTGACAGTGGTATCACTGTTATTTGTTGATCTAAAAGTCGATCATTGGGGCATCATTATTGCGACCGTATTTTTAACGTCAGTGGTGTTTTCTCTTGGTGGGTTGATTAACGCGGTGTTTGCCAAAACTTTCGATGACATCTCGATTGTTCCGACCTTTGTCCTCACGCCGCTGACTTACCTCGGTGGAGTGTTTTATTCGATCAGCTTGCTGCCTGAGTTTTGGCAGGGGGTATCGAAGATCAATCCCATCGTCTACATGGTCAATGCGTTCCGTTACGGTTTCCTCGGTGTATCGGATGTGAATATCACGACTTCGTTTGCCGTGTTAATGGCCTTTGTGGTGGCGTTGTACGGTGTGGCGCATTATTTGGTGACCAAAGGCAAAGGGCTACGCAGCTAACTTGAGCCAATAGAGATAAAAAAGGTCAACCGAGGTTGACCTTTCTTGATCCAGAGGCAAGAGGATTATTCTTCTTCGCTGCTGGCTTTGGTGTCGGTTTGCAGATCGAGAACTTGGTTATCAATCAAGCGCACTTTTCCTAAGAAAGCCGACATTAGGATCACCGCTTGCTTACTGTCGCCGCTGATAGGCAGTAGAGTACGAGCATCACGGATGAAGATTTCATCTGGCTCCAGATCGGCTGCGCGCAGCTGATCAACCGCGTCTTCAATGATCGATGGATAATCATCGCGACCACCACGGATCGCACTGTTAATCCAACGCATGGTACGAGCCAATACTGGAGCGCGTTGGCGCTCATTTAGCGTCAGTAAATTGTTGCGCGAGCTCATAGCCAAACCGTCCAATTCACGAACCGTCGCAACACCGACAATTTCGATATCCATGCACAGATCTTCCACCATTTGACGGATCACCGCCAATTGTTGGTAATCTTTTTCGCCAAAGCACGCCACATCAGGCTGCACAATGTTAAATAGCTTAGTGACGATCGTTGCTACACCACGGAAATGACCTGGACGAGAAGCGCCTTCCAGCATGAAGGACAGTCCCGGTACTTCAACAAAGGTTTGTTTATCCAAACCTTGTGGGTACATGGTTTCCGGGGTCGGCGTTAATACGAGATCAACCCCTTCACCATTGAGTTTACTCAAATCGTCTTCTAGGGTGCGTGGGTAGTTTTTCAAATCTTCCGCGCGGTCAAATTGCATCGGGTTGACGAAAATACTCACGACTACCACATCGGCAAGTTCACGAGCTTTACGAACCAGAGTTAAATGGCCTTCATGTAAATTACCCATGGTCGGCACAAAAGCGACTCGGCGGCCCTCACGCTTGATCTGTTTGATTTGCTCGCGAAGAACGGCAATGTCAGCAAAAACTTGCATGAATGACTCCTTAGGCAATGGTATGAGCGAGATCTGGGAAAGCGCCACTCTCGACATCTTCGATATACTTGGCAACGGCTTGGCGAATGTCGCCCGTCTCAGCCAAGAAGTTTTTCGAGAATTTTGGCATGTAGTTCGCCGAAATTCCAAACATATCGTGCATGACGAGAATTTGACCATCTGTACCGTTGCCAGCACCAATACCAATCACAGGGACATCAAGAAGTTGAGTGATGCGGTTTGCCAATTCGGCAGGAACGCATTCCAGCAGGACAATTTGTGCGCCCGCTTCTTGCAGCGCCAACGCATCACGTACCATGCGATCCGCTTTATCTTGCTCGCGGCCTTGTACTTTGTAGCCACCAAAAATATTGACGGATTGAGGCGTTAAACCGAGGTGAGCACACACTGGCACTGCACGTTCAGTCAACATTTTTACGGTGTCGACTAACCAATCGCCACCTTCAATTTTCACCATGTTCGCACCGGCGCGAACCAGTTTGGCAGCGTTTTCACACGCTTGTTCTGGTGTGGCATAGCTCATGAAAGGCATATCCGCCATGAGCAAACAATTTGGGCTGCCCTTACGTACACAACGGGTGTGGTAGGCAATCTCATCCACCGTCACGGGTAGGGTGTCGGCTTCTCCTTGTAACACCATGCCAAGTGAATCACCGACCAACAGGACCGGCATTTCTTGGCTCTCAAATAACTGAGCAAAACTCGCATCATAAGCGGTTGATGTAGCAAATTTGCGACCTTCCTGCTTCCATTTCATCAGGTCGTTTATGGTAATTTTTTTCATTGTTAGTCCTTACTCGACGTTGGCGAATGCCAAATGCTGAGCCCATTGAGCGGTACTTGTTGCAATAGCGCTTGGATTTCAGTCCCGTCAGGGAGAGTTAAATTTGGTGCGATTTCCGCGAGCGGATACAGTACGAATTCACGTACTTTCATTCCATAGTGCGGAATGGTCAGGCGCTCGGTCTCTATCACCTCATTGCCGTAAAGCACAATATCGAGATCGAGTGTTCTCGGTCCCCATCGTTCGTCTTTACGGACACGCCCCTGTTCCAGTTCAATGCGTTGTGTGCAATCGAGCAGTTCCAGTGGCGTTAATTCGGTTTCAATGGCCGCGACCGCATTAATGTAATCCGGCTGATTTTGCGGTCCCATTGGTGTGCTGCTATAGAGCGATGAAGCCGCGATAAGGCGCGACTTCGGTAATTGAGTAAGCTGTTGTATGGCTTGTTGGGCTTGAGCGACAGAGTCGCCCAAGTTACTGCCAATCGCAATGTAGGCAAGCATCATTCGCTCGATTTACTCTTATGCTTATTACGTGATGGTTTACGACGGCGTGAGCTAGGTTTACCTGTGCCAGTTGCGTTCCCCATGTCACCGACCATCGCCTGACGCATATTGCGCCCCGCGTTTTGGAAAGTGGCCCACCATTCAGCCAATTGCTTGGTTTCTCCGCCTTCAATTTCGCCACGCATTTCGAGGAAATCAAAGCCTGCACGGAACTTGCTCAGTTCCAACAAACGGAAGGCACGTTTGCCACTGCGACGTGGTAAGCGTTGCTGTAACTGCCAAATATCACGAATGGTCGTGGTGTGGCGACGCGGGATCGCGATGCGTTTGACTACTTCATCTAAGATGCGGTTACTGGCTTCTGTCATCGCATCAAATTCGTGGAGGCTGAGTGACTCCATCAGTTGGTCGGCGAGCTTGATCATCGGATACCACAGCATGGCGGCAAACATAAAGGCCGGGTTGATACGCAGATCTTCTTCGATACGAATATCGGTTGCATCCAGCACCAAATCCAACATCTGCTCGGTTTGTGAGCTGTGATCGGAGGTGAAATGTTCCGCGATGGTTGGGAAAAGCTGCTGGAACAGATTGTATTCGCGCATCAAGTGGTAGGTTTCTAAACCATGACCTGCTTGCAGCATTTTGAGCGACTCTTCATACAGACGAGCGGCGGGAATATCACGCAGCAGAGGAGCAAGGTGTTCAATCGGCTCGGCCGTGTCTTCCTCAATATCAAAATCGAGTTTGACCGCAAAACGCACCGCACGCAGCATACGCACCGGATCCTCGCGATAGCGTGTTTCCGGATCGCCAATCAGACGCACTAAGCGATCTTCAAGATCTTCCATGCCGCCGGCATAGTCGTGAATGCTGTAGTCCGCAATGTTGTAATACATCGCATTGATGGTGAAGTCGCGGCGCTCGGCATCTTCATCAATCGTGCCGTACACGTTGTCGCGCAGTAGCATGCCGGCTTCCGATTGCGCAGCAATATTTTGGCTTTGGCTTGTTTCTTGATGATGGCCACGGAAAGTGGCGACTTCAACGATATCGCGCCCAAACATAATGTGCGCGAGACGAAAACGGCGACCAATCAGACGACAGTTACGAAACAGTTGGCGCAGCTGCTCTGGCGTGGCGTTGGTGGCCACATCAAAGTCTTTTGGCTTGCCACCAAGGAGTAAGTCACGCACACCACCACCAACGAGGAAGGCTTCAAACCCTGCGCCATGCAAGCGATAGAGCACTTTCAGCGCATTTTCGCTGATCTGCTGACGCGAGATAGGGTGTTCCTGACGCGGAATAATAGTCAAAGCTAAGTCTGGATATGTGCGAGTGTTGCTCGGTTCAAAATCGTTATTATTCATGTGCTTCTGACAATGATTGCTGTTGCCGCTCTAAGCGCTACGCTGCTTAATTTGACGCTCAAACGGACGGAATTTGGCGCTAATAATAGCTTAAGCAGGACCATTTGAGAATCTTGGTGTGATCTCGATCGCTTCCGGCAGTTGGTTCACCTGCCAATGTTGGCATCCCCAAGCCAGCATTTGCTCAGTATTTGCATCGGAAAAATCCGCAGGTAATACAAAGCCGAGAAACTGCATGGCATGCGAAATCGTCTGCCGAGGATAGGATGACTCAATCGCTGGAGCGTGGTTCTGTTTTGAGAGTTTATTCCCGTTACCATCCATCGCCAAAGGCAAATGTAAGTAGCTGACCGGCTTTTGTTTTAAAGTGTGATATAGGCTGATTTGCCGCCCTGTGGGTTCAATCAGATCCGCACCACGCACCACTTGGGTAACACCTTGGTCAATATCATCAAGTACTACCGCGAGGTTATACGCAAACAGGCCATCACGACGTTTGATGATGAAATCCTCTTCTGCTAAGGCTTTCGGTATGGTGATTGAGCCGTGTTTCAAATCAATGAAATCTTGTACCGGGTTATCCATACGCAGCCGAATCGAGCAGTCTTGATGCTGAGCAGGCGGATGGCTTTTGCAGTGGCCGTTATAAAACCCGCCCATGGCTTTGATTTCTTTTCGGGTGCACTGGCAGTAATAGGCTTGTCCTGTGGCGAGCCATTCATTGATTTGGTTCTGGTACAAGGCGTGACGCTGGCTTTGGTAAACCACTGAGTCATCCCAGAGCAGGCCATAGGTTTCTAATGTACGTAGAATATGGGCTGCTGCTCCGGGCATTTCTCGCGGCGGGTCAAGATCTTCAATGCGTACTAGCCACTTACCTTGATTGGCTTTGGCTTGGAAATAGCTGCCTAAGGCCGCAATCAATGAACCAAAATGCAACGGGCCAGAAGGAGAGGGGGCGAAGCGACCAATATAGCTCATAGGGCGATTTACCTGTAACTCCAAGTCGTTTGGAAAAAATGCAAATAAACAAGAAAAGGGAGCGTGTGCTCCCTTTTCTTTACTGCTTTATCTTAGCCAAGCATCTGCTTTTCTTTGATTTCAGCGAGTGTTTTGCAATCGATACACAGATCAGCGGTTGGACGCGCTTCTAGTCGGCGAATGCCGATTTCGACACCACATGAATCACAGAAACCGAAATCCTCTTCTTTAATTTTGTCGAGAGTCTTTTCGATTTTCTTGATCAGGCGACGTTCGCGATCACGGTTACGCAGTTCCAAGCTGAACTCTTCTTCTTGAGAAGCACGGTCAACAGGGTCTGGGAAGTTGGCCGCTTCATCCTGCATATGGTGAACGGTACGGTCCACTTCTTCTCTCAGTTGGTTGCGCCATGCTTCCAAAATTTTTGTAAAATGTGTGATTTGCGCAGGCGACATATACTCTTCACCTGGCTTCTCTTGGTATGGCTCAACACCTGCACTGGCTAGGATGCCTAGTGTTTTCTTTTTAGACTCTGTCATACAGATCTCCTACTAACCCCTAGTCAACTGCGAGAGCAGTTAAATTTAAGGCGGGTATCTATAGCAAAAAGAAGTGGGGGAGGCAAACAATCCAACGTAAAGTTATCGTCAATGTGAAGACACCATCAATTTTTTGTCACTTGATGGGCAAATTTGACTTCAGATACTAGTTGGATACCCTCTTCGGAAAGTGAAGCTTTGTAGCACAACACTTCCACGCCGACTTCCTGTGCCGCTTTTAGTAACTGTGAATAGTTCGCGTCTATATGGAGAGCGGGAGAGACTTTTTCAATCCCCGAATGTAAAACGGCAAACAAAAGTACCGACCTGCTTCCATCTTTGGCCATTTCTGCCAGCTCACGGAGATGTTTTTGCCCGCGAGTCGTGACTGCATCAGGGAAGTAACCTTGTCCTTTATCGCCTTGAATCTCATCCAAAAGAGTGACGCTTTTTACTTCTATAAAGCAGTTTGGTTGAGAATCTGACTTTAGCAAGATATCGATACGGCTATTTTCATGGCCGTACTTCACTTCCGTGCTGAGTGCGTCATAACCCTGCAGTTGGGGGATCTCTCCAGCCAAAATTGCTTCGACCACCAATGCGTTGGCTCGCGCGGTATTCACGCAAATCCAGTGGCCTGCTTGAGTCTGCGTCAGCTCCCAGCTGTGGGCGTATTTACGTTTGGGATTATCCGATGTAGAAAACCACACCGTACTGCCTGGCTTGGCACAGCCAGTCATCGCTCCTGTGTTCGCGCAATGCATGGTGATCACCGAACCATCTTCCAGCATCACATCGGCCAAAAAGCGTTTGTAACGCTTGAGTAAGGTGCCTTTTTGCAGGGGTGGGGAAAAGTGCATTTCTCTCTTCTTATTCATACCAAATTGCAAGGCCATTTAAGCATACCCGCGTTGCTTTTGTAACAATCGCTATTCCCTGTCTATTTTAGCTTTGGCGGTATTGGCTTGTTCATTCACCCCACTTACCTAATCGCCTATGTTCATGGGGATGAACTCACTTGCCGACCATCGGCAACGCCAAGTCGTTTGGATATAATAATTAAGCGAATTGAGCACTAAATTCTATTGTTTCATGGTGTTAAATGCTTATGCGAACGATAGGTTAGCGGCAGGTGAGAAAGTGCATCATTTGGCCTCTGGTGAAGCATTGAAGTTGAACATATAATAGCCACCCGCCCGAGCATGGGTATCTTTTTTTGGTAAGATTACTTGCGTAAGTTTTTGAAAAATATAGCCATATTTAAGGTTGTATTATTGGCTGTCCTCGCGTTGTCAATTTGGTCTACCCGCATTCCCGATGTACCCTATCATCAAGTCACGCCTGAGTTGAGTCGGTCTGATTTCCATGTCATTGAATTTAATGATGATGGTGACATGCATCTGCCTGAGCAATACGAAAAGTTGAAGGCTAGGCTAGCCAAAAACCCAGGGGCAGAATTGCTGATTTTCATCCATGGCTGGCATCATAATGCCGCACCCACTGACGATAATTTTGTCGCTTTTCAACGTTTTCATCGCGAAATGGCCAAGAGCAAACCGGGCCTCATCGGGCTGTACATTGGTTGGCGTGGTGATCAATATGATCCCTTATGGCTAGATGGTTCTGATGATCCTGAAAGTCAGGTTGAAGCGTTGGATTTTCCGACCATATTAACCAGCAAGCAGGTGGCACGAAGAGTGGGTGAGCATGGGGTGAGAAAGTTGCTAGGCTCATTAGATGATCTGCACCGTCAGGGAACGCTGGGGCGCTATATTTTAGTCGGGCACAGCCTCGGTGGCGTGGTTGCGCTACACGCTCGCAAACAGGCGATTTTGGATAATCTGGCCGCCGGTCGCGGTGAAAACCATTTAACGGTGCTGCTCAATCCTGCCGCTTCCGCCAAAGAGTATCAGCCACTGGATAAGTGGCTGAGTCCAGAAGGTTTTGGTCCATCAATGTTGGTGTTGCAGTCCAAAACCGATTTTGCGGTGCGTGAGGCCTTTAACTGGATCAAAGATGGCGAGCGCGCCGTGGGTAATTCATGGGCGATCACTCATGATGTGGATCCGTGCTCGGGGCGTGATTGTAATAAAGCAGTCAAGATCCCTCAGTGGCTGCTTGAGCACGATGCGAAACCAGGCTGCATGCAGGTATTGGAAGGTGCGGGTTGGAAAATTCGCGCCAGGTTGCATGCCCGCAAAACCGTACAAAGTTGTGAAGATGCCAACCGTCAGGCGGTGTGGGTACTCGCGGTGTCTGATGGTGTCATTGCTGGCCATAACGGCATTTTAACCAATGATCAGGCATTGGCTTTGAATGCTTGGATGAAGCCCAAGCCTGTACTGGCCACGGTATCACTAGCGTCTGCGTCAACGGAGAGTCCAATTGTTGCGTCTACCCATCTTGGGAATGAACCTGCCAGCGCGGAAAATACGCCAATTGATGTTGAGAATGCTCATTTGCCAAGTACGATGCCAGCAGGGCTTGAACTCCAAGAGAGCGAGAGTGCTGTACCAGCGATTTCTGAACCCACTCTTGAGGCTCCTTTGGCTGCTCAACCAGCAGACTTAACACCACAGTAAGTTTGTTGTCTGCCGAGCCTCTTGATAGGAATGCACTTTGGGCACTTACTGAGTTTATGTACAATGGCGCAGCCATTTCATGTTGTAGGAACTGCCCTTGTCACCACTGCCCATTATTGAGGTGATGCCGAAGCTGTTGTTCGGTCTCACTCAATCTCCGCAACTTATTCTCAAAGCCGCCCCCGGCGCCGGCAAGTCCACCTACTTTCCGTTGCAATTGCTGCAAGCGGGATTTTTCAACGGCAAAATCATTATGCTGGAGCCACGGCGTTTGGCTGCTCGTAACATTGCCCGCTATTTGGCGCAGCAACTGGGGGAGGAGGTTGGGCAGCGCGTAGGGTATCGGGTACGTGGTGAAAACCGAGTTAGCCGTGCAACTCAGTTGGAGATTGTGACTGAAGGCATTATGACGCGCATGCTGCAAAACGATCCTGAGCTGGATGGGGTGGATGTGCTGATTTTCGATGAGTTTCATGAACGCAGCATTCACGCCGATACTGCCTTAGCGTTGGCGCTCGAAGTGCAGTCTGCGCTGCGCGATGATTTAAAAATCGTGGTGATGTCGGCCACACTCGATCAGCAAGCTTTGCAAAACTTACTGCCGCAAGCGAGCTATGTCGAATCACAAGGGCGTGGTTTCCCGATAGAGATTCGCTATCAGCCTCTGCGCCCTGATGAGCCTTTGGTGGCGGCGATGAAGCGACAAATTCGTCATCTTCTGCAGCACGAAACGGGCTCATTGCTGGCCTTTTTGCCCGGTGCCGCCAGCATCAACCAGTTAACCGAACAGATGAGCGATTTGGCCAACGAGGTTGAAATCTGCCCGTTGTATGGACAGATGGAATTCGCCGCGCAGCAACGTGCGATTGCTCCCGCGGCGGCGGGGCGGCGCAAAGTGGTCTTGGCCACCAATATTGCTGAAACCTCGCTGACCATCGAAGGTATCCGCATAGTGCTAGATAGTGGACTTGAACGCAGTGCGCGCTTTGATCTCAAAACTGGCATTACCCGCCTTGAACAAGTGCGGATTGCGCAGTCTTCAGCTGAACAGCGGGCAGGGCGTGCCGGACGTTTAGAGCCGGGGATTTGCGTGCGTTTATACAGCGAAGCGCAGCTCAAGCAGCAACCTTGGGTGCCGGATCCCGAAATGCTACATACGGACTTAGCGCCACTGGCATTAGAATTGGCGCAATGGGGCGCGCAGCCGAGCGATTTGGCTTGGTTGAATTTGCCACCGAGCAGTGCGTTTGTGCAGGCGCAGCAACTGTTGCAGCGTCTTGGTCTTTTGGATGCGCGTGGGCAACTCACTGCGGCGGGTAAAGAGGCGCACTCACTGGGCGTTGAGCCGCGGATTGCGGCGATGCTGCTGCGCGCCGATCGCTTAGGAGAGTCTGCCTTGCAAAGCGCTTTAGCTCTGGCGGTGTTACTTGAAGAGCCAGAACGGCAAGTGATTGATGTACAACATAGCTTGCATCGTTGGCAGCAAGGTTGTCATCCAAAACAAAAACTGCTAATGCAGCGTGCGCACAGCTTGGCGCGCAAACTCGATACGGCGTTTTCACTCTCCTCGGTTGAGTCAGCATGGCTTCCTTTAGTGGCGTGTTTAGCATTTCCAGATCGGGTTGCGCAGCAGCGTGGCCAACAAACAGGGCAATTTTTACTGGCGAATGGTCACGGCGCTTGGTTAGCGGTGGAAGAACGTTTGTCCGCCGCCGATTATCTGGTCGCCTTGGATTTAATGCGCGGCCAAACCCAAGCCAGTCAAATTTTCAGCGCGCTTGAGCTTGATATCCACGTGCTTGAGCGCCTATTGCCAGCGCTGATTTCTCGTGTTGAACAAGTGGATTGGGATGAAAAAGCCGGCCGCCTGAGCGCGGAAGCGCAGTGGCGAATCGATCAACTGGTGCTCCGCCGTGAAAAGCTGCCTGAACCCGATAAACAAAAAATGACACAAGCTTTGCTGAGCTTTGTACGGCGCAAAGGCTTAACAGTGTTACAGTGGAGCGAAGAGGTGAGCGAGTGGCTAGCCCGCGCGCGCTGCGCCGCCGAATGGCTGCCGGAAGAGGCATGGCCAGATCTGGATGATGAAGCGCTACTTGCGCACCTCGAACTGTGGTTAGAGCCGTATTTGGCCGGCGTAACCTCGGTGAAAGGTTTGCAGAATGTCTCTGTTCTTCAAGCGCTCAAACATTATCTTGGCTGGGATCTCAGTCAGCAGCTTGACGAGTGGCTGCCAACCCATCATTTGCTGCCAACGGGGAATCATAAAAAAATCCGTTATCAGCCGGGGATGGAGCCGACACTTTCTGTGCGCATGCAAGAAGTGTTTGGTGAGCAAACCTCACCGCGTGTTGCTAAAGGAACGCGCGCCGTGGTGATGGAGCTGCTTTCCCCCGCGCAGCGCCCGTTGCAAGTTACACGCGATCTCGCCAGTTTCTGGGCGGGCGCGTACAAAAAAGTGCAAAAAGAGATGAAAGGCCGCTACCCGAAACATGTGTGGCCGGATGATCCTGCCAATCATGTGGCAACCAGTAAAACCAAACGACAATTTAACGCATGACAAGAAAAAGTAGTAACAAGCCGCGCACCCGCAAAGCGCGTAGTGGTAAAAGTAGCTCTTCCTCCAAGCTGCGAGTTTGGCTTGGGAGGATTTGGGGCATCAGTTGGAAAATGGCACTGGCGCTAGCAGCCGTGTTGGTTTTTATTGGTATCTATCTCGATTCGATGATCAAGCAGCGCTTTGAAGGGCAGTTGTTTGATTTGCCAACCGTGGTGTATGCGCGCATTTTGACGCTTGAGCCGGGCAACGGTCTGAGTTTGCAGGAGCTGCGTAATGAACTCGATGTCCTCAATTACCGCAAAGTGGCACAACCCCGTTTTCCCGGCGAATACTCTTCTTCTTCAACGCGGATTGAGTTAATCCGCCGTCCGTTTGAGTTCGCCGATGGCCCAGAGCCGGATCGTCGCGTCATGCTTACTTTTGATGGCAGTGGTTTGAACAAAATCGAATCATTAGAGCAAAAACGTGAGCTAGGCTATCTGCGGTTAGAGCCGAAGTTGATGGGGATGTTGGAAAAAGACTCACCGGAGCAGCGACTTTTCTTACGCCGTGAACAGTTCCCTGAAGTGCTAGTGGATGCGCTATTGGTGACCGAAGATCGTGACTTTTACCAGCATGATGGCGTATCTCCGATGGCGATTGGCCGTGCTATGGTGGTTAACCTTAAAGCGGGGCGCACCGTTCAAGGGGGAAGTACCTTAACTCAGCAGCTTGCCAAGAATATTTTCCTTTCTAGCGATCGCACCTTGTGGCGTAAGTTACGCGAAGCGTATATGGCACTGATCATAGATTATCGCTACAGCAAAGATCGCATTCTTGAAGCCTATCTCAATGAAGTTTACTTAGGTCAAAGTGGGGCGGATGCGATCCACGGTTTTGGTCTGGCTTCACGGCTCTATTTTGGTCAGCCGCTGCAAGAGCTACGGATTGATCAATTGGCATTGTTGGTCGGCATGGTTAAAGGACCTTCTTATTACAACCCGATGCGTTTTGCCGATCGCGCTCGTGAGCGACGCGATCTGGTGCTTAAGTTGATGATGGAGCACGATATTCTGACCGCACAAGAGTACCAACAGGCGGTGACTCGTCCGTTAGATGTGCAGAAAACTGCACAAATTGCCGGTCGTCAGCCTGCTTATTTCCAACAAGTCTCGATTGAGCTAAAAGAAAAACTGGGTGACAAATTCAAAGCAGACTCTGGGTTGCGAGTGTTTACTTCGCTCGATCCGGTTTCGCAGTCCAAACTGGAGCAAGCGATCCACGATCAGATCCCGCAACTAGCGAAAACCGCAGGCAAAGATCTCGAAGCTGCGGCGATTGCGGTGGATCGTCACAGTGGGGAAATACGCGCCATGGTTGGTGGTAAGCGCACGGGTTACGATGGTTTTAACCGCGTGCTTAATGCCAGCCGACAAATCGGATCTCTGGTCAAGCCAGCAGTCTATCTCACGGCGCTAACTCATTCCGAACAATACAATTTGGCCACGACACTGGAAGATAAACCGATCACTTTAAAAGGCAGTGAAGGTACAGAGTGGACACCGAGAAACTACGATCGAAAATACCGTGGTGAGGTGCCACTTTATTTGGCGCTCGCTCAATCGCTCAATGTGCCGACCGTCTCTTTGGGGATGAAGCTTGGGATTGATCAAGTCTCTGCCACCTTGGGTAAGCTCGGAGTGAATCGTGACGAAATTCGCCCTGTACCATCGATGTTGCTTGGTTCATTCTCACTCACACCATATCAAGTGGCGCAGATGTACCAAACGCTGACCAATTCCGGCAAAAAAGCCCCGCTGTCAGCGCTACGTTCTGTGCTCGATTTGGAAGGCAATGTGCTGTATGAATCCCTACCCAAAGTGTCGCAAGCGGTCGATCAACAAGCAGCATGGCTAACCACTTATGCCATGAAACAAGGTGTACAAGAAGGCACCGGACGTTACTTGAATGCACAATTCAGCAGTGCTGCGTTGGCGGGAAAAACCGGTACTACCAACGATAACCGAGACAGTTGGTTTGTAGGGGTGGATGGCCGAGAAGTGACCACGATTTGGCTTGGCCGTGATGATAACCAACCGACCAAGCTCACAGGAGCAAGTGGTGCGTTGCGCGTATATGCTCAGTATTTGAAATACCGAATTCCTGAGCGATTACAGTTGCCGTGGCCGGAGGGGGTCACCACTTTCGGATTTGCGAAACAAGCTCAAGGTGGATTAACGCTCGACTGTGATAACGCTTTTAAACTGCCAATCTGGGATAATCAGCAGCAGTTAAAACAGCAGTGTGATAATCGCCCGACGGAATGGCTTAAAAAGCTCTTTCTATGGTAGATATTTTTGACTTGAAGAGCGGTAAACCCAATGTTACACAACGGGAACATTGGGTAATGAATAGCGAAAACTTCAAGTTGTGAGGCCGAATGTAGGCGTTTATAGTGGTTTGATTCTTAAGGATTTCGAGGATAACTAACGTGATGAAGTGGGCAGTATCATTCAGCGTAATGGTAGGGGTGTTGTTTGCCCCATTGGCGTTGGCACAAGAAGCTAATGCTCAGGCCGTTAAGCGACCTAAAATCGCGTTAGTCCTGGCTGGAGGTGGAGCCAAAGGCGCAGCGCATATGGGCGTACTGAGAGCGCTAGAAGAGCTGCATGTTCCCGTTGATATCATTACTGGTACCAGCATGGGCGCTTATGTTGGCGGCTTGTATGCCACTGGGATGAGTGCCGAGGAAATCGAGTCACTGATTTACAGTGTGGATTGGAATAGCGGTTATCGTGATCGTGTCGATCGTAGCCAGCGCCGAGTACGCGACAAAGAGTACGAAGATCGTTATCAGATCACTACTGACCTTGGCCTACATTGGGGGGAGGTTCGCGCGCCCAAAGGCGTGGTTCAGGGACAAAACATGCTGCGTATGCTACGCGAAAGCACGGGGAATTTGCCTGCTTTTGACTCCTTTGACCAACTGGTGATCCCATATCGTGCGGTGGCTACCGATATTATCCATCTGCAAGAAGTCGTGCTTGATAAAGGCTTTTTAGTGGATGCGATGATGGCCAGTATGTCAGTGCCGGGGGCGTTGCCTCCTTACGAGATTGATGGTTTATGGTTGGTGGACGGCGGTGTCACCAACAATATGCCAGTGGATATCGCTCGTGCGATGGGAGCCGATATTATCATCGCGGTAGACATCAGTACCGATTACAAATCCCAAGAAGATTTCACTAACCTGTTTAGCGTGGCGGATCAACTGTCCAACTATTTAGTGCGTCGTAGCACCGAAAAGCAGAGTGACAACCTGACTGAGCACGACCTGCTGTTGCGTCCTCAGGTCGGAAAAATGGAAACCACTGAGTTTGATAAAATGCCCGATGCTTTTGCGATGGGCTATCAGGTCGCGATGGAGAACCGAGCCTTCTTCAAGAACATCGCCTTGAGTTCGGCGCAATATCAAGAATACATTGATGAGAAAGAAGAGCGCCGCAAAACATTACGTTATGGTGACAAGGTTAATGTTGATGAGATCGTTCTACGCAATGCCACTCACTACAGTGATAAATTGCTACTCAATCGCTTAAACCTAGATCCCAACCAAAAACTCAGCACAGAAGAAATCGAAGCCAGTGTCGAAAACTTATACGCGTTAGATCGGTTTGAACTAGTGCGTTATCAATATGAGCAGCAAGGGGAAGACGATCAATTAGTGGTCGATGTGCGCGAAAAGTCGTGGGGGCCGAATTACGTTAACTTTCGCTTCTTTCTAGAAGATGATTTCACAACCAATAGCCAATATGCACTGGGTATTTCTACCAATTTCACTGATATCAATCCGCACGGCGCTGAGTTGACGCTGAATATGGATATTGGAACAGATAAGCTGTTGGAAGCGGAGCTGTACTCCCCGTTTTTATCTGGGCAGAAAACCTTTACTACCGCTTCGCTGCTCTACAGTAATGAAACGCGCAATGCTCCCTTAAGTGGCTTTGATGATACGTCATTAAGTGCTACCGAAAACTATCTACCTGTGACTTATTCGGAGTGGGTTGCGGAAGTGGCATTGGGATATCAAATTGAGTTATGGCGAGAAGTAAAACTTGGTGTTCGATACAGCCAAGGTAATGGTGAAGCTTCGTCCTTGCCTGTATTTGGCGATTTTGATTTTGAGCGCAGTGGTGTCTTTTTTGATTACCGGCATGACACCTTGGATGATTTTAGTTTACCTCAGCAAGGGGTTTACTTTGATTTGGAATACCTGCTCTCTAGAGATAGTTTTGATGGGAGTAATCCAGTGTCGGATGAAACTAGCAGTTCAGATACTGTTTCTGAATTTTCCGGCAAGTTAATCGCAGCACACACCATTTCTCGCCATACTTTAGTCGCAAATCTGGATATGGGGGTTGTGAAAAGTAAGCACTCGTCCACACCGATTGATCCGAAAAGTATTGGCGGATTTCTCAATTTATCGGGCATACCCCGTAATAGCCTGATTGGCCAAAACAAGGTGTACGGAAATCTGGTTTATCGTTATCGTTGGTTTGACAATGACTTTGGAATGTTCACTTCTCCCGTCTATCTAGGGGCATCCATTGAGTATGGTGGTGTATGGTCAGATTCCGATATTCGCTTGCAAGATGCTCCACTCTATGGCGCAGGCTCGATTTTTGCGGGAGTGAATTCGCCTATCGGACCGATCATGTTTGGTTATGGGCGTACCGAGCAGAACTATGATTCCGTCTATTTTATTATTGGTACTACCTTTAAATAGCAGTAACTTGAGATATGAGTGAGGTTGAACGCTTTCCACTCGCTGAGAAAGCTTAAACTTTAGTCTCAAGTTGCTATGTTGGTCAAAATGATGAGATTTTAATTTATCGTTAAACTTGCTATTCTGACGCCCACAGTTTGGCCTCTATGGCGCTGTTTCTCAGTCAATTTGAGTGAAAACAAGGGCTAGGGAGAGCCAAGTTTCCAAGGATGTTCGCTCGTATTTTTATAATCAACTGAGTGAACCGCAATGAGAGGAAAAAGTCGTGCTTGAAGCCTACCGTAAACACGTCGCAGAGCGTGCCGCTGAAGGAGTTGTACCTAAACCCCTAGATGCAGAGCAAGTCGCAGGACTTGTAGAACTTCTGAAAAATCCCCCACAAGGTGAAGAAGCTTTTATTCTTGACCTACTTGAAAATCGAATTCCTCCAGGTGTCGATGAAGCGGCTTATGTAAAAGCGGGTTTCTTGACTGCCGTAACCAAAGGACAAGTGACTTCTCCTTTGGTGAGTCGTGAGAAAGCGGCTGAGCTGCTGGGTACGATGCAAGGCGGTTACAACATCGAACCTTTGATTGATTTGCTTGACGATAGCGCGTTGGCACCAATCGCTGCGAAAGCGCTGTCTCATACGCTATTGATGTTTGATAATTTCTACGATGTAGAAGAGAAAGCCAAAGCGGGTAACTCATTCGCCAAGCAGGTGCTGCAATCTTGGGCTGATGCAGAATGGTTCTTGTCTAAGCCAGCACTGGCTGAAAAAGTGACCTTAACTGTGTTTAAAGTGACCGGTGAGACTAACACGGACGATCTTTCTCCTGCTCCTGATGCATGGTCACGTCCTGATATTCCTGTGCATGCGTTAGCCATGCTCAAAAACGCGCGTGATGGCATTGAACCGGATGTACCGGGCAAAGTTGGCCCGATCAAACAGATCGAAGCTCTCAAAACTAAAGGTCACCAACTGGTTTATGTGGGTGACGTTGTGGGTACTGGTTCATCACGTAAATCGGCAACTAACTCAGTGCTGTGGTTTATGGGGGACGACATTCCTAACGTGCCAAATAAACGCACAGGTGGTTATGTTCTGGGCGGTAAAATTGCCCCGATCTTCTTCAATACTATGGAAGATGCTGGCGCGCTGCCAATCGAAGTGGATGTTTCCAAGCTCAATATGGGTGATGTGATCGATGTTTACCCATTTGAAGGCAAAGTGTGTAACCACGCGACCGGTGAAGTACTTGCGACTTTCAAACTGAAAACCGATGTGCTGTACGATGAAGTACGTGCTGGCGGTCGTATTCCACTGATCGTTGGACGTGGTTTGACCGATAAAGCGCGTCACGCGTTAGGTTTGGAAGCCTCAAAAGAATTCCGTCGCCCAGTTGCAGTTGCGGATAGCGGTAAAGGCTACACGCTGGCACAAAAAATGGTGGGTAAAGCGTGTGGCGTGCAAGGTATTCGTCCGGGCACCTACTGTGAGCCTAAGATGACCACTGTGGGTTCGCAAGATACCACTGGCCCAATGACGCGTGATGAACTGAAAGATTTGGCGTGTCTTGGCTTCTCTGCTGATTTAGTGATGCAGTCTTTTTGTCACACGTCTGCTTATCCAAAACCGGTTGACGTACAAACTCACCACACCCTGCCTGATTTCATCATGAACCGTGGCGGTGTTTCACTGCGTCCGGGGGATGGTGTTATCCACTCATGGCTAAACCGCATGCTGCTCCCAGATACTGTCGGTACTGGCGGTGACTCGCATACTCGTTTCCCATTGGGTATTTCTTTCCCTGCGGGTTCTGGTCTGGTGGCGTTTGCGGCAGCGACTGGCGTGATGCCACTGGATATGCCGGAATCTATTCTGGTTCGCTTCAAAGGTAAAATGCAGCCGGGAATCACTCTGCGTGATTTGGTGCATGCCATCCCTTACTACGGCATCAAACAAGGTCTGCTCACGGTAGAAAAAGCCGGCAAGATCAACGAATTCTCTGGTCGTATTCTGGAGATCGAAGGGGTTGAACACCTAACGGTTGAGCAAGCATTCGAACTTTCAGATGCTTCTGCAGAACGTTCTGCGGCCGGTTGTACTGTGAAGCTTTCACAAGCGTCGATTGAAGAGTATCTCAACTCGAACATCGTGATGTTGAAGTGGATGATTGCTGAAGGTTATGGCGATCGCCGTACTATTGAGCGTCGTATCAAGGCAATGGAAGCTTGGCTGGCAACGCCAGCATTGATGGAAGCGGACAAAGATGCGGAATACGCGCATGTGATTGAAATTGATCTCGCAGACATCAAAGAACCTATCTTGTGTGCACCAAACGATCCGGATGATGCACGCCTGCTCTCTGAGTGTGCGGGTGAAACGATCAATGAAGTCTTCATTGGATCTTGTATGACCAACATTGGTCACTTCCGTGCAGCAGGCAAACTGCTTGATAAATTCAACGGCCAGTTGAACACACGCCTGTGGGTGGCTCCGCCAACCAAGATGGATCGTGACCAACTGACAGAAGAAGGCTACTACGGTATTTTTGGTCGCGCTGGGGTGCGTATTGAAACTCCGGGATGTTCACTGTGTATGGGTAACCAAGCGCGCGTCGCTGACAAAGCGACGGTGATGTCAACTTCAACGCGTAACTTCCCGAACCGTTTGGGTACTGGTGCTAACGTTTACCTTTCTTCTGCTGAATTAGCGGCAGTTGGGGCGATTCTGGGCCGCATCCCAAGCGTGGCAGAGTACATGGAATATGCGAAGCAGATTGATGCTGCGGCAGCGGATACTTACCGCTACCTCAACTTCCATCGTATGGGTCAATACACCAGCAAAGCAGATTCAGTGATCTTCCAAGAACCTGCATAAGCAAAGTCATTTGTTTATCTAATAAAGCCGCGCTTGTCGCGGCTTTATTTTTTTGCTCACTTTTAGTGCGCCACCGCTATTTTTTATCAAGTTGTGGCAGGTAATTCTATTTCATGGGGAAATGAAAGGGGATATCACTTGTCTAAGTATCGCGAAGCAGTTTGAGATATACTCGCCATATTGATGATCTATGGAGATATAACCATGGAGTTTGAATTTATTAAAAATACCTTGTTGGGTGAATATGCGGTCAAATGCAGTATGGAGCATCAGATCGTCGGACGCTGGCTACAAGAAGAGATTGGTCAAGATCAGGCTAAAATCAATCAAGTTTTAGCGCTTATCGAGCAAGCAGAACAATCTCCAGCACAAGAGTTTCTATGGACTGGTCGTGAAATCTCTCTCATGGTGCAAGGTGATGAAGTCCAAGTGCAAGATAATGCGCTGGCGTATGACGCCGAACATGAGTTAGAGAGTGATTTCTTTCTGTATGACAGTGAAAGTGTTGCTGCCTGTGGGCGAGAAGATTTCATTGCTTTGCTGGCTCAGTGGCAGAACTTTGTACAAGGGAAATAATCAGTGCAATAGCCATTGTTGTTAAAATTTGTGCGTTATTGTTGGGAAAAGGCTGCACCGAAGAGGTGCAGCCTTTTGTTTTTTATTAAACCAGACACTATTTTTTTATTTTAAATCATAGTGTTAATAAGTTGGCATATACCTTGGATAGTGAAGAGTAAATGGACGACTGCTTTAGAGAGGAAGAGATGAAACTGATTAACGCAATCATTAAACCATTCAAGTTGGATGATGTTCGTGAAGCGCTTGCGGATGTAGGTATCGAGGGAATGACGGTTTCTGAGGTGAAAGGCTTCGGGCGTCAGAAAGGACACACTGAGCTATACCGCGGCGCGGAATACCAAGTCGACTTTCTACCCAAAGTAAAAATTGAAATCGCTACGCAAAGCGACAATGTGGATCGTGTGGTGGAAGCGATCATCAAGGCCGCACACACCGGAAAAATTGGTGACGGCAAAATCTTTGTCTATGACCTTAGCCAAGCGGTGCGTATCCGTACTGGCGAAATGGATTCAGAAGCCCTTTAAATTTAAGGATGGGAGAGTTGATTATGGAACTATCAGTCACTGTTACCGAGCTGCGTTACGCACTCGACACCTTTTTCTTCCTGATTTCAGGAGCTCTAGTCATGTGGATGGCAGCAGGGTTTGCCATGCTGGAAGCGGGTTTGGTTCGCTCAAAGAACACCACAGAAATTTTGACTAAAAACTTTGTTCTGTACGCGATTGCTTGTACCACTTATTTAATCGTTGGCTACAACATCATGTATGTCGATAACACTGAAGGTGGCTGGTTGCCTTCACTTGGTGCGCTGATTGGTTCACAAGCGGATGGTGCCGATCACTCTCTGGAATCAGATTTCTTCTTCCAAGTTGTGTTTGTTGCAACAGCGATGTCAGTGGTTTCTGGTGCAGTGGCTGAGCGCATGAAACTCTGGGCCTTCTTGATTTTCTCTGCCATCTTGACCGCTTTCATCTACCCAATGGAAGGCTACTGGACTTGGGGTGGTGGTTTCCTTTCTGCGGCAGGCTTTAGCGATTTTGCTGGCTCAGGCATCGTACACTTAGCAGGAGCTTCTGCAGCGTTAGCGGGCGTACTGCTGTTGGGGGCTCGCAAAGGTAAATACGGCAAAAACGGCGAAATTTACCCAATCCCAGGTTCAAACATGCCATTAGCAACCTTAGGTACCTTTATCTTGTGGTTCGGCTGGTTTGGTTTTAACGGCGGCTCACAACTGATGGTATCGGATTTTGAAAATGCCACATCAGTGGGCAAGATTTTCCTCAATACCAATGCCGCTGCGGCTGCGGGGGCTATTGCTGCGCTACTCGTGTGTAAAACCACTTGGGGTAAAGCGGATCTCACCATGGTACTCAATGGTGCATTAGCCGGTTTGGTGGCGATTACCGCGGATCCTCTATCACCTTCACCACTGTACGCGGTAGCAATTGGTGTGGTTGCAGGGGCTCTGGTGGTGTTTAGCATCATCGCTCTCGATAAACTGAGAATTGATGATCCTGTTGGTGCAATCTCAGTACATGGTGTGTGTGGTTTCTTCGGTCTGATGGTGGTGCCACTCAGCAATGCCGATGCAACGTTTGGTGCGCAATTACTGGGAGCTGTGGTGATTTTCGCATGGGTGTTTGGTGCAAGCCTGCTGGTTTGGGGTGTACTCAAAGCAACCATGGGGATCCGCGTTTCTGAAGAAGAAGAAATGGAAGGGATGGACATGCACGATTGTGGTGTCGGAGCTTACCCTGAATTTGTGACTGTGAAGTAACATTTAGTTACCAAGTTCATTTTAGAGAACCTGCCCTCTGGGCAGGTTTTTTCTTTTCACTGATTGTTTTCTTAATAATTATTCTTATAATGTAGTGAAACTGATAAACGTTATCATTAGTAATTATTAAAGGACCTAAAAATGAAAAAGCTGCTCACGTTGTCTGCGATTGCTTGCGGTGTACTCGCTCCTTCTGCAATGGCCGCTGAAGAAGTGAATGTTTACTCTTACCGCCAACCATTTTTGATTGAACCTATGTTCCAAGAGTTCACCAAAGAAACTGGCATCAAAGTTAACGTGAAATTTGCTAAAGAAGGGATTGCAGAGAAACTCGCGCAAGAGGGCGAATACAGCCCAGCCGATGTGATCTTAACTGCTGAATTCAGCCGTTTGTTTGAACTGACCGAAAAAGGCCTGACTCAGCCACTGGATAGCAAAGTGATTGAAGAGAACATTCCTGCTCAATACCGTGATAGTGGTGATGAGTGGTTTGCACTGACGCAGCGTACTCGTAGTGTGTATTCTTCACGCGATCGCGTAGGCAAGCCGGGTGATGATTTCGATTATATGGATCTCGCTAAGCCAGAGTTCAAAGGCAAAATTTGTACTCGTAGTGGTAAGCACCCTTACAACATCGCGCTTGTGGCTTCTATCATCGCTAACCATGGTGAAGCCGAAGCAAAAACTTGGCTGGAAGGTGTAAAGGCGAATCTGGCTCGTAAACCACAAGGCAATGACCGTGACCAGGTTCGTGCGATCAAAGAAGGCCTGTGTGATGTGTCGCTAGGTAACAGCTACTACCTAGGTGCAATGGTGAATGACGAGAAACAAAAATCTTGGGCTGAAGCGGTATACATCAACTTCCCAGGTCAAAATGCGCAAGGCACTCATGTGAACGTGAGTGGTATGGCAATGGCGAAATACTCACCAAACCGTGATAACGCCGTTAAGCTGATGGAGTTCTTGACTGGCGCAACCGCACAACAAATGTATGCAGAAGTGAACTACGAATACCCAGTGAAAGAAGGGGTGAAACGTTCAGCTCTCGTGGAGTCTTGGGGCGCGTTTAAAGCCGATAGTCTGCCACTAGAAAAAATTGCAGATAATAATGCCGCAGCGATCAAGTTGATCGATGAAGTCAAATTTGACCTGTAAGTAAAATCAGGGGTATAACGTACCCCTATTTTATTTGAGGGATGCAGCGCTTTGAGCGTTGTTCAAGCCTTGTACTGTTAGGCGATGAAAGAAAAATATTTTGCATGGAAAACCAGCAGCGTTGTGTTAACCACTCTGCTGGTTTTACCGATCTTAGCGATCTTCTACACCGCATTCGGCAACAGTGATGAGGTTTTTGCTCATCTGCTGGCGACTGTGATGCCCACCTATATTTTCAATACCTTAGTATTGACGGTTTCCGTACTACTATTGGCTTTGCTGTTTGGTGTGCCTTCAGCTTGGCTGATTGCGATGTGCAAATTACCCGGTGAGCGTTGGTTGCAGTGGGCGCTCGTCCTGCCATTAGCGATGCCAGCCTATATTATTGGTTATCTGTTTACTCATTGGTTTGATTTCGCAGGCCCCATTCAAATCGCTTTGCGTGATTGGACGGGCTGGCAAGCGGGCAGCTACTGGTTTCCGGACATCCGAAGTTTAGGCGGTGCCAGTGTGGTACTGGCTTTGGTGCTTTATCCTTACGTTTATCTACTGTGCCGTGCGGCCTTTATGGAGCAGAACGTCACTTTGCTCCAATCGGCTCGTCTACTGAGATGCACACCGTGGCAGAGCTTTTGGCGTATCTCTTTGCCATTAGCGCGCCCTGCGATTGCGGTTGGCTTGTCTTTGGTGGCAATGGAAACGATTGGGGATTTCGGCACCGTAAGCCTGTTTTCGGTCAATACCTTAACAACGGCGGTTTACGACACTTGGCTTGGCTACTCAAACCTCAATGCGGCTGCGAAAATCTCAGCGATTATGTTGGTGATTGTGCTGTTGCTGCTCAGTAGTGAACGCTATAGTCGACGTCGACAAAAACTCTACCAAAACCATTTTAATAGCCATGAAGAGTACCGTTATACCTTAAAAGGTTGGCGCCTATGGGCAGCTTTAGTCTGGTGTTGGGGATTGGTGGCGGTGGCGTTCATTTTGCCACTGTTGCAATTAATCAGTTACGCATGGTCTTACTTTGCACAAAGCTGGACAGCGCAGTTTAGAGAGTACGCACTGAATAGTTTTACTGTCTCAATTAGTGCGGCTGTCATTGCTGTGTTGGTGGCTTTGATCGCCAATTTCTATGCCCGTCTACAAAACAATCGTACCAGTGTTGCGCTGATGCGCCTTTCTTCCATGGGTTATGCGGTGCCGGGAACGGTACTGGCGATTGGTATTTTGGTACCGGTGTTGGCACTGGATCATCTGGTCAACGACATAGCTAAAATGATGGAGTGGGGACGCCCGGGGTTAATCTTCTCCGGAAGTGTGTTCGCGATTGTGTTTGCGCTCGTGGTACGGTTTTCGGCGGTGGCGATTGGCAGTATTGAAAGTAGCTTAAGTAAAGTTTCACCTTCGTTGGATATGGCTGCGCGTACCATGGGGTGTCATGCCAACCAAATGCTTAAGCGCGTACACCTGCCGCTGATCCGACGTGGTGCGTTAATTGCAGGATTGTTGGTGTTTATTGAATCGATGAAGGAGTTAAACGCGGCGATTTTATTACGCCCATTTAATTTTGAAACGCTCGCCACTTACGTCTATAACTACGCTTCAGATGAGCGTTTAGAATTGGCAGCATTGCCTGCCATTTTACTCGTGTTGGTTGGGCTTATCCCACTTGTTATCGTTAACCGTTCTTTGGAGCAAAAGCACTGATGAGCTGCGCACTGCTGATTGAAAATCTGACTTGCCAATACGACTCGCAAACGGTATTGAAATCCCTATCACTGCAAGTGAACTCGGGCGAAATCGTCTGCCTGCTTGGGGCAAGCGGTTGTGGTAAAACGACCTTACTTAAGGCGATTGCCGGCCTTTTACCGTTGGCGTCAGGTCGATTGAACTTGAACTGCTTGACGTTGGATGATGGTAAACACTGGTTGCCACCTGAGCAGCGTAACATTGGGATGATTTTCCAAGATTATGCTCTGTTTCCCCATTTAACCGTGGCGCAGAATGTCGGCTTCGGTCTGGATGCTATGTCCGCCGCGCAGAAACAGGCCAAAATTACCGAGATGCTCTCTTTGGTTCATCTTGATGCTTTTGCAGAGCGTTACCCGCATCAACTCTCGGGTGGTCAGCTGCAACGCGTTGCCATCGCACGTGCCTTAGCTTATAAGCCAGATCTGCTGCTGCTTGATGAGCCGTTTTCGAATATCGACACGCAAGTACGTCATGAGCTAATCATTGAGATTCGTAAAATCTTTAAACAACAGGGCGTGACGGCGATTTTCGTGACTCACTCACGAGAAGAAGCGTTTGCCTTCGCCGATAAAATGGCGGTGATGAATCGTGGTGTGATTGAACAGTACGGAACAGCAGCAGAGCTTTACTACCAACCGTCGAGCCAGTTCGTGGCTGATTTTCTGGGTGGTGGCAGTTATCTGAATGCCACGCGGATCAGCGAAACCCAATACCAAACCGCTCTTGGGGTTGTGGAAGCCACTGCGCGCCAACCAATCGCTGTAGACGCGGAATGTAAGTTATTGCTGCGTCCACAGCAGGTGCAGATCCGTGCCGAAGAAGACAGCAGTGTGACGGTGACTGAGCAGCAGTTTATGGGTGACCATTGCCGTTATCTGATTGATGCGCATGGCACTCAGCTTATCGCGACCTCTTCACAACCGCTGGAGCTAGGGCAGGCGGTGTCGGTCAATATTGATACGCAAGGGGTATTGGCTTTCGCCTAATCGATCTCGCCGCTGAGCTTTGTCATTCCAAGCACATTCTACCCGTAATAAAAAAGCCCGACGTCTAGCGTCGGGCAAATGTTCTTCTCCGCTGAGGGGACTTAACCTCAGGGGATGATTACAACGCCAAGAAGGCTTTCATCTGTTGAAGAACACGCTCCGCAGTATCTTTGTCGGCCATTTCGGCAAAAATACGTAATAGAGGCTCAGTACCGGAGAAGCGGGCAATCACCCAGCCACCGTTCTTGAAGTAGACCTTAGCACCATCTTCATAGCTGACTTTTTCGATCTCGAATTCAAATTCAGGCAGTTTTTTCTCAATGTAGACTTTGTTGTAGATCTCATCGCGTTGGGCTGGTTTAAATTTGCAATCGCCTTCCGCAGTGTAGGCATAACCGTAACGATCATAGATCTCGGTTAATAGCTCAGAGAGTTTCTTGCCAGTCACGCTGATCATTTCCACCAATAGGCTGGAGGCGAACACGCCATCTTTCCCCTTGATGTGGCCACGAATCGTCAAACCGCCAGAACTTTCACCACCGATCAGTGAATCGTCAGCTTCCATTTGTGAAGAGATGTGTTTGAAGCCCACAGGCACTTCAAAGCATTGCTCACCATGATCGGTTGCGATTTTATCCAACAAGTGAGTGGTTGCAATGTTACGTACCACAGAACCTTTCCAGCCTTTGTACTCTAGTAGATAGTAGTAAAGCAGGATCAGCACTTCGTTAGGATGAATAAAGTTACCTTTTTCATCAATGATGCCAAGGCGGTCCGCATCGCCATCGGTACCGATACCGATGTCATAACCTTCGTGTTTAACGAGATGCTTCAAGCGATACAAGGTGGCCGCGCTAGGCGAAGGCATCAAACCACCGAAATCTGGGTTTTTGCCATCGTTGATCACGTCCACGTCGCAGCGGCCATTGATCAGTACTGTTTGCAGTGCGTTTTTCGCTACCCCGAACATAGGATCGATCAACACACGCAGATTGGCTTTCTTGATCGCTTCAATATCGATGAAGTTGATGATGCTATCGACAAACTCGTTCATCGGGTTGATGATTTTAATCAGCTTGTCATTGACGGCTTGATCGAAATCGATCGATTTCACGTCTTGCGAGGTCAGCGTTGCGATTTGCTGCTCGATCTTCTGAGTGATCACTTCATCAGCGTCACGACCGCCCCGGATAAACACTTTAATACCGTTGTAGTCGGCTGGGTTGTGCGAAGCGGTAATACAAGCTGAGTAAGCACAATCCATCTCTTTCGCTTTAAACATCACCACAGGTGTTGGCACAAACTTGTCGATAAAGCTCACCACAACGCCATTCGCTGCTAAAACTTCGGCAAACCAGCAACCTGCTTTGTCAGACAAAAAGCGGCGGTCATAACCAATCACGAAGCCTTTTGCGGCGGCTTGTTCATGATTGATGATGTTTGCTAAGGCTTGAGCAACCAGACGTACGTTATCTTTAGTGAACTCTTCACCAATAAAAGCACGCCAGCCGCCAGTACCAAATTTAATCATTTTCTCCCCCTATCCCTTCCCACTTGACGTTGCAGGAGTGTTGGCTGCATTCATTCACCCCAATCACATAGTTTATCTATGCTCATAGGGATTCATTCATTTGCCGCCTACCTGCAACGACAAGTGGTTTGGGCATATAAAACGCTTAGGTATTAGAAAACGGGCACTCAGCGAGTGCCCGAAAATGGGTTAACCCAGTACAACAACCACTTGGTTGACGCTGCCTGCTGCTTGAACAGGGACTGCGCCTTCAATCGCTTGGCCATTCAGGGTGATGGATTTCACGCCTTTTGAAACGCCTTGTGGGTTTTCAATTTTGATCTGGTAAGTCGCGTCACGCCACTCACGAGTCACTTCAAAACCGGGCCATGAAGTTGGGATACAAGGATCGATCTCCAGTGCATCGAAGCCCGCTTTGATACCCAAGATATAGTTGGTGGTAGCGTGGTATGCCCAGCCAGAAGTACCGGTTAACCATGGGTGGTTAGCGCGGCCGTGATCTTGGTGGTCACGACCCATGATGAACTGTACGTAAGAGTAAGGTTCAGCAATACGGGTTTCGATGATGTCGTTTTGGTTGTATGGGTTGAGTGCGTCATACAGTTCCATCGCACGATCACCACGGCCCAGTTTCGCTTCTGCTACCCATGCCCATGGGTTTGGATGCGAGAAGATCGCGCCGTTTTCTTTCACGCCTTGGTAAACGCGAGTCACGAAGCCGATGTCATCATTTGGAGTCGCGAATGATGGAGCGTTCAGGTGTAGGCCGTATTTGGAGAACAGGTATTTGTAGACCGCATCCATCGCTTTGATGCCGCGCTCATGGCTTACAGTGCCTGACAGAACAGCCAGTGAGTTAGACTCTAAGTGAACTTTACCTTCCACTTGATCGAAGGTACCGATCTTGTCGCCATTTTTGGTCAGGCCACGGATGTACCATTCGCCTTGTTCATCCCACAAGTGAGTTTCACACGCTTCGCGTACGCCATCAGCCATAGCTTGGTACTTGTCTGTTGCCGCTTCATCATTGCGGTAGCGTGACAGCTCAAGGAAAGACTCCAACGCCCAGAAGTGCAGGAAAGACACCATAGATGACTCGCCGCCACCGAGGTTCAAACAGTCGTTCCAGTCTGCACGCAGACCTTTACAGATACCTGTTTGACCTACGTATTCTGCAGAGAAATCTAACGCTGCCATCATGTGCTCGTACACAGTTGCGTTGCCGCCATCAGCATAAGGGATCACTTCGTCGATAAAGGCGAAGTCACCGGTCTCTTTCACATAGCTGAGGATGGTTGGCACAATCCACAGGTGATCGTCAGAACAGGTATCTTTGATGCCGTGGATCTTGTCTTCATCCGATGGTGTTGGTACTACTGTTGGTGATTTAGACGGTTTAACATCCGCTTTTTCTGGATCGAACCAGTCAGGATCAAATAGGTGTAAACCGTAACCCGCTTTCACTTGACCACGCAGTAGGTCAACCAGACGCTTACGGGTCATTGCTGGGTTAGTGTGCGGTACAGAGATCGCGTCTTGCGCAGTATCACGGTAGCCCAGACCTGTACGGCCGCCAACTTCAATGAAAGAAGCGAAACGAGACCAAACCACACAAGTTTCCGCCTGGTACAGAGTCCAAGCGTTGATCATGGTGTTCAGACCTTCGTTTGGCGATTTCACTTGGAACTTCGCACAACGCTCATCCCAGTGTGCTTTGATACCTGCAAATGCAGCGTCCACTTTGCTCAGATCTTGGTATTTTTCACGCAGTTTTGCGCCGTTGCCTTTACCTACACCTAAGATCACTGCGAAGCGAACTTTTTCGCCCGGTTGCAGAACGAATTGCTTATGCAGTGCACCACAGTGGTTGTAACAGGTTTGCGCGCTGTTAGAGCACTTACCTTGCGCCACTGCGATTGGGTTGGCTTCATCTCGGTACATGCCAAGGAATTGGTCACGTTGGCCGTCGTAGCTGTCTGCATCGAAGGTCGCGGTCAGGTAGTAGAAGCCTAAGAAATCGTCTGTGTTGTAGTACAGGTCATACTCAATCACGCCATCTTTGAACGCTGTACCTGCTGAGTAGAGCGACATCTGATGGTTTTGGTTGTCTGACTTGATGTGGCTGAAAGAGAACTCAACGTAGTTGAACGCACTAATAGTACGCACTTCATTGGAGGTGTTTTCGATCACAACATCCCAAACTTCTGCATCTTCACCCTTAGGAACAAACAGCGTTTTGGTCGCGTGAATGCCGTTGTATTCACACTTGAATTTTGAGTAAGACAAGCCGTGGCGAACTTCGTATTTCGCTTGTTCAAGGCTTTTCGCAACAGGTTGCCAAGAGATAGACCAGAAATCACCCGTCGCATCATCGCGCAGGTAAACATAGTGCCCTGGACGATCTTGGGTAAAGTTTGGACGGAACTTGGTTACGCGGTTGTACTCAGGTGAGTGATAGAACGAGTAACCACCTGCGTTGTGAGAAATCACAGTACAGAACTTTTCAGTACCGAGATAGTTAGTCCAAGGTGCGGGTACGTCAGGGCGAGTGATGACGTATTCGCGATTATCATTATCGAAATAGCCGTATTTCATTGTGCTTTCCTTTTAAACCAGCTGCCTGCTGGCAGCTAAAACCTATGCTAGTGAAAACTTGCGCGAGAGCTCTCGCGCTGTCGTTGTTATGTCTACGGATTGTTATTTCCAAGGTGCGCGATAAGGGATGTTCTGCTTATCCAGCAGTGACAAGTGCCCTTTCAAACGTGCCAAATAGTCCAACCAGTTACGCTGGGATTTCTCTGTCCAACCACCTTCCGCTAACGCGGTTAAGCGTGGGTAGAGCATGTATTCCATGCGTTCTGGGTTATTGATCAGTTCACACCACAATGCACACTGGACACCTAAAATGCGCTTGCGCAGTGGGTCGTCAGCGGGAACATCTGCTAACGGTTCATAACCGTAGGCTCGTTCTAGCGGTGTGACGCCCGCCCAATCCACTCCCGGCTCTTCCGGTGCGTAGTCTTGAACGATATCGAGGTAGGTAAATTGTCCCGGTTGCAAAATCACATCAAAGCCTTGTTTGGCACACTCGAGCGCCGCTTTTTCCGACAACCAAGAGTAAATGACAGTGTCTTTACTCACTTTGTCACCGTGATGTGCTTCTTCCCAGCCCACCATGCGCTTACCTAAACTCTTGAGTTTTTTCTCTGCGTAGCGCAGCAAATGACCTTGCAGTTCTTTCGGATCGGTATAGTCATTCTCTTGCATTAAGGCTTGGCATTTCGGGCTGTCTACCCAAACACCGCTTGGAACTTCATCGGCACCAATATGGATAAATTGGCTTGGGAACAGTTCTGCAACTTCTTCCAATACAATATCAAGGAATTGGTAAGTGCCCGGTAAAGCAGGGGAGAGTACGTTATCGTTGTAGTACTGAATGCTGCGGTACTGCGAGCGATCTTCTTCGTCCACTAACCATTCAGGCAGCGCTTTAATAGCTGCGCGGCTGTGTCCCGGAACATCAATTTCTGGGATGACGGTGATGCCACGATCACTGGCGTATTTAATCACCGAACGGATCTCATCTTGGGTATAGAAACCGCCATGACGCTCAGTCAGTAAGCTGTATTGAGGTTCGAGAACTTCATCCATACCTCGCCACGCGCCAATGTCGGTTAGCTGCGGTAGGCGCTTGATCTCAATACGCCAGCCCTCATCATCCGTGAGGTGCCAGTGGAATACGTTGAATTTGTAATGCGCCAATTGGTTGATGACGCGTTTGACTTGCTCAAGAGAGTGGAAGTGGCGTGCGCAGTCAAGCATCATGCCGCGATACTTGAAGCGTGGAGCATCGGCAATTTTTACCAATGGGAAGCTCAATGTGCCTTTTTGAGATTGTGCCAGTTGTAACAAAGTGGCACTGGCATGCATAAAGCCGCTATGGCTGCCTGCTTCAATTTTGATCCCTTTGGCATCGATGTTGAGCTGGTAATGCCCCTCATCCAGTGTTGGGTTGCTGCGATAAACAATATCGCTATGGCCAACGGCATTGAGGGTAAAGCCATGCAAGGTATGCAATTCTTGATCTAGCCAGTGCGCTGCTCGCTCCGCAAGGTCTGATTGCAAAGAAATCTGGCTTGCATTGCTCACTACAAACTCGCCGCTAAAACGTTGTAGCGAATTTGGTTTAGGGATCGCGCACAGCTCAGCTGCTTCCACAGCAGGGATCTGGCTACGCTCACGAAATGGCGAAGCCAGAACAATAGGATTGACAACCACATTGAAACGTTCAACCGGTTGTTTGTCATTGAGCTGAACGAAGGCGTGTTTTACACCATCGGTATAGAAATGATAAGGCGCAGTTTTGATGATGAATTCACAATAAAAGTGACCATTGGCGGGTAACACTTTTTCAGTCGGAACAATCGAACATAAGCTGCCGACTTGAGTTAGCTGCCCATTGGTCACACTCGTTGGTTGAATGTAGCGATCGATAACAAAATACAGCGACCAGTCTTGCAGATCTTGGTCACTCAAGTTGTGTAAGGTTAAGCCAAAACGGCAATCCGGTTTTTGTTCCGAGAGTACCGCAAATTCAATTCGATAACTCATAAATCATCCTTAATACAGGTTGTGCTCGGATTTACCGGCAAACATTAATGCCCCTTCGATAGCATCTGATTGCGGTTTTACAATCCACTGCTGTACCGGTGGGGAGAGCCAATCTTGGATACGTTCAGCAATACTGCCCATCAAGCAAATTCGTTCTGCTCCTTTATGATGCAAAGCGATGAGGAACATCTCGATATCTGCTGCTGTTTGTTTGAGAAGTTCAATCGCTAAACCATCACCCGCATAAGCATGGCTAAAAATCTGCGGTGAAAATTGACCGTAATCTCGAGGTAGGGCAGTTTTAGACCAAGCGACAATCGCATCAATGTCGTGTTTAAAATGGCTCATTACTACCTCACACAGTGGGGTATGAGCACGAATATCATCTTGAGCGAGTAACACTTGTTGGATAAGGCGTAACCCCATGACAGCACCGCTGCCTTGATCCGAAATCGGGAACTCACGCCCCCCCACCACGTACTGTTTGCCCGCTTTGAGCAAAATGCCGCAAGAACCGGTTCCTGCGATCATGATGGCGCCATCTTCACCAAGGTGTGCGCCAAGGCAAGCGCCATAAGCATCAGTATTGAGCGTGATTGATGCGAAAGGATGAGGCTGTTGCATAAAAGCGTGCCACGCCTCTTTTTGCTCCGCTCCCGCTAACGCAAGCCCTACATGCATGTGGGCAAAAACGTTTTGGGTTAACCCACCTTGCTGAGCTGCTTGAGTGATGGCATCAATCACCGATTTCAGTGCAACGTCAACGCCAAGCATAATGTTGGCGCTGCCACTTTTGGCTTCACCAATCCATTCGCCTTGGGAATTACGAATGCGTGCACGGCAAGAAGTGCCGCCGCCATCAATGCCTACGTAGTAATTCATGCAATCTGCTCCTCATGAGCTGAAAAGTGATCAAATTGACTGATGATTGCCAACAGATACCAAGCACCATGAGGGATCCATTGCTCACCCCAGCGCCAGTTTTGCAACATGTCATCTTTCTGCCCATCAGGGTTAAAAGCGATGTCATGGGCATCATCAAATCCTGCGGTTATGCCGTTACAAACACCGCCTTTGGCATTGAAAAAGCCCAAATGAGGGAGGTAGTCTGGGTTGTTATGGCCATGGCCATCGAGCATACACATGTCGTAAGGGTTGAGTCCGATAATCCAGTTCAGAGCATTTTGTGCCCAATGTTGTAGCTGTTCGGCTGTCTCGGTGCTCAAATGAGGTTGAGCGAGATAAGCCATACTGGCGAGTGAAGCTAAGCGCGCATTTTCACCCTGCCACCAGTAACCACTTTCGTTGTCTTGTGCGATAAAGAAACTGGTGCGTTTCGCGCTTTCTACGCCTTTTACATACTGGCGTGGATAACCAAACGGATTAGTGACTTGTTGGGTGATGGTTAGTTCGAATTGGCAGGCTTGCTCGATAACCCGTTGTAGCTGGGCATAGTTAGCCGTATCCGTTTCAATATTCAGATATTCGCAAAGTGCAATGACAGGCAGGCCTGCATCGGAGGCGTGGAAGTATGGGCGTTCACCATTGCAGGTGGCAGACCAGTAGTGCGCCACTTGTTCATCACTGCATTGGCGCTTAGCCAGACGCTCTGCCCACTCGCGTGCTTGAGTCAGGTATTGAGTGTTCTCTGTGCTACGATAAAGTTCGCAACAGGCTAGTAGCGCACAATATTCATCGATAATGTTTTCAACACCATCATTGAGGTAAGTAGGGTTGTGCTCTTTGAGATGCCAATAGCCCTTTTCTGCCGCTTGTAAATACTCCGCTTGAGTAAATTCACCGTGCGTTTCTAAACGTGCTGCTGCGGCCAGTGCCGCGATCGCCATACCGCCACCTTGACGGAAACCCGCTTGATAATCATCGGATTTATGTCCTTTTTGGGTCGCGTAGGCGCAAATCTCCCGTTGCTTGGTGTCTTTGCTCCATTTGTCAAAGACGGTCATATAAAAAAATCCCTCGGAGTTTTGCATACGACGAAGAAAATCAGCACCAAACAACGCTTCATCCTTGAGGCGAGTGCGGGAAAAAGGCGCAAAACCCGAGTGATGTTGTAAAACCGCTAACCCTTTGAGCATGTTCCAGACCACCATAGGTGTTTGTTGTGGGTTCAAATAGTTAGCGTAAGAAAGGTGACTGAGGTATTTACTAACGTCACCTGAAGCATCGTACCAGCCGCCGCGCACATCGGCAGTGGTTGATGTGCCCAGCAGCGGTACTTGCTTGTCTTGTTGATCAAACTGCCCTGTGCAGCGTTGCGATTTAAAGTAATGCAGCACATCAGAAAATGTACGCTGCATGAGTACGCCTTGCGCAATAGTAAAAGTGGCAGAATGAGTATGATCCAAGCGTAAATAGTAGTCGCCTGGAGTTGTGAAATTCGAAAAATCAATACGATGAAACTGTCCCTGATGCCAGTTGTCCACGTTGCCATGCCACTCGATTGACAATTTTGCAACGGTCTGATGGCTATGAGCGCAAACCAAAAGTACACAATCATCCATTAATTGTGTTTGTCCACACAGCAAAACCGCTTGCTTCGGGCCTTGGATTTCATAGCCAATGTGGTTGGTCAGTAACTGCATTATTTTCTCCGCATTAGGGATCAAGCTCCCTGCTAGGCAGGGAGCAAGTGAGTTTTATTTTTCAAACAGATAACAACGCACAAAGTGGTTGTCAGATAGCTGAGTAACTTCCGGTAAGGCTTCGCGACACTTGGCTGATGCGTGTAAGCAGCGACCAGCAAATGGACAGCCAACAGAATTCGGAGTCCATAATGGGATCTCACCTTTGTTGCCTTCCAATTTTTCGTGGATCGATTTTTTCGGATCCGGTACCGCTGAGACTAACAGTTTGGTGTAAGGGTGTTGTGGATCGTGAATGATCTCGTCAGTATCACCCCATTCCACCATGTGTCCCACGTACATAACGGCCAAGTCTTCGGCAATATAGCGAGCGGTTGCGATGTCGTGCGTGATGTACAGCAGTGACATTTGACGCTCAAACTTCATCTCTTCCATTAGGTTGAGTACGCCTGCACGGATTGACACATCGAGCATTGAAGTGGGTTCATCAGCCAGAACAACCTCAGCACCAACAGCAATGTTACGTGCCAAGTTAACGCGCTGACGCTGACCACCAGAAAGTTGGTGCGGATATTTTGCGGCCGTGGCTTTCGGTGGGATGAGACCTACTTGCTCAAGCAGTTCGTAAACACGTTCTTCCAACTCTTTTTTGTTGCCCGGTGTAACCTTTTTGTGGATCAACAGTGGGCGAGCAATGTGGTGAAAAATGGTATGGGTTGGGTTGAGAGAACCAAACGGGTCTTGCCATACCATTTGTACACCTTCGCGGTAGTGCATCAGATCGTCACGAGAAACGATCTCTTGGATATCACGACCTTTGTACTCGATGACGCCTGAGGTTGGGGCATACATTTTTGCGATCATCTTGGCGGTGGTGGATTTGCCTGAGCCAGACTCACCCACCACAGATAAACCGCGGCTTTTGTACATTTTGAATGACACGTCGTTGATGGCACGCATCATTGGTTGTTTGAGTGCGTTACTGTTGATGGCAAAATCTTTAACCAGATTTTTTCCCTCAACCAGTAATTCGCCATGTGGTTTGCTCATATTTGTCTCCAGAAATTCTTTGCTACTGCTTTACGTGCACCTTAGCGTTTGAGTGCGGCGCTAGGTTGTCCGTAGAGGTGGCAGTTAGAAAAACGGCCATGCTCGATTTGGCGCAGTACGGTCGGTACCTTAGTACAAGCTTCATGAACTCGGTCGCAGCGAGCTTGGAAACGGCATCCTTGAGGGATTTCCAACAAGTTGAGCGGGTTTCCAGGGATCCCTGTGAGTTTTGTTTTTGGTCCGGTTAATGGTGGGAAAGAGCTTCCCAACCCTTTGGTATAAGGGTGGTAAGGGGGTTCCAGAATTTGTTTTGAAGGCGCAACTTCAATCAATTCACCGGAGTACATGATGCCAATACGGTCTGAGAACTCGACCATCAGTGACAAGTCATGAGTAATGAACAGAATAGAGAAACCAAACTCTTCTTTAAGTGCGTAAATCTTCTGCAAAATTTCACGCTGAACAACCACATCCAGGGCAGTCGTGGGTTCATCCATAATGATCATTTTTGGATTGAGCGCGAGCGCAATCGCAATCACTAAGCGTTGACGCATACCACCGGAGAACTGGTGCGGATAATCGTTGAGTCGGCTTGGGTGAATATCCACGATCTCTAACAGCCCTTCTGCACGACGTTTTGCTTGTTCACGCGTCATATTGGTATGGCGCATGATCACATCGCAAAATTGCTCTTCCATGGTCAGAACGGGGTTCAGTGCGTTCATTGCACTTTGGAATACCATCGACATTTCTTTCCAACGGAACGCTTGCATGCGCTCATCACTGTATTTCAGGATGTCTTCACCGTTGAAGATCACCTCACCACCGGTGATGAACGCGGGCGGCTTATGGAGGCGCATCAGCGAGAAGGCAACGGTTGATTTTCCACAACCAGACTCTCCAGCCAGGCCAAAAACCTCGCCTGGGGCTAAATCGAAGCTCACATTGTTACAGGCACGGACATCGCCAGCATCGGTAATGTAGTCCACGCATAAGTTGCGGATTGAGATTAATGGTGCAGTCATGATTATTTATCTCCGCTCCAAAGTGCATTTTGAGGTGGTACGTTTGGCTCACGCGCTTTTTGGTCTTGCTTGGCAAGGCTTTTCCAACGCTTCATGCCTTTATGTGAACGTAATTGTGGGTTAGCAATTTCATCAACCGCGAAGTTCAGTAGAGCAAGGCCAGTGACTAATAGAGTCAAAGAAATACAAGGGGCTAACAGTTCCCACCAAGCGCCGATCAGCATGGATGATGAGGTTTGTACGTTGTACAGCATGATGCCCCAGCTGATGGTGTTTGGATCGCCCAATCCCAAGAAGGAGATAGTGGCTTCCATCATGATGGCGTACATTACTGAACCGATAAAACTTGCCCCCACAATGGAAATGAGGTTTGGCAGAATTTCAACGAAGATGATGCGCCATGAAGATTCACCGAGCACTTCTGCGGCTTTAACGAACTCTTTCTCACGCAGTGCCATGGTTTGTGAACGAACCACCCGTGCGCCCCAAGCCCAGGAGGTACAACCGATAATCAAGGCTATGGTCAAAGGCCCCGCTTCACCGATAAAGGCGGCTAACACGAATAGCAGTGGATATTGAGGAATTACCAACATGATGTTCATCGCTGCAGTGAGGAAATCATCAATTTTTCCACCAAAATAACCCGCCGAGACGCCGATGACGGTGGCTAAGAAACACACGGTGATACCGGCACCGAAGCCAACGGCTAAGGATACGCGAGCACCATAAGCAACTTGTGACCACACATCACGACCCATACGCGTGGTACCGAGTATGTGGTCGGCTTTTTTCGACTTCGCTAGAGTGCGGCGATCGGTCGCTAAGTTTTCTGCAACCCAACCATCTGGGCTTGCTTTGGCTGCTTTCACAACAAAAGCAGGGTATTCATGTGGATTACCCGTGCGTTTATCTGGAGCATGAGAGGTAATAAAAGGTGCCGCTACCGCAAGAAGAAAGAACATGCTCAAGATTGTCACGCCAATCATGGCCATGCGGTTGCCACGTAAGAGTTTCCAAAGTGCTTTCATGATTATTTACCTCCCTTGCGTAAGCGAGGGTCTAGAACAACGTATAGCATGTCCGCCAGCAGGTTAAAGAACAGCATGAACAGAGTCATAATCAACAGCTGACCTTGTAGAACTTGGTAGTCACGCGCAGTAATGGCGTTAAATAACACAGTGCCTAAGCCTGGGTAGTTGAAGATAATTTCAATGATCAACTGACCACCAATCGCCATACCGAGAGACATAGAAAGTGCCGTGACACTTGGTAGTAAAGCGTTACGTGCTGCGTAGTTGAATACCACACGGTTTTCACTTAAGCCTTTGCCTTTCGCCATAGTGATGTAATCTTCAGCGAGTAGGTTAATCATGTTGTTACGCATGTTGACCAAGAAACCACCGATTTGCACAATCGAAGCACAGACCAGAGGCAATACGGCGTGATAGCCCACATCTTTAATAAATGCCCAGCTTGTCCAATCAGGGATTGTGCCTGCTGTGTAGGCGTAACCGGTTGGGAACCAGCCTAAACCGATAGCGAAAGTGAACATGGCAAGCATGGCGATAACCACTTGTGGTACCGCTTGAATCACCAACATACCCGGTGTGATGAAGGTGTCGTACCGGCTACCACGTTTCCATGCAGCAAAAATCCCAAGCACAGAACCGATCGAAAACGAGATAATAACCGCAGTACCGGCAAGGAACAGTGACCAGCCAAATGCACCACCAAGCAGTTCATTCACACTCAGAGGGTAGAATTTGATTGAAGTGCCAAGTTCCCATGTCAGGATGCTTTTGATGTATGTCAGATATTGGACATACCAAGGTCCATCCACAAAGCCTAGAAGCTGTTTCATGGCTTCGATACGCTCAGGGGTAACTTGTGCAGTTGCGTTAGCAAACATCATGGTGACGGGATCACCAGGCATGGCACGCGGAATAATAAAGTTTAATGTTGCTGCGACCAGCAACGCGGCAAAATAGAACGACAATCGTCTTAAAAAGTAACCCATAACTTACACCTTACTCACCCAGTTTTGTCCTGTCTCTGGTTTCAGGTCTCGCCCCTAGCGAATTTGAGAGCGAGAAATCCCCTGACGACGAGCGCCATATGTCCGCTTAACAACATGAGGGGATTTAGATAGGCGGCGCACAGCGTGCGCCGCAAGAAATGAACGTGTATTACTTAACTGGTTTCAGATCCAGTACGTGTAGCAGACGCTCTGGGATACCAGCCCAAACGCTTGGACGGCCCTGTGGATTTTCTTCATTCCACCAGCCAGTGAAGCGAGTGGTATTGTACTGATACATCCATGCACCAGACATAACAGGGATAGTCACTTGGTTTTCAGCAATGATCTTCTGAATTCCGTGAGCGATAGCAATTTGCTCGTTCTTATCCGCAGTTTTGTAGAAGCTGTCTAGCAAGCCATCAAGCTTCTTGTCTGTGAAGTAGTGCATTGCAAAGCGTGGCATACCTTCACCAGCTTGCAGTGCTGAGTTGTAAGCACTGTTCCAGTAAGTGTATGGGTCAGCACCGTGGAAGTAGTTGGTGTAAGCAACGTCGTAAGTACCTTCTAGCATCGCTTGGTTATAAACCGCGAATTCAGGAGTACGCGCTTTCGCTTTGATACCCACTTCTTGTAGCTGCTCAACCGCCAGTTGAACTGTGTTGTTGAAGTCAGTCCAGCCGTTTGGTGATTGGATCAGCAGTTCAAAAGATTTGCCTGATGGCGTTTCTACGAAACCGTCACCGTTCACATCTTTGAAGCCCGCTTTTGCCAGTAGCTTCTTAGAGCCTTCAACGTCATAAGTGTTGAAGCCTTTGTACTTTTTGTGAGTCGCTTCATCAGACCATGCTTCGAATGCGTAGCCAAGGCCAGATGCGAAGTCGTTCACTGTACCGCTGCCGTAGAAGGCGATATCAATGATGGTTTGACGATCCAGAGCCATAGAGAACGCACGACGGAAATCTACGTTATCCAGTGCTTCTTTTTTCGCTGGATCTGGGTTTTTGAAGTTCACCATGAACGCCTGAGTACCCGCTGCTGGGTACCAGTAGTGGTGGTTAGGGTTCGCTGCGGCGTAAGTACGGTCGATATCTGGAACGAATGAAGAAGTCCAGTCGAGCTCAGAGTTAACGATTTTGCCCAGTAGTTGGTCGTTGTTTGCGATTTGTGGAACACGCAGACAGTCAACTTCTAGGTTCGCAGCATCCCAGTAGTTCGGGTTACGACACTGGATGTACAGTTGTGGAGTGAAAGTGTCGATCACGGTGAAAGGACCAGTACCTACTGGGTTTTCGTTAGTGAAGGTGGTTGGATCTTTCACTTCTTTCCACACGTGCTCAGCAACGATAGGGATCAGAGAAATTTCATAAGGTACGTTTGAGTTTGCTTCAGACAAACGGAAACGCACTTTGTATTCGTCAACTTTCTCAACGCTGGTAACCCACTTGTTGATACCACGTTGATCAAGTTCTGGTTTCGCTTTCAGCAGGCCGAAAGAGTAGACCACGTCGTCAGCTGTGAATGCTTCACCGTCAGACCACTTAACGCCTTTGCGGATATCGAAAGTCACGCTCATCAGGTCGTCAGCCATTTTGTAGCTTTCTGCCAGACGGAACACTGGTGTGTTACCTTTCATCTCATTGAATACAACCAGAGGTTCGTAGATAAAGTCAGTGGTTGTACGCAGGTTAGTTGCTAGGTACGGGTTAAAGTTACGTACCATTGTAGGGTAGAAGTCTGGCACGATGGTTAGCTCACTACGTGCAAACGCTGGAGCTGAAACACTGGTTGCTGCTGCGATTACTGCAGCGGCTAGTGCTGTTTTTTTAATATTGGCAAGCATAGCTGTTCCTTACTAGTTGCTTTCATTTCACTAATGGATGGAATGTCATCAATTGATAAACACTCTCCAAGACCTACCTCATAACTTTCGCCCGTCGGAGGGAGGGGGATAAATGAGTGGCCTGTAGGCCTTTGGCAGGAGTAAGAAGACACCTTGCCAAGAAATTTATCAATTCCAATTCCCGTTAAAAACGTCAAAACCATTACCCCTCTCGTCATTAACGTCAAAATGCTCTTTGATGTGTGATTTTTATACAAAAAGCGCGAGGTGATTCACCTCGCAAAAGTCGCGGGCTAGAGTGACTTTTGTTAGTGGTTGCTAACTATTTAATTCAATTAAATTAAGGCTTTTTATCATCCTTTTCATTAGCGAGATCTTGCTCACTAGCAGGAATTTACGTTAATTTAATCGATTGAATTAAATCTGGCGAATTGTTGTGATTCCCTTCGCAATCTCAAACAATGGCTTGGCTAATGCCCCCTATTTAGGTCTTTTCTTACCGTTTTATCCCTTTCTGGTTGATGTGATTTACCCTTGTATTGGGTTCTTTTTTAACGATGTAAATCAAGTTGACTGGTGCGGAATCGGCAAGTTTGAGAATTCGCCTTGATATCTATTGAGAGGGAAGAAATCAATAAAAAACCCACCTAGCGGTGGGTTTGGTTATAGAATAATAAACTTATTCAGTGGTGAGCAGCTTTTGTAATTTATCGCGCTGCATTTCGATATGGGCACGATCCGGACCGGACTCTTTGCAATGCTCAAGAATGTAATCAAGCGAGTTTAGAACCGTTCTCCAGCGTGGTGTTTTGGGCAGGGTCTCGATACGTAAATATTTGTCTAGAGTTCGTGTTTGTAAGGTGCTGCGGTCAAGATAAACGCGCCATAAGCCACTTTGCTCTGCAAAGGTAAATTTGCTTTGTCCCGAAACACGCTCCCAATAATCAAGAGCACTGGTCATGGCTTCGACCAAGACACTACGCATCAAATCTTGTTTGGACTGATACTCACCGGAGGCTTTATCGGCGAGTCGAGTAAATTCGCCTCCTAATTCTTTGAGCTGCTGTAACTTATCTTTATCGCCTTCGAAGGCGTAGCTAGAAAGTGCTTCTACCGCAGTTTCTAGGTTGTAAATACGCGATGCATTAATACTGCCGCCGACATTAAAAATGTACATGGCTTGCAAGCCCGAGCCTTCAGGCAAGCGCAGGACATCGGCAGATAAATGTTGTCGCACATCATCAACATAGACATCGATATTGCCGCAGTAATGTTCTTGATCGATGTTGAGATACTTAGGTGCAATCAATTCTTCTGCACTCGAGCGTTTAAGCTGCTCAGGTGTACGTCTAAATAGGCGAGAAGCGGCCTCGTTGGCAAAGCGCACCTTATTACCTTCTTTCACACACAAAATGGCTTCCGGCGCAGATTCTAATTGTTCCAGTAAGCGACCTTGCGTTTCAAGAAGGCTTGCTTCCACCATCGCGCGATGTTTCAGCTCTTTTTGCAACTGCGCATTTTCAATGCGGCGTAATTCTGCTTTGCTAGCGGTGAGGTGGGCAATAATACGTGCAGCGAGCTCTTGCTTGTTGAATGGCTTTGATAAGTAGTCGTTCGCTCCCGCTTCAAATCCCCTCACTCGGTCGTCAGACTGATTGAGAGCGGTTAGCATAATGATCGGTAGTTCAGCATGGTCGTAAGTTTGTCTAAGTTTTTCACATACTTGATAGCCGCTCATCCCAGGCATCATGATATCGAGTAGTAGAAGTTCTGGTTTTTCACGCTTTACGGCTTCTAATACTTCGTTTCCATCTTGTACGGTATGAACACGATAGCCTTCAAGGCGTAAAAAGCTGTCTAATACTCTGAGGTTAACCGGTTCGTCATCAGCCACTAGAAGTAATGGACCGTGTTCATTTTCAGGCAGCGTACTTTGTTCTGGCAGCTCCGTATCCAATATTTCAGGGGCTTGGAAGTGAGGCAATTCGGTTAAGCGAGCCTGTTCAATCTCGGATTGGATGGCTAACGGCAGAGTAAAACTGAATGTTGTACCAACCATTGGTTGGCTACTTACATATAGGGTTCCGCCCATCAATTCGATTAATTGGCGAGTGATAGAAAGCCCTAAGCCAGCACCTTGGCGATAGCGGCTAGCATCACGACTGGCTTGGATTAATGGCTCAAAAATTTGCTCCAGTTGATCGGCGGGAATGCCTTGTCCGGTATCAACGACTTGCACGCGGATTTTGTCGTCCATATAAGTTGTTGAAATGACGATTTTTCCCTCAGAAGTGTACTTAATGGCATTTCCGATCAGGTTATACAGCACTTGCTCTAAGCGTTGTGGATCCGCGGAAACCCATACGGCTTGCTCTGGCACTTGGTTAATAATGCGCAGCATTTTTTTGCCTAATAAATGGTGTGATAGTTCCAAGACTAAGCGTGTTGCACTTGATAAATCGACTGCGCACTTTTGAATATCCAACGCACCGTAGCGCATTTTATGATAGTCGAGCAGGTCATCGACTAAGGTTGCTAAGCGTTGCCCACTGTTGATGATGATGTCGAGTTGGTACTTATGGGCTGCAGTTAATGGGCCATTAGCTCCGGAGACTAAGGCTTCCGCAATGCCGATCATGCCATGCAGAGGCGTGCGTAACTCATGTGAGGTGGTGGCGAGGAATTCATCTTTGAGTTTGTTCGCGAGCTGTAACTCATCATTCTGCTTACGAATGATGAGTAGGTTATTTTCTAGCTCCTTGTTTTGCGATTTGATGAGCAATATTTTCTCGCGAATGGAGCGTTGCATACGTTCGAAGCTGACTGCCAAACGACCTATTTCATCTTTACGCTCGGTGTTAATCATTGCTTCATCGAGATCACCTGCGGAAACGCGCTCTGCCGCCCATGTTAGTTTCAAAAGCGGTGAGGTAATGAAGTTAGACAGGTAATGGGAAGCAATTACCACGAGAACGATCGCGGTGAGCATGGCAAAGACGAACAATTTCTCTAATTGACGTACGCGAGAAAATGCTTCTTTTTCAGGTAATTCAACCACTAATGCCCAGTGGATACTATTGAGATTGATCGGCGCGTAGGCGGCAATGATCTTTTCATCATCGGTATTGGTGTAAGTCCCCACTGAACGTTTACCCGAGAGGGCTAAATCAACCACCTCTTTGCTTTTTTCAACAGAAATTTCTGCAGAGGCTAACGTTCGTGAGCGATGATCTTGGCCAACCAGTATCGTTTGCATCGAAGGGTTGTTATTCCCATCAGCAATCAGCTTAGTGATCGCATTGCTCGGTAGTCGGAACATCGCATAGCTATGCAAGTAACCTTGTTGAATAATCGGAGCCCCAAGCCAGGCATACTGTTTTCCATCTTCTTGCACAAAGTCGGAGATCACTATCGGAGTAAAGTCTTCATTGGTTTTGCGTTGCTCATTAACGGTCTGTTCTAGGCGTTTAAAAGTATGCCCAAGATTAGAATCTTGATACTTCCCTGTTAATAAGTTGGTTCCGAAATTATCGTATTTATAGATGGAGTAAACTACATTGCCATCGATATCAACGAGCAAGATGTCATCAAAATCCGAGCGTTTAAGAAGCTCTAAATAAGCCCAGTGATAGCGTTTATGTAGTAGTCGATAACGTTCACTGCCTACGTAGCTGCTCGATTGTGGTAGTACAGAGGTTTTGATTTGATCGCCTGAGCCCGGAATGTAGCGCTGCTGAGCATGTTCACGCGCCGCTTCTATGCTGACATCTAGCCGCTGAAAAGCGTTGACTAGCCCATAAAATCGGCCGCCACTGGCATAGGCAAGTTCTGAGCGGACAAAGCCCATCACTTCTGACTCTTTAGCCATCATGTAGTCAATGACCTGCTGCTGTTTTGTATCACGTACTGAAACGAGGTATGAAGTGCTCTGTTCTTCCAGATCTTTGCTGTGCGAATGCAGGAAAAACAGCGCGGTAATCGTGAGTGGAATGATACTGAGCGCCAGAAACGCCGCCATCAGCGTATTTTGCAGGCGCTTGAATTTTTGTTTCCGATAGAACCTAAACATAATTAAGGCGTTACTTTTGGTGAAACTCGGTGGCGATTGCCAACCAGGAGTGGGTGAATGACAAGAAAAACCTAAAGTAACGAAATTAACGAGTTTTTTTACTTTGACAAGTAAGTCCAAGCTAAAGCGTGGGCGTAGGCGCAAAATTGTGAGAGAAGTGCCGCTTTTAAGGGGGATTTACGTCAAAAGCGGCAAAATAAAAGGAGTTATTTTTTTGCGTGATAGATGGCAAATTTACTGGTTTTGGCTGCAATATCGCACCGGCCAAACGCTTGCTCGATGATCGGAGGATATTTCAGAAAGCTATTTGCCACAATCCACAGTGAACCAGTAGGCACGAGATGGTTCACTGATTCTGCTAAGAGATTTTCCGTTGCACTATAGCTGGTATCCAATCCTGAGTGGAAAGGCGGGTTGGTGACAATATAATCGTATTGAGTTCCGGTATCGGAGAACATATCGGATGGATAGACTCTGCCGCGTAATTGGTTGGCCTGTAGCGTTTCTTGGCTAGAGCGAATCGCAAGAGCACTGATATCCGTCATTTCAAGTTCAATCTCAGGATTGAGCGTTGCCATGACACAACCTAAAACACCGGCACCGCAACCTATATCAATCACCTTGCCATCAAGTTTAGGTAAGGTATCGAGCAGTAGTCTGCTTCCAAGATCAAACTCACCATGGCTAAAAACACCAGGTAAACTGCGGATTGTCAAACCGTGGCCTTGGTAGTTGACGGAGTATGATTTAAACCATTGGCTGATATCGAATGCTGCAGGCGTGTTTAAGCATTGCCCCCAGTAAAATGAGCAGCGACGAGCAGAATCATATTTATGAATCGGACCATAGGCGGAGAACATTTTTTCAATGCTTTTCACGCCGGAGCGGTTTTCACCTACCACGACAATCTCTGTTCCAGTACCGAGTTTAGCCAACAGCATTGCAAGTAGGTATTCCGCTTCTTGCTTGGCTTTTGGCCAGTAAAGCAAGATCAGATCGGCGTGGACTTCATCGCTTAACTGTTCACCAAAGTAACACTGGATGTTCGAATGTGCTTTAAGTTGAGAGTAATAGCCATAATGGGTGGTGAAGACAGATACCGAGGCGCAATGTTGACTAAGTTCGATTGGAAAGCGATCTTCAGCCTCGCCCGCGACCAACACGTGCTTATCTACAAAGTAATCGAGTTGACGAAGGGCGATTTCAGTCGGTGCGGTATAGTGTTGCATGGAGCGCTCTACTCAGTAAAAAGGGGGCAGATTTTCGCACACTCTGCCCGTGGAATAAAACCTTTTGCAGTTCTTCAACTGTTATCTTGTTGATCTAAAAAGCTACGAAATTCTTCTTCATAGATGTTAAACAGCACCATGGTAATCGCAAAAATCAGTGGGCCATAAATTAAGCCAATTAAACCAAACAACTGAATACCACCGAGTAGCGAGAAGAAAATCATTAACGTATTCATCCCCGCACTGCCTTGCATCAAGAATGGGCGTAGTAGGTTATCGATAGAACCCACAACGGCAATGCTCCATATGGCGAGGAAAATAGCCCATGAGGTTTCACCGATTAAGAATAAGTAGAGAGTGGCAGGGATCCAGATTAAAGCGGTACCCACAACAGGTATAAACGATGCAAAGCCCATCATGGTTCCCCAGAAGAGTCCTGGGAATCCGGCTAACCACATACCGATACCGCCCGCTAAACCTTGGGCTATTGCGGTTAAAAAAGAGCCCATTACAGCCGATTTTGACACGTTTTCAATTTCATTCAGCAGTCGATCTTCTTGGCTACGTGATAGCGGAAGAATGTGGCGGATCGCGCTGATGATTTTGTCGTGATCACGCAGTAGGAAAAACAGCACAAACAGCATTAGGAAAAAATTCATTACAAAACTGGTCGCATCGCCGAGAATTTTCGCACTAATACTGACTAAATTAGTGCCGAAGGTAGTCGCGAATTGCCCAATTCGTTGGGCTATTTGCTGTGGGCTAATTTCTTCAAATGGGAGGTAGTGATTAGCGAGGCTTAACCCTTTGACGACCCAAGGATGATTCAATACCTCTTGAATTCCCCCTTGTGTTACCCAAGCGTACAAATTTTGGGAGAATTTTGAACCTTGTTGAACGATCGCTCCGAAGATAAACAGCAGCGGAATCACCACGATGACGGTCAGTACCACACAGGATAGAAAGGCCGAGAGGTTATGGTGTGATGGTAGTTTTTTATCAAGCCAAGCGTGGATAGGGAACATCAACAAAGAAATGATGAAAGCCATGACAATGGAGTTGATATAAGGCTCGACCAACCAGTAACAGGCGAGTGCAGAGGCCAATAGCGCCACGACTAATACACGGTGGCTAGAGGCTAATTTGATTTTTTCTGACACGGGAGTTATCCCCTTAAAGGAAATTGACGAGCTATAATGACGCTAATTCAGTTGCTTAGCAATCCAGAGGTCGAGATGGGCTGTTGTGATAAAAACGAATGTTGTGACAAGAAAACAAAACGTAAAGTGATTCCGTGGTTTGGTATTGTGATTTGTGCTTTAGTGCTGGTGAGTATCTATTACTGGCAATAAATCTTTGTTGAATGAAAAAAGGCAGCCGTGGCTGCCTTTGAAAAGCGGGAGTGTGCTGTTGGTCAAGCTTTCTCTGCTTCTGCTGCTAAAATTGCAAAGCTGCGATCGGCGGCTTCCAGCGTTGCTTCAATCTCTTTTGAACCATGAGCGAGTGAAGTAAAGCTTGCTTCAAAAGCCGATGGAGCGAGATAAACCCCGTGTTGCAACATCAAGTGGAAGAAACGTTTGAAACGCTCTACATCGCAACGTGCGACATCTTCATAACACGTGACTTTCTCTTGTTCGGTGAAGAAGAAGCCAAACATGCCACCGACTTGGTGCACCAGTAGTGGAATGCCATGTTGATCCGCTAGGGATTTAAATCCGTCAGCCAGTTGCTTGGTTTGCGCAGCTAAGCGTTTTTCGTTGTCCTCTTCACGCAGTAAACTCAGGCATGCATAGCCTGCTGCCATCGCGATAGGGTTGCCTGACAATGTACCAGCTTGGTAAACCGGACCTGTTGGGGCAATGTATTGCATGACTTCACGACGACCACCGAAAGCACCGACTGGCATACCACCACCGATTACTTTACCGAGTGTGGTTAAGTCAGGCTTGATGTTGTAGTACGCTTGTGCGCCGCCTAATGCAACACGAAAACCGGTCATGACTTCATCAAAAATCAGCAGAGCGCCTTCTTGGTCACAAATTTCACGCAGTCCCTCATGGAAGCCTTCCACAGGTGGAATGCAGTTCATATTGCCAGCCACAGGCTCAACGATAATACACGCGATTTCGCCTTTATTGGCAGCAAACAGTTCACGTACTGAGTCTAAATCATTAAAACGTGCCGTTAAGGTATGTTTAGCGAAGTCGGCAGGTACGCCTGGAGAACTTGGTTGGCCAAGCGTTAAAGCACCAGAGCCGGCTTTAACCAACAAACTGTCCGCATGGCCGTGGTAACAACCTTCAAATTTGATGATTTTATCGCGGCCTGTGTAACCACGAGCAAGACGGATAGCACTCATGGTCGCTTCAGTACCTGAGTTCACCATACGCAGTTGTTCCATAGAAGGAACCAGTTCAGAAACCAGTTCTGCCATAGTGATTTCCATTTCGGTTGGTGCTCCAAAACTTAAACCACGCTGCGCTGCTTGAATGACCGCTTCACGGATCACTGCATGGTTATGGCCTAGAATCATAGGTCCCCATGAGCCAACATAATCAATGTACGCTTTACCATCGGCATCAAAAATCAGCGCGCCATTGGCACGATCAATAAAAATCGGTGAACCACCAACCCCGTTAAATGCACGAACTGGAGAGTTTACCCCACCAGGAATGGTGGTTTGCGCCTTTTGGTATAACTCGGCTGATTTGGTCATGCTACTTTCCTCTATGATAAATCGGAGCAATTTTGGGGCGCATTGTACGCCGATGACCCATAGGGTGAAATGTTTTCGCTACATTTTGATCGATTTTCCCTGTCTACGACTCAAAAAACGCATGGAATAAAGTGAATTTATTCGACAAATGCATTCGTATTAAGGCTAATACTTGAACGGCCAACTCAGGTATTGGATAATCGCGGCATTATCACTATTAGATATGTAGCGCATCGCATCCGTAATGCCGCTGCATTTTACACGAATGAGAGAGGTCATCGTGAGCGAAGTTAATGTTCCATTATCCTTTTCTGATGCAGCTGCAAAGCGCGTGAAAGCGTTGATTGCTGAAGAAGATAATCCATCTTTAATGCTGCGTGTATATATTACCGGTGGTGGTTGTAGCGGTTTTCAGTATGGTTTTACTTTTGATGAAACCATCAATGAGGGTGATACCAAAATTGAGAATAGTGGCGTAATTTTGGTTGTTGACCCGATGAGTCTTCAGTATTTGATCGGTGGTGTGGTTGACTATACCGAAGGTCTTGAAGGTTCAAGATTCTTTGTCAATAACCCTAATGCCACTACAACCTGTGGTTGTGGTGCATCATTTAGTGTTTAAACCTGATCTTTAATTCAGGAACAATAAGGCTAGCCGAGTTCTCGGCTGGCCGACACTGCGTATTAGGATGTTGCGCGGTCATAACAATAAGGAATATTTATGTTTCCGGTAACCACATCTTTACGTCAGGTTCGTGACTCTCTTGTCAATCAACCTTGGTTGATATCCCTTCTCTTCATTATCGTGTTAGTCGTATGGCTAGGCTTAGGTCGTCCCCATGCACAAGAAACGCAAACTGCCACAGAAATTCAAGTCCCGTTAGCTAAAGTCGGTTATCAGACCTTTAAGGCCGCACAGACTGACAAGGTAATTGAACTCTATGGTAGAACAGCTCCAGATCGACAAGCCCAAATCGGTGCTGAAATCGCAGGGCGGATTATTGAAATCAAAATCGCCAAAGGCCAGACAGTGGGCAAAGGACAAGTGATTGCGGTTATCGATAAAGGTGATTTAGATGCGCAATTAGAGCGTGCCAAAGCACTACTTAAAGTTCGTCAGCAAGAGTTTAATGCAGCCAATGCTTTGAAGAATAAAGGTTTACAAGGTGAAGTGGCCTTTACCAATGCCGCTGCGGCATTGACTGATGCACAGTCCTCGCTCAGTACGGTACAACGTTTATTGGAGAATACTCAAGTCCGTGCTCCTTTCGATGGTGTCATCGAAGCGTTGCCGATTGAAAAAGGCGATTTTGTCGGAATTGGTGATCCCGTGGCATCCATCATAGATCTCCATAAATTGGTGATAGAAGCGGATGTCAGCGAACGGCATATTCAGCATGTTCAGCTGGAGCAGCTTGCTCGGATTCGCTTTATTGATGGGAGTCTGACTCAAGGTAAAGTGCGTTACATCTCAAGGCTTTCATCACCAGCAACCAATACCTTTGCCATTGAAGTTGAAATGGATAACCCACAGCAAACCATTCCAGCTGGAGTGAGTGCTGAAGTGGAAATTAGCTTGATGACACAAGCGGCCATCAAAATAACTCCAGCTATGTTAGCGCTTGATGAAGTAGGCAATCTAGGTGTTAAAACTTTGCAAGGTGAGCGAGTTCATTTTGTACCAATCCAACTGGTTAAAGCTGAGCAAGATGGTGTTTGGTTAACAGGGTTGGGTGAGCAAGTCGATATTATTACTCGTGGACAAGGTTTTGTTCGCGATGGGGATGCTGTTATCGCTACTCAGCTGACGACACACTAGGAGCCGCACCATGTTTACTTTGATTGATGCGGCGCTGTCTCGTACGCGCACCATGTTGACGCTATTGGTGTTTATTTTGGTCGCAGGGGGGGCGACTTATATCACCATACCTAAAGAATCAAGCCCCGATGTAACGATTCCGATCATCTATGTTTCCGTTGGTCATCAGGGTATCTCTCCCAGTGATGCAGAGCGGCTGATTGTTCGCCCTTTAGAGCAAGAATTACGTTCTATCGAAGGGGTAAAAGAGATGACGGCCACCGCTTCTGAAGGAAATGCCTCTGTCGTTTTGGAATTCAATGTTGGTGTTGATTTAGCTAAAGCGATGGCAGATGTCCGTGATGCGGTGGATTTAGCCAAGCCGAAATTACCCACCGACAGTGATGAACCCACGGTCAATGAAGTTACTTTAGCGGCTGAACAGCCGGTTCTTTCCGTGGTGCTCTATGGTACAGTGCCTGAACGTACAGCAGTGCAAATTGCTCGTCAGCTACGAGACAAATTGGAGAGTTATCGTCAGATCCTCAAAGTAGAAATTGCTGGAGATCGTGATGAAATTGTCGAAATTGTCGTTGATCCACTGCTGATGGAAAGTTATGGCCTTGACCAAGGCGATATCTACAACCTAATAGCGCTCAATAACCGTGTGGTTGCCGCTGGGTTTGTCGATACTGGCTACGGTCGGTTTTCAGTCAAAGTTCCCTCTGTTTTTGAATCGTTAAAAGATGTTCTTGAATTGCCCATCAAAGTTGAGGGTAAACAAGTGATCACCTTTGGTGATGTGGCGACCGTTCGGCAATCTTTTCGAGATCCAGAAAGTTATGCTCGCTTAGATGGCAAACCTGCAATTGTGCTCGATATCAAAAAGCGTTCCGGTGAAAACATCATCGAAACCGTTGAACTGGTTAAAGCGGTATTAGCCGAAGCGCAAGTTCGCGAAGAGTGGCCGAATAACTTGTTAGTGAAAACGATTTGGGATGAGTCGAAAGATGTCAAACTCATGCTCAATGATCTACAAAACAACATCCTTTCCGCCATCATTTTGGTTGTGATAGTGATCATCGCGATCTTGGGGGGGCGAACTTCGCTACTGGTTGGGGTTTCGATACCTGGTTCATTTTTAGCGGGTTTACTGGTGCTTGCGGTATTTGGTCTCACGGTCAACATTGTCGTGCTATTTGCATTGATCATGGCTGTTGGGATGCTAGTGGATGGGGCGATCGTGGTGACAGAGTTTGCCGATCGGCGTATGCAAGAAGGGATGCATCGCACAGAAGCCTATCGAGATGCCGCCAAACGTATGGCATGGCCAATTACGGCATCCACAGCCACGACATTAGCGGCGTTTGCCCCTTTACTGTTTTGGCCTGATGTTACCGGCGAATTCATGAAATACTTACCGATGACCCTGATTGCCACTCTAAGTGCTTCATTGGTTATGGCATTGTTGTTTGTTCCGGTATTAGGCAGTTTATTTGGGCGACCACAGCAAGTTACGCAGGCCAATCAAGCTCGTATGGTGGCCCTGCATAATGGCGACTTTACTCAAGCAACCGGTATTACGAAAGCGTATTACCAAACCTTAGCGGTGGCGATTCGTCATCCGGTCAAGATCTTATGCGCTGCTCTCCTTATGTCAGTTGCGATCGCTTTTGCTTATGCGAAAGCGGGGCTGGGGGCAGAGTTCTTTCCTGAAGTGGATCCGCCCTTTTTCTCGGTCAAAGTGCGTTCTTATGGTGATCTTTCGCTTGATGAAAAAGATCACATCATGCGGGATGTTGAGCAGGTGATGCTCGGTCATCAGGAATTTGAAAGCGTATACACGCGAACGGGAGGAGAAGATGAAATTGGGGTGGTGCAGATCACTCCGGTTGATTGGCAGTATCGGCGCAGCGTCAAAGAGATTATCGAGGAGTTACAACAGGTCACAGATGCTTTTCCTGGAGTAGAGATTGAGTACAAGTTTCCTGATGCGGGTCCTCCGGTTGAACATGATTTGGTTATCGAGCTTTCTGCGCGAGTTCCAGAAAATTTAGAGAAAGCGACTCAACAGGTGCGGTTGTGGGCGGAAGCGCATTCTGCGTTGACCAATGTGAGTGATAACGGCAGCAAGCCGGGGATTGATTGGAAAATTGCTATTCGGCGTGATGACGCTTCTCGCTTTGCCGCAGATGCTACGCTAGTCGGGAATACCGTACAGTTCGTTACCAATGGGCTCAATATTGGCGATTATTTGCCAGATGATAGCGATGAAGAGGTCGATATTTTGGTGCGATATCCGAGCGAGTATCGTGATATTGGACGCTTTGATCAATTGCGAGTCAAAACAGCGCAAGGGTTAGTGCCGTTAACCAACTTTGCCCAAATTACTCCAGAGCCTAAACAAGATACGATTCGTCGCATCGATGGGCAACGAGTGCTCAGTGTCGTTGCGGATCTTAAAGAAGGCTACAACTTAGCATTGGAGCTGCCAGCGATTGAACAAGCGTTGCGAGAGCTCAATTTACCTAATGGTGTCGAGTTTAAGATCCGTGGTCAGAATGAAGAGCAGGAACACTCGGCCGCATTTTTGGAAAAAGCGTTTATGATTGCGCTGGCCGCAATGGCGATCATTTTGATCACCCAATTTAATAGTTTTTACCAAGCTTTCTTAATTTTGACCGCCGTGTTGTTCTCCACGGTCGGGGTTTTTGCTGGACTGCTGATTTTCCAAAAGCCGTTTGGGATTGTTATGTCAGGGATTGGTGTTATCGCTCTTGCTGGGATTGTGGTTAACAACAATATTGTATTGATTGATACTTACAACCAACTGTTAAAACGGGGTATGAGCCGTGAAGAGGCGATACTACGAACCGGCGTTCAGCGCTTGCGCCCTGTATTGTTAACAACGGTAACGACCATTCTTGGTTTGATGCCTATGGTGCTTGAAATGAACATCGATATCATCAATCAGAAAATTGAGTTTGGTGCGCCCAGTACCCAGTGGTGGTCTCAGTTAGCAACGGCGGTTGCAGGAGGATTAGCATTTGCGACTGTGCTGACTTTGGTGCTCACACCTTGTTTGCTGATGTTGGGACGCCGAAAAAGTACGGTGAGTGAGGAGCTTGACGTTAATGACGAAGCCAGCAGCTAATCCCCATCTTTCAAGATCATTAAGGCCAGCGAAATGCTGGCCTTATTTTTAGGGTCATTGAAAAGCGTTATTGCTGGTTGGCATACAGCAGTTGACTGTAACGATCCAGTTTCGCCATGCGTTGTTTGGCGTTAGTAATAAAGGTTTCTTTGGCTTTACCACTCAATGATTGCGCTTGTGGCAATTCAACAGTGCGAGGGTTTTTGTGTACGCCATTCACCAAAAATTCGTAGTGCAAATGCGGTCCAGTAACCCGCCCTGTGCCACCTAGCGTTCCAATGCTTTGCCCTTGCTTGACTCGCTGGCCTGTTTTTACCAGTCGGCGCTGTAAGTGCAGGTACTTGGTAATGTAAGTATTACTGTGACGAATATAGACATAATTGCCGTTAAATTGGTTGTAGCTTGATTTTTCAACCACACCATCACCTGCTGCCCAGATTGGTGTACCCACAGGGGCTGCGTAGTCAGTACCTCGGTGCGCTTTAACTTGCCCCGTGACCGGATGGAGGCGACGAGGGTTAAAGTTAGAAGATACACGGCGGAAATCGAGAGGAGAGCGCAAAAAGGCTTTTTTCATTGCTCGACCATTCTCATCGTAATAATTGCCCGTATTGTCATCTAAAATCGCCGTAAAGGTTGAACCTTGGTTGGAGAAGGTTGCCGCGATGATGTTACCTCGTCCAATGACAGTACCTTCCACCAACTTTTCTTGGTAAAGCAGTTTGAATTGGTCGCCTTCTCGAATATCAAGTGCAAAGTCGATATCCCAACCAAATAGACCTGCAAGCTCCATGATTTGGTTGGCGCTTAACCCAGCCGCCATGCCCGCATTCCAGAAGCTAGATGTGATTTTAGCTTCTGCATAGTTCAGTTGGTAAACCACATCTTTCTTATCAAATTCAGAGGTAAAACCAGAATCTGAACGGGTCACCACAAAGGTTTCATAAGGGCTAATGGTACGCTTGAGTTGAACTAATTGATTTTTTTCATCAAAACCAAATTTTAATTCATCTTTAGGCATCAACTTTGAAAGTTGGCTATTAATGTCACTGTTACTTGAGGTCAGTTCATACAGCACTCGCGATGAGAGTCCGGCTCGTTGAAAGAGCACCGCCGCACTTTCGCCATTAGCGACTTTATAGGTTTCCCAGCGCAGCAGGGGGCTAGAGACTTGCCCATCCTCGTTGGTAGTCAAAAGCGTATTATCAAGAGGCACAGAGTAATGGCGGCCAAGTTCTAATTGAGAATCGGGTTTACGTAATGTTTCAGTATTAGGAAGAAAAAAAACGGCGAAGGCAATGACGGCACTAAAAATGGTGATCAACACACGGTGCAGCCACGGAAGACGAGTGAAAAGTGAAAGCATATTCAGTTCAAATTCATTTAATTATTAACAAAATCGCTGTCGGGTAGTCTAACTGGTTTCAAAATGCATCGCTATTCAAGTAATATGTTCCACTATCAAATTTTTGCCAAATCTGTGGGAGTGAACAAGAATGGCGAGTATTGAAGCCGCTTTAGCTGAGATTAAACGTGGTGTTGAAGAGCTGATCCCAGAAGAAGAGTTGATCGCGAAGCTCAAAGAAAACCGTCCACTGAGAATTAAGTTGGGTGCAGATCCAACGGCTCCGGATATCCATTTAGGCCACACAGTAATCCTCAATAAGCTTCGTACTTTCCAGGATTTAGGTCATGACGTGACATTTTTGATTGGTGACTTTACCGGTATGGTCGGCGATCCAACAGGAAAAAACACCACGCGCCCACCTTTGACTCGTGAAGATGTGTTGCGCAATGCGGAAACCTATAAACAGCAAGTGTTTAAGATCCTCGATCCGGCAAAAACCAAGATCCAATTTAACTCAGAGTGGTTATCACAACTGGGTGCAGAAGGTATGATCCGTTTGGCGTCAAACCAGACCGTTGCTCGTATGTTAGAACGTGATGACTTTAAAAAGCGTTACAACAATGGTCAGCCGATTGCGATTCACGAGTTTATGTACCCTCTACTGCAAGGTTACGACTCTGTTGCGATGGAGACGGACGTTGAGCTCGGCGGTACTGACCAGAAGTTCAACTTGCTGATGGGGCGTGAACTACAAAAATCCAATGGTCAAAAACCACAAGTCGTATTGATGATGCCGCTGCTGGTGGGATTGGATGGCGAGAAGAAAATGTCCAAATCAGCGCACAACTACATTGGGGTGAGTGAAGCGCCAAGCGAAATGTTTGGCAAGATCATGTCGATCTCTGATGATTTGATGTGGAGCTACTACGAGCTGCTCTCTTTCCGCCCATTAGAGCAAATTGCTCAGTTCAAAGCTGATGTGAAAAATGGCACAAACCCTCGTGACATCAAAATCTTGTTAGCAAAAGAGATCATTGCTCGTTTCCATAGTGAATCGGATGCGGATGCCGCAGAACAAGAGTTCATCAACCGCTTTCAAAAAGGCGCAATGCCAGAGGAAATGCCGGAGTTTGAATTTGCTACCGGTATTGCGATTTCAAATCTGTTGAAAGATGCAGGATTAGTGGGATCGACTTCGGATGCACTGCGCATGATTAAACAAGGTGCGGTGAAACTGGATGGAGAGAAGTTGGAGGATGCGAAACTCGTACCTGCTTGTGGCACATCTGTTTATCAAGTCGGTAAACGTAAATTTGCACGAGTGACGATTAAATAATTCGAGTCGCCATCTTAGATAAAAAAGCGCCTAATGGCGCTTTTTTATCTTTCAGGTTTGGATTAACCGCAGTTTACGGTTAATTCGGTTTAGTCGCTAAGTGATTAAACTGAATGAGTTCTTGATAAAACTGAGTCTCAAATTGAATGATCGGCGGCTCGACGGCAACGTTTGTGCTGGTTTTTGATGGGAAATAGTCGGTGACAAACTGAACGAAAAGCGTCTTTGGACGCTGATTTTCATCCATCACAAAGCCTGCCATATTATAAGTGCCATAGAGCGAGCCACTTTTCGCTTTTATTTTGCCACTCACTTGTGGAGTACGCATACTGCGTCGATATTGCAGCGTACCGGATTCTCCCGCGGAAGGCAGCATCGCTATCAAACCCAGCTGAGTATCATGCTGGTAAAGATAGCGTAATGTATCGATCATCACTTGAGGACGAATTTGGTTATTGCGTGAAAGACCAGAGCCGTCAGCCAACTGAGCATCTTCTAATGAAATTCCTGTTCTGGAATAAAAAATCTGCTTAATCGCTTGTGTGCCATTAGCAAAGCTGCCCGGCTGTAAGTAAAAATAGTGTCCTAACGTTTTCGTTAGAGTATCTGCAATCAGGTTATCCGACTCCTGCAGCATGGTTTTAAGTAGAACAGGCAGAGGTTCAGATTGGTGATAAGCGACTTTTTGAGGTTGTTTAAAAGCGGCTTTACCCAACTTGATTTCACCTTTGATCTCAATATTCAGTTGAGCGAGTAGACGATAGAGGATGCGCTGGACGTATAACCCTGTATCTTGAACCGCGAATTTTAAGGGGAGGGGCTTATCACGATGCATCAGACAGCCATCCAATTTATAGTGATTTTCTGCGTTAGCAGTGAGCTCCAAATCGCACAGTAGGCTTTCTTGCTCACTTTTACTGACACTAATCGCTTGAGATTGAACATGCACTGGGTATTGTTCGGGTACGTAAACGCGGGTTTTTCCTTGCGGTTCAGTATAAATAGAGGCTTGGATGCAGTTTCCATCCAAATTGATGGCACTAGCGGGGGCACTGTAGCAGACGCCGAGAATGTCCCAAGGCCAACCTACAGCTCGTTCATAGCCGCTAAATATGCTGTTATCTAGCCACAAATCTCCCTCGATTTTCCCTCCCGTTTGTGATTTTAGTTCTTTGAGGAGAGAGGTTAAATCGGCAGTGGTTAGAGTTGGATCACCAGAAAAGCGAATGGCCCAATCAGGCCCTGAGCGGGTTAATTCCGTTCGGAAGCGAAAATCATCACCCAATTCGAGTTTAGCCGCGAGCGCCGTGAAAATTTTTTGTGTGCTAGCGGGGGGATAATAAAGATGCGTATTCACATTGAGCACCGGCTGCTGTGAAGCGACATCTTCAATCAATAACGCAAAGCGTGATCCTGCTGGGAGTTTACTGGTGGCTGAATCCAACTGAGTTTGCGCATTGGCGATTGGATGAAAGAGAAATGCACTTAAGAGCAGGAGCCTGCGCGGCGAAATTGAAAAAAACATAGCCAAAAACTTCCAGAACAGATGATTGCTGAAGTATAGCCAGATAGAAAAACGCCTGCTAGTCAGCAGGCGTTTGGCGTGTGACATTAAGTCAACAATTAGAAGTCGTAACGTAGACCGATAGCCAGTTCGTCTTCTGCATAAATCTTAGTAGCAACAGATTTGCCACCAACTACACCAATTGAATCACCAGAATCAATCAGGTTGAAGTTGTAAGAGATGTAAGTGCGGAAGTTAGGCTTGAAGTAGTAAGTCGCGTCGATAGCAACGTTATTTGCTGAAGTTTCGCTGTTAGTCTCTGCGTTGTTGTACGTAGTCGTAAACGCTGCTTGACCCAGTTTGTATGCTGCCGCTAGCTCGTAACCAGTGTAATCACCGTTAGTTGCTGCTTTTTCGCCGTCAGTGAACAGACCTGCGAAGTACAGGTTTTCCATGCGGTAAGAAGCTGCCAGCATGTATTCGTTTTGTTCGTCTTGATCTGCGTAACCCGCGCCAACATTGAAGCCAGTGTCACCGAAAGCATAGATTGCAGACAGAGAGTAACCATCTTTACCGTTGTCTGCGTATTCACCTGGATTAGTTGTGCTGTCTACGCGGTCAGCAAAGCGGTAGCTTGCTTTTACGCCTAAGTCACCAAATTGGCCTTTGTATGCCAGCATGTTGTCCGTGCGGTCAGCCACAGCAATTTTGTCTGCGGCTGTGTTACCGTGGTAAGACATGATATCAGTGAAGTCAGTGATTACGCCCAGAGCGCCATCATTTTTACCGTAAGTTACTTCACCGTATGTACCACCGATACCCGCGTAGGTGTAACGGTTGTCTAGCTCTGAACCGCCAGTATTATCAGCAGTAGTGAATTCACCTTCGTAGAAACCTACGCCGTACAGGCTGTCGTTGATTTCTGCTTTACCTAGCAGGTTTAGACGCACACGAGAGTTGTCTTGTGCTTTGCCATCTTTCATAGACAGACGTGCTTCAGCACGACCACCGATCTCTAGAGAAGTACCTTTCGCGCTGTAAACAGTTGAACCTGCTTTGTCACTGCTTTGGTTAATTCCGTCAGCGTAAGCACCAGTAGCCACTGCAGCGGCTGATACAGCAAGAGCAATCAGAGTCTTGTTCATCTTATAAGTCCTAATTTATTGTCCATAAATTGATTTTGTACGACGTAAAGTCACGTCAATCGAAATAGATGATGCATCAAGCTTCATTTGTTATTGGTGTGTCGAAACCATAAAGCACAAGAAAGTTGATGGTTCAGCCATTTTCGTGGCTCTTTTTGTACTCCTAAAGTTCCGAGATGAGTTAGTAAAATGATATAAATCAGGCTTATGAACACTGTTTTATTTCTGGTAAAAAATTATCAAATTATTGTTTTTAAAGTGTTTTTGTTGATTTTAAGTGCTGGTCAGCTTTGAGGGTTAGATGGTTTTTTTTATTTTTTTTTATCGTAATTGAGTGAGTTTTGTTCGTTCTAATTGTGCTAAAGATCACATATAAAAAGTGGAAATCGGATTTTGAGTAAATTCGTCTCGCAAATATTGAATTTGGGTGATTTAGCACTTAACTTTGTTTACACTTTTGCTTAATCCAAATGGTTCAACACTAACCCAACCCGATTTAGGATGTTGGGAAACTTTTTATTGTCCAAAGAAAACTTTGGCGCAGAGGTAAATGATGGAAAAAGTTCCAATGACAGCGCGAGGAGAGAAACTCCTGCGTGAAGAGCTCGACAGACTGTTAAAGCTCAGACCCAAAATCACAGAAGCGATTGCTGAAGCTCGCGAACTCGGTGATCTTAAAGAAAACGCGGAATACCACGCCGCTCGAGAAGAACAAGGGATTTGTGAAGCTCAAATTCGTGACATTGAATACAAATTGTCTGTAGCTCAGGTGATTGATGTCACTACGATGGAAAACAACGGCAAAGTGATTTTTGGTGCGACAGTGACGGTTATTGATGTCAATACTGATGAGGAGAAAACGTACCAAATCGTGGGTGATGATGAGGCGGATATCAAATCAGGGCGTATTTCGGTTAACTCTCCAATTGCACGTGGTTTGATCGGTAAACTTGAAGGTGATGAAGTTGCTATTGCGACCCCTGGTGGCAATAAAGACTTCGAAATCGATCGTGTTGAATACCTATAAGTTAGGCAATTCAAAAAGTAAAAAAGGTCGCTGATGCGACCTTTTTTGTTCATCCAATGGCTGATTATTTGCGCGGCAATTCGATTTTGCGTTGCTGAGACTGGCGATAAAGTACGAGAACTTTACCGATTACCTGTACTTTTTCGGCACCAGTTTCGCGAACAATTGCGTCAACGATCAATTGCTTAGTTTCACGATCTTCCGAAACGACTTTCACTTTAATCAGTTCGTGGTGATCGAGCGCAATTTCGATTTCCGCCAGCACAGCTTCTGTTAATCCGTTTGCGCCCATTAACACAACAGGTTTTAAGTTGTGTGCCAAGCCTTTCAGATGCTGCTTTTGTTTGTTGCTTAGGTTCATTACGCGGCCAAATTTATTTAATATTAGGGTTGAAAACCGTCATTTTAACGCCATCTATTCTAGAAGACTATATTTTCTACCAGACTTTCTTGGATAGCGGTGACTTAGTTAGGAACAAAATGAGTAAACAGAAACACTCGGCGAGTTCAACTCGCTGGTTAAAAGAGCATTTTGACGACAAATATGCTAACGAAGCTAGGAAGAAAGGCTTTCGTTCTCGTGCTATCTTCAAAATAGAAGAGATCCAAAATAAAGACAAACTACTAAAAGCAGGTATGACTGTGGTCGATCTAGGTGCTGCACCGGGTGGATGGTCACAGTTTGCTGCGAAAGTCGTGGGTGACAGTGGTCGAGTAATCGCTTGTGATCTTTTACCGATGGAATCCATTGCCGGTGTTTCTTTCTTGCAAGGTGATTTCCGTGAAGAAGCCGTATTGAATGCATTACTGGAACGTATTCAACCAGAGATGGTGGATGTGGTGATGTCTGATATGGCACCGAATATGGCGGGGAACCTATCGGTTGACCAACCTCGGGCTATGTACCTTGTCGAATTGGCATTGGATATGTGTCGACAAGTTCTGGCTCCGAATGGTAGTTTTGTGGTGAAAGTGTTTCAAGGAGAAGGCTTTGATGATTATGTCAAAGCGGTCAGAGACCTGTTTAAAGCGGTCAAAATTCGTAAACCGGACTCATCTCGATCACGTTCACGCGAAGTTTTTATCGTAGCGACTGGTTACAAAGGTTAACTATTTCACCATTTGGTGCTCAAGTCGAACCTATAGCCGCTAGCTATAAACTGTAGTACCCTACCTTTTAATTACAATTAGTTATCGAGAGGCTTACACCTTGAGTGACATGGCAAAAAATTTAATTCTGTGGCTTGTGATTGCTGTCGTTTTAATGTCTGTATTCCAGAGTTTCGGCCCTGGGGAAAACAACGGTAAAGCGGTTGATTACACCACATTTGTAAAAGAAGTTGGTCAAGGCCAGATTCAGGAAGCTCAATTCAACAACGGTGAAATTACTTTCATGCGTCGTGGAGGGAGCAGTCGTTATGTAACTTACATGCCGGTTTATGATCAAAAGCTCCTCGATGACTTGATTAACCAAGATGTTAAAGTGCAAGGTACGCCTCCAGAAGAGCAAAGCTTGCTTGGTACTATTTTCATCTCTTGGTTCCCAATGATTCTGCTGATTGGGGTTTGGATTTTCTTCATGCGTCAGATGCAAGGTGGCGGTGGCAAAGGTGCCATGTCATTTGGTAAGAGCAAAGCACGCATGATGAGCGAAGACCAGATAAAAACCACCTTCAGCGATGTAGCGGGTTGTGATGAAGCCAAAGAAGATGTGAAAGAACTGGTGGATTACCTGCGCGATCCTAGCCGTTTCCAAAAGTTGGGCGGTAAGATCCCAACGGGTGTTTTAATGGTGGGGCCTCCTGGTACGGGTAAAACACTGCTAGCAAAAGCCATTGCAGGTGAAGCGAAAGTTCCTTTCTTTACTATTTCTGGCTCTGATTTCGTAGAGATGTTCGTTGGTGTCGGTGCATCTCGCGTGCGTGACATGTTTGAACAAGCGAAGAAAGCTTCTCCATGCATTATTTTCATTGATGAAATTGATGCTGTGGGTCGCCAACGTGGCGCGGGTGTTGGTGGGGGGCACGATGAGCGTGAGCAAACCCTAAACCAAATGCTGGTTGAGATGGATGGTTTTGAAGGCAATGAAGGCATTATTGTCATCGCAGCAACTAACCGTCCCGATGTACTTGATCCAGCACTGCTGCGTCCGGGACGTTTTGACCGCCAAGTTGTGGTTGGATTACCTGACGTTCGCGGCCGTGAGCAGATCCTAAAAGTACATATGCGTAAAGTGCCTTTGGCAGGAGATGTTGAGCCTTCATTGATTGCTCGCGGTACTCCTGGATTCTCGGGGGCGGATTTGGCTAACCTAGTTAACGAAGCTGCTTTGTTCGCTGCTCGTGGTAACAAACGCAACGTTTCTATGGTTGAGTTTGAACTAGCAAAAGACAAGATCATGATGGGGGCAGAGCGCCGTTCAATGGTAATGTCGGAAGAGATCAAAGAGTCCACGGCTTACCATGAAGCGGGTCATGCGGTGGTGGGGCGCTTAGTGCCTGAGCATGATCCTGTGTATAAGGTTTCGATCATTCCTCGTGGACGTGCTTTGGGCGTCACTATGTATCTGCCTGAGCAAGATCGCGTTAGCATGTCCAAGCAGCATCTGGAATCGATGATCTCTAGCTTGTACGGTGGTCGCCTGGCTGAAGAGTTGATTTACGGCAAAGAGAAAGTTTCAACAGGCGCATCAAACGATATTGAGCGCGCAACGGAGATTGCTCGTAAGATGGTGACCCAATGGGGCTTTTCTGAGAAATTGGGTCCTATGCTATATGCAGAAGACGAAGGTGAAGTATTCCTTGGACGCAGTGTGACACAGACGAAGCACATGTCTGATGACACTGCGAAGTTGATTGACGATGAAGTCCGCCAACTTATTGATCGCAACTACGAACGAGCTCGTCAAATCATCATCGATAATATGGATATCATGCATGCGATGAAAGATGCCTTGATGAAATATGAAACGATCGATGCAGGTCAAATTGATGACTTAATGGCGCGTAAGCCAGTCATTCGTGAGCCTGCAGGTTGGGCGGATCAAACCAAAGCACAACCAGAAGCGAAAGCGGTCGAACCTGAAGTGAAAGTCGAACCCGCCTCTGATTTAGTCGCTGATGATGATGTTGCGCCGCCAAGTGAGAAAAAAGACGCAGAATAACGTCACTTTTAACTCTAAACCCCGACTTGTTCGGGGTTTTGTGTTTGCAAGGGAGCTAATTTTAAAACGATGAAAATCAGTTATGCCAATAAGCAACTCAATTTAAACTCTCCCGTTGTTATGGGGATTTTAAACACCACACCAGACTCTTTCTCTGATGGAGGAAGCTACATTGAGCTGGATAAAGCACTCATGAGGGCGCAACAGATGAGCGATGCTGGTGTCGCGATCATTGATATCGGTGGCGAATCGACTCGGCCTGGAGCTCCGGATGTAAGCTTAGAAGAGGAATTACAACGTGTGATTCCATTAATCACCGCAATTCGTCAACAAAATACTCAGGTATGGATTTCCATTGATACCAGCAAAACCGAAGTGATGCGCCAAGCGATTGTAGCGGGGGCGGATCTGATTAATGATGTGCGAGCTTTGCAAGAGCCTGGAGCTCTAGAAGTTGCAGCTCAGGCTCAGGTTCCCGTCTGTATTATGCATATGCAAGGACAACCACGTACCATGCAAATGGCTCCTCAATACGACAATGTGGTTGAAGAGGTTTGCCAGTTTTTAGCGGAACGTATTGCCGCATGTGAGGCCGCCGGTATTAAGCGTGAGAATATTATCTTGGATCCCGGTTTTGGCTTTGGAAAATCGATTCAACACAATTATCATTTACTCGCTCATTTAGAACAGTTTCATCGTTTTGGATTGCCTGTTCTGGCTGGAATGTCGCGTAAATCAATGATTTTCAAAACACTGAATAAACAACCAGCAGAGTGTGCAGCGGGGAGCGTGGCTTGTGCGACTTTAGCAGCAAGTAAAGGGGCGCAAATCATTCGGGTACATGATGTAGAACAAACGCTAGATGCACTAAAAATAGTGCAACTGACATACGAAAATTTGTAAAAACAATAATGTAAAGGAAACACAAATGTCTGATAAAAGACGTTATTTTGGTACTGATGGGGTACGAGGCAAGGTTGGCCAGTACCCAATTACACCTGATTTTGTACTTAAGCTTGGCTGGGCGGCTGGACGTGTTTTGGCAAAACAAGGCACAAAGAAAGTCATCATTGGTAAAGATACTCGTATTTCTGGCTATATGCTGGAGTCCGCTTTGGAAGCTGGTTTGGCGGCGGCGGGTTTGAAAGCGACATTTACCGGACCTATGCCAACACCTGCGGTGGCTTATCTAACCCAAACATTCCGGGCGGAAGCTGGGATTGTTATTTCTGCATCGCACAACCCTTACTACGATAACGGCATCAAATTTTTCTCTTATGAGGGAACCAAACTGCCGGATGAAATTGAGTTAGCGATTGAAGCTGAGTTGGATAAAGACATCGAATGCGTTGAATCTGCAGAACTTGGTAAGGCCTCACGTATGGTGGACGCTGCGGGTCGCTATATCGAGTTTTGTAAAAGCACTTTCCCATCAAAACTCAGTTTGTCTGGCTTGAAGCTGGTGGTGGATTGCGCGAATGGCGCTACATACCACATCGCGCCAAATGTCTTTCGCGAGCTAGGGGCAGATGTGATTGCGATGGGGGTTGAGCCTAATGGTTTGAACATTAATGATCAAGTTGGGGCAACCGATGTCCGCGCACTACAAAAACGCGTTGTTGAAGAAAAAGCACATCTTGGCTTAGCTTTTGATGGTGACGGCGATCGCATCATAATGGTTGACCATTTGGGGAATAAAGTCGATGGTGATCAAATTGCCTACATTATAGCGCGCGATGCATTGCGCCGTGGTGAACTCAAAGGCGGCGTTGTTGGGACATTGATGACCAACCTTGGCATGGAGAATGGCCTAAAACAACTTGGTATTCCTTTTTCGCGTGCCGCGGTGGGGGATCGCTATGTTATGGAAAAGCTGCAGGAAAAGGGCTGGAAGATTGGAGCGGAAAACTCAGGTCACGTCATTTTACTTGATAAAGTGACCACAGGTGATGCGATTGTCGCAGGTCTACAAGTGCTTGCCTCTGTCGTTGATAGTGAAATGACTCTGCATGAGTTAGCCAAAGGTATGACCCTTTACCCGCAAGTATTGGAAAATGTTCGTTTTGCGGGGGAGAATAATCCACTTGAAGCGGAAGCGGTGAAAGCAGCGGTAGCTGAGGTTGAAGCTGAGTTAGGCTCGAAAGGCCGTGTATTGCTGCGTAAATCGGGTACGGAACCTCTGATTCGCGTTATGGTGGAAGGCGAAGACGATGCGCTAGTTAAGCAGTCTGCACTGAAAATTGCTCAAGCAGTGAAAGATAACTGCTAATTTGACGACTGATTTCTACGATTCCTAGTTGCTTGATTTCGCGCTAGGAATTGTAGAAATTCTAGAAAAACGGTTGTTGTGCGAGTTTTTTGAGCGATTAAATCGGAAAGTTATTTTTTTTAGAAAATACCTCTTGTCAGCCTCAGTACCATTCGTTAGTATTGCGTCCGCTTTCAGAGAGAAAGGTCGCTGGCCTTGTTCAAGTCTAATGATGCGAACGGCGCTAGCTCAACAAATATGAACATAGGTGGAAGTAATGTTTACAGTTCTACTTGTGATTTACCTGTTGGCAGCGGTTGCTATCATTGGCCTAGTGTTGATTCAACAAGGTAAAGGCGCAGACATGGGAGCCTCATTCGGTGCTGGCGCGTCAAACACAGTGTTTGGTGCTAGCGGCTCAGGTAATTTCTTAACCCGAATGACTGCAATTTTTGCAACAATATTTTTCGTTATCAGTCTTGTGCTTGGCAATATGTCAACTCACAAAACCGAATCACAATGGGTTGACCCTTCACAAGGTCAAGTGATTCAGCAAACTGGTGACACAGTGAGTGAAGCTCCAGCTAAAAGCGACGAGATCCCTCAATAAACTATCTGGTTTTAGATAGTGCAAGTTATGCCGAGATGGTGAAATTGGTAGACACACTAGCATGAGGTGCTAGCGCCTTAGGTGTGAGGGTTCGAGTCCCTCTCTCGGCACCATATTTACAAACTTGTAAATCACTTTGTTGAGCGTATAATGCTCGCAAGTCGGACGCGGGGTGGAGCAGCTTGGTAGCTCGTCGGGCTCATAACCCGAAGGTCGTCGGTTCAAATCCGGCCCCCGCAACCAATCTCTCCTAACGATTAGAGAGACAAGTTTGGCAGTGTTAACCTCACTGCAGTTGAGAAGCGATTCTCAATTTATCAGGGTCCAGCAATAAAAAACCCCGACTTAATCGGGGTTTTTTATTATCTAAATTTCCTTTTTCGGGGATTTTAGATATTTGCTTGGTATTTAAATTGGGCTCTAAGCCCTTTTTTTGTTTCTGGAGTGGTTTAGATGACTGGTTTAGAAAGACAACTTACTGAAATGCTTGAAGCTCCGGTGGTTGCTGCAGGTTATGAGTTGGTTGGATTAGAGTTCGTCCGTGCAGGGCAGCATTCCACACTACGTATCTTTATTGATCACGAAAACGGTATCACTGTGGAAGACTGCGCAGAAGTGAGTCGCCAAGTGAGTGCAGTTTTGGATGTTGAAGACCCAATTTCGGTCGTTTACAACCTTGAAGTGTCTTCGCCTGGTCTGGAAAGACCACTCTTTAAACCAGCACATTACGAGCAGTTTATTGGTCACGAGGTCAGCATCGTTTTGAAGATGGCTGTTGCTAATCGTCGCAAGTGGAAAGGTATCATTCAATCTATTGAGGGTGAAACTGTTGCTGTGACGGTTGATGGGCAAGAAGAGCATTTTGCTCTGAGCAACATTTCAAAAGCTAACCTGATCCCTAAATTTTAAGTCTTTGAGGCTAGAACAATGAGTAAAGAAATTTTAGCGGTAGTTGAGGCGGTTTCTAACGAGAAAGCGGTACCTCGTGAGCGTATTTTTGAAGCGCTGGAAACTGCGTTAGCGACTTCAACTAAAAAGAAGTATGAGATTGAGATCGATGTTCGCGTTGCGATCGATCGTAAAACTGGCGCATTTGAAACTTTTCGTCGTTGGTTAGTGGTTGAGAATGTTGAGCATCCAACCAAAGAAATCTCATTTGAAGCAGCAAGTTTTGATGATGAATCAGTGCAAATGGGTGACTACATTGAAGATCAGATCGAATCTGTCACCTTCGACCGTATTACCACTCAAACGGCTAAGCAAGTGATCGTACAAAAAGTACGTGAAGCTGAGCGTGCGCAAATCGTAGAGCAATTCATTGATAACGAAGGTGAGTTGGTTACTGGTGTAGTGAAGAAAGTAAACCGTGAGACAGTGATTCTGGATCTGGGTAACAACGCTGAAGCTGTTATCCTGCGTGAAGATCAACTACCACGTGAAAACTTCCGTCCAGGCGATCGCGTACGTGGTCTACTGTTCAAAGTGGCTCCTGAAGCTCGTGGCTTCCAACTGTTCATCACTCGTTCTAAACCAGAAATGTTGGCGGAATTGTTCCGTGTTGAAGTTCCTGAAATCGGTGAAGAGCTGATTGAATTGAAAGCAGCAGCACGTGATCCTGGCTCTCGTGCTAAGATCGCCGTTAAAACCAACGACAAGCGTATTGACCCTGTGGGTGCGTGTGTGGGTATGCGTGGTGCACGTGTACAAGCGGTTTCGGGTGAACTCGGTGGTGAGCGTATTGATATCGTGCTGTGGGACGATAACCCAGCGCAATTCGTAATTAACGCCATGGCTCCGGCTGATGTCGCTTCAATCATTATGGATGAAGATACACACTCAATGGATATCGCAGTTGAGGCGGATAACCTTGCGCAAGCGATCGGCCGTAACGGCCAGAACGTACGTCTTGCCTCTCAACTGACTGGTTGGGAACTGAACGTAATGACGGTTGCGGATCTGCAGAAGAAGCACCAAGAAGAATCAATGGCATCTATCGAGAACTTCATGAAGTACCTCGATATTGAGCAAGACTTTGCTGAGCTTCTGGTTGAAGAAGGTTTCTCTACGCTAGAAGAGATCGCTTACGTACCAATGAACGAGCTACTTGATGTTGATGGCATGGACGAAGATCTAGCCGAAGAACTGCGTAGCCGTGCAAAAGAAGCACTGACGACGATTGCTCTGGCAAAAGAAGAATCGTTCGAAGGTCTTGAGCCAGCAGAAGATCTGCTTGCACTAGCAGGACTGGAACGCGAAATGGCATTCAAACTGGCGGCAAAAGGTGTTGCGACACTGGAAGATCTGGCTGACCAAGGTGTGGATGATTTAGAAGGTATTGAAGGTCTGACCGAACAACGTGCGGGTGAGCTCATTATGGCTGCTCGTAACATTTGTTGGTTTGGTGAAGACGCATAATTTTCAGCAAGGGGAGGAAGCGGCATGACACAAACTACCGTTAAAGCACTGAGTGAAGAAATTGGTACACCAGTAGACCGCTTATTAGAGCAACTTGCTGATGCAGGAATGAACAAGGCTGTTGCAGATCATGTATCTGAAGATGAGAAGCAGAAATTGCTTGCTCATTTACGTAAGGAGCACGGTGATGCGACTGGCGCTGAGCCAACGCGTCTGACACTCCAGCGTAAAACCCGCAGCACACTGAGCGTTAATGCAGGTGGCGGTAAAAGTAAGAATGTTCAGATTGAAGTGCGCAAAAAACGTACGTATGTTAAGCGCAGTTCTGTTGACGATGATGCAGCACGTGAAGCGGAAGAAGCCGCAATGCGTGCTGCAGAAGAGCAAGCACAACGTGACGCTGAAGAAGCGGCTAAACGTGCGGCTGAAGAAAAAGCCAAACGTGAAGCTGAAGAAGCAGTAAAACGTGAAGCAGAGGCAAAACGTGTTGCAGAAGAAAAGGCGAAGCGCGAAGCGCAAGCTGCTGCACAACCACGTTCTGACGAAGAAAAATTGAAGCAAGAAACAGCGCGCAAAGAAGCCGAGGCGCTAAAACGTCGCCAGGAAGAAGAAGCAAGACGTAAGGCCGAAGAGGAAAGTCGCCGTCAACTTGAAAAAGTACGCGAATTGGCTGAAAAAAATGGTGAGCGTTGGTCTGCTGAAAAAGAGACTGTAGGTGATATGCAAGAAAACACAGATTATCATGTAACGACTTCGCAATATGCACGCGAAGCCGAAGACGAGGCAGACCTTCACGAGGAAGGTGCCCGTCGTCGCTCCACAAAAGCGAATAAGAGAAAGATGTCTTCTCGCGATGACAACCAAGAACGTGACGCTCGCCCTCGTGGTGGCAAAGCGGGTCGTAAAGGCCGCATCAACAAGCCAATGTCTATGCAGCACGGTTTTGATAAAACCGCTGTAGTAGCAAAAGCGGATGTTGTGGTTGGTGAAACCATCATCGTTTCTGAACTGGCACAAAAAATGTCAGTGAAAGCGACTGAAGTCATCAAAGTGATGATGAAAATGGGCGCAATGGCGACTATTAACCAAGTGATCGATCAAGAAACTGCTCAACTGGTAGCAGAAGAAATGGGTCACAAAGTGGTACTGCGTAAAGAAAACGAACTGGAAGAAGCGATCCTTTCTGATCGTGATGACAAGTTTGATGAAGTTTCTCGTGCGCCAGTTGTGACCATCATGGGTCACGTTGACCACGGTAAGACTTCTACGCTGGACTACATTCGTCGTACTCACGTTGCCTCTGGTGAAGCGGGTGGTATTACTCAGCACATCGGTGCCTACCACGTTGAAACTCCAAACGGCATGATCACCTTCCTAGATACTCCTGGACACGCGGCGTTTACCGCAATGCGTGCTCGTGGTGCGCAAGCAACGGATATCGTAGTGCTGGTTGTGGCTGCGGACGATGGCGTAATGCCACAAACCGTGGAAGCGATCCAACACGCAAAAGCGGCGGGTGTTCCACTGATCGTTGCAGTAAACAAGATCGATAAAGACACGGCTAACCCAGATAACGTGAAAAACGAACTGGCGCAGTACAACGTTATGCCTGAAGAGTGGGGCGGTGAGAACATGTTTGTTCACATCTCTGCAAAACAAGGTACAAACATTGAAGGTCTTCTAGAAGCTATCCTGCTACAAGCTGAGGTTCTTGAGCTGAAAGCGGTGAAACAAGGTATGGCGTCTGGCGTGGTGATCGAATCTCGTCTGGATAAAGGCCGTGGTCCTGTAGCGACGGTTCTGGTTCAATCAGGTACCTTGCGTAAGGGTGACATCGTACTGTGTGGTCAAGAATATGGCCGCGTTCGTGCAATGCGTGATGAAATCGGTAACGAAGTTGAAGAAGCGGGTCCATCGATCCCAGTTGAAATCCTCGGTCTGTCTGGTGTTCCAGCTGCCGGTGATGAAGCAACCGTAGTACGTGATGAGCGTAAAGCACGTGAAGTGGCTAACTACCGTGCTGGTAAGTTCCGCGAAGTGAAACTGGCGCGTCAACAGAAGTCTAAACTGGAGAACATGTTCTCTAACATGACTGCGGGCGATGTGGCTGAGCTGAACATTGTACTGAAAGCTGACGTACAAGGTTCTGTAGAAGCGATTGCGGATTCTCTGCGTAAACTTTCTACCGAAGAAGTGAAAGTGAACATCGTAGGTTCTGGCGTAGGTGGTATCACAGAAACGGATGTGGTGTTGGCTGCGGCTTCTAACGCTATCGTGGTAGGCTTTAACGTACGTGCTGATGCATCTGCTCGCCGTACCATTGAAGCTGAAAACATCGATCTACGTTACTACTCAATCATTTACCAATTGATCGACGAAGTGAAACAGGCGATGAGCGGCATGCTTTCTCCTGAGTTCAAACAAGAGATCATCGGTCTGGCGGAAGTTCGTGACGTATTTAAGTCACCAAAACTGGGCGCGATTGCAGGCTGTATGGTTACTGAAGGCGTTATCAAGCGTAATGCTCCGATCCGCGTTCTGCGTGATAACGTAGTTATCTACGAAGGTGAACTGGAATCTCTGCGTCGCTTTAAAGATGACGTTGCAGAAGTTAAGAATGGTTACGAGTGTGGTATCGGCGTTAAGAACTACAACGACGTTCGCGTCGGTGACCAGATCGAAGTGTTCGAAACGATTGAAATCCAACGTACTATCGACTAATCAACTACTGTTGCATTAATCAAGGCAATGTAGGTTGTTGAATACACCATGGGGGGCTGGTCGAAACCATCCCCCCATTCTTTCTATCAGTGAGAAAAGATATGCCGAAAGAATTTAGCCGCACACAGCGTGTGGCACAGCAATTACAAAAAGAACTGGCGATGATCCTGCAACGTGAAGTGCGCGATTCTCGTCTAGGTATGGTGACCATTTCTGATGTAGAAGTGTCGCGCGATCTGGCTTACGCCAAAGTGTTCGTGACATTCCTGTGCATCGGTGAGCAAACACCAGAATCTTGCTTGGCTGCTTTACGTGAGCACGAAGTGCAAATCCGTATGATGTTAGGTAAGCAAATCCGCTTACGTTTGACACCAGAAATTCGCTTCTACTACGACAACACTTTGGTTGAAGGTATGCGCATGTCAAACCTAGTAACGGAAGTGATCAACAGTGATAAGCGTCGTATGCATGAAGCTGGTCGTGATGAGGACGAAGCGTAATGGCTCGTCGACGTAAAGGTCGGGTTATCCACGGTGTGATTCTGTTGGATAAGCCGACAGGAATTTCCTCCAACGACGCTTTGCAAAAAGTTAAACGTCTCTATGGTGCTGAAAAAGCTGGCCATACCGGCGCACTTGACCCTCTGGCGACCGGCATGCTGCCGATCTGCCTCGGTGAAGCCACAAAGTTTTCTCAGTTTCTGCTTGATTCCGATAAACGTTATCGCGTGATCGCAAAATTGGGCGAACGTACCGATACGTCAGATTCTGATGGGCAAGTGGTACAAACGCGTCCTGTTAATGTGGAACGCGATACGCTTCTTGCGTGTATTGAAAAGTTTCGCGGTGAGACCGATCAAGTCCCATCCATGTTCTCAGCGTTGAAATACCAAGGCCGTCCACTCTACGAATACGCTCGACAGGGCATTGAAGTACCGCGTGAAGCACGCAAGATCACCGTGTATGAAATCGAGCTGCATCGTTTCGAAGGCGATGAAGTGGAGATGGAAGTGCACTGCTCAAAAGGCACCTACATCCGTACCATCGTCGATGATCTGGGTGAGATGCTGGGTTGCGGCGCACATGTGACTATGCTGCGTCGTGTCGGTGTCGCTAACTATCCGTATGAACGAATGGTGACACTAGAGCAGCTCAATACATTAGTTGAACAAGCCCATCGTGATGAAAAGACGGTTTCTGACGTTCTCGATCCGCTATTACTGCCGATGGATACCGCCGTGGAAGCGTTACCAGAAGTCAACGTGATCCCAGAGCTGATGCAGCTTGTGCAGCATGGACAAGCGGTGCAGGTTTCTGGTGCGCCAACCGATGGTATGGTGCGCATCACTGGCGGTGAACAGAAGTTGTTTCTTGGCGTTGGTGAGATTGACGATAACGGCAAGGTAGCGCCGAAACGCTTAGTCGTTTACGGCGAATAAACCTGCAGGATGGCTCGTTTGATGGCGAGACATTCCGCTTGTGCGAGTCAGGATTATTCCCTATAATTCGCGCTTCTCGTGTCGGCTGAATCAGAGATTGGCTGACACAAACTTAAACCTCAAACTCTTTAGGAGAGAATTATGTCTCTGAATGCAGAAACTAAAGCAGCAATCGTTGCTGAATACGCACGTTGTGAAAATGACACTGGTTCACCAGAAGTACAAGTAGCACTGCTGACTGCTTCTATCAACCACCTGCAAGGTCACTTCCAAGCACACAAAGGCGATCACCACAGCCGTCGTGGTCTGCTGCGCATGGTTTCAAGCCGTCGTAAGCTGCTGGACTACCTGAAAGGCAAAGATCTGTCTCGTTACCAAGATCTGATCAAACGTCTAGGTCTGCGTCGTTAATTCGTCGCTGCAAAGCACAGTTTGTACAGAAAAGGGGCGAAAGCCCCTTTTTTGCAGCCTAAATTTGCACTCTAAATTAGCTATCCTTCCGTTAAGTAGTTTATACTACCCGCCGTTCAGTTCGCGTGACTGAGCAAGTTTGTACTCATGGCATTACCGTCACCGCAGTCGACCAAAAGGTCGCGGCTATTAAAAACAGATTGTTCTCTCGACTATTTCCCCAAGTTTCAGTCTTTTTTTACTAGTCGCGATTCGTAGTGCTTTGAGTATTGATGATTTGATTTCAGGCTTGTCCTGAGAATAAGGAATACTCATGTTCGAAAAACCAGTAGTAAAAACGTTTCAGTACGGTAACCACACCGTTACTCTAGAAACCGGTGTTATGGCTCGCCAAGCAACGGCAGCAGTTATGGCAACCATGGACGACACCGCAGTGTTCGTCAGCGTCGTTGGTAAGAAAGAAGCCGTTGTGGGTCAAGATTTCTTCCCTCTGACTGTAAACTACCAAGAGCGTACTTACGCTGCAGGTAAAATCCCTGGTGGTTTCTTTAAGCGCGAAGGTCGTCCTTCTGAAGGCGAAACGTTGACAGCACGTCTGATCGACCGCCCGATCCGCCCACTGTTCCCAGATGGTTTCACTAACGAAGTGCAAGTGATTGTCACTGTCGTTTCTGTTAACCCAGACGTACAACCTGACATCATTTCTATGATCGGTACTTCTGCAGCGCTGGCGATTTCTGGCCTTCCATTCAATGGCCCAATCGGTGCAGCTCGTGTAGGCCACATTGATGGTCAACTGGTTCTAAACCCAAGCGAAAAAGAGCTGAAACAGTCTCGTTTGGATCTGGTTGTTGCGGGTACTGACAACGCTGTGCTGATGGTTGAATCAGAAGCTCAAATTCTAACTGAAGAAGAGATGCTGGCAGCGGTTGTGTTTGGTCACGATCAACAACAAGCCGTTATCAATGCAATCAACGAATTCGCAGCTGAAGTGGCAACTCCAGCATGGGAATGGGTTGCTCCAGCTGAAAACACTGAGCTGAAAGCGAAAGTGGCTGCTCTAGCAGAAACACGTCTGGTTGAAGCGTACCAAATCACTGAAAAAATGGCGCGTTATGCTCGCATCCATGAAATCAGTGCTGAAGTGAGCGCGGCTCTGCTGGCTGAAAACGAAGCGTTGGATGCAAAAGAAATTCACACTATTTTCCACGATTTGGAAAAAACCGTTGTACGTCGTAGCATCATCGCGGGTAACCCACGTATTGATGGCCGTGAAAAAGACATGGTTCGTGCTCTTGATGTACGTACTGGCGTTCTGCCACGTACTCACGGTTCAGCGCTGTTCACGCGCGGTGAAACTCAGGCTCTGGTAACAGCAACTCTGGGTACTCAACGTGACGCACAGATCATTGATGAACTGACTGGCGAGAAGAAAGACCACTTCCTACTGCACTACAACTTCCCTCCATACTGTGTAGGTGAAACTGGCTTTGTAGGTTCTCCTAAGCGTCGCGAAATCGGTCACGGCCGTTTGGCTAAGCGTGGTATCGCAGCAGTTATGCCTTCAGTAGACGAGTTCCCATACACTGTACGTGTGGTTTCTGAGATTACTGAATCGAACGGCTCATCTTCAATGGCTTCTGTGTGTGGTTCATCTTTGGCTCTGATGGATGCGGGTGTACCAATCAAGGCTTCTGTTGCGGGTATCGCAATGGGTCTGGTGAAAGAAGAAAATGATTTCGTAGTTCTGTCTGACATTCTGGGTGATGAAGACCACCTAGGCGACATGGACTTTAAAGTAGCGGGTACCGCAACAGGTGTTACTGCACTGCAGATGGACATCAAGATCGAAGGTATCACTAAAGAGATCATGCAAATTGCACTGAACCAAGCAAAAGGTGCTCGTCTGCACATTCTGTCTGTGATGGATCAAGCGATCTCTGCTGCACGTAGTGATATCTCTGAATTTGCTCCACGTATCCACACCATGAAAATCAGTGTAGATAAGATCAAAGACGTGATCGGTAAAGGCGGTGCGGTAATTCGTCAGCTGACTGAAGAAACGGGCACTACGATCGAGATCGAAGATGACGGCACGATCAAGATCGCAGCAACTGACGGTGATCAAGCGAAAGAAGCGATTCGTCGTATTCAAGAAATCACTGCAGAAGTTGAAGTGGGTGTTATCTACACGGGTAAAGTGGCTCGTCTAGCGGACTTCGGTGCGTTTGTAACGATTCTTCCTGGTAAAGATGGCCTAGTACACATCTCTCAAATCGCTGATAAGCGTGTAGAGAAAGTGTCTGATTACCTGACTGAAGGCCAAGAAGTTCAAGTTAAAGTGCTTGAAATTGACCGTCAAGGCCGTGTTCGTCTCAGTATGAAAGAAGCGGTTGAAACGCCAGCGGAAGCGGCTGCTGAAGTAGCGCCACAAGCGGAATAATTTTTCGTTTTCGGCAAAAACAACAGCACTTTTACTTTTCTAAACAAAAGCGTGCTATAAAGGGAGCGTAATTCGCTCCCTTTTTTATGCGAAATCCCACAGGAGTACGATGAGTGAAATGGTTTCGATTCCCTGCCGCAGTGATTGGATTGGCTCTGCTGTCTGGGTGTGCCTCACAGCCTGAATCTTCTTCCCAGTGGCTTTATCCGCCGATGGCGATACCACTGCAAGCCTCGATTCAGCAAGAAGTTCAAATTGCTCGTTTGAGCCAATTATTGCAGCGCACGGATCTTGAACCGGAAGTGCGTGCCAAAATGCTTTTTGAACGCGGCAACTATTACGATAGTGTCGGTTTACGTGATTTAGCACGGCTCGATTTTACTCAGTCTTTATCTATCAATCCTGCTCAGCCAGATGTGTTTAATTTACTTGGGGTGTATTACACCGAAGCGGGCGAGTTTGATGCAGCGTATGAATCTTTTGATTCCACGCTAGAGTTAGATCCCAGTAATGAATATGCGGTACGCAACCGTGCGATTGCGCTCTATTACGGAGAGCGTCCGCAACTGGCATTGGAAGAGATTCAACAACATTACCAGCAAGATCCGCAAGACCCGTTTCGCGCATTATGGCTATACATCATTGAAAGCGATGTTGATGTTGTCAAGGCGCGAGCCGATCTGCTTGAGCGTTATAAACAGCATGATGAGCAGTGGGGCTGGGTATTGGTGGGTTTGATGCTTGATCAGCTTTCAGAAGAGGTGGCCTTTAAAGCGATTATTTCGGCGTCACGAGAAAATGATCTGTTGGCACAGCGCCTCACAGAGGCATACTTCTATCTAGGTAAGCGTTATCAGATGCAAGGAGAGCTGGCCCATGCTCTTTCTCTGTATAAGCTCGCGATTTCATTCAATGTCTATGAATACGTAGAGCATCGCTACTCATTCCTTGAGTTAGGCCGAATTTATCAGCAAGTGCGTGAAGAGCATCTGGCAAGAGTAAAAGCTGAATCACTGACACAATAGTGTCACTCCTTGATGATAAAAAAAGCCGCATATTGCGGCTTTTTTTATGGCTGAGAATTTGGCAATATAGTTAGCATTGCTAACTAGTGGTTGTTTGTCATGCTCGATGTTAATTTAGAGAAAATGGAGCGCTTTGCTGCAAAGGTTTGGCGCAGATATAGCAAAGAAGATCCGCTCGCTCAGCTCAGTTTTAATGAATATGACTACCTGAAAGTCATTCAAAATGCACCTCAAGCGATTCGTTTGACTGATCTGGCTCAGGCATTGGAGGTAAGTAAGCCTTCCGCATCTAACATGCTAAAAAAGCTTGAGCGGCGGGGGTTGGTGAAACGAGTTCAGTGCGAAGAGGATGCCCGTTCACAGCTTTTTGAATTGACGGAGCAAGCTGAGTTGCATTTGGTCAGTGAAGCGAAAGTCTATCAAATCTTAGCGCAGCAAGTCGCGCAAAATCTGTCTTCTGAAGAGGCTTTAATGTTGGATCTTCTGCTAGGTAAAGCATTACGCTAGCGGTAATTTTATTAGATAAACTAACTAAGTAGATATATCTTTATGATGAATCGATCAATTTACCGACAGTTTGTTCGCTATACCATTCCTACGGTGGCTGCGATGCTGGTTAATGGTCTGTACCAAGTGGTAGATGGCATTTTCATCGGCCACTATGTCGGGGCTGAAGGGCTTGCAGGGATCAATGTGGCTTGGCCAGTGATCGGTACCATCCTCGGTATCGGGATGTTGGTTGGGGTGGGGACTGGTGCGCTTTCCTCGATTAAACAAGGAGAGGGTGATACTGATAGTGCCAAGCGTATTCTTGCTACGGGGCTAATGAGCTTACTGTTACTCACTCCATTCGTAGCATTTATTCTGTGGTTTATGGCGGATGATTTTCTACATTGGCAAGGCGCACAAGGGCGGGTGTTTGAATTAGGTTTGCAGTATCTGCAAGTGTTGATCGTAGGCTGCATTTTTACTTTAGGCTCGATTGCGATGCCGTTTCTGCTGCGTAACGACCACAGCCCCAATTTGGCGACTTTGTTGATGGTGATCGGTGCGTTGACCAATATCGCTCTTGATTATCTGTTTATCGCATGGCTTGACTGGGAACTCACGGGGGCGGCGATCGCGACCACGCTTGCTCAATTCGTGGTGACCTCATTGGGGTTGGCCTATTTCTTCTCAAAGCGAGCCAATATGCGTTTAACGCGCCGTTGTTTGAGGCTGGAGTGGCACATGTTGCCTAAGATCTTCGCGATTGGTGTTTCAAGTTTTTTCATGTACGCCTATGGTTCCACCATGGTGGCGTTACATAACACTTTGATGATTGAGTATGGCAACGCGGTGATGGTTGGTGCTTATGCGGTGATGGGCTATATCGTAACGATTTACTATTTGACGGTAGAAGGCATTGCCAACGGCATGCAGCCATTGGCCAGTTACCATTTTGGTGCACGCAATTATGACCATATTCGTAAACTGCTGCGCTTAGCAATGGGGATAGCGGTATTGGGGGGCATGGTGTTTGTGGTGCTGCTCAATCTATTCCCTGAGCTGGCGATTGCGATTTTTAACTCCAATGACAGCGAGTTGATGGCTGGTGCGCAAATGGGCATCAAGCTTCATCTGTTTGCTATGTATTTGGATGGTTTCTTGGTGGTGAGTGCCGCCTATTATCAATCGACCAATCGCGGTGGTAAAGCCATGTTCATTACCGTGGGGAACATGTCGATTATGTTGCCATTTCTGTTTATTTTGCCGAAGTTTTTTGGTTTAAGTGGTGTGTGGATTGCGCTGCCCATCTCCAATATTGTGCTGAGTACTGGGGTGGCGATCATGCTATGGCGTGATGTCAGAAAAATAGGGAAAGCGCCGCAAGTCTCTTATGTATAATTAGGGGTAGAAAAAAGGGTTGCCAATAAGCAACCCTTGTTGCACTGGCTCAGTTATTTTTAACAGCTAGCCCCGCTAATTGATGCCAATAGCCGTTGCATTGGCGATTCTTAATGAGCTGTGGGTTCTGGCCTTGTTCGTTGGCCTTGAATTGCTCAAGATGCTGGAATGTTTCAATACCTAATGGACTTAAACGTACTACATCGACTAATCCTGTCATGCTTGGCAAATCATTCACCAAGTTGTAGCAATAGCCCGACTGGGTTTGAATGCCATTGAGGTTAAATACCGATTGCCCCTCCTGGCTCGCTACTTGAATTCCGGTTGGGTAGCGAATACAGCAGGTTTCACATTCATCTTTGGCGCGGTTTTCGGCTCGCGCAGTGAAACAGCGTGCTGAATAAGCCAGTGGCAAGTAACCGTGGCTGAATACTTCCACTTCAAATTGGCTGCGGATGCCCAAGTCATCACACTGTTGTAAGGTGTTGATTAACCAGTCACGCGATAGCTCAACTGGCATACACCAACGGATCATGCCTTGCTTTAAGAACAGCTTCAGTGTGTGTGCATTGTAGGTGTTCACCGCAGGTCCAACAATAAAAGGAATGCCTTTTTCATGGGCCATCTGAATGGCTGAAACATCATTGGCTTCAATCGCAAAATCACCATTATCAATGTACTTTTTCATCACATTGATTTCACTCGGCGCTTCGAGCAGTGCCATGGTGGAAAGTACCACTTGCTTACCCGCATCAGAGAGCGATTTAGCAATCTCAAACCAGTGTTGAGGTTTCATCTCGCGGCGTTTTGAGCAGACCGTTTCGCCGAGATAAATCACATCTGCCATGCTCGCTGCAGCTTGGGTATAGAAGCTCTCAACATCCTGTTTTGGCCAGAAATAGAGTAGAGGACCTAAAGCATATTTCATAATCGTGAGACCTTATTGCCATTGACGGTGATAAGCACCGAGCGTGGTTTGGGTACCTTCTGATACATTGGCCAAAGCCGCATTCCACTTGGGCTCAACGTGATATTGCATTGGGTTGGCCAGATAGCGATCAATCGCCGCGCGCCAGGTGCGAGTAACTTGTTCGACATACGCGGGGCTGCGTTGACGCCCTTCAATTTTCACGGAAGCCACATTCGCGGCAAACAGCTCAGGTAACAGTGATAAGGTGTTTAAACTGGTTGGCTCTTCCAGAGCGTGATAGCACTTACTTTCACCTTCAATCTCTGCAATAAATCGCCCTTTGCACAGCGTAGGGTAACCTGCATTTTCGCCGGCCGCGTACTTATCAATTAAAATTTCGTTCAAGCGAGATTCAAGCCCTGATTCTGTCTCTTGCCAACGAACATATTTAGCAGGCGAGCAAGCCCCAACCGTATTGGGCGATTCGCCCGTCATGTAGGATGAAAGATAGCAACGCCCTTCTGACATGATGCACAGACTGCCAAAAGCAAACACTTCTAGCTCAACACCTTGTGGAATATTACGTGAAAGCTGTTTGACTTGATGAATGGAAAGTACACGCGGCAGAACGACACGTTTGACGTTAAAGTTCTGATGGTAGAACTCAACCGCTTTCACGTTGGTGGCTGATGCTTGCACGGAAAGGTGCAGTTCAAGGTGCGGGTATTGACGTGCCGCGTACTCAAGTACCGCAATATCAGCAATGATCAAGGCATCCACACCCAGATCCGCCGCCTGATCAACCGCATTCGTCCAACGCTCAAATCCATTCGGATGCGCAAAAGTGTTGAGAGCGATATGAATTTTTTTACGGTGGTCATGGACATACTGAACCGCTTTTTCCAGTTTTTTGCCGCTAAAGTTAAGGCCAGCAAAATGGCGAGCGTTTGTATCATCTTTGAAACCGATGTAAACCGCATCGGCGCCACAATCAATCGCTGTTTTCAGGGCCGGCAAGTTTCCGGCCGGACAGAGAAGTTCCATAGCGTAAGGCTCTGAATTCAGGGAATAGTGGAAGCATTTTAGGAAGGATTGAGCAATGCCGATTTGATGTAAGGCAGGTTTCGGCTAATCAGAGCAAAATTAACCCCTTAGAGGGATTTGCGGTGGCGACGGTTTTGCGCAAACAACTCTTCGACTTCATGTTTGGGCTGAGGACGATAGAAATGGAAACCTTGAATTGAGTGGCAATTGAGATTGGAAAGCAAAGTCGCTTGCTGCTGAGTTTCTACTCCTTCCGCAACGACAGTCAGATTCAGTGAACGCCCCAAATTGATGATATTTTCGATAACGGTGAGTTGTTTGGGCAGTGTATCGATGTCACTGATAAAGGCGCGATCGATTTTGAGTTCATCAATCGGAAACCGCGCTAAATAAGCTAAGGAAGAGTAACCTGTACCAAAGTCATCGATCGATAAGGTGAAACCAAGTTTTTTGATCGCATTGAGCATTTGTTGGGTATGTTCACTGTCGCTCATTACTGCACTTTCGGTCAGTTCAAACGTAATGCAGCTTGGATCCACTCCCGTTGCTCTGAGCAGTTTCTCTAAATAGTCGATGAGCTGTGGATTGCCAAATTGTTCTGGTGAGATGTTGATGGCCACACGCCCTGGGAGAATGCCTTGCAGTTTCCAACGTTTAACTGTGGCAAATACTTCACGCATTACCACGCGGCCTAAATGCTCGATCAAGCCCGCTTTTTCTGCAACAGGAATGAAAGCCCCTGGGCTGATATAACCTTCTACTGGATGCTTCCAACGCACCAAAGCTTCTGCACCATTGATACTAAAATCACGCGCATTGACTTTCGGCTGATACCACACTTCTAGCCCATTTTGTTGCAGCGCTTTTTGCAGTTCGATCTCTAACCAAAGGCGCATACGTGCTTCTTTGTTCATCTGATCGTTGAACTTGATGAGACGATTTCTTCCACGCTCTTTAGCTTCATACATGGCGGTATCCGCATTTTGCAGTAGCACGCGGGCATCGTTACCATCACCAGGATAACGTACGCTGCCGATGGAACAAGCTAAACGTTTACTGAAATGGTGGAGATCAAAAGGCTGATTGATCAATGAAATGATGCGATCTGCCAGCATTTCCTCCGAACGGTTGTGTTCTGGCTCAGGTAAAATCAAACCGAATTCATCACCGCCTAAATGGCCGAGTATCGCTTGCTGCGGCAGAAGTCGTTTCAGGCGCGCAGCCACTTCTTTGATAACTTTGTCACCGATGTGATGGCCAAGGGAATCGTTGATGTTTTTGAAGTTATCAATGTCGAGGTAAAGCAACACTAAAGGGGTTTCATTTTGGATGCATTGCTCTAAGCGTTTAGTAAACCCGTGTCGGTTGTACAGCCCTGTTAGATTGTCAATATGAGCATCGACTTGGGTGGTGGCGGAGAGCTGTTTTGGTGCTTCATCAGCATCTTGCAATAAGATCAATTGCGATTGGTTACCGAGCATTAATGTGCTGCCGGCGTGCAACTGAACTTTTCGCTCAAAACCACATCTGGGCCCCGTCAGGCAGACCAGAGGTTTTTCAGTAAGCAGTGATGCTAATTGTGATGAAAAGACTGTCTTGGTTTTCTCATCAATAAACAGCCTTGAGAAATTTTCCCCCAATAGTTTTTGGGAGTTTTCAAAACCAAGCAGACGAGCCGCAGATGGGTTGGCTGAGATGATGCAGTCGTTTTCCACCATCATCAAACCATCGGGCAGTAAGGTTGTGAGAAGCGCGTACTTGTTTTCTGATTCTTCTAAAGAACGTACCAGAATTTGCTTTTCTGAGGTGTCAATTGCATGAAACACCACATACTGTACTTGGTCGTTCATCAAGATGGGAGAAAGGGAAAAATGTAAGCTGGTTTCAAGATCGATCTCACTAAGTATCAACTCAGATTCGATATGTTCATTTTTAAATGCACGATCATAGAAAGGTTTGAGGTGGCGATAAAAATGTTCACCCAAAACCTGGCTATCACTCATCCCGACCATCTCTTCACTAGAAAGTCCTGCGATATCACAATACCTTTCATTGACCATCACATAGTTGTGTTGATCATTGAGGATGGCAAAAAAGAACGGGCTGTGCGACGTTATTTTTGCAAACCAATGCGTGAGTTGAGATAAGGTTTGAGCAGGCATTTAAAATACTACCAACTGTTCATGCGCGATGATTTTTATAATATCCCCTTCCACAAATACACCAGTTTGGTTAGCGAGACTTTTCGCTAGTGACAGGGTGCGACGCTGTCCATCATCATATTGATATCCAAACTGCACTGTTAGTTGGGGTATAGCGTTACCAATTCGGTAACCCACTAACTATAACTGTGATTTCCACAGTAGAAAAGGTTCTCGGACTGAAGTTATTTTTGATACATAACAGGAATCCGTGTACTGACATCCAGTATGATGAGCGCAGACTGACTAGCAAGGTAACGGATAACGCTCGTGTTAAACAAGATTCGCACTCAACTGGTTCTGAACGCAGCTTCAATTTTGCGATCTCCAATCCACTTATTACCCCAAAACGTTCAAAAAAAAGCCTTGCTTGATGCAATGGGTTTGGTATTCCGCGAAGCCTTGCAGGACGGGGACTTTGAGTTTCTCGAAGAGAAATGGCTCAAAGTTGAAGTGAAGGATATGAACTTATGTTGGTTTATCAGTTATCAAAACGAGAAGTTAGTAGTGGCGGATGCTCCTGTTCGTGAAGATGTTAGCTTTAGCGGTAATTTGAATGATTTGGTGCTGATTGCTGGTCGTAAAGAAGATCCTGACACGCTGTTTTTCCAACGTCGTTTATCGATCGAAGGGGATACTGAGCTCGGTTTAGAGGTTAAAAACCTGATGGATAGCGTGGATCTGCAACAATTACCCAAACCTTTACAGATTTTGCTTCACCAGTTGGCGGATTTTGTGCATAAAGGGATGCAAACGCCAAACTCATCTCAAGAGGTTATTAATGCTTATTCGAACTGAAGCACCGGCCGATATTTTGGCCGTCGATGCACTGTTGAAAACGGTTTTCCCGACAGAGGCCGAAGCCAATTTAGTGATGGCGTTACGTGAAAATGGACGGCGAACTTTGTCACTGGTGGCCTGTGATGATGAAGGGGAAATCATCGGGCATGTGATGTTCAGCCCTGTAACCTTGGAGGGTGAAGATTTAAATTGGCAAGGTTTAGCGCCGTTGTCGGTAAAAGAAGAATACCGCCGCCAAGGTATTGCTGCAGAGTTGGTGAAAGAAGGCTTAAGTTCTTTAGGGGAACTAGGTTATCCAGCTTGTGTGGTGCTTGGCGATCCTGCGTATTACTCACGTTTTGGTTTTGAAGACGCAGCGCAATATCAGCTCAATTGTGTTTGGGATGTGCCGCAAGGTGCTTTCCGTGTTGTTGCTTTATGGGAAAGAGAGCTTGATGGTCGGTGTGGTCTTATCGAGTTCAGCCCTGAATTTTCGGTGTTCTAATCCTTCCTCTGCTGAAAAGGGAGTGTTTTGGCTCCTTTTTCTCAGTAGCGCTTGAGTCGCTAATCCTCTGTTTGTTAGCATTGCTGCCTAGAACGGTTGCGAGTCATATTATGCTTTCTTCTTCACATTATTTGTCGGCGATGGGCATCCAACAATGGGAATTGATCCATCCAGAGCGATTGGCTGGGTTTGAATCTGCTAAACAATCTCTTGCCCAAGATTGTCGACTTTTGCTCGTGGCAAGTGAGCCACCGCAAGGCTCTGAAATCTTGTTTCTGGAGAGGATCCTCAAAAGCTTTCAGCTTGAATTGGCGATGGTTCGCTATATCACTCCATCGCAACTCAATAATTTAGCTTACAACGGGTTAGAGTGGATTTGGTTTGCTGGGTGTGATCCCCAATCTCATCATGCTCAAAAACAACTCCATTCACCGCGTTTGGCTGAAATTGATGGTCATACTCAATACCGCCGTGACCTGTGGCAACAGATCTGTGCTTATCAAGGAAGTGCGTCATGAGTTCATTATTTACGACTATGCAATCTGAGCATTTGGATGCGGTATGGCGCATCGAGCGTGCCGCACATTCTCATCCTTGGGCTGAGTCTTTGGTGCGTGATCTTAATAGCCGTGGGGCTTGCCATCAGGTGATGTTGGTGGATCAGCAGGTGGTGGGGTATTTCTACGCGCAGAATATTGTCGGTGAAGTGACTTTGCTGAATATTGCCATTGATCCAGCAAGGCAGGGCCAAGGTTACGGAAAGCAATTACTCGAGCATTTTATTGGTATGTGTGAGCGGCAAAGAGCAGAGAGTGCTTGGTTAGAGGTGCGTGAAAGTAATCTGCGTGCGTTTCATCTTTACCAAGATGCGGGCTTTAATGAAATTGATCGTCGTATCAATTATTACCCTGCTGCCAATGGCAAAAATGAAGATGCCATTATTATGAGCTATCTATTTTTGTAAGCTATCCGAGGGGAGGGGGGCGCTCTGAATTTTCCGGTAACTGTTGTTGATAAAGCGCTGTGTGATTTCTTCTGCACGCAACGGTTTGTCAAACAGATAGCCTTGAAACTGGTGGCAACCTAATTGTTTGAGTGCTGCAAGCTCTGAGGTATCTTCCACCCCTTCCGCGATCACTTCCAAGTTGAGTTTTCGAGCAATCGCCAAAATAGCATCGACAATCGCTTGATCATTGTCATCCTGATGCAGTTGATTAACGAAAGAACGGTCGATTTTTAGCACATCTACAGCAAGATGCTTAAGATAGCGCAACGAAGAGTAACCGGTGCCGAAATCATCGATTGAGATACTGATTTGGCTCTCTTTCAATTGAGCCATTTTTTGAATTGCACTTTCTACATTCTCAAGCAGCAGACTTTCCGTGATCTCTAACTCTATTCGTTCTCCAGTGATCCCCGCTTGGTACAGTGCATGATTGATTTGTTCAATAAAAGAGTCTTGAGCAAATTGTAATGGGCTGATATTGATGGCTAAACGTCGAAAATGTGCGGGTAAAATACCTAGCTTTAACCACTGAGCATATTGATAGCAAGCTTGCTCAATAATCCAATTTCCAATTGGTAAAATCTGTCCTGTCTCTTCGGCGATTGGCATGAAAACGCCGGGGGGAAGCAGTCCACGTTTGGGGTGGTTCCAACGGATCAGTGCTTCAACGCCAATGATATGGTGTTGTTCATCCACTTGAGGTTGGTAATAAAGTTCTAGCTGATGTTGGTTAAGCGCTTCATGTAATCCTTTCTCTATCTCTAAGAAAGATTCGACCTGCGCCTGCATTTCAGGTTCATAGAACATGAATTTATTCCGCCCACTGGCTTTGGCGCGATAGAGAGCAGTATCCGCTTGGCGCAATACATCAATATTACTGATCCCGACAGAGGGAAAAATCGAAATTCCTATACTGACGGTGCAGTACAGTTGGTGATCATCCACAGTATAGGGATTTGAAATCAGGGTAAGTAGCTGCTTGGCCACTTCCTCGGCTTTATGTGGTGCGAGTGATGGGATCAGCACTGCAAATTCATCGCCTCCAATGCGAGCCGAGAGATAGTCATGGTTTGCCCACGCCTCCATCCGCATCGCCACGGCTTTTATCAATTGATCGCCAATGGTATGGCCGAGTGAATCATTAATGGTTTTGAAGCGATCTAGGTCAAGATAAAACAGCGCGCCAGTGGTATGTGAATGTTGTGCTTTGGTGATAGCATCACTGATCTTTTGCAGTAGTAAGCTGCGATTGGCAAGCCCAGTCAAACTGTCGTAATAAGCGAGCTGATTGAGTTTAGATTCTGCTAACTCTTTACCTTTCCACACCGATTGAAAAGTGGAGGCTAGCTCGCTCAGTTCATCATCTTGATTGAGCCTTGGTGGTAGTGGTGAGCGTTGCGCATCGTTCAATGAATTCACCCAGCCGATCAGCATAGTGATAGGACGAGAGAGCTTTTGATAGAAGAAGATCAGCAAAATGGTGGTCAGCAAGGTATTGCGCAAAAGGTCAAACAAGATGATACGGGTTGTTTTGGCGATAAACTCCTTGGCAATTGAAGATCCATCAATGTAAAAACTCAGTTTGCCTACCACCTCATTTGAATTGGGTTGATGTAACTCTGCGCTGAACATGGATATGGAGGGAGTAAGGTAGTTAGCAAGCACACTGACCAACATATTCTGTTTACTGATCTCCCGTTCTTGACGAGTCATCAAATCCCCAAAATCATCCATAATCTCAACTTTGAAAACACCGGGATCCTGCATCAAGGTTTCGGCAACCTGCTCTGCGAGGAGATTATTGAGATGATAAGCCGCCTGACTGGCATTTTCATAACTTTGTGACAACTTAAAGTTATAGTGTTCTTGAACCTTGCTCTGCTCTTGATGTAAGTCAGACAAAGTGTGATACACACTAAAAAAGAGCCCCAATAAAACCGAGACTAAAAAAACACTTTTGGCTTGCTTAAAGGCAAGTGAATGAATCTTTCGAAATTTGGTCATGGGTCCACTTTATTGTTGTCGACTCTCTACAGTTATAGTTCATGTTTATTGATAAATTAATTAAAACCAGTGTGAGAAAATAGGAAATTGCGCATTCGTTGCAGTGAAGTTGCTCCCAGCGCCAAGATAGGGGAGAATACCGCGCAAATTTGAACCGAAACGCTAGTGAGCTTACGTTAGGCTAACTGAGCAATAAGAGAATCTGTTGATGTCAACTACACCCTATTTCGGCGAAGTGTCAAAACGCCGTACTTTCGCGATCATCTCGCACCCTGATGCGGGTAAAACCACGATTACTGAAAAAGTTCTGTTATTCGGACGTGCGATTCAAGTCGCGGGTACGGTAAAAGGCCGTGGCTCAAACCAACACGCTAAATCAGACTGGATGGAAATGGAAAAAGAGCGTGGTATTTCGGTGACCACCTCAGTGATGCAGTTTCCTTATGGCGATAGTCTGGTTAACCTTTTAGATACCCCAGGACACGAAGACTTCTCGGAAGATACCTACCGTACTTTGACCGCGGTTGACTCTTGCTTGATGGTGATCGATGCGGCGAAAGGTGTTGAGGATCGTACTCGTAAATTGATGGAAGTCACTCGTCTGCGTGATACGCCGATCGTGACTTTTATGAACAAACTTGACCGTGAAATTCGTGACCCGATGGAATTGCTGGATGAAGTGGAAAATGAGCTGAAAATCGCTTGTTCGCCCATCACATGGCCAATCGGTTGTGGTAAAGAGTTTAAAGGTGTTTACCATATCCACCGTGATGAAACGATTTTGTACTCAACGGGTCAAGGTCACACCATTCAAGACGAACGCATCGTGAAAGGCTTAGATAACCCTGAGCTGGATAAGGCAGTGGGTGAAGACTTAGCCGCGCAATTGCGTGAAGAGCTGGAACTGGTACTGGGTGCGTCTCATGAGTTTGATCGTGAGTTGTTCTTGCAAGGTGAATTGACACCGGTGTTCTTTGGTACGGCTCTGGGTAACTTTGGGGTTGACCATATGCTGGATGGCCTGACGCAATGGGCTCCATCACCAATGCCTCGTCAAGCGGCAGAACGTGTGGTGGACGCGAGCGAAGAAAAATTCAGTGGCTTCGTGTTTAAAATTCAAGCCAACATGGATCCAAAACACCGTGACCGTATTGCTTTCGTACGTATTGTTTCAGGTACTTACAAGCAAGGCATGAAGATGAACCATGTGCGCCTTGGTAAGCAGATCAGCATTTCCGATGCGGTAACCTTCATGGCGGGCGACCGCGCACGCGCAGAAGAAGCCTTTGCAGGTGATATTATCGGTCTGCATAACCACGGTACGATCCAGATTGGTGATACCTTTACCCAAGGTGAAACGCTGAAATTTACGGGTATTCCGAACTTCGCGCCTGAATTGTTCCGCCGTATTCGTCTGCGTGATCCACTGAAGCAAAAGCAACTGCTGAAAGGCTTAGTGCAACTTTCTGAGGAAGGTGCGGTACAGGTTTTTCGTCCACTACAAAACAATGATCTGATCGTTGGTGCGGTGGGTGTGCTGCAGTTTGATGTGGTGGTATCGCGTCTGAAATCGGAATATAACGTTGAAGCCATCTATGAAGGCGTTAACGTAGCGACAGCACGTTGGGTTGAGTGTGACGATGTGAAGAAGTTTGAAGAGTTCAAACGTAAGAACCAGAGTAACCTTGCGCTCGATGGTGGTGACAACCTCGCTTACATTGCGCCAACCATGGTTAACCTCAACTTGGCACAGGAGCGTTCGCCTGAGGTGAAATTCCGCGCCACTCGTGAGCACTAATACTTAGTCTGACTGAGATGAAGGCGTGCCTACTTTAGAGCGCGCCTTTATTTTTAATCTCGGATATAAAAAAGCCGATGAGAAATCATCGGCTTTTTTGTCATCAGGTTTCGGCGGTTATTTTTTCTTTGCCGTTCTTGCTTTGCTTGCGGTTTTCTTTTTCGCGGTGCCTTTATCCGTTGCTTTTTTGGTGTCTTTTTTCTTTTTCTTAAACACAGGTTTTTTGTGTTTAGGGCGTAGGCCATCAATAAAACGTTCTTTGACTTCTTCTTTGATGTAACGCTCAACACGCGCCATCATAGGTTGGTCGTGCGCTTCAACCAGTGAAATGGCGATGCCTTTTTTCCCTGCACGTCCGGTGCGACCGATACGGTGTAGGTAGACGTCAGCACTGCGTGGCAAGTCAAAGTTAATTACATGGCTGATGTCTGGCACATCGATACCACGCGCAGCCACATCGGTAGCCAGCAGAATATTGACATCGCCTTCACGGAAACGGCTGATCGCATTGTTACGTCGATCTTGAGGCATTTCACCTTGGATCCATGCACACGGGATCTGGGCTTTTTCCAGCTCAGCACGCAGGTCAGCGAGACGCTCACGAGTTTTCAAAAACACAATTGAACGTTCAGCTTGCTCGGTCAGGATCTTTTTCAGCAGTTCCACTTTATGCGGCATGTCATCGGCGCGGTGGTACCACTGCGAAATTTTCTTACGTTCACGGCGTGGAGGTTCCGCATCGACATGTGCGGGATCTTTTAATAGATCGGCAGTAAACCCTTCCACACCACGGCCTTCTAAAGTAGCCGAGAACAGTAGGGTTTGTTTACGCCAGCGGCACTCGGTCGAGAGGCGATCAACGGTTGGACCAAAGCCCATATCCAGCATACGGTCCGCTTCATCGAGAATTAGCCATTCAATCGCACGACAGTCAAAACGCTCAGCATCAATGTATTCCAGCAGACGTCCTGGTGTTGCGACCACGATATCTTGAGTGGTGGCCAGAATATCGGCGTGTTCTTGGTACTGAACCCCACCCGTAATGGTGAAAATGTTCAGGCGAGTATTTTTAGCCAGCGCTTGTGCTTGTTCAGCGACTTGCATCGCCAGTTCACGAGTCGGTGTGAGGATCAAAATCCGCGCAGGGCCCGGTTTACGGCGTGGAAAATCAAGCAAGTATTGCAGTGCTGGAATGGCAAATGCAGCCGTTTTACCTGTACCCGTAGGGGCCGAGGCTAAGACATCACGGCCATCCAGAGCTTGCGGAATTGCTTCAGCCTGAACTTGGGTTGGGCGGCTAAAGCCCATTTCTTCGATCGCTTCAAGCAATATTGGATCGAGTTCGAGGTCGGCAAAGGTTTTAATCACAAATAATTACTCCACAAGCGTTGAAAGGCTCTGTCTTAAAACAGGGCGCACATTATAGATGGATCGCGCTTTAGATCACATCTTTAATTGCTACATCTTCAGATAAAAATCACGGGTTAGGTGCTGGAACTCTTCACTGTAGTCATCCTTTTCGCGGATCACCAGTACGGAATCCTCCGTTGTACAAGGGGAGAGATGCAGCTCAAACAATAATCGATGGACAGGTTTGCTTGAGGTCGGCTGTACTTGACAATAACGCCCCAAGTGAAGCCCTGCTTGTTTGGCGAGGACAATAAAATCTTCACCTTCCGTTTTGGGGAGAATAAAGCTCGCTACGCCATCGGATTTGAGGAGCTTAGGTAAGCGCTCAATCAAGGCTTGATGCTGCAAGCTGATGGTGTGGCGTGCAGTCGCTCTAACCTGCTGTTGAGCTGTTTCACCACTGTTGAAATAAGGTGGATTACAAATAATTGCTGCAAAACGTCGGTCTGGTTGCCAGTGCAAAATGTCGTGATGGTGGCAGGTTATCCGGTCTGCCCAAGGGCTATTCTTCCGATTGTGCTCTGTGGCCTGAAAAGCGCTGAGTTCAATATCCAGTGCGGTAATGTCCGCCTCTGGGAAGCGCTGCGCGCACATAAAACTGAGTAGTCCTGTACCGCATCCAATATCCAAAATCGACAAGGGAGGAGAAGTAAATGCCCAACTACCGAGTAACACGCCATCGGTGCTGATCGGCATTCCGCATTCCCCTTCTTCTATACAGAATTGTTTAAATCGAAAGTGTTTATTCATTAATTTATTGGTTTTCATCGTAATTCTGTGCCAAATGAGAGTTAAGCGAAAAGCTCTAGTCTGCAGATGATTGCTAATATTTTATTCTGTTGATTGGTGAAAAAACGTACTGATTATGCAGTCTGTAATTCTGGTTTTTTACATTCATCTAGCATATGACACTGCATTGTTGTTGTGAATATAAATTATTGTGGCGTTTTTTGCTTTGCGGTTGCGAAATACAGGCACATTCGTCATTATTCGGCCATAAGCTGCTTGAACTTACATTTTTATAAGCAGTGATATGCATACACAACATTCATTACATTTATAAATAAGGGTTATCTGTGAAGCAGACGTTAAAACTAGCAGATATTTTAGCTTTGGGCTTTATGCTGTTCGCGTTCTTTTTAGGCGCAGGCAATATCATTTTTCCACCTCTCGCAGGCCAGTTGGCAGGTGAGAATATTACCCCAGCCATGTTCGGCTTTTTGCTGACTGCAGTAGGTCTACCTCTTATTACGATCATCGCGGTTGCGGTCGCTGGCGGGAGTTGGGAGCATCTTACGAAAGATCTTCCGGTCAAAGCATCCGTCTTGATGGCGGCACTGATCCTGATCGTGATTGGCCCTGCGTTTGCTGCACCACGTACTGGTCTTGTTGCGTTTGAAATGGCAGTGAAACCCTTTTTCGTTGAGAGCACTCAATTTGACTTAGCCATTTTCTCTGTGCTGTTTTTTACTGTTGCGATGTTTTTCTCATGGTCGCAAGGCAAGTTAGTTGATTTGATCGGTAAATTACTGACTCCTGCTCTTTTTATTGGCCTGATCATCCTAGCACTTGGCGTATTTATGAATCCTCAAGGTGAGATGATTGCCGCGCAAGGTGAATACCTAAGCCAACCGCTGACCAAAGGTTTCTTAGAAGGCTACAACACCATGGATACGTTTGCATCGCTGATGTTTGGTATCTTGATTGTGGACGCACTGCGTAGCAAAGGGATTACCGATCGTGCGGCAACTACGCGTTACTTGATTTCTTCTGCTGTGATTGCGGCCGTGGGTCTAGCTCTGGTTTACGGTTCACTGTTCTACCTTGGTGCAACCAGCTCAAGCGTGGCGGCCGGTGCCAATAATGGTGGTGCGATTCTAAGCCAATACGTGAAAGCCTTGTTTGGTCACAACGGTCAATTTGTCTTGTCTGTGATCGTTATGCTGGCCTGTTTGACCACGGCAGTAGGTTTGATTTCAGCCTGTTCAGATTTCTTCAGTAAGCATACTCCCCTGTCATACAAAAAATGGGTTGTCATTAATGGTGTCGCTTGTGGCGTAGTCGCTAATGTTGGCTTAGCACAGCTGATCACCTTGTCTATCCCTGTATTGTTTGCATTGTACCCAGTGGCGATTGCGCTGGTGGCTTTGACTTTTGTGCGTCACAAACTACCTAATCCTCGTGTTGCTTACCGTGTGGTATTGTCGGTATCTCTGCTGGTTGCTTTGCTCGATGCTGCGAAGGTAGCAGGTTTTGATGTTTCTGCTTTTGATTTCCTGCCATTCTTTGAATATGGAATGGGCTGGTTGCTACCAACTTGTGCTGCTCTAATCTGCATGTTCTTCATCTCTGGTGCATCATCACAAGTTCTAGAAGAAGAGTTGGTTTAACCCTCCTCAATACCGAAAAAGCGGAAGCCGAGGCTTCCGCTTTTTTATACTTATTTTTTGGTGGTTATTCTGATTTCCTCTCTAGGAAAGAATATTTTTCCTGTATCTTCATCACATTTTTCAGTAGAATTCCGCGGTTAATTTCTATTCATAACCCGTAAGCCAACATGTTTGAAATCAATCCTATTAAAAATCGCCTGCAGGATGTGTCTGAACGCACAAATATCCTGAGGGGGTATCTTTGACTACGATGCTAAAAAAGAGCGTCTTGAAGAAGTCAATGCTGAACTAGAACAACCTGATGTCTGGACTCAACCTGAGCGTGCGCAAGCCTTAGGTAAAGAGCGTTCAGCGTTAGAAGCGGTAGTCGATACCATAGATCAATTGGATCGTGGTGTGGAAGATGTCGATGGTCTACTAGAACTCGCCATCGAAGCAGAAGATCAAGAAACGTTTGATGAAATTGGTCCGGAATTGGAAGAGCTAGAAGCTAAACTCGAACAGCTCGAATTCCGCCGTATGTTCTCTGGTGATCACGATGCTTCAGATTGCTACCTTGACCTACAAGCTGGCTCTGGCGGTACTGAAGCACAAGACTGGACTTCTATGCTGCTACGCATGTACTTGCGTTGGGCTGATGCTAAAGGCTTTAAAACCGAAGTCATTGAAGTTTCAGAAGGTGATGTAGCAGGATTGAAATCGGCCACTGTGCGTATCATTGGTGATTACGCTTATGGTTGGTTGCGGACAGAAACGGGCGTGCACCGTTTAGTGCGTAAATCCCCATTTGATTCGGGCGGTCGTCGTCATACATCGTTTGCCTCGGCTTTCATCTATCCTGAAGTGGATGAAAACATAGATATCGAAATTAACCCTGCCGATCTGCGTATAGACGTGTATCGTGCTTCTGGTGCCGGTGGTCAGCACGTTAACACCACTGAATCGGCAGTGCGTATTACTCACGTACCGACCAATACAGTTGTACAGTGCCAAAACGACCGCTCACAGCACAAAAACAAAGACCAAGCGATGAAGCAACTTCGCGCCAAATTGTTTGAATTGGAACTGCAAAAGCAGAATGCCGAGAAACAGGCTAACGAAGATTCTAAATCTGATATCGGTTGGGGTAGCCAAATCCGTTCTTACGTGTTGGATGACTCACGAATCAAGGATTTACGTACAGGTATTGAAAACCGCAACACGCAAGCGGTACTCGATGGTGACTTAGACAAATTTATTGAAGCTAGCCTGAAATCAGGCCTGTAAGCTTTTTACCGACTACACAAGGTACATGCAAATGACTGATGCTGTTCAAAACGAGATTAATCAAGAGCAAATCGCGCAAGAAGAAAACAAACTGATTGCAGAGCGTCGCAGCAAGTTGGATCACATCCGTAAGGACTGTAAGGCGAATGGGCACCCAAATTCGTTCCGTCGCGACAGCCTAGCAGGTGATCTGCAGAAGGAGTTCGGTGAAAAGAGTAAGGAAGAGCTGGAAGCATTGAATCATGTTGTGTCTATCGCAGGTCGCGTGATGGCAAAGCGTGGTCCATTTTTGGTGATTCAAGAGACTTCTGGCCGTATTCAGGCTTACGCATCGAAAGAAGTTCAACAAGAACTGAAAGAGAAATACCAAGGTCTGGATATCGGTGACATCATCGGTGTACAAGGTGCACTGCACAAATCCGGTAAAGGCGATTTGTACGTCAACATGGAACAATTCCAACTGCTGACTAAAGCACTGCGCCCACTGCCAGAGAAATTCCATGGTCTGACTGACCAAGAAATGCGTTACCGTCAGCGTTACGTTGACCTGATCGTCAATGAAAACTCGCGCAACGCTTTCGTTGTACGTTCTAAAGTGATGTCAGCAATTCGTAATTTCATGATCTCAAAACAGTTCATGGAAGTGGAAACGCCAATGATGCACGTAATCCCTGGCGGTGCGAGTGCGCGTCCATTCATCACGCACCACAACGCGCTCGACATGCCGATGTACCTGCGTATCGCGCCTGAACTGTACCTGAAACGTCTGGTTGTGGGTGGTTTTGATCGTGTATTCGAAATCAACCGTAACTTCCGTAACGAAGGTCTTTCTCCTCGTCACAACCCAGAATTCACCATGATGGAATTCTATATGGCGTACGCAGACTACAAAGATCTGATGGACTTGACGGAAGAACTGCTCAGCTCAGTGGCGTTAGAAGTGCTTGGTTCAACCTCAATGCCTTACGGTGAGCATACCGTTGAGTTTGGTGGTAAATACGCGCGCATGAGCATGTTCGATGCGATCAAGCACTACAACCCAAATCACGCACAGATCCAAGCTCTCACCGAAGATGACATCCAAAACCGTGATCTCATGGTTTCTATCGCGAAATCAGTTCACGTTGATGTTGAACCTTTCTGGACATGTGGCCAGCTTCTTGAAGAGATCTTTGGTGAAACGGCCGAGCCTAAACTGATGCAACCAACCTTCATCACAGGTTACCCAGCGGATATCTCTCCACTGGCGCGTCGTAGTGATGATAACCCGTTCTTCACTGATCGCTTTGAGTTCTTCATCGGTGGTCGTGAAGTGGCAAACGGCTTCTCAGAACTTAACGATGCTGAAGACCAAGACGCGCGCTTCAAAGCTCAAGTGGAAGCGAAAGAGTCTGGTGATGATGAAGCGATGTTCTACGATGCCGACTACATTACCGCTTTAGAACACGGCCTACCGCCAACCGCAGGCCAAGGTATTGGTATTGATCGTCTGGTTATGCTACTGACCAATACACACACCATCCGTGATGTGATCTTGTTCCCAGCGATGCGCCCTCAGCAATAATCACTAACGTTGTTCTAAAAAGCCGCCAAATGAGCGGCTTTTTTTATTTCTCCAAGAAAAAAATCATATCAATTCTCTGAAAAGTAAGATCTTCTTACATCTGAACTATGATGTTCTCCCATAAGTTGGTTAGAAAGTTTAGAAAATGTCGTCTAGTCTTATCTGTGAGACAGATTCTGGTGCAAAGTCTCGTTAATGTAACGTTCGTGACAAGTAGTTGGTGCGAATAGAATAATCCGCATCGTAACAATAAAAATAAGGAATATAGCTTCATGAGCACTCAATTCCGTATGGATTCCGTACCTGGCTCGCTTGTGGTAGTGGGTGGTACTTATGAGCCTTGGCTTGCTGTTTTAGAGAAAGTGGGTTGGCGCTGTACACAAGTCGCTGATTTGCGTAAAGCGGATACACTGTTTGTTGAAACCGGTCCCTGTATCGGTATCGTAGATTTAAGTCATGATGAGTTTAGCCTGAATGGTATAGCGAATCTGGTGAGTAGCCATAAGCAGGTGCGTTGGTTAGCTTTCATCCGTGAAGCGCAGTTAAGTTCAGATACCATTTGCCAGTTTATCGTTAACTTTTGTATTGATTTCTTTACCGCGCCCATCCCTGATGCCCAACTTTTGAGCACCATTGGCCATCAGCTAGGCATGTTGAAACTGGAAAAGAAAGTTTGGCCACATTTTGGTTCTGCTGGAAATATGGGGTTGATTGGTGAATCGATGCCGATGAAACGGCTGCGGGATCAAATCAAACGCATTGGCCCTACCGATGTTAGTATTCTTATCTATGGCGAAAGTGGAACGGGTAAAGAAACGGTAGCCAGAGCCATCCACAAGACCTCATCACGCGGGCAAAAACCGTTCATCTCTATCAATTGTCGAGCCATGTCAGAAAAGCGGCTAGAGACTGAATTATTTGGTCTTGGAGAAAAGACGGATGAGCTCCAGCTACCTCTATTAATGCAGGCAGATGGGGGGACGCTGCTTCTCAATGATATTTTGACATTACCCAAAAGTCAGCAACTCAACCTGCTGCGCTTTTTACAAGAAGGCACCGTTGAAACAGGGCATGGGGTTCGTGCGGTGGATGTGCGAATTTTAGCCGCCAACTCATCAGATATTGAAAAAGCTCTGATTGATGGTGATTTCAATGAGGAGTTATATCACTACATTAATGTGTTGCGGATTAATGTTCCTAGTTTGAAAGAACGGGCGTCTGACATAGTGCTACTGGCGAAGCATTTCTTGCAGGAGTATTCGAAAGAGTACAACGCGCAAGCGCGTAGTTTTTCTGAAGATGCTGTACGTGGTTTAACCCGCTACCACTGGCCGGGCAATGTACGTGAACTGATGAACCAAATTAAACGTGTGGTGTTGATGTCAGACTCAGTCGTGTTAGATGAGTCACAACTTGATTTGCCAAAGCGCAGCGATGGCCGCCGTAGTTTGAAGAGTATTCGTGAGCGTTCAGAGCGCGATGCATTGCTGCTGGTTTTAGAATCGCATTCAGGACAAGTATCCACCGCCGCAAAAGAGCTTGGTGTTTCTCGTGCCACCATGTATCGATTGTTGAATAAGCACAATCTGATCACTGATGAAACGTTTTAAATTAAAACTCTCTGAGAGCCAATAATATTCAGCCACTTAATTAGTGGCTGATTTTTTCATTGGAGATTCGGCCATTGCTTTGATCCATTTAAGGTTGGTAACACACGAATGGAATGTTTAGAACTGGATGCATATTCCATATTGAAATTATTACCTAGGTGAATATGTTATTCTTAAACACGATAAAGGCATTGCTTAGCAATAAACGCTGTATTTTCGAACGCATGTAATAAAATGTTGAACTTTGTAACCTGTGTTGTTTAGAATTTAACCGTAAGTTTCACTTACACCACATACTTCTTTTGGATTAATTGACTTTGCTTGGAGGCGCATCATGGCACATTTCGTATTTGCAACATTGCTTTGCGCTTCTGATCTTGATTCAACCCAAACCGCACTCCGAGATTTTCCCGTGTGCGCAATGGGCAATGATTTGAGCAAAGATCACTGAATTAATCCGTAACCTCTTATTAGGCTGCGGAAAATGGCAGCTGAGTAAGAGTGTCTTCAGACTTTCCTACCGTCATTTTCCCCAGCAAACAAACTGGAGAAAATCATCATGCGTCAATCTATTTACTTACAACTAGCTGTATTACTGGTTCGTGCTGATCTACGTCGTGAGGAGCGAGAATGGAAGCGTAAAGTGCGCAGAAGTAGTCATCATGTACCTTGGAATAATCCACATCTGCTACGTGATATTGGCTTGGAAACGGATGGTCGTCCAATCGGCTTGAGTTTGCCTGATGCTGTTGTCGCAGAACGCCGTGTGAGACATATTCGCCGAGTGTTAGCTGCGCGAATACCGACGTAATGGTAAGGGGCTAGTGAGTCCGCCAGCCCCATATCACTAAGGACATGGATTGGAATAAGTGGTTCCAATCTCCTGAATTTTTTGCAGAAGTTCTGCATTTAATGAAATATCCAAACTATCCAAATTCGATTTTAACTGCTCCATAGTTGTGGCTCCGATAATATTCGAGGCCACAAATGGGCGCTGATTAACAAACGCCAGTGCCATTTGTGCTGGATCGAGTCCAAACTGTTGGGCGAGTTCGACATACGCTTGGGTGGCAAGCTGCCCTTGAGGTGTGAAGTAGCGAGAGAAGCGCTGATGCAATGTACAGCGTGCCTCAGCAGGACGAGCGCCATTGAGGTATTTTCCGCTTAAAGCACCAAAAGCAAGAGGGGAGTAAGCGAGAAGTTTCACTCCTTCGTGATGGCTAATTTCAGCGAGCCCCACTTCAAAACTGCGGTTGAGCAGATTGTAAGGGTTTTGGATGGAGACAATTCTCGGTAGCTCGTGTTTTTCGGCTAAGCGTAGATAGCTCATCACTCCCCAAGGTGTTTCATTTGAGACGCCAATGTAACGGACTTTACCCATGCGCACCAGAACACTCAGCGCTTCGAGTGTTTCAATTAGTGTGACTTCTTCCTGTGTATCAGGGTAAGGATAATTGAGCTGACCAAAAGTGTTGGTTTGACGCTGTGGCCAGTGGATTTGGTAGAGGTCAATATAATCGGTTTGCAGGCGGCGTAAACTATCATCAACGGCTTGGTGAATATTGCGATGATCTAACGCCATTTTGTCGCGAATGTAAGGAACGTTGCGAGGCCCTGCTACCTTGGTCGCTAGCACAATTTTTTCACGTTTGCCTGATTTAGCCAGCCAGTTGCCAATAAATTCTTCGGTTTTACCTTGAGTTTCGGCTGTTGGAGGAACCGGATACATCTCCGCAGTATCGATAAAGTTAACACCACGTTCTAATGCGTAATCGAGCTGTTGAAAGGCATCAGCTTGTGAGTTCTGTTCACCAAAAGTCATGGTGCCTAAACAGATCTTGCTGATTTCGAGGCTGGAGTGAGGCAGCTTGGTATATTGCATAGTACTTCCTTGTCTGAGAGCCAAAGAGCGAATACAAGTCCCTTTCGGTTGACGTCTTGGCACAGTGCCGAGCACTCTACGTCATAGGGATGAGAAAACACAATGTGCGATTGAGTCCTGAATCCATGCCATTATGAAATTACAAAAGGGAGACAGGATTTTCACTATAAGCGACTCGTGGCGACACGAAAACAAAAATGTCGCAGATGCGATGATTAGGCGTAATGGCGTTGCAGAATTTGAGCTGTAAATTGAGTGCGTAAGTAAAAACCACGCGGTAAGGTTTTGATTGGACGGCCATTTGCACCGTAGGCTTCCGTCTGTGCACGACCATTGGCCGCTTTAGGTCGTAGTTGTAGTACCTCTCCATGTTTGGCGGTGATTTGTGCTACTTTGCCAAGAACGATCAACTCCATCAACTCTTCCCAATCAGCTTTGAGTTGGGCTTCTTCTTCAGGTGAAGGACTCCAAAGTAATGGCGAACCAACACGGCGATCTGCCAGCGGAATTTCGCGTTCACCTTGCACGGGTATCCACAGGATTTTGGAGAGCTTGTTGCGCACATGGCTTTGCTCCCACGTTAAACCATGCACCCCCGTGAGAGGTGCCACGCAGACGAAGGTGGTTTCTAGAGGTTTTCCCGTGTAGCTAACCGGAATGCTTTTTAGCTCAATACCAAGATGTTCGAAGTCCTGCTGTGGACGGCTGCCTGCAGTTGCTCCTAGATGCCATTCCAAAAGTTGTCCTACCCAGCCTTTATCTTTACGCAAATCAGGGGGGACACACATTCCTGCTTCATCGGCGAGCTCTGCGAAACTTAGGCCCGCAATTTCTTGAGCGCGAGTTAATAATTCTTGTTGGGAAGTTGGTGCGGGTTTCATGTCGTTTTTCGGCTTTACACATCACTGGCGTGATTGTACCGATTTTGTTTGCGCTTGCCATTTTTGAGCTGGATATTTTGTTGTGGAAAGTGTTGCCAAGGAGTCGGAGAAAGGTGACTTGAAAGCGAAGATTTTTCTCGCATTGAGCTTCCATCGTCAGGTTATCCACAGTTTTATTTTTAGTTGAAACAAGAGGGCTTAACTCATGGATCAATACACAGTGTTTGATAGGAAGGAGTCGAGCGTCACAGTTTTCTCCCTTGGCCATCAGTGCTGAGTCGGGCACTGACACTCGAAAACTGATGGATCTTTAACCTCTTGCTGAGGATTTTTGGGCTGCTGAACTTTGAGTGTTTGGTTAAGTGTTCAATTTTAATATAACTAATTGTTTTTATAGAGTTAATGTTTGTTTTTTTTGATTTTTGACTGAGTTGTGTTTGTTGATAAATGGATTTTTTTGCACAATGCCAAGGTTTCTTCACACGGTTATTCACAGAAAACGTGAATAAATGCGCGGTATGTCTCATAAAATTGTTGATAACTTAGATTTGATACTGAACTTATCCTTTTTTATCCAATTTACTAATAAATATCGGGCTAATCACAATAGTAAGTTTGCTCCGCTTGGGGATATGTGGAAAAATCAACGCAATTAAAGAATTTACTAGAGGTTTGCCAGTGATCGATGGCGATGGTTACCGGCTGAATGTCGGGATTGTGATTTGTAACAACCATGGTCAGGTTTTCTGGGCGAAACGATACGGGCAACACTCATGGCAATTTCCTCAAGGGGGAATTGATGATGGAGAGTCTCCAGAACAAGCCATGTACCGTGAATTGTATGAAGAGGTTGGGCTAACCAAGAAAGACGTTAAAGTGATTGCAACCAGTCGTCATTGGCTGCGTTATAAATTGCCAAAGCGTTTGGTGCGTTGGGATTCTCAACCCGTCTGTATCGGACAAAAACAGAAATGGTTCTTGCTGCGTTTAGAGTGTGATGAATCTAAAATCAACATGCAACGTGGTAGTTCCCCTGAGTTTGATGGTTGGCGCTGGGTCACTTACTGGTATCCAGTACGGCAAGTGGTGTCGTTTAAGCGTGATGTTTATCGTCGTGCGATGAAAGAGTTCGCATCATTAGCGATGCCATTTAAAGAACGGAAAGTGAAGGGCAAACGCAATACTCATAGAGGTTAGGCATGCTTTCTCAGCTAAGGGATATAGTCGAACAGGTTTCAAAGGTAGAAGACGTCTATCAGGCGTTGGATATTTTTGTAAAACAGACCTGTGAAGCGATGAGCACAGAGTGTTGTACTGTTTACTTAGCTAATGAGGAGATGCACCGATTAGAGTTAATGGCGACTCAAGGACTCAAATTCAAAGGCGATAAAATCCTCATTGATTTTGATGAAGGTTTGGTGGGGCTCGTCAAGCGTTCTGCCGAGCCGATTAACCTAGCCGAAGCATCGAAACATCCTAGCTTTAAATATTTTAAACAGCTTGGGGAAGAGGTTTACCACTCTTTCCTTGGCACACCCATCATCCACCGTAAGCAAGTGCTGGGTGTGTTGGTGGTGCAGCAAAAATCCCCTCGCTTATTCAGTGAAATGGAAGTCTCCTTTTTGGTGACGCTCGCTGCGCAGCTCGCTGTGCTAGTCGCGCATGCCCAAACCCAAGGGCATTGGCGTTTATCTAAAAAACAGCAGGCGATCACTGGGGTTGCCGCCTCTTCAGGTGTGGCGATCGGTGAATTCTGGTGGGATGACACGCAACCAGATCTCTCTGAAGTCCTGCCAGCCTCAACGCTGGATATCGATCTAGAGCAAGAGCGCATCGCTTTAGCGGTAGAGAGTGCTTTGGCTGATTTTCGCCGGATGCGCAAAAAGCTGGATGGCGATATCAACAAAGAAGCGCTCGCTATTTTTGACCTGTTTACCCACCTTCTGAACGACCCTATGCTGCGCAATGATCTCAAAGCGCAGATCCAAAAAGGGGATCGGGCTGATTGGGCGCTCAGACAAGTGGTGGAAAGTTATTCAAACCGTTTTGCGCGAATGTCGGATGTTTATCTACGTGAACGTGCACAAGATGTGCGTGAGTTAGGCCAACGTTTACTGTTTTTCTTGCTCAATACCGAATCGGCGCAACCGAAAATTGATAAGCCGGTAATCTTAGTGGTGAGAGAACTCACGGCCAGTATTCTAGCTGCCCTGCCGAAAGATAAGCTGTTGGCTGTGGTTTCCCTTGAGGGGGCGGCAAACTCGCATGCGGCGATTTTGTCTCGTGCGTTAGGGATCCCTGCTGTGATGGGGGTCTCGATCAATTTGCGCGATCTTAATGGTAAAAAGGGCATAGTGGATGGTTATAGCGGCAAGCTTTTTATCTCGCCTTCGAAAACCATTCTTAATGAATATCGAGCTTTAGCCAATGAAGAGCGTGAGTTATCACGTATGGTTAATGATGCGATTCGTGAACCCGCTTTTACTCTTGATGGTGCCCGAGTCGAGTTGCTGCTGAATGCGGGCTTGAGTGCTGATACTAGCATTGCCGTCAATCAAGGGGTGGATGGGGTTGGTCTGTATCGCACGGAAATTTCTTTTCTACTGCAACACCGTTTTCCTTCTGAAGAAGAGCAGACTCAACAATATCGCCATGTGCTTAATACCTACCCTCATCAACGTGTAGTGATGCGCACGTTGGATATTGGTGGTGACAAGCCTTTGCCTTATTTACCGATTGAGGAAGATAACCCGTTTCTCGGTTGGCGTGGTATTCGTTTTACCTTAGATCACCCTGATATTTTTATTATCCAGCTACGAGCCATGCTCAAAGCCAGTGCGGAATCAGGTAATTTATCCATTCTCTTGCCGATGATCTCTGGTGCGAAGGAGTTGGATGATGCTTTGAAGTTTATCTATCAAGCCTATCAAGAGGTTTCCTTGATTGATCCGCGAATCGTCATGCCGCAAATAGGCATCATGATTGAAGTACCTTCCATGCTCTATCTGCTGCCGTTAATTGCTGACAAAATTGATTTTGTCTCCGTGGGTACCAACGATTTAACGCAGTACCTATTAGCCGTGGATCGTAACAATGCCCGTGTCGCGGACGTGTATGAATCTATGCACCCAGCGGTTGTTATGGCGCTCAAGCAGATCCAAGTGACTTGTGAAACCCATCAGATCCCAGTCTGTGTCTGTGGGGAATTAGCCGGTGATCCTATCGGAGCCTTACTGCTGATTGGCCTCGGATATACCACTTTGAGTATGAATACCTCCAACGTCGCCAAAGTAAAATATTTGGTGCGTCACTCTGAACTGGCGGAATTGAAACAGCTGGCTGACCGTACGTTAACTCAGCCTTATGGACGAGATATTTACGATATGATGCTCGCTTATATTGAAAAACACGGTTTTGCTGGTTTTGTTCGCGCAGGCAAAAAATAGGAACCAAATGTGAATATTGAACTCTTAGCTTTGCTGCTGCTGTTAGGTGCAGTAGTGGGTGTGCTTGCTGGTTTGTTGGGTATCGGCGGTGGTTTATTGGTTGTGCCTGCACTGCTCTTTCTATTGCCCTATGCTGGAGTCTCAGCCGAGATCACGATGCAACTTGCGTTAGCGACTTCACTGGCAACCATTATTCTTACTTCAGGGTCTTCGGCGTTAAACCACTTAAAACTGGGGAATGTCGATTTGTTTGTTGTCAAATGGTTGATGCCCGGTGTGGTGGTGGGCGGATTTTTTGGTTCTGCAGTTGCTGAGTGGATCCCTAGCCAATACCTGCCCAAAGTGTTTGGTGTGATCGTGTTGTGCCTGAGTGTGCAGATGTTCCGCTCTATTCGTATGCAGCAACATCATCCTATGCCGAATGCCTTGATCACTACGTTATGTGGTACAGGAATCGGAGTGGTATCAAGCCTAGCGGGAATTGGTGGTGGTTCATTGTCCGTGCCTTTTTTGAACCGGCATGGCATTGAGATGAAAAAAGCGGTAGGTTCTTCGTCAGTGTGCGGTTTTGCGATTGCAATATCGGGCATGATTGGCTTTATTTTGCACGGTTATCAGGTCGAGAATTTACCGCAATACAGTATTGGCTACGTTTATGTGCCTGCTTTGTTAGCGATAGCAACGACATCAATGCTCACAACAAGGATTGGTGCTAAGCTTGCCACGCAAATGCCAACGGCAAGACTGAAGAAGTTCTTTGCCATCTTTTTGATGTGTGTTGCTGCCACTATGTTATTTCAGTAACACCACTAATTTTTAGAGAAGGTTTGTTATGCCTCAGGGTTATCTGCAGTTTCCCAATATTGACCCCGTATTGTTTTCTATCGGACCCCTAGCAGTACGTTGGTATGGTTTGATGTATCTGGTGGGTTTTCTTTTTGCGATGTGGTTGGCTAATCGACGTGCCGATCGTGCAGGAAGTGGTTGGACGCGTGAACAAGTTTCAGATCTGCTATTTGCGGGCTTTCTAGGTGTGGTGATTGGTGGACGAGTCGGCTACGTCATTTTCTACAACTTCGATCTATTCCTTGCAGATCCTCTTTACCTCTTTAAAGTGTGGACCGGCGGTATGTCTTTCCATGGTGGTTTATTGGGTGTGATTACGGCCATGTTCTGGTATGCCCGAAAAAATCAACGTACCTTCTTTGGTGTCGCCGATTTTGTGGCTCCTCTTGTGCCATTTGGTTTGGGGATGGGGCGTCTTGGCAACTTTATGAACAGTGAACTGTGGGGGCGTGTTACTGATGTGCCTTGGGCATTTGTTTTCCCGAATGGTGGCCCCCTACCTCGTCATCCATCACAGCTTTATGAGTTTGCACTAGAAGGCGTGGTACTGTTCTTCATCCTCAATTGGTTTATCCGTAAACCTCGACCACTAGGCAGCGTGTCTGGATTGTTCTTGGCGGGTTACGGTACATTCCGTTTCCTCGTGGAATACGTCCGTGAGCCAGATGCTCAATTGGGCTTGTTTGGTGGCTTCATTTCAATGGGGCAGATTCTTTCTTTACCGATGGTGATCATTGGTATTTTGATGATGGTTTGGTCTTATAAACGTGGTTTGTATCAAGACCGTGTGGCAGCAAAATAGGGTAGTTAGGTGCAACAGTATTTAGAACTTTGTCAGCGCATCGTCGATCAAGGTGTCTGGGTTGAAAATGAACGCACGGCAAAACGTTGTTTGACCGTGATTAACGCCGATTTGACTTACGATGTTGGCAATAATCAGTTTCCTCTGGTAACTACACGTAAGAGTTTTTGGAAAGCGGCCGTTGCTGAGTTACTCGGCTATATTCGCGGTTACGATAATGCGGCGGATTTCCGTCAGTTAGGCACGAAAACATGGGATGCCAATGCCAACTTGAATCAGGCATGGCTGAATAATCCTTATCGTAAAGGTGAGGATGACATGGGGCGTGTTTATGGAGTTCAAGGTCGGGCTTGGGCAAAGCCGGACGGTGGGCATATCGATCAGTTGAAAAAAATTGTCGATGATCTGACCCGTGGGGTGGATGACCGAGGTGAAATTCTGAACTTCTACAACCCGGGTGAATTCCATATGGGCTGTCTGCGCCCTTGTATGTACAGCCATCACTTTTCGTTACTGGGTGATACCTTGTATCTCAACAGCACGCAGCGTTCGTGTGATGTGCCGTTGGGTTTGAATTTCAATATGGTTCAGGTCTATGTGTTCCTTGCGTTGATGGCGCAGATCACAGGTAAAAAACCAGGCATGGCGTATCACAAAATCGTTAACGCACACATCTATGAAGATCAGTTGGATTTGATGCGTGATGTGCAGCTAAAACGTGAGCCGTTCCCTGCTCCTCAGTTCCATATCAATCCGGAGATTAAAACGCTGCATGATTTGGAAACTTGGGTAACTCTAGATGATTTTGAAGTGACCGGATACCAGTTCCACGATGCGATTCAGTATCCTTTCTCTGTGTAAATCTAGGTTTCAACTGTGATTTAAATGAGCTATTAGTATGAATAAAAAAAGCTCCCGAAGTTCGGGAGCTTTTTTTATCCGTTGCGCTTGCTATGAAACTTAAGCGGTTAGAGCAAGGATGCTGCCGGGTATCACGATAAACACACCTAGAAGATAAGCCGCTACGATCATTTTGCTCTTGCAGGCTAATGCTGAAATCAACTCTGCACCTTTAATTGGCAGTTCACGTAGGAAAGGAACACCGTAAATTAACACGGTTGCCATCAAGTTAAAGGTTAAGTGCACCAAGGCAATTTGCAGGGCAAATACAGCAAATTCACCTGACACCGCCGTTGCTGCCAGCAAGGCTGTAATACAAGTACCGATGTTAGCACCTAGCGTAAATGGGTAGATTTCACGTACTTTCAGAACACCTGAACCGACCAGAGGTACCATAAGGCTGGTGGTGGTAGAAGATGATTGCACAAGAACGGTGACGATTGTGCCCGATGCGATGCCGTGCATTGGCCCGCGACCGATAGCATTTTGTAGGATTTCACGAGCACGACCTACCATAAGGCTTTTCATCAGTTTGCCCATCACAGTGATAGCAACGAAAATCGTCGCAATACCCAGTACGATCAGTGCTACACCACCGAAAGTATTACCAAATACAGAGAGTTGATTTTCAAGAGTAGTGATGACGGGTTTGGTAATCGGCTTGATAAAGTCAAAGCCCTTCATGCTCATATCCCCCGTTGCAAGCAGCGGGGAAACTAACCAGTGTGACACTTTCTCTAAAATGCCAAACATCATTTCTAAAGGTAGGAAGATCAGTACCGCAAGCAGATTGAAAAAGTCGTGGATAGTGGCACTGGCGAAAGCGCGGCGAAACTCTTCTTTGCAACGCATATGGCCAAGGCTTACTAAAGTGTTGGTGACTGTAGTACCGATATTCGCGCCCATTACCATTGGGATTGCTGTCTCAACGGGCAAACCACCCGCGACTAAGCCCACAATAATGGATGTAACTGTGCTTGAAGATTGGATCAGGGCGGTTGCTACTAAACCGATCATTAATCCTGCAATAGGATGTGAAGCAAATTCAAACAGGACTTTAGCTTGATCGCCGGTTGCCCATTTAAAACCGCTGCCGACCATAGCGACAGCAAGAAGTAGTAGATACAGCATGAAAGCCAAGTTTGCCCAACGTAGGCCTTTCGTGGTCAGCGAAATCGGCGCTGTTGGGGATGTTGCTTGGTTTATCATCATTTTCTCCGTGGACCGTTTTTTAAAGGTTCGGTCGGTTGTTGAATTCGAGGCAATCCTAGAATGGAAATATTTCACAAATATGACATTGAGATGTAATTGATGAGTTATTCAGCAGAGTTAAAAAATGAATGATGAAAAAGTTTTTATCTTGCTGTTTTATAAGGGATAGTAAGAGGTTGCTTCACAGAGGGAAGGTTGTAACAAAAGATGAATTTTAGTGATTAAACGAAAAGTGGCCAGTTTTTTTATGACAATTGGTTTGCTTTAATTTCGGTAATTATTGATTTAGTCGCTTATTCTTTCGGTTTAACCGAGGTAATTGTTGTAAAGCTGCGCTTCTGCTATAAAAAGGTTCGGTATTTCAATGGGTCGATAATCCATGTCTCATCTTAACTATAATCACCTTTATTACTTCTGGATGGTATGCAAACAAGGCTCTGTCACCAAAGCGGCCGATGCCCTCTTTTTAACGCCACAAACAGTAACAGGGCAAATTAAAGCCTTGGAAGACAGGCTAGATGGTAAGCTGACGAAACGTAATGGCCGTAATATTGAGCCGACAGAATTAGGACAATTGGTGTTTAAATACGCTGACCGCATGTTTGGCTTGAGTTATGAGATGCTCGATATTGTTAATTATAGTCAGCGTTCTAACGTGCTGTTTGATGTCGGTGTTGCGGATGCGCTCTCTAAACGGTTAGTCAGCAAAATTTTGCTGACATCGATGCCCGGTGATAACCGAATTCATTTGCGCTGTTTTGAGTCCACACATGAAATGTTGTTAGAACAACTTGCACAGCATAAGCTCGATATGATCCTGTCAGATTGCCCAGTCGACTCGAGCCAAAGTCCAGGGTTGTTTAGTAAAAAACTCGGTGAAAGCCGAATGAGTTTCTTTAGCTTTGGAGAGATTGACAGCGTTGCATTTCCTGCTGTTTTAGAAGATAAAAAATTGTTGGTACCGGGTAGCCGAACCGCGATGGGACGTAAAGTCCGACAGTGGTTTGATCGGCAAGGGGTGCAGCCGCATATTCTCGGTGAGTTTGATGATTCGGCTTTAATGAAAGCGTTTGCTCTGTACCACAGTGATGCCGTATTTATGGCACCTTCATTTTATGCTTCAGAGGTTGATGCCGAGACTTCATTAAAACTGATTGGCCATGTTGATGAGATCAAAGAAGAGTACTACGTCATCTTTGCTGAGCGCATGATCCAACATCCTGCAGTGAAAAATGTCTGTGATGCGGATTTTACCAATTTGTTTTTGTGAATAATTATCACTGTTAAGCTTTAGATCACTACCAAATGATAAATGAAAACAATAAACTACCGTTCTTGATTAGTTTTTTATCATTATCAGCGAGTTTTCTCCGCTTTCACTGTTCCGAACTATTACGCTCACTTAACCGATACCCAAAATCGGTGATTAAAATGATAGAGATAAGTGGGCTGAAGTGCCGGAACGTTAATGCCGTATAAAAAGGGGGCACCAATGAATCTCCAAGAGATGGAAAAAAATTCAGCTAAAGCGGTGGTACTGCTCAAAGCGATGGCAAATGAACGGCGACTGCAGATTTTATGTATGTTGCTGGACAATGAACTCTCGGTTGGCGAATTGAGTGGTCGTTTGGCGCTGAGTCAATCGGCTTTATCGCAGCATTTGGCATGGCTACGTCGTGATGGTTTAGTGGATACACGCAAAGAAGCACAGACAGTTTATTACACGTTGAGCAGTGCAGAAGTTAAAGCCATGATTGAGCTTTTACACAACCTCTATTGCCAAGGCTAAATGGAGTGGTATAAGTAACAGATATAAAAAAACCGGCGTAGGCCGGTTTTTTGTTGCTGATGATCAAACTCTATTACAGAGCGTTGATAGCAGCAAAGAAGCGAGACTTGTGACGAGCTGCTTTATTCTTGTGAATAAGGCCTTTAGTCGCCATGCGGTCTAGGATTGGTGTAACTACAGCGAATGCAGCAGTTGCAGCTTCTTTGTCGCCAGCAGCGATTGCAGCAACAGTTTTCTTCATGTAAGTGCGCATCATAGAACGACGGCTAGCGTTGTGCTGGCGACGTTTCTCAGCTTGGATAGCGCGCTTCTTAGCAGATTTGTTATTTGCCAAGGGTCTAACTCCCAAAAACTTAGTTCGGTGACATTTTAAGGGCGGGAAATATCCCCGATTTGCTCTTTAATGTCAAATGATTTGTGCAAAAACCCAACTGAACCAAACAAACTTGGTATCGAAGAGCCTTCGCGGTTAAGATGGCGAGGATTCTATCAGCATTTTTTTACCAATGCTAATACTTATCTGATCTCTCTATGACATTCTTACCCATTCGAATCAGATAATGCGGCTTTGATTCTTTATTCGAGGTTACTGTGAGTAAACGCTTACTCAAGTCTGGCATGATTGTAAGTGCTATGACTTTGATTTCTCGTGTTTTAGGTTTAGTGCGTGATGTGGTTGTGGCTAATTTGATGGGCGCAGGTGCAAGCGCTGACGTATTCTTTTTTGCCAACCGAATTCCTAATTTTTTACGCCGATTATTTGCGGAAGGGGCTTTTTCTCAAGCATTTGTCCCCGTATTAACGGAATATCACGCCTCAGGAGACATGAATAAAACTCGAGAGTTGATCGCGCGTGCTTCCGGCACATTGGGGGTTTTAGTCTCGATAGTCACCTTGATTGGTGTACTTGGATCCGGTGTGGTAACCGCACTCTTTGGGGCGGGCTGGTTTCTTGACTGGCTGAATGGTGGGCCTGCAGCCGGAAAATTCGAGCTAGCCAGTCTGCTGCTAAAAATTACTTTTCCCTATTTGTGGTTTATCACTTTTGTCGCTTTGTCTGGGGCGATTTTAAACACCTTAGGTAAGTTCGCTGTCTCCTCTTTCACGCCAGTTTTCTTGAACGTGATGATGATTCTCTGTGCTTGGTATCTCTCGCCAAATCTAGAACAGCCGGAAGTTGGCTTAGCAATAGGCGTATTTTTAGGTGGCTTAGTCCAGTTTTTATTTCAACTCCCATTTTTGATCAAAGCTGGAGTGCTGGTTAGGCCTAAATGGGGCTGGAAAGATCCTGGTGTGGTGAAAATTCGCACACTGATGATCCCAGCGCTGTTTGGGGTGTCGGTTAGCCAAATCAACTTGTTATTTGACTCATTCGTGGCCAGTTTTCTGCAAACAGGCTCAATCAGTTGGCTCTATTATTCGGATCGCCTACTGGAATTTCCCCTTGGTTTATTTGGGATTGCGATTGCTACGGTAATTTTGCCTGCTTTGTCGCGTAAACATGTGGATGCTCATTGTGATGGTTTTGCTCACACTATGGATTGGGGGATTCGCATGGTCACTTTTCTCGGTATTCCTGCAATGCTTGGCCTGATGGTACTGGCGAAACCGATGTTGATGGTGCTGTTTATGCGCGGTGAGTTTACGCCAAGCGATGTGGAGCAAGCCTCTTACTCGTTACTGGCTTACTCAGCCGGCCTACTCAGTTTTATGCTGATCAAAGTGTTAGCGCCTGGTTACTATTCACGTCAAGACACTAAAACCCCGGTACGCTATGGCATTATCGCTATGGTGAGTAACATAGTACTCAACGCTATTTTTGCTTGGTTTTATGGCTATGTAGGATTAGCGGTAGCGACTTCGATGTCGGCTTTCCTCAATATGGCTCTGCTTTATCGTGGCTTGCACCGCCAAGGTGTCTATCTGCTGACCAGCAAAACCGTGTGGTTTGTTGCTCGCCTTGCTTTAGCTGGTGCTGTAATGACTGGGGTTATTTTGTGGCAACTAGAGAGTATGGCGACGTGGTTGACCTGGGGCATTAGTCAGCGAGTGCTGATGCTGACGTGGCTAATCGGTATTGGTGCAGCAAGTTATCTTGCGATTTTGCTGTTACTGGGAATTCGTCTCAAAGATTTAAAAGCGGCGACAGAGTAGCGAGCTTTAGGTATAATCCGCCAGTTTCGCACCATGAGAATGAAAATATAGGTTTTAAGCATCTTCCGATGGAATTAATTCGCGGTATTCATAACATTCAATCTCGCCATCACGGCTGTGTATTGACGATTGGCAATTTTGATGGTGTTCATCTAGGTCATCAGCAGGTGCTCAGTCAAGTGGTGCAGCGTGCCCAACAGATGGGTTTGCCTTCGGTAGTGATGACGTTTGACCCTCAGCCATTAGAGCTGTTTGCTAAACAACAAGCGCCAGCTCGTTTAACTCGTCTACGTGACAAATTTGTCCAATTGAGCAAACTTGGCGTTGATCGGCTGTTGTGCGTCAATTTTAATCATCATTTTGCCCAATTAGATGCCCACACTTTTATTCGTGACTTGTTGGTCACCCGTTTGGGTGTTAAGTTTCTGGTAGTTGGTGATGATTTCTGCTTCGGTAAAGAGCGCAAAGGCAATTTCGCTCTGTTGCAGCAAGCGGGTCAAGCATTCGGTTTTGAGGTCGTCAGTACCCAAAGTTTCTGTTTGCAACAACAGCGAGTGAGCAGTACCGCGATTCGTGAAGCTTTAGCTGCCGATGAGTTGACTAGCGCAGCCGATATGTTGGGGCGTAACTACAGCATCAGTGGTCGTGTTTCTCATGGCCAAAAACTGGGTCGAACTATAGGGTTTCCAACCGCTAATATTCCACTTAAGCGCTGTGTATCTCCGGTTTCAGGTGTGTATGTGGTTGAAGCGTATGGTTTAGGTCAAACGCCTATTGGTGGGGTTGCCAATATTGGCAATCGTCCGACGGTTGATGGCATTCGCCAACAGCTTGAAGTGCACTTTTTTGACTTTCAAGGCAACCTGTATGGTAAGCAGTTGGAAGTCGCGCTTTTGCACAAATTACGTGATGAGTGCAAATTCGCCTCTTTTGAGGCATTAAAGCAACAAATTGAATTGGATGCTGAAGCAGCAAGGGTGTGGCTGCGTCAGCTTAAGGGTTGTTCGGTTGATTCCACCAAGCAACAACATGTCTAACTTCGCCCAATATAACGGAATTAAGAATCGATGAGTGAGTATAAAGATACCCTGAACCTTCCTGAAACAGGGTTTCCAATGCGCGGCGATCTGGCCAAACGCGAGCCAGAAATGCTGCAACGTTGGTATCAAGAAGATCTGTACGGTGCGATCCGTCAGGCTAAAAAAGGCAAAAAATCTTTCGTATTGCACGATGGCCCTCCTTACGCCAACGGTGATATTCATATTGGCCACGCTCTGAACAAGATTCTTAAAGACGTCATTATTAAATCCAAAACCCTTTCTGGTTTTGATGCGCCTTATGTACCTGGTTGGGATTGCCACGGTCTGCCTATCGAATTGATGGTAGAGAAAAAAGTGGGTAAGCCGGGACAAAAAGTGACCGCTGCTGAATTCCGTGAAAAATGTCGAGAGTACGCGGCAGGTCAAGTTGAAGGCCAAAAAGAGAGCTTCAAGCGCCTCGGCATCATGGGTGAGTGGGATAAACCTTACCGCACGATGGACTTCGTAACCGAAGCCAACATCATCCGTGCACTAGGCAAAATTGCTGACAACGGCCACTTGTTGAAAGGTTTTAAACCGGTTCACTGGTGTACTGACTGTGGTTCAGCACTGGCTGAGGCAGAAGTTGAGTACAAAAACAAAGTTTCTCCTTCAATAGACGTTCGCTTTAAAGCGGCTGATGAAGCCGCCGTGCTGGCTAAGTTTGGTTTGGCTGCAGGCCATGAAGGCAAAGGCGATGTGTCGATTGTGATCTGGACAACTACACCTTGGACTCTGCCGGCTAACCGCGCGGTATGTCTACGTGAAGATTTAGAGTACGTACTGATCCAAGTAGAAGGTGAGCAACCAGAGCGCATTATCGTGGCTGCTGAACTGGCGAAATCGGTGATGGATCGTGCAGGCATTGAGCACTTCCACAACCTTGGCTTTGCGAAAGGCGAAGACCTTGAACTGGTTCAGTTCCAGCATCCATTTTACGCCTTCACTGTGCCTGCCATTTTGGGCGATCACGTAACGACCGATTCAGGTACGGGTGTGGTACATACTGCGCCGGGTCACGGTCAAGAAGACTTTGCAGTAGGCCAAAAATACGGTCTAGAAGTAGCGAACCCTGTAGGTTCAAACGGCGTGTATCTTTCTGATACTGAGCTGTTTGCGGGTCAACACGTATTCAAAGCCAATGACTCAGTGTTGGAAGTGCTAAAGGAAAAAGGCGCGCTGCTGCATCATCATGCGTATGAGCACAGCTACCCGCACTGCTGGCGCCACAAAACGCCGATCATCTTCCGTGCGACACCACAATGGTTCGTATCCATGGAACAAGCAGGTCTGCGTGAACAAGCTCTGACAGCGATCAAAGGCGTACAATGGATGCCAGATTGGGGTCAAAGCCGTATCGAAGGTATGGTGGCAGGTCGCCCAGAGTGGTGTATCTCTCGTCAACGTACTTGGGGCGTGCCAATTGCACTTTTCGTTCACAAAGAAACCGCTGAACTGCATCCAAACAGCGCTGAGCTGATTGAGAAAGTGGCGCAACTGGTTGAGCAAAAAGGCATTCAAGCATGGTGGGATCTCGATACCGCTGAATTGCTTGGTGCAGAAGATGCGGCCAACTATGAAAAAGTACTGGATACCCTAGATGTATGGTTTGACTCAGGTGTGACTCACTCTGCAGTGGTCGATGCGCGTAGCGAATTCAACGGTGCAGAAGCGGACATGTACCTTGAAGGTTCAGATCAACACCGTGGCTGGTTCCAATCATCCCTGATCTCTTCTGTAGCGATGAAAGGCAAAGCGCCTTACAAAGAAGTGTTGACGCATGGCTTCGTGGTTGATGGTCAAGGCCGTAAGATGTCGAAATCGATCGGTAACGTGGTTTCGCCACAAGATGTGACCAACAAGCTGGGTGCTGACATTCTGCGTCTGTGGGTTGCTTCAACCGATTACACTGGTGAAGTTGCGGTATCAGATGAGATCCTCAAGCGTTCTGCGGATGCGTACCGCCGTATTCGTAACACCGCACGTTTCTTCCTTGCGAACTTGAACGGCTTCAACCCAACCACAGACATCATTCCTGTTGAAGAAATGGTGGCGTTGGATCGTTGGGCAGTAGGTCGCGCACTGGCTGCTCAGCAAGAAATCATCCAAGCGTATCAGGATTACAACCTGCACGCGGTAGTACAGCGTTTGATGAACTTCTGCTCAATCGAGATGGGTTCATTCTATCTGGATGTGATCAAAGACCGTCAATACACAGCGAAACGTGGTGGCCATGCACAGCGTAGCTGTCAAACCGCACTGTTCTTTATCGTTGAAGCTCTGGTTCGTTGGATGGCGCCTATCATGTCATTCACAGCTGACGAAATTTGGAACGCAATGCCAGCGCAGAAAGCGGACGGCAGCGCACGTGACAAGTTTGTGTTTACCACTGAATGGTTCGATGGCCTGTTTGGTCTGGCAGAGGGGGAAGAGCTGAACAATGCGTTCTGGAATGATATTCAGAAAGTGCGTGGCTCAGTCAACAAACTACTGGAAAACGCTCGTAACGAAAAACTGATCGGCGGTTCACTGCAAGCTGAATTGGTGCTGTTTGCCGATGATGCACTGGCGAGCAAGCTGGCGAAACTGGGCGATGAGCTGCGTTTTGTCCTGCTGACTTCAAAAGCCGTGGTGAAGCCACTGGCTGAGAAGAGTGAGTCAGCGCACGCAACAGACATTGATGGCCTGTTTGTTCAAGTGAACAAAACGGAAGCTGAGAAATGTGACCGTTGCTGGCACCACACTCCTGATGTAGGCACGATTGCGGGTCACACCACCATTTGTGGCCGCTGTGTGTCTAACGTCGAGGGTGAAGGCGAAGTACGCAAATTTGCGTAACTTAGGCTAACCATCATGTCGAATTCGTCTCTGACTCTCAAACAATCTGGATTGCGCTGGCTGTGGCTGGCGCTTCTAGTGTTCATCGCAGACATTACGATCAAGTTAATTGTGATGGATAAGATGGGCTATGGCTGGGCAAACCGAATTGAGGTTCTGCCTTTCTTTAACCTGCTTTATGTACATAACTACGGTGCTGCGTTTAGCTTTCTGAGTGATCAGGAAGGGTGGCAGCGTTGGTTGTTTACTGGCATTGCCTTTGTGGTAACAGGGATGCTCGCGTATTGGATGCGCCGCCTACCTGCGACCGATAAATGGAATAATATTGCCTACGCACTGATCATCGGTGGTGCAGTGGGTAATGTGTTCGATCGCATCGTGCATGGTTTTGTGGTCGATTATCTCGATTTTTATTGGGGTACTTACCATTGGCCAGCGTTCAATCTGGCGGATAGCGCGATCTGTATCGGTGCCGCGATGATCATCTTAGATGGGTTTCTTGCGAAGAAAAGCTCGCCTAGCCAATCCTAAGCGTGTTGCTCTACGGCAAACTGAACAAGGTAAATAACCACAAGCGCCGTCCGTTGATTCGGAGGGCGCTTTTTACTATAAAGGCTGTGCTTTTGGTCAGCCATTTTCCGCGCTTGTTGAGCGGTGTTCGTCAAATAGTTCGTCAAACGATAACAAGGTAGTGATAACGTGAACCCTATTGCCCCTAATTCTGCAGTTACTCTGCACTTTACGATTAAGCTCAAAGATGGCTCACTCGCCGATAGTACTCATAATCAAGGAAAACCGGCCAAGTTGGTGATGGGGGATGGCAGCCTAAGCTCGAACTTTGAACTGTGTTTGCTTGGTATGCTGCCGGGTGAAAAAAAATCGGTTTCTCTCGCCGCGCAAGATGCGTTTGGCGCACCTAATCCTGATCACATTCATTATATGGATCGCAGTAAGTTTATCGGTGGCGATCTGGAATTAGAGGTAGGCACTATCATGGCTTTTAGTGGTCCAGATGGTATGGAAATTCCGGGCATCATTACTGAAATTGTTGGCGATTCTGTCACGGTCGACTTTAACCATCCTCTCGCGGGTCAAGACATCACCTTTGATGTTGAGATCTTGTCTGTTGAGTGACTTTCCTTACAATAGCCAACCATAACGACTAGCAATGAGCAATCAAATGAAAATACTGTTAGCAAACCCTCGCGGCTTCTGTGCGGGTGTGGATCGCGCCATCAGCATTGTTGAGCGTGCGCTTGAACTTTATCAGCCGCCGATTTATGTCCGTCATGAGGTGGTGCATAACCGCTTTGTGGTCGAAGGGTTAAAACAGCGTGGTGCACGTTTTGTTGAGGAGTTGAGTGAAGTTCCAAATGATAACATCGTGATTTTCTCTGCTCATGGTGTATCACAGGCGGTGCGTCAAGAAGCGAAAGAGCGTTCGCTGACGGTTTTCGACGCGACTTGTCCACTGGTAACGAAAGTGCATATGGAAGTTGCGCGTGCTAGCCGTAAAAATATGGAGGTGGTGTTGATTGGTCACGCGGGTCACCCTGAAGTGGAAGGCACTATGGGGCAGTATGCGAGTGAGACGGGCGGCATGTATTTGGTTGAAAAACCGGAAGATGTCGAGAATCTACAAAGCCAAGTGAAAGACCCAAGTAATCTGCACTACGTGAGCCAAACCACGCTATCAGTCGATGAAACAGCCGATGTGATTGATGAGCTGCGCCGCGTATTTCCGAAGATTCAAGGACCACGCAAAGACGACATTTGTTATGCCACGCAGAATCGCCAAGATGCGGTGCGTATTTTGGCGCAGCAAGTGGATGTGATGGTCGTGGTGGGCTCGAAAAACTCATCGAACTCGACGCGCCTGAAAGAACTGGCTGAAAAACTGGGTACTCCGGGGTATCTGACCGATTGCCCGCAAGATATCCATCCTGAATGGTTCGAGAATGCTCGTTTAGTGGGCGTAACCGCAGGGGCTTCTGCACCGGAAGAGTTGGTGAACCAAATTCTGGATCGCATCAAAGAATTGGGTGCAACTTCGGTAGAAGAGGTACTTGGTCGCGAAGAGAACATGTTCTTTGAAGTGCCTAAAGAGTTGCAAATTAAGCAAGTCGATTAATCCATTCGTCATCCACTCGGTTGATTGATGTGGATGACAGCTCTCTGCTCTGTTCGCAGAACAAAAAAAAGCTCCCAATCTGGGAGCCTTTTTCGTTTTTCAATCACGTGATTGAAGATTCGATATTAAGCGGTTTTCGTCACGCCTTCCGGTTTTTCTTCATCCGCAAGGTCAGTTTCCCCTTTGCCTTTAGACACTTTAGCCACATAAGCCAGAGCACCTAGTGACGCAAGCACGCCCGCAATGGTTGAAATCTGCATCGGTAAGCCAAAACCTAACGTGCTGCTGTTAAGGATGAAGCTGATACACACGGTAGTCATAAACAGCGCAGGTACCGTACAGATCCAGTGCAGTTTGTTATGGCGCATCAGGTAAGCGGTAGCTGTCCACAGCATCATGACTGCGGTCGCTTGATTCGCAAAACCGAAGTAGCGCCAGATGATACCGAAATCGACTTGAGTCAGCACTGCACCTATAACAAACAGAGGTACAGCCATCAGTAGGCGGTTACGCAGTGTTTTTTGCTCCATGTTGAAGTATTCAGCCAAGATCAGACGGCTTGAACGGAACGCGGTATCACCCGAAGTGATAGGCAGGATCACCACGCCAAGGAAAGCAATCACACCACCAAATACACCCAGCAGGCCAAAAGAGGCACCGTAAACCACGTTACCTGGGCCGCCGTTTTTCACCGCTTCAGACAGCGCTTCCAGTGAGCCGAAGAAAGAGAGAGCAATGGTACACCAGATTAGAGCAATGATGCCTTCGCCAATCATCGCGCCGTAAAACACGAAGCGACCGTTCTTCTCATTTTCCATACAACGTGCCATCAGTGGAGACTGAGTGGCGTGGAAGCCAGAGATAGCACCACAAGCGATGGTGATGAACAGCGCTGGCCACAGAGGCATGTCATTCGGGTTGAGGTTTTTCAGCATGTCACTCACTTCAAAACCACCTAGAACTTGGTGCTCAGAAGAGAACGCAATCGCCGTCATCAAACCGACCGACATGAAAATCAGTAGCGCACCAAACAGTGGGTAGAAACGACCGATGATTTTATCAACAGGAACGATAGTCGCCAGAATGTAGTAAGCGAAGATGATCACGACCATGGTGGTCATGCTGACGGTTAAGTCAGTTTGTTGGTTAATGAGGTTAGTGATCATGCCAGCAGGCGCTGAAACGAACACCACACCAACGAGAAGCAGCAACACAATGGCAAAAATGTTCATAAAGTGTTTTGCGCCATTGCCTAAGTAACGACCCGTGATGGATGGAACCGAAGCACCGCCGTTACGGATAGAAAGCATACCTGAGAAGTAGTCGTGCACTGCACCCGCGAAGATACAGCCAACTACGATCCACAGCATGGCGGCTGGGCCGTACAGCGCACCCATGATTGGGCCAAAGATAGGGCCTACACCCGCGATGTTCAGCAGTTGAACGAGATAGACTTTTTTAGTGGATATCGGTACATAGTCGACGCCGTCAGTTTTTGTATGGGCAGGGGTCTGACGCTTTTCGTTGATGCCAAATACTTTCTCTACGAAAGCTCCGTAAATAAAGTAACCGCCAACGAGGGCTACGACACAGGTAAGAAACCACAACATAGCGTTTATCCTTTTGTTAATGAATTAAGCTCACTGTGGATAGTAAGTTATCAATAAGCGAGCTTCACTGGCTTTCCGAGTCAGTGGTCGTGTGGTGAATTAAGCGGTATTTAGTTTGATTGAATGGTTTTATGGAGGAGTAATGGGTTAGTCGTAAATTTGAGTGGCAGCCTATAGCATTCAATGGCATGCTGATTTCATCAGCAGATTGGTATGAGTTAACTCAAGGTAAAACATGAAAAAATGGATAGTAATGAGCTTCATCTCACTACTCGCAGGTTGTGCTGCCAGTGAGTCGCAATGGGTCAAGGAAGGCAACTGGTTTGAGATTGGCTACCAAGATGCGATCGCCGGACATTCACAACGTTCTTATCAATCGCTGATCGAATTAGGCTCTGCCAATTTAGCGGATTATGAACAGGGCTACCAAAAAGGGCTCGAACAATACTGCAATCCCAATGCTGCCTATCAAATTGGCCTGAGTGGTCAATACTATGAAGGGATTTGTGAGGGTACAGAGCAAGCCCAGCGTTTTCGTATGGAATGGCAACGCGGTTGGAATGAGTACAATCAATAACCGATAAGAGGTGCAATGATGCACGAAGAGTCTATTGGCCTGACTATTGCCGCGGTTGGCGTAGTCGGTTTGGGATGTCAGTGGTTAGCGTGGCGATTGCGTCTACCCGCCATCTTATTTTTGCTGTTGGCTGGGATATTCGCAGGCCCAGTTTTCGGGGTATTGAACCCGGAGCGGCTATTGGGTGATTTGCTCTTCCCTTTAGTTTCACTCGCCGTGGCTGTGATCTTATTTGAGGGGAGTCTGACCCTTAACTTCAAAGAAATTCGCGGCGTCAGTAATACGGTGTGGAGTATTGTTACCCTTGGCGCATTAGTCTCATGGGGAATTACCAGTACCGCAGCGCACTGGTTGCTTGGCTTTGAATGGTCATTAGCGCTGATGTTTGGCAGCTTGACTGTGGTGACAGGCCCAACGGTGATTGTGCCTTTGCTGCGTACTGTACGCCCAACCGCACGCTTAGCCAATATTCTGCGTTGGGAGGGGATTTTAATCGACCCACTTGGCGCACTGTTTGTGGTGATGGTGTATGAATTCATCGTATCTAGCAGCCATGCCCATAGCCTACAAGTCTTCGGTCTCATCTTATTGGTTGGCTTTGCCATTGGTATTGCGTCGGGAGCGGCTGTTGCTGCTGTGTTGCGCAGAGGCTTATTGCCGGAGTATTTGCAGCCGTTTGCGGTGCTGAGTGTCGTGCTCGGTGTGTTTGCTGCGTCCAACGCCTTGGAGTCCGAATCTGGCCTACTGACAGTGACAGTCATGGGGATGTGGCTAGCGAATGCCAAAGGGGTCAATATTCAGCACATCTTGCACTTTAAAGAGCACTTGACGATTTTGCTGATCACAGGGCTGTTTATTCTGCTCGCGGCTCGGATTGAAGTGGCAGATTTCCAAGCGTTAGGCTGGAGCGCCTTAGGACTGTTTGTGGTGATGCAATTGTTGTCTCGTCCTGCGTCTATCTTCATTTCAACGATGCGCAGTACGCTCAATGTTCGTGAAAAAGCCTTTTTAGCTTGGGTGGCTCCGCGCGGGATTGTGGCAGCTTCAATCTCTTCTCTGTTTGCCATCAAATTGATGGAGTTTGGCATCGCTGATGCCAAGCTATTAGTGCCGCTGACCTTTATGGTGATCATAGGAACCGTGGTGTTGCAGAGTGCGACTGCTCGGCCAATGGCGTTGGCATTGAAAGTGTCTGAACCTGCGCCGAAAGGCTTCTTGATCATTGGCGCTAATGATGTTGCGCGTCAGGTCGGTTTAGCGATCGCTAAGTACGATTGTCGGGTGGTGGTGACGGACTCCAACTGGGACTACATTCGCCAAGCGCGAATGGCCGGGCTTGAGCATTATTACGGTAACCCGATTTCCAGCCATGCTGAGGATTACCTCAATTTGATCGGGATTGGGCATGTGTTGGCACTGAGCCCTGATAAACACTTCAACATCATGGCGTGCATGCAGTTTTTATCTGACTTTGGTGATAAACGCGTGTTCTGCCTCAATGACAATGCCGCCAATAATGTCAGTGAAAAACATCTAGTGGCTCAGGAATACCACGGTTTGCCCTTTTTAGGCGGTGAAGTGAGCTACAAGAAACTGGCGAGTTTGGTCGGCCAAGGTGCAGAAGTCAAACACACCAAGTTGAGTGAAAACTTCACCTATCAGGATTATCAGCAAACGCACAAAGAGAGTTTTGTGTTGCCGCTATTTTTAGTCGACAGCCGTGGGCGGGTGCAGATGTGTCAGGATGTGGCGAGCTTTACGCCGAAAGAGGGCGAAATCGTCGTCTCGCTTATCAAAAGTCACGAGAGCCCATAGGGCTCTCGATTTTCTCTGATTTTCTACTCTTCGTGCTCTTCCATGGCGCGGCGTAAGAAGCCGTTCGACTGCGAGAGTTTCGTGGTCGCTTGCTCATAGTTCATGCCGGTCAGGTGCATCAAAATCGCCAGTTTCGCGTTGTTGTGGCTCTCTTTGAGTAGCGCTTCGGCTTCTTCGCGTTGGCAATCGGTCGCTTGCATGACAATTCGTACCGCACGGGCAATCAGCTTGCGGTTGGTGGCGCGGACATCCACCATCAGGTTTTGGTAGCTTTTACCAAGTCGGATCATGCTGGCCGTGGTGAGCATATTGAGCACCAACTTCTGTGCTGTGCCGGATTTAAGACGTGTTGAACCGGTTAACGCTTCAGGTCCAACGACGGGAGAAATGGCAATCTGGGCGATTTCCGCAATCGGTGAGTCAGGATTACACGAGAGGGCGACGGTAGTTGCGCCTAAATCATTGGCGTATTCCAGTGCGCCAATGACATAAGGCGTGCGGCCACTCGCCGCAATGCCGACCAGTACGTCTTTGCTGCTAAAGTGGATTTGTTGTAAGTCATGCGTGCCCAGCGTGGCGTTATCTTCCGCCCCTTCTTGTGCGGTAAACATGGCTTCTTTACCGCCCGCAATCAGGCCAATCACCATTTGATCGCTCACTCCGAAAGTGGGTGGGCATTCTGATGCATCTAGCACACCAAGACGACCGCTAGTACCTGCCCCTAAGTAGATCAAACGGCCACCTTGTTTGAAGGCGGCAGTGATTTTATCAACCGCTTGGGCAATCTGCGGCAATACCGCTTCTACCGCCAGTGGCACTTGTTTGTCTTGTTGATTAAGCCGCTCGACAATTTCTTGCGACGAGAGCAAATCAATATCCATCGTATCGGGGTTACGACCTTCGGAAACGAGATGAGAAAGCGCGGCGATAAGTGCATCGTTGGTCATAAAAATTCCTGTAGCGATTAATCGGGGTAGTAAATCACGCCAAGACTCGCAAGACGTGATGCGCCCGTCACCGCGGGCAAATTACTGGGTAAACCGTGTATACGCCGTTGTGCTAGCCAAGCGAAAGCCATGGCTTCCATATTATCGCCATCCACGCCCATTTGGGTGGTCGGGGCAACTTGCCAGCTTGGCAGCAAGGCTTGTAAGCGTTCCATGAGTAAAGGATTTTGCGCACCACCGCCACACACTAAAAGCTGTGGTTGTGGCCCTTCGGCGAATGGTGTGACTTGCTCAACAATGGTTTGCGCGGTGAATTCACACAAGGTGCGTTGCACATCAGTGGCATCAACCGAAAACGTGGCGAGCTGTGTTTCTAACCAAGGCAGATTAAACCGCTCGCGGCCTGTGCTTTTGGGGGCTGGCAGAGCAAAGTAATGGTCTTGTTTAAAATGGCTAAGTAATGCGGCATTCACGCTGCCTTGTTTGGCCCACAAGGCATCTTTATCGTAAGGCTGGTTATGTTCTTTTTGGCACCAGCTATCCATCAGCATATTGCCGGGGCCGGTGTCGTAGCCAATCACTTCACCATTGGGCTTGAGCACCGAAATATTGGCAATCCCCCCGATATTGAGCACGACCACGGTCGATTGCTCAGCATGAAAAATCGTGCGATGAAACGCGGGAACTAACGGTGCGCCTTGCCCGCCAAGTGCGACATCTTTGCGCCGAAAATCAGCGACTGTCGTGATGCCAGTGCGCGTAGCGATAATGTTGGCATCGCCAATTTGCATGGTAAAAGGTTTCGTGCCTGTCGGTTGATGGAACACGGTTTGTCCATGACAGCCGATCGCACGAATGTGCTCGGCGCGATAGCCACTGTGCTGCAAAAGTGCCAGCACAGCATCACTGAACAAATGACCAAGATCGTGCTCCAATTCGCCCATCGCAATCAGGGTGGTTGGTTGGCCAATACAGACATTGAGCAGCCGCTGTTTGAGGTCGGCAGGCATTGGGTAGTCGTGGTGAGCAAGCAGTTCAATTTTATCGTCTTGCAGCGCCACCAACGCAGTATCCACACCATCCAAACTGGTTCCCGACATCACACCGATATAGAGTTCGCGTTCTGCCATTTGGTTATCCCTCTGTCATATTCAAACAAAGGCATTGTAATTGAAAAATAAACTGAATAACCTCGTGGCTTGTGACAATTTTGCCAATTTTTTCAAGGAGCAAGCATGGGACCGCTTTGGTTGGATGTGGCCGGTTATGAACTGAGTGCCGAAGATCGCGAAATTCTGCAGCACCCAACGGTGGGTGGTGTGATTCTGTTTGGTCGCAACTATCACGATAACCAGCAATTGCTGGCACTCAATAAAGCGATCCGCCAAGCGGCGAAAAGACCGATTTTGATTGGTGTCGATCAAGAAGGTGGCCGTGTGCAGCGTTTCCGTGAAGGCTTTTCTCGCATTCCCCCTGCGCAGTATTACGCGCGTGCTGAGAATGGCGTTGAGCTCGCTGAACAAGGCGGTTGGTTGATGGCGGCAGAGCTGATTGCACACGATGTCGATTTAAGTTTTGCGCCTGTGCTCGATATGGGCTTTGCGTGTAAAGCGATTGGCAATCGCGCTTTTGGTGAAGATGTACAAACCGTACTCAAGCACAGCAGTGCTTTTCTGCGCGGCATGAAAGCCGTCGGCATGGCGACCACAGGCAAACATTTTCCCGGTCATGGCGCGGTGATTGCCGATTCGCATTTAGAGACCCCTTACGATGAGCGGGAGACGATTGCGCAAGATATAGCGATTTTCCGTGCGCAAATTGAGGCTGGAGTGCTGGATGCCATGATGCCAGCGCATGTGGTGTATCCGCATTACGATGCTCAACCTGCGAGCGGTTCGAGCTACTGGCTAAAACAAGTGTTACGTGAAGAACTTGGCTTTCAAGGCATCGTGTTCTCTGATGATTTGAGCATGGAAGGCGCAGCCGTGATGGGGGGGCCAGTTGAGCGCTCCCATCAAGCTTTGGTGGCGGGGTGTGACATGATTTTGATGTGTAACAAGCGTGAAGCGGCAGTCGAAGTGCTGGATCACCTACCGATCATGGAAGTTCCTCAAGCCACAGCACTGCTGAAAAAACAGCAATTCAGCTACAGTGAGCTGAAGCGCTCAGAGCGTTGGCAGCAAGCGTCAGCCAATATGCAGTGCTTAATCGAGCAGTTCTCCGAATAGTTTTGCTCATCGAAGTGGAGCTGGGATCAGTAAAATCCCAGCATCTCTTTCAGCTCTTTAAGATAACGACGGCTGACCGGAACCTTATGGCCTGCATGAGTGATCATCTCCGCCAGCCCGTTTTCTAACAGTTTTATTTCGCGAATCGCTTTCAAATTCACCAAGTACTGGCGATGGCAGCGCACTAACGCGGTTTTCTCTTCCAACACCTTCAAGGTCAATTGACTGGTCGCTTTTTGCTGCGCAGTCTGCACATTGACGCCACTGATGTCACTGTAGGCAAATTCCACTTCATGAATCGGCAGTAGCACAATTCGGTTTAAACCCGTGCAAGGTATCTGATCTAAGCTCGGTTGCGTCAGTGGTGAGTAGTCACTTTTCTTATGTTGGCGCAGCAAACGCTGCACGGTTTTGGCTAAACGTTCGGTGTCGACCGGCTTGAGCAGATAGTCAAACGCGTTATCTTCAAACGCTTGCAGCGCATATTGATCGTAGGCGGTAACAAACACCACCTCAGGCATGGTCTCTGGGTCAAGCATACTCAGCAGCTCAATGCCCGAAATTTGCGGCATCTGAATATCCAAAAACACCACATCTGGCTTGAGCTGATTGATTTTTTTCAACCCTTCAATTGCATTGCTGGCTTGGCCGATGACCTCAATCTGGCCACTTTCCGCTAAGAGTTCCGCGAGCTCTTCACGGGCAAAGCGTTCATCGTCAATGAGTAGTGCAGATAACATGTTAATCCCTTAGTAAGTGCCTTGCTGTGGAATGACAAAGCTCATTCGCGTGTACTCTTGTGGCGCGACCTCAATCTGTAGCCCTGACTTAAGACCAAATTTGTTGGTGAGGCGCTTTTCAACAATTTGCATCCCTAAACCATCATAATCTTCACTCGGAGGCTGATAGAGCCCGGCGTTGTCTTCCACCACGACGCGCATTCCCCCTTCAACCATTTCACTGTAAATGCGCACTTTGCCAGCTTCGAGTAGGTTAGAGGTGCCGTGTTTGATGGCATTTTCCACCAAAGGCTGCAAAGTGAAGCTGGGAACATTACGTTCTAGCAGGGCATCATCAATCGCAATGTCCACATCGAGCCTGTCACTAAAGCGCGCTTTTTCAATAGTGAGGTAAGCGTTCACGTGGGCAAGCTCTTCACGCAAAGTGACGGTTTCGACGTTCTGTTTGAGGTTGCTGCGGAAAAATTGCGACAGATGCAAAATCAGCTCGCGAGCTTTATCTGGCTCACGGCGGATCACCGCACTGATGGTATTGAGTGCGTTAAACAGAAAATGTGGATTAACCTGCGCTTGCAGGAGTTTGATTTCCGCTCGCGAGAGCAGGATTTGTTTTTGTTGATATTCGCCATACAGGATCTGGCTGGATAACAGTTGTGCAATGCCTTGCGCCATCGACATGTTAATGGTGGAAAACAGCTTACGTTTAGGTTCGTAGAGTTTGATGGTGCCGATAACCCGATCACCCGCACGTAATGGAATGATTAACGCAGAGCCAAGTTTACAGGTCGGAGACAAAGAACATTGATAAGGATGCTCTTTGCCATCGAGATAGATGATGGCGTTGCGATTAATCGCATCGAGCGTGCTTTGCGAGCTGATCGGTGTATTCGGTTTATGGTGATCATCGCCAATCCCGACAAAGGCGAGAATCTTTTCGCGATCGGTGATCGAGACCGCGCCGACATTGGTCTGTTCATACACGATTCGGGCAATTTTGTTGGCGTTTTCTGGGTTAAAACCGGCAGCAAGGATACCAACAGAACGCTCGGCAATATTCAGAGCGCGGCGTGAAAACGTCGCGGAATACTCTTCAAAAATGGTTTTGCGATCGAGCAAGATGCTCATAAACAGTGCGGCACCGACTGAGTTAGCAATGATCATCGGCGCGGCGATGGTGGAAACCAGCGCGTAAGACTGTTCAAACGGTTTCGCCACGACCAAGATGATCAGCATCTGCACAATTTCGGCAAATAAGGTCACCGCAAAGACAATACTTGGGCTAAACAGTAATTTCCCTTTGCCTTTGCGCAGCAAATAGGTGTGTAGCAAGCCGCCAATTAAACCTTCAGCGGTGGTGGAAATCGCGCAGGCGAGATCGGTAAATCCCCCTAAGGTATAGCGGTGTAAGCCTCCGGTGAGGCCAACCGCAAAACCAATCACAGGTCCACCAAACAGACCCCCCATTACAGCGCCGATGGCACGCGTATTGGCAATCGCATCATTGATCTGCAGGCCAAAGTAGGTGCCCATAATGCAAAACAGTGAAAACAGAACATAAACACTGATTTTGTGGTCAAACCGACCAGAAATGTTAAGTAAAGGAATGAAGATCGGCGTTTTACTCAACATATAGGCGAGAACAAGGTAAACACACATCTGTTGCAGTAATGAGAGGATGAGATCCATAACCTGTCCATCGTCTGAGCGGAAAAACGGCTTATTTTAAGATACTCAAAGCGAACAAAACACGCTTTATTCCCCAGTTTGTGTGCCAAGTGTCATTAAATGAGTGATGTAATTTTTAATTTACATTAAATGTTGGTTTAAATTTACACTTGCATTGTTTTTAAAGTCTGTTAACGTGTTTTCTGTTTAAGTTTCCAGCTCACCTTGTTGGGTGTGTAAATAATAAATTACAGGTGATGAGATGAAAAAAAGTGAATTGAGTGATGTGAATATCAGTGATGAACAGATATTGATCACCCCAGATGCCTTAAAAGCCAAGATTCCACTCAGCGACAAGGCGCGTAAGTTTATTCGTGAGTCACGCCAGACGGTGGCGGACATTATCCACAAACGCGATCCTCGCTTGCTGATCGTCTGTGGCCCTTGCTCAATTCATGATGTGGATGCGGCGAAAGAGTACGCCAAAAAACTTAAAGCACTCTCGGCGCAGCTGAGCGACCAGCTCTACATAGTGATGCGCGTGTACTTTGAAAAACCGCGTACCACAGTCGGTTGGAAAGGGCTGATTAACGATCCGCATCTTGATGGCAGTTTTGATATCGAACACGGTCTGCATGTCGGGCGTCAACTCTTGGTCGATTTGGCCGAAATGGAAATCCCATTGGCAACCGAAGCGTTGGACCCGATTAGCCCACAATACTTGGCGGATACTTTTAGTTGGGCGGCGATTGGTGCGCGCACCACGGAATCACAAACTCACCGCGAGATGGCAAGTGGCCTTTCCATGCCAATTGGCTTTAAAAATGGCACGGATGGTAACTTGGCAACGGCGATTAATGCGATGCAGGCCGCTTCTTCCAGTCACCGCTTTATGGGAATTAACCGCGAAGGACAAGTGGCACTGCTCACTACACAAGGCAACCCGAATGGGCATGTGATCTTGCGTGGTGGCAAACAGACCAACTACGATTCGGTTTCTGTCGCGGAATGTGAAGAAGAGATGCAAAAATCGCGTTTGGAACCCTCTTTGATGGTGGATTGCAGCCATGCGAACTCACGTAAAGACTACCGCCGCCAGCCGTTGGTGGCAGAAGATGTGATTCATCAAATCCGTGAAGGCAATCGCTCGATCATTGGCCTGATGATTGAAAGCCATCTTAATGAAGGAAATCAGTCTTCGGATCTGCCTCGTGAAAAAATGCAATACGGAGTCTCGATCACTGACGGCTGTATAAATTGGTCAACGACTGAGGCATTATTACGTCGTGCGCATCAGGAACTTATTCCCTTTTTGCACAATCGTTTGCAAGGATAACAAGGATAGAACATGGCCGTAGAGTTGAATCAGTTACGCGACCAAATCGACGAAGTCGATAAACAGATGGTGGAGTTATTGGCCCGCCGTCTGGCATTGGTGGAGCAGGTCGGGCAAGTGAAAAGCCGTTATGGCTTGCCAATTTATGCCCCCGATCGTGAGGCGGCGATGCTCGCTTCACGTCGAGCGGAAGCGGAAAGCAAAGGTGTTCCGTCCCAACTGATTGAAGATATTTTGCGCCGAACCATGCGCGAATCCTACGCCAGTGAAAAGGACTCCGGCTTTAAATGCCTCAATCCTGAGTTACGTTCCGTGGTGATCATTGGTGGTAACGGTCAGCTTGGGCGACTATTTGGCCGTATGTTTAAACTCTCTGGCTATCAAGTCAAAGTGCTGGGCAGCCAAGATTGGGACAAAGCGGATGAACTGCTCAGTGATGCTGGCTTAGTGGTAGTCACGGTACCTATCCATTTGACGCTCGGTGTCATTGAAAAGCTGCGCCAGTTGCCGGACGATTGCATTTTGTGCGATCTCACCTCAATCAAAGCCAAGCCGCTTGCCGCCATGCTACAAGTGCACAAAGGCCCAGTGGTTGGGGTGCACCCTATGTTTGGTCCAGACGTTCCCAGCTTGGCGAAGCAGGTCATTGTTTATTGTGATGGTCGAGGCAATGAACACTACCAATGGCTCTTGCAACAGTTTGCTATTTGGGGCGCAAGTTTATGCCAGATTGATGCGGCCGAACATGATCGTGGTATGACACTGATCCAAGCACTGCGCCACTTCACTTCCTTTGCTTATGGCTTGCATCTAACTAAAGAGAACCCGAACTTGGCACAACTGCTGAAACTCAGCTCACCGATTTACCGTTTAGAGCTCGCCATGGTCGGACGGCTATTTGGGCAAGATCCCCATCTGTACGGCGATATTATTCTCTCATCACCGGATAATATTGAGATGATTCAGCGTTTTCATCGCTGCTTAAGCGAGGCGGTTGAGTTGGTGAGCGCGGGAGATAAGGCGAGTTTTGTAGCTCAGTTTGAACGGGTAAGTCAGTGGTTTGGGGATTATTCTCAACAGTTTATGAATGAAAGCCAAAATTTGCTCAAGCAAGCCAATGACGCGATTCATCGCGTCTAAAACGGTTATTTGCATCTGAGCTTTTTAGTGTCGATAGCATCCCAAGCTCAAAGCGAGCTTGGGGTTATTGATGTAACCCCAAATCGGAAAGATGCTCTAGATCGCGGTGTAATAAGCTGTCATCTCCCACATTCAACTCCACTAAGCGGCGCAAGTGCCCAATACTTTCGATATCAATGTGATTGATCGCCATTCGGATGATCCGATCTTGAATGCTGATGATTTTTGCGCTTAGCGATAAAGTCACATCACTATCTGGTAGGGTAAAAACCACATTCACCAACGCATGAGTATCTAAATCCGGCTCTTCTTCTGACCAGAGCAGCAATCCGTGCAGTGACAAATCCTGAATGCAAGTAGCCAACTGTTTGTCCCCTTGACTTAAGGTGGCTGGCGCTTGGTACAGCACTCGTGAAAAGCGGCGTTTTTCGATCATAGGGTTCTCTCAAACAAAGACAGCTTACAGATAAAGTAAGCATAGCAAAGGGTGTAAAAAATCACCGAACCCATGCTGAAATAAGCCTAGTTAATCACAAACAATCCGCAAAGAGTGAAGAGCTCAACATTTTTAAGCACTGGCTTGATTGAAAAAATGGCAAAAGAAAAGGCCGCATGGCGACCTTTTCTGAGTTTGATACCTAAAGGCATTTTATTTGGTAATGCGCTTGTACTTGATACGGTGAGGCTCTGCCGCTTGTGAGCCTAGCGTTTGTTTCAGCCACTCCATGTACTCAGTGTAGTTACCTTCGTAGAAGTTCACTTTACCTTCATCACGGTAATCAAGGATATGGGTTGCAATACGGTCTAGGAACCAACGGTCATGCGAGATCACCATGGCACAGCCCGGGAACTCAAGGAGCGCTTCTTCCAGAGCACGTAATGTTTCGACGTCCAGATCGTTGGTGGGTTCGTCGAGTAACAGCACGTTGCCGCCCGCTTTAAGCAGTTTTGCCAAGTGGACACGGTTACGCTCACCACCAGACAGCTCGCCAATTACTTTTTGCTGATCGACGCCTTTGAAGTTAAAGCGTGAACAGTAAGCACGAGCTGGGATTTCAAAGTTGTTGATGCGAATGATATCCGCACCTTCAGAAATCTCTTGGAATACGGTGTGCTTGTCGTTCATGCTGTCACGGAACTGATCCACCGATGCCAGTTTCACGGTATCACCGAGTTCGATCGTGCCTGAATCTGGTTGTTCTACACCGCTCAGCATTTTGAATAGGGTTGATTTACCGGCACCGTTCGGGCCGATGATGCCCACAATCGCGCCTTTCGGCATGCTGAAAGAAAGATCATCGATCAGAACACGACCATCGAATGATTTGGTGAGGTTTTTCACTTCAATCACTTTGTCGCCTAGGCGCTCACCAGGCGGAATGAACAGCTCGTTGGTTTCGTTACGTTTTTGGTGCTCAGTATTTTGCAGCTCTTCAAAACGTGCCATACGCGCTTTCGATTTTGCCTGACGGCCTTTTGGATTCTGACGAACCCATTCCAGCTCTTTCTCAATGGTTTTTTGGCGCGCTTTTTCTTGAGAGGCTTCTTGCTTCAGACGAGCATCTTTTTGCTCTAGCCATGAAGTGTAGTTACCTTGCCATGGAATACCTTCACCACGGTCAAGTTCCAGAATCCAACCTGCGGCGTTATCTAAGAAGTAACGGTCGTGGGTAATCGCGACCACAGTCCCTGCGTAATCGACCAAGAAACGCTCTAGCCAAGCGACTGATTCTGCATCCAAGTGGTTGGTCGGTTCATCGAGCAGCAGCATGTCTGGATTTTCCAGCAGTAGACGACAGATCGCCACACGACGACGCTCACCACCCGACAGGAATTTCACTTGTGCATCCCATTCAGGCAGGCGCAGCGCATCGGCAGCGCGCTCTAGTGCATTATCTAGGTTGTGACCGTTTTTTGCTTGGATCAACGCTTCCAACTCACCCTGTTCTTTAGCCAGAGCATCAAAATCCGCATCAGGTTCAGCGTATGCCGCATAAACTTCATCAAGACGTTTTAAGGCATGAGCGACATCAGCAACAGCTTCTTCAACTACTTCACGTACGGTTTTATTCTCGTCCAGTTTGGGTTCCTGAGGTAGGTAACCCACCTTAAGACCTGGTTGTGGACGAGCTTCACCATCGATGTCTTTGTCAATGCCTGCCATGATACGCAGCAGGGTTGATTTACCCGCACCGTTAAGACCCAGAACACCAATTTTGGCACCTGGGAAGAAACTCAAGGAGATATCTTTCAGAATTTGACGCTTAGGTGGCACAATCTTGCTCACCCGAGACATGGTATATACGTATTCAGCCATTGCCGATCGTTCCTAATCTTTCAAACGGAATAAAGTCACTATTCTATACCAAAGACAGACGTTTTGTTACTAGAGCTCCCGCTTTTCAGCTCGAGTAAAAAATTCTTAATTACTTTCTTATCTGATGAGAGTGGAGCGCGAACTCTTTGCACTCTGTTAATACAATTAAGTCAAATTTACCAAGGTCTTAATGATGAATAAATCCATTAGTATTCAAGTTTTTTATTTCATCGCTCGCGATAGTGGGAAATTCAACAAAATGTTGCATTATTTGCGTTAAGTTTACGCCACTTGTCTTTACATTTAAGGCGAGATTACGCGTAATAATTTGTTATCACACTGATTTTAAGGAAGAGATCTCATGATGCGCCTGACGGTATTTAAGCCGCGTAGCCTTGTTTCGATCTTGATGTTCACCACGGTATGTGCAGTGGGTTCTGCTAGCGCGAGTGCTTTGGATTTAGAGGCGCAGAGAGCTCAATATGATAAAGCACAGCGTTGGTTGGATGAAAAGAATATCTCGGAATACCAACGCATTCGCAAACAGATAGCAAACTATCCGCTAACCCCTTATCTCGACTATCGGGCATTCCTGATTGATCTCGGTAGTAAGCCACCGATCGCGGTGCGCAATTTTATTGATAGCCACCAAGAATATCCTTTCTCTGCTCGAGTTGCAGCGCCTTATCTAGATGCTTTGGCGCAAAATAAAAAATGGGCGGCGTTGCTGCAATTTCAAACTCAACCGCCCAATGGCGAGACGTATCAATGTCATTACTACAATGCCAAATTGCAGACTGGAAAACACACTGAAGCATTTGAAGGCGCGAAAAAACTTTGGCTAAATGGAGCGAGTATTGCCGATGCTTGTGATCCACTGTTTAAAGAGTGGGAGCGCATCGGCGGACTGACGGATGAGTGGGTGTTGAAACGAAGCCTGCTTGCCTTTGAAGGACGCAACCGAAACTTGATGGTTTATCTGCAGAAAAAGTTGGATGGCAAAAAATCGCAAGCCAAAGCGCAGGCCATGCTTGAACTGTTTGATAAACCGGAACGAGTGTTGGCATATGGCCGCAAAGCGACACAAGATCCGATCAATCAAAAACTAGTAGAATTGGCTTTACAGAAATGGGCGAGATCTGAACCTGAGGCCGCCCAATCCGCTCTCAACGATATTGCTAAAACTCAAGCTTGGAATCGAGAGCAAAAAAATCGACTGTCTCAATTTATTGCGATTCGCTTGATGGACACGGAAGATGTTGCGCTCGCTAAATGGCGCGATGAGGTTGTCCGTAGTAGCGACAGTGTCCGGTTGATTGAGGCTCGGGCTCGTTTGGCGCTGCGAGAAAATCATTGGCGAGAGCTCGTCCAATGGATTTCTGTTTTACCGGAGCAGGAGCGTAATTCATTGCGTTGGCAATATTGGCAAGGACGAAGTGAAATAGCACTAGGTAAGAAGAAGGAAGGGGCTGAACGTTTAAAATCTTTATTGGGACAGCGCAGTTTTTACAGTGTGGCGGCAGCAAAAGTTTTGCAACAATCGGTGAGTTATCCAACGAGTACCATTAGCTTGGATAAGAAATTGATCAAGCCACATCAAAAAGCTTTAACTCGAATTGATGAACTGATTGCACTCGATAAAGTAGTGGCTGCAAAAAGTGAATGGCGTTGGTTGCTTGATCGTGTTTCACAGAAAGATAAAGAGATGTTAGCCGCTTACGCTGCCAATGTGGGTTGGTATCAGATGACAATTACAGCGACTATTTCGGCAAGTCTTTGGGATAACAACCAGTTGCGTTTCCCAGTTGTTCATCAAAACTTATTTAAGCTACATGGGCAGAAAAATGGTATTGATCCCATTACCTTGATGTCCCTAGCCAGACAAGAAAGTGCGCTCAACCCTGATGCTCAATCACCAGTAGGAGCACGTGGTTTAATGCAAATTATGCCTAATACCGCGCGTTACACAGCAAAGAAATATCAACTGAGTTATTCCAATCCCGATGAGTTATATCAAGTGGGCAAGAATATCGAAATTGGTAGCCGTTACTTGAGTAGTTTATTAGAGCGTTATGATCAGAATCGTATTTTGGCTTTTGCTGCTTATAACGCAGGGCCGAGCCGAGTCGATAGTTGGCTTAAACTCAGTCAAGGCCAGCTAGATGCGTATGGCTTTATAGAGGCGATTCCTTTTGCTGAAACCCGTGGCTATGTACAGAATATTTTAATGTTTGAAACCTATTATCGAGATTTGATGGGAGTGCAGGGGCATTTTCTTAATGATCATGAGTTAAATACAAGGTATTGATTCCTAAACTTGCTGCACTACAATAAGTCGGTGTATCACTTAGCGAGTACAATCATGGTACAGCAACCTTATTTCAGTGAGTGGCAGCAAGTTTTGGATCTGGTTAAGCAGGCCGCACAGCAAGAACAGCATGAAATGCTGTTGACGCTCTTGATGACACCAGATGAACGTGAAGCTTTAATTGCTCGAGTCAATATTGTGCATGAGTTATTGAATGGCGAAATGTCTCAGCGTCAAATTAGCCAGATGCTTGGAGTGGGTATTGCAACCATCACTCGAGGTTCAAATGAGCTCAAATCACGTTCTGAACAAGAGAAAGCCGCGTTATCTGAATTGTTAGTGCTGCATGATGATGCAAAACCGTAGGAAGGTATTACCTTTCTACTTGAAGCAGCTGTGGTGTTGGTTACGCTTGTTCACTTAAATCACCCTGTGTGTCGATGTTCATGGGGTGGTTCATTCACCTGTCGCCTAGCTGCAACGTCAATCAATTTGGTATATTGGATTTCGTATTAGGGGAGAATCAATGGCTTGAGATTCCACAAGCCATATGTTCGATTAAGCACAAGGATAGTGTTCAGGATTGATAAAAGGGATCAGCGCCAAAATTAAAGCCTGATGGTAGACGGTGCTCCGCGTGAGATGATGTTGAGTTAATAAACCGATCGCCCCGCCTTTTTGCTTGATATTCTCAGTGCCAAAGACTTCATCCATCACATCGCCGAGTTCATTGGCCTGTGTTAATCGTTCAAGCACTCGTGGGGGGAGCATTAAGCAGGCGCTGCGAGATTCTCCTCGCTGATTAGCGGATTCGATAATCATCCAAGCAAAGGTTTTATTGTCCTCAATGCCAGCTTCTAACCCAACGTAGTAATCCGCCTGCGGATGATGTTGCTTGGCGTTTTTTACTCGGTTGAGTGCGCCAAGTTTGGTTTCTGCATCGCTCATTGGTTGATCGGCGACTTCGCTAGCGACAGAAACCCCAACAAATTCCCACTCTTGAGCAGGAAAAACCGTAGTGAATGCACTTTTAACCGCATTCACTTTAGCTGGGTTCTGAGAAGCAATAATGATCTTGCGCATAACTCTTCTTTTTCTGGTTTGATGAATTCAACCATTGATGGATCCCTGCAAGATTCATCGGATGGCCAAAGTAGAAACCCTGCATATAGTCACATCGATAATCGGCTAACCATTGATGCATTGTTTCACTCTCTATACCTTCTGCGGTGACCTTCATTTCTTGTGAATGACAAAGGTCGATCAGTGGGCGGATAACATTTTGTTTATTGGTAGCAATGAGTGTATCTAAAAATTGGCGATCAAACTTAATCTTTTGTACAGGATATTGGACCAATTGAGTAATGGAAGTGTACCCAGATCCAAAATCATCAATGGTGAGCCCATAACCAAGTCGGGATAGTTCATGAAGCAAAGGAAAGCTTTGAGAGTCAGCGGCAAACGTTTCTGTTATCTCAAAGTCGATCCACCGTGGGGGTACTCCAAAGTGTTCCGCTTGCTGATGGATGTACTGAGCTAGTTTTAATGAGTTGAGCTCGGCAGAAGAGAGATTGATGGAAACCTGAATCGGTTCATTAAACATGGCTTGTAGATCGGTAAACTCTCTAAATGCTTGAGTGATCACCCAGCGGTCTATGGCGCCAAACAGCCCTGTTTGTTCAGCTATTGGGATAAATTCTTCCGGCGAGATTTCCCCCAATAATTGAGATTGCCAACGCAGTAAAACTTCAAAACCCATTAAACGCTTTCCTGAGCAGGCGAAGTAGGGTTGATAAACTAATTTGAATTCTTGATCGAAAAGTTCTAATCGTAACGCTCGTTCAATGTTGTTACGGCGTTGCACAATTTGATCTAAGGCCTGTGAGTAATAGGCGATCTGGTTTTTTCCGGCATTTTTGGCCTGATACATCGCGGTATCTGCATTGAGCAGTAACTTTTCAATGTGATCACCATCGTTAGGAAACGTTGCAATACCAATACTGGCGGTGATCGGGAAATGGCTCAGCGGAGAGTTATCTTGGTTTTGAATAGGGGCCAATACTCGTTGAGCAATAATGTTCGCGCAATCATTAAATCGCTTCGGTGCCACTAACAAAATGGCAAATTCATCCCCAGATAAGCGTGCGGCAATGCTGTAGGCATTATGGCTGGCTTCAAAGTTTTTACATAATTGACGAAGGTGAGACGCGAAACTAACCAAGAGCGAGTCACCGATCTGGTGGCCATATTTATCATTGACGTATTTGAAGTTATCTAAATCGATATACAGTACCCAGATATGTTGAGTGTCATAACAGCGCGATAAGAGGAGATCGGCCTGCACTTGAAACTGATAACGGTTAGCCAGCTTAGTTAAGTGATCATTTTCAGCGAGTGCTTTTGTACGTTGATAAGTGGAGTGAAGCTCGGTGTACATAGCGTAAAAACGCGAAGAAAGTCGTCCAATCTCATCATCCGTGTGTAATTTTTCAATGTTCTTACGCTTGTTATTTTCGACCTCTTCTAGCTGTTTATCCAAATTGAGAATGGGGTTAATCACGTGACGATAGAGAAGAAGCAAAAGGAGCAATACAGTAACGAGTGCTGATACACCAAATGAGAGTAAGAGCTCTCGTTGAATCGAATGGAGTTTGGCATTAATCAATCTTGGAGCTGGGTCTAAAATAGCATAAAACCCAGGTTGCAATTCGACTGATTGGGTTAGTCCGAGTCGATAACTGGGGGGGGTATCAGTAAAAAATATCGGGCTTTGATTATCAAATTCAATTTTTTTACGCAGTTGATTAAACTGATCTAGAACGACATAGACCACCACGAAAAAGACATTTTGTCGGTTGTAACTTAGTGGTGTTGAGAGTGTTTGAGTATCCAACATGTCATAACGCACCAATACGCCTTCACCTTGAGAATTAGTGGTGTAACTAATATCGGAAGTATGCTGGGTGGAGAGTAACCGTTGTTTAATGTAGGCCAGCACTTTTGGGTCTATTTCAGCAAATGGATCCGAGCTGTTTTCTGCGTAATAGAGCAATTCTTCATTGCCATTAAGAATCGACAGGGAAACGAGTTGCTTTTCACTAGGCTGTAGAATGTGCAGAGTTTCACGCAGGTTATCGACTAACTCTAATTCACGATACGGATTTTTTTCTAACGAGAAGTAGTGGCGAATGATGTCGCTTTTCGCTAACGTGAAGGCATAACTGCTAACAAGAGCTTGGGCTTGTCGATAATGGCTGGCCAATTTTTCGATATTTAACTGCAGGTAGCTATCCGTTCTTTTGAGTAAGGCATTTTTTTGGCTGGTGTAAATGATGTAGCTTGATGCTGCTGCACTCAACAGAATCACCGGCGCTATCAGTAATAGAATTCTATGGTTTAGCTTCATATTGATGAGTCACACTGCTGATGATTTTGGCGCGCAAGCTGAGGTTTTTCGCCGAGAGTTCGCTGTCGATAATCCCTTCAGCAAGGCGCTGCTCAGAAAGATAAATAGATTTATCGTCACGGTGTTCAGCGGGAAGCAAAGCGCGTGCTTTGTAGTTTGGTGTTGCGGCTCGGATGTATTGTGCATTGACAGCAGCGATCTCTGGCTGCATCAAAAAATCCAAAAAAGCTTTCGCTTCAAGTGTGTTAGGCGAAGAACTATTAACCGCCATGCAGTCAACCCAAAGATAGGGACGTCCCTCAGGAACGATGAACCCCCAATCTTGCTGATTAAAAAAACGATTGAGTGAATAGTGATCACCACTGTAAGCCACTGCCATATGTAGATTGTCAGCTTGAGGATGGCTGCGTACATAACTCAGTACATACTCATAGGTCAGAATATTGGGCTTAGCCGTATCGAGTAGGTGATAAGCTTGCTTGAGCAGGTCGAGCGATTCCGTTATCGGAGATGCTTTGAGTATATAAAGCGCAGGAAGCAGCGTCTCGACGCTGTCTTTGAGCATGCCGACATGGCCTCGATGCTCAGGAGCGATATTGATGACCTCATTCCATTGACTTGGTGGTTGTGTAAAGCGGCTTTTTCGATAAGCAATACCGACGGAGCCCCAGAAATAAGGGATGGCATTAGTACCGCAAGCTTGTAGCCACTGGAGGTCATTATTGTTGCGATTGGGGAGGTCGGTTAGGTTTTCAAACGCGTCTTGCCGAGAGAATATAAAGGCAGAAACGTTATCCAACACCATTATGTCAAACGGTAGTTGAACGCTTTTAAGCATGAGTAAGCTACGTTCATCATCGTTATCAAAGTGGTAAAGTTTGACTGAGTGACCCGTTTGTTTTTGCCATTTATCAATCACGCTTGGGGCAATGGTATCTTCCCAAAGGTAGACATTCAGCTCCAAAGCGCTGGCTTGATAACAGACAGTATTCAGTACCATCAGCGACAGAAAGCGTTTGATCATTTGCGAATACGGATACCTATTTGTTATTACAAAATGGGTCACGATCCAACAAAATAATGAAACAGCGTAAAAGCCAATATTTTGGCTGCGCTGACAGCCTGGATCACCTAACTATATGTATAATTTGATGGCATTATAATCACGACTTATGCGACTGTCAGCTTTAATGGTTCAATTTTTTGACGCTAAATGAATTTTACTTGCGTTGGTTTGACGTTTTCACTTGGATAACAACCAAGCACTTTGAGGTGTCGAGTCAGGTGTGTTAGCTCAGCCAAAGCTTGCTGCATCTCATCGGAATCAATGTGTGCTTCTAAATCGACGTAGAACATTTCTTCCCATGGATTGCCCATAATTGGGCGCGATTCAAGCTTGGTCATGTTGATCCCGTAACGTTGCAATACCAATAAAGTTGAAACTAATGAGCCCGCATCTTGTGAAGTTGACATTATCAACGTGGTTTTGGCTGGGATCTGTGGCGACACTTCAACGGGTTTGCGAGCCACTACGATAAAGCGGGTGTGGTTTTCTGTTTGGTTGGCTATATTGCCTTGAATCGGTTGCAAACCATACAACTTCCCACTGGCTGAGTTTCCAATTGCAGCCACATCAGAACGGTTAAGTTCTTGCACTTTCTTCATGGCATCCGCAGTGCTAGCACAGCTTTCTAATTTCACGCCTTTCAGACGGCTGAGGAATTCGCTGCACTGCTGGTGAGGCTGTGGATGTGAATAGAGCACTTTCAGATCTTCTAAGCGAATATCTTGTGTTGCGACCAAGCAATGTTCAATTGGTTGAGTTAGTTCGCCAACAATGTACAAAGTGGTGTGCTGGAGTAAATCATAGACCTCGTTAATTGAACCAGAGCTAGTGTTTTCAATTGGCAATACCCCATAATCGGCATGGCCAGATTCAACCGTTCTTGCCACCTCTTTGAAATGATCGCAGTTAAGCTCAATCAGCTCTGTGTTTTTACGGCTAAAATATTCGCGAGTAGCCAAATGTGAGTAAGAGCCTTTGGCGCCTAAAAAGGCCACACGTGCTAAAGGTTTGCGGCTTTGCGGATTGGCAAGGTTTTGCAGATAAGCTTGCTGAAGCAAAACGGAGTCTTCAATGATGGTGTGGAAAATTTTGGTTATGTACTGGGGATCGAGTTGATATTTTTCTTTTCCTGCATTGATGAGTTTGACGAGCAATTGTTGTTCACGAGCCGGATCGCGTACTGGTTTGGCGGTTTCTACCTTACTTTTGGCGACCTCAATACTCATTTTGCGTCGTTCCGACAGCAGGTTCAGCAGTTGGTCATCGAGTTCGTTCAGTCTTAAGCGAATGTCATCGAGTGAGTATTGTTTGTCTGTCATAAAATTATCCTTATAAAAAAGCCCCCTGAAGAGGAGGCTTTCTGTTCGTTTTTGACTTGTCTTTTGACAACGAGCGAGCCTCCAAGGTTATTGGAGAAAAAAGAAGTCAAAAAAGTACAGGAAATGAGGTGTCATAAGTGCATATTTATCCAAGTAAGTCAGCACACAATAAGCAAGCCCCTAGAGAGCGTCAAGCAAAAAAATAGCGCCCTAAGGCGCTATCTCTCCATAATACTGGTTATTCGACTTCTTCACTCAGTTCTGGCTTGTCTGCACGGCGAGCTTCCGGTTTGTGGCGTAGTTTATTCAATTGTCGTTCGAGTTTTTGTTCTACCTCGTTAATGGCGGCATACAAATCTTCGTGAATCGCTGAGGCGACTAACTGGCCGCGTGGAATGCTAACGACTGCTTCAAATTTTTTCTGTTTATTCGGTTCTTCGCTAAAGCAGGCTTGGCAACCAATGATGTCAACTTGCCATTTTTCTAATTTTTTGAATTTACCCTCAATATGGTTGCGGATTGCAGAGGTGATTTCGATGTTTTTACCAGTGATGTTCATTTTCATATAACGTTTTCCTCTGTGTCATCCCTTATGGGTTAAGTTCAGATTACCTCGCTAAAGGGGAAATAATGTGACCAATGTCACCTTTATTGAGCGAGTTTTATTGATGTGAAATAAACGTGATCTATCGCAAATCTCGTGCGGATGAAGTGAAGAAAAAGCTTGTTATCTCTTATAAAAACGCTAGATTCGAGTAAGTAGAGACTAAAAATTTCCGATTTTTTAGCGCTTTGTTTCGGCCTGAAAACCCTTGTTGAGTGAAAATGCAGTATTGATTTTTTGTGATCTGCTTCTCAATGGTGGTGAGGTTAATCTAAAGTGAGCCAGTGTTTAGAAAAAGATGGAACAGAATAGATAAAAGAAGAGCCACATTTTATGTGGCTCTTCTTTTTTAAATGGGTTTAACGCTTTAAGTTATGGGTTAAGCTTCATCAATTGTTTTGTACGTTCAACGGCTTCAGTCATTCCGAGCTGTTGATAGGCTTCAAGCTGTATATCTAATGCTTTTCGTGCCGCTTCCGTATCTGGGTAGGTTTTTTGCAACTCTTGAGTGCGATTAATCGCTGCTATCCATGCTTCTCGGCGCAAGTAGAAATCGGCAGTCGCTAGGTCGTATTCTGCTAATCGGTTTTTCAATGCATACATACGGCGCTGAGCATCTTCCGCGTAGGGGCTGTTTGGATAGCGTTGTAGTAGTTTCTTAAAATCCGCAAAAGCCGATTTCACAGGTTCAGGGTCGCGGTCACTACGATCGACATTGAACAGGTCGTGCATAAAGTTGCGATCTTGCGCCATGTGAGTCAAACCACGCATATACAATACCCAGTCCATTTTTTCATGGGTGGGATTAAGGCGAGTAAAACGCTCAATAGTCGCTAAACCTAACGCAAGGTCATCGTTTTTGTAGTAGGCATAAATCAGATCGAGTTGTACTTGCTCTGAGTAGGCACCAAACGGATAGCGTGAATCAAGCGCTTCGAGTTTTTCGATAGCGGTTAACCAAGAACCGCTTTGCAGCGCGGTTTGGGCTTCTGAGTACAGCTCGGATGGCGGTACATCAGGCACCACTTCTGGGCTGCTAGAGCAACCAAATAACAGGGATAACGCGAGTAGGCCTGATAAAGTCTGGTATTTCATGTCAGGGTGGAATTCCTTGCAAATCTTGCTTTTCAATAGGTGCGTAAACCGCGCGCAAATCGTTTCGTTACTTTCTTGGCAGTAACAGATACAATGTCGGCGTATTTTTCCATACTAGTGACTATTAGTCTCACGGTTTTTTAAAAAGTTCGATATGGCTCATCAGATTGAATTAACTCAAACAGTAAAAGAGAGCCAGCTTGGTCAACGTCTTGACCAAGCTGTGGCTGAATTATTTACCGATTTTTCCCGCTCACGCTTAAAAGAGTGGTTGTTGGAAGGCAAGATTGCCGTAAATGGCGAAGTGATCACTAAGCCGCGCATGAAAGTGATGGGTGGCGAGGTGATTGTCGTTCAGGCTGAACTCGAAGACGAACAGCGCTGGGAAGCACAGGATTTGCCACTCAACATCGTGTATGAAGATGACGACATTATCGTTATTAACAAACCGCGTGACTTTGTGGTGCATCCTGGTGCGGGACAAGCAGATAGCACAGTGCTTAATGCCTTGCTATTCCATTATCCGCCGATCGCTGAAGTGCCACGTGCGGGTATCGTCCATCGTCTTGATAAAGACACCACTGGTTTGATGGTGGTTGCGAAAACGGTTCCTGCGCAAACTCACCTTGTACGTGCGCTACAAAAGCGCGATGTGACTCGTGAGTATGAAGCGATTGTGATTGGCACGATGACCGCAGGTGGCATGATTGATAAGCCGATTGGTCGTCATTCGACTAAGCGTACTTTGATGTCGGTTTCACCAATGGGTAAACACGCCGTCACGCATTACCGTGTTGCGGAACATTTCCGTGAACACACGCGTTTGCGTTTGCGTTTAGAAACGGGCCGTACTCACCAAATTCGTGTGCACATGGCTTATTTGCAACATCCCCTATTAGGTGACACTGCCTATGGTGGTCGTGCGCGTATTCCGAAAGGGGCGTCAGAAGAGTTAACGGAGATGATTCGTGGCTTCGATCGCCAAGCGCTGCACGCGGTGATGCTGAAATTTGAACACCCAATTACGGGTGAAGAGCTCGAATTCCATGCACCGGTACCTGACGACATGGTCGAGATGACGCTCGCATTGCGTGAAGATGCCAAGCAAAATCGTACAGAAGAGTATTAAGCATGATTTTCCCCAACTGGAATGCACCCAAACAAGTCAAAGCGTTTAGTTCGACTCGCCACGGTGGTTTTTCACAAGGTGCTTATCAAGGGCTAAACCTAGGTATGCATGTTGGGGATGATCCTGAACTTGTACTGCGTAATCGGCAATCGTTGGTGGAAGCATCAACGATGCCAAGTTCACCCATTTGGCTCAATCAAACCCATTCCACGGTGGTACTCAATGTTGATGCTCCGACTGAGCAAGTGTTGGATGCCGATGGCCTCATCACTTCAACGCCGAAGATTGTGTGCTCGGCAATGACGGCAGATTGTCTACCAGTATTAATGACCAATCGCACTGGTACCCAAGTCGCGGCTGTACATGCCGGTTGGCGTGGTTTGCTGAATGGCATTGTTGAACAAACAGCGGCAAGAATGTCTGGCGATGTTATGGTGTGGCTTGGCCCTGCGATTGGCGCGCAGGCGTTTGAAGTGGGGGAAGATGTTTTCGCCGCTTTTGTTGCTCACCATCCTCAAGCCGAATACGCTTTCACTCCTCGTGCACAACAGGGCAAATGGCTGGCGGATATGAGTCAGTTAGTCAAACTGCGTTTGCATGAATTAGGTATTGAGCAAGTCTTTGATAGTGGTTTGTGTACCTATCAGGATGCGGATCGCTTCTATTCCTATCGCCGAGATGGAGTGACGGGGCGACAAGCGGCCTTTATTTGGCTTGAAGAGTAAGCCTTCATCCATACCCATATCAAACAACAAGAAAGTTTCCTCCACTTCCCTTGAAAATCTGGCTCGTGATAACCATCTTTCCTAACGTATTCAATTTATCTCAGATGAGGTTAGGAAGGTTTGTATGCGTCTTGACAGATTTACGAGCAAATTTCAGATCGCGATTTCCGATGCCCAGTCATTAGCGCTCGGGCGTGATCATCAATATATCGAACCTGTGCACCTGATGGTGGCACTGTTGGATCAAAACGGCAGTCCGATCCGCCCATTACTCACCATGCTAAATGTCGATGTGATGCAACTGCGCTCTAAGCTGAGCGAGATGTTGGATCGACTCCCGAAAGTGAGTGGTATTGGTGGTGATGTGCAGCTCTCTTCGGCGTTAGGCACACTATTTAATCTGTGTGATAAAGTCGCGCAAAAGCGTCAAGATGCCTACATCTCCTCTGAAATCTATCTACTTGCTGCGATTGAGGACAAAGGGCCACTGGGTCACTTACTCAAAGAGTTTGGACTGACCGAGAAAAAAGTCTCTGAAGCAATAGAGAAGATTCGTGGTGGACAAAAGGTTAATGACCCGAATGCGGAAGAACTGCGACAAGCATTGGAAAAATTCACCATCGATCTGACTGAACGTGCTGAGCAGGGCAAACTCGATCCTGTGATCGGTCGTGATGATGAAATTCGCCGAACTATCCAAGTTCTGCAACGCCGAACCAAGAACAACCCAGTGATCATCGGTGAACCCGGTGTGGGTAAAACTGCGATAGTGGAAGGTTTGGCGCAGCGCATCATTAATAATGAAGTGCCAGAAGGCCTACGTGGACGCCGCGTATTGTCTTTAGATATGGGCGCGCTGGTGGCTGGGGCGAAATACCGCGGCGAATTTGAAGAGCGCTTGAAATCAGTACTCAATGAGTTAGCGAAAGAAGAAGGCAATATCATCCTCTTCATTGATGAGCTGCACACCATGGTTGGGGCGGGGAAAGGTGAAGGCTCGATGGATGCTGGCAACATGCTCAAACCAGCTTTGGCGCGTGGAGAATTGCATTGTGTTGGCGCAACGACCTTAGATGAGTACCGCCAATACATCGAAAAAGATCCAGCGTTAGAGCGTCGCTTCCAAAAAGTGTTGGTGGATGAGCCCACGGTGGAAGATACCATCGCTATCTTGCGTGGGTTGAAAGAGCGTTATGAGCTGCATCACCATGTCGAAATCACTGATCCGGCGATTGTGGCGGCAGCGAGCCTATCGCATCGCTATATTTCCGATCGCCAGTTGCCTGATAAAGCCATCGATTTGATCGATGAAGCCGCTTCAAGCATTCGGATGCAGATTGACTCCAAACCGGAAGCTCTGGATAAGCTGGAACGCAAAATAATCCAATTGAAAATCGAGCAGCAAGCGCTCTCCAATGAGCACGATGAAGCCAGTGAAAAACGCTTAGCGATCTTAAATGAAGAGTTGCAAGAGAAAGAGCGCGATTACGCAGAGTTGGAAGAAGTGTGGAAAGCGGAAAAAGCGGCACTTTCTGGTACACAGCATATTAAAGCAGCATTAGAGCAAGCGCGGATGGATCTGGAAGTGGCTCGCCGTGCGGGGGATTTGAACCGCATGTCAGAGCTGCAATATGGTCGGATTCCAGAGCTAGAAAAGCAGCTCGATCTGGCCGCGCAAGCAGAAATGCAGGAAATGACTCTGCTGCGCAATAAAGTGACGGATGCAGAAATTGCCGAAGTGCTTTCAAAACAGACCGGTATTCCTGTTTCAAAGATGCTCGAAGCCGAGAAAGAAAAGCTACTGCGCATGGAAGAAGTGCTGCATAAACGCGTGATTGGCCAAAAAGAAGCGGTGGAAGTGGTCGCGAATGCGATTCGCCGCAGTCGTGCAGGGCTTTCTGATCCAAATCGTCCGATTGGCTCCTTCTTATTCTTGGGGCCAACAGGGGTCGGTAAAACCGAGCTTTGTAAAACCTTGGCCAACTTCCTATTTGATAGCGAAGATGCCATGGTACGCGTGGATATGTCGGAATTTATGGAGAAACACTCGGTTGCTCGTTTAGTTGGTGCGCCTCCAGGTTATGTTGGCTATGAAGAAGGTGGCTACTTAACGGAAGCGGTGCGCCGTAAACCTTACTCGGTGATTTTGCTCGACGAAGTAGAAAAGGCGCACCCGGATGTCTTCAATATTCTGTTGCAAGTCTTGGATGATGGCCGCTTGACGGACGGGCAAGGGCGCACGGTCGATTTTCGAAATACCGTGGTGATCATGACCTCCAACTTGGGTTCAGGACGAATTCAGGAAAACTTTGCAAGGTTGGACTACCAAGGCATCAAAGAACAAGTGATGGATGTGGTTAGCAAACACTTCCGTCCGGAGTTCCTAAACCGAGTGGATGAAAGTGTGGTATTCCATCCATTAGGCCAAGAGCATATTAAGTCGATCGCCTCTATTCAGTTAGCCCGCCTACGTCAGCGTTTGGCTGAGCGAGATTACCAACTAGAGGTTGATGATGAGGCGCTGGATCTGATTGCTCATGTTGGCTTCGATCCGGTCTACGGTGCTCGTCCACTGAAACGTGCGATTCAGCAAAATGTGGAAAACCCACTGGCGAAATCGATTCTGGCTGGAAGGTTCCTGCCTGGTTCACCTATTTTACTATCGGTAAAAGAGGGGAATATTTTCGCAAGCCAGTAGCAGACGCCTTAGCTAGATAAATAAAAGAGCCACTTCGAGTGGCTCTTTTGCTTGTTAATTGAGCATAAAAGTGCGCTTTTTAGTGGTTTTGTTGTTAATTTGTTCGCTTGGACTGAAAAAGTATAAAAAAAGCATTTTAGAGCTTGCCAGATTTTAAATCCTCCCTATAATGCGCCCTCACTGACACGGCAGGCGCCGCAAGGCTTCAGAGCCAGTCAGTAAGGCTAAAACGCTTCGATGAAGAAAGTTGAAAAAAGAGTTTGACTCT
>NZ_ADBD01000005.1:0-261556 GCF_000176715.1 Vibrio sp. RC586 | reverse complement strand
GTGGGTAGTTTGACTGGGGCGGTCTCCGGCCCAGAGAGTAACGGAGGAGCACGAAGGTGGGCTAATCACGGTTGGACATCGTGAGGTTAGTGCAATGGCATAAGCCCGCTTAACTGCGAGAATGACGGTTCGAGCAGGTGCGAAAGCAGGTCATAGTGATCCGGTGGTTCTGTATGGAAGGGCCATCGCTCAACGGATAAAAGGTACTCCGGGGATAACAGGCTGATACCGCCCAAGAGTTCATATCGACGGCGGTGTTTGGCACCTCGATGTCGGCTCATCACATCCTGGGGCTGAAGTCGGTCCCAAGGGTATGGCTGTTCGCCATTTAAAGTGGTACGCGAGCTGGGTTTAGAACGTCGTGAGACAGTTCGGTCCCTATCTGCCGTGGGCGTTGGAAGATTGAAGGGGGCTGCTCCTAGTACGAGAGGACCGGAGTGGACGAACCTCTGGTGTTCGGGTTGTGTCGCCAGACGCATTGCCCGGTAGCTAAGTTCGGAATCGATAACCGCTGAAAGCATCTAAGCGGGAAGCGAGCCCTGAGATGAGTCTTCCCTGATACTTTAAGTATCCTAAAGGGTTGTTCGAGACTAGAACGTTGATAGGCAGGGTGTGTAAGCGTTGTGAGGCGTTGAGCTAACCTGTACTAATTGCCCGTGAGGCTTAACCATACAACACCCAAGGGGTTTTGTAGTGGACTCAAAGCTAAGCGCATAAGAATGTGTGTGAGAACGAAGACAGCTTTCCAGATTATTCTCTAGAAATAGAGAGAAAGAATTTGCTTGGCGACCATAGCGTTTTGGACCCACCTGACTCCATCCCGAACTCAGAAGTGAAACGAAACAGCGTCGATGGTAGTGTGGGGTTTCCCCATGTGAGAGTAGAACATCGCCAGGCTTTAATTTAGCACCAAGCGCTAGCCAATGCGGAGCGGTAGTTCAGTTGGTTAGAATACCGGCCTGTCACGCCGGGGGTCGCGGGTTCGAGTCCCGTCCGCTCCGCCACTTATTTGAGAAACCCAGTCTTCGGACTGGGTTTTTTGTTATGGGGAGAAAGCACTATCACTCCGATACTCTTACTCCTCCCTCGAGGTCTTATTCTCATCTTCTTCTTTCTTATCTTCTTTTTCTATTTTGTACACCAGTATCCTTTTATCAACGCTGTTGCACTTTAATTCAAATGACCGTTTAGCAGTTGCTTGCGTGCAGAGGAATACGTTTTGTGCCGTTTACCTAGAGTTATCACAATTTGGGGATGTAGAATTGAGATAACAAAAAGCCGATGGCTGAGCATCGGCTTGTAAAGGTGTAAGTAATAAAAGGGTTTTAGCCACGCAGAGCGGCTTTAGCTAACAGGGCTTTTTTATCTGAATCGGAGAGGAATGCTAATTCCAATCCATTGATTTGTGCTTGGCGAATCTGCTGTTGGCTTAAGCCTGCTTGAGGTGCCACAACTTCGTATTCGTAAGGTAATTCGATGCCTTCTACTGCTGGGTCGTCGGTGTTAATGCAAGCTAGAATTCCATGCTCTAAAAAGCGTTTGAGAGGGTGAGTTGCTAGGCTATCGACCGTGCTTGTTTGCAGATTAGACGTTAGGCAAGATTCGATACCGATACGATGCTGAGCGAGGTAATCCATCAATTTGGGATCATGGATTGCTTTTACACCATGGCCAATGCGTGTTGCGCCAAGCTCTTTAATGGCTTGCCACATGCTTTCAGGACCTGCAGCTTCACCTGCATGGACGGTAACCTGTAATCCGGCATCTCTGACTTGTTTGAAATGTTGGATAAAGCGGTCACCGGGTTGTCCCAGTTCATCTCCGGCCAGATCGACCGCCACAATGTGATTTTTTTGGCTTAGGATCGCATCGAGTTCTTGTTGGCAAGCATCGGTGCCAAAGGTGCGGCTCATGATGCCGATAAGGTTAGCTTGGATGCCAAAATCACGCACACCAGCTCGAACCCCATCCACTACCGCTTCCACTACACCTGCAATAGGTAGACTATGTTTCATCGCCATGTAGTAGGGAGAGAATCGCAATTCGGCATAGTCAATTCGTGCATTGAGGGCATCTTCGACATTTTCATAGGCTACACGGCGGCAAGCATCGAGATTTCCTAGCACCGCAACTCCCCAATCAAGTTTCGAGAGAAAGGCCACCAGAGATGGCTCAGCTTCGACAATTTGCACATAAGGCGTAAGAGTTTCAATGGTGTTTGCTGGCAGTTGAACACCAAATTTCTGCCCTAATTCGAGAATGGTTTGCGTTCGAATATTTCCGTCAAGGTGGCGATGCAAATCGGTTAAAGGGATGGATGAAGTTATCATTATTGTTGTCCTTATTAGTATTTGCCGTTAAGTATAAAAACCAATCGATAGACTGTCAGCTAACGAAAGAACGGAAAGGAACTTATTTTGTTTCACTTTACTTCATGTTAACCAGATCTGTTGGCCAATCTTGATAAGCAATAGGTTTGCTGAATAGAAAACCTTGCCCACGCGGGCAACTCAATTGGGTAAGTAAATCTACCTGTTCTTGGGTTTCAATGCCTTCCGCAACCAACTCTACTTTAAAACCCCGAGTCATGTTGACGATGGCGGCAACGACACTGTTGTCGAGATTGTGATTATTGAGCTGAGCGATGAACTCTCGATCAATTTTGAGACAATCAAAAGGTAATTTATGCAGATAGGCAAGGGAGCTGTAGCCGGTTCCAAAGTCATCGATGGCGATATGAATCCCTGCTTTTTTCAATTCAAGCATGTTATGCAAAATGACGGGATCGTTGCCAACGATACGTGATTCTGTAATTTCCAATGTTAAATTGGCGGGTGGGAGTTTGGATTCTTCGAGCACGTGGTACAACTGTGCCATGAAATCGGGATGGGAGAGTTGGTTGACCGATAAGTTGACGTGGATATGAAAACTGGCTGGCCATTTGTTATCGGCAATGCCTCGTACTGTATCGATGCAGGCTTGACGTAGAATCTGCTCACCAATCGCATTAATTAACCCGCTTTCTTCTGCGAGGGGAATAAACTCCATAGGAGGGATCAAACCCAATTCAGGGGATATCCAGCGTGCAAGGGCTTCGGCTCCTAAGACTTCCCCACTGTGTAAATCGACAATCGGTTGATAAAAGGGGACAAACTCTTGGTTGTCGAGTGCGAGTTTGATCTGAGTGATCATTTGCATTCGTTTACGTGATGCATCAGCCATTTCTGGTGTGTAGAAACTGATATGAGTGTGGTCGGCTTTGGCGTTGCTAAGGGCAATGCTGCCATTGCGTAGCCAGACTGTCATATTGGCTTCTGTGAGGTTAACGATCCCGATAGAAACGTTCACGGCGATGTTGTCATTCGGCATGCTAAATGGGGAAGCAAAGAGTTTGAGTATGTCTATGGCCAAATTTTTCAATTCATCCTGCTGATTGACATTGGGCAGGTAGATAGCAAATTCATCGCCGCCAATTCGAGCGATCAGGGCTGGAGCAGGAAAGGTTAATTTGAGTCGCTGCGCAATGGCGATGAGTAGCTGGTCTGCTTGCTGATGTCCAAGGCTATCGTTGATATCGCGGAATTTATCGATACCAATCAGTATCAGGCCACCATTAAGGTGAGAGAGTTTGCTGCAACTCTCAATCATGCCCTCACGACTGAGTAATTGGGTGAGTGAATCGTAAACTAGCTGAGAATGTAAGGCTTTGAATGAGGCTTTAAGGTTATTGGTCATTTCTATAAAGGCTTGCACGAGCAAGCTCGTTTCATAAATATTGCCCGGTTGCGGCATGCTTGCGGCCCAATCACCTTGTGCAAGTTGGCGAGCAGCAGAGGCGGTAGAAATGATAGGATTCGCCACACGATTTAATGCAATAAGGCCGAGAAGTAGGCCGATAAGACTGACTAATAGCCCGATTGCCCAACTGGTTTTCTGATTTTCAGGCAAAGAGCCGAGAAGGTCTCGCTCAGCAATAGAAACACTTATATACCAGGTTAGGCCATATTGGTCGCTGTACACTGAGGCTTGATTGAAATAGCGCTGTTGGTTGACATAAGTGGTAAAAATGCCACTGTTAAGACCATGTTTGGCCCACAGCTCAGCGCTACTACGGATGATAGGATTGCGATTTTCACTGGCGAGAAGCCTCTCCCCTTTGGGGCTAGACAGTGTCCCCCGAGACACGACACTGCCATCACTTGAATGAGCGATCAAACGTTGTTGCTCATCCATCACATACACATCAGCATTCATGCGCTGCTTTAACTCTGCTAGAAACTGATTGAAAGTATTCAACTTCACATCAGAGACCATCACACCGACAAAGGTTTTATCCTGAAAAATCGGACTTAATGCTGAGAGTGTAATCTCCTGCTTTTCATCCATATTGGTGTAGATGGATGACCATTGCGGTATGGTTTTTTCGGCAACAGGGATATACCAAGGGCGAATACGTGGGTCGTAATTGTCTATGATGGAGCGAATATTCTGATCAACGATCGAGGTTTGATAAATGACTAACTGATCATCGGTGCGAGCATCTTTGAGCATTAAGCTGTACAGTTCAGGCATATCTTTTCGTAAGCCGACATACTCACCATTGATTCCACCAAAACCTAGCACATCAATTTGTGGAATATTATTGCCAATCGGTTTGGCAGCCGCGCGAATGAAGTCTTCGATTTGACTTGCGTCATTGGGTTTATAGAGATGATGAAAACCCACATTGTATGCAATCATTTGATTTGCAAAGAAAGGACGATGCAAAAAATCTGACAAGCGTTGAGTAATACTATCGGTCAGATAAGAGAGCTGCTTGGTACTGAGTTCTTTCACCGTCTGCTCATAGCGGTAGGTTTGCACCGCAGCCATGGCTAAGATCATGAACAGAAAGATCAGGATAAATGGCAATATGATGGCAGTTTTTAGGCGTATTTTACGATTTAACGGCATACCCTTCTCTTATCTTTCACATCCTGTGCAGTTAGCAGGGTAGGCCGTCAAACGGACACTTAATACAACTCTTTGAGTTTACGTGTCAGTGTGTTTCGTCCCCATCCCAGCACCTTGGCGGCTTCTTGTTTATGCCCATTGGTGTGGTTCAGTGCCGCTTCTAAAAGTATACGTTCAAATTCGGGGAGCGCGTAGGTGAGGAGTTCTGTCTCACCGGAAGCCAATGCTGACTTCGCCCAAGTATCTAATTGCTTTTGCCAACTTATATCATTATCAAAATGATTGGCTTTTTTTTCTGATATTAATTCGGAAGGAAGATCACTTGGTAGAACCTCACTACCACTCGCCATCACAGTAAGCCAGCGGCACATGTTTTCTAATTGGCGCACATTCCCCGGCCAGTCTAACTTGGTGAGAATATCAATGGTTTTCGGGTTGAGTGTTTTCATCTCAACGCCTAATTCTTTGGACGCCAATGTGAGAAAGTGTTTGGTGAGTTTTTCGATATCCTGCCGGCGTTCACGCAGAGAGGGAATATGAATCCGGATAACGTTGAGTCGATGGAATAGGTCTTCACGGAATTTTCCTTGATGAACAAGTTTCTCAAGGTTTTGATGAGTTGCCGCGACAATTCGTACATCCACTTTCAGTGCAACATGTCCGCCAACGCGATAAAACTGGCCATCTGCTAACACACGCAAGAGTCGGGTTTGAATATCGAGTGGCATATCGCCAATTTCATCGAGAAATAAAGTGCCGCCATTGGCTTGTTCGAAGCGCCCTTGGCGCACGGTGTTAGCTCCGGTGAAGGCTCCTTTTTCATGGCCAAATAACTCAGATTCGATGAGATCCTTCGGAATGGCGGCCATATTCAGCGCAATAAATGGCTTCTGTGCGCGAGGACTGTGCCGATGTAATGCCTGTGCGACCAATTCTTTGCCGGTACCCGATTCACCGTTGATGAGCACTGAAATTGAAGAGCGTGATAGGCGACCGATAGCTCGAAACACTTCTTGCATTGCGGGAGCTTCACCTATGATCTCTGGCGCCGAATAATTTTCATTAGGGCGATGGGATGTTTTGCGTTGCTCTTGACCGTGAGCAATGGCTCGTTCGACTAAGGTGAGCGTTTCATCGACATCAAAAGGCTTAGGGAGGTATTCAAACGCGCCCTGCTGATAAGCGTTGACGGCAGCATCCAGATCGGAATGTGCGGTCATGATGATCACTGGGAGTTCAGGAATACGCTCATGTACTTGATTGAGCAGGGTAATGCCATCCATGCCCGGCATACGAATATCGGATACCAAAACGTCAGGTGTCTCCCGCTCAAGCGCCAATAGCACACTTTCTGCATCGGCAAAGGTTTCGCATTTTATATTGGCGGAAGAGAGGGTTTTCTCCATTACCCAGCGGATGGAACTATCGTCATCAACAACCCAAACGTATCCTCTACTCATAGACAGTCCTTAACAGCAATTCAAAATGGGTAAATAAATGGTAAATGTGGTGCGGCCTGGCCAACTTTGCACCTCGATTTTTCCCTGATGTTGATCAATCAGGTTTTGTGAAATGGATAGCCCTAGACCGGTGCCCCCCTCTCTCCCACTGACCATTGGATAAAACAGCGTGTCTTGCAGTTCGGGAGGAATACCTGGGCCATTGTCGATAATCTCAATGCTGGCCGCGAGTTTATAGCGCTGACCATGGATATTGGCTTGATGCACCGTTCTGGTGCGTAGCGTGATCACGCCATGCGGTTGATTCGCTAAGATCTGAGCTGCATTACTGACAATGTTTAGTAATGCCTGCTCGATTTGGTCTGTGTCCATCAAGATATTGGGCAGGCTTGGGTCATAGTCACGTTCAAACGTAAGATTCTCACCGGTTTCTAATTCAACCAGTTGACGCACTTTTTCCAAAATTAAGTGCAGATTTTCCCACTTTTTCTCTCCTGGGCGCTGCGGTCCTAATAGACGATCCACTAAGCTTCGTAAGCGATCAGCTTGCTCAATAATGATCTGGGTATACTCAGTGAGAGCTGGATCGGGCAGCATACGTTCTAACAGCTGTGCCGCGCCTCTCAACCCCCCCAATGGATTTTTGATTTCGTGAGCTAACCCTCTGACCAATAACTTGGCGGCTTGTTGCTGGGCGTGTTGATTCAGCTCTTGAGTCAGTCTGCGTTGCTGTCCGATGGTACGCATTTCAGCCAGTAGCAGTAACTCTTTTTGCCAAGAGACGGGACTTATCGTGACTTCGAGCAGTAATGGTTTGCCATCAATCACTAAGGTGACATCACTATCAGTAATGCTTTGCCCACTTTGCAGTGGTTGGGTGAGCAATTGGAGGTCGAGTGATGAGTGCTGTACGAGTTGTTGAAGTTGCTGGTTGAGTAAACGCTTCGCACTTTGTGAAAACAATTGTTCCGCAGCAGGATTTGCGTAACGGATCACCAGTGCCTCATCGAGAATAAATACCGATGTGACCTGATTATTGATGATAGTTTGGCTCAGTTCTGCGTTCACACTTATTCTCACTCGATAATCTAGCTTGATGTTGCAATGCACAAAGTTGGTGCATTGCAGCAGCAGTATGGCGCAAGGGAGTGCAAACCAAAAGAGCAATTCCCTAAGCAATCGAGCGAGTGGTCACATCTTATTTGTTATTTCACTGTCGCTCGATGCAGATGCACCGTGATGATCGATGAAGATGCAATAATCTTGCCGTTTTCAATCGCTTGAATAGTGAAGGTATGAGTTCCGCGATCGATGTTTTTTAATTCCCATATCGGTTGATTGGTTGGGGCGCCATAAGGTCGACCATCCATCATCAATTGCAGTTGTTCACCAACCGCTAGTTTTCGATTGAGTTCTGAACGAATGATGATGGTGCCGCTGTTATTGCGTACGGTGTCATCATGTTTTGGAGAGATTAACGTGACTTTTAAAGGCTCAAGCACTTGGGGTTCTGGCGGTGTTGCATCGGTTTGCTCAGTCGGAGAGAGAGCCGCATTGCTGAGCTCAGCTTCGGCCTGCGTTTCTTTGGCAACCGGTTGGGTTGAGTCAAAACTTGGCGCAGGGGCTTGAGCTTCATAATCAGGTAAATGGATGGATTTCGCTTTGTCACTTTGTGGGCTGTCACTAAAGTGGCGAACGCCATTGTCATCGACCCAAGTATAGACATTTTGTGCGGCGAGCTGAGGAACCCATAGCAAACTGATGAGCAGCCAAAGGGGACGAGACGATTGCATATATCACCTCAAATATTATGAAGGTTTCGCTTTATGGATCATGGGTTTATACCCATGATGAAATTTGTAAGCTACATGTTAAAACGAACCATGAGAGGACTAAATATGCAAAAGGCTCGCCTGCGAGGCGAGCCTAAATATTGATGTAACCTAAGTTACCTTTTACACAGACTGAGAATTAAACTGAGTAGTACAGTTCGAATTCAAGTGGGTGTACAGCAACGTTCACGCGCTCTACATCTTTGGTTTTCAGCTCGATGTAAGAGTCGATGAAATCATCAGAGAATACTCCGCCAGCGGTTAAGAACTCACGATCTGCATCCAAGTATTGCAGAGCTTGTTGTAGAGACTCTGCCACTTTTGGAATCTCTGCTGCTTCTTCTGCTGGTAGATCGTACAGATCTTTATCCATTGCTTCTCCTGGGTGGATCTTGTTCTTGATACCGTCAAGACCTGCCATCAGCATAGCTGCAAACGCCAAGTATGGGTTGGCTGCTGGATCTGGGAAGCGAACTTCGATACGACGTGCTTTCGGGCTTGGCACCACAGGGATACGGATAGACGCCGAACGGTTACGCGCAGAGTAAGCGAGCATTACTGGTGCTTCATAGTGAGGAACCAGACGCTTGTATGAGTTGGTGGATGGGTTAGTGATTGCGTTCAGCGCGCGAGCGTGCTTGATGATACCACCGATGTAGTAGATCGCCATTTCAGACAAGCCGCCGTACTTGTCACCTGCAAACAGGTTAACGCCATCTTTCGCCAGAGATTGGTGAACGTGCATACCTGAACCATTGTCGCCAACTAGAGGTTTAGGCATGAAGGTCGCTGTTTTGCCAAATGCATGAGCCACGTTATGAACCACGTACTTGTAGATTTGGATTTCATCCGCTTTCACAGTCAGTGTGTTGAAGCGCGTTGCGATTTCATTCTGGCCCGCTGTTGCTACTTCGTGGTGGTGTGCTTCCACAACCAATCCCATTTCTTCCATGATCAGACACATCGCTGAACGGATGTCTTGTGATGAGTCAACGGGAGCAACTGGGAAGTAACCGCCTTTTACGCCAGGACGATGACCTTTGTTACCATCTTCGTATTCAGTACCTGTGTTCCATGCCGCTTCTACGTCGTCAATTTTGAAGAATGAACCAGACATGTTGGTTGCGAATTTCACATCGTCAAACAGGAAGAACTCTGGCTCTGGACCAACAAGAACGGTGTCTGCGATACCGGTAGAGCGCATGTATTCTTCCGCACGCTTTGCGATAGAACGTGGGTCGCGATCGTAACCTTGCATAGTCGCCGGTTCTAAGATGTCACAACGGATGTTCAGCGTAGCATCTTCAGTAAATGGATCGAGCACAGCAGTCGATGGGTCTGGCATCATCACCATGTCGGATTCGTTGATACCTTTCCAACCTGCAACAGATGAACCATCGAACATTTTACCGTCTTCGAAGAAGTCAGCATCGATTTGGTGAGCAGGGATAGAGATGTGCTGCTCTTTACCTTTAGTATCGGTAAAACGCAGGTCAACAAACTTAACTTCGTTTTCTTGGATCAGCGATAGAACATTTTCTACTGACATCTTGGATAACCTCCGGTGTTAATAAACGGTATGGGCTCGAGCCTTAAATAAAATTGGCAAAGATTACTACGTTGTACTAAGGGTAACCGATGCTGATATTACTTAAGCGAAAAGTGTGCCATGTTTATAAATACAATATAAATCATGGTTTTGTTTAAGTGTTTGCTGATTTTTGACGCGTGATTGCACCAAAAAGATCCTGGTTTGCACTTTAATGGTGCATTATCTGATTGCTGTGCACCATGTTTAACCAAACGTTTGCTATTTCGCGCTTAATTACGGAGGTTGTCAATGTCTCTGGTGGCTGAAAAGCCTCAGATAGCTAACCATTGCGAGCAAAATGAAGAAAAAAACGGCGATTTCAGCGCGACAGATCACATATTTCTAGGTTTTTCGCTAAAATCTGGTACATTATTGGCCGTTTTTGAACCATGTTCGGCGACTGCTTTGGCAGCCAGCCTCAATGAAAAGTGAAGCAAACCCCGATGACCACTCCGCAAATTGAAAAATTAAGAAACATCGCGATTATCGCGCACGTTGACCACGGTAAGACTACCCTGGTTGACAAACTGCTCCAGCAATCCGGCACGTTAGAGTCTCGCGGTGATGTTGAAGAGCGAGTCATGGACTCGAACGACATTGAAAAAGAGCGTGGTATTACCATTCTGGCGAAAAACACCGCTATCAACTGGAATGACTACCGCATCAACATCGTAGACACCCCGGGACACGCGGACTTCGGTGGTGAAGTTGAGCGTATTATGTCGATGGTAGACTCTGTTCTGCTGATCGTTGACGCAGTAGATGGCCCGATGCCACAAACTCGCTTCGTAACCCAAAAAGCGTTTGCTCACGGTTTGAAGCCAATCGTTGTTATTAACAAAATTGACCGTCCGGGAGCACGTCCTGATTGGGTTATGGATCAGGTATTTGACCTGTTCGATAACTTAGGTGCGACTGATGAACAGCTAGACTTCCAAGTGGTATATGCTTCTGCTCTAAACGGTTGGGCAACTCTGGTTGAAGGCGAAACTGGCGAAAACATGGAACCCCTGTTCCAAGCCATCGTGGATAACGTTGCGGCGCCACAAGTTGACCTTGATGGTCCACTGCAAATGCAAATTTCTCAGCTGGATTACAGCTCTTACGTGGGTGTTATCGGTGTTGGCCGTATCAAGCGCGGTAAAGTAAAACCAAACCAACAAGTGACTGTTATCGGCGCTGATGGTAAGAAACGTAACGGTAAGATCGGTACTGTTCTGGGCTACCTTGGCCTGCAACGTTCTGAAACTGACCAGGCGACAGCAGGCGACATCGTTGCTGTTACAGGTTTGGGTGAACTGAAAATCTCTGACACCATCTGTGATGTGAACACGCTTGAAGCGCTTCCACCATTGAGCGTTGATGAACCAACGGTAACCATGACGTTCCAAGTGAACACCTCTCCATTCGCGGGTAAAGAAGGTAAGTTCGTGACTTCACGTAACATCCTTGAGCGTTTGGAAAAAGAACTGGTACACAACGTAGCACTGCGTGTTGAACAAACTGAAGATCCAGACAAATTCCGCGTTTCAGGTCGTGGTGAACTTCACCTATCGATCCTGATCGAGAACATGCGTCGTGAAGGTTTTGAACTGGCAGTATCTCGTCCAGAAGTTATCCTGAAGCACGAAGACGGTCAGCTGATGGAACCGTTTGAAACGGTAACCATCGACGTGCAAGAAGAGCACCAAGGCGGCATCATGGAGAAAATCGGCATGCGTAAAGGCGAGCTGAAAGACATGTCTCCAGATGGTAAAGGCCGTATCCGTATGGATTTCGTAATGCCTTCTCGTGGCCTGATCGGTTTCCAAACTGAATTCATGACTCTGACTTCAGGTTCAGGTCTGCTGTACCATACTTTTGACCACTACGGTCCACACAAGGGCGGCGTAATCGGTCAGCGTGTGAACGGTGTTCTGGTTTCTAACGGTACGGGTAAAGCACTAACGAACGCGCTGTTCAACCTGCAAGAACGTGGCCGTATGTTCATTGGTCACGGTGTGGAAGTTTACGAAGGTATGGTGATCGGTATTCACAGCCGTGACAACGACCTGACGGTGAACCCTCTGAAAGGTAAGCAACTGACTAACGTTCGTGCATCTGGTACTGATGATGCGCAGGTTCTTACTCCGCCAATCATCATGTCTCTGGAACAAGCTCTAGAGTTCATCGATGATGACGAATTGGTAGAAGTAACACCAGTGAGCATCCGTATCCGTAAACGCTTCCTGACCGAAAACGATCGTAAGCGCGCTTCACGTGATGCGAAGTAATCACTGATTCTCGTCTTTTGACTTGATAAGTTATCTAAGCCCTTAGCTGTTGCCGGTTAAGGGCTTTATTTTTGCCGCTAAGAAAAGGAATACCATGTCACTCGTGATTATTTCAGGTGGCCCTGGCGCAGGGAAAACGATGCTACTCGATGCGTTGGCTACGCATGGTTATATGGTTTATCCAGAAATTCCTCGTCAGTTAATTGAGCAGGAAAGCTTAAAAGTGAATGGTATTTTGCCTTGGCATGATCTGCCTGCGTTTGCGGCTCTCTGTTATGACGCTATGTTGGTGCAAAAGCATTCTGCTATAAACGAGCCGATGGTGTTTCTGGATCGCGCGATTCCCGATATTTGTGCGTACTTATTAGGCGCAGAATTGACTGTACCTGCGAAATATTGGTCGGCGAGTTTGGGCTACTATCCGCAGGTGTTGATGTGTGAGCCAAACTCAATCACTTATCAACAAGACGAAGTGCGTCCATACTCACTGGAAGAGGCGCAGCAAATTCATCACCAGCTAGTGAAGACTTACTCAGAACTGGGTTACGAGTGTATTGATGTGCCGATGGCACCGATTGAGCAACGTGTGGCATTTGTGTTAACCACCTTATTCGTGGCAGGATAAGTTCAATTAACCGACAAGGATGAGCTATGAAATTAACTCACTCTCTGATTGAGCAACACAGTCGACAAGTCGTGCATTTTGGCCGCTATCTGCTCATACGCATGAATCATGACCGAGTGAATGTGAACGCGGGTTATCTGGCTTACATCACCTTGCTGTCTATGGTGCCGATGCTGACAGTTTTGCTGTCGATTCTCTCTTCTTTTTCGATATTCGCCAACGTAGGTGATGTGATCCAAGATTTCGTGATCACTCATTTTGTACCGGCAGCGGGTGAAGTGGTGAAAACTACTTTGATGGAGTTTGTCGCCAATACAGGAAAAATGACCGCCGTGGGCGGCGCTTTTCTGTTTGTCGCCGCCATCATGTTGATCTCCAATATCGATAAAAACTTGAATTACATTTGGCGAGTACAACGTAAGCGTCGCGCGGTTTTCTCATTTTCGATGTATTGGATGATTTTGACGCTCGGCCCGATTTTAGTGGGAGCGAGTATTGCAGCAACCTCATACATTACTTCCTTGAAAATCCTTGATAACGAAGCACTTTCTGGTGCGTACAATCTATTTTTGCGTTGGCTGCCTTTTGTGCTTTCCTATTGTGCGTTTGTGGGTTTGTATCTGCTGGTTCCAAATAAAAAAGTGCATTTAAATCATGCTATGGCTGGCGCTTTGATTGCCGCTGTGCTGTTTGAGTTGAGTAAAAAAGGCTTCGCCGCCTACATCACACAGTTTCCTTCTTATCAGTTGATATATGGCGCACTTGCTGCGATTCCTATCTTGTTTGTTTGGGTGTATTTATGTTGGTTGATTGTGTTGGTGGGAGCGGAAGTCACCGCGGCACTCGGCGAACGTGAACACTGGAGTGACTCGCAAGACATGCTACACTTTGCGCCATCACTAAAGAATGAAGTAGAGGAAAAACAGAGTGATAGCCCTGATCCAAAGAGTGAGTGAAGCCGCAGTACGGGTTGATGGTGAAGTGGTAGGCGCAATAGATAAGGGACTTTTAGTGCTGCTTGGTGTCGAACGTGAAGATGATGAAGCCAAAGCCAAACGCTTAGTGGAACGCGTAACGAGTTATCGAGTATTTGAAGATAACGAAGGCAAAATGAATCTGAGCGTGAAAGAGGTGGGTGGCAGTGTGTTAGTGGTGTCGCAATTTACACTGCCTGCCGACACCAAAAAAGGTACTCGCGCCGGATTTTCACGTGGTGCTGCTCCACAAGAGGCTGGGCGGTTATATGATTACTTTTCAGACCTTTGCTCGCAGGTTTTGCCTACGGAGCGTGGTCGTTTTGCGGCGGATATGAAGGTATCACTGATCAATGATGGGCCAGTAACATTTTGGCTGCAGGTATAGCTCGCGTTTGTTCGCACATTGAATAATAACTAGCGCCTTAGCGAAGGAAGGCGCGTATTCAGATTCAGGGATTGAGTATGTTCAAACTTATTACGCCGACCACGGATAACCAACTCAATAAGTATTTCCATTTTCGTTGGCAGATGTTGCGCGAACCGTGGCGGATGCCAATTGGTTCTGAGCGCGATGAATACGATTCGATGAGTCACCACCGGATGATTGTTGATAGCCGTGGTTATCCGATTGCGATTGGGCGACTCTACATTACCCCTGATTGTGAAGGGCAGATCCGCTATATGGCGGTGAAAGCCAATCGTCGCTCCAAGGGCATGGGCTCACTCATCCTCGTGGCGCTCGAATCCTTAGCGCGACAAGAAGGGGCCAAGCGTTTAGTGTGCAATGCTCGCGAAGATGCGATTCCGTTTTATGCCAAAAATGGTTTCGAGCGGCGCGGTGAATTGACCGATGAACGTGGCCCAGTGCGACATCAGCAGATGGTGAAAACCCTCGACCCGATGGCGAATGTGCTACGTAAGCCTGAATGGTGTACTGAACTGCAAGATCGTTGGGGAAAACAGATCCCGATCAGCGACAAAATGGGCATCAAAATTCAGCAATATACCGGTTATCAATTTCAGTGTTGCGCACAGCTCAACCCTAATCTCAACCCACATAATACCTTATTTGCTGGTTCGGCGTTTACCCTCGCAACCTTGACCGGTTGGGGCATGGCATGGCTGTTAATGCGTGAGCGAGATCTGCATGGTGATATCGTGTTGGTGGATAGTCATATTCGCTATCGTCACCCTGTGGTGCAAAACCCTGTTGCCGCTACCTCATTAGATGGGATCAGCGGTGATTTGGATCGCTTAGAGTCAGGACGAAAAGCGCGTATTGTGGTGCGAGTTATGATCTCTAGCGGTGATGTGGAAGCGATCGAGTTTATCGGTACTTATATGCTGATCCCCAACTACAAAGCGTTAGTGGCACAAAAAACATTATAGTTTTGCCATTTACATAATTTCTCCTGAGGGTTCGCAGCGCATTACGGCGCGCTGCGACACTCCCCATTCACTAGCTCAGCTTGTTTAAAATCCCACTGTAAGTTAAGGCATTGGTCGGCCCAGCGCTGTTGGATTCCCAGTTGCCATTTGCCTTGTTCAGGTTCTAGCAGATCAGTGCTTCCGCTTAACTGAGCTTGTAGACTCGGGCCTTTAAGTGGGGTGGGTTGGATGGTAATACGCCCACGGTCAGCATTGGCCGCAACCCCATCGAGCTCAAAAGGTTGGGTGATAAAAGTGTTAGCACTACGCAGCGAGAGTAATCCCTGACGTAAACTCAGTTGCAATTTTCCGTCCAGTGAATGAGCCAACATGGAACGATCGCCTGCCATGCCTTGTGCAGTCAAGCTGATATCGGCCAACGCTTCAAGACCAAATGGCAGTTTAAACCAAGATTGCAGTGGGCCAATAGGGAGTGAATCGGTATCGAGAGAGAGTTGCCAAGGCGCGCTGAGTGACGATAAATCCCATTTTGCTTGCGCTTCGATGTAGCCATGTTCTAGTGGTAGGAAGGCGCGTGTAAGTTGCCACCCCCCCTGTTCACTGTGCATGTTGAGCACGCTTTGCGTGCTCAGAATACCGGCATAGCTGGCACTGTTCGCCGTCACCGCGAGTTTGCCTTGCCAAAATCCCCACTGACCGTTCCTTACCCACTGTAAACGCTGACCTTCCGTATTCAGCCCTGAGACTTGCCAAAAAGGTCGGTTAACTGTTTGGATGATTTGCAGGTTATTGATATCCAGATTATCAATGTTGACATTCTGCCAAGTGGGCAGCTTCTGCGTAAAGGGCTGCAGATCTTCTGGTCGCTCGGCGATCCATTTCACCCCACTGATGGTGAGCTGGGAAAGAGTGATACTTGTTTCGGACATTTTACCTTTGAGTTGAACGTCGCCTTGCCACACTTGAGTGTGGCCGTCAATTTCAATGCCATGTGGAGTAAAGGTGAATTCGGCATTGGGTTCTACCCATTGTGCGGCTAACCACTGGGCGGAATCGGCATTCAGGGAAAGATAGCCTTGCTGCTGTTGCCAGAAGCCTTGTTGTAAGAAGTAATCCTCCACGGAGAGATTGAGGTTTTCCCAGTCAACGCCGTTGGCTGTGAGCTGGCTGTTAAGCAGATCTAAGCTATTAATGTGATGAATTTGGGGGGCGATTTTTAACCACAGTGGATGGTCTTGCCATTGATCGAGGTTCAGCTTGAGCTGGTTAATGGTGACATTGATCAGTGACCAGCCTTCAGGGTACTGCTCTGCTTGTCCCGTGATTGGGCTTTGCTGCCAGTTGAACGAGAAACCATACACAGTGCTGTCTTGTGCTTGATAATTGGCATCCACTAGCACTTGATCAAAGGCTTCGCCATCTAAGGTGATTTGGTCGGCGGAAAATTGGATTTTGCCATACGGCAACAACTGCTGCGGTGAATCCCAAACCGGTTGTTTGATCTGTAAGCTCACCCCACGAGCGATAATGCCTTGATCCGCCCAGTCAATATTGTGCAGTGCGAGTTGATTGAGATGCACCGCATCCGGCAAGGTAAACTCAGGTAAACCATGGATGAGGTTCGCCCCATCGATTAGAACACTGTCGATCTCTAATTTTTGTTCTAGCAGACCATAAGGATTAAGCCAGAGGTCCATCTGCTGTAATTCGATGGCTGGCCCGGTAGCAATTTGCACACCACTTAAACGCAATTTGAATGGATAGAGATACTCGATTTTTGCAAAGCGTAGGGTTTCAGGCCACAACTGCTGGACAATCCATTGTGCAGAGGGGGTGAAGTAGCGAGTGTGCATAATTCCAAACCCCGCTAATACCAAAACAAGTAGTAATGCAATACCTGCTACGCCTATGGCCAGTAGTTTTCTCATAATCCCTGCGTTGCCATCATTCAATGTTACTCATCAATCCACACCCAAGCTTGGAGTAAAGCACGAGAGACAGCAACAAAAAAAGCCCCTCGAAAGAGGGGCTTGCTACTCAGTTATCACTTTTACGCCAATTTGGCATTAATCGAGCTTAGGACCTGCCGCCACCAAGGCTTTACCTTCGGCGTTATCGGTGTACTTGTCGAAGTTGTTGATAAAGCGGGTTGCCAAGTCTTTGGCTTTGCTTTCCCATTGTAGTGGGTCGACATAAGTATCACGTGGGTCAAGGATCATCGGATCGACACCTGGCAATGCAGTTGGCACTTGCAGATTGAAGATCGGGATATGCTTGGTTTCCGCTTTCTCGATGGAACCATCCAAAATCGCATCAATGATGCCGCGCGTATCTTTAATCGAGATACGTTTGCCGCTGCCATTCCAGCCAGTGTTGACCAGATAGGCTTCTGCGCCCGCCGCTTCCATGCGTTTCACCAACACTTCCGCATACTTGGTTGGGTGCAGAGTGAGGAACGCTGCGCCAAAACAGGCTGAGAAAGTTGGGGTAGGTTCGGTAATACCACGCTCAGTACCTGCCAGTTTGGCGGTGAAGCCAGACAAGAAGTGGTATTTGGTTTGCTCTGGAGTCAGTTTGGATACTGGAGGCAATACGCCAAATGCATCCGCTGATAGGAAAATAACCTTAGTCGCATGACCGCCTTTAGAAACCGGTTTTACGATGTTGTCGATGTGATAAATAGGGTAAGAAACACGGGTGTTTTCAGTTTTAGAACCATCATCAAAATCGATTGAACCATCGCTGCGAACGGTCACGTTTTCTAGCAAAGCATCACGGCGGATTGCGTTGTAAATGTCTGGTTCTGCTTCTTTAGACAGCTTGATGGTTTTTGCGTAGCAGCCACCTTCAAAGTTGAACACGCCATCATCATCCCAGCCGTGCTCATCGTCACCGATTAAGGCACGTTTTGGATCGGTCGACAGAGTCGTTTTACCCGTACCGGAAAGACCGAAGAAGATCGCGACATCGCCTTCTTTGCCCATGTTGGCAGAGCAGTGCATAGAGGCAATGCCTTGCAGCGGCAGGAAGTAGTTCATCATCGCGAACATACCTTTTTTCATCTCACCGCCGTACCAAGTACCGCCGATGAGCTGCATGCGCTCAGTCAGGTTAAACACGGTGAAGTTTTCTGAGTTCAGGCCGTGTTCTTTCCACTTGGTATTGGTGCATTTCGCGCCGTTCATGACCACGAAATCAGGTTTAAAGTGCGTTAGTTCATCTTCGCTGGGACGGATAAACATGTTTTTTACAAAGTGCGCTTGCCATGCCACTTCCGTAATGAAGCGAACACTCAGGCGAGTATCGGCGTTGGCACCACAGTAGCCATCCAATACGAATACGCGCTTACCTGAAAGCTGTTTGGTTACTTGTGCTTTCAGATCATTCCAGACCACTTGATTAATCGGCTTGTTATCGTTTTTCGCTTTGTCTGATGTCCACCACAAGGTATCGCGGGTGGTATCGTCTTTAACGATAAACTTATCTTTTGGTGAGCGGCCAGTGAAGATGCCAGTATCAACCGCAACCGCGCCTAATTCGGTGACCACACCACGCTCATAACCTTCGAGGTCTGAACGGGTTTCTTCAGCAAATAACAGTTCATAGCTCGGGTTACGAACTACGTCAGTTACGCCAGTGATCCCATATTGGGCTAGATCGAGTTGTGCAGCCTTAGTATGTTCCATAACGGTCATAGGTGCTCCTTGTAGGATTTTGTAGGGATTTTGTAAGAATTTATGTAATTGTTATCTGCTCACCATGCTAGCAACGGACCTCGGAGAAAACAGGGAGGCAGTTCAAATATTGCCCACCAAGTTTATGTGGTTTTAGGTAACTCGTCACATATATTGGTATTACTATTTTATCGTGCACGCAAACCTTTGCGCCAGTAGCCAAAGATTAATACTTTGCGGAAAATAAGTATGGCGTACTGTGATGTGGATTGTTGATTTTATTGGTTTTTTCAAAAGAAAAAACCAGCGCTAGGCTGGCTTTTTGGCGGTTTTTACGTGCTTGTTAAACGCGGCGAATTAATGCAATGTTGAACCATTTGATGATTGTGAAGCATACAATTCAGCCACTTGCGCAGCATCAAATGAGTAGGTTGTGCCGCAATAATCACAATGCAGAGCTACAGCGCCATCTTGGGCGAGGATGTCATTAATTTCTTCACGAGCGACCGTGACAATCGCTGCGGCACTGCGCTCACGTGAGCAACCACAGCGGAAGCGGACTGGTTGCGGAGTGAACAGTTGAACTTTGTCTTGGTTGTAAAGACGATACAGCAGTTCTTCTGCTGGTAGAGCAAATAACTCTTTGTCCTGGATGGTGTCAGTCAATTGTTCTAGGTGCTCAAAATCTTCTGCTGAGCCTTTACCATCGGGTACGATTTGCAGCAGCATGCCAGCCGCACAGGCTTTGCCTTCATGCTCACCGACACGGAGCCACAAACGTGTTTTTAGCTGCTCAGAACGTAGGAAGTAGCCTTCGAGCACTTCGGTAAGGGTATTACCTTCCAAGCCAACCACCCCTTGATAGCGCTCACCTTGCTTAGGTTCAATCGTGATCACAAGGTGACCTTTGCCGAGCAGATCATGCAGATTGGCATTGTCGTCAATATCGCCTTGCCAACGCGCTACACCACGCACTTGTTGGTTGTTATCACCGTTGATGACCACCAGAGATACAGGGCCATTGCCTTGCAGTTGCAGGGTGATAGAGCCTTCAAATTTCAGGGTCGCAGTAAGCAGTGAGGTTGCAACCAGCAACTCACCGATCAGGTGTTTTACTGCGGCAGGGTATTCCTGACTGGAAAGCATGTGCTGATAAGTTTCATCCAGTTGAACTAACTCACCACGCACAGAGAGGTCTTCAAATAGATAGCGATGTAGCGTGTTGTTCGCCATTGAGTGTGTCGTCATAAGGAATTGTCCGGCTATTTACTGATGAATAAATTTGAGTAGATCTCGGCGCTGCTTCTTGTCAGGACGTCGATCCGGACTCGGGTTGAGCTGGCGCAGCATGGCGTTACGTTCACGCTTGGCGATGCTTTCATCTGTCTCTCGGTAGAGCTGTTGCGCTTCAGGGGCACCACGACGTTGGTCTGAGATCTTTTCGATAATGACCGTTTTCTCGTCATGTCCTTGGCGTAATGTGATCTGTGCGCCAAGTTCTATCGATTTACTGGGTTTGGTGCGCTGGCCATTATAGTGGACTTTGCCCCCTTCGACCATATTTCGCGCTAGCGAGCGTGTTTTGTAAAATCTTGCTGCCCACAACCATTTATCCAGCCTAACGTCATTTACATTGGAACTCATTGCTAACTTCCCTCTCTAAGCTTGTTAGGTTTTGGCCAATTTTCTTGTCTAACAATGGTGTTTGGCGGGCAGTTTTTCAAGCAGGTCGACAATTTAACGTTTGAGACAGTTCGCTCATCTATGCTTGTGATATATTGCGATGCCTGCATAAAGTATTGAAAAACATCTGTACAGATGAGTTTGCGCAAAAAGATGCGTAAAAGTACAGAAAGGAATAACGTGGATATTTATGGAAATTAAACAACTTCCTCCGCTTGCAACGTGGCCGCGTTTGATAAGCCAAAACGCGGCGCGATGGCAAAAACCCATTAGTGAAGGATTAACCTTGCTGCTGTTGGTCGCTTCCGCTTGGACACTTGGCAAAATGGTCTGGTTGATCCAAGGGGGGCAAACGCAAGTCCCAAGCTGGAGTCCAACGCTTTCTGGCCTAAAATCAGATCGCCAGCCACTCGATATCAGCGTACTACAAAAAGGTGAGCTGTTTGGCGTGTTTACCGAACCGAAAGAAGCTCCTGTAGTCGAGCAGCCAGTGGTCGTCGATGCACCAAAAACTCGTTTGAATTTGGTGCTCTCTGGGGTGGTCGCCAGTAATGAAGCGCAAAAAAGTTTAGCGGTGATCGCTAACCGTGGCGTACAGGCGACTTATGGGCTCAATGAAGTGATTGAAGGGACACAAGCAAAACTGAAGGCGGTGATGCCTGATCGCGTCATTATCAGTAATGCGGGACGAGATGAAACCTTAATGCTAGATGGGGTGGATTATTCCAGCCCAACAGCGCCGTCTGCGTCGAACACACAAAAAACTCGGCCCAATCAAACCATCCCTGCTCCGCAATTTGAGGAGAAGTTAGATGCAATTCGTGAAGCAATAGCACGAAATCCGCAGGAAATTTTTCAATATGTACGCCTGTCTCAGGTAAAACGGGATGATAAAGTGCTCGGCTACCGAGTAAGCCCAGGAAAAGATCCAGCATTGTTTGAATCGATTGGTCTGCAAGATGGTGATATTGCAGTTGCACTCAATGGTATGGATCTGACCGATCCGAGTGTAATGAACACAGTATTTCAGTCGATGAATGAGATGACTGAAATTAATCTAACGGTTGAACGTGATGGTCAACAACACGATGTTTATATTCAATTTTAACGCTGAGGCGGATAACAACGCGTTAGTGAGGCAAGGGAGTTTCCAGTGAAATTTTGGCTGAAAAAGAGTTCATGGCTGTTGGCGAGCAGTTTGCTGTCTGCACCTCTAGCGATGGCAAACGAGTTTAGTGCCAGCTTTAAAGGCACCGACATTCAAGAGTTTATCAATATTGTTGGGCGCAACCTTGAGAAGACCATCATTGTCGATCCTTCGGTGCGTGGCAAAGTGGATGTGCGCAGTTTTGATACCTTGAACGAAGAGCAATATTACAGTTTTTTCCTCAGTGTGCTCGAAGTGTATGGTTTCGCTGTCGTTGAAATGGATAACGGCGTGCTGAAAGTGATCAAATCTAAGGACGCGAAAACCTCGGCAATTCCGGTGTTAAGTGGCGAAGAGCGCGCCAACGGTGACTCGGTGATCACTCAAGTGGTCGCGGTGAAAAATGTGTCGGTACGTGAACTTTCCCCATTATTACGCCAACTGATTGATAACGCAGGAGCGGGTAACGTGGTGCATTATGATCCGGCGAATATCATTTTGATCACGGGTCGCGCTGCCGTTGTGAACCGGTTGGCGGAAATTATCCGCCGCGTAGACCAAGCCGGAGATAAAGAGATTGAAGTGGTTGAGCTGAATAACGCATCAGCCGCTGAAATGGTGCGTATTGTTGAAGCGCTCAACAAAACCGCGGATGCGCAAAACACCCCAGAATTTTTGAAACCCAAGTTTGTTGCTGATGAGCGGACTAATTCGATTTTGATTTCTGGTGATCCGAAAGTGCGTGAACGCCTCAAGCGCCTAATTAAACAGCTTGATGTGGAAATGGCCGCCAAAGGCAATAACCGTGTGGTGTACTTGAAATACGCGAAAGCTGAAGATCTGGTCGATGTGCTGAAAGGTGTATCAGACAATCTGCAAGCGGAAAAAGGAACGGGTCAGCCAACCACTTCAAAGCGTAATGAGGTGATGATTGCCGCACACGCCGACACCAACTCGTTAGTGATCACTGCGCCGCAAGATATTATGAATGCAATGCTTGAGGTGATCGGTCAGTTGGATATTCGCCGTGCGCAAGTATTGATTGAAGCCCTGATTGTCGAAATGTCCGAAGGGGATGGCATCAACCTGGGTGTGCAGTGGGGGTCTTTGGAAAGTGGCTCAGTCATCCAATATGGCAACACCGGCGCTTCGATTGGTAATGTGTTAATTGGTCTCGAAGAAGCGAAAGACACTACGGAGAAAAAACCGATCCGCAACAGTGATACGGGCGAAATCAAATATTACGAAGAAACCACCACCAAAGGGGATTACTCAACTTTGGCTTCTGCGCTTTCGGGCATTCAAGGGGCGGCGGTCAGCATTGCTCTGGGGGATTGGACGGCGTTAATCAACGCTGTGTCGAACGATTCCAAATCCAACATCCTGTCATCACCGAGTATTACTGTGATGGATAACGGTGAGGCTTCGTTTATTGTCGGTGAAGAAGTGCCGGTGATAACAGGCTCAACCGCAGGTTCCAATAACGACAACCCATTCCAAACCGTAGATCGTAAAGAGGTCGGTATCAAGCTCAAAGTGGTACCGCAGATCAACGAAGGTAACTCAGTACAGCTCAATATTGAGCAGGAAGTCTCTAACGTGCTTGGTGCGAATGGTGCGGTGGATGTTCGTTTTGCCAAACGTCAGCTCAACACATCGGTGATGATTCAAGATGGCCAAATGTTGGTGCTGGGTGGCTTAATTGATGAACGAGCGATAGAGAGTGAATCTAAAGTGCCACTGTTAGGGGATATTCCAGTACTGGGGCAGTTGTTCCGTTCCACCAGTTCACAAGTGGAAAAGAAAAACCTGATGGTGTTTATTAAACCCACCATTATTCGTGATGGCGTGACAGCCGATGGTATCACCCAGCGTAAATACAACTACATCCGAGCTGAGCAGTTGTTCCGTGCTGAAAAAGGCTTGCGTTTGTTGGATGATACTAGCGTACCTGTCTTACCAAAATTTGGCGATGACCGCCGTCATCCACCGGAAATCCAAGCCTTTATTGATCAGATGGAAGTTGAGCAATGACCGAACTGGTGATCTCCCCTGCTGAACGGCAGTCGATACGTCGTTTGCCATTTAGCTTTGCCAATCGCTTCAAGTTGGTACTGGATTGGAATGAGGATTTCTCACAAGCCAGTATTTTCTACTTGCCGCCACTTTCAATGGAAGCATTGGTCGAAACCAAACGGGTAGTTAAAGATACTTTCCAGCTGATTGCTCTGTCGCAAGCGGAATTTGAAAGCAAGCTGACTCAAGTCTATCAGCGTGACTCTTCAGAAGCGCGGCAACTGATGGAAGACATCGGCGCCGACAGCGATGATTTCTTCTCGCTGGCGGAAGAGCTGCCACAAAACGAAGATTTGCTAGAAAGTGAAGACGATGCGCCGATCATCAAGCTGATCAACGCTATGTTGGGCGAAGCGATCAAAGAAGGCGCATCGGATATCCATATCGAAACGTTTGAAAAGACACTGTCAATCCGTTTTCGGGTCGATGGTGTACTGCGTGAAGTGCTAGCGCCTAGCCGTAAGCTTTCATCATTGTTGGTATCACGGGTCAAGGTAATGGCGAAACTCGACATTGCTGAAAAACGTGTGCCACAAGATGGACGAATTTCGCTGCGTATCGGTGGCCGTGCGGTGGATGTGCGGGTTTCGACCATGCCATCATCACATGGCGAGCGAGTGGTTATGCGTTTGCTGGATAAAAACGCGACCCGACTGGATCTGCATAGTTTAGGTATGACCCCAAGAAACCATGACAATTTCCGCCGTCTGATCAAACGACCGCACGGGATTATCTTGGTGACCGGCCCAACGGGTTCGGGTAAATCAACCACCTTGTACGCTGGTTTGCAGGAGCTCAACAGCAGCGAGCGCAATATCTTAACTGTCGAAGACCCGATCGAATTTGATATCGACGGTATCGGCCAGACTCAAGTCAACCCGAGGGTAGACATGACTTTCGCACGTGGCCTACGCGCTATTTTGCGTCAAGACCCCGATGTGGTGATGGTGGGGGAAATTCGAGACTTGGAAACCGCACAAATTGCGGTGCAAGCTTCGTTGACGGGTCACTTAGTGATGTCGACCCTGCATACCAATACTGCAGTGGGTGCGGTGACACGGCTGCGTGATATGGGTATCGAGCCCTTTTTGATCTCCTCTTCACTGCTCGGTGTGTTGGCACAGCGCTTAGTGCGCACTTTGTGCTCCGATTGCAAAGAGCCTTACGAAGCGGATAAAGAGCAGCGCAAGCTGTTCGATAGCAAGAAGAAAGAGCCACTAATTCTTTATCGCGCTACCGGTTGCCCAAAGTGTAACCACAAAGGCTACCGTGGCCGAACCGGTATTCATGAACTGTTGCTGATCGATGAAGCGCTGCAAGAGTTGATTCATAGCGAAGCGGGTGAGCAGGCGATGGAGAAACACATTCGCGCTACCACGCCGAGCATTCGTGATGACGGTTTGGATAAAGTTCGCCAAGGCATTACTTCGCTAGAAGAAGTGATGCGGGTAACTAAGGAGTCCTAATGGCCGCGTTTGAATACAAAGCGCTGGATGCCAAAGGGCGCCATAAAAAAGGCGTGATTGAAGGCGATAATGCGCGCCAAGTGCGCCAGCGTTTGAAAGAACAAGGTTTAGTGCCCATCGAAGTGGTGGAAACCCAAACCAAAGCGGCTCGCAATCGCAGCCAAGGCTTTGCGTTCAAGCGTGGGATTAGTACGCCGGATCTGGCGTTGATCACTCGTCAATTGGCGACTTTAGTGCAATCCGGCATGCCACTGGAAGAGTGTTTACGCGCCGTTGCCGAACAGTCGGAAAAGCCGCGTATTCGAACCATGTTAGTGGCAGTACGCGCTAAAGTGACCGAAGGTTATACCCTCTCTGATAGTTTGGGGGATTACCCACACGTGTTTGATGAGCTGTTTCGCTCCATGGTTGCGGCGGGCGAAAAATCTGGCCACCTCGATTCCGTTCTTGAACGTTTAGCGGATTACGCCGAAAACCGTCAGAAGATGCGCTCTAAACTGCAACAAGCCATGATTTATCCTGTGGTGTTGGTGGTGTTTGCGGTCGGGATCGTTGCGTTTTTGTTGGCAGCGGTAGTGCCAAAAATCGTGGGGCAGTTTGTGCAAATTGGGCAAGCGTTGCCAGCGTCAACTCAGTTTTTACTCGATGCCAGTGATTTTCTGCAACATTGGGGAATTTGGCTGCTCATCAGCTTAATGTTGTTGATTTATCTGGTGCGTTGGTTGTTAACCAAGCCAGATATTCGCTTGCGTTGGGATCGCCGAGTGATTTCGCTGCCGGTGATTGGCAAAATTGCCCGTGGTTTGAACACAGCTCGTTTTGCGCGCACGTTGTCTATTTGTACTTCGAGTGCCATTCCTATTTTGGATGGTATGCGCGTCGCCGTGGATGTGATGACCAACCAGTTTGTGAAACAGCAAGTATTGGCGGCGGCAGAAAACGTGCGTGAGGGTTCAAGCCTTCGTAAAGCGCTGGAACAAACCAAACTTTTCCCACCAATGATGCTGCACATGATTGCCAGTGGTGAGCAGAGTGGTGAGTTGGAAGGCATGCTGACACGTGCTGCGGATAACCAAGACAACAGTTTTGAGTCAACGGTCAATATTGCACTGGGTATCTTTACCCCAGCCTTGATAGCACTGATGGCGGGTATGGTGCTGTTTATTGTGATGGCGACCCTGATGCCGATTTTGGAAATGAATAACTTAATGAGTCGTTAAGTCGTCACGCGCGGCGAAAACGATATAGTGTGGAGTAACTATGAAAAAAATGCGTAAACAAACGGGTTTTACCCTTCTCGAAGTGATGGTCGTGGTCGTTATTCTGGGTATTCTGGCCAGCTTTGTGGTACCTAACCTACTGGGTAACAAAGAAAAGGCTGACCAGCAGAAAGCGGTGACGGATATCGTGGCATTAGAAAATGCACTGGATATGTTCAAGCTCGATAACAGCGTTTATCCAACGACCGATCAAGGGCTAGAGGCGTTAGTGACTAAGCCTACCAATCCCGAACCACGCAACTACCGTGACGGTGGTTACATCAAGCGTCTGCCAAAAGATCCTTGGGGCAACGATTATCAATATTTGAGTCCAGGTGATAAAAGCAATATCGATGTGTTCACTTTAGGGGCGGATGGTCAAGAAGGTGGTGAAGGCACCGCAGCTGATATCGGCAACTGGAACATTCAAGATTTCCAATAATCGCGGTGATTCCCATCTGGTCTCTTCAGTTGGATGGGAATAGCGATCAACCAACAGATGCCTGATTGAACTTATGACAGCGACACGCGGTTTTACTTTGCTGGAAATTTTGCTGGTGCTGGTACTGATTTCGGTCAGTGCGGTGGCGGTGATCGCGACCTTTCCGGTCTCCGTGAAAGATGAAGCGAAAATCAGTGCACAGAGCTTCTATCAGCGCCTGTTGTTGCTTAATGAAGAAGCGATTCTGAGTGGGCAGGATTTTGGGGTGCGAGTGGATGCGGATGCGCGAAGTCTGACCTTTTTGCAACTGACCGCCGACAAAGGTTGGCAAAAGTGGCAAAACGACAAGATGACCAACCAAACCACGCTCAAAGAAGGCTTGCAGCTCGATTTTGAACTTGGTGGTGGCGCTTGGCAAAAAGATGATCGCCTGTTTAATCCCGGCTCCCTGTTTGATGAAGAGATGTTTGCTGAGCAAAAAGAAGAAAAACAAGAACCGCCGCCACAACTGTTTGTGCTGTCGAGCGGTGAGGTAACCCCATTTGTGCTGCACATTTTCCCCAAAGGTCAGTCACGCGATGAACAGTGGCGAGTTGAAGCGCAAGAAAATGGCACTCTGCGCTTGTTGGCACCGGGAGAGAGTGATGAAGAATAAGCGCGGTTTTACCTTGCTTGAAGTCTTGGTGGCGCTGGCGATTTTTGCAACGGCGGCGATCAGCGTGATCCGCTCAGTCAGCCAGCACATCAATACCGTCAACTATCTGGAAGAGAAAATGTTTGCTTCCATGGTGGCGGATAACCAGATGGCACAAGTGATACTCAGCCCGCAATCTTTAGCGGCGCGTGAGGGCAGTGAGCTGATGGCCGGACGGACTTGGTACTGGAAGCTTAGTCCAGTCAAAACCGCCGACAATCTGCTCAAAGCCTTTGATGTGAGTGTGGCTACAGAAAAAGGCGCGACCCCTGTCGTGACGGTGCGCAGCTATGTGGCGAACTAATCAATCACCCTCTCGCCAAAACATGGCGGGTTTTACTTTGATTGAAGTGTTGGTGGCGATTGCCATTTTTGCCAGTTTGAGTGTTGGCGCGTATCAGGTACTGAATCAAGTCCAACGCAGCAATGAAATTTCCGCCGAGCGCACAGTGCGTTTGGCAGAATTGCAACGTGCCATCGTGATCATGGATGCCGATTTTCGGCAGATGGCACTGCGCCAATTCCGTACCAATGGTGAAGCGCCGAGCGAGCAAATTCTGCAATGGAAAGAGTCACTGCTCGACTCAGATCAACACGGCTTGCTGTTTGCGCGCTTAGGTTGGCATAACCCACAACAACAATTTCCGCGCGGTGAAGTGGCGAAAGTGGGTTATCGCATTTACGAACATCGCTTAGAGCGGGTTTGGTGGCGTTATCCCGATACGCCAACGGGGCAGGAAGGATTGATTTCCCCCTTGTTGACTGGGGTGGATGATTGGGAAGTTCAGTTTTATTTGCAAGGTGAGTGGAGCAATGAGTGGGTGCCGACCAATGCATTGCCGGAAGCGGTAAAAGTTACCTTAAAACTGCAAGATTATGGTGATATTGAACGGATCTACCTCACCGGAGGTGGTTCACTCAACATGACTCAAGAAGAGAGTGCTGAAAATGGTGGCTAAGCAGCGCGGCGTTGCGCTGATTGTGGTGTTGTTGCTGCTCGCAGTGATGGTTTCTATCGCGGCGACCATGGCTGAGCGCTTATTTAGCCAGTTTCAGCGTGCGACGCATCAGCTCAATTATCAGCAAGCCTACTGGTACAGCCTTGGCGTGGAAGCGTTAGCCAAGAAAGGCATAGAGCAGAGCTATCAAGACAGTGAAACCATCAACCTAAGCCAGCCGTGGGCGCTTAAAGAGCAAACCTATCCGTTGGATTATGGACAAGTGCGCGGCAAGATCCGTGATATGCAAGCGTGCTTTAATCTCAATGCGTTAGCTGGCGTCAAGTTGACACCAGATAGTGTGAAGAAACCGTATTTGCTGACGGTACTTCAAGCGCTACTTGAGGAGTTAGAGGTGGAGAGTTACCAAGCCGAAACCATTGCTGACTCAACGTTGGAGTTTATTGATCAAGATGATGCAGTACGCACCTCGTATGGGGTGGAAGACAGCTACTACGAGTCGATGCAGCCCGCTTATATGACGGCAAATACTTGGTTGGCGGATGCGAGTGAATGGCGTGCGGTGCAGCAAATGGGCGGTAAAGCGATGAACGATGCTTTGCCCTATGTTTGTGCGTTGCCAACCGATGAATTTCGCTTGAATGTGAACACCTTACCAGCAGAACAAGCGGCATTGTTGGCGGCGATGTTTAGCCCTGCGCTGAGCGAAGAGAGCGCCAAAACCTTGTTGGAAGGGCGACCTTTCGATGGCTGGGCGAGTATCGATGATTTTCTTGCTCAATCAGCACTCACGGGGATCGATAATGCGATTCGTGAGGAAGCGAAAAAATACCTTAGTGTGGATAGCCACTACTTTGAATTAGATGCACAGGTGTTGGTCGATGCGTCTCGCGTACGGATCCGCAGCCTGTTTTACAGTAACGATAAAAAAACTGCGATGGTAGTACGCCGTCGATTTGGAGGGATCAGTGAGCGAGTTTCTGACCGTTCGGCTGAGTAGTCAAAAAGAGGCCAATATCCCTTGGTTGGTTTGGTCAGCCGAGCAGCAAGAAGTGATTGCTAGCGGCGAAGTGGCAGGCTGGGAAGGTTTGCCCGAGCTCGCATCTTATGCCGAGCAACGTAGTGTGTTGGTGTTACTGGCGGCGAGTGATCTGATCTTAAGCTCAGTGGAGATTCCACCAGGTGCAACTCGTCAGCTTGAAAGTATGCTGCCCTATTTGTTGGAAGATGAAATCGCACAAGATGTCGAAGACCTGCATTTTTGTGTGCTGAGTAAAGGGCGAGAAACCGCTGATGTGGTTGGCATCGATCGCTTATGGTTACGTGCTTGCTTAGAGCACCTCAAAGCTTGTGGTTTTGATGTGAAACGCGTATTGCCCGATGTCCTCGCCATTCCACGCCCAGAGCAGGGCTTGGCCGCATTACAGTTGGGTGATGAGTGGTTAGTGCGTAAAAGTACAACTCAAGGCATTGCCATTGATGCACAGTGGTTAGGTTTGCTCGCGGCTTCTGACTGGGTGAAGCTCGAGGATGAATTTTTGCCTCTGCACGCCTTGACGCCACTGCCAGAATTGGCTTTGGCTGAGCAACAAACTTGGTGCAGTGAACCTAGCGGTTTAGTGATGCAATTGCTCACTCAAGAAGCCTTGAGTGGAAAATTTAACTTACTTACTGGCAGTTTTAAGCCTAAGTCATCGTGGCTGCGCCATTGGCACGTTTGGCGTAAAGTGGCCATTGCTGCAGGGCTATTTGTCGCAGTATCAATCAGTTACTCGCTGTTTCAAACCCATCAATATGAAGCTCAAGCCAATGCTTATCGTGAGGAAAGTGAGCGTATTTTCCGCAGTATTTTCCCTGATAAACAGAAAATTCCAACCGTTACCTACCTGAAAAGGCAGATGAGTGATGAAATGGCTCGCTTGTCCGGTGGATCGAGTGTGGGCAGTGTGTTGAAATGGCTCAGCCCCTTACCAGAAGCCCTGAAAGGGGTCAATTTGCAAGTACAAAGCATCAAGTTTGACAGTAATCGCAGTGAAATCCGTCTTGAAGCCACAGGGCGAGACTTCCAAGGTTTTGAACAGGCGCGCACTCAGCTAGAGCAGTATTTTGCCGTTGAACAGGGACAACTGAATAAAAATGGTGAGCAAGTGTTTGGCGTGTTTGTAGTTAAGCCTAAGTAAGGAGAAATGATGAAAGAATTATTGGCTCCTGTGCAGGCTTGGTGGCGAAGTGTCACCCCGCGTGAACAGAAAATGGTGATGGGGATGGGCGCGCTGACGGTGCTGGCTATCGCCTATTGGGGGATATGGCAACCTTTGAGTGAGCGTACCGCCCAAGCTCAAGCTCGAGTACAAACCGAAAAACAACTGCTGAGTTGGGTAAGTGACAACGCCAACGACATCGTAACGCTACGTGCGCAAGGTGGCAGTGATGCGCCAAGCAATCAACCACTCAATCAGGTGATAACCAATTCGACTCGTCAGTTCAATATTGAGCTGATCCGCGTGCAACCACGCGGTGAAATGATGCAGGTCTGGATCCAACCGCTACCGTTTTCGCAATTAGTCTCATGGATTGCTTATTTGCAAGAGCACCAAGGGGTGAGTGTGGATGCGATTGATATCGACCGCGGTAAAGTCAACGGCATCGTTGAAGTAAAACGCCTGCAACTGAAGCGTGGAGGCTGATATGAAGCGTACCGTTGGGTATGGTCTCTTATTTGCTACGGTGTTAATCACCAGCGTGGTCGTGCATTTGCCTGCGCAAGTGGTGCTCAAGCCATTACCTCTGCCTGAAGGTTTAGAGCTCAATGGGATTGAAGGTACGCTGTGGCAAGGTAAATCGACTCAAGTGCGTTGGCAAGGCATGAGTCTTGGCGATTTGAATTGGGATTTGCACCTCTCCGCTTTACTGATGGCTCAGTTGGAAGCCGATGTTCGTTTTGGGCGTGGCAGTAACATGCAACTGCGTGGCAAAGGTGTGCTCGGCATGGGGTTAAGTGGCCCATATGTGGAAGATTTCCTCCTTTCATTGCCTGCGGCGCAAGCCATTCCTTGGTTACCCATGCCAGTTCCCCTAACGGCGCAAGGCCAACTGGAGCTTACCGTGCAGCAATATCGTTTTGGCGACCCTTATTGCCAACAAGCGGCAGGGAGTTTGGTGTGGTCTGGGGCGCAGGTGGAATCGCCTCTAGGTTTATTGGACTTGGGCTCTGTAGTCTCGGATTTTACTTGCCAAGAAAGTGTTCTGAACCTGAAAGGGGGGCAGAAGACCTCGCAGGTGAGCAGCGAGTTTTCGCTGAGTTTGCAGCCTGACAGAGGTTATCAAGCCCAAGCGTGGTTTAAACCAGAAGCGGGTTTTCCTGAAAGCTTAAGTGAGCAGTTGAAATGGCTACCGCAGCCCGATGGCCAAGGCCGCTATCAGTTTAATCAGCAAGGCCAGCTTTAACCATTTTATCTACATCTAACGATTTCACGCCCAGTTTGGGCGTGAAATTTTATCGGCTAATCTTTGATTTGTAGGATGTCATTCCAAGGTAAATCCGCATCACCGAGGACTATGAAGTTCGGGTTTTCCAAGGTTTCTCGCTCATTGTAGGAAAGAGGGGACAATTGAGTGCTCAGAATACGCCCCCCCGCTTCTTCCACAATACACTGCGTTGCGGCGGTATCCCATTCTCCGGTTGGGCCAAGGCGTAGATAGCAATCTACCGCACCTTCCGCCACCAAACAGGCTTTAAGTGCCGCTGATCCCAAAGGCACTAGCTCGTAATTCCATGCACTGCTTAAACGACGGGTGACTTTATTGATGTCTTGGCGGCGGCTGATGGCAATCGCGATCGAATTACTCGGCAACTCGTGCTTATGAGTCTGAATTTTTAGGCTCTGCGCCATATCCGGAATCTTCCACGCCCCTTTGCCTGCATAAGCGTAGTAAGTCACGCCAGACACTGGGCCATACACTACGCCCATCACCGGATGGTTATTTTCTACCAAGGCAATGATGGTCGCGAAGTCGCCACTGCGTGCGATAAATTCTTGAGTACCATCGAGCGGATCAACTAGCCAGTAGCGCTGCCACGTTTCGCGAGTGGCAAGGGCGATATTGGCCTCTTCCTCCGAGAGGATCGGAATATCAGGGGTCAGCTCGCGTAGCTGCTCGCACAAAAACTTATGTGCAGCCAAATCCGCACTGGTCACGGGCGTTGAATCACTTTTGGTGAACGCTTCGTACGATTTGTTTTGGTAGATATCGAGGATGAGTTGTCCTGCAGCCCGCGCGATGCTAATCACATCGGGCAGTAGGTGAGAGAGATCCTGTGGTGTAGACATAGTGACTCCGAAGGCGCGCGATTCACGCCTGAAGAAAACGCAGGGCCAGCAGTAAGGCTGTGATGCTGCGCGCTTCACAAAAATCGAGATGGGTCAGCAGATCTTCTGCTTGTGCTAAAGGCCAGCGAATGATCTCCAATGGCTCTGGCTCATCCCCCTCTAACTGTTCTGAGTATAGATCCTGAGCAACAAAAAGAACCATTTTACTGGAGAAGTAAGAAGGAGCCAGCACCACCTCTTTGAGCGGCGTTAACTGGTGTGCGCCAAAACCAATTTCCTCTTTTAACTCACGATTGGCCGCTTGTTCAGCGGTTTCACCATGATCGACCAAGCCCTTTGGAAAGCCTAATTCGTAACGCTCCGTTCCCGCGGCGTATTCGCGAACGAGAAGTAAATCACCTTGGGCTGTGATCGGCACCATCATCACCGCATGGCGGCCACTTGGCTTCATACGCTCGTAGGTTCTTTCTTCGCCATTCGAGAAACGTAAATCCAAAGCTTCAATAGTAAACAGGCGCGATTGAGCGACAGTTTCACGCTCCAGAATTTCTGGTAAAGATTTGGACGACATACGCGGGCTCCCGAGCAAAAAAAGTTTTCTTAATATATGAGAAATAATCGCAGTTTGAAACGCTCAATATGCAGACACCAATAAAAAAGCTGATGCGGAGACATCAGCTTCAAATAGGAAGGTTATGCAGATTGAACGTTAGTAGTAAGAGTGTTCACCACGATCGTGCTCGGTGGAGTCACGTACCGCAGTCAGTTCACCAGCAAATTGAGCCAGCAACTCTTTCTCAATCCCTTCTTTAAGCGTCACGTCGACCATAGAACAGCCGTTGCAGCCGCCACCAAACTGAACCAGAGCCACACCATCATCCGAAATGCTGATCAGGCTAACATGGCCGCCATGGCCGGCCAGTTGTGGGTTTACTTGAGTTTGCAATGCGTATTCAACGCGCTCCATCAGCGGCGCATCGTCAGCCACTTTACGCATTTTGGCGTTAGGGGCTTTCAGGGTTAGTTGTGAGCCCATTTTGTCGGTGACAAAGTCAATCACCGCCTCTTCCAAAAATGGCAGGCTGAGTTCATCAACGTAAGCTGAGAAACCACTGAAAGGGTATTCCGTATCGGTGGCTTCTACCGCTTCTGGTGGGCAGTAAGAAACGCCGCATTCAGCGTTTTGTGTACCTGGGTTTACCACGAACACACGAATATTAGTCCCTTCTGGCTGCTGTGCTAGCAGCTTAGCGAAGTGTGATTGGGCAGATTCAGTAATAGTAATTGGATTTGACACGACGAATACCTGAGTAAAAGAATCGGTTATTGCTCACCATTCTACTCCTGAGTTAACGATGATCCAGTGCTTTTTGCGTTAAAAAACGTCAACCTTGGTTGTCTTTCGGCTCGGGAGTGCGGCAGATGCAGTAAATATCGATGCTTTGTACGCCGACATCAAGCAGTAAATCACATAAATGTCGGATGGTGCTACCCGTAGTGACAACATCATCCACAATCGCTACATGTTGTTGGTTTGGTGGATGATTTAGTGTAAATGCATCACGCAAATTTTTTATTCGCTGCGCTTTGCTGAGCCCTTGTTGGTGGGGTGTGGCTCGGCGGCGTGCAAACAACAAAGGGTCATAGTGAGTATTGAGTGAGCGTGCTAACTCGCGCGCCAGCAGATCACTTTGATTAAAGCCGCGTAGCCAACGTCGCCGCCAATGTAGCGGAACACTGCACAACAAAGGGGCGGGCTCGCTAATTTTTGTTGCGAGCAGATTAGCCAAGCGTGGCGCTTGCCAAAACTGGCGCTGATATTTGAGTTGATGCACCGCATCACTGAGTGGAAAGCGGTAATCACCGACACACATCAGTTTTCGCCACGGCGGAGGCTGACGCAGACACTGTCCGCACTGCTCGACTGGGGTAAGAGTCGGTAAACCGCAGCAAGCGCAGCGATAACCGTGTTCAAGCCAAGCTTGGCAGGCGGTGCAGACGCCAAACGGCGAATTTTTATCGAGCGCGAGTCGACAAAGATGGCACTCAGGAATGAGCAGTGGTGCGGTGGTTTTTCTGAGCCAATTGGTTAACATAGCGAGCCAAGAATCAGGGTAATTTGCTTCATCTTGCCAATTGGCAGAGTGGATGAAGATGGAAATAGACGGAGAAACTGTGACCATGGCGTTGTATTGGCAAGTCAGTGGACAAGGGCAAGATCTGGTATTGGTACACGGCTGGGGCATGAATGGTGCGGTGTGGCAGCAAACCGCACAAGCCTTGAGTGACCATTTTCGAGTGCATGTGGTGGACTTACCCGGTTATGGTCATAGTGCCGAGCAACATGCTGCAAGCTTGGAGGATGTCGCTCAAGCCTTGTTAGAGCATGCACCGCGCAACGCAATTTGGGTCGGCTGGTCACTGGGTGGCTTAGTCGCCACGCACATGGCGCTCCACCACCCAGACTACGTCAGCAAATTGGTGACGGTCGCTTCCTCGCCCAAATTTGCGGCGCAGGGAAACTGGCGTGGTATTCAACCGGATGTGCTGACGGCGTTTACCGATCAGCTGGTGGCCGATTTTCAGCTGACCATTGAGCGTTTTATGGCGCTGCAAGCCATGGGTAGCCCAAGTGCACGCCAAGATGTGAAAGCGCTTAAACAGGCCGTGTTGTCGCGCCCTATGCCCAATCCGCAATCCCTGTTGGCGGGGCTGACTATGCTCGCCGAAGTAGATTTGCGTGACGAGCTACAACACATCAACGTGCCTATGCTGCGGCTATATGGTCGGTTGGATGGGTTAGTCCCCGCGAAAGTTGCCCGTGATTTGAACCATTTAGCGCCTTACAGTGAAGCGTTCATGTTCGACCAATCTTCTCATGCGCCGTTTATGACTGAGGCGGAGGCGTTTTGTCAGCAACTTGTCGAGTTTGCGACTCGTTAGAGGCATATCCCCTTCCTACTTGAAGCTGCAGCGGTGTTGGCTACGTTCATTCACCCCAATCACATAGCTTGTCTATGTTCATGGGGATTATGAGAGCCATCCCTGGCTCTCACCAAAGGCCAGCCGATGGCTGTGCAAATTTGTTCCAGACAAATTTGTCACTCACTTGCCGCCTACCTGCAACTCCAAGTAGTTTGGGTATAGTGTGAATTTTGTCGCGCTGACCAAAATTTGACTTAATCATTTTCTCGACTGGTCGATAAATAGACTAACCCGGAGTGAAAGCCGAGGGTGGGCGAAGCTGAGGAGGTTTCGGCTATGCTAGTGTCACCGACCAATGTCAGTGTGCCGCTGATCGCCCCATCAGTGAACGTGCAAACGGAGCAGGCCGCACGCGACAATCGCGTTCGCGAGCCAGTGACGCCAACCGTACAACTGGCCAAATCGAACGCTGAACGTAAGATCAAAGAGGATGATAAGCGTCGCAAGCAACCATCGTGGGATCCTGCTGAGCACCCACGTTACGAAGTCGGCGGCGAAACGGAGGCGCATACCTCCCACCACGATGAACCCAAAAGTGAGCTAGAGCGATTGTTTGATCTGCTCGCGCTCGCTTCGTACAGCCAAGAGCAAGGCAAAGGTTATGCGATGCGTTTTCGCTTACCCAAGCACATTATTGATGCGGCGATAACAGAAGGCAGAATGGCGCGCCGGCGTGTCGTGATCAAATACCATTATGGTCACGCAGTGGCACCCAACACACCTTCAGACGTGATTGCGGTTTTGTAGGTGAGTTATCTCGCGCAATAAAAATCCCCACTTCTGTGGGGATTTTTTTATGCAGCCTAACGGTTACGTCATGATGATATGTGTTTATCGCTGGCTATTTCTTCGCTTTAGCGAAAGCGGCGGCAAACGCACCGCCCATGGCTCCGCCTAATGCATTGCCTTGTGGCTCATCACGGCGCGGAGCTCGACGCTCTTGCCCTGCGCGTGGCGCAGAGCTGCGCTGGCTGCGGTTATCTTGTCCCGGCTCATCGTTTAAGCGCATCGAAAGGGCGATACGCTTACGCTGTACATCCACTTCCATCACTTTGACTTTGACTATGTCACCGGCTTTAACCACTTCACGCGGATCCGAGATAAAGCGATCGGTCAGCGCAGAAATGTGCACTAAGCCATCTTGATGGACGCCGATATCCACGAACGCGCCAAAGTTGGCTACGTTAGAGACCACGCCTTCCAAAACCATGCCCACTTCTAGATCCGATACTTCATGGATGCCTTCAGCAAAGGTTGCGGTTTTGAATTCCGGACGCGGGTCACGCCCCGGTTTATCCAGTTCTTTGATGATGTCGGTAACGGTGGGTACACCAAAGTTTTCATCGGTGTAATCGACCGCGCGCAGAGTGCGCAGGAACTCGGTATTGCCAATCAGCGCTTTCAGATCTTTGCTGTTCTTCTCGGCGATGGTTTTTACCACCGGATATGCTTCCGGGTGCACTGCTGAGGCGTCGAGTGGGTTTTTGCCGTCCATAATACGCAGGAAGCCAGCACACTGTTCAAATGCTTTAGGCCCCAAACGCGGTACTTTTTTCAATGCGCTACGTGACTCAAAACGACCGTTTTCATCACGATAATCGACCACGTTTTGCGCCAATGCCGCAGAAAGTCCCGCAACACGAGTCAGAAGCGCTGCCGAGGCAGTATTCACATCCACACCGACGGCGTTTACACAGTCCTCAACAATCGCATCCAGACGTTTCGCGAGCAGGGTTTGGCTTACATCGTGTTGATACTGGCCAACCCCGATCGATTTCGGGTCGATCTTCACCAGCTCTGCTAGTGGGTCTTGCAGACGACGCGCGATAGAGACTGCGCCGCGCAATGACACATCGAGATTCGGAAACTCTTTTGCCGCCAGTTCAGAAGCAGAATACACCGATGCTCCCGCTTCGCTGACCATGATCTTTTGTACTTTGAGGTTGCCGCGCTTGATTAAATCCGCCGCAAAAGCGTCAGTTTCACGCGACGCAGTACCGTTACCAATCGCAATCAGATCCACGTTGAACTTTTTCACTAGCAGAGCGATGGACTGCATGGCGCGATCGTACTGATGCTGTGGTGCATGTGGGTAAATCGTGTCGGTTGCCAGCACCTTACCTGTTGCGTCAACCACCGCGACTTTACAGCCGGTGCGCAGACCCGGATCGAGGCCCAATGTCGCGCGAGGGCCCGCCGGGGCCGCCATCAGCAGATCTTTTAAGTTGGTGGCGAAGACTTCAATCGCTTCGATTTCCGCGCGCTCTTTCATCGCGCTCATCAGTTCGGTTTCCATGTGCATGGAGATTTTGATCTTCCATGCCCAGCTGATCACCTGCTTGCGCCACGCATCGGCCGTCGCTTGACTCAAATGAATGCCGTAATGTTCTGCAATCAATGTTTCGCAGTAGGATTGGCGCGCACTTTCTTCCAATTCAGGATCGGCATTCAGCGTTAGGGTTAAGAAGCCTTCGTTACGGCCACGCAGCATCGCCAACGCGCGATGTGAAGGCGCTTTGCTGATCGGCTCGCGGTGATCAAAGTAATCTTTAAATTTCTCGCCCGCTTGCTCTTTGCCTTCGACCACGCGCGACACAATTTCCGCGTTGCGATTGAGATGTTGGCGGATTTTCTCCAGTAGATTGGCATCTTCTGCAATGCGTTCCATCACGATAGCGCGTGCACCATCCAGTGCGGCTTTGCTGTCGGCGACGCCTTTCTCGGCATTAATGTATTTTGCTGCTTCGCTTTCAGGGTCAGTGTTAGGCTGTGTCCACAGCGTATCGGCCAGCGGCTCAAGACCCGCTTCAATCGCGATTTGGCCTTTGGTGCGGCGTTTCGGCTTGTAAGGCAGATAGAGATCTTCAAGGCGGTTTTTGCTGTCGGCACTTAAAATCGCCTGCTCCAGCTCAGGGGTGAGTTTGCCTTGTTCTTGAATCGATTTGAGGATGGTTTGACGACGGTCATCCATCTCACGCAGATAGGCAAGACGGCTATCTAAGTTGCGCAGTTGGGTATCATCCAATCCTCCGGTTACCTCTTTACGGTAACGGGCGATAAAAGGAACGGTATTGCCATCGTCGATCAGGGTGACGGCAGCGATAACTTGCTCAGGGCGAACATTCAGTTCTTGAGCAATCTGGTGACAGATAGCTTTGCTCATCCGTGGTGGTCTCTTTTTGACATTTTCGGTTTATATGGGGGCAGTTACGCCTGACTCCAGCTCAACGCTCGAATGGACGAGGAGTTTGAGCTATGGATCACGCTCTGCGCGCAGCAGGCGGCTATTAATACCATGTCTACCGCTGGCTTTTGAGAGCTTTCAGTCAAATCTTTTGCCCTGACTGGCAAAGCGTGCGAAAAATCGGTACTTTTCGCGCAACCCTATTTTGTTGAGAATCCCGTGTGAAAACTAAGCTGATTACCCGAGCTGGCTACAACAAGCTCAAGCAAGAACTCGACTATTTATGGAAAGAACAACGTCCCGAGATCACCCAAAAAGTCTCTTGGGCGGCGAGCCTTGGCGATCGCTCAGAGAACGCCGATTACACTTATAACAAACGCCTGCTGCGCCAGATTGACCGTCGTGTACGCTTCCTGAGTAAGTTGCTGCCAGAGCTGAAAATCGTTGATTATTCACCGCAGCAAGAAGGCAAAGTGTTTTTCGGTGCTTGGGTGGAAATTGAAAACGAAGCCGGAGAAGTGAAGAAGTTTCGCATTGTCGGCCCCGAAGAGATTTATGGCGATGCCAAAGATTACATCTCGATTGATTCACCGATGGCGCGCGCACTACTCAAAAAGCAAGTGGATGAAGAGTTTCAGGTGCACACTCCAACGGGCATGAAAGAGTGGTTTATTAATTCGATTGAGTACGAGAAAGGGGAGTGATTCCCCTTTTTCTTTTGTGTGCTGAGAGGTTAAAGGCGCGATTAACGCTTTTCCAGACTCAGTAGGTAGTTACGTAAGTTCACTCCGCGGTTGGTAATGCCGAGTTTGTTACGCAGGCTATTGCGATGATTTTCGACCGTTTTCCGCGCCACATTGAGCGTGCTGGCGATCTCTTGGCTCGACATGCCACTGCGAATAAATTCAGCCACTTGCAGCTCGGATGGGGTCAAAACTTCCAGCAGGCGACTGTTCATGCCGCTGTGGTCATCTAGCAAGTTTTCCATATTGGATTTGACGATTTCCAAGCACAGCTTGAGGCTGGGATCCTGCAATTGTTGCCAGCGCTTTTCGACTTCCGGCAAATGTTTATCGCGAATTTCCTGCTGCACATGCTCTGGAAGTTGAGTTTCTCCGGCATGACTGAGCAGATTGAGTGATTCGGAAAGCTCATGGATGATCTGATAATCCTGTTCGATCGCCGAGAGCTTAGGTTCAAGAGGCTGTTTCTCTTTGGCCTCAATCTGTAGGCAGTAGATTAAAGCGTGTCCTGCATCACTCAGTTTGCACATGCTGAAGTGCAAATTGGCCACATCAAACTCCAGTGTTTCACGCTCATGGCGCAAAAAAGCACGAATTTGTGCGCTGTACATGGGGCCAACCAAGAACACCAAATCATCCAGACTTTCCAAGGTTAAGGTTGCGACAGGGTAGTTGCTGGCAACAATCTGCTCCTTGGCATCAAACGCGACAAAATAGATGTCATGCTGCGCCAACAGTTGATGATACATACTGCTGGTCAGACTCATGCGTTGTACTTCAAGGGAGCTCATAAACCGAAATAGTCTCTGTGGTGAGGGGGCTTGGCAAATAATACCTATCTTTTACCTAGTCAGCATCTTTCTTTTTGCGCTTTGTGATTTTCACTCTGAGTGTTCGGGGTGTGATTCCATTCATCATGCTGATGCTTCGCGCTCAAACAACAAAATGCTCAATTATTACTCAGGGTTGTGATTGTTATCACTTTGTGATCGTTGCATGTCGCGATCTTGATCGCACTAAATACCTACAAAATACCTATATTAATACTCACCTAATACCTAAATAAGGTGAAGAGAGATGAACAAACAAGGAATCGTTAATACCTGTCGAGTCGCAAGTATCAGTCTGTTAATGGCGTTAAGCAGCAATGCGATGGCTGTGACAGAAACCAAAGGCCCGATGGGTGAGGCGGCAACGCCGTATACCGATGTGGTGTTATCGACTGAACAAGAGCAGCAAGTGCGCGCGGCAGGTTATACCGCTGCGATTTTGATGCACAGCACGTCGGATTGGTCGAACGCTCAGATTGAAGGTGCTAAGGACAAATTCTCCGATCTCAATATTAAAGTCGTGGCGGTGACCGATGCGGAATTTAATGCCAACAAACAAAAAACCGATGTAGAGACCACGATGGCCATGAAGCCCGATATTTTGATCTCCTTAGTGGTGGATCCGGTATCCGGTGCTGCGGCATTTCGTCCGGCGGTGGAACAGGGCAGTAAGTTAGTGTTGATCAGTAACCTGCCAAGTGGTTTTGAGCATGGCAAAGATTACGCCGGTATCGTGACCGACGATTTATCGCAGATGGGCAAAATCGCGGCGGATCTCATCGCGGATGCAGTGGATGAAAAAGGCAAAGTCGGTTTTATCTACCACGAAGCTAACTACTACGTGACCAATCAACGTGATGAAGCGGCATTGGCTAATTTGCAACAGAGCTACCCGAACATCGAAGTGGTCGCAAAACGCGGCATTGCTAACGCCAACGACGGCGAAGTCATCGCCTCGGCCATGATTACTCAATATCCTGACATTAAAGCTATTTATGCCCCTTGGGACAGCATTGCTGAAGGTGTGGTCGCGGCGACTCGCGCAGCAGGTCGTAAAGACATCAAAGTGATCACCATGGATTTAGGCGCAGCGAATGCGCTGGACATGGCTAAGCAACGTAATGTGGCGGGCATTGTGACTGACTTGCCTTATGACTTAGGCCAAACGTTGGCGCGAATGGGTGCATTAGCAAAACTCGAACAACCCACACCACCGTTTGTGACCGTGGGAGCCAGTGCGGTAACGCGTGACAACTTGTTGGATGCTTGGCAGCAGGCTTTGCGTCGTCCTGCTCCAGAAGCGGTGCAAAAAGCGTTGAAGCAGTAAGTGTACAAGCGGTCTGCCAGATGGCTGGCAGACCGAGTTTGACTCAAGACAGGGAGAGTCGATGTGAGCAATGCAATTGAAGCCCGCGGCGTCAAAAAAGGGTTTGATGGTACTCCGGTTTTGAAAGGTGTCGATTTCACCTTAAAACAGGGGGAAGTCCATGCGCTGGTGGGGCAAAACGGAGCTGGGAAATCCACCTTAGTGAAGCTGATTAATGGTTTCCATGCTCGTGATGGTGGTGAAATTCGTCTCTTTGGACAAGCGGTAACCTTTTCATCGCCCAAAGCGGCGCAGGCGGCGGGGATTGCGATGGTCTATCAGGATCTCAGCCTTGTCCCGACGTTGAGCATCGCCGACAACATTTTTCTGAATCATCCAACCGCTCGCCGCAGCCTGATTTCTAATCGTGCTCGTGAGCGCCAATCCAAACCGCTGTTAGAGCTGTTGGGGGTTGAAATAGACCCGAGCCAACGAGTGGAAACACTGAGTTTGGGTGAGCAGCAATTGGTGGAAATTGCCAAGGCACTCGCGTTGGATGCCAAAATTCTCGTGCTCGATGAACCTACCGCTTCATTGTCTAACAACGAAATTAATGAGTTGTTTCGAGTGATCGAAAAACTCAAAGCGAGTGGGATCAGCATCATCTACATCACGCACTATTTGGCGGATATTCTGCGGATTTGCGATGCAGTGACTGTGTTGCGTGATGGCTATAGCGTATTGGAAACGCCTACATCAAAAACATCCGTCGATGCTTTGGTGGAAGCCATGTTGGGCAACAAAAGTGATACCCAAATTGAGTGGCAGCGCCCGGCGATTGATGGACAAAAAACGCCGCTTCTTGAGCTGCGTGATGTGACCACCGAAGAATTAGATGCGATTTCGCTCAAAGTGATGCCGGGGCAAGTGGTGGGCTTGGCGGGCTTGCTCGGCAGTGGTCGCACGGAAATTTTGCAAGCTATCTACGGTTTAACTCCTTTAGTGAAGGGCGAAGTGCTGGTGGAGGGAAAACCAGTACAGATCCGTTCCCCGCGGGATGCGATTGAAAATGGCATTAATATGGTGCCGGAAGAGCGACGCTCTCAAGGATTGGTGCTCGATTTTTCTGTGTTCGATAACCTACTGATGGCCTCTTTTGATCGCATCTCCCACTCCTTGGTGATTGATAAACATCAAGGGCAAGACATTGTGGATACCGCGATTCGCCGTTTAGGTGTGAAAACCTCTGGCGCCTCGCAGGCGGTACGTTATCTCTCTGGGGGCAACCAGCAGAAAGTGGTGATTGGGAAGTGTTTATCCACTCAAGCCAAAGTGCTCTTGCTTGATGACCCGACTTTTGGCATCGACATCAATGCCAAATACGAAATTATGAAAATCGTGAATCAGTATGTGCAACAAGGCAATGGAGTGATTTTTGTCTCCAGTGAATACGCCGAAGTGGGCAGTTTTTGCGATGTGATTTATGTAGTGAATAAAGGCCGGATTGTGAAGCAAATCCAGGGACAACGAATGACAGAAGAGGAGTTGCTGGCGGCCGTCCAGTAATAAGGAAATCAGCTATGAGCGAAAAAACCATTCCAAAACCAACGCCAGCGCCAAAGGCAAAGCCGATTCAGTGGCGCGACTATATTATCTACTTTGTGTTTGTCGGCATCTTCATCTTTTTCTCGGTGATGTTGCACGATAAAGGCTTTTTGAGTTCGGTGAACTTAATGAACATCGCACGTCAAACGGCCACTATCGCAATCATGGCGGTGGGGATGACTTTTGTCCTCAGCGCCGCAGAAATTGATCTCTCCTTTGGTGCAACAGTGGCCTTGGCGGCAATCGTCTCCGCGCTGACCTTGCAAGAAACCGACAGCATTTTAATGGCAGTATCGGCCGCGTTACTGGTCGGCACTATGATTGGTTTTATCAACGGCATTTTTGTCACTCAAGTTGGCATTCCGTCTTTTCTCGTCACGTTAGGTACCACCGGCATCATCACGGGGATTGCTCGTTGGTCTACGTCTTTGCAATCCATCCCGATTGATAACGACACTTACGCTTTCATTTTCGGTTCTGGTGATATCGGCCCCTTCTCGGTGTTGTTTATCTGGACGTTATTGGTTGCGGCAGTGGGCGCTTTTGTGCTGCGTAATACCACTTTTGGCAAGCATGTGCTGGCAACGGGCGGTAATAAAGTCTCGGCCATGTATTCAGGGATCAACGTCAATCGCATCAAGCTGTATGTGCTGATGCTCAACGGCTTTCTCGCCGCATTAGCGGGCATTCTTTATTCCGGCCGCCTTTATAGTGCACGTTACACCTTGGGTGAGAGTGACCTGATGCTGGTGATAGCCGCAGTCATTATCGGTGGAACCAGCTTGTTTGGCGGTAAAGGTACGGTGATTGGCTCGGTGATTGGTGCACTGATCATGGGAATGGTGAATAACGGATTGATTTTGATGGGGCTTAACGTTGACCAGCAATTAATCCTGCGCGGCATCATCGTCATTGTCGCCGTAACCTTCACCATGGGACAGATTCGTCAGCTGCGTAAAAAATAGCAGCGCAAAAAATTAAGGAGAATACACAATGGTAAGCCAACAACAGATTACTGAGCAGATTGCCAAATGGAGCCTAAAGGAAAAAGTCGGCCAACTTTTTATCTTGGCGTTTCCCGGTAAGTCGGCGCAGGCGGCGCAGCACATGATTGCTGAATACAACCTAGGTGGCTGCTATTTAAGCCAAGATAACGCAGAAACCTTTGCGCAGGCACAAGCGCTAAACCGAGGCCTACAGCAGATCCTCGATCAACATCAGCGTTTGCCTTTGCTGCTGGGTGTCGATCAAGAAGGGGCATGGGGTGTGCTCGTGGGCGAATCCACCACGGGGCCGGGCAATTTAGCGTTAGGGGTGTCAGATCAAGCAGTTGGCACGGAACGCATGTATCAAGTGTTTGGTGAAGAGATGCGTGGTGCGGGTTTTAACTGCATTCTCGGTCCTTGTTGTGATGTGAACTTAAACCCCGCATCGCCGATTATTGATACTCGCTCGTTTGGTGATCAGCCAGAGAAAGTTTCTCTGCACTCAGCGGCAGCGGTGCGTGGTTTGCATCAAGGTGGGATTGCGGCTTGTGCGAAACATTTTCCGGGTCACGGTGATACGCATGGTGATACTCATCGCGATATTCCACGTGTAGATAAATCCTATGCTGAACTCAAACTCAACGATTTAGCGCCATTCCAAGCCGCAATTGATGCGGGTGTGGATCTAGTGATGACCAGCCATATTCTCTACCCACAGTTGGATGCAAAGGCGCCCGCAACCTTATCGGCGACGATTTTGCAGCAAGTGCTGCGTCAAGATATGGGCTTTGATGGCGTTATCATTTCAGACAGCATGAACATGGGCGCGATTGTAAACCACTACACACCAGTGGATGCGGCGGTAAAAGCGATGCAGGCCGGTATCACCATGATTATGCTCTCCGAAGAACATTACGATCACTCCGATGCCTATCTTGATAAACAATTAGCGATGATTCATGGCGTGATCGATGCCGTTGAGCAAGGTGTGCTGGCGGAATCGGTGATTGATCAAGCCTTGGAAAAAGTGGTACGTCTCAAACTGGAAAAACTGGTGCCTATGGCACTGTATGGTGAGTGGAACACTCTTAATAATCAGAAAGTGGCGGCCGAAGTTTCTCAAGCAGCTGTGACTTGGGTGCGTGGTGGCTTAGATTTAAGTGACAAGAAACTTTACCTACTCAACGCGACGCCCTCATCCAGCTATCACAATTTAATGAACCCACGCGGCATAGGCCCTAATCAAGCGCTGCCTGCGTTTAGCGCTTTGTGTCAGGCATTAAATGCGTTTAATGCAGACTGGCAGCCGATTACCGTTGATCAGCTTGAGCTTAGCCAAAACGGGTATTTGGTGGTGGTGACCGAAAACCATCCATTACCGGGAGAGGATTTCGCTCAAATGGAAGCACAAGCCAGAGTGCAGCAGTTGAGTCAGGATTTCCCCAATCTGGTGGTGCTTGCGTTGCGCAGCCCTTACGATCTATTGCAATACCCTCAAGTGCAGCATTATTTGTGCACGCACTCCGCAAGGCCGGAGAGCGCTTTTGTTGCCGCCCGTGTATTGACTGGCGAAGCATTGCCAGCTCAGGGTTGTGCAGTGAGTCGAGTGCATTAACCTCGCAATAAAAAATTGAGGAGTGAGCAGTGTTCGTTATCTTCCCTCCGACACTGTTTTACTCCTTTTCTACTACTTGACGGTGATATTTCACTGTTGCTGATTGCACGCTGTGAGCACATCCGCTACAAAGACATAAAGATTAACAATTCTTTACGCGCGGCGAGCAGTAACGATGTTACATTTTACTTGCCCGAAGAGTCGGGAATTGAACAACAGTTAGGTGGGATCATGGTGGAAAATCATAAAGTTTTAGTGGTAGATGATGATGCGCGTTTGCGTGCGCTGCTTGAGCGTTACCTGTCAGAGCAGGGGTTTCAAGTTCGCAGCGTGGCTAACGGCGAGCAGATGGATCGTCTGCTGACGCGCGAAAACTTCCATTTGATGGTGCTTGATTTGATGTTGCCGGGTGAAGATGGCCTTTCTATCTGTCGTCGTCTGCGCAATTCCAACAACATGATCCCGATTTTGATGCTCACGGCTAAAGGTGATGAGATTGACCGCATTGTTGGCCTAGAAGTTGGCGCGGATGATTATCTGCCTAAGCCGTTTAACCCGCGTGAACTGTTGGCGCGCATTAAAGCGGTGCTGCGCCGCCAAGTGATTGAAGCGCCGGGAGCGCCGAGCGCTGAAGAGACGGTGATCGAATTTGGTGATTTCCGCTTGAACCTTGGTACCCGTGAAATGTTCCGTGGTGAAGAGGCGATGCCACTCACATCGGGTGAATTTGCCGTGTTGAAAGCCTTGGTGACCAATGCCCGTGAGCCTTTGTCGCGTGACAAACTGATGAACATGGCGCGTGGCCGTGAATATTCAGCGATGGAGCGCTCGATTGACGTACAGATTTCGCGTCTGCGTCGTATGCTCGAAGTTGATCCAAGCAAACCGCGCTATATTCAAACCGTCTGGGGGCTGGGTTACGTCTTCGTCCCCGATGGTAAAGCCGCCAACTAACTTCTTTTAGGCACGCCGAGCAAGGGCGTCCTCGCTCCGCGCGTGCCCTTGCTATATCTAGGTGCCTTATGCGAATTCGCAGCTCATTTACTCAATCGATCCTGCTGTTTTTCTCTCTGCTGATCGCCAGTCAAATCTATTCCTACTACGCGGTATTCAACTACGCCTTGCTGCCGAGTTTGCAGCAGTTCAACAAAATTCTCGCCCATGAAATCAGCTTAATGCTGGATGACACCAGTAATCCTGAAGTGAGTTCGGAAATGGATGCGCTGCTGAAACGGCGCGTACTGGATCAGCTTGGGGTGACGATTCACAGTGAGAGTAGCCCCGAATCTTTGGATTTTCAGCACGCCATCAGCCTTGATTTGATGAGTGAAGAGATGAGCAGCGAGCTGGGCTCGCCCACCGAAGTGCGCATGGCGCTGGGCGAGGAGAGCTACATCCTGTGGATGAAGATCGATTCACTGCCCGGCCAGTTGCTGCGTATTCCGCTCTCTGAACTACAAGAAGAAGATTTTGCTCCGCTGTTTCGTAACAGCATCATCATGGCACTGTTAATTGTGATTGGTGGCTGGCTGTTTATTCGTTTGCAAAACCGGCCACTGATTGCGCTAGAAAAAGCCGCCAAATTGGTCGGGCGGGGGGAAACGCCCCCACATCTGCCAGAACAAGGGACGTTAGAAATCCGCTCGGTAACGCGCGCGTTTAATCGAATGTCGAAAGGCATTCAAGCTCTGGAAGAAGATCGCGCGCTGCTGATGGCGGGGATCAGTCATGATATCCGCACTCCCTTGACCCGAATTCGCTTGGCAACCGAGATGATGTCGCCAGAAGACAGCTATCTTGCTGAGAGCATCATCAGCGATACCGAAGAGTGTAACCAGATCATCAGCCAGTTTATGGATTACTTGAAACCGGTGAACCGTGAAGCGTTTGAGGCGGTGGATCTGAATGATATTGCCAGCGATGTGGCAAGCTCTGAAGGGGGCTACGAAGTGCAGATTGAAACCGATCTGCAAGCGGATCTCACGCCCGCCTTTGGTAACCCGATTGCGATTAAGCGTTCACTGAGTAACTTGGTCGTGAATGCGCTGCGCTACGGCAACGGTTGGGTCAAAGTGAGTAGCGGCATGACGGCCGATAAGAAGCTAGTGTGGCTGTGCGTGGAAGACAATGGGCCGGGTATCGATCCAAGCCAAGTCAATAAAGTGTTTGAGCCTTTTACTCGTGGGGATACCGCGCGCGGTAGTGAAGGGACGGGCTTGGGGTTGGCGATTGTGAAACGGATTGTCAGCCAGCATCATGGTGCGGTGTCGGTGAGCAACCGCAGCCAAGGTGGGTTACGTGCTCAAATCAGTTTCCCAACTAAGCAGCAAAAGGGCTAACTGAAGTTAGCCCTGAATAAACCGTTAGTTTGATTCTTGCGCCGTTTCGGTTACCGAAGCGGCGTTTTCATCTCGGCGCACTTCGGGCAGCAGCAGGTTAAGCAAAATTGCAGTAATGCCGCCAGCCGCGACACCTGAAGAGAATAAATTCTTAATAAATTCAGGCATAAACTGCAGAATTTCTGGTTTTTGTGCAATACCCAAACCCATCGAGAAAGACAGTGCCATGATCAGAATCGCGCGGCGATCTAAGTCGACACGAGAGATGATGCGTACGCCTGCGGCAGCAATCGTACCAAACATTACGATGGTCGCACCACCGAGTACAGGTTCTGGGATCAATTGAACAAAGCTTGCTACGCCGGGGAATAAGCCAAGCAGCACTAGCATACCCGCAATAAAGTAACCCACATAACGGCTGGCAACGCCGGTCAGCAGGATCACGCCGTTGTTTTGGCTGAACGTTGAGTTCGGGAAGCTGTTAAACACCGCGGCTAATGCGGAATTGATGCCATCCGCCAGTACGCCACCTTTGATGCGCTTCATATATACGGGGCCTTTCACGGGTTCACCAGAGACTTCGGAAGTCGCAGTAATATCACCAATCGCTTCGAGTGCGGTGATGAGGAAAATCAGCACTAGAGGAATAAACAGCGACCAGTCAAAGCCCAAACCGTATTGCATCGGGATAGGTAGTGCGATGAGCTGGGTTTCCGCCAAGTTGTCGGTATTGACCATGCCCATTAGGTACGCCATCACATAACCCACCAGCATCGCAATCACAATCGAAGCCACACGTACGTAAGGGTTATGCGCTCGGTTCAGCAGCACAATGATCGCTAATACGGTTCCAGCCAGTGCGAGTTTATCAAGGCTACCAAAAGTGCCTTCCGCCATCGCAGCGTAGCCGCCACCCATTGAAATCAAACCAACTTGTACTAGCGTCAGGCCAATCAAGGTCACCACAATCCCAGAGACCAGCGGCGTAATCACGCGTTGGGCAAATTGCAGGACGCGAGAAAGTAAAATTTCAGCGAATGAAGCGACCAAAATCGTCCCGAAAATCGCGGCCATCATGGTTTCGATGTTCGCCCCACCGGCTTTGAGCGCGAGTCCTGCACCAATAATTGGGCCTAAGAAGTTAAAGCTGGTGCCTTGAATGGAAAGCAAACCTGAGCCAATTGGGCCAAAGGTGCGGATTTGAATAAAGGATGACAAACCCGAAGCAAACAGTGACATGCTGATGATGGTGTTGGTTTGCTCCGCAGGCACACCAAGGGATTGGCAAATGATCAGTGATGGCGTTATCACCGCGACAAACATCGCCAAAAGATGTTGCAAAGCGGCAAAGACAGTTTGTGGTAGAGGTGGACGATCATTGAGTTGATAGACTAGATCTGCCTTACGCGAAGTGGATTGTGCCATAACGATTTTCCTGATGGTCAGTAACACCTTGTGCACGCTGAATGGGTGGTTAAGGTGGAGCAGAAGCCGCATCTGTGATTGCTGTTAATCAGACTCTGCTCTAGGTAGAGAGGTAAACGTTTGCGTCTACCAGAAAATGGCGGCGATTATAGAGGTTTTATTTAAGAAAGCAAACGTTTGCTCGCGAGGTTTCCGATCGATTTGATGAGGATCAAAAGCTAAGCTTTGGCGTAAATATCGCGTTCGCCTAACCAACGGTCGATGATGGCTTGTGCATTCTGTGGGTAGCGCTCATGGATATGGCGTGCGATGCGTTGCACTTGCGGAACCAGTTGTTGGTCGCGTACCAGATCGGCAATTTTGAAATCGGCCAAACCGGTCTGTTTGGTGCCTAATAGCTCACCTGGGCCACGAATTTCTAAGTCGCGCTGCGCGATGACGAAGCCGTCATTGCTTTCACGCAGAACACCTAAGCGTTTTTGTGCGGTTTTGGAAAGTGGTGCATGAAACAGTAGCACACAATGACTGGCGACAGTGCCACGCCCAACACGCCCACGTAGCTGATGTAGTTGAGCCAGCCCCAAACGCTCGGGGTTTTCAATGATCATCAAGCTGGCATTGGGCACATCCACGCCAACTTCAATCACTGTGGTGGCGACGAGCAGATGTAGCTCGTTATTTTTAAACGCTTGCATTACCGCTTGCTTCTCAGCCGGTTTCATCCGGCCATGCACTAAGCCGATTTTGACTTCGGGCAGTTTACGTTGCAGTTCCTCGGCCGTTTCTGCGGCCGCTTGCGCTTCCAGCACTTCGGATTCATCAATCAAAGTACACACCCAATACGCTTGCTTGCCTTCATTGAGGCAGGCGTGGCGAATGCGCTCGACAATCTCATCGCGTTTGGTATCCGGAATCGCTACGGTTTGAATCGGAGTACGCCCGGGTGGCAACTCATCAATCACTGAGGTTTCCAAATCGGCATAAGCCGTCATCGCCAAAGTGCGTGGAATGGGCGTCGCCGTCATAATAAGCTGATGCGGATACGCACCTTGTTTCGCGCCTTTCTCGCGCAGCTCTAAACGCTGATGTACACCGAAGCGATGCTGCTCATCAATAATGACCAGCGCAAGGTGGTCAAACGAGACTTGCTCTTGGAACAACGCATGGGTGCCGACCACCATTTTCACTTCGCCACCGGCGATACGTGCTAATTCCGTTTCACGCGCTTTGCCTTTGAGCTTACCCGCGAGCCATCCCACTTGAATGCCCATGGGTTCAAGCCACTGCGCAAAATTAAGTGCGTGCTGTTCGGCCAACAGTTCAGTGGGGGCCATTAAGGCCACCTGATAGCCATGCTCAATCGCACGAACGGCCGCAAGCGCTGCGACTAAGGTTTTGCCTGAGCCGACATCGCCTTGCACTAAGCGCATCATAGGATGCGGCTTGGCTAAATCCGCTTCGATTTCGGCGACCACGCGCTGCTGCGCCTTAGTGGGGGAAAAGGGCAGTTGTGCCAACAGTTGTTGCTTGAGTTGGTGGACGGGGGGGGGGGGGCAGTGGCAAGGCCACATCTTGCTGGCCTTGGCTGCGAATGGCCAGCATCGAGAGATTCTGTGCCAGTAGCTCTTCCATGATCAGCCGAACTTGCGCAGGATGCCGCCCTTGTTCAAACAGACGTAAATCGATATCCGCCGATGGGCGATGAATGATTTTCAGCGCTTGGGCCAAGGTCATTTGCTGATCGTAAAGCCCAGAAGGCAGCAATTCTTGCACCGCAGATTTTTCCAGTAGCGCTAACGCTTGGTCGGTGAGATTACGTAGGGTGAGTTGGCGTAACCCTTCGGTGGTCGGATAAACCGGAGTCAAGTTGGGTTCAACATCGGGTGTTTGTGCAGGGGCAAAGAATTTGTAGTCAGGATGGATGATCTCTAAGCCTTGATTACCGCGTTTGATTTCCCCATAAGCATGAACAAACTTGCCTTCCGCAAAGTTGTTTTTCATCGCTGCCGTGAAGTTAAAAAAGCGCAGCGTCAGCGTGCCGTTGCCATCACTGATTTTCACGGTAAGCATTTTGCGTTTGCCAAACAGGGTATCGACCGCCATCACTTTGCCTTGTACTGCCGCCCATAAACCGTGGTGCAGTTGGACTATCGGATAAACGCGAGTGCGATCTTCATAACGGAGCGGAAGATGAAACAGCAGATCCTGCACAGTGTGCAAACCGACTTTCTCCAGTTTTTCGGCGACTTTGGCCCCGACACCGGAGAGTTCACAAAGAGGAATCGCTGAGAGTAGTTGTGACATGCGCGTTTGATCTAACCATTTGACTTAACGGCTATTCAAACATCGAGCTGTGTTTTTGTACAGGAAAAATTGCCCAAGAGAGGCATGAAACGCGGGTTTACCCCTCTCTTGGTCTTGATCAGTTCTTACGGCGACGCACTTTAAGCGCGTGTGGCATGGTGCGGATTTTACGCATGATGCCAGCTAAGTGCACCCGATCTTTGGTGGTGAGCAGAACGGTGACTGTGTACAAGCGACCGTCGCGTTCTTCCGTTGACAGGCCATGAATATTCGAGCCCGTTTTGGAGATCACATTGGTCAGTTCAGCCAATGCACCTTGGCGGTTGTGCATATCCACTTTCAGCTCAGTAATGAACTCTTGATCGTAATCTTTAGTCCATTCCACTGCCATGTACTTGTCTGGCTCTTTTTGATAACCGCGTACGTTAGGACAGGTTTCTCGATGCACCACTAATCCACGGCCCGGTGAAACGTGAGCGATGATGTGATCGTCTGGGATCGGGTGACAACAGTTGGCGAAGGTGAGCAGAATGCCTTCTGCGCCACGGATTGGCAGTTTGTTTTTACTGCCGTCATGTTTACTGCTTTCGGACAATTCATCAGCATTGCCTAGTAAGCGACGCGCAATAACGATACTCATCAACTCACCCAAACCAATGGCGGCCAACAGGTCATCCATCGACGCGACTTTCAGGTCACCCAAGACTTTGCTGATGTTCTCAGGTGCAATCTCGTTGATCGAATGTTCGCCTAAAGCATGGTTAAGCAGGCGACGGCCCAGAGTAATCGAGTCTTCGCGGCGCATGGTTTTCAGCACTTGGCGAATTTTGGTACGCGCGCGGGATGTCACCACATAGTTGAGCCATGCCGCGTTCGGACGTGCGCCTGGTGCGCTGATGATTTCGACCGTCTGACCACTTTTCAGTGACTGACTGAGCGGATACGGCGTGCGATCCACTCGCGCACCCACACAAGTATTCCCGATGTCGGTATGTACCGCGTAGGCAAAATCGACCGCAGTGGCGCCCATCGGCAGTTCAACGATACGACCTTTGGGGGTGAATACGTAAATCTCATCTGGGAACAGATCGGATTTGACGTTTTCGATAAATTCAAAGGAGTTACCCGCACTTTGCTGTAACTCAAGCAGGCTTTGCATCCAACGCTGCGCTTTAATCTGCGCAGTGGTGCCGCCTCGTTCACTATTGGCTTTGTACGACCAATGTGCCGCCACCCCTTTATCTGCCATCTGATCCATATCTTCGGTACGGATCTGCACTTCTACGGGAACACCGTGGGGGCCAACCATGGAAGTGTGCAGCGATTGATAGCCGTTGGCTTTCGGGACGGCAATGTAGTCTTTCATCCGTGCTGGGCGTGGCTTGTACAAACTATGCACCTGACCCAATACGCGATAGCAAGTATCCGCCGTGTCTACCACGATGCGAAACGCGTAAATATCCATAATGGTGTGAAAGCGCTGCTCTTTGGTTTTCATCTTGTTGTAGATGGAGAACAGGTTTTTCTCACGACCGACTACGCGAGCGGGTAAGCCCACATCTTGCAGACGACCTTCGATTTCACTGTGGATGCGTTGGATCATCTCTTTCCGGTTACCACGCGCGGCTTTCACCACCTCTTTGAGGACGCGATAACGGTTAGGGTAGAGCGCTTCAAAGCCTAACTCTTCGAGCTCGGTTTTGATGTTATGGATACCCAAACGATGGGCGAGGGGAGCATAAATTTCTAAGGTTTCTCGGGCAATGCGGCGCTTTTTATCCGGACGCAGTGCACCGAGTGTACGCATGTTATGCGTGCGGTCAGCCAGCTTGATCAGGATAACGCGAATATCCTGCACCATGGCCAACACCATTTTGCGAAAGTTTTCCGCCTGAGCCTCTTTGCGATCGCGAAATTTGAGCTTATCGAGCTTAGAAACCCCATCCACCAATTCAGCGACTGAGTTGCCAAAATGGGCATCTAAGTCTTCTTTGGTGACATCACAATCTTCAATCACATCATGCAGCAGTGCCGCTTGTAGTGTTTCCAAGTCGAGACGCATCTCAGCGAGGATCCGTGCCACAGCAACAGGGTGAATGATATAAGGTTCGCCGCTTGAGCGGGTTTGCCCTTCATGGGCATCTCTGGCTACCACATAAGATTGGCGCAGAGCCTCAATTTGAGGCTCTGTGAGGTATTCTTGGGCAACGTCTTTTAGACTATCGAATAGATACAAATTTCAGGCCCGGCGGGTTAAATCGCGATTGGTGATTAACGGTTGTGCATGATGCTGCTAACTGCAGCCAGCTCTGCCGCTTCTTGCTCTTGCTGTTCTTGACGCTCACGTGCATCCAGAACATCTTTCGTGATCAGCCCTTCTTCGATTTCGCGTAGAGCGATAACCGTTGGCTTATCGTTCTCTTCCGGCACTAGAGCATCTTTACCGCCAGATTGCATTTGACGAGCGCGGCGAGCCGCAACCAGAACTAGGTCGAAACGGTTGCCAATTTTTTCAACAGCGTCTTGAACTGTTACGCGTGCCATGAGAACTCCAAAATTTAGTTAACTGATAAGTTGAATGACGAGAAAGTATACAGCCTAACCTGTTGAGATTCTAGCAACGGGCTGAGCTTATAACCCACGTTGGCTTATTAATCCGCCAACAGAGCAGAAAGCATAGAGCTATATTTAGCAGCTTGCTTGTCCTGCTTCAATCTTTCTGCACGAATGATGGCTTTGAAATCCATTAACGCGACATCAAAATCATCATTAATGATGACGTAATCGTATTCGCGGTAATGGGAAATTTCTGATTTTGCCTCACCCATGCGTTTAGCAATGACCGCTTCGCTGTCTTGGCCGCGCGTATTTAAGCGGCGTTCCAGCTCTTCTTTGGAAGGCGGCAGGATAAAGATGCTTTTCGCTTCTGGCATTTGGGTGCGGATTTGACGCGCGCCTTGCCAGTCGATATCGAGAAACACATCAATCCCTTTATTGAGCGTGTTTTCAATCCATACCCGTGAAGTGCCGTAGTAGTTACCAAACACTTCAGCGTATTCGAGGAATTCTTTTTTGCCGATCAGCTCTTCAAAGTGCTCTTTTTCGACAAAATGGTAATGAACGCCATCTTGTTCACCTGGGCGCATACCACGTGTGGTATGTGAGACCGACACTTTCATTGCATAGGTTGGATTTTGCTCCAACAGGGCTGCAATTAAGCTCGATTTGCCTGCGCCACTGGGTGCAGAAACGATATAAAGAGTACCTTTGCCCATCGATTCGGTTCCACTTAGGTTGGGATTGAGTCTTTGCCTTAGCTGGCAATGATTTAAAGATAGCACTGGCTGGATCCAGATTGGATGATTTTTCAGCCAGAAAAATGGAGGCGAAGAGTAGCACGATCTACAGGATCTTCTCAAGCTCTGCTATAGCTTGCTCGCTAAAGTTGCTTGGCAAAAAGATCATGAATGAATGGGAAACGGCATCATTATTTGTTCAAGAAATACCCTTGCACCCAATAGCGTTTGGGATATAATCGCCGCCCTTGTGAATTGGCCGTTGGCCAACCACGTAAAATTTGAGCCGGAAGCGTGCTTCCAATTTGGGTTCCCTCGCCCCCAAACCAAACTAAAAAGGTACAGTATGAATCACTTTACCCCTGCGCAGCAGCGCAAAGCCCTTGGCTATCTTGTTTTGTTTCACCTCGTGATCATTGCGTCAAGCAATTATCTGGTGCAAATCCCGTTTACCATTTTCGGTTTCCACACTACGTGGGGCGCATTTACTTTTCCGTTTATCTTTTTAGCCACCGATCTCACCGTACGTATTTTTGGTGCTGGCTTAGCACGTAAAATCATTTTTTTTGTGATGCTCCCTGCATTGGCGGTCTCTTACTTGCTTTCCGTGGTGTTTTTTGAAGGCCAATATCAAGGCTTAGCACCGCTGAGTGAGTTCAATTTGTTTGTCGCGCGAATTGCGATTGCAAGCTTTATGGCGTACCTGCTTGGACAAATACTGGATGTGCACGTGTTTAACCGCTTGCGTCAAATGAAGCAGTGGTGGGTTGCGCCAACCTGTTCGACTCTGTTTGGTAATGCGCTGGATACTATCGCTTTCTTCTCGATCGCTTTCTACCAAAGCAGCGATCCATTTATGGCTGAGCATTGGACTGAAATCGCATTGGTGGACTACACTTTCAAGCTCATCATTAGCTTAGGTCTGTTTGTGCCTATGTATGGTGTATTGCTCAACTACCTGATCAAAAAGCTGACTGCGGTAAACCCAAATTTTGCGGTAGCGAGCGCTAAAGCATAGTGAAGTTTACGGCTCCAGCAACGCACTCATTTTATGAGCGCGTTACTCAGGAGAGGCGAGGAAAAAGAAAAGCCCGAGCAGTTGTCTCGGGCTTTTTGCTAGTAGAATCCCTACCATTCTTTAGCTCTGTACATTTTAAGCATTAGTGGTCGTGAGCCGCGCCCGCGCCTTTTGGATAGCGGATGGATTCCACCATTTCCTGTACATCTGCAGGGACTTCTGCAGTGAATTTGTTCACGACAATCGCTACCACAAAGTTCAAGCACATACCGAGTGTACCAATGCCTTCTGGGCTGATACCGAACCACCAGTTGGCTGGAACGCTCGCGGTTGGGTTAATGAACTTAAAGTAGATGATGTAAGCCGCGGTAAAGGTAATACCTGCCAACATACCGCTGATCGCCCCTTCTTTGTTCATCTTCTTGTAGAAGATGCCAAGAATGATGGCTGGGAAGAAGGAGGAAGCGGCTAAACCGAAGGCGAAGGCTACCACCTGAGCCACGAATCCGGGCGGGTTAATACCCAGATAACCGGCACCGACGATAGCAAGCGCTGCAGCAACCCGTGCGGCGAGCAACTCCTGTTTATCGGTCATGTTGGGTTTAAAGCCTTTCTTCAACAAGTCATGAGAAATCGCGGTTGAGATAACCAGTAGCAGACCCGCTGCGGTAGAGAGTGCTGCCGCAAGGCCACCCGCTGCCAGTAGAGCGACAACCCAGTTTGGTAGTTTGGCAATTTCAGGTGAAGCCAAAACGATGATGTCGTTATTGATGGTCATCTCGTTGCGCGCATCGCCTGAGTAGAACAAGCGTCCGTCGCCGTTCTTGTCTTCCCATTTCACCAGACCAGTGCTTTCCCAGTTGTGGAACCACGTTGGTGCTTCAGCCGCAGGTACACCTTGGAGATCTGGGCCGTTCAACGTATCAATCATGTTCATGCGAGCAAATGCTGCTACCGCAGGGGCTGTGGTGTACAAGAAGGCGATAAACACCAGTGCCCAACCGGCAGAGATACGTGCATCCGACACTTTTGGTACGGTGAAGAAGCGGATAATTACGTGAGGCAGACCCGCAGTACCCACCATTAAGCCCGCACAGATGAAGAACACGTCAACCATACTCTTCGAGCCGTCGGTATAGGCAGTAAATCCGAGTTCTTGGGTTAAACCATCTAGCTTGGTCAGCAGATACTGGTCAGTGCCTGAGAGGGTAGAACCAAAACCGATTTGTGGAACTGGGTTGCCGGTCATCATCAGTGAAGTAAAGATCGCTGGAACCAAGAAAGCGAAGATCAGTACGCAGTACTGCGCAACTTGGGTATAGGTGATGCCCTTCATGCCGCCCATAACCGCATAGAAGAACACGATTGCCATACCGATCACGATACCAACGTTGATGTCGACTTCGAGGAAGCGCGCAAACACCACGCCTACACCGCGCATTTGGCCTGCAACATAAGTGAACGACACGAAGATGGCACAGAATACGGCAACCATACGCGCGGTTCTTGAGTAGTAACGATCCCCGATAAAATCAGGCACAGTAAACTTACCGAACTTACGCAGATAAGGGGCTAGGCAAAGTGCAAGCAGCACATAACCGCCCGTCCAACCCATTAGGTAAACGGTGCCGTCATAGCCGATAAAAGAGATGATGCCAGCCATTGAAATGAAAGAAGCCGCTGACATCCAGTCCGCAGCGGTCGCCATACCGTTGGCAACTGGATGAACGCCACCGCCCGCGACATAGAACTCACTGGTCGACCCCGCACGCGCCCAAATCGCAATACCGATATAGAGCGCAAAAGTGATACCGACCAGAATAAACGTCCAGGTTTGAATATCCATGTTCAGCCCCTTAGTCTTCTTGTACGTTGTATTTCTTGTCGAGCGCATTCATGCGCGCAACATAGATAAAGATCAGGGCAACAAAGGTGTAGATAGAACCTTGTTGCGCGAACCAGAACCCGAGTTTGAACCCGGCAAATTGAATCGTGTTGAGCGCATCGACAAATAAAATCCCTGCGCCGTATGAGACTAAAAACCACACTGCAAGCAGTGAGCCCATGATCCCCAAGTTTTCCTTCCAGTAGGCTTGAGCTTGTTCTGATGATTCGAACGCCATGGCCTTCTCCTTCCTTTTCGTTGTCCCGTTAGAGGTGTTAACACAATGTTACGTCTCTTAGGTTAGCAGCCGAATAGCAAGGGATCTGTGCAACTTTAGTCGGGGTAGAACGCAATAAAAACAATGAGAAACCGATAGCTTAGTCAACAGAGTGGTTAAGTGACACAGGCACTATGTGCTTGAGTGCGACTGGGCTCAGAATCGGGTTCCTCTCTTGAGTAGTGAGTGAGCTATTCGTGGCGTGCTTCACTTAGTACCAAGCGACTTTTAGGGAGGTAAGGTGAAAAACGGGATGTTAATCAAATGTTAACTTAGCCAAAAGTATAAGAGGCAATGCGTTAGAGATGAATTTACTAGTAAAAAGCTCGGTAAAGGATGATTTGTTTACATAAACTTTTCTTATGAATGTCACAAATTCGTGCACAATAGACGTTCAAATGATTTGATAAAACAAGACAATCCGTTAACAGATTGGGAGGGAGAGTGGACGCCGTTACGATTAACAGTTTTTTTATGATAGGTGCCTTGTTGATTGGCATCAGCGTATTGCTTAGCCCTGTTTCCTCAAAATTGGGCATCCCGATTTTATTGGTGTTTCTCGCGGTGGGAATGGTGGCTGGTGAAGACGGGATTGGAAAAATTGCTTTTGATAATTATCCCGTTGCCTATTTAGTCAGTAACCTTGCTCTGGCGATCATTTTGCTTGATGGTGGAATGCGTACCCGAGTAGCGAGCTTTCGCGTGGCATTTTGGCCTTCCGTATCATTGGCGACTTTAGGCGTTGCTGTAACCACCTTGCTTACTGGTTTGCTCGCAATGTGGTTGTTTGATTTGAGCTTGCTGCAAGGTGTGTTAGTGGGCGCGATTGTTGGTTCTACCGATGCGGCGGCAGTATTTTCACTACTCAAAGGGCGTAGCCTCAATGAGCGGGTTGGCGCCACGTTGGAAATCGAATCCGGTACTAACGATCCGATGGCGGTGTTTTTGACCGTGACCTTAATCGCTGTGCTTGGCACGGCGGAAACGGATTTCAGTGCGGGATTTTTACTGCTCAGTTTTGTACAACAATTTGGTGTAGGTGCTCTACTCGGCTTAGTCGGGGGCTGGATTTTGTGGTGGTTGATTAATCGCAATCAACTGCCAGAAGGTTTGTACTCCATTTTAGCGGTGAGCGGTGGTTTAATGATTTTTGCCCTTTCCAACGCATTAGGGGGCAGTGGCATTCTCTCGATCTACTTGGCTGGTTTATTGCTCGGTAATCGCCCAACCCGTAGTCGACACGTGATTCTTAATGTGCTCGATGGCATGACGTGGCTAGCGCAAATTGGCATGTTCTTGGTGTTGGGGTTATTGGTTACTCCATCGGAATTGATGAAGATTGCGCTGCCCGGTTTAGCGTTGGCGGTGGGGATGATTCTTTTCGCTCGCCCGATGGCGGTATGGATTGGCTTAGCCCCGTTTAAGAGCTTTACCGCGCGTGAGAAATGGTTTGTTTCTTGGGTTGGCTTACGTGGCGCAGTGCCAATCATCTTAGCCGTGTTCCCAATGATGGCGGGTTTGCCGAATGCTCAGCTTTACTTCAACCTCGCGTTTTTCGTGGTTATGGTGTCGTTGGTGGTGCAGGGGGGAACGCTAACCAAAGCGATGACTCTAGCCAAAGTTGAACTGCCACCGAAACCGGAGCCCATTTCACGCACTGGTGTGGAAATTTATCCGACCAGTGAGTGGGAGCTGTTTATCTATAAACTGAAAGCCGATAAGTGGTGTATCGGTGAGCCGTTGCGCAATCTGTTTATGCCAGAAGGGACGCGGATTGCCGCAGTGTTTCGTGATAATCAACTGCTGCACCCATCAGGCAGTACCGAGTTGTGTGAAGGTGACACCATATGTGTGATGGCACAGGAGTGCGATCTTGAGCCGTTGAGTCGCCTATTCAGTGAAGCGCCAGAAAAAGCGTCACTAGTCCGCTTCTTTGGGGATTTTTTCCTTGATATTGAGGCGAAGTTGCAAGATGTGGCTTTATTGTACGGTCTGGATTTGGGCGAGCTTGAGGCAGACGCTAAGCTCAAAGATCTGGTCTTAGAGCACTTAGGCGAAACCCCAGTGTTGGGGGACTACTTCGAATGGCATGGTTTGCAATGGGTAGTCGCTGATGTGGTGGATTGGAAAGTGACCAAAATCGGTCTGCGTTTACCGCCCGAGGAAGAGCTACAAGAAGAGGCCGAGTAACGATCCTCTTGCTCTTCGAAGTTGTAGTCGTGTAGCGGTTTTCCTTCCCCCCCAATCACATAGCGTATCTATGCTCATGGGGATTCACTCACTTGCCGCCTATCGGCAACGCCAAGGTGTTTGGGTATAGCGCGAGTAAGCAGAAATGAGCGAGTGGATCACTCGCTCATTTCTTTTAGCAAGATCACCGCTTGAGTGCGATTTTTCACCCCAAGTTTGCGGAAAATCGCCGTCATATGCGCTTTGATGGTCGCTTCCGACACATTCAGTTCATAAGCGATCTGCTTGTTGAGCAGTCCATCCGAAAGCATTCCAAGCACCTTATACTGCTGCGGCGTAAGTGCGGCCACTTTTTCGGCTAAATCATTGCCGACAAAGCCATCAACCAGCAGATGTGCGGGAAAATAAGGCTCGCCATTGAGCACCTGATTGAGTGCTGCAATCAGGCTGCGCATATCGCTTGATTTCGGAATGAAACCAAATGCCCCGTGGCTTTTGACTTGCGAAACGACACTGGGTTCTTCGCTGGCGGAGATCACTACGATCGGTAAATCGGGATATTCAGAACGTAGGTGAATCAAGCCTGACATGCCATTGGCACCGGGCATTTTCAGATCGAGTAGGAGCAGATCTGGCTCCGACTCCTTATTGAGTAGATGCAACAAACCATCAAGTGAATCTGCTTCCAGCAAATTGGCACCGCTGATCGCCATGTGCACCGATTGAAACAGCGCATTGCGAAACAGGGGATGGTCATCAGCAATGATGATGGTGTAGGTCGAGTCCATGACGTCACAACAGGTTTACCAAACAGTTATAGGAATTATTGTTCTGTTTAACGCAGTGAACAATCTTTACCCGCTAAAAGTCTGAACTGTATCCCTTTTTAAATGCATGAGTTTGAATAAGTGATCTGAGTAGCCCCACCGTATAACGAGTGGGGCTTTAGTTTACAAACCCTGCTGGGCGAGATGATCAAGAAACGGCTGCTCCGCCATAAAGCCAGTGATACGGGCATTGGGTACGGGTTCGCCTTGTGCATTCCAAAACTCAATGGTTGGTAAGCCGAGCACATTCAGCGCCTTGAGTAGCTCAATATCCTGCGACTGATTTTTAGTGACATCGGCTTGTAGCAGTACAAAGCCGCTGAGTTTGGTTTCCACTTGTTTAGCGTGAAAGGTGTATTTCTCAAACTCTTTACACGCCACGCACCAATCGGCATAGAAATCGAGCATCACAGGTCTGCCTTGCGCTTTGGCTTCTGCCAATGCGCTTTGCAGCTCGCTTAGGTTAGCAATGCGAGTAAATTGGATCTGTTTGACCTGCTGAGCTGTTTGAGTCGGAGCAAACCAGTGATTGAGTGCAGGTTGTGCGGAAGCCAGTAGTCCTAAAATTGCCACAATTCCAATTAGGCTCTGTTTCCAACCCCCAAAAGGTAGGCTGTTTTTAACATGATACAGCCAGCCGAATGCTGCCAAGCCAAGCGCTGACCAAAGTACGGTCGACCAAAGTTCAGGCAAAATACGTTCTAATAGGAAGATGGGGGCTGCGAGCAGCACAAAACCAAATAGGGTTTTCACGCGCTCCATCCAGTTGCCCGCCTTTGGCAGCAGCTTGTTACCAAACACGGCAACCAGAATCAGCGGAATCCCCATGCCGATGGCCAATGCGTAGAGCGCTACGGCACCCGTGAGCAAATCACCACTTTGCGCGACATAAAGTAGTGCGCCGGAAAGCGGAGCGGTGGTGCAGGGTGAACACACCAAACCGGAGATTGCACCCATAGCGAACACGCCGGGCAGGCTACCGCCTTGCTGGGCATTACTCAGTGAGTTCAACCAAGTTTGCATGCTGCTTGGCAGTTGTAAGCTGTACAAACCGAACATAGAAAGCGCTAAGGCAACGAACAGTACACTCAAGCCAATCAGCACATAAGGGTGTTGTAGCGCGGCTTGAAATTGCAATCCAGCTGAAGCGACCACTAACCCAAGCAGGGTGTAAGTGAGTGCCATGCCTTGTACGTAAATCACGCTGAGCAGTAGCGCGCGGCGTTGGGTCAGTTGTGCCCCCCCAAGTACGATACTGGTTAAAATCGGGTACATCGGCAGCACGCAAGGGGTGAAAGCGAGGCCAACCCCAAGCGCTAAAAACAGCAGCGGCGTCCACCAATTTTGCGCAAGTTTGTCGGCGAGTGAATCTTGGGCCGAAGTGGGTGCGCTATCGGTCTGTGGCGGTGTTGCTTGCGTTGATGTGTTGGTATTAGGCTCGATAACACGGTTTGATTCTGCGTTAAATGGCGTAATGTCGATCACCCGAGTTTCTGGCGGATAGCAGAATCCTGCTTTGGCGCAGCCTTGATACTGCACGATGACTTTGGCTCCGCTTTGATAAGCCACCAAAGGCAGCGGGACAGATAAAGGTGTTGTGTAGATCTTCACATCACCAAAAAACTCATCGCGGTAGGGTTCGCCTTCGGTCAGTGAGTGCTCACCGATCTCAACATTCTCAGCGCTAAGACTGATCCTGTCTTGATAGAGGTAATACCCCTCTTTGACTTGCCAATCGATAAACAAGGTTGAACCTTGTTGGAACACATTAAACGGGAAAGCTTCATCGACCGGAACAAAACGGTTTTGGTTGGAAGTAAAACTTGGTGTGCTGGTGTTGGCATTATTACCAAACAGCGCCCAAGCTGGTTGAGTAAGCAGGGCGAACAGCAGTGAAAAGCAGAGTAACAGTGTGCGCATGGGGCAAATCGTAATCAATCATTTGGTTGTCATAGTAACCTAATCAGACCTTTGGATGCGCCAATAAGTTTCACAACAATAAAAAAGGGAGCCGAAGCTCCCGTGATTTTGCACTTTATTCTTAGATAAACAGGCTACCAAACATGAAGCCAAACGCCACAGCACTGGCAATCGTCACCACACCAGGAATGAAGAATGGGTGGTTAAAAACGTATTTACCAATACGCGTTGACCCTGTGTCATCCATTTCTACCGCCGCCAACAAGGTTGGGTAAGTTGGCAGTACGAACAGCGCACTCACCGCAGCAAAGGAGGCGACTGCCGTTAGTGGTGCTACACCAATCGCAAGAGCCGCAGGCATCAGCGCCACAGTGGTTGCACCTTGTGAGTAAAGCAACATAGAAGCAAAGAACAGCACTAACGCCAGCATCCATGGGTAGTCAGCCAGCAAAGTTCCTGCGACTTCTTTGATGCCATCCACGTGCGCGTTAACGAATGTTGAACCTAACCACGCGACACCCAGTACACAGACACACGCTGTCATACCAGAACGGAAAGTCGAAGCGGCAGGAATTTTCGCTGCATCAATTTTGGTCAGAAGTACAATACCGGCCGCCGCTGCTAGCATGAACGTCATGATGGCTTCGTTACGGCCCAGCGCTGGGTTTTCAATCAAACCTACAGAGTTTGAAATCGCCGCGGCGTAGCACACCACCAGAATGATCGCAGTGAGGAATACGTAAGTCGCGGTTTTCGCAGTAGGCAGAATTTCACGCTTTTGCGTGCCCGCCAGTTTGATCAAACCTTGTTCCAGACGTTCTTGATAAATCGGATCGTCTTTCAGTTCGCTACCCATGTAGTTAGAAACAAACGCGCCAACCATACAAGCAGCAAAGGTGGTTGGGATACAGATCGCCAGTAGCGTCAAGTAATCCACGCCAAATGGCACCAACATTGCGGCGAAAGCAACGACTGCCGCAGAAATGGGGGATGCAGTGATCGCAATTTGTGAAGCGACAACGGCAATCGACAGTGGGCGTGAAGGACGAACACCTTGACCTTTCGCTACTTCGGCAATCACAGGCAACGTTGAGAATGCCGTGTGACCTGTGCCCGCCATCAGTGTCATCAGGAAAGTGACAATAGGGGCATAGAAGGTGATTCTTTCCGGATGTTTACGTAGGAAGTTTTCTGCCAGTTGTACCAACCAGTCCATACCGCCAGCGACTTGCATCGCCGCGATAGCGGTGATCACCGACATGATGATCAAAATAACATCGACAGGAATAAAGGCTTGTTTGGTTGGAACACCAAGGATGAGTGACAAGGCAATCACACCGGCACCACCGGCAAAACCAATGCCGATACCGCCAATCCGTGCGCCCAGGAAGATGAAGAGAAGAACAACAGCCAGTTCGACCCAAATCATAATGATTACCTCATGTTAAAGATGAAAAAATTATCTCAACACTCATATCCTCTGGCCGCTTGTCGTTGCAGCCTTTTGGCTATAACTCCAGCGAGTTCGAGAATAACGGCAAGCGTTCAAATAATGTTTTCATCCTCTAAGTGGAGTGCTATGAGAAAAGCCCCCAACAAAGGGGGCTTTCACCGAGCGATTACTCGTAACGTTTTGCTTTGTACTGAGGATGCATCAGGTTCTCAACAGAGAAGATGTCATCAAGCTGCTCTTCAGTGAGCAAGCCGCGCTCAAGTACTACTTCGCGTACGCTCTTACCGGTTTCGGCACAAATCTTACCGACAATGTCACCCTCATGGTGGCCAATGTATGGGTTCAGGTAAGTCACAATACCGATAGAGTTGAAAACGAAGTTTTCACAAATTTCTTTATTGACTGTGATGCCATCAATGCACTTGTCACGTAGGTTCACACACGCGTTAGTCAGCAGAGAGATAGACTCAAACATCGCTTGAGCAATCACTGGCTCCATGACGTTCAACTGCAGTTGACCTGCTTCTGCGGCGAACGTGATGGTGTTGTCGTTGCCGAATACTTTAAAGCAAACTTGGTTTACCACTTCTGGGATCACTGGGTTTACTTTCGCTGGCATGATAGAAGAACCCGCTTGCAGCTCAGGCAAGTTGATTTCGTTCAGACCCGCACGAGGACCAGAAGAGAGCAGACGTAGATCGTTACAGATCTTAGACATCTTCATGGCTAGACGCTTCAGAGCACCGTGCGTCATCACGTAAGCACCACAGTCAGAAGTAGCTTCAATCAGATCTTCGGCTGGTACTGTTTCTAGACCAGTTACTTGCGCCAGATATTTTACCGCGAGCTCTTGGTAACCTGGAGCCGCGTTCAGGCCAGTGCCGATCGCGGTCGCGCCTAAGTTCACTTCCAGAAGCAGTTTTGAAGTGTATTGCAGAGCGCGGATCTCTTCATTCAGAGTCACAGCCCATGCGTGGAATTCTTGACCAACGGTCATAGGCACTGCGTCTTGTAGCTGAGTACGGCCCATTTTCAGAATATTTTTGTACTCAATCGCTTTTAGTTCGAATGCGCCTTTCAAGTATTCAACGGCATCAATGACTTTCTGGATGCTGTTGTAAACCGCAATACGGAAACCGGTTGGGTATGCACAGTTGGTTGATTGGCTCTTGTTTACGTGGTCATTTGGGTTGATAAACTCGTATTGACCTTTTTGTTTGCCCATCAGCTCCAGAGCCACGTTCGCAATCACTTCGTTGGTGTTCATGTTCACAGAAGTGCCTGCGCCGCCTTGGAATACATCTGACGGGAATTGATCCATGCACTTACCTGTTTCAAGGATCACATCACACGCTTGGAGGATATAGTTCGCCACATCTTTAGGAATAACGCCTAGCTCTTTATTGGCTAGCGTTGCCGCTTTTTTAGTCATGATCATGCCGCGTACAAATTCAGGTACGTCAGAGATCGTAACATTAGAGATGTTGAAGTTTTCCACAGCGCGGAGAGTATGGATGCCGTAGTAAGCATCCGCAGGAACGTGACGTTGACCTAACAGATCTTCTTCAATGCGGGTAGCCGGAGTCGCTGTCTTAGGAGCTTCAGATAGGGTAGCCATAGGGGATCCTTAGATAATTATTCTGGTAAAAAACTAAATTAATAGCCATTTCTGTAATATAAGAATCCATTCGTCAGAGTTTTTGGCTGGAAATCCGTCCTGACTTGCGAGGCACATAATACTGTAACTGCATATTAAAAATAGTAACTGGATCACTATTTTGGCTTTTATCGAGTCATAGTTTGGCAAAGTATGAACAGAGTATGTATGGATGATGATTTTGAGCGTCAGGATGTGAAAGCACACACTTTTTTACACCCTCCGATTTGGTTGAGGGAGGCGTAAAGCATACACTGACGACAAACCAAGGAGGCATTGTGTTCCCGATATTACTGTTCTTATTTATTGCAGTCCCTGTGATTGAAATTGCCCTGTTTATTCAGGTTGGTGGTGTGCTCGGCTTATGGCCAACCATCGCTTTAGTGTTGCTGACGGCTGTTGTTGGGGCATCACTGGTGCGTAGCCAAGGTTTGCAGACGTTACTGACTGTGCAGCAGCGATTGGCGCAAGGCCAACTGCCAGCGCAGCAGATTTTAGAAGGGGTGATGTTGGCGGTGGCGGGCGTTTTGCTGCTTACCCCCGGTTTTTTAACTGACATGATGGGGATGTTGATCTTGCTGCCTGCGTCAAGGGCTTGGCTAGCCAAGTATTTTATGAGCCGTGTGGTCGTACGCAATATTCATACGGGTGGACAAGGTTTTGAACAGCCTAACCCATTTACCGATCGCTCAAACTCTAACGGAACGACCTATGAAGGTGAGTTTGAACGCAAAGATGATCATGATCAGCACCGTTTGAAGTAAATCATCGAGTTAAAGAATGGCGCATTAGATTGCGCCATCAAACCCCATCTGACGCCACGCCTCAAAGGCAATGATCGCAACAGCATTGGAAAGATTGAGGCTACGCGCTTCCGGCATCATAGGGATGCGAATACGTTGTTCGGCAGGCAAGCTGGCAATCAATTCGGCCGGTAAACCGCGAGTCTCAGGACCAAACATCAGTACATCACCTTGCTGAAATTTCGCATCCACATGGTGTTGCGTGGTTTTGGTGGTACAAGCAAACAGGCGGAAAGTCTCACGCTCACGCTGTAAATACTCGATAAACGCAGCGTAATCCTTATGGCGAGTCACGCGGGCTAAATCATGGTAATCCAAACCTGCGCGGCGCACTTTTTTTTCTTCTAGATCAAAACCGAGTGGCTCGATCAGATGCAAGTTCGCGCCACAGTTGGCACATAAGCGAATAATGTTACCCGTGTTGGGGGCGATTTCAGGTTCGTAGAGAGCGATATCAAACATAACAGGTAGTCAATAAAATAAAGAAGGGGCGAGTATAGCCCCTTCTGTTTGATGTTGCAGCGGTGTTGTTAATCTGCTTGTAAGGGTAACGTGAAGCTAACCTGTAAACCGCCCAATGCACTGCGTGTGGCGCTGATGCTGCCGCTGTGCTGGCGAATCGCACTTTCAGTGATGGCGAGCCCTAGCCCTGTACCGCCACTGTGCCGATCGCGTGCAGTGGAAACCCGATAAAATGGGCGGAAAATATCGGCTAACTGCTCTTCGGGTACTCCTTCTCCATCATCATCAACGCTGACTCTGAGCTGGTGATCTTGAATCGAAAACGCGACATGGATTTTCTGTTGGCCGTACTGAATCGCGTTACGCACCACGTTTTCTAGCGCACTCATTAAGAGTTTCGGTGTGCCATTGATGTTGCGATCAGGGATCTCCTCGAAAGTCAGTGTTTTATCCATCTGTTCTGCTTCAAACTCAGCATCTTTAAGCAGTTCTTCCCATAGGCTGCTGAGTGGTTGTATTTCACGCATTAAGTGACTGTTGGTCTGCATGCGTGATAGCGCGAGTAAGTCGCCAATCATCTGCTCTAAACGCTGCGCTTCGGTATCAATTCGCTCTAATTCGCTGCTGCTACCTTGCTTGCGCATGGCTAATGCGTTGGCCATACGTAGGCGAGTTAAGGGGGATCGTAGCTCATGGGAGATATCAGAGAGCAGTCGCTGTTGCCCTGAAACCATCTGATTGACCGCATCCACCATTTGGTTGAAGCTGCGTCCGGCTTGTTGAAATTCGGTTGTGCCACGTTCCAGTTTGGGATCATGCACAAACTCACCACGTGCGACACGTTGTGCGGCTTGGGCGAGGTTTTGTGCTGGTTTACTCAATGCCCAAGCTAGCCACAGTAAGAGTGGGGTGCTGACTAACATGATCGCTAGCAGCAGTTGGAACGGCTTATCAAATAGACGTAACAAGAAAGGAGGCGGTTCATCCCAGCGCATACCGACATACAACAGCAGATCTTGCTTAGCTAACGTAATGGGTACTGGGCCTGCCAACATATAACGGCCATACAGGCGCTGCTGCGGTTTTTGAACCGATTCAATACTGGAGCAGAAGTTTTGCATCGCTTTAAAACGAAAATCGGTCTGCTTTGAGTTGGTGATAATGTTGCTTTCTAAATCGGTGATAAAAAAACGCGGCTGACCATCGTGTTTACGGTGCTGACTGTCTGGCCCTTCGAGCTGAAACAGGATGGCTCTTAAGTCGTTTGGTTGCGAAATTGCTGTTCAAAGCGATCTCTGCTCTCGAGCAAACGTTGATGCGTTTCGGGTGATAAGTCACGTGATTTACGCGGGTCAAGATGAGGTAGGGTCAATACCGCGAACAGTACCAACAGCATGGTAAACCAGAAAATCGCAAAGATGCGCCCATACAGGTTATTCAATTTCGGTAACGGTAGACGCATTACTCCTCCTGAACCATTAAGTAGCCGCGACCGCGCAAGGTTTTGATCCGTGCTTTGCCATCCGGCCGCTCAGGCAGTTTTTTGCGCAGGTTAGACACATGCATATCGATGGCTCGATCAAATGCCGCAAGGTGTTTGCCGAGCACTTCAATGCTCAGCATCTCTTTGGTCAGGGTTGCTCCGGGCGACTGCACAAAGTGAGTGAGTAGGGTAAATTCCGTGGTGGTCAGTTCCAGCAGTTGTCCTTGGCAGTAGGCTTCTTGTTTTCTGGGGTAGACTTGAATATCCTGACACTCGATGACATCGCTATTTTTAGGCGTGAGGCCGTTTTGCGTACGGCGCAAAATCGCCCGAATACGCGCCAGCAATTCGCGATCGCTAAAAGGTTTGGGCAGATAATCATCCGCTCCGAGCTCTAAGCCGATCACCCGATCGATCTCTTCGCCTTTCGCAGTCAGCATTAAAACCGGCGTTGCCCATTTTTCGCGCAGACGCTTGAGGGTTTCCATGCCATTAAGCTTAGGCATCATCACATCGAGTAGGATCAAGTCGATCTCATCGCTGACCGCGGCTAGTCCGGCTTCACCGTCATTGGCTTGTGAAATCTCAAAGCCTTCGTACTGTAAAACCTCGGTTAATAGACCGGTCAATTCGGTGTCATCGTCGATCAAAAGGATATGTGCCATAGCTGCCTCATTTATTGCTTGGTTACCTTCAGTTTACCGTGAAAAAACTGCTGTGGTCAGTGAGCAATCTGCTCTTTACGATTCTTTACGCTCCCTATACGTCACTTGACCTTGCAAGTCGTAATCTATGTTCAAGCGCTGCAGAGCAGCCTAATCGATAACGAAACGAAATGTAGAGGAACGAACGATGAAATTTGCCAAAAAAATGATTTTAGCCGCGGCTGTCCTACCACTGACTCTGGGAACGACAGCGGCGCTGGCTTACGGTGGTCACGGTTGGGATAAAGAGGGGGATGGACATTGTGGCGACCGCGGTGAACGTGGGATCTGGAAACAGCTTGATTTAACCGCTGAGCAGCAAGCCCAACTCAAAGAGATGCGTGAGGCTGGACGCGAAGAGATGCGCGCCAATCGCGGGCAAAACCGTGATGCAATGAAAGCCTTACATGCTCAAGAGCGATCGCTAGTGTTGGCAGCGAATTTTGATCAAGTAGCAGCAGAAAATCTAGCCAAGCAGATGGTGGATCAACAAGTGACTCACCGCGTAAAAATGATGGAAAAACGCCATCAAATGATGAGCATTTTAACTGCAGAGCAGAAAACTAAGTTGCAGAGTTTGCAACAAGCACAAATGGATCAATGCCAGATGGACGGTGAACACGGCAAAGGTAAAGGCCACGCTCGTTCACAATAAAACTCACCCTTGTGTCTTAACCCCAAGGCAGCTTAGGCTTCCTTGGGGGTTTTTGGCATCTTGCTTATATCCCTTTCAACGTGAAGCTGCTGCAGTGTGGCTTACTTTCGTTTACCCCAAGCAGATACTCTGTCCATGATCATGGTGATGAACTCACTGGCCGCCTACCTGCAACTCTAAGTTGTTTGGGTATATACTCGGGCTTGTTTTTAATAAATGAAAAATAAGGTAATGCGATGAAAAAGGAATACGCTCGCTTAGTCACAACCGCCGCTTGGACGGCTACGACAGTAGCGACCTTGCTATTGGTGATTAAAGTGGTGGCGTGGTGGGTAACGGGATCGGTGAGCTTATTGGCTTCTTTACTTGACTCGGTACTGGATATTGCCGCTTCTGTGGTGAACCTCATCGTATTACGTTTTGCGTTGCAACCTGCCGATCATGAGCATGCGTTTGGGCATGGTAAAGCCGAATCACTGGCAGCACTGGCACAGGCGATGTTTATTTCTGGCTCCGCCTGTTTTTTGATCCTCAACGGAGTCGATCGCTTCTTCCGTCCGCATGAATTGAATGCACCAGAATTGGGTATTTATGTAAGTGCAGTCGCCATGTTAGTGACCTTCGGTCTCGTACTTTTTCAGCGCTATGTAGTGAAAAAAACCGGTAGTCAGGCGATAGCCGCTGATTCACTCCACTATCAATCGGATCTGCTGATGAATGCGGCAATCATGGTGGCACTAGGATTAAGCTGGTGGGGCTTTGGCCAAGCAGATGCCATTTTTGCGATCGGTATTGGCCTCTATATCTTATTCAGTGCCTTTAAAATGGTGCATGATGCGGTACAAACCTTACTCGACCGTAAATTACCGGATGAAGAAATTGAGCAAATTCACGCAATCTGCCTCAGTGTGGAAGGGGTGATTGGGATGCATCAATTGCGTACTCGAATGTCTGGGCCAGTAAGATTCATCCAACTTCATTTGGAATTGGATGACAACATTTCGTTGCTCGAAGCACATCAGATCTCGGATCGAGTTGAGGAAAAGCTGGGCAATGCCTTTGTGGGGGCGGATGTTTTGATTCATCAAGACCCACATTCCGTAGTGGTTGAAGCTGAGCTGCAACAAAAAACGCCATGGTGAGGCGACAAAAGAGGTCAGTTTGGCTATCTTTTCCCCAAGTTAACAAAAAAACGCCAATTCTGATATGAATCAACACTGGCTCAGCACAAAACTGTAATACTCTTACATAAGTAGAAAACTTACAGAATTTAGTGCAAATAACAGTAGTATTCCTAATCGGGAAAGGTAACATTACGCACAGTTTTTTGAATTTTTCTGTCTGGTTCCTACAAACCAGACGGCGTAGAAATTGATATTCGATTCGCAAAGTTCGAGGGTGAGCATGATTAAAAAAATCGGTGTTTTGACGAGTGGTGGCGATGCCCCAGGTATGAACGCGGCTATTCGTGGCGTAGTGCGTACAGCACTCGGTGCTGGTCTAGAAGTGTTTGGTATTTATGACGGTTATCAAGGCCTGTATGAAGATCGTATCAAGCAGCTAGACCGTTCAAGCGTGTCTGACGTGATCAACCGCGGCGGTACTTTTTTAGGCTCTGCACGTTTCCCACAATTTCGCGAAGTAGAAGTTCGTGAGAAAGCGATTGAAAACCTGAAAAAGCACGGCATTGAAGCGTTAGTGGTTATCGGCGGTGACGGCTCTTACATGGGGGCAAAAAAGCTGACTGAAATGGGTTTCCCATGTATCGGTCTGCCAGGCACCATCGATAACGATATCGCGGGTACCGATTACACCATCGGCTATTTGACTGCTTTGAACACGGTTATCGAAGCGATTGACCGTCTGCGTGATACCTCTTCTTCACACCAACGCATCTCTATCGTTGAAATCATGGGTCGTCACTGTGGTGACTTGACGCTGACTTCTGCGATTGCGGGTGGCTGTGAATACATCATCACGCCAGAAACTGGCCTGAACATGGAACAGTTGATCTCTAACATCAAAGACGGCATCACCAAAGGCAAAAAGCATGCGATCATCGCGCTGACTGAGCTGATGATGGATGCTAACAAGCTGGCGAAAGAGATTGAAGCAGCAACAGGCCGTGAAACTCGCGCTACCGTTTTAGGCCACATTCAACGTGGTGGTAAACCAACGGCATTTGACCGTGTGCTAGCGTCACGCATGGGTAACTATGCGGTGCATCTGCTGATGGAAGGTCACGGTGGTCGTTGTGTGGGTATCCAGAAAGAGCAACTGGTTCACCACGACATCATTGATGCGATTGAAAACATGAAGCGTCCAGTACGCACAGACCTGTACAAAGTCGCAGAAGAGCTATTCTAAGCACACTCCGCTTTGTATCCAGAGACAAAAAAGACCGCCAAGGCGGTCTTTTTTATGCGCGGAAATCTTAGTTAGAGAATGATGTCGCGCACTTGTGGATCTTTGCGCTCTAAATAGTGAATGGAGCGGATGCGACGAATCGTGCGGCAGCGGCCACGGATCAACAGTGTTTCTGTCGTTGCGATATTACCCTTGCGGCTGATGCCATCGAGCAAATCACCTTTAGTAATACCGGTTGCTGCGAAGATGACGTTATCACTGCGTGCCATGTCTTCCATCTTCAGCACTTTGTTCGCTTCAACGCCCATTTGTTGGCAACGTTCAAGCTCTTTGGCGCCCCAAATACGGTTATCTTCCGTATCACCTTTGACTTGGTGACGAGGTAGCAGGCGACCTTGCATATCACCATCCAGTGCGCGGATCACCGCTGCAGACACCACACCTTCTGGCGCGCCGCCAATGCAATACATCATGTCAACTTCGCTATCTGGCATACAAGTCAGAATGGAAGCTGCCACATCGCCATCTGGCACCGCAAAAACACGTACACCCATTTGCTGCATTTCAGCGATGACTTTGTCGTGACGCGGTTTAGCAAGGGTGATCACCACTAAATCGGTTAATGGCTTGCCCAGTGCCTTGGCGACATTGTGTAGGTTATCTTTCAGTGGCAAATGAAGGTCGATACAGCCTTTCGCGCCGGGGCCGACCACCAATTTTTCCATGTACATGTCGGGCGCTTTCAGGAAGCTGCCTTTTTCGCCCGCGGCCAGCACTGCTAACGCATTCGATTGTCCCATGGCGGTCATGCGCGTGCCTTCGATCGGGTCAACCGCAATGTCTACCGCATCACCACCTAAGCCAACTTGCTCACCAATGTAAAGCATTGGCGCTTCATCGATTTCACCTTCACCAATCACGATTTCGCCGCTGATTTCGGTTTGATTGAGCAGGGCACGCATCACTTCCACCGCCGCACCATCGGCGGCATTTTTGTCGCCACGTCCCAACCATTTATAGCCTGCCAGTGCTGCACCTTCAGTGACTCGGGAAAAAGCCATTGCTAAATCGCGTTTCATGTTTGCTCCAAACCAAGAGAGAAATTTTGCGCGGCATTCTATCACATTCGTAAGTAAACGTTTGCCTTTTGCGGTCGCTAGCCTTTGCCTTCGATCAAAATCGAGCGAAAAAAGCCAAGTTATGAGTGAATTGGTTAGTGCAAAGTGGGCTTCGCGGCCACTTCCGTTAAGCTTGCGTCAATTTACGCGGTTTTTTTAACCGAATAGCGAAAAAGATCGAACTTAGGGCGTGTTTCTGCGCACAGGGCTGAGTAGAATGATCTCAATCAGTGAAGCCCACTTCACCTCAATCGAATCAACAAGGGTAAACGTCATGTCTTTTGAAGTATTAGAAAAACTGGAAGCGAAAATTCAAACCGCGGTCGACACCATTGCACTGCTGCAAATGGAAGTTGAAGAGCTGAAAGAAGAAAAGCAACAGCTGCAAAATGAAGCGCAAGAGCTGCGTGAAGCACGTGAAGCGCTTGAGCAGCGTGCACAGCAAGTTCAACAAGAACATGCAGCATGGCAAGAGCGCATCCGTAGCCTGTTGGGCAAAATGGAAGATGTGGAGTAATTCTCCTCATGAAAACGCCGGCAGTGATGTCGGCGTTTTTGATCTTGGCGAGGAGTATTCTTTTAAGCTTGTGGTCGCACGCCCAAGGTGTGGCATAACGCGTAAGTCATTTCGGCACGGTTTAGCGTGTAGAAATGGAAATCTTTCACCCCTTCACGGCACAGCACGCGCACCATATCGATCGCTTGGCTTGCTCCCACCAATTGGCGAGTCACCGGATCCTCATCCAACCCTTCAAACTGTTTCACCATCCAATTGGGCACTTTGACGTTGTTTTGCGCAGCGAAGCGCGACGCTTGTTTAAAGTTAGACACCGGCAAAATTCCAGGAACGATTTCTACGTCAATCCCAGCCGCAACACAACGATCGCGAAAACGCAGGTAACTTTCGACATCAAAGAAAAACTGAGTGATAGCACGATTCGCACCCGCATCGACTTTACGTTTTAAATTGAGCAGATCCGCTTGTGCGCTTTTGGCTTCCGGATGCACTTCAGGGAAGGCGGCCACGGAAATATCAAAATCGTGGCGTGACTTGAGCAGCGCCACTAGATCGGAGGCATACATGTCTGGCTTACCGCCACCGGCAGGAATATCACCACGCAGCGCCACAATATTCTGGATACCGTTATTCCAGTAGTCATCAGCGATCTGGATCAGCTCATCACGAGTGGCATCAATACAAGTCAGGTGTGGCGCGGCAATTAAACCGGTTTGGTCTTTGATCGCTTTAATGATCGAGTGAGTACGATCACGCTCGCCAGAGTTGGCACCATAAGTCACCGAGACAAATTTAGGTTGGAGAGTCTTCAGGCGATGAACTGAGTTCCAAAGCGTCTCTTCCATTTGAGGAGAACTGGGTGGAAAAAACTCAAACGAAACATTGATGTCGGAAAGCTCCGCAATGTTCTGGTTCAATGCATCGATATGGCTAGCGTGTGTGTATCCCATCTTGTACTCCCTGTGACTGAGTGCCACTGCCTGAATCTGAATTGACGTTTAGACGTCTATATGGCTGTAGAATGTCGTGAATGCGCTTTGATGTCAACCTCACCATTATGAAGATTACTCATGTTGATCGTGAAGCAGATTCAAGCTTGAAAAAGCAATTGAGTGCTATGTGTGGTTCAAAAAGCTAATTAATAGAAGATGATGCTTTTAATGCAAGAAAGTATAGAAGATCGATACAAAAGCTCGCCATTTCAGCGAGCTTTGTTTTAGGGGACTGAACGTGAGGGCTAGAGTAGGCTCGCGAGCAGATTCAAATCGGACTGAATCGCACCGGCTGTGACTTCACGCCCTGCGCCGGGGCCACGGATCACCAGTGGGTTATCACGATACCATTTGCTCTCGATGGCAAAGATGTTGTCACACGGCAGTAAGTTAGCCAGTGGATGGTCTTGCTCTAGCGCTTCAACGCCAACGCTGGCTTTGCCATTTTTCTCCAATCTTGCTACGTAGCGCAGTACCTTGCCTTGTTTCTGAGCACGGGCGAGGCGCTCAGCGAGCTGCTCGTTGAGCAGTTTGCTGTTGTCGAGAAAATCATCCAGTGATACGGAGCGCAGCTCCGCAGGGACGAGGGACTCTACTTTTACGTTGTGCGGTTCGAGATCAAGGCCAGACTCACGGGCCAAGATCACCAATTTACGCATCACATCAGAGCCATCCAGATCGCAACGTGGATCGGGTTCAGTCAAACCCTGTTGCCAAGCTAAATCAACCAGTTCGCTGAACGGTAAGCTGCCGTCGTATTGCTGGAACAGCCATGAAAGTGTGCCAGAGAAAATGCCAGAGAGTGCCATGATGTCATCACCACTTTCTCGTAGGTCACGCACCGTATGGTTAATTGGCAAGCCTGCGCCCACTGTGGCGTTATACAGCCAGTGGCGTCCGATTTTATGGAAAGCATCTTTAACCTGATAGTAGTAATTGCCCGGAGCTGAGCCTGCCACTTTATTGGCCGAAATGAGGTGCAAACCTTGTTCGGCAATCTCAAGATACTGCTGGGCTAGTTCTTCACTGGCGGTGACATCAATGACAACACCTTCATCGTAGCCGTCCAACGCGCCAAGCTTTTTCAGCCAGCTTTGTTCTTGATGTGGCTGTGCTTCATCTTGGAAATGAGTGGCAACTTGGTTTGGATTAATGCCTTGCTCATTAAACCAGTAGGTTTGGCTATCGACCACCGCAACCAGTTCAAAGCTCATGCCGTGGCGTTGTGCGAGTTTCTCTTTTTGCTCTGCAAACAGTTTGAGCCAACTTGAACCGATATTGCCTTTGCCACACAGTGCAATCGCCACGCGTTTTTGGGCTTGGAATAACTGTTTGTGGATACCATTCACCAATGAGTTGATTGGGGTTTGGCGCAGTATGGCGACTAAACTGAGGCTTGATTCCGAGGCGCTGATAAATTCGACCGGCAAAGCATTCAGTTGTTGGTAGAAACCATAACAGTGGTTCGGGTTTTTGGTGACGCCGGCACCAACCGCGGCAATCAGGTCATAGCCTTCTTTGAGCTTGATTTCGGCTTCAAAAGCAGCATCTTGCAGGGCAGAAAATGCTCCGGGTGCGATTTCTGCTGTGTAAGCTAAGCGTAAGCGGTATTGATCTGGCTGCGCTTCGTAAGTCAGAGGTTGCAGTTGCACGCGCTGCAAATGCTGTAACACATCTTCTTGCAAGCGTTGGAAATCATGGTGATGGGCAAAACTTAGCTCAATTAGCAGCACATCATCGAGTGAAGTAATGATTTTCGCGCCGCGACCAGAAGCCAGTACCCGCTCAATGCGAGTAGAACCCGATTCCGGTTGGTGGCTGCAACGCAAGTGAAGCTCCATGGTACTCTGTGCGACAGGCTGTAGTGTACGGCTATGTAGCACGGGGGCGGCTAAGCGTGCTAGCTCATTGGCCTCATCGAGTCTCAGCAGTGGCAGTAAACAGGCATCACTGACAACGCGTGGATCGGCGCTGTACACGCCAGCGACATCACTCCAAATGGTCACGCGTGACACTTCAGCCAGTGCGCCAATCACGGTGGCAGAATAATCAGAGCCGTTACGACCGAGCAGTACGGTATCGCCCTGTTCGTTTTGCGCCATAAAACCGGTGATGACGATTCGGCGTTGGCTATGTTGTGCCAACACGGCTTTCAGTAGCGGGTAAGAGCGCGCGCGATCCACTTCCGGTTGTGTGCCCGCTTCGGCACGTAAGAATGCACGCGCATCTTGCGCGACGGCCGGTAAATCTTGCTGATTCAGTAATGCGGCAAGTAAACGAGCCGACCACTGCTCACCATGCCCAAGCACCCAAGCATATTGCGCGTTGCTAAGAGGAGCCGTGAGCTCGCCTAACACGCTGATCTCTTGTTGCAGTTGGCTAAGTAGTGGTTCAGCCGCTTCGTTGTTGAGTAGCTTAGTAATCAATTCAGACTGATATTGGCGCAGCGCATGTAAGGTTTCATGGGCAACGCGACCATCTTTACTGAGTGCTTCGACAAAACTGATCAACCGGTTCGTGGTTTTGCCAGCCGCAGAAACCACCACCAAATCATCACTCTTGGAATAACTTTTAAGAATTTTCGCGACACGCAGATAACACTCTGGATCGGCAAGGCTACTACCACCAAATTTGTGCAGTTGACGAGCGTGAGTCATTCACTGGCCTCCTTAATACGCGGCAAGAGTTTGTTGAAAGGCTTGGTCAAGGTCGGCAATCAGATCAGAGGCATCTTCAAGACCGACGGAAAGACGCAGCAACTGTTGTGATACCCCAGCTTCAGCGAGCGCTTCTTCACCCATTGCACGATGAGTCATGGAGGCGGGGTGACAGATCAGGCTTTCTACCCCACCGAGCGATTCGGCGAGTGAGAATAGCGCCAACTTGCCCACAAAGAATTTCAGCTGCTCAAAACTACCGGCAAACTCGAAACTGAGCATCGCGCCAAAGCCCGATTGCTGTTTTTTCGCAATCTCATGGCCTGGGTGGTTGGGTAGGCTTGGATGGTAAATTTTGCCAACCAATGATTGAGTCTGCAGATAGGCCAAGATCTGCTGTGCACTCTCTTCATGCACGCGCATCCGCGCGCCCAGCGTGCGAATGCCACGCAAGGTCATGTAGCTATCAAATGGAGTGCCGGTTGAACCTAAGCAGTTACCCCACCAAGCGAGCTCTTCTGAATGTTGCTTGTTTTTACAGATCAACACGCCGCCAATCACATCCGAGTGACCGTTAATGTATTTGGTGGTGGAATGCAGCACAAAATCTGCACCTAAGGTGAGCGGCTTTTGGAATACCGGAGTTAAGAAGGTGTTATCGACCGCCACCAAAGTGCCTTGTGCTTTCGCTAACTGACAAAGATGAGCAATATCCACCACACGCACTAAAGGGTTGGATGGGGTTTCAATCAGCAACAGTTTGGGTTTGCGGGCTAAAGCTTGGGTGAGAGCCTCTTCGTTGGATTGATCCACAAACTGTACTTCGAAGTCGCCTTTTTTAGCGCGAGTGTTGAGCAAGCGATAAGTACCGCCATAGCAATCATGCGGCGCCACAATCAGATCGTTAGGGCCTAACAGTGCGGTGACCCACAAGTTGATGGCCGAAGTACCACAGTTGGTCACCACCGCACCTTCACCACATTCAAGCTCATACAGAGTCTGCTCTAATAGGCCACGGTTAGGGTTGCCTGAGCGGGTGTAATCGTATTTTGGCACTTCACCAAAGGCGGGAAAACCATAGTTGGTCGAAAGATAAATCGGTGGTACAACGGCATGGTATTGAGTGTCCGATTCAATCCCGGTACGAACCGCAATGGTGGCTGGCTTGCGTGTGGTCATGGAGTTTCCTTGCTGGCTATTCTGTCCTAGAGGGCTTCATCATATACCTTTCCTGCTTTAAGCAGCAGTGTCGGTTGTCGCATCGCAACTTTCCCTAACTGGGGGATGAGGTTTATCCGTTGCCCATAAATTAATCGACACTTTACTGATGTTAAATAAAGACGTCAACACTTCTAGACGTCTATATGTCTTTGCTTATGGCAGTAAATCCCGCTAAAATTAGGGCCTTTGAAATTTCGATTCGAACCACAATAACGAAGGTGCGCAATGGCAGACTGGAATGGCGAATATATCAGCCCCTATGCAGAGCATGGGAAAAAGAGCGAGTTGGTAAAAAAAATCACGGTATCCATTCCGCTGAAAGTTCTCAAAGTGCTAACGGATGAGAGAACACGCCGTCAAGTCAATAACTTACGTCACGCAACCAACAGTGAATTGCTGTGTGAAGCCTTCTTGCATGCCTACACAGGTCAGCCTCTGCCGACGGACGAAGACCTGCGTAAAGATCGCCCTGATGACATTCCTGCCGAAGCCAAACGTTTGATGACCGAAATGGGGATTGAGTTCGAATCTTACGATGAGTAGCTAGCGACATTGGCTAAGTGAAAGATTAAGCTCATAAAAAAGCCCCTCGTGCGAGGGGCTTCTTGCTATCCATGCATGTAAACAGATTACGCCTGCATATAGTTTTCTGGCATTGGAATACGAGCCACACCCGATTCCACCGCGGCTTCCGCCACCGCACGCGCTACGCGTGGCAATAGGCGCGGGTCCATTGGTTTTGGAATGATGTACTCAATACCGAAACTGAGCTTATCCACTCCCGCTGCGGCCAAAACTTCTGCCGGTACGGGCTCTTTGGCTAATTGACGAATCGCTTCTACGGCGGCGAGTTTCATCTGATCGTTGATTTCACTGGCGCGAACATCCAGCGCACCGCGGAAGATGAACGGGAAGCAGAGCACGTTGTTAACTTGGTTTGGATAGTCGCTGCGACCAGTACCCATGATCATGTCATTACGGACTTGATGGGCAATTTCCGGTTTGATTTCAGGATCTGGGTTGGAACACGCAAACACCACTGGCTTATCGGCCATCAGTTTGAGTGCATTGGCTGGCAGCAGGTTAGGGCCTGATACGCCTAAGAACAGATCGGCTCCCGCAATCACATCTTCCAGTGTGCGTTTATCGGTGTTGTTGGCAAACAGCTGTTTGTATTCGTTGAGATCGTCACGGCGAGTGTGGATCACGCCTTTGCGATCCAGCATGTAAATCTTCTCACGCATTGCACCGCATTTGATCAGTAGCTCCATACACGCTACCGCAGCAGCCCCTGCACCAAGACAGACGATCATACAGTCTTTCAGCTGTTTACCTTGTAGCTCTAATGCGTTGAGCATACCCGCAGCAGTCACAATCGCGGTACCGTGCTGGTCATCGTGGAACACAGGCACATCACAACGTTCAATCAGGCGGCGTTCAATTTCAAAGCAGTCTGGCGCTTTGATGTCTTCTAAGTTAATGCCACCGAAGGTATCGGCAATGTTGGCTACCGTATCAACAAATTCATCGATGGTGCGGTGTTTGACTTCAATATCAATCGAATCCAGTCCTGCAAAGCGTTTAAACAGCAGTGCCTTACCTTCCATGACAGGCTTAGAGGCCATCGGTCCCAAATTGCCCAATCCTAAAATCGCAGTGCCGTTAGAGATCACGGCAACCGTGTTGCCTTTGGCGGTGTATTTGTACACATTTTCCACGTTTTGTGCGATTTCACGAACCGGCTCTGCTACGCCTGGGCTATAAGCCAGCGCAAGATCGGCAGCTGAATCAGCAGGTTTGGTCAGCGCAATACCAATTTTGCCCGCGGTTGGGTAAGCATGGTAATCCAGAGCACGTTGGCGAAATTGTTCTTCAGGAGTTGGGTTGAGGCGATTGTCATCGGACATAGGGCTGTTCTCTTATTGTTATTTATGGGAAAGGTCGCAAATTTTAAAGTAACTATTGCAACCTGCCTAGGTTAGACACTGAGCAAAGGGTACAAAAAAAGCGAAGATCTTGCTGATAAGACCAGTGAAAATGTGAAATGCGGAGAAGAAATAGCCAGAACGTGCCGCTTAAAAGCGTTTTATATGCAGATAAGTGAGTGAAGAAATGGGTATTGATAACGACGATGAATCTTGTCACTCATTTCAGAATGCGACATATGAAAAAAGGACGCCGAAGCGTCCTTTTTCAAAATCTTGCGTAAAGCAGAAATTACTTCTTCGCAGACAGTGCGCCGAAACGCTTGTTGAAGCGCTCAACACGACCACCGGTGTCAACGATACGTTGCTTACCAGAGTAGAATGGGTGGCACTTGTCACATACGTCTAGGTGCATTGAATCTTTACCTAGAGTAGAGTTGAAAACGAAAGAGTTGCCGCAAGAACAAGTTGCGTTTACTGCTTTGTATTCTGGGTGGATACCAGCTTTCATGGGATAACCTCAATTTAGGCCGTGTCGCCATCCGAATCGATTCGTCGGACACCACACGTAGTGTTAAAAATAACGAGTTTGCATATCCAGAGAGGTCAACCCTCTAGGATGCCGTAAGGCGCGATATATTAATGAATCTCGGGGTTCGGATCAACCGATCTCGCTGATTATTTCACCAAAAGCGCGGGTCGAATTTCTGCTACGCTTCCAGTAGACTGTGATCCGTTTGATTTTTCGCTGTTTTGGACCCTGATGCGCCCCACCATTGCCCGAGTTTGCCTGCCTGTACCTCTGGATAAGTCCTTTGACTATCTGATCCCTGCTCATCTATTTCCTGTGCTGGGTGGACGTGTACAAGTGCCGTTTGGGCGGCAAACCTTAGTGGGTATCGTCCAGTCGCTCACGCATCAATCTGATTTTCCTATCGAACAGCTCAAATCACTGCAAGCGGTATTGGATGAAGCACCAGTGTGGCCGGAAAAACTCCAGTCACTGTTGCATTGGTGTAACCAGTTTTATCATTATCCGCTTGGTGAAACGTACGCGAATGCTTTACCCGGTGCTTTGCGCAAAGGCAAAGCCGCTGAACTGACTAGCCATAAAGAGTGGCGTTTGACGGCGCTTGGCCAAGAGCAACTGATGCTTGGCGTGAAACGTAGCGCGGTAAAACAAGCACAAGTTCTCCATTTGTTGCAGCACGGAGCCTTATCTCACCAAGCCTTGCTCGATGAAGAGGTAAGTAGCAGCACATTGAAAACTTTGGTTGAGAAAGGCTGGATTGAGTGTGAAGAGCGTAAGCCTGTTGTGCGGCCGTGGCCGCAAGAGCTCGAAGCCAAAGTAGATAAACCTAAACTCAATCAAGAACAGGCGATTGCGATTGCCGCCGTCAATAGCCACCAAGGTTTTGGCTGTTTTCTTTTAGAAGGGGTAACGGGTTCTGGAAAAACTGAGGTGTATCTCAACCTCATCACGCCAGTGCTAGCGCGCGGCGAGCAAGCCTTGGTGTTGGTGCCGGAAATTGGTTTAACCCCACAAACCATCAACCGTTTCCGTCAGCGTTTTAATGTACCGGTGGAAGTGATGCATTCGGCGCTTAATGATACCGAGCGCCTCAACGCTTGGCTGGCGGCGCGCGATAAAGTGGCGGGCATTGTGATTGGTACGCGCTCGGCACTGCTTACGCCTTTCGCCAAACTCGGCATCATTATTGTTGATGAAGAGCATGATGGCTCTTACAAACAGCAAGATAGCCTGCGTTATCACGCCCGTGATGTGGCAGTGATGCGCGCCCATTTGGAAAACATTCCGATTGTGCTCGGCTCAGCAACGCCTGCCTTAGAGACTTTACATAATGCCTTGAGTGGTAAATACCACCATTTGCAACTGACGCAACGAGCAGGGAATGCGCTACCCACGCGCAACCACGCTCTGGATGTGAAAGGGATGTATTTAGAAAGTGGCCTTTCTGCGCCTTTGATTGCGGAAATGCGCCGCCATCTCTCGGCGGGCAATCAGGTAATGCTGTTTTTAAACCGACGCGGTTTTTCTCCGGCCTTGATGTGCCATGAATGTGGCTGGATTGCGGAGTGTCAGCGTTGCGATGCCTATTACACCTACCATCAACATAGCAATGAAATGCGCTGCCATCATTGTGGTTCACAGCGTCCGGTGATCCATCAATGTAAAGGGTGTGGCTCGACTCAACTGGTTACTGTCGGCGTTGGTACGGAACAGCTTGAAGCGCAATTACACACTCTATTTCCTGAGTACCGTTCAGTGCGGATTGATCGAGATAGCACGCGGCGCAAGGGGAGTTTGGAATCGGCGTTAACCGCGATCCGCAAAGGCGAATATCAGATTTTGATTGGTACGCAAATGCTAGCTAAAGGACATCACTTTCCCGATGTCACTTTAGTCGCGCTGTTGGATGTCGATGGGTCACTGTACAGCAGTGATTTTCGCGCTTCTGAACGTTTAGCTCAGCTGTTCATTCAAGTGGCTGGGCGAGCAGGGCGTGCCAGTAAGCCGGGCGAAGTGGTGTTACAAACTCATCACCCAGAGCACAGTTTATTACAAGCCTTGCTGCACAAGGACTATCACCATTTTGCGCTGACGGCATTAGAGGAACGCAAACTCGCTCAGTTGCCTCCTTATTCTTTCTTGAGCTTATTTCGAGCCGAAGCCAATCACACCGCTCAAGTGGAAGATTTTTTGCGTCAAGTACGCGAAACCTTGCGCTGCAATCCTTGGTTTGACAGTGAATGCATGGTGTTAGGTCCAACGCCAGCGCCACTCGCGAAAAGAGCGGGGAAATACCGTTGGCAACTTTTGCTACAAACGCCTAACCGCACCTTGATGCAGAAAATTTTGCAAAGTGCGCGCCCAGCACTGCAGCAGTTACCCTTGGCGAGCAAGGTGCGTTGGTCGATCGATATCGATCCGCAGGATCTTAGTTAATTCGTATTTCACTTTGTAAAGTCAATGGGTGTTAATTTTGTCAGCAAATTAATGCTTATTATCGTGATGAAAATCACATTGACTATGCAAGATTTGTTAATCTCGCCGTAACTTTATGTTCTGAATTGCTTAGACTATCGGTAAAATCGGCTCAGTGAATCGTTTACGTGAAGCCCAAAATGAAGCTATAGCCCTTATTTACTCGATTAGATAAGGGTTAAGCTCAACAAGATCAGTCATCCAAAGGTGTGCTGTTACACCATCAGCAAATAAAAAGAGGGTATAAAGAAATGGCGACAATGAAGGATGTTGCCCAGCTTGCCGGAGTCTCAACTGCCACTGTGTCACGGGCGTTGATGAATCCAGAAAAAGTATCTTCCTCAACTCGAAAAAGAGTGGAAGAGGCAGTGCTGGAAGCGGGGTACTCCCCAAATTCTTTAGCGCGTAATTTGCGTCGTAATGAGTCAAAAACCATTGTTGCTATTGTCCCCGACATCTGTGATCCCTACTTTTCTGAGATCATTCGTGGTATCGAAGATGCTGCAATGGAGCACGGTTACTTAGTGTTATTAGGTGATAGCGGGCAGCAAAAGCGTCGGGAAAATTCCTTTGTTAACCTTGTGTTTACTAAGCAAGCGGATGGCATGCTCTTGCTCGGTACGGATTTGCCGTTTGATGTGAGTAAGCCAGAGCAAAAGAACCTGCCACCTATGGTGATGGCGTGTGAGTTTGCTCCTGAGCTTGAATTACCAACGGTACATATCGATAACCTGACTTCGGCTTTTGAAGCAGTGAATTATCTAACCCAGCTTGGCCATAAGCGTATTGCCCAGATCTCTGGTCCACAACATGCTGCGTTGTGTCAATTCCGTCATCAAGGCTATCAACAAGCGCTGCGTCGTGCTGGCATCACCATGAACCCATCTTACTGCACTTTTGGTGATTTCACTTTTGAAGCCGGGGTTAAAGCGGTACGCCAGCTACTAGCACAGCCAGAACAACCGACCGCGATTTTCTGCCACAACGATACGATGGCGATTGGCGCGATTCAGGAAGCGAAGCGACTGGGCCTGCGAGTTCCACAAGATCTCTCTGTGGTCGGTTTTGATGATATTCAGTTTGCTCAGTATTGTGATCCTCCGTTAACTACTATTTCCCAGCCGCGTTATGAAATTGGCCGACAAGCCATGCTAATGATGCTCGAATTACTGCGTGGGCATGACGTGCGAGCAGGGTCGCGTTTGCTAGAAACTAAGCTCGTAGTACGAGAAAGTGCTGCACCTCCAAGTAAAAAATAGCGCATTACTTGAACCGAGCCATTTGGTTTGCCCGTTTGGCTCGGTCAATTCCTTGTTTTATTGCAGTAGTGATATCTGTCATCAAGCTAAGTTGTTTAGGTATAACTCTGTTATCTGGTCGCGATCTGCATTAACATGTGGACAATTTTGTTAATTTCCGAACAACAACGTGGCGAATAGAGATTATGTAAGAGGCGGTCGTAGTCCGAAGAAGCCGACCCGAAAAAAAGCAGCTCCGCGTCGTAAACCTTGGCGCAGTGGTTTAGTCGCTTTAGTGCTACTGTCCGCTTTTGGCTATGGCTTATATCTGCTCAATAATGACCCTGAGCCGAAAATAACTGCACCCGTTGCGAAAACACCGACAACTAATAAACCTAAGCCAACAGAAACTCTGCCACCGCCTCCAACGGAGAAATGGGATTATGTAGAGACGCTGCCTAATCGCGAAATTGAAGTCGTGGCTAAAGCGCAAGAAGTCTCTGATATTCCTTATGTGATGCAGTGTGGCGCTTATAAAACCGCAGAACAAGCGGAAGCTCGTAAGTTGGACATTGCTTTCCAAGGTATCAGCAGCCAGATCCGTAAAAAAGCCGATAGCAGTTGGTATCGGGTTGTCCTCGGACCTTACAAATTTAAGCGTGACGCTGAGCGCGATAAGCATAAATTGCAGCGAGTAAAAATTGAGCCCTGCGCTATCTGGGCTGAGAAGCAGTAAATCCTTCCCCAAAGCCTGATATTGATCAGGCTTTTTCGTTGGCATCGCGTCAACTTCCTTCACTTGGCTTGAAATTGTTTTCCTGCAGCCACATATAAGCGATAACTCTCCGATAAAAAATAAAGAGGCCTCTTGTGACTACTATCGTATCAGTGCGTCGTAATAATAAAGTTGTCATCGCTGGTGACGGGCAGGTATCGCTAGGCAATACCGTCATGAAAGGCAATGCGCGTAAAGTGCGCCGCCTATACAACAACAAAGTGCTGGCTGGTTTTGCTGGTGGTACCGCTGATGCGTTTACCTTGTTTGAGCGCTTTGAAAGTAAGTTGCAGATGCACCAAGGCCACCTAACCAAAGCGGCGGTTGAGCTAGCCAAAGATTGGCGAAGCGACCGCGCATTGCGCCGTTTGGAAGCGATTTTGGCGGTTGCCGATGAAACGGTATCACTGATCATCACCGGTAATGGCGATGTATTGCAGCCTGAGCATGATCTGATTGCGATTGGTTCTGGCGGCAACTATGCACAAGCGGCAGCAATTGCTCTATTAGAAAACACCGAGCTTGATGCGCGCACGATCGCTGAAAAAGCCCTGAATATCGCGGGTGATATTTGCGTATTTACTAATCATCATCACACTATCGAAGAACTCGAAATTCCGCAGGCAATGTTGCCGCAAGGCGCATAAGCGCAGGTTAATAACCACAAGATAGTGCCCGATAAGCTGAGTTAAGGATTTGAATCATGTCTGAAATGACTCCCCGCGAAATAGTGAGCGAGCTAAATCGCCACATCATTGGTCAAGATAAAGCCAAGCGTGCCGTAGCGATTGCACTGCGTAACCGCTGGCGTCGTATGCAGCTCGAAGAGAGCTTGCGTGTTGAAGTGACCCCGAAAAATATCCTGATGATTGGCCCTACAGGTGTGGGGAAAACCGAAATTGCCCGCCGTTTGGCGAAATTAGCGAACGCGCCTTTCATTAAAGTTGAAGCGACCAAATTCACCGAAGTCGGTTATGTCGGTAAAGAAGTGGAGTCGATCATCCGCGATCTAACCGATGTTGCGGTGAAGCTGACTCACCAACAAGCGATGGAAAAAGTGAAATTCCGCGCCGAAGAGCTAGCTGAAGAGCGCGTATTGGATGCTTTGCTACCACCCGCGCGTGATGCATGGGGACAAGCGGAGCAGAAAGAAGATAACTCCAGCACTCGCCAAGTGTTCCGCAAAAAACTGCGTGAAGGCCAACTAAGCGACAAAGAGATTGAAATCAACGTGGCGACACCGCAGATGGGCGTGGAAATCATGGCACCTCCAGGCATGGAAGAGATGACCAACCAACTGCAGGGACTGTTCCAAAACCTCGCGGGCGACACCAAGAAAAAGCGCAAAATGAAAATAAAAGATGCGCTGAAAGCCTTGGTGGAAGAAGAAGCCGCTAAGTTGGTCAATCAAGAAGAGCTGAAAGAACAAGCGATTTACAATGTCGAAAACAACGGCATCGTGTTTATCGATGAAATCGACAAAATCTGTAAGCGCGGCGAAGTATCGGGTCCCGATGTTTCTCGTGAAGGGGTGCAGCGCGATCTGCTGCCTTTAATTGAAGGTAGTACGGTTTCGACCAAGCATGGCATGGTGCGTACGGATCACATCCTGTTTATTGCTTCTGGTGCATTCCAAGTAGCGAAACCGTCGGATTTGATCCCTGAGCTACAAGGCCGTTTACCAATCCGCGTTGAACTGGAAGCACTGTCGAGCAACGACTTCAAACGTATTCTGAGCGAGCCGAAAGCATCACTCACCGAGCAATATGTGGCGTTGATGAAAACCGAACAAGTTGATGTGCAGTTTACCGAAGATGGCATCAAACAGATCGCGGATGCGGCATGGCAAGTCAACGAAACCACCGAAAACATCGGTGCGCGCCGTTTACATACTGTGTTGGAGCGTTTGATGGACGAAATCTCGTTCGATGCGACGGAAAAAGCCGGCCAAGCCTTCGTGATTGACGCCGCCTACGTGAAAGCGCGTTTGGGTGAGCTAGTCGAGGACGAAGATCTCAGCCGTTTCATTCTTTAGAACGCTCTATTTTTATAAGACAGCGAGCCCACCTACAAATTGGTGGGCTTTTTTATCTGGGGAATTTGCGCGTATACTGGCGCCACCTTGATCATACTCTCATTATCATGAATAACTCTGTGCAAATTTGGTTGGATGCGGCGCGTCCGAAAACCTTGCCTCTGGCTCTGATTTCCATTTTAACTGGGAGCGCCTTAGCGTTTTCTGCTGGACACTTTCATTGGTTGGTCGCCGTGTTAGCGCTGCTCACCGCGACTTTATTGCAAATTTTATCTAACCTCGCTAACGATTATGGTGATGCGGTAAAGGGGACGGATAACGAGTCTCGGCTAGGGCCAATGCGCGCCATTCAATCGGGTGCTGTTAGCTTAAAAGATATGCAGATCGCGATAGCGATCAATGTGTTGCTAACCATGGTATCAGGCTTGGTTTTAGTGTTTTACGCTTTCGACAATTTGCATAATATTCTGACGTTTATTGCACTGGGCGTACTGGCTATTCTGGCGGCGATCGCGTACACCGTAGGTAACAAACCCTATGGTTATGTAGGGCTTGGCGATCTATCGGTATTCCTGTTTTTTGGTTTGCTCGGTGTTTCTGGCAGCTTCTTTTTGCACACAGGCTATATCGAATGGAGTTTGTTATTACCGTCTTTAGGGTGTGGTTTGCTCGCGGTGGCGGTACTCAACGTCAACAATATGCGTGATATTGAAAATGATGCGCTGTGTGGCAAACGTACCGTTGCGGTGCGCTTGGGGCAAGTGCGCGCTAAGCAGTACCATTTTGCGCTGTTGTTTGGCGCAGTTGCGGCGTTTGCAGCTTACTTGGTGCAGCAAGACAAACCACTGTGGATCAGCTTGCCATTTCTACTTTGCCTGTCGGTGGTGACGCGTCATGGTCGTGAAGTTTGGTTTACTGAACAACCTGCGCAAATCGCCCCCATGATGCCCGTGGTAGTGAAGACCTCGGTGATCACCAACCTTTTGTTTGTAGGAGTGATCATTGCCCAAACTCTGACAAGTTAATTTGCACTCTGTCATTGCAATGACTCAATCACTCTATATACTCGATGGAAGACTTTCGCTAAGAGAACAAAGCTATGGAATACAATACTTCAGCGCTGTGTGATATCTATCTCGACCAAGTCGATGTCGTGGAGCCTATGTTCAGCAACTTTGGCGGCTGTGCGTCGTTTGCCGGTCAGATCACCACGATTAAATGCTATGAAGATAATGGCTTGATCCGTGAAACGCTTGAGCAAGACGGTCTTGGCCGTATTTTACTGATTGATGGTGGCGGTTCGCTGCGTCGTGCATTGATTGATGCCGAATTGGCAGCGCTAGCGGAAGAAAATGAGTGGGAAGGCATTGTGGTGTATGGCAGTGTCCGTGAGGTGGATGAGTTAGAAGAGATGAGCATTGGCATTCAAGCTATCGCTTCGATTCCTGTCGGTGCAACCTCGCAAGGCATTGGTGAAGTCGATATTCCGGTCAACTTCGGTGGCGTGACCTTCCTACCAGAAGATTATCTGTATGCCGACAATACCGGCATCATCATCTCGCAAGAGCCGCTGAGTGCGGATTTAGGTGAGCAAGAAGCCGAGGAAGATGAGCTGCTGTAAGCGGGCTCATTTGCTCTAAGAATCTAAAAAGCCGATGTGGAATACATCGGCTTTTTGTCATTTGGCTGCCAATTTGTCTCAGCAGCCTTATCCCAAATCGGACGTTAGGTGCTGACGGCGTAATCTTAGCGCATAGAGGTAGCCTAACAGCCCGCCCAATATGTTCCCCACCGCAATACCGATAAACAATCCTTCAATGTTGTACAGCGTGCCACCAATCCAAGCCGCGGGTAAGGTGAATACAAACAGGCGCATGAAGCTCCATTGAAAAGCCTTGAGTGGTTGATGTAAGGCGTTGAGGGCGGAAACCAACATCATGACCACACCTTGGAAGCCATAGCTGACCGGCACGACTAACAGGTAGTGCCACAGCAGATCACGCACCGCTTGTTCTTGAGAAAACAGCGCCGCCAGTGGAATGCTCAGCGGTACCATCATGATAAAGACCATCAGCTGAAACAGCAGTGAAAAACGTAGGCTTAGAAAGAGTCCGGCAAAGCTGCGCGTGGGATTTTGCGCCCCAAGATTTTGCGCCATGAAGGGCGTGAGAGCAGAAGTAAGTGACATCAGTACCAAAATCAGAATCGACTCAATGCGCTGCGCTGCACCATACGCCGCCACCGCGGCAGTGCCGTGGCTTGAGAGCATCATCATGAGTAGTGCGCCAGAGATCGGGTTCATTGCGGTGGAAAGTGCAGCAGGAGTGCCAATTTTTAAAATCTGTTGCCAATCATGGCGCAGATGGGGCAGTGACGGCATAGCGAGCAATTTTTCACGCTTAATCAGCAGATACAGCGAACCGATTAATGCCCCTAGCCAAGAGAAGGCACTGGCAATCGCTGCACCTTGAATGCCAAGTTCAGGAAACGGGCCGTAGCCAAAAATCAGCAGTGGGTCGAGCGCGCCGTTGATAAACCCAGCCAGCATCATAATTTTAGCTGGTGTTTTGGTGTCGCCAGTGGCGCGAATGGCGCTATTTCCAGCCATTGGTAGCACCAGCAGTGGAATTGTGAGGTACCACACCACCATGTATTCTTTGATGAGCGGGATCAGCTCATGGCTAGCACCGAGCAGTAAAAACAGCGGTTCTATGGTCAGTAAACCAAGTGTCGAAGCGGCGGCAACCAGCAATAATGCCAGCAATAACCCATGACTAGAAACGCGAGCCGCTTGCCGCCCATCGCCTTGTCCAAGCAAACGGCCTATGCAGGTAGAAAGTCCAACCCCAATACCCATGGTGATACAGTTGACCGCGAAGGTGACGGGAAAGGTGTAACTAATGGCTGCCAGCGCCTGTGTTCCTAATAAGGAGATAAAGAAAGTGTCGACGAGGTTGAACATCAAAATGGCCACCAAGCCGAAAATCATCGGCACGGTCATTTGCCGTAAAACGAGAGGAATGGGGGCTGAAAGCAGACCGTGTTTATCTTGCATAGGATGGTGTGCGCGAAGGAACAAGGTGCCTAGCATACCTGAACTTAAAAACAGGGACTAGGGAAGGGAACCTAGGGATTGAATTGCAAAGTGTTAAAAATAATAAGGCCAGCATTATGCTGGCCTTGAACGATAGGTTGCGAGAGTCGCAAATTACGCTTTTTTCGCTTCTGCTGCTGCTTTCGCGATCGCGGCAAAACCTTTAGCATCCAGTGATGCACCGCCAACCAGCGCACCATCGATGTCTGGTTGTGCAAAGTAAGAGGCTGCGTTTTCAGGTTTCACGCTGCCGCCGTACTGGATGATCACTTGCTCTGCCACTGCAGCATCTTTTGCTGCGATCAGTGCACGGATAGAAGCGTGGATGCGCTGTGCATCATCCGCTGTTGCTGCTTTACCCGTACCGATTGCCCAGATTGGTTCGTAAGCGATGATCGCGCCGTTCAGAGCTTCAACGCCGTAAGCGTCGATCACTGCGTTGATTTGGCGAGCACATACTGCTTCTGTTTCGCCCGCTTCGTTTTGCGCTTCAGTTTCACCGATACAGAAGACTGGAGTTAGGCCGTTTTCTTTCAGAAACGCAAATTTCTGAGCGACGAACTCGTCAGATTCTTTGTGGTAATCACGACGCTCAGAGTGACCGATGATGATATGAGAAGCACCGAAATCTTTCAGCATCGCTGGAGACATGTCACCGGTGTACGCACCGTTGTTGTGAGTATCGGTGTTTTGTGCACCTAGGATCAGCTTGTTGCCGCCTTCTGTGATCAGGCGCTCTGCCAGATCCAAATACATTGCTGGTGGCGCAACGACTACATCAACACCCGCAACACCTTCAAGTTCTGCATTCAAGCCGTTTAGCAGGTCAGTGACCATAGCTTTGCTGCCATTCAGTTTCCAGTTACCCATCACAACAGGACGACGCATAGGAATATCTCCATATCTAATCAATGTAAAAAATAAACTCGCAGGACTATAGCAGAATAAATTCGGCAGATCATGACTCGTATCATGTCTTTATGGGATCTCACTGACGCGACAAATCAGCAATCGAGTGATCTGAGTGACAGATTATTCGGTAGTAGCTCGGTTTTTGTGGTTTAACTTGTTATTACTATCCCTCTCTCTAAGTCGGAACCACTTTTATCTACCGTTAGCAAGGAACTGCCAATGCCCAATCTCGTTATGGAATACTCAAACTCAGTCGATGAACGCATCAACGTGCAAGGATTATTGGAAGATTTGCATCAAGCCGAGATTGATTCAGGACTGTTTGAAACAAGTTCGGTAAAATCTCGTGCACTGCGCTGCCACCATTGGTTGATTGGTGATGAAGGGGACAGCGTCGATTTTATTCATATCAGCTTTGAGCTGCTGGCGGGACGTAGTGCGGAGCAAAAACGTGAATTATCGCGTAAGCTAATGGAAATTTTGGCGGCGCAAGCCAGCCATGTACGCAGTTTGACCATTAATATTCGAGATATGGATACGGACTGCTTTCAAAAAGTCATCAATTGATGATCTTGTTTAGGTAAAAATCATGTCGTTACAAACACTGTTGTTTTCTTTTCAGGGGCGTATTGGGCGTCAAACCTTTTGGCTGTGGAACATTTGTTACTACGCGATGATCGCGGGGTTTGCGATTAGCTCGAATCAGCTATTCCCCGATGTTGCACACCTGATCTTGCCGGTTTTCCTGCTGTTAGTCTTAGTGCCAGATTTGGCGATTACCGCTAAGCGTTGGCATGACCGAGACAAATCTAGCTGGTGGCTGTTACTCAATGTGCCGCTAGTGATTGGCCGCATGACAATTCCAGCAGGAGATCTGGCGGTAAATACTCAGCCAGGTATGGTGGAGACCGTTATTTCGTTTGTAGCGCTATTATGCGGGGCATGGATTTTGGTCGAGTGTGGCTTTTTAGCCGGTACACAAGGTGATAACCGATTTGGTTCTGAGGTAATACAGAAAACGGCGAAATAAACATCTCATGCCATTGTATTTCAACCATTAAGGAGGGAGCTCCGTCCTTAATGGTTACTAATCCAACCTCGATAACGGTTATCGCCAAGTCTCATCTTCAGAGGATTTTGAACGAAACGGAAGCACTTGCGCATCTTGTTCTTGGTGAATGTCCCCACTTAAAGCATCTCTAAACTTGACCATCTGTTGGCTCAGTTCACGCATCAGGATCACGTTGGTATGCACGGGGTTTTTTCCGCGACTGACTACACGGTCAATGTGGCTCTGTTGAGCCCACAACCTTTGTTGCATGCCAAGCGAGGCGGAAAGAATCATCTCTTCACACATCTCTTTTTTGAACTGAGTGAAGGCTTCAGGATTATGCTTAGCCAACGCAACCAACTCATCAAATGGTGGAAGTTCTTGATTAAAATTTGGGTCAATTGGAGGAGTTGTCATCACTCTCACCTCGCAGCTAGATTGTCAAATTGATTACTTTATCAACAGTTCAATCATAAGCGATTCAGAAAGCGTTGTGCGGAACGAAAGTCGCCCTTCTTACAAATAAGACGTCATTTATGCTGCAGAGATGAGATAAGCACAACGGCGTTCTCCAGTGACTATGTGTTCTAAACGCTGCACTTGGTAGCTATCTCCAAGTAATGTCTGGAAAATAGTTAATTCGGACTGGCACAAGTTAGGGCAACGAGTGGCGGCTTTACAGATAGGGCAGTGATTTTCCACCAACATAAACCCTGCATCGGTTTGTTCAAGCTCAGCCATGTAGCCTTCTTGCTCACGCAACTGCACCAATTTAAGCAATTTTTCTTCGAGTGAGAGACAGGCTTGTAACGCACTTTGATAGTTACGAAGCGTTTGTGCTTCGCGCTCGGCGGCGACTTTCGCCAGCCCTTCTTGACCAAAAATATGCTCAACCGCATCAATCACCTGAATCGTCAATTCACTATGGCGATCCGCAAACTGGTTGTGTCCCTTGGTTGTCAAAGACCAGTGACGGGTTGGGCGACCGACTTTCACTTTCACATCATAAAACGAGAGTACGCCGTCATCCTCCAAACTTTGCAAATGCTGACGAGCCCCCATAGTGGTAATGCCTAGGTCTTCAGCAAGTTGTTTGGCGGTTACGGAGCCTTCACGTTTAATGGTGTGAAGAATGCGGTCAACCGTTTTCATCGTTTCTGGTTATCCTTGGTTCTAAAAAGGTTGGGGCGCTGATTTGTGTTGAGTGTCAGCGCATCTTTTCTCTGCCGTTATTATGGAACGCGAATTTAATAAAGCAAACCATTTACTATATCGATGATCGCCGCCGCTCACTTGCCAAGGAAGGAGGGGTGATTGGTGTTTGAAAATGTTAATTTAATCACGTTTTTTTACGCTTTCCCCCTTGGGATATGGCACAACTTACCCCACATAAGTGACACATGCTGATGATCAGCGTTTTATCAACCATACGGAAAATTAAATCAGGAGAGACGACCGATGAATATTCGTCCATTACATGACCGAGTGATCGTTGAACGCCAAGAAGTTGAATCAAAATCTGCTGGTGGAATTGTTCTAACTGGTTCTGCGGCGGAAAAATCAACGCGCGGTAAAGTGTTGGCTGTTGGTAAAGGCCGCATTCTAGAGAACGGTTCTGTTCAACCTTTGGACGTCAAAGTAGGCGACACCGTGATCTTCGCAGAAAGCTACGGTACAAAAACAGAAAAGATCGATGGCAAAGAAGTGCTGATCTTGGCTGAACATGACATTTTGGCAATCGTTGAATAATTGATTCTGAATCCCAACGAAATCAATAACTGAATTTAGAAAGGAAATGAAAAATGGCTGCTAAAGACGTACGTTTTGGTAATGACGCTCGTGTAAAAATGCTGGAAGGCGTAAACATTCTGGCCGATGCGGTAAAAGTAACTTTAGGCCCTAAAGGCCGTAACGTGGTTCTCGACAAATCTTTCGGTGCACCAACCATTACTAAAGATGGTGTATCGGTTGCGCGTGAAATTGAACTGGAAGACAAATTCCAGAACATGGGCGCACAAATGGTAAAAGAAGTTGCTTCTCAAGCCAACGACGCGGCGGGTGACGGTACAACCACTGCAACCGTACTGGCTCAAGCGATTGTGAACGAAGGCCTAAAAGCGGTAGCGGCAGGCATGAACCCAATGGATCTCAAGCGCGGTATCGATAAAGCGGTTATCGCTGCAGTAGAAGAGTTGAAAGCGCTATCAGTGACTTGTGCCGATACTAAAGCGATTGCGCAAGTAGGTACTATCTCTGCTAACTCAGACTCTAGCGTGGGCAACATCATTGCTGAAGCGATGGAAAAAGTGGGTCGCGATGGCGTGATCACCGTTGAAGAAGGCCAAGCGCTGCAAGACGAGCTGGATGTTGTAGAAGGTATGCAGTTTGACCGTGGCTACCTGTCTCCATACTTCATCAACAACCAAGAATCAGGCAGTGTAGAACTGGACAACCCATTCATCCTGCTGGTTGATAAGAAAATCTCTAACATCCGTGAACTGCTGCCAGTGCTGGAAGGCGTTGCAAAAGCATCTCGTCCACTGCTGATTGTGGCTGAAGATGTGGAAGGCGAAGCGCTGGCGACTCTGGTTGTCAACAACATGCGCGGCATCGTGAAAGTAGCAGCGGTTAAAGCCCCTGGCTTTGGCGATCGTCGTAAAGCGATGCTACAAGATATCGCGATCCTGACTGGCGGTGTTGTGATCTCTGAAGAGATCGGTCTGGAGCTGGAAAAAGCAACTCTGGAAGACCTAGGTCAAGCGAAGCGCGTTTCTATCACCAAAGAAAACTCCACCATCATCGATGGTGCAGGCGATCAAGCTGCGATCCAAGGTCGCGTTGCACAGATCCGTCAACAAATTGAAGAAGCAACGTCTGACTACGATAAAGAGAAACTGCAAGAGCGTGTGGCTAAACTGGCCGGTGGCGTTGCTGTAATCAAAGTGGGCGCTGCGACTGAAGTTGAAATGAAAGAGAAGAAAGACCGCGTAGAAGATGCTCTGCACGCGACTCGCGCTGCGGTAGAAGAAGGCGTGGTCGCCGGTGGTGGTGTAGCTCTGATCCGTGCTGCATCTAAGCTATCTTCTCTAGAAGGCGACAACGAAGAGCAAAACGTAGGTATCCGTGTGGCACTACGTGCAATGGAAGCGCCACTGCGTCAAATCGTGAAAAACGCAGGTGACGAAGAGTCAGTAGTTGCAAACAACGTACGTGCAGGCGAAGGTAACTACGGTTACAACGCGGCAACGGGCGTGTACGGTGACATGATCGAAATGGGTATTCTGGATCCAACCAAAGTAACCCGTTCTGCTCTGCAATTCGCAGCCTCTGTTGCGGGTCTGATGATCACCACTGAAGCGATGATCACTGAACTGCCGAAGAAAGATGCACCAGCAATGCCAGACATGGGCATGGGTGGCATGGGCGGCATGATGTAGCGCGAAGAGAGTTTCGGAGGTCGCTAACCTCGCGAGCTACGGCCGAAGTGGTTACTAACTTATATTAGTAATTATTTCCCACACTCGTAAACTTAGTAGTCGAAATCCGTTGGTCGGATTGCACAATCCGATCAACGGCATTCCTTTTCGGGAATGTTCGCCTAATCGCATCTGTGCGATTAGCTTAAAATTGGCGCATTCGCTGCCGTTCAAAAAGTCATATCTAGGAAAGCCATATTGTGCTATTGGCAAAAAACGGCGGTTCGCCTGCCGATCAAACGCCAATCCGAAAATATTGCTGTTAAGCATGATCAACGCGATTCATTACTGTAGCGTCCTTCGGGCGTAAGTCATTGTAATTATTGTCTCGGTATTCAAGTTTACACGGATGCAAGTGAGACCTGTTATACGACTAACAGTAGCCTAGGGGTAGTGCATAACTGGTAACGGTTTTGTGCGAAGTTCCTTGACAATGTACCTCTGCGAAAGCAACTCGAAACCCGCGAGGGGAATGAGCAATCCATAAACAATATGTGGGTTGAGGGCTAGGCTAAGCAGCATGGTGAACTGTTGATAAACACCGCTGGGGTTGATGGGGAAACCTGGAATACACCGGCAAAGAAATGGGGAGCAATAGAACAGCTAAAGCGAACGGGCTATAAGCTCAAACCGCTCAGGCGAGTCTATATTCCCAAAGCCAATGGTAAGAAGAGACCGCTGGGGATACCAACCATGCGAGATAGGGCAATGCAAGCACTGTACTTGTTAGCTCTTGAGCCCATATCGGAAACCACGGCGGATCGGAACAGCTATGGCTTTCGTCTGAACCGCTCTTGTGCTGATGCCATCGAACATGTTTCGTGAATCTCAGCCGCAAGGCGAGTGCCCGTTGGGTACTGGAGGGCGATATCAAAGGGTGTTTTGACTTTATCAGCCATGACTGGTTTATCGGTAATATCCCTATGGATAAAACGGTACTCAAGAAATGGTTGAAAGCCGGATTCATGGAATCTGGAAAATTTAACTCGACGGAGGCGGGCACGCCACAAGGTGGATTATCTCTCCGGTGCTTGAATCTCACTTCGGGAAGAAGACACCAAAGCCAGCTACAAAACCAAGGTCAACTATGTGCGGTATGCGGATGATTTTATCATCACTGGTATCTCGAAAGAGTTATTGGAAAAGGAAGTTCTACCAATAGTGAAAGTCTTTATGGCTGAACGAGGACTGGAACTTTCCGATGAGCAAACACTAATTACCCACGTGGATGAGGGGGGGGATTTTGGGGGGGGGGCAGAATTTTCGTAAGTATGACGGCAAGATGCTAATCAAGTCATCGAACAAAATGTAAATACATTTCTGCGTAACATGCGGGATTATCTCAATAACCATAAAACGATGCCAGCTTCAGTTGTGATAGAAACTGAGTATTCAGCGCACATCATCGAACTAACTTTTGTGGGGACGGTCGGTGTAAATGAAGAAATCATTAGACGGTATGTGCGATATCAAGACAAAAAAGAGCTTGAGCAAGAGTAGCAGTTAGAGTTGTTGAGGGATTAACCGCGTCGTGCTCCCTTTTAGGGGGCTTATATTAAAACCGCCTTCTAAGAAGGCGGTTTTTTATTGGGGTCAGTCAGGTTATATGGTGTTAAATGCCATCACCACCAATAAAAGTTTGTGAGCGCCCATTAAATTGCTGATCCATATCCAGTGAGGGTTTATCCGACTGTGGCCGACCCACAATCCGCGCTGGAACCCCAGCAACAGTGGTATGCGGTGGTACTGCTTGCAACACCACAGAGCCAGAGCCAATTTTTGCCCCTTCCCCAACTTCGATGTTGCCTAAAATCTTAGCACCAGCACCAATCATTACCCCTTCACGAATTTTCGGGTGACGATCGCCGCACTCTTTACCCGTACCGCCGAGAGTGACGTCTTGTAAGATCGAAACATCATCTTCAACCACTGCCGTTTCACCAATCACTATGCCTGTCGCGTGATCGAGCATAATGCCACGACCAATGCGCGCAGCTGGGTGAATATCGACCTGACATGCCACGGAAATCTGGTTCTGGAAATAGGTCGCGAGCGCCTTACGCCCTTGTCTCCATAGCCAGTTGGCAACCCGATAGCCTTGCAGCGCGTGATAACCTTTCAGGTACAGTAGTGGCATCGAGTACATCGACACTGCCGGATCGCGGTTGACGGTCGCGCAAATATCACACGCCGCCGCTTCCGTAATATTCGGGTCGGCAGCAAATGCTTCTTCGATCACTTCACGCACCGCCATAGCCGGCATGGACGCCGTATTCAAACGGTTGGCAAGAATGTAGCTCAGCGCCGCTCTTAAACTGTCGTGTTTAATAATGGTAGCGTGATAAAAACTGGCCAACATTGGCTCCTGCTCGGATTGCTCGCGAGCTTCAGCAACAATGGTTTGCCAAACCTTAGTGTGTGCGCACTGTTTCATGACTTACTCTGTCCTAATCAAGATAGGGCCACCTGCATCTATCTATTCAATTCCATCTCTTGCGCGGCGTTTTAACGCTCCATCTTCTTATCTCGCGCCAGCAGATCCTGAGCCGCGAGTCGCGCATCTTTTCCTTGATACAATACTTGATAAATTTGTTCAACAATTGGCATCTCAACGCCCATACGTTTCGCTAGCATCCACACTTCTTTGGTGTTGCGATACCCTTCAACGACTTGTCCGATATCAGTTTGCGCGGTATCCACGTCTTTTCCTTGACCAAGCGCCAAACCAAAACGGCGGTTACGCGATTGGTTGTCAGTACAAGTCAGCACTAAATCACCCAATCCGGCCATGCCCATAAAAGTTTCCGGTTGCGCGCCTAAAGCAGCTCCTAGACGAGTCATTTCAGCCAAGCCACGAGTAATAAGGGCGGTACGTGCATTCGCGCCAAAGCCAATGCCATCTGACATCCCCGCACCAATTGCAATCACGTTTTTCACGGCGCCCCCAAGCTGCATGCCGATAAAGTCACTGTTGGCATACACACGGAACGTTTTACTGCAATGGATTTTTTCTTGCAGGTCACGCACAAACTGCGCATCAGGTGAGGCAACAGAAATCGCAGTTGGCATCCCCATCGCCAGTTCTTTAGCAAACGTAGGCCCAGACAGTACCGCGAGCGGATAGTTATCACCAAGTGCATCATGGGCAACATCCTGCAACAGACGCCCTGTTTCAGGCTCTAAACCTTTGGTTGCCCAACAAATACGGCTATCAGCGCGCAGATGTGGCTGTAAACTCTTTAACACAATGCCAAACACATGGCTCGGGACAACAACGAGCAAATCGCGGCTCGCTTGCACTGCCTTTTTCAGATCCGTTTCAACAATTAAAGTGTCAGGAAATGCGATTCCTGGCAGAAATTCATGGTTAGCTCGATCGTCTTCTAGACGAGCCATATGTTCGGCTTCATGTCCCCATAGGACGATGTTCGCGCCATTGCGCGCCAGAGAGATCGCCAGCGAGGTACCGTAGGAGCCCGCACCAATCACGGTCATTTCAACAGGTTTTCCGTAGCTATTGGGGTTCTGTGTTTCGCTCATTGTTCTGCCTATCGATAACGAAGTTGTGCTCTATTCTATACCCAAACATTGGCTATTGCAGTCTGCACCCTCTCCGCTAAACATAAGCGGGATAAAGACTGCAAAAACCAATACTCGAATGATAAACAAAAAATGCACATCGCGGTGGCGCTGTGCATTTTACTGTCGCTTGAAACTCAATCGCGCGAATTAAGCGTTCGCTGGAGTTGCTGCGCCTTCTTGAGCTTGCTGTTGCAGGTAGTTCATGAACAGCGCATCAAAGTTTACAGGAGCTAGGTTCAGTTGCGGGAAAGTGCCTTTCACCACAAGGCTTGAAATGGTTTCACGCGCGTATGGGAACAGAATGTTCGGGCAGAAAGCACCTAAGCAATGTGCCAATTGGCCCGCTTCCATCTGCTCTGCACTGAAGATACCTGCTTGTTGTACTTCACACAGGAATGCTGTTTCTTCTGCATTTTTCACCGTTACAGTCAGACGCAGAACCACTTCATAAACACCCTCACCCAGTTCACGGCTTTGCGTGTCGAGATCCAGTTTCACATCAGGATTCCACTCTTTTTGGAACATCACTGGTGAGCTTGGTGCTTCAAAAGAAACATCTTTCAGGTAGATACGTTGGATAGCAAACTGTTGTTGCGAGGCTTGTGCTGCTTCAGCCATGGTTTCATCCTTAATTCAGATAATTGGGTTCAAAGGTCAATGTGTCCTGAGACTAACTGAGAGTGTGGGGGATCACTAGATGGGCAAGCCATTACGTGGGTGACATCACAACTCTTACCGTCAAGCGCTGATATTTTCACCAACGCCGATGAGGAGCTCTAAGGATTTAGCGTTTACCGCGTACCAAAGGCAGGTTAGCTTCATTCCAAGCAATCAAGCCATTTTTTAGACGATTAACCTTCTCAAAACCGGCTTTGGTCAGTAGTTCAGCACTTTCACGTGCGGTTTGACCCGTTTTGCATACCACGATAATGGGGCTCGATTTATGGCTTTCAAGTCCAGCCAAGTTACCCGCTTTAATGTCTGACGGCAAAATGTGAATTGCGTCCGTAATATGGCCCTGTTTGAACTCATCTTTACTGCGGATATCAACCACGATGCCGTTTTCACGGTTAATCAAGTGTGTCACTTGATTAGCCGTCACTTCTTGATAAGCAGCGGTTGCCGATTTATAAATGCTAGCGATCAACGCTACCAAAATACCGATCCAAGCCAGTGAAAGGATCATATTTTGCTGAAAAAACTCAATGTACTCTTGCATATCCTGTGCTCTTGCAATGGGGATTCAAATCAGACAAGGAGTATAACGAGGTTGGCTGCATGACGCGAGCGCTTACCTCGTTAAAACTGGGTCTGAAAAAGGGGAATATGTTGCAAACTGAGAATCCGATCAGGCTCGGGGAAACGGAAAAGCGGTGACCTTATCAATATGATCTTCACCCAGCGCCAACATGATCAGGCGATCGATTCCCAGTGCTACCCCTGCACACTCTGGCAAACCCGCTTCCAGCGCTGCGATCAAATGATAATCGATCGGCTGTTCAGCTAACCCCATTTCTAAACGTTTGGCGTTATCCGCTTTAAAACGGGCAAGCTGTTCTGCAGGGTTATCCAACTCATGGAAGCCGTTGGCCAATTCTATCCCTTTGAAATAGACTTCAAAACGGTCGGCTACCCGTGGGTCTGCCGGATTAATTTTGGCCAATGCCGCTTGTGAAGCCGGAAAATCATACACAAAGGCAGGTGCGGTTTGGCCAATTTTCGGCTCGATGCCAATACTAAACAGCAGTTGCAATAAGGTATCGCGGTCTTCTTCAGGCTCGGCAATATCACTTAAACCCAACGCTGCAGCGACTTGCTTTAACTCACTCATGTCACCTTCGAGGGGGCAAACGCCAAGTACATTCAGAAACGCTGCTTGGTAAGTCATGCGCTCAGCACTGCCACAACGCAGCACCAATTGCAGCAAAGCGTCCATCTCATCCATTAAAGAATGATGATCAAAACCAATCCGATACCATTCCAGCATGGTGAACTCGGGATTGTGATAACGGCCATTTTCTTCGTTACGAAAAGCTTTACCAAGCTGATAAATACAACCACTGCCTGCCGCCAACAGACGCTTCATATGAAATTCTGGGCTAGTCATGAGATGTAGCGAACTTCCCTTGGCATAACCTGGTCCGACAAATTCCGTCTTAAAAGTATGAAGATGGATATCCGTCACCGTGGCGTGGCTCATGGCAGGGGTCTCTACTTCCATTACATCGCGTTCGGCAAAGAATTCGCGGATCTGACGCAGCAAGGTAGCGCGTTGTTTTAATTGGCTTATTGATGCGGTAGGCATCCAGTCGGAACTAGTCATGGTGTCGCTCAGCAATTAACAGAGATAATGAATTGTACTCGTTCAGAATAAAAATCCAAATCCATTTGTGACACCAGTCACATATAGGGCAATTAGTATGCCTGAGTTTGCAATACCGCAGCAAAAACCCAACAGAATCAATTTTTCCATCTTCAAGCTCTCCTACACTACCCCTACCACTTAATGGGTGGACAGGTGTTGAGTCGGTAAGTTTTACCTAAGTGACTTCCAAATCAATGCTTTGACAATTCCAGGTACTGAGACTAACTCAGTCCATAAAATAAAATAATCACACTGGAGGATAACTGTGCAAATTATCACCACAGATATCGCAGTCATCGGCGCTGGCGGCGCTGGTCTTCGTACTGCTATTGCAGCGGCAGAAGCAAACCCTAACTTAGAAGTTGCTCTGATTTCTAAAGTTTATCCAATGCGTTCTCATACCGTCGCAGCCGAGGGTGGCTCCGCAGCAGTTATCAAGGATGAAGATAGCTTAGATAACCACTTCAACGATACCGTTGGCGGTGGTGACTGGCTATGTGAACAGGATGTTGTTGAATACTTTGTTGCCAATGCAACCCGCGAAATGATCCAGATGGAACAATGGGGTTGTCCTTGGAGCCGTAAAGAGAATGGTGAAGTCAACGTACGTCGCTTCGGCGGTATGAAAGTTGAGCGCACATGGTTCGCTGCCGACAAAACCGGCTTCCACATGCTGCACACCCTGTTCCAAACTTCTATCAAGTACCCACAAATCAAGCGTTTGGATGAGTACTTTGTGGTGGATTTGCTGGTTGATAACGGTGAAATCCAAGGTTTGATCGCCATTCATATGTCGGAAGGCGAACTGGTCACCATCAAAGCCAAATCGGTTGTCCTAGCTACTGGTGGCGCTGGTCGCGTTTACCACTGCAACACCAACGGCGGTATTGTGACTGGTGATGGCATGGCCATGGCTTTCCGTCACGGCGTTCCTCTACGTGATATGGAATTCGTTCAATACCACCCAACTGGCCTACCAGGTACTGGTATTCTGATGACCGAAGGTTGTCGTGGTGAAGGCGGTATTATCGTCAACAAGAATGGCTACCGTTACCTGCAAGACTACGGCATGGGCCCTGAAACTCCAGTGGGTCAGCCAAAGAACAAATACATGGAACTGGGTCCGCGTGACAAAGTTTCCCAAGCCTTCTGGCATGAGCAGCAAAAAGGCAACACCATCAAACACCCACTGGGCGATGTGGTGCACCTAGACCTACGTCATTTGGGCGAAGAATACCTGCAAGAGCGTCTGCCATTTATCTGTGAACTGGCGAAAGCGTACGTGAACGTTGACCCAGCGAAAGAGCCAATTCCTATTCGTCCAACTGTGCACTACACCATGGGTGGTATCGAAACCAATGGCGAATGTGAAACCCGCATTAAAGGTCTGTTCGCTGTTGGTGAATGTGCGTCTGTTGGCCTGCATGGTGCGAACCGTTTAGGTTCAAACTCGCTAGCAGAATTCGTAGTCTTTGGCCGCGTTGCCGGTGAAAAAGCCGTTGAGCGTGCCGCTGAGTTTAAAGGCTGGAATGAAACAGCAATCGCAGCACAAGTCAAAGCGGTTGAAGATCGTATCGCAGCCCTGATGCAACAAGAAGGCGATGAAAATTGGGCAACCATCCGTACTGAAATGGGTCACACCATGGAAGCGGGTTGTGGTATCTACCGTCAGGAAGATCTGATGCAAGACACCATCAACAAACTGGCCGAGTTGAAAGAGCGTTACAAGCGCATCAGCATCAAAGACAAAGGCAAGGTGTTCAACACTGACCTGCTATACGCGATTGAAGTCGGTTACGGTCTGGATGTCGCTGAAGCCATGGTTCACTCCGCTATCCTGCGTAAAGAATCTCGCGGTGCGCACCAACGTCTTGATGACGGTTGCACAGAGCGTGATGACGTAGAGTTCCTCAAGCACTCTCTGGCGTTCTTCCAAGAAGGTCAATCACCGAAGATCGATTACAGCCCAGTGAAAATCACTAAGTCGCAGCCAAAAGCGCGTCTATACGGTGAAGCAGCAGAAAAAGCTGCAGCAGCTGAAGCGGCCGGAAAAAGCGTAGAGGAGCAAAAATAATGTCAGCACAACGTATTCAAAAAGTGGACATTCTGCGCTACGACCCAGCTAAAGATGCAGAACCACACATGCAACGCTTCGAAGTACCGTTTGATGAAACCATGTCGGTACTGGATGCGATTGGTTATGTGAAAGATAACTTGGATAAAGATCTTTCTTACCGCTGGTCATGCCGTATGGCGATCTGTGGATCGTGCGGCATCATGGTCAACGGCGTGCCAAAGTTAGCGTGTAAGAGCTTCTTACGTGATTACCCAGAAGGCGTAAAAATCGAACCGCTGGCTAACTTCCCAATCGAAAAAGACTTGATCGTAGATATGACGCCGTTCATCGAACGTCTGGAAGCCATCAAGCCATACATCATCGGTAACGATCGTAAACCAGAAGACGGTACTAACCTACAAACTCCAGAGCAAATGGCGAAGTACAAACAGTTTGCTGGTTGTATCAACTGTGGTTTGTGTTACGCAGCCTGCCCGCAATTCGGCTTGAACCCAGAGTTCATTGGCCCGGCAGCTCTAACTCTGGCGCATCGCTACAACCTCGACAGCCGTGACAACGGTAAAGCCGAGCGTATGAAGCTGATCAACGGTGAAAACGGCGCTTGGGGCTGTACCTTCGTGGGTTACTGCTCTGAAGTGTGTCCGAAACACGTTGACCCAGCGGCAGCCGTGAACCAAGGCAAAGTGGAGTCATCATTAGACTTCGTGATCGCGATGTTGAACCCAGACGGTTCACCGAAGAAAGTGGAGGCTTAAGGATGAGTAACCGTAAACCTTATGTTCGTGAAATGAAACGTACTTGGTGGAAGGATCATCCTTTCTACCGCTTCTACATGGTGCGTGAAGCAACGGTTCTGCCATTGATCCTGTTTACCTTGTTCCTAACCGTTGGCTTAGGTTCTCTGGTGAAAGGCCCTGAAGCATGGCAAACCTGGTTGGATTTTATGGCCAACCCACTCATCGTTGCGATCAACATCGTGGCACTGGCCGGTAGCTTGTTCCATGCGCAAACTTTCTTCAGCATGATGCCGCAAGTTGTACCAATTCGCTTGGGCGGTAAACCGGTAGATAAAAAAATCATCGTGCTAGCACAGTGGGCGGCCGTGGCCTTTATCTCACTGATTGTTCTTATTGTGGTGTAAGGAGCTTATTGTGATTAATACCAACCCAAAACGTTCAGACGAACCTGTATGGTGGAGCCTGTTTGGTGCTGGTGGCACTTGGTTTGCCATGATCACCCCAATTACCGTTCTGGTACTGGGCATACTTGCGCCACTCGGTGTGATTGATGCCGAAGCACTGAGCTATGAGCGTGTAGCCAGCTTTGCAACCAGCATCATTGGTGCACTGTTCATCATCGGCACTTTAGCTCTACCAATGTGGCATGCCATGCACCGTGTTCATCACGGTATGCATGACCTGAAATTCCACACTGGTGTGGCAGGAAAAATCGCTTGCTACGGCTTTGCGACTATCATCTCAGCACTGGCTGTCGTGTTTATCTTCATGATCTAATATGAAACATCAAAAAAGCTGGCTTACAGGCCAGCTTTTTTATTGGTGTGTTCAAGCAGCAAGAGCAAAACACGAATAAAAAAACCAACCGCATGGTTGGTTTTTTCTTGTTACCGAGGTGATTACTTCACACGGCCAACGTATTCTGCAGAACGAGTGTCCACTTTGATCACTTCGCCGATCTGTACGAATAGAGGTACACGAACTACCGCACCAGTAGACAAAGTTGCTGGTTTACCACCAGTACCTTGAGTGTCACCTTTTACGCCTGGATCAGTTTCAGTCACTTCTAGCTCAACGAAGTTTGGTGGAGTTACCGCGATTGGGTTACCATTCCACAGTGTCAGCATACAAGTGTTGTTTTCTACCAACCATTTCGCATTCTCACCCACTGCTTTTGCATCTGCAGCAAGCTGTTCGAATGTGCTGTTGTTCATGAAGTGGTAGAATTCGCCATCGTTGTACAGGTAATCCAGATCGATATCGATAACATCAGCAACTTCTGCAGTGTCACCTGACTTAAAGGTTTTTTCCAGAACTTTACCAGTAAGCAGCTTACGGATTCTCACGCGGTTGAATGCCTGACCTTTACCTGGTTTTACATACTCGTTTTCGAGAATGACACAAGGCTCGTTATCAAGCATAATTTTGAGACCGCCTTTAAATTCATTCGTGCTAACAGTAGCCATTTTGTCCTCTTACTATCTTCGAGTTAAAATCAATGCCGCACATCATAACCCGAAAAGTCGTTTCTGTTGAGCAAAACTGGCTGCAACAGCTGGCAAACGCGATATCGGATCCTCTGCAATTATTACAGCAACTCGAGATCGATCCATCGCCATGGCAAGACGGATTTGAAGCGCGCAAACTGTTTGCGCAGCGGGTGCCGCAAAGTTTTGTCGATCGCATGCAAAAAGGCAATCCTTACGATCCACTTTTACGTCAAGTTTTGCCATTAGGCGCAGAATTTGAGGTACATCCCGGCTATTCCAATGATCCTCTGGATGAGCAAAACAACGCGATTCCAGGCTTGCTACACAAGTACCAAAATCGTTGCTTGCTGATCGTGAAAGGCGGTTGTGCAATCAACTGCCGCTACTGTTTCCGTCGTCATTTCCCTTATGAAGATAACAAAGGCAGTAAAGCGATTTGGCAGCAAAGTCTTGATTACATCGCGCAGAATCCGCAACTCAATGAAGTAATCTTCTCCGGTGGTGATCCTTTGATAGCCAAGGATCATGAGCTTGCGTGGCTGATAGAGCGTATCGCAGCGATCCCACACATCAAACGACTGCGCATTCACTCACGATTGCCGGTGGTGATCCCAGCGCGTATCACGGAGGAATTGGTTGAACTGTTCGCGCAAACGCGCTTGCAAATCCTGCTGGTAACACACATCAACCACGCCAATGAAATCAATTTGGAACTCAAACAGCAAATGGCACGCTTACGCGCAGTTAACGTGACTTTGCTTAACCAAGGTGTGCTGCTTAAAGGCGTAAATAACTCCGTTGAAGAGCAAGTTGCACTCAGTGAAACTTTGTTTGATGCAGGCATTCTGCCTTATTACTTACATGTGTTGGATAAGGTGCAGGGTGCGGCGCATTTTTACGTGAGTGATGATGAAGCACGGCAGCTTATGGGAGGCTTAATTGAGCGGGTTTCCGGTTATCTGGTACCGAAATTGACTCGAGAAATCGGAGGTAAACCCAGCAAAACGCCGCTCGATTTACACCTTGAGTGAAAAAAAGCGTTGCCTTGGCAACGCTTTTTTTAATCATTACTTAGCAAAGTTAATGATTGGGAAACACTTAAAGAAACCGTTGTCAGCACAGTTGATCAAACCAATCTGTACGCCTTCAATTTTTGCAGTTTTGTTGAACAGGCCAAACTGAACAGTAGAAGTGTTCGAGAAGTTAGCTGCACCTAGGTCAACCAAGGTGTTACCTTCTGAATAGTTCACAAAGCTCAAGTTAGCGCCTTTCACATCGTGAGTCAGGTTCACAAAGCCCAAGTTCGCACCGTAAGTATTACCGGTGTTCCAGTTCAAAAGACCCAGTGATGCACCCGTCATCTCTTGGTTCACTTTGCTTGCACCGAAGAATAGACCGAAGTTCACACCTGTAGTTTTGTTGGTTTCAGATAGACCAAGAATCGAGAAGTCGACCCCTTTCACTTCATCCACTTTACCGTGCAATGCAGATAAACGCAGACCCGCGACTTGGTTAGCATCTGGCGTATTGAAATTGTCGATAGAAGAAAACATGACTGGTGTTGAAGCCAGTGCTGCTGGAGCAGCCATCGCTGCAGTTAGAGCCATCAAAGCAAACGGCTTGTTCATAAGAGTAATCTCCAATTCAAGATTGTTGGGAAAAACTAGGCAACATTATCCATATCCTTTCCATGCTTATGTGAATTTATTGTCATTTAATGTGTAATTAATCGCCAGAAACAAAAAATCTCATCAGCAATACGGTTAATAATCACGACCTTAAAAATATTACATACACAGCATAGAGTAAGACTAATATTAAAACCGCCTTCTTAGGCGGTTTTAATATTAGTCCCCTAAAAGGGAACTCGACGCGGTTGATCTTTCAATAACTCTAACTGCTGCTCTTGCTTAAGCTCTTTTTTTGTCTTGATGCCGAACATACCGTCTAATGATTTCTTCATTTACACCGACCGTATCCACAAAATAGCCTCGCGCCCAAAAATGATTTCCCCATAACTTTTTCCTGATATGTGGAACCTTGTTGAATAGCCTAATTGCACTCCTACCCTTTAAAACTCCCATCAACGTCGAAATCGATACTTTGGGCGGAATTATCGCAACTAAGTGGACATGATTTGGCTGAACATTGAGTTCCAAAGCCTCACAATCTTTCATATTACAAAGAATGTAGATTGAACGATTTAGCTCTTTGGCTACACTACCTTTTGAGGTCTTAAAACGAAATTTTGGTGTCCAAACGAACGCCAATAGACGTGTGATGAACTTCTGTAGTCGCCCATGTTATTTGAATCCTCTTACTTATGGTGAATAAGAGTTTGTCTTCTAACATGGGGGCATTTTCGGGCAAAAGCCCCTAGGGACAATCACCACTGCTAAAAGCGGTGGTTTAGGGATGACAATAAAAAAGGATGATGGGGACATCATCCTTTTCCACATCATTGAGTGGCAGGGCTTACGCCATGGCATTCAACTCCGCTAAAACTTCATCCGCCCATTGAATCCATGCTTGGCGAACCAGTAAATTACGACGTAGCGTTAAACGCTCTAAACGCTGCTGCTTATCCAACATACTTGGGTTGGCGTAATAAGCAGACTCGATTTCTTGGTAGTGAGCGACCAGCTTGCGCGACTCTTCAACCAGTTCAGCCAGTTGCAGGCGGTAAGGCTCTGCTGATTGTACTGAACAAGCCATCAGTTTAGCGCTGAACTCATCACGCACGGTTGGGTGTGCGGTTGGTTGATCAAACCACTCACCTAAAGCGCTGCGACCAGCTTGGGTAATAGAATAAACCTTGCGATCTGGTTTGCCTTCCTGTGGTTCCAGAACACAAGTTACTAAACCTTGTTCCCCCATTTTATTGAGTTCACGATATACCTGCTGATGGCTGGCTTTCCAGAAGTAGCCAATGCTAGCAGAAAATTCTTTTGTTATATCGTACCCGGTTGCATCGCGTGTGCTAAGAACAGTAAGGATAACGTGTGGTAATGACATGTCTTCAATCCAAAAATTAAGTCAACATAAACTTCTATCTAAACGGCTGTCGTGCTTCTAATGGCACTCATATCAACGCATTTAAATACCCGCAGCCCAATAATCTGGCTGCTTATGTCACCTTATAAAGCCGGTTATCACCTAGAGTGGCGTATGTCTTTGCATACTTTGACTGTGAGATTGCTTTGCATTGCTTATCACAGAGGGAACGTAGTATATCTAAATAATAAGCATAAAGTGGAATACAAATGTGCCATTCAAACAAAAAACTGACATTATTCTCAATAATGCAAAAATGTAAAACAAAAGGCCACTAAGTTGCAGCCTTTTGGTGTTCTATGCTGAGATTTTGCGATTTGTTAACCAGTATTGCGCATTCCCGCTGCAATTCCCGCTATAGTCACCATCAAGGCTTCTTCTAGCTCTGGCGCTAAGAGCTCCGATTGACGGGTGCGATAGAGCAGTTCAGCTTGCAACATGTTGAGTGGTTCCACGTAGATATTGCGCAGACGAATCGACTCTTGTCCCCAAGGATCGCTTTGCATCAGGTTCTCGTTGTTTTCTACATTGAGTACGGTTTTGATGTCTTTCTGAAGTTGCGCGCGCAGTTTCTCACCGAGTGAACGCAGAGCAGGTTCCACTAAGCGCTCATCGTAGTAACGTGCAATTTCCGCGCTGCACTTGGTGTACACCATCTCAAGCATGCCTAAGCGAGTTGAGAAGAATGGCCATTCACGGCACATCTCTTCAAGTAGTGATTGGTGACCTTGATCAATGGAGAATTGAATGGCTTCACCAGCACCTAACCAAGCGGGTAATACCAAGCGGTTTTGGCTCCATGAGAAAATCCATGGGATCGCACGTAAACTCTCAACCCCACCGTTTGGATTACGTTTTGATGGGCGTGAACCGAGTGGCAGTTTGCCCAATTCCAATTCAGGTGTGGCTTGGCGGAAGTAAGGGACAAAATCAGGCTCACCACGCACGACATGGCGATAGGCCTCACACGACACTTCCGACAGGACATTCATCAGATCGCGCCATTCTTGTTTTGGCTCTGGTGGTGGCAGTAAGTTGGCTTCCAAAATGGCACTGGCGTACATGTTGAAGCTGTTCACCGCCACTTCTGGCAAACCCAGTTTAAAGCGGATCATCTCGCCTTGTTCTGTTACGCGCAGGCCGCCCTTTAAGCTCTTCGGTGGCTGAGAAAGCAGTGCCGCATGGGCAGGAGCGCCGCCACGGCCAATCGTGCCGCCACGACCATGGAACAACGTCAGCTCAATACCCGCTTCTTCACTGACTTTGACTAAGGCATCCATTGCGCGGTACTGCGCCCAGCCTGCCGCCATTACGCCGGCATCTTTCGCTGAGTCTGAATAACCAATCATCACCATTTGGTGGTTCTGAATAAAGCCGCGATACAGATCGATACTCATCAACTGACGGATCACCGATTCGGCGTTGTTCAAGTCATCTAAGGTCTCAAACAGCGGGCAGACATCCATACGATAAGGACATCCCGCTTCTTGTAGTAGCAGGTGAACTGCGAGGACATCCGATGCGGTGCGCGCCATAGAGATCACATAAGCGCCAAACGCATCTTTGGATTGCGCAGCAATGATCTTACAGGTATCCAGAACTTCTTTGACTTGTGCAGAGGGTTGCCAGTCGCGCGGCAGCAGCGGACGTTTAGAATTCAGTTCAGTGGTCAGGAAAGCGATCTTGTCTTGTTCGCTCCACTGATTGTAATCACCGATGCCGAGATGACGGGTCAGTTCCGAAATCACTTCCGCATGGCGTGAACTTTCTTGACGAACATCGAGGCGAACCAGATGCACGCCGAACGCTTTGATGCGACGTAGAGTATCGAGCAGTGAACCATCCGCAATTACGCCCATGCCACACTCATGCAGTGATTGGTAACAAGCGTAAAGCGGTTCCCACAACTGATCGACGTTTTGTAGTGGTGCCTTCACAGCAAGCTTTTGACCGTTCAGTTTAGCTTCAAGAATATCAATCGTCTCTTGTAGCAAACTGCGCAGTTGCTTGAGGATCGCGCGATAAGGTTCATGCTCCTCACCCGCTAAAGTGCGTACTGCCTCATTACACTTGGTCATCGAAAGTTCGCTGACCAGCTCATTGATATCGGTGAGATACAAATCGGCCGCTTTCCAGCGTGACAGTAATAGCACTTCGCGAGTGATGGTGTGGGTAACAAATGGGTTACCATCGCGGTCACCGCCCATCCATGATGAGAAGTGCACAGGGCGTGCATCAATCGGTAAACCTTCACCCAAGTGAGATTTCACCTGTTCATCCAACTCGCGTAAAAATTCTGGTACCGCATGCCACAGAGAATTCTCCACCACCGCAAAGCCCCATTTGGCTTCATCCAGTGGCGTTGGACGCTGCTGACGGATCACATCCGAGTGCCAGCTTTGCGCGATCAACTGCTCAAGGCGACGCTCGGTTTTATGGCGCTCTTTTGAAGAGAGTTCACTCAGTTCGAGTTTGGACAAGCATTCGTTAATTTTGACTAGCTTGTTGATCATGGTGCGACGAGTGATCTCAGTCGGGTGAGCGGTCAATACCAGTTCAATGTTCAGATCACGAATGGCCTGTGCCGTATCGAATTTACTGACCGAGTTTTGCGTGAGTTTGGCAAACAAGCTACCAATGGCATCCAACTCATTCACATGGCTTTCACAGTGGCGCGAGATGGTGTGATACTGCTCGGCAATGTTGGTCAGATTAAGGAATTGGTTAAAGGCACGAGCGACAGGGGTCAGTTGGTGATTGGGAAGATTTTTGATCTCTTCGATCAGTAGCTCGCGATCAGCTTGGTTGCCCGTTCTGGCGGATTTGGAAAGTTTTCGGATGGTTTCCACTTTCTCTAAAATAACGTCGCCATCGGCGGCTTGAATCGTCTGGCCGAGTAGTCGTCCTAACATGCTTACGTTACTTTTGAGCGCAGCGTATTTTTCGTTCATTGTCATCCTGCCTTGAAAAAAAATTACATCCAATGTGAGTTCTGTTAATTACACAATCTTGACCACTTTGTCTAGTGTGCTTGCTGTTAAGACTAAGATTTCATTTATAGTTCAGCCTCTTTGGGATATGTATTGTTTAACCAAAAGCGCGAAAGTATTGAAATTTTCTTACAAAAAGCCCCAAGACAGAGCTTGGGGCGATCAATTTAGAAACAATATTTCTGCATGGCGCGTGACAGCACACGCACGGTTGGATCGATGAATTCAAAGGCTAAAAACTCATCCGGCTGATGGGCTTGATCGATCGAACCTGGGCCAAGCACTAACGTTGGGCAAACTTGCTGCAAGAAAGGCGCTTCGGTGCAGTAGTTTACGGTTTGTGCTTCTTGCTCACAGATTTCGCTAATGCCATGAATAAACGGGTGATCATGGGCGCACTCATAACCGGGGATCGGGTCATGCAGCGGGACGAGTTCAATACGTCCCGGCCACTTTTGCTGTACATCACGTAGTGCGTCACGCATCAGGTTATCTAAACCATCTAAGCTAATGCCTGGAAGAGGGCGAACGTCATAATGCAGTTCGCAGCAACCACAAATTCGGTTCGGGCTATCGCCACCATGAATGTGACCAAGGTTCAGCGTTGGAGTCGGAATTTCAAATCCCGGATGGTGATATTCTTTAATTAAGCGATCGCGCAGCTGCATGAGAGCAAACAGCACTTCGTGCATGATCTCAATCGCATTAACCCCCAGCGCTGGATTGGATGAATGGCCAGATTTACCGGTCACGCGAATGGCATTCGCCACATGGCCTTTGTGCGCACGGATCGGCACTAAGCTGGTGGGTTCACCGATGATGCAGTAATCCGGTTTAAATGGGGCGTTTTCGGTAAAGTGGCGTGCACCGAGCATGGTGGTTTCTTCATCGCAGGTCGCCAGCACATACAGCGGCTTGGTTTGTTTGCGCCAATCGACGTTTTTCACCGCTTCATAAATAAAGGCGAAGAAACCTTTCATATCCGCGGTCCCTAATCCATAGAAGCGATTATTGGCTTGCGTGAGCGCATGCGGGTTGTAATTCCAGCGGCCTTCATCAAACGGCACAGTATCACTGTGTCCTGCCAATAATAAACCGCCTTCACCGCTACCGAGTTTGGCAATCAAATTCTGCTTATTGGGGGCGACTTGCTCAATCTGAATCGAAAAACCGAGCGCGCTGAGCCAATCGGCTAATTTTGCGATCACCTGCTCATTACCTTCATCCCAGCGCGCATCGGTCGAACTGATAGAAGAGGTTGAAATCAGGCCTTCATAGACCTCAAGGAAACTGGGTAACGGCATTTTATCTTTGCTCCTGCTATTGACAGAGTGTCGGTGAAATTGTAAAACACATATTAAATCACTTTAAGTGAATAAAAAACCAATTAATCGCAATTTTGAAAGATGAATAATCAGCGTTATCCGCTCTCTTTCACCACTTAATACGGATGTTTTTGATGTTAAAAACCACCATCATCGGCGCAAGCGGTTACACCGGAGCAGAACTGGCTCTTATGGTGCACAAGCACCCACAACTCACGCTATCAGGTTTATATGTTTCCGCCAACAGTGTGGATGCGGGCAAATCACTGTCGCAGTTGCATGGTCGAGTGGCTGGGTTGATTGATATGCCAGTGCAAGCTTTGGCTGACGTGGATGCTGTTGCGGCCGAGTGTGATGTGGTCTTTCTGGCTACTGCGCATGAAGTGAGTCATGACCTCGCGCCACAATTTTTAGCTCAAGGTTGTCAGGTGTTTGATCTGTCGGGTGCATTTCGGGTGCAGAGCGAGGCGTTTTATCCAACCTTCTATGGCTTTGCTCATCAGCATTCTGAATGGTTAGAAAAAGCGGTGTATGGCCTTGCTGAGTGGAATGCGGAAGCGATCAAAACCAGCCCAATGATTGCCGTTGCGGGTTGCTACCCAACGGCATCGCAACTGGCGATTAAGCCTCTGTTGGTGGAAGGGTTACTCGACACCACCCAATGGCCAGTGATTAACGCGGTGAGTGGTGTCTCAGGTGCGGGACGTAAAGCCACCATGACCAACAGTTTTTGCGAAGTGAGCTTGCAACCCTACGGTGTGTTTAACCACCGTCACCAGCCAGAAATTGCGACTCACCTAGGCTGTGAGGTGATCTTCACCCCGCATCTTGGCAACTTTAAGCGCGGCATTCTGGCTACCATCACCATGAAATTGGCGGATGGTGTCACCGAGCAGCAAGTCGCAGAAGCCTTTAACAAGGCGTATCAAGATAAACCGTTGGTGCGTTTCCCTAATGGTTTGCCACGGATTCAAGATGTCGAGTTCACCCCATTTTGTGACCTCGGCTGGAAGGTACAAGGACGTCACATCATAGTGGTGTCTGCTATCGACAATTTATTGAAAGGCGCATCGAGTCAAGCGATGCAGTGTTTAAATATTCACTACGGTTTCGATGAATTAACCGCGTTGGTGTAAGGGTTCAACATGTCAGATCTCAAGCTCAGTCCTTTAGTGATTAAGTTAGGCGGTGCGGCGCTCGATTGCGCAGAGACACTTAGCAAACTGTTTGGTGCAATTGCCCAATATCAGAACCAAGCCCAGCGACGCATCGTGATCGTGCATGGCGGTGGTTATCTGGTCGATGAGTTGATGGCGAAGCTGCAACTCAAATCGGTTAAGAAAGATGGTTTACGCGTTACGCCATACGATCAAATTCCGATCATTGCCGGAGCTCTCGCAGGTACGGCAAACAAGATGCTGCAAGGCCAAGCGATCAAAGATGGCATCAATGCCGTGGGTTTGTCACTGGCGGATGGCGGTTTATGCCACGTCGAGGAATTAGATCCTGAACTGGGCGCAGTCGGCAAAGCCACGCCGGGCGATTCCACTTTGCTGCAAGCGATTTTGGCTACTGGTGCGATGCCCATCATTAGCTCGATTGGCCTAACTGCGGAAGGGCAGATGATGAACGTCAACGCTGACCAAGCGGCGGTTGCTGTGGCGGGTGCTCTGGATGCGGAATTGGTACTGCTTTCTGATGTCAGCGGTGTGCTGGATGGCAAAGGCCACCTCATCGCCACCTTAGATGCCAAACAAGCGGATGCACTGATTGCTGGCAAAGTCATTACCGACGGCATGATCGTCAAAGTGAAAGCGGCATTGGAAGCGGCGCAAGATTTAGGACGGCCGATTGAAGTGGCTACCTGGCGTTACCCAGAGAAGCTCGCCAAGTTATTTGGCGGCGGAAGCATCGGCACCCGTTTTCTACCTTAAGATTTTAAGTCACTAATTTGATTAAACCTGAGCACTGACCGCCAAGCGCAGAGCCAGGAATATGGAGATACATCAATGAGTAAAGTACAAGTTAAAAAAGTAGTTGTGGCATATTCTGGCGGTCTGGACACGTCGGTGATCATTCCATGGTTAAAAGAAAATTATGACTGTGAAGTGGTGGCGTTTGTGGCTGACGTTGGTCAAGGTGATGAGGAACTGAAAGGTGTAGAAGCGAAAGCGCTCTCATCGGGCGCCTCGGAATGTTACATCGTTGACCTGAAAGAAGAATTCGTTAAAGAGTACATCTACCCAACGCTGAAAACGGGCGCTTACTATGAAGGTAAATACTTACTCGGTACTTCAATGGCGCGTCCGGTGATTGCTAAGGCACAAGTCGAAATCGCGCGTAAAGTGGGAGCGGATGCACTGGCACACGGCTGTACTGGTAAAGGTAACGACCAAGTGCGTTTTGAAGGTGCTTTTGCGGCACTGGCTCCGGATCTGCATGTGATTGCGCCTTGGCGTGAGTGGAATCTACGTAGCCGTGAAGCGTGTTTGGATTACCTTGCCGAGCGCAACATTCCTTGTGCCGCATCATTGACCAAGATCTACTCGCGTGATGCCAACGCATGGCACGTTTCTACCGAAGGTGGCGTTTTGGAAAGTACATGGAATGCGCCAAATGAAGATTGCTGGGTGTGGACGGTTGATCCTGAGCAAGCGCCTAACGAAGCAGAATATGTCACGCTGCAAGTTGCGCATGGCGAAGTGGTCGCTGTTGATGGTGAAGCCATGACCCCTTACAACGCTTTGCTGTACCTCAACCAAAAAGGTGCGAAGCATGGTGTAGGTCGTATCGACATCGTGGAAAACCGTCTGGTAGGTATGAAATCTCGCGGCTGTTACGAAACTCCGGGAGGCACCATCATCATGGAAGCGCTGCGTGCCGTTGAACAACTGGTGCTGGATAAAACCTCATTCGAATTCCGTGAAGAGCTGGGTATTAAAGCGTCACACCTTGTTTATGATGGTCGTTGGTTCACTCCACTACGTCAGGCGGTATTTGCGGCAGCCGATGAGCTGGCGAAAGATGTCAACGGTGAAGTGGTGATCAAGCTGTACAAAGGCCAAGCCGTGGCAACGCAAAAACGTTCGGCTAACAGCCTCTACTCAGAAGATTTCGCGACCTTTGGTGCAGATGAAGTGTATGACCACAGCCACGCAGGCGGCTTCATCCGTCTTTACTCGCTGTCGAGCCGCATCCGCGCTCTGAGCCAAAACAAGCAGTAATAAGCACTGTCATCGGTTTATAACATAAGGATCGCACTGCGATCCTTATCCCCTTCCTACTTGAAGTTGCAGCGGTGTTGGCTACGTTCATTCACCCCAATCACATAGTTTATCTATGCTCATGGGGATTCACTCACTTGCCGCCTATCTGCAACTCCAATGAGTTTGGGGTCATTTTCAGTTATCACATCCTCGACGGCGGTTGCGGTGAGAGGAAAGCAGGAGATTAAGCATGGCATTATGGGGCGGAAGATTTACCCAAGCGGCGGACAGTCGGTTTAAAGCATTCAATGATTCACTGCGTTTTGATTATCGCTTAGCCGAGCAAGATATTGTTGGATCAATCGCTTGGTCAAAAGCCTTGGTCTCCGTCAATGTCTTGAGCGTGCATGAGCAACAACAGTTAGAGCAGGCGTTAAATTACCTGCTGAAATCGGTTCAGCAAGATCCGGAGCAAATCTTAGCTTCTGATGCGGAAGATATTCACTCTTGGGTGGAGCAGAAGCTGATTGAGCAAGTCGGTGATCTCGGTAAAAAACTGCACACAGGGCGTTCGCGTAATGATCAGGTTGCGACCGATCTTAAGCTCTGGTGTCGCGATCAGGGCGTTCATCTGCTCTTTGCTCTGAAAACGCTGCAACAACAGTTAGTGGCGGTGGCTGCTGAGCACCAAGCGACGGTTTTACCGGGCTACACCCATTTGCAACGTGCGCAACCGGTGACTTTTGCCCATTGGTGTTTAGCTTATTTGGAGATGTTTGAGCGTGATGAGTCCCGTTTGACTGATGCTTTGGCGCGTTTAAACACCTCACCGCTCGGTTCTGGTGCATTAGCAGGAACCGCTTACGCAATTGATCGCGAGGTGTTAGCCGCGGATCTTGGTTTCACTCGCGCGACACGTAACTCGCTGGATGCAGTCTCCGATCGCGATCATGTGATGGAGCTGATGTCAGTCGCATCCATTTCGATGCTGCATTTGTCGCGTCTGGCGGAAGACATGATCTTCTACACCACAGGTGAAGCGGGCTTTATTGAATTAGCTGATACAGTGACCTCTGGCTCTTCACTGATGCCACAAAAGAAAAACCCCGATGCGCTGGAGTTGATCCGCGGTAAAACCGGACGCGTCTACGGTGCGTTGGCGGGGATGATGATGACCGTGAAAGCACTCCCTCTCGCGTACAACAAAGACATGCAAGAAGATAAAGAAGGGCTATTTGATGCGCTCGACACTTGGTTTGATTGTTTGCAAATGGCGGGACTTTGCTTTGATGGGATTAAAGTGAATGCGGCGCGTACGTTAGAAGCGGCCAAACAAGGCTACTCGAACGCGACTGAATTGGCGGATTATCTAGTCGCGAAAGGGATTCCATTTCGCGAGGCGCACCATATTGTCGGTGTGGCTGTTGTCGCGGCAATTGGCAAAGGTGTGGCTTTGGAAGAACTTTCACTGGCTGAGCTACAACAGTTTTCATCATTGATCGAGCAAGATGTGTATCCGGTTCTGACCATTGAGTCTTGTTTAGAGAAACGTTGTGCACTGGGTGGTGTATCACCAAAACAAGTGGCGCATGCGGTGGAACAGGCTCAAACGCGAGTGAAGTCTTAAATCGCGATAATTCACTTCGCCATAGGAGATAGAGAAAAAGCAGTTGGTTAACTCACTGACTAATAAATGGAAAATCATTCAAACAAAAAAGATCGTAAAAAAGATCATTTTTTTGTGAACCTTTCGGTGAAAGTCCGGTCTACTACAATACCACTGCTTTTTCTTAGAAGAATCTAAGAAGGCCCTAAATCTGTACTAGGTTTAGGGCTTTTTTCTTTCCTATAGCATTGAAGTAGTACAGAAGCCTTAGCAAAGACGCTTGGTGCTGCTTTAGTCCTCTTTTCCTTGTCGTTTTCGCCAAGGTAAGATCACGTACTTCATCCATAAATGCAGAAACAGTAAACCGTTAAAAGCAAAACCGGCGAAGATCAGAGTGATCGATTCAATGCTCGTTGGCGCATCCTTAAACCCCCAAAACCAAACGATCCAGGCAAGCACGGATAACACCGTGAGTTGATCCATACAGCGTTGACAGCGGCCAATTTTTTTCCAAAACCAATGTTCGCTGCATTCTCCACAAGCCATACGCTCCACCTTAAGCCAACAGACGTGATTGTCAGTCGGTGAACAACACCGAGTTGCTAAAACATCAAGGAGTATAACCCACCGCAAGTATGATGCTGAAGCCTGAGTGCAGAGTTAAGGAAAGTTAGAAGTGAATGAATTCAACGGCAAATGCAATCCAATACAAAAAGCCTGAGGTTGACCTCAGGCTTTGGCATTTTTACAGAAAGAATCGATTCTGAGTGCGCGGCAAATTAACAGCCCGGGCCACAATCCAAACAGTGTTTGATCATTTCTGGACCAAGATGCAGTTTCGCATTGAGGTCACGCAGAGCGGTACGTACCCCTTCCTCAATCACTGGATGGTAGAAAGGCATATCGAGCATTTGCGAAATGGTCATTTGGTTTTGGTGCGCCCAAGCCAGTAAGTGTGCTAAATGCTCGGCATTCGGTCCCATCATTTCAGCACCAAGGAAACGGCCAGTGCCTTGCTCACCATACACATGTAGCAAACCTTTATTGCGTAGCATCACTCGTGAACGGCCTTGGTTTTCAAACGACACTTCACCCACAGCAAAGCAGCCACAGTTACCCAAACGCTGGGTCAGTTGCTTATAGGTTTCTCCGACCATGGCAATTTGTGGGTCAGAAAATACCGCAGAAATTGCTGAGCGGCGCAAACCCGCGCGAATGTCTGGGAAGCGGCCTGCGTTATCACCTGCAATACGACCTTGGTCAGCGGCTTCATGCAGCAGCGGGATTTGGTTGCTGGCATCGCCTGCAATAAAAATCGAAGGTACCGAAGTTTGCAGTGTGTAGTGATCCGCTTTGGGTACGCCACGTTCATCCAGTACAACATCGGTATTGTCCAGTGCTAATTTGTCAACGTTGGGACGACGACCTGTCGCCGCAAGCACATAATCCACGATGAAGGTTTCTAGCTCACCTTGCTGGTTGATAAATTGGATTTCCACTTTATCGCGATCAATACGTTTCATGCTTTCGACTTTCACGTCTGCATCGAGATAAAACTCTTGTTGGAAAGCACGATTCGCGTAAGCCATGACTTCTGGATCGGTCAGTGGTCCCACTTGGCCGCCTAAGCCAAACACTTTCACTTTCACCCCTAAACGATGTAGGGATTGGCCAAGTTCTAAACCGATCACTCCCGGTCCAAACACAGCGACCGCTTGTGGAAGATCATCCCACTCAAATACATCGTCGTTAACGACTAGGCGATCACCGAGTTCATTCCATACTGCTGGATAAGCAGGACGTGAGCCTGTTGCAATGACTACACGCTTGGCATGAATACGTGTGTGCTCATCCACTTGCAGTGTATGGTTATCAATAAACTTCGCGTAGCCTGCAATCTTGTCTTGCTCTGGAATGGAATCCACCCCTTCCAGTACAAAACCGACAAAGCGATCACGTTCGCGTTTGACGCGATCCATCACTTCACGGCCATTAATGACAGTCTCACCTTGTGGGTAAACACCAAAGCCAGGGGCTTTTTCAATCTGGTGTACGCTTTCTGCGGCAGCAATCAGCAGTTTGGAGGGCATACAACCCACACGCGCACAGGTGGTGCCGTAAGGGCCGCCTTCAATCATCACCACATTCTGAGTGTAAGCTTTCGCTGCACGATAAGCGCCAAGGCCAGCTGTGCCACCGCCGATAATGGCGACGTCAACGTGAATCTGTTTCATTATGGTTCCTCAATCGGTTTTATTGGTCTGCAGGAGAGTGAGGCTCCCTAGCGGGAGCCTTCGGAGCTTATTGATTTAGGTAGACTTCTAAGTCATCGCTACCACCAATGTGCTTACCACCGATAAACACTTGTGGCACCGTGGTGCGGCCAGAAACAGCGCGCAGGCTCACGGTGGTGGCGTCTTTACCTAAAATCAGCTCTTCATACTGTAGACCGGCATCAATCAATGCTTGTTTCGCCTTGGCGCAATAAGGGCAACCTGGCTTAGTGAAAATGGTCACTGATTCTTGCACCTTGTATTGAGGGGCAATGTATTTGAGCATGGTATCTGCGTCCGATACTTTGAACGGGTCGCCCGGCTCATTCGGTTCGATAAACATTTTTTCTACGACGCCGTTTTTAACCAGCATGCTGTAGCGCCATGAGCGTTTACCAAAGCCAAGATCATTTTTATCCACCAGCATGCCCATGCCATTAGTGAACTCACCATTGCCATCGGGGATGAAAGTAATTTGGTCTGCGTTTTGGTCATCTTTCCACGCGTTCATCACGAAAGTATCGTTCACCGATACGCACAAAATGCTATCGACACCATGTTCTTTAAAAACTGGGAACAGCTCGTTGTAGCGCGGCAGGTGAGTGGATGAACAGGTTGGAGTAAATGCACCCGGCAAGCTAAACACGATAACGGTCTTATCTTTGAATAGTTCATCTGTTGTGACGTTAACCCAAGCATCACCTTGGCGGGTTGGGAAAGTAACTTGTGGGATAGTGTGACCTTCTTTAGATGTAAACATGTCTTACCTCAGATTTAAGATGTGATTTTAATTCAATGAGATGGGCTCTCTTGTTGCTGGCTATTGTTAAAGAAATGCTTTGATAGCTCTAATCGTTTAATGCTATGGTTTTGATAGATGCATTCTATCTGGGTGAAGTATGAACATTCGTGATTTTGAATATTTGGTGGCCTTAGCCGACCACAAGCATTTTCGCAAAGCGGCGGAAGCGTGCTTTGTCAGCCAACCCACCTTAAGTGGCCAAATTCGTAAGCTAGAAGATGAAATCGGAACCACCTTACTTGAGCGCAGTAGCCGCCGAGTTCTGTTTACTGAAGCTGGGCTACAACTGGTTGATCAAGCAAAGAAAATTCTTTCTGAGGTGAAAACCTTCAAAGATATGGCCAACCAGCAAACCGGAGCCATGACAGGGCCATTGCACATTGGCTTTATTCCGACCTTAGGGCCGTATTTGCTGCCTAGGATTATCCCAACACTGAAAGAACGTTTTCCTGAGTTGGAGCTTTATCTGCATGAAGCGCAGACCAGCCAATTAGTGCGTCAACTTGAAGATGGCAAACTCGATTGCTTGGTACTCGCTTCGGTGGAAGAGACCGCGCCGTTTAAAGAAATAGAGCTGTATGATGAAGTGATGAGTATTGCCGTGCCTTGCGATCATGTTTGGGCTGAGCGCGATGAAGTAGAAATGTTAGAGCTTAAAGGCAAAACCGTACTCGCTTTAGGAGATGGTCACTGCTTACGAGATCAAGCGTTAGGTTTCTGTTTTGCCGCAGGCGCGAAAGATGATGAGCGTTTTAAAGCGACCAGTTTGGAAACTTTGCGCAATATGGTGGCGGCGGGAGCCGGCATTACGTTACTGCCGCAGCTGGCATTACCGGAAGACAAGAAAAAAGATGGAGTGTGTTATTTGCGTGCGGTGAATCCTATTCCATCACGTCGCTTGGTGTTGGTCTATCGTCCCGGATCGCCATTACGTCAACGTTTTGAGCAGTTAGCCGCAGTGATTAAGCAGCGTTTGCAGCAAGCGGATTAATTGCACATTGCCATCCAATAAAAAAGAGGCTGTGTTCAGCCTCTTTTTACTTTTCGTTGAAAGCTGATTAGAACAGCTCTTCTCCCGAACCTGATGAATAGATAGATTCATTCACATTGTCGCTGACGTATTCTGTTGGCTCAGTGCCTGCTTCAAAATACTCAAACATAGAGCTCGAATCTAACTTATTGGTCAGTAACCCAGTATCACGATCAATGCGTACACGAACGATGTTATCCGGTACAACTTTTTGTTGCACGGGAACATCTTGTAGCGCGATTGACATAAACTCAACCCATGCGGGCAGCGCGGTCTTACCGCCCGATTCAGCACCAGAGACATCGTCATCGAGATTCGGGTTGGGGGCCGTTTTACCAAGGTTACGACTATGGTCATCAAAACCTACCCAAGCGATGCCAACGATGCCAGGACCATAACCGTTATACCAAGCGTCTTTTGAGTCGTTGGTGGTTCCGGTTTTGCCCCCGATATCACGTCGCTTGAGTGACTGAGCACGCCAACCAGTGCCATTCCATCCGGTATCTGAGCTCCATTCACCACCGCCCCAAATATTGCTGTACAACATTTCGCGAGTTAAAAACGCATTTTGCTCGGAAATGACTTTTGGAGCATATGGGTTAGCTGCGTCTTGCTCGGCAAACTCATTCAACTCTGACGAGCATTGGCTGTGGCAAACCACTTTCGGTGTTGCACTAAATTCTACTTTACCAAACGGGTTCTCAACGCGGCTGATATAGAATGGCTCAACGTAATAACCATTATTGGCAAACACTGAAAAACCTTGTGCCACTTTGACTGGAGTTAAACTGCCAGCACCTAGCGCAATGGTTTCTGAACGTGGTAACTGATCTAAGTCGAAACCAAAGCGAGTTAAGTATTCGCGAGTTTCATCCAAGCCAACTTCGCGGAGAACACGTACTGCCATCACGTTCTTAGATTGGGCTAAACCAATTCTTAATCGAGTTGGGCCAGTATAAGTCGGTGGTGAGTTTTTCGGACGCCAAGCTGTACCTTGGCTTTCATCCCACTGGTTAATCGGTGCATCATTGATCAGTGTTGCTAGCGTCATCCCTTTATTGAGGGCAGCAGAGTAGATAAAGGGCTTGATACTTGAACCTACCTGACGAACCGATTGGGTGGCACGGTTAAACTTGTTGTGCACAAAGTTAAAGCCACCGACCAGCGCTAATACCGCACCATTATCAGGATTCATTGCGATAAACGCAGTGTTGGCATTGGGAACTTGGCTCAGTTTCCAAGCGGTGGGTTGCTCTTCATTACTATTATGAGGACGAACCCAAATCTGTTGTCCAGCGGCTAAAAACTCAGTGGCACTTTTCGGCAGTGGTCCTTGGCGGTCGTCATTAATAAAACGGCGTGCCCAGTTAATGTCTTCCCAAGCAAGGGTTTGTTCACCATAGCTTTTTATCCAAACTCGTGCAGATTTGTCCTCTACGTTCAACACCACCGCTGGGTACATGTCGCCATAAGTGGGTTCATTATTGAGGTATTCGGTGAGTTGGGTCTGATTCCATGCGGGTTGTTTATCTTTCCACAATTCTTTTTCTGCACCACGATAACCGTGGCGTTCATCGTAGGCCAATAAGTTATTGATCGCCGCTTGGTTGGCTGCTTTTTGCAGTTTCGATTCAACCGTCATATACACATTCATACCAGAAGTGTAAGCCGCTTCTTCACCGTAACGCTCAACCATCCAAGCGCGGGCAATCTCCGCGACATAAGGAGCGTTCAGTTCAATCTCTGCGCCGTGATATTTGGATGTGACAGGTTCTGCTCGTGCCGCATCATACTCTGCTTGAGTGATGTACTTCTCATCCAACATACGCAGCAAAACCACATAGCGGCGGTTGGTGGCACGTTCTACCGAGTAGATCGGGTTCATGGTTGAGGGAGCTTTCGGTAGACCTGCAATCAGAGCAATCTCACCTAAGGTCAGATCTTTTACCTCTTTACCAAAATACGCCTGTGCAGCAGCACCGACACCATAAGAGCGGTAGCCGAGATAAATCTTGTTCAGGTAAAGCTCTAAGATCTCTTGCTTGCTTAACAGCTGTTCAATATGGATGGCAATGAAGATCTCTTTGATTTTGCGCATCACTTTCTTCTCATTAGAGAGGAAAAAGTTACGTGCAAGCTGTTGAGTAATGGTGCTTGCCCCTTGAGAGGCACTACCCGAGGCGACCACTGCAAACGCGGCACGGGTGATACCAATCGGGTCGAAACCGTAGTGTTCGTAATAGCGAGAGTCCTCGGTGGCTATCACCGCTTCAATCAACTCTTTGGGCATCTCTTCCAGTTTGAGCGGAATACGGCGCTTTTCGCCAAATTGAGCGATCAGCTTGCCATCCTGACTAAAGACCTGCATTGGAGTTTGTAATTGGACATCACGTAGAGTGGCAACATCTGGCAATTCTGATTTCACGTAGAAATAGAAACCAAAGATTGTAGTGACTCCAAGAATAATGCAAATCAATGAAAATACTAATAAACGCTTTATGAACTTCACCGGAGAATCCCTGTTTAGTTGAGGCTGCACTAATGCAAACCCTTGTACTCTAGGCTAAAACCTTAGCTCGCAAAATATCATCTGCCTATTTTTTGAGAAATAGGCCTGTCGAGCTGAACCTCTTTACTGGAGTTTAGCCTCATGGGTAAATCATTAGTTACGGGTATTGATATCGGCCATCACAGCATAAAAGCGGTGGTGCTCAAACCTATGGGCGACACTTATGCGCTTGTGGGGTATGAGGAGTTGCTCGTTACCGCTGATATTTTCACCGATAATCACACGCTCGATTATCAGAAAATTGTAAAGAAACTCAAAGAACTAAAAAAGGGGTTACCACTATTTAGTCACAAAGTCGCGGTTGCAATTCCGGATAACGCAGTAATAAGCAAAGTATTACAAATAGATAGCGATCTTGAGCATAGAGAACAAGAGTTTGCGATCTATCAGGCTTTTTCTCATCAATCCCCGTTTCCGGTCGAAGAACTGAGCCTTGATTTCGTTAAAGTGGCAGAAAAAAATCTGGTGCGCACGGCGACCACTACCTTTCATGTTTATGCCACCAAGCGAGATGTGGTCGAAAGTCGTTTACAAGCCAGTAAAAAAGCGGGCTTTGAACCGATTTTGATGGATGTGCAAGTGCATAGTTTGCTCCATTTATGGCAACTCGCGAGTCGCGCTTATCGACGCCCTGATTGGATGCTGATTGATGTTGGCTATACCCAAAGTTCATTGTGTCTCGATTTCACGGAAAAAATGCCTTTCTATAAAGATGTGCCTTTGGGCACGCGCGCTCTTGAGGGGGATTCGCATGGTGCTCAAGCCTTTGGTCAGACATTCGCGCAAGATCCGACTCAGCGCTTCATCAACGAGTTTGTTGATAAAGTCGCACGTCAAATTCAACTATTTACTTCAGTGCATGGCGCACAAAGCTTGAGTGGCTTATGGCTCTCTGGTGGTGGAGCAACGATAGCGGGATTGGAAGAGGCGCTCTATCAGCGATTGTCACTGCCTTGCGAAGTCTTGAATCCGTTTTCACTGTTCAAAATGAACGTTACAAAGCGTAAACGTCAAGTGATTGATGGGCAGCGCTTTAGCACTGCAGCAGGCCTTGCATTGCGTGGTTTAGCATGGTTGGAGAGTGAACATGCTGCATAACATTAACTTACTACCGTGGCGAGATAAACGGCGCGAAGCGCATAAGCGGCGCTTTTTGGGGTTAGTGACACTTGGTGTTTTGCTTGCGGTACTGATGCAGTTTGGTGCTGGTGAATACTTAAGTGGGCAAATGGCCAAACAGCAAGAGCGCATCGGCTATTTAAAGCAGCACATTTTCGCGTTGGATCAGCAGATCGCTAAACTGAAAATTGCTGAAGAGGATCATAAAGCTTTACTGACGCGTTTAACCGTGGTTGAGCAGTTACAGCAAAAGCGTAATAAAACCACCGAGTTTATGAACCAGATGCCAGCTCTCATTCCTGAGGGAGTCTATGTCGACAAGATCAAAATGAATGGTCGTGAGATAGAAATGACAGGGATTAGTGATTCCACTGCACGTTTGGCAACCATGCTCGATAACTTGGAAAAATCGGCCAAATTGAGTGAGGTTGAAATGCACGAGATTGTTTCGGGCAACAAGCGATTTGGTAAGCAATTTCAGAGCTTTAAAGTCTCCTTCCAAATTTTAACCCCAGCCTCTAATCCGCAAGAGGGAGGTGCACACAATGGCTAGTTTTCAAGAGTTAGAACTCGATGAAATCACCGAGTGGCCACTGCTGCCTCAATTGATGGTGATCTTGCTGTTGATGTTACTGACTCAGGGGGCTGGTTATTGGTTCTATCTCATGCCCAAGCAAGACGACATTGCCGTGTTAAAGCAAGAAGAAGAAACCGTTAAAGCTACCCTGCGTATCAAGGCGAATAAAGTAGCCGCCTTACCGCAAATCCAAGCTCAATTGGATGAGCTCAAAGAGCGTTACGATTTTTTATTGCGCCAATTACCGGTGCAAAAAGAACTTGCCAGCATGCTCGCTTCCGTTAACCAACTTGGTCTCGATAATTCCTTGACGTTTACACGGATTGATTGGGGGGAGCGAGAAAGCCAAGAGTTTTTGTACCGCCTGCCACTCAATATCGAACTGACTGGTAACTATCACGACATAGGCGATTTTTCTGAAGCGATTGCCAAGCTGCCGCGCATTATCAACTTTGATGATGTGGATTGGCAGCGGGTAAGCCAAGAGAGTAGCACGTTGCACTTTCGAGTCAGAGCTTACACCTACCAATTTAAACAGGAGGTAGAAGATGAAAAATAACCGTATTGGGTTATTGCTTGTTGCCTTGTTTAGTTTGGCGGGGTGTAAGGCCAACCAAGAGGACCTCGCTTCCTATGTAGCGCAAGTTGAGCGAGATGCGCGTAAGGAAGTGACCAAGCTAAAGCCTATCTTAGAATTTGAAGTTACTACCTACCAACAACATAAGGGGCGCGAGCCTTTTGTGTTGCCAAAAGAGGCTTTAGTGCAAAACCAGCCCGTGGCCAAAGCTGATTGTTGGCAACCTGTACCGCGTGCGAAAAATGGTCCGCTAGAGCGCTATCCACTGCATCAACTGCGTTTAAAAGGGGTGATGAGCAGTGGTGGAAGTATATCCGCCCTTGTGCAAACACCTGCCGGTAATGTCGAGAAAGTCAAAGCGGGGCAGTACGTAGGGATTAATAACGGAAAAGTCACACGAGTTGACGACAGCTATTTGTTAATTAATGAAACCTTGCCTGATGGCTTAGGGTGTTGGAATCAGCGTAACGTCAAGCTGGCTTTAAAATAATAGGTTGAAGTATAGAGATATAACGATGAGAAATGGATTGAAAACTTATGTCGCACAGACTTGGCTGACCTTGTGGGTTGGTGTTGCTCTTTGTGCTTCTTCCGTGGCGATGAGTGCGGATTCTACGGCCGCTAATCAGCTCGAAAACATCGATTTTCGGGTCAATAAGGATAAAGCGGCAGTATTGATTGTCGAGTTGGCTTCACCATCAGTGGTGGTAGATGTACAAAAAGTTCAGGAAGGGCTGAGTATAGAACTGCTGAAAACTGATGTGGCAGATGACAAACTCTATCTATTAGATGTGAAAGATTTTTCTACACCAGTCCAAAGTGTCGAAGTGTTCCGTAAAGAGCCAAGTACACAACTCGTTGCAACCATCGAAGGTGAGTTTAAACATGACTACAGCTTAAAAGGTAAATACCTTGAAGTTGTGATCAGCAAGCTTAAAGAGAACGAGCAACCCAAGCCAAAAAGCATTTTGGAAAAAGAGGGCAGGCTTATCTCGATTAACTTCCAAGACATTCCAGTGCGTAACGTATTGCAGCTGATTGCCGATTATAACGGCTTCAACTTAGTAGTATCGGACTCGGTTGTCGGCAATCTGACTTTACGCTTGGATGGCGTACCTTGGCAGCAAGTGTTAGACATCATTCTGCAAGTCAAAGGGCTTGATAAACGGGTGGATGGCAATGTGATTTTGATTGCGCCAAAAGAGGAGCTCGATTTGCGTGAGAAACAAGCGCTCGAAAAAGCCCGTTTAGCAGAAGAACTTGGGGATTTAAAATCTGAAATCATCAAAATCAACTTTGCCAAAGCGTCTGACATTGCGGCGATGATTGGCGGAGAAGGCAACGTCAACATGCTGTCTGAACGGGGTTCGATCAGCATAGATGAGCGAACTAACTCACTGCTGATCCGAGAGCTACCCGATAACATTGCGGTTATCCGTGAAATCATTGAATCGTTGGATATTCCGGTTAAACAAGTGCAGATCGAGGCTCGTATTGTCACCGTAAAAGAAGGTAACTTGGATGAACTTGGTGTGCGTTGGGGCGTGATGTCGACCAATGGTAGTCACTCCGTAGGTGGAACCATTGAAAGTAACTTATGGCAACAAGGGTTATTGGCGGAAGATGAATTTCCGGTTGATGAATTCTTGAATGTTAACTTAGCGGCCGCTTCAACAAACGCGTCTTCGATTGCTTTCCAAGTGGCTAAGTTAGGTTCTGATACGCTGTTGGACTTAGAGTTATCGGCTTTACAAAATGAATCGAAGGCAGAAATCATTTCGAGTCCTCGTCTGATTACCACCAACAAACAGCCTGCGTATATCGAACAAGGTACAGAGATCCCTTACCTCGAATCTTCATCTAGTGGTGCAAGCACCGTATCGTTCAAGAAAGCCGTTTTGAGCTTGAAAGTCACCCCACAAATTACGCCGGATAACCGTTTGGTGCTCGATCTGAGCGTGACTCAAGACCGCCGTGGCGAAACGGTGAAAACGGGAACCGGAGAAGCCGTCTCCATTGACACTCAACGTATCGGCACTCAAGTGCTAGTGAATAACGGAGAAACTGTTGTGTTGGGTGGCATTTTCCAGCACAGCATCAATAATTCTGTGGATAAGGTGCCATTACTTGGTGACCTGCCTGTTTTGGGGGCGTTATTTAGACGAACGTACGAGCAAATGGGTAAAAGTGAACTACTGATTTTTGTCACGCCGAAAGTGGTCATTCAATAACTTAGCGTGCGCGTAACAAGCGAACAAAAATTAAAGTTGCAATAGTGGCACCATATCTAGATAATTTCGGGTCTTATCACGAAATATCGGTGAGGAATAGGTGCCACAAGCATTCCTACGGTTGGCTGATGTCCAACAACTCTTGTGGCGATGTCATTGAATTAACGTTGTATATTACTGCTGAACATGGCTGAGAAACGCAATATTTTCCTTGTTGGCCCTATGGGCGCTGGCAAAAGCACAATTGGTAGACACCTAGCTCAACAACTGCACATGGAGTTTATCGACTCTGATACGGTTATCGAAGAACGTACCGGAGCGGATATCGCATGGGTGTTTGATGTTGAAGGTGAAGAAGGCTTCCGCAAGCGCGAAGAGGCCGTTATTAATGATCTAACCGAGCAACAGGGTATCGTACTGGCGACGGGTGGTGGCTCAGTAATTAGTAAAGAGAACCGCAACCGACTGTCTGCTCGTGGTATCGTTGTATACCTTGAAACCACAATCGAAAAACAATTGGCACGTACCAATCGCGATAAAAAGCGCCCACTACTGCAAACCGATTGCCCACGCGATGTGTTAGAGCAATTGGCTGAAGATCGTAATCCTCTGTATGAAGAGATTGCCGATATCACGGTACGTACCGACGATCAAAGTGCAAAAGTGGTAGCCAATCAGATCGTAAAAATGCTAGAAGAACACATAATGTAATGTTTCTTCGAATTGGAGTGCAAAACCATGGAGCGGATTACGGTCAACCTCGGTGAACGTAGCTACCCAATCTCAATCGGTGCCGGATTGTTTACCAATCCGGCCCTTCTTCCTCTCTCAGCAAAACAGAAAGTCGTGGTCATTACCAATCAAACGGTTGCCCCTCTGTATGCTGCTTCTATTCTCTCTTTACTCGATCAGTTAGGCTGTCAGCATGCTCTGCTAGAATTGCCCGATGGCGAGCAATACAAAAGCCTAGAAACTTTCAACACGGTGCTGAGTTTTTTGCTTGAGCACAATTACAGCCGTGATGTGGTAGTCATAGCCCTCGGTGGTGGTGTGATTGGTGATCTAGTCGGTTTTGCTGCCGCTTGTTATCAGCGTGGTGTTGATTTCATTCAAATGCCGACCACACTTCTATCGCAAGTTGATTCATCGGTTGGAGGGAAAACTGCTGTCAATCATCCACTGGGCAAGAATATGATTGGTGCTTTCTATCAACCTAAAGCGGTCGTGATTGATACCCACTGCCTAGCTACTTTGCCTAAGCGTGAGTTTGCGGCTGGGATGGCGGAAGTGATCAAGTACGGCATTATTTACGACCAAGCGTTTTTCTACTGGTTAGAAGAGCATATGGATGCGTTGTATGCGTTGGACGAGCAAGCGTTGACTTACGCGATTGCACGTTGCTGTCAGATCAAGGCTGATGTGGTGGCGCAAGATGAGAAGGAATCTGGGATCCGAGCGCTGCTCAATCTCGGTCATACCTTCGGGCATGCGATTGAAGCACATATGGGCTATGGCAATTGGTTGCACGGTGAAGCGGTGGCGGCTGGTACTGTGATGGCAGCAAAAACGGCTTGGCTACAAGGCCTTATCGATCCGGCTCAGTTTGAGCGCATCGTAGCTATACTGAAAAAAGCACAATTGCCGATCCGCACACCGGACGACATGACCTTTACTGACTTTATGCAACACATGATGCGTGACAAAAAAGTCTTGGCGGGTGAACTGCGTTTAGTGTTACCGACTAGCATCGGTACTTCTGAAGTGGTGAAAGGTGTACCAGAAGCGATCATTGCCCAAGCCATTGAGTTCTGCCGCACGGTATAAACTAGGTTTTTGCGAATCATTTTGAATTTTGACAATTGTCATAGGATGGCCCGATGAGTTTGGCACATGAACTGGATTTAGAGTCTCAAACGGAATTACTGGAGCGGTTGCAACTGCTGACCCGCTTTGGTTCTAATTTAGTGAATGTTTGTGGTCGCCAAGGCGCGGGAAAATCTTGGTTAGCACAGCGATTTTTAGAGAGTTGGGCACAGGACAAAAATCAAGCTCTGCTCATGTGCCACCCTAATCAAAATGATGAGCAGCGCCGTGTCACTATTTTGTCACAACTGTTTTCTGAGCCATTGTATAACCCAAAAGATGCATTGGCTGAGAGTTTTGCTCGCCTGTTTGAGGAGCAAAACTGCGATATCGCGATTGTGGTCGATGACGCCCATCTTCTCACTGAGTCTTTAGTGTCTGAATTGTGGATGCTGGTGTTAGAAGCACAAAGCAACCCGCATTGGAATATCAACGTGGTGCTGTTTGCTCAAGACAATGGACTAGATGCATTGCTGACTCGCTTAAGCTATGGGCAAGAGCACAAGCCGATCGATTTAGAAATTGAGATGTTGTCCGAAGATGAAGCGGATCGCTTATTCGAAAATCGAGTTATGCGCTATGTTGAGCCACAACTTGAGCGTAAAGTGCGTAATGCATACAAAAAAGTGAATCCATTACCGGGGGAGATTATGGCGTTGGCGGAAACCAAAAGTGAAAAACGGGTCGTGATCCGCTCGATCATCGGTTCACCGTTTAATATTGCTCTGGTTGTGTTGCTACTACTGTTGCTACTTGGTGGTGGTTACTGGTGGCTACTCTCTAAACCGGTTCCGGAAGAGATGCAGACCACAGAAAGCGCTACTGGTGAGCAAACGGCGATTCCCACGCTTAATGCAAATGCCACTTCGGGGGAAGTTTCTCAAGAGAGCTTGGGCGTAAACGGCGAGTCTAGTTCTGCAGCTCATGGTGCTGATGATGATACGGCGGCGTTGCCACCTGATGTGGTTGATACTACCGCGAGTGTTGGTATTGAGGATGACGGAAAGCGCGTGGTGATCAATTCAGATGTGGTCGATGCCTTGTTGCAAAATAAAGCGGAAAGCACGGACACGTCTGCCATTAACCATGTGGTTGAATCAACTCAAGCGGTGACTGAGTTGAAAACCAAGACGCTAGAAACAGCCCCGGCTCAAGCGTCGCAGTCTAAACCAGTGAGTTTTTCTTTTGCGCGTGATGAGCTAAAAGCCATGTCGCCGCGCAGCTACACTTTGCAGTTGGCGGCCATGAATTCGATGCAGGATGTTCAAGCATTTCTTGATGAGCATAAGCTGCAAAATAAAGTTTATATCTACCCAACTCAACGCAATGAGGTTGAGTGGTTTATTGTCACCATGGGTAATTATCCGACCATCCAAATGGCGCGCGATGCTTCAGAAAAACTCTCTGCACCGTTACAAGCACTTGGCCCTTGGGCAAAATCACTTAGCCAAGTACAGCGGGAAATTGAGCGTAAGAAATAAACCTGAGCTTCACTGAAAAATATGTTACATTCCGCAGCCTTATTTTGTGGCGAAAGATTAGAGCAGTAGATGAAAAAGCAGCGTGCCTTTCTGAAATGGGCTGGGGGTAAATATAGCCTAGTAGAAGACATTCAACGTCATCTACCTGAGGCTCGTGAGCTCGTGGAGCCTTTTGTTGGCGCTGGTTCGGTTTTTCTTAACACCGATTTCGAGCGTTATCTGCTGGCAGACATCAATCCGGATCTGATCAATTTCTACAATTTGCTGAAAGTACAACCACAGCATTATATTGCGGAATCTAAGCGTTGGTTTGTGCCAGAAAATAACCGCAAAGAAGCCTATCTCGACATTCGTAAGCAGTTTAACCAGAGCGATGATGTGATGTTTCGCTCGTTGGCTTTCTTGTATATGAACCGTTTTGGTTTTAACGGCCTGTGCCGTTACAACAAAAAAGGCGGGTTCAATGTACCGTTTGGTTCCTACAAAAAACCCTATTTCCCAGAGCAAGAACTCGAGTTTTTTGCTGAAAAAGCGCAGCGTGCGACGTTTATTTGTGCCTCTTACGGTGAAACGTTTGCCCGTGCGCAAAGCGATAGCGTGATTTACTGTGATCCTCCCTACGCACCGCTATCGACCACCGCCAATTTTACCTCTTATGCTGGTAATGGTTTTACGCTAGACGATCAAGCGGCGTTAGCCGATATCGCCGAGAAAACCGCCAAGGAACGTGGGATTTCGGTACTGATCTCTAACCACGATACCACTCACACTCGACGCTTGTATCGCGGAGCACAGCTCAATGTGGTCAAGGCCAATCGCACTATCAGTCGTAATGGCGCAGGGCGCAATAAAGTGGATGAACTGTTAGCGTTATTCACCCCAACTCTTCCAAACAATCCGTGATCTTGTGGGCTAAGCGGCAGATTTCACCGCTTAGCGGCAAGCTGTGCGCTAGGATCTCATCACGAGCTTAGGTAGAATGGCGGCCACATTGTGTTCAGCTCGCATTCCATTCCACATGAGGTCGGTATGAAAGATTTTCTCATTGCTCCATCCATTCTCTCCGCAGATTTTGCTCGTTTAGGTGAAGACGTTGCCAAGGTACTGGCCGCTGGCGCGGATGTGGTGCATTTCGATGTGATGGATAACCACTACGTACCGAATCTGACGTTTGGCGCTCCGATTTGTAAAGCCCTGCGCGATTACGGCATTACGGCACCGATTGATGTGCATTTGATGGTCAAGCCGGTCGATCGCATCATTCCGGATTTTGCCAAAGCCGGTGCTTCCATGATCACTTTCCACGTTGAAGCTTCAGAGCACGTTGACCGTACTTTACAACTGATCAAAGAGTGCGGCTGTCAGGCGGGCGTGGTACTGAACCCTGCGACACCTCTACATCATCTGGATTACATCATGGATAAAGTCGATTTGATTTTGCTGATGTCGGTGAACCCGGGCTTTGGTGGACAATCTTTCATTTCACATACCTTAGATAAACTGCGCGCGGTGCGTGAGCGTATTAAGCAAAGCGGCCGCCCAATTCGTTTGGAAATTGATGGTGGCGTGAAAGTGGACAATATCCGTGAAATCGCCGAAGCGGGTGCGGATATGTTTGTCGCAGGCTCGGCGATTTTTGGCCAGCCAGATTACCAAGCGGTGATTGAGCAGATGCGCGCTGAGCTGGCGAAAGCCAAGATTTAATCTGATTTAGGATCGTGTTTTGAAATCCATAAAATTAATTGCTTTTGATTTGGATGGTACGCTGCTCGACAGTGTGCCGGATTTAGCGGTAGCGGCGGATCAAGCGGCGCGTGCGGTCGGCTATCCGGCGGTGAGCGAAGCGCAAGTGCGTGATTATGTCGGTAATGGTGCGGATGTGTTGATTGCGCGCGCACTCAGCCAGAGCTTAACGATCAATCCTGAATTAAGCCCAGAGCTACGTGCTCAAGCGCGTCACCTGTTTGATGAGTTTTATGAACAAACGGGGCACAAGCTGAGCCACCTGTACCCTAATGTTAAAACCACGCTTTTAGAGCTGCATCAAGCGGGTTTTATTCTGGCGCTCGTGACCAATAAGCCTTCTAAATTTGTGCCAGATGTTCTAGAGCAACACGGCATCGCGCACTTTTTCAGTGATGTGATTGGCGGCGATACCTTCCCGAATAAAAAGCCGGATCCGATGGCGCTGAATTGGTTATTAGAGAAGCATCAGTTAAGCGCTGAGCAAATGTTGATGGTCGGGGATTCAAAAAACGACATTCTGGCGGCGAAAAATGCCGGATGTTATTCCTTCGGTTTAACCTACGGTTATAACCACGGCGAACCGATTGCCAATGCGGAGCCAGACTTCGTTTCTGATGACATTGGTACTCTGCTTGAAGTGGTGCTCGTTTCGGCGTAAAAGTTGCCGTTCACACTAGTAAAATACTCGTTAATGAGTACACTGCTTGAATCGCGCCGACTCTGTGCGCGGTTTTTGTCACTTTGTTTTGTGTAATTTCAATTTCAGTCACAAGGAAATCAAACCCATGAGCAAACCCATTGTATTGAGTGGTGTTCAACCGTCAGGTGAACTAAGTATCGGTAACTACTTGGGTGCTCTACGTCAATGGCAACAGATGCAAGATGATTATGACTGCCAGTACTGTGTTGTGGATTTGCATGCGATTACGGTTCGTCAAGACCCGAAAGCACTGCATGAAGCGACATTGGATGCTTTGGCTATCTGTCTCGCGGTTGGCGTTGATCCGAAAAAGAGCACGCTATTTGTTCAGTCACACGTACCTGAGCACGCTCAACTCGGTTGGGTTTTGAACTGCTACACCCAGATGGGTGAGCTGAGCCGTATGACTCAGTTTAAAGACAAATCGGCACGTTACGCCAACGATGTGAATACCGGTCTGTTTGGTTATCCGGTGCTGATGGCCGCGGATATTCTGCTGTACGGTGCGCACCAAGTACCGGTGGGCAGCGACCAGAAACAACATCTGGAACTGGCGCGCGATATCGCGACCCGTTTCAATAATATTTACAGCCCAGAGCAACCGATTTTTACCATTCCTGAGCCCTACATTCCAACCGTGAATGCGCGGGTAATGAGTCTGCAAGATGCGACTAAGAAAATGTCCAAATCAGACGATAACCCCAAAAACGTGATCACCTTGTTGGAAGACCCGAAATCGATCATCAAGAAGATCAACAAAGCGCAGACTGACGCCGAAACCCCACCGCGTATCGCTTACGATGTTGAAAACAAAGCCGGCATTGCTAACCTGATGGGACTTTACTCGGCCGCAACGGGCAAAACATTTGCTGAGATTGAAGCCCAGTACGCTGGCGTGGAAATGTACGGCCCATTTAAGAAAGATGTGGGTGAGGCGATTGTTGCCATGCTGGAGCCTGTTCAGGCGGAATACCAACGCATTCGTCATGACCGTGAATACCTCAACAGCGTAATGCGTGATGGCGCAGAAAAAGCCTCTGCTAAAGCACTGCAAACGCTGAAAAAAGTGTACGCAGCCGTCGGTTTTGTTGCTCGCCCTTAAGCGTTGTGGTCAGCACTATAATCCGAATAAAAATAAAGCTAGATTTTCTAGCTTTATTTTTATGCAAAACATCACTTAACACGGATTGTCGTTTATCTCTGGCAACAGGCTACACTGTAGAAACGCAGTCAGATCTCTGAGTATGGTATATGCGGCTATTTCTCTTGCTTGGACTAATATTGATCGCCAGTGGTGCTCTCGCTAATCCACTGCGTGTCTGTGTGGGGGATGTCAATGTTTGGCCTCCATTCACTTACTGGCAAGGGACATCTGAACAAGAGAAAGCTTCTTCTTTGACGGGATCAGCAACCACGTTGGTGATTGATGCGTTAAACACCCTGCAGATTGATTACCAAATTAAATTTATGCCTTGGGCACGGGTTCAGCATGAACTGGCCCATGATAGTGGTCGTTGCGATTTGACTTGGGATGCGAGTTATCAAGCCGAACGAGAATCCTACAGCTATTTCTCTGTGCCGCTTTATACCATTCAGCTAGGATATTTTACTCTCGCAGATCAAAAGAAGGATTTACTCTCCGCCTCTACAACAGAGGGAGTATTGTGTGGAGTGAATGGTTTTAACTATGAAAAATTCGCTCTGCCCAAAGCCCCTTCGCTGTACTTAAGCTCGGTGCAGCATGCGCTCGATATGTTGCAAAAAAGACGTTGTGATTGGTTCGTGAGTGAAATTGAACCGATTTATGGTGGTATACAATTAGGGGTTTATAAGTTGGAACGTAACCTTGTCCATCAGTCACTGGGGCTGTATAAGCAGTACCATGTCCAAATTCGGCGAAGTTTGCCCAATTCACTCACACTGCTTAACGGCATTAACCAATACCTGTTAGATGCACAAAAAACGGGTCATGCACAAGCGGTATTTGAGCGCTATCTTCCTGTAAAACAAGTTAAATGATTTGTAACTCGTCAGGCTTCTTGCAACGTCATTCTGACGTTTTTCAGGATCTGAACTTTAACTTTTCTGCAATCGGATGGTTGCAAAACTGACTTACCTTGCTTGTTGAAACTTTGCGATACCTTCAAGTATTTACTCTATTGATGAGATGAATATCTCGATATCAATGCTGAATGTTTTTGTGTTGCATGAAAAACAGTAACACTCATCGCGCAAAGTGGTTTTGCTTTAATACAAACAGTGACTCAACACACCCTGTTTGCCAATCGACAATCAAGCAGGGAGGATAAGGTGCATCATGGAAATGAGATTAACCCCGAATTTAACGCGTTCGACTTTAGCTCTGGCTATCAGCTTTGGCTTAGTTGCGCCAACGTATGCCGACGTATTGATTTCTCAATATGTTGAAGGCAGTAGCTTTAATAAAGCGATTGAAATTGCTAACACCTCCGATCAAGCCGTGAGCTTGAATGGCTTCCAACTGGCGATGTCGACCAACGGCAGCGGCACTTGGGATAAAACCTTACCGCTCGATGGCCAAGTGATTACAGCACACAATGTGTTGGTACTTGCCCACGGCAGCGCCAGCAGTACGATTCTGGCGGCAGCGGATATCACCAACAATACGGTGATCAATTTCAATGGCAATGATCCGATTGCGCTGCTCAATAGTGATGGCAGTGTGCATGACGTGGTCGGCAATATGGGCGGGGCGGATTTTGCGAAAGACAATACGCTCGCTAGAACGAAACTGACACCAAGCGCCACTTACCAAGCTTCCGATTGGGCGACCCAAGGCAAAGACAATATTGATGGTCTGGGCGCACTGGATACCACCACGCCACCGACTGCATTCAATTGTACGCTAGATGGGGCTGAGCCAAGCTTTACCACCATCCAACAAATTCAGGGTGAAGGCAGTACTTCTCCCTATATCCAAGGTTATCCCTACATCACCAATGAAGATTTCTTTGTTAAAGGTGTGGTGAGTGCAGTAACGACCGGACTGACTAAAGGCTTCTATCTGCAAGCGCTGGAAGATGACTACAACCCGAACACCTCAGAAGGCCTGTTTGTGTTTACCAACCAAAGCAGTTCGGACTTAGCGCCGGGTGATGTGGTGTGTGTGAAGGGCAAAGTGCAGGAGTATTACAACCTGACGCAGCTCAAAGCGGAAAACAATCAGTGGGTGAAACAAGGCCAGCAAGCTGCGCCACAAGCGCAAGCCATCGAAATCCTGCCTTCAGATGAACACTTTGCCCAGACGCTAGAGCGCTACGAAGGCATGCTAGTGAAAACCACACCTGAGCTGGATATGCGTGTGACTCGCACTTTTGGTTATGACTATGATTCGCGCCGTAACAATATGGTGTTGGCACAAGGTCGCATTAATATGCAGCCAAACCAGCAGCATCCTGCCGGTTCAGAGCAAGCTTCGCAACAGAAGCTGGATAACGCACAGCGCCGCTTGTTTGTGGAATCGGATGCCAAAGCAGCTGATGGGCAAATTCCGTATTACCCAACATTTGGCCGCACCGATGTCGATCAAGATGGTTCAACCGAAGACTATATTCGAATTGATGATACGGTTTCAGGCCTCGAAGGGGTTGTGAGCTACAGCTATAATGAATATCGCTTGATTGCGACCAACACCATCTCGGCAGAAAATTTGGTGCATAATGCGCCGCGTCAAGCCAAGCCAGATCTGGATGAAGGCGATCTGCGCATTGCCACTTTCAACGTACTTAACTACTTCAACTCGCCGTTTGGTGGCGATGCTAACCAACATGGGGATAACCGTGGCGCCAACAGTCTGGCTGAATTTGAAGTGCAGCAAGCCAAGATTGTGAATGCGATTGTCCGTTTGGATGCCGATATCGTGGGTTTGATGGAAATTGAGAACAACGGTTTTGGTGAAGGTTCGGCGATTGCGCAGTTGGTTAATCAGATCAATAGCCAAATCGCGGATAAGAAAAAACACTACCGCTTTGTGGCGATTGATTCGAATGGTGATGGCAAAACCGATGCTGCCGATTCACTGGGTACCGATGTGATCACCACAGGTGTCATCTACCGCGATAAAGTGGTGAAGCTGGCGCAAAATCGTGTCATCCCAATGCCAAGTCAGCAAGCACCAGAGGTAGTGGATGCCAATGGTAAAGTGGTTGAAGATGGCAAAAACTACCAGCGTGATACGCTTGCCCCAACCTTTAAAGTGAAAGGCGGTAACGAGAAAATCACCGTCGCGGTCAACCACCTCAAGTCCAAAGGATCAGCGTGTTGGGAAGATGCCGCGCCCGTTGAGCAAGGCGGACAAGCAGGTAAAGATCTCGATTACCAAGGCGCGTGTGAAAACTTCCGTGTCGCAGCTGCGGTAGCGCTGGGTGATGCGCTAGCGAAAATCGATGGGCATAAAGTGATTCTCGGCGATATGAACTCGTACGGCATGGAAGATCCTATGCTGGTGCTGACCGACTACACACCAGAGAAATACGGCAAAACCATTCGCGCAGCACGCAATACTTACCTTGCCGGTGTGGAGCAGTTTGGAGATGCAGGCGCAGAAATAAAACACAGCTACGGTTATCTCAACGCGGTTGCCATCAAACATCCAGACAGTTGGAGCTACTCATTTAATGATGAAGTTGGTGCGCTGGATCATCTGTTAGTTAGCCCAAGCCTGAAACATAAAGTCGTGGATGCGACCGATTGGCACATTAACGGTGCAGAATCGACCTTGTTTGACTACAACGATGAGTTCAAAGGCAACCTGCCGAAATACAAGGATCAATTCCGCGCCTCAGATCATGACCCAGCGGTACTGGAGCTTAACATCTACGGTGGTTCATTAGGTTTAGGCGCACTGCTTGGCCTATTGGGGCTTGGTGTTTGGCGTCGCCGTACTTCACACGATTGATTGATGAAAAAGAGCGCGGCGTTGACCGCGCTCTTTACTGCTTAAAACCAGGAGTAACGGCTATATTTATCCCTTTCCTACTTGACGTAGCAATGATGTTTGTTTCACACCAACTACATTATCTATGCTCATGGGGATGAACTCACTACTGTGCCTACCTGCAATTCCAAGTTGTTTTGGCCTTACTCTATATTAACGTCGTAAGCTCCCGTTGTTGCATCGTTGCTTACGTTAACCTTGAACAGAGTATGCGAAGGAGTTGAGCCTGTTGCCGAACCCAGTTGAACGGTACGAGTGCCGAGTACGCCATCTCGCCATGAGGAGAGTTGGATAGTGGCGGTACGGCCTTCAGCCCGTGAATAATTAGCGACAGAGATGGTGTAAACTCCCGTTTGCAGCTTGTTGATATCACAAGAAGCAAAATAATGTTCAGGCCCATTCGCGACCGTATTATCTACGTCTAAATAGCCCGTTGATCCTGTGAGATTTGAATAGTAAACATGTGATCCATTCGGTTCATAAGTGTGCAAATCGACATCCCCAAGGCCATCCCAAGTCAGAGTCGCAGTGAAAAATCCCGAAGAGGCTTGAGCTGGAGGGGAGACCAGAGTATCTAGTGCGTGTTGGATATGTGAATTAACACGGTTTGCAACAGAGAGCGCACCGTTAATATAAATTTCGATAAAACCATGACCTAATGGATCGCGTTTACCATTGGTACCTGCTGGGCGTAGCAAATAGCCTGGGATGCTATCGGTGTTATCGGCGACATTCCCCGTCAATCTCAGTCCGTTGATCACAAGATCGAGATCGGCGAGCGAGTGAGGGCCTGATAAACGTGGAGAAGCTGGTGCAATATGGACCACACTGATCGATTCTCCAGGTAGAAGCCTGAGCGCGTAGTCATAGGCTGGATTAACAAATAAGTTACCTTGCGAGTGAGCAACAAACAGTAGTTTTTTCCCTTCTAGTGCCCAGTTTTCAATCCGTGCTCTATGTTCTGCGTAGTTGACATTGGTAGGGGGATTTCCCCAACTGCTTGTGAGCAAAGCAATGGTTTTTGCCTTAGCCCATTCAACAAATCCCTCAAGAATACCTGCTGTACCACTGACTGTATCAATAATTTTCCGCCACCATGGGCCATCGCCTCTGATCGCCTCGAAGAAGAGTTCAAAACGTCCTTCCAACAGCGCACCATGTTCGAGCAAGCGTTGTTCAAAAGTTTCAACAAAATCTTCAAACCCAGCGGTGTAGTTATACAACAGCTCGTAACGGATGGGTTCTTCTTGTGCATTCTTTACACCATGAATACTCTTGAGTTCAAAAAGCGACATAGTGGCTTGAAGAGCTGTATTTTGCACACCATTAAAAAAACCAACGACAATGCCATTATCTTGGCAGGCAGAAGGAGGTGTTTGAGCTACAGCAGAGGTGGGAATACTGAGTATCAGCAGAAGCGCTAAGGAATGCTGCAACATAATCTGAATGAGTTTATTCACAAGTTTCTCCTTCTGGAATAGCCCAAGTCGTTCCATCAAGCGCTTTGTTAAAAGCTAAATAAGTAGTTAAGCGTAGTTTGGTATTTGATGTGATAGATTCAATTTCCTGGATAATGTTAGCTGGAGATTTTAATTGGCTTGGACTATTAAACCGATCATAAATACAACTGATGGCTCTCGTGTTATCTCTGTTGGATTTTTTAACTAAGATAATATCTGTCGTATCAACAGAAAGAGAGTTTTGCAGACTTTTCGCCAATTGTTGTACGGCTTTTTGTTGCGATAGTTCGGGATAGTGGAATTCGATAAATAGATCGATGTCATCACGAATACCATTTTGATTATCGTCAATGCCCAATAAAGATTCTTCTCTTTCTAAATTGGGAATGATTTGGTTCTGAGTTAATTCATCTATTTTATCTTGGTCAGAAACCGGCAAATTGATATTTAATTTAAGCCAGACATTATCAGAGCTAGGATTCGCTTTTTGGTTCCACCAGCGAGCCAGATAAAACTGTTGTTGGTATTTAACGATTTGTCCACCTTGATAAGCTTGTGAATTATTCCAATCGTTGACCTGTTCTATATTTAAAGTAACCCACCCATCCCAACTTTTACCATTGGGTTGAGGTTGCTTATTTATATTCCAATAAGTTGCGACATAAGTGGTATTGTTCAACTCCACAATATCACCAGCGATATAAACCGTATTCTTATCCCACGTATTCATAGCATGAGCTATGCTGCTAACGAATAAGAAAATCCATATGATGAATCTAAATTTCATAATCACTCCTTGGTAAGAAATTAGTTAAAACTAGATTAGAACAATTTATGAATTACATATGAATAAACTCTTATATATCGACCGGTACGACTTTTTCTCTGGAAGTGAAAAATAAAATGTATCAAAACTGGGATGTTACTGATGCTCTAAACAATATCTATACCCAAACGGTTTGGAGTTGCAGCTAGACGGTAAGTGGGTTTATCCCCATGAGCATGACAAGGCAGAACGAATGTAACCAATATTGCTAGTTGGAAGGGTATAGGTGTAGCGAGGGATTTGTGGAGAAGCGCGGCGTTTTCAGAGCATAAAAAATGCGGCCAGTTAGCCGCATTGAAATGTTGTAAGGTATTATTGTGCTTCGTGCAGCACGCTGCCCCATAGGTCGTATTCATCGGCGTGTTCAATCACAACGTTAACCAGCTCACCCGGTTTCAGGTTGGTTTCACCGTTGAGATAAACCAAGCCATCGATCTCCGGTGCATCGGCGTAAGTACGGCCAATCGCGCCTTCTTCATCGACTTCATCAATCAGCACTTGCATGGTGCTGCCGATGCGTTTTTGCAGTTTGGCAGCACTGATCTCTTGCTGCACTAGCATAAAGCGTTCGAAACGATCTTGTTTCACGTCTTCTGGGATTTGCTCTTCAATCTCGTTCGCTGCTGCGCCTTCAACAGGCGAGTACTTAAAGCAGCCCACGCGGTCGAGTTGTGCTTCTTTCAGCCAATCGAGCAGGATTTGGAAATCTTCTTCAGTTTCGCCCGGGAAGCCCACAATAAAGGTGGAGCGGATCACCAGTTCTGGGCAGATTTCACGCCATTTTTTGATGCGCTCTAAAGTGCGCTCCGCTTGCCCCGGACGCTTCATCATTTTCAGAACACGTGGGCTGGCGTGTTGGAATGGAATATCCAAGTAAGGCAGCACTTTTCCTTTCGCCATCAATGGGATGATTTCATCCACATGTGGGTAAGGGTAAACGTAGTGCAGACGAACCCAAATGCCCATTTTGCCAAGCTCTTCACTCAGCGCTTTGATGTTATGGCGCACCGGTGAGCCGTTGGCAAAACCTAGGCTGTGTTTGGTATCCACACCGTAAGCACTGGTGTCTTGGCTGATCACGAGCAGCTCTTTCACGCCAGCGTTTTTCAGGCGTTCTGCTTCACCAATAATTTCACCCACAGGGCGGCTGACTAAGTCACCACGCATCGATGGAATGATGCAGAAAGTACAGCGATGGTTGCAGCCTTCAGAAATTTTCAGGTAGGCGTAATGCTTTGGTGTCAGTTTTACACCGTGATCCGGCACTAGGCTGGTAAACGGGTTATGGGCTGGTTTTGGTGCGTATTGGTGTACATGCTCCAACACGTTTTGATAAGCGTGCGGACCTGTGATGCCGAGAACATTCGGGTGTACTTGGCGAATTTCATCTTCGCGTGCACCTAGGCAGCCAGTCACAATGACTTTGCCGTTCTCTTTCAACGCTTCGCCAATGGTATCCAGAGACTCTTGTACCGCACTGTCGATAAAACCACAGGTGTTGACGATCACCACATCAGAATCGTGGTAGCTGTTGACGATTTCATAACCTTCGGTGCGCAGTTGGGTCAGAATACGCTCTGAGTCCACTAAGTTTTTTGGGCAACCTAAGGAAACAAAACCAATCTTATTGCCAGTCGTTTGGCTGCCTTGGCTTTGCTCTGCGATGGTTTTTTTCGCCGTTTCCAGAGTCGTGGTTTGATTTGGCGTAAAAGTCTGAACTGTCATTGCTCTGTGTGCTACCTAATTATGTTTATTCGCCCGCCGATTCGATGTTGCAAATACAGGCAACAGAGAACGTGAGCGGGGTCTAAAAAGTCGGCGAATTATAACTGACGAGAAAAAATTGAATAGAGGCGAAGTGGAAAAATGAACAAAAAACGGACAAAAAAGGAGGCGGCGAAATGCCGCCTCAAGTTGAGGACAACTCATTGCTATTTTGTTCTATGAATTCCAACGGCTCCCATAATGTATTTTTCGTAAATCGGTTCACTGGTGCCGTGTTTGACCTTGTAAATGAAGTATTTTTCGAAGGCGATTTTCGCGATGTGTACCCATTGCCCCATCGAGGTCCAGTTGGTATTGCGTGGTGGGTTTTGTGGTAGCGCCACAAAGGCAGCCCCTTTGTCACCCATATCGGCAAGACACACCGCATTCAGGGTTGGACGAGTGGACATCGGCTCGCCTCTTTCCCGACTGAGAATGTTCTCCACAATACTGGTGGTCATGGATTCAATCATAAATCCGGTTTTGGGCGCTCCGACAGGGACAGGGGTTTCTTCTAACGGAGGAATGGCAACGCAAACCCCAGCGGCAAAAATATCGCGATAGGTCGGATTACATTGGAACTCATCAGTGAAGACAAAACCTTTTGGGTTACACAGTTTCGGCACTGCCGCAATCGCGGGAGAACCTTTAAAAGGCGGTAAGAACATTGCCATTTTGAACGGCAGATGGTGTTCAAAATCCACTTCGCCTTTGCGGTTTAGCTCCTCAAAATGCGCGGTATCGGGATCGAAGCTCGTGGCGCGAGCATTGCAGATCCACTTGATGCCACGGTCTCGGAACTCATGTTCCATCAGTGCTTTTGAGTCACCGACACCACCCAACCCCATATGGCCGACATACGGTTCGCTCGTAACAAAGGTGATCGGAACTTTGTCGCGGATTTTCAGTTTACGCAACTGGCTCTCTAAGGTCAGGATATATTCGTACGCAGGTCCAAAGCAGCTCGCACCTTGCATTGCCCCAACCAATACCGGACCGGGGTTTGCGATTAACGCTTGATAAGCTTCATGTGCTTTTACTGCGTGATCTACAGTACAAATGGATTGGGTATAACCCGTTTCTGGTCCTGCCCCTAGAACAGTTTCAAAGGCCAGTTTAGGGCCAGTGCAGATGACCAGATAATCGTAACTATAGTGGGTACCATCACCTGCGAGTAGGGTCTTTTCATCGGGCAAGATTTGCGTAACCCCTGTTGGGTTAAAAGGGATTTTGAATTTTTTAGCATAAGGGGTGAGATCCAAAACCACTTGCTCTTTGGTTCTTTCCCCCAAGGCAACCCAAGGATTGGAAGGAATAAAGTGAAATTCGTTGTGTTCATTGATCAATATGACTTCATGATCTTTTGGGAGTTTTTGTCGTAACTCGTAAACGACTGACATTCCCCCTAAGCCTGCACCGATCACTATGGTTCTTTTCATGGTTGCCCCCTAATGGATTTAAGGCTTACCTACATTAGGTGAGCCTAAAATAATGCTGGTCGATATTAGTCAGGTCGCCATAAAGAAAATGCAGATCAGTGAGTTCCGTCATTTCGACAGCATCAAGTGACTTAAAGTGTAGGTGGCTATTTTGGGTTTTATGTGTGATTGATTTCATATTTTTCTTTAGTAATCAATGAAATTTCTGCAGAGCTGTTGGGGGCGATGAGGAGGTTTCGATTGAAAGTGTGGGTGAGATTCGTAGAATGCCACTGATTTCTCGTCACCAAGAAGGATGCTTATGCTACTGATGATCGATAACTACGATTCATTCACCTACAACCTGTACCAATACTTTTGTGAGTTAGGGGCGCAGGTTAAAGTGGTGCGCAATGATGAGATCGATCTGGATGGGATCCGCGCTCTGGCTCCGACACATTTGGTGATTTCTCCGGGACCATGCACACCTAATGAAGCGGGGATCTCGCTCGCGGCGGTTGAGGCGTTTGCAGGACAACTGCCAATTTTAGGGGTTTGCTTAGGACACCAAGCTATCGCACAGGTATTTGGTGGGCAAGTGGTGCGTGCTCGGCAAGTGATGCACGGTAAAACCTCACCCATTAGCCATACGGGGCAAGGCTTATTTAGTGGATTGAATAACCCGCTAACGGTGACGCGTTACCATTCCTTGGTAGTGAAAAATGACACTCTGCCCGAGTGCTTTGAGTTGACCGCATGGACTGAGCTCAGTGATGGCCGCATTGATGAAATCATGGGCTTCCAACATAAAACCTTAGCCCTTGAGGCGGTGCAGTTTCACCCTGAGTCAATTAAGACTGAGCAAGGTCACCAATTGCTTGCTAATTTTTTACGCCGCTAAATCACTCTTTCAGCTTTAGGCACCGTCTTGCTTAAGGCGGTGAGATGTATCTTATGATCATGTCCAATCCCTGAACATTTTCATCATTTGATGCTTTCACTGTGTGTCACAACCTCTGATGGCGATCACTTTTTTTACTTTCTATCAAATATTTAAAATGACTCACTAGGACTTAGCGCTTATTCATAGTGAATTCTGCTATCTCTGCCAGTGATTGATTTACCTGACTCGGCCATTCATTTTTCTTCTCTTTATAAAAATAACTTCATAATTAATCTTTTTTGTTGCATAAATATCCACTCATGGTGAGCTATTGACAATGCTCTGTATCGGATACGGGATATTTCACCATTGAAATGGTTAAATAAATGTAAATACAATGCTGCAAATGCTTTGAGTAAATACATAATCTAACACAGAGGCATTTTGTGGAAGATTTGCTTATCTCTAGGCTTGCGGTATCAAGAGGGAATGGGGAATGACGGTGGAAATGAGTGTGAATCGGGGTTCGTTTGATGAGGTGATGGTGCCTTGTTACAACCCGATGGAGTTTATTCCGGTAAAAGGTTTTGGTTCACGGATTTGGGATCAGCAAGGTCATGAGTACATTGATTTCGCTGGTGGGATTGCGGTGAGTTGTTTGGGGCATTGCCACCCTGTGATGGTCCAAGCATTGACCACCCAAGCCAATAAACTGTGGCATTTAAGTAACGTAATGACTAACGAACCAGCCCTGCGTTTGGCAAAAAAACTCACTCAAGTGAGTTTTGCCGAAAAGGTCTTTTTTGCCAACTCAGGTGCAGAAGCGAATGAAGCGGCGCTCAAGTTAGCACGCCGTTATGCAGCTGATGTGTATGGCCCTGATAAATCTGAAATTATTGCTTTTAACCAAGGTTTCCACGGACGCACTTTCTTTACAGTCTCTGTGGGTGGCCAAGCGACTTACTCGGATGGCTTTGGTCCTAAACCGGGCGATATTGTTCACCTGCCTTATAACGATCTTGCTGCGCTGCAAGCACAGATTTCGGATCGTACCTGCGCGGTAATGATGGAACCACTGCAAGGTGAGGGTGGCATTATTTCGCCTAGTGCTGAATTTGTACAAGCCGTACGTGAGCTGTGTGACAAACACAATGCGCTACTGATTTTTGATGAAGTGCAGACGGGGAATGGCCGTACTGGTGATTTCTATGCGTACCAAGGGATTGGTGTGACGCCAGATATTCTGGCCACCGCCAAATCTCTCGGTGGTGGTTTCCCAATCGGTGCCATGCTAACTACCGCGAAAATTGCTGAGCACATGAAAGTTGGCGTACACGGTTCGACATATGGCGGTAACCCATTGGCGTGTGCTGTAGCGGAAGCGGTGGTAGATTTCGTTGCCCAACCTGAAATTCTAGCCGGAGTGAAACTGCGTGAGCAGTGGATGCGCGCTGAACTCACCAAGCTCAATGAGAAATACCATATTTTCAAAGAGATCCGTGGTAAAGGTTTGTTGCTCGGTGTAGCACTGAACGATGAGTGGCAAGGCCGTGCACGTGACATTCTGGTTGCCGCAGGCAAGCAAGGCTTGATGGTGTTGGTGGCAGGGGCGAGCGTCGTTCGTTTCACGCCATCACTAATCATCAGCCAACAAGAAATAGAAGAAGGTATGGCTCGCTTAGACAAAGCGATCGCCACACTGGTGTGATAGCGATGGGCTTGTACTGCAAGCCCTGACCGCGAACCTCGGAGGTTTGCGCTATCACTCACTGCATCAAGGATCTGGGGCGAACGGAGAGCTAAAATCGTTCGCCCTCTTTCGAAAATGCAGAGAATACGCATCGGGAGGGAGTAAAGATGTTGGTTGTTCGTCCGATTTGCCTGGCGGACTATGAGGCGCTACATACCTGCGCTGTCGAGTCCGGCCATGGCTTCACATCATTGCCAGTAGATCAAGAGCTACTGACCAATCGTATTACCCACTCAGAATACAGCTTTAGCAAACCGAACGTCACAATGCCTGGTGATGAAGGCTATTTGATGGTGGGTGTGGATACTGAAACTGGGCAAGTGGCCGGAACCACGGGTATTGAAGCCTCAATTGGTTGGGATGTGCCGTTTTATTCCTATCACATCAGCACCATAGTCCACTCGTCACCTAAATTGGGTGTCAACAATGTGGTGAAGTTGCTGACGTTTGGTAACAACTACACTGGATGCAGCGAAATCTGCACTCTGTTTTTGCGTCCGCAATTTCGCCAAGGCTTGAATGGACGTTTGATGTCTAAATGCCGTTTTTTGATGATGGCAGAACACCCACATCGCTTTTCAAAAACCATTTTTGCCGAGATGCGTGGCGTTTCGGATGCCGATGGTAACTCGCCATTCTGGAAATGGCTGCAAGAGCACTTTTTCTCAATCGATTTCACCTTGGCCGACTATCTCACAGGGATCGGTAAGAAAGGGTTTATTGCTGACTTGATGCCTAAATTGCCAATTTACGTCAACTTGCTGAGTAAAGAAGCGCAAGCCGTGATAGGGCAAGTGCATGAAAACACGCGGCCAGCCTTGGTATTGCTTGAGAAAGAAGGCTTCACCTGCCGCAATTATGTCGACATTTTTGATGCGGGCCCAACCGTGGAGTGTGAGCTGAACAATATCGAATCGGTGCGCCACTCAGTACGCGCCATTGTTGAAGTGGCAGAGCACTCCAGCTCGCAGAATTTTATTATGTGTAACACCTCGTTTGAAAACTTCCGCGCTACGGCCGCCAAAGCGGCTTACAGCCAAGAAGATAACGCGGTGATCATCTCGCCTAAAGTCGCCGCAGCATTAGAAGTGAGCACTGGGGATTATTTACGGATTTTGGCGCAGTAGGGGATTGCCATGACACATTGGATAGCCGGTAATTGGGTGACGGGAACTGGTGAAAAACTGGAATCACATACGCCTTATAGCCATGAGCTTTTATGGCAAGGCTACAGTGCCAGTGTTGAACAAGTGGAAGCCGCGGTAAACGCGGCTCGCCGAGCGTTCGTAGACTGGAAAAAATGCCCATTTGCCGAGCGTGAACAAAAGGTATTGGCCTTTGCGGAATTAGTGAAAACCAACAGTGAGCGTATTGCGCAAGTGATTGCCAAAGAAACGGGAAAACCGCTGTGGGAAACGCGCACGGAAGCGGCGTCGATCGCCGGAAAAATCGCGATTTCGATTCGTGCTTACCATGAGCGTACCGGTGAAACGGTGCGTGAATCGGCGGGTAATCAGCTGGTATTGCGCCATCGGCCGTTGGGCGTGATGGCGGTGTTTGGGCCATATAACTTCCCTGGTCATTTGCCGAACGGACACATAGTGCCTGCACTGCTGGCGGGCAATACCGTGGTGTTTAAGCCTTCCGAACAAACGCCGTGGACTGGCGAAGTCTTGATGCAGTTATGGCAACAGGCTGGCTTGCCTGCTGGGGTGATCAATCTGGTTCAAGGCTCAAAAGAGACGGGGATTGCGTTGGCACAATCACGCGGGATTGATGGTTTGCTGTTTACTGGCAGTGCCAATACTGGGCATCTGCTGCATCGCCAATTTGCCGGTCAGCCGGACAAAATGTTGGCGCTGGAAATGGGCGGCAATAACCCCATGGTGATTTCGGATCACTATGGCGATTTGGACGCGACTGTCTACACCATTATTCAATCCGCGTTTATCAGCAGTGGTCAGCGTTGCACCTGTGCGCGTCGCTTGTATGTGCCACTAGGGACGAAAGGCGATGTACTGCTCGATAAACTGGTTGCGGTAACGGCCAAGCTGCGTATTGATCAGCCCTTTGCTGAGCCAGCCCCCTTTATGGGACCGTTAGTTTCGGAAGCGGCAGCACGAGCAATTCTCAACGCGCAAGCCCACTTACAAGGGTTAGGCGGAAAAAGTCTACTTGAAGCTCACGCTTTGCATGCGGCGTTTATCACACCGGCCATCATAGATGTTACGGCGATTGAGCGCTTGCCGGATGATGAATATTTCGGACCTTTGCTACAAGTGGTGCGTTATCAGACTTTGGTGCAAGCGGTAGAACTTGCCAATGAAACCCGATTTGGCTTATCCGCTGGACTCGTCTCGACTGACGATGACGAGTGGGATTACTTTGTCGATCATATTCGTGCGGGCATCGTCAATCGTAACCGCCAATTAACCGGAGCCAGTGGTGATGCACCGTTTGGTGGCCCTGGCGCTTCAGGCAATTTACGCCCGAGTGCTTTTTATGCCGCCGATTATTGCGCTTATCCGATGGCCTCAATGGAGGGGGAGACAACATTGCTTCCTGCGACTTTGAGCCCAGGCGTTGAACTCTAATCATAATTTATTTTGTGCCTGCGCAGCCAAGTAGGCACTTTTTTCGTCACAGGTTGATATTTCTTACTCTTGCTACAGAACTAACAAGGAGGCGTTATGACGCCAACCGTTTTATTTCAATCGCTCTGGAATGATTATATTGAGCGCCTCTGCCCATCGGCAGAGAAAGTGCATCAACTCTTACAAGAAGATGAGCCGCTGATTAATGACCACATTGCGCTGCGCACATTTAATGTCGCGCCGCTAGGATTAGAAACGTTGGCGAAGCCGTTTCTGGCGCTCGGCTATCAACCGTGTGGTGAGTACGAATTCAAAAGCAAAAAGCTGGCCGCTAAGCATTTTGAACATCCTGATCCTTTGCAACCGAAAGTCTTCATCAGTGAACTGAAAGTGGAAGAGTGTTCCCCAGATCTGCAAGCGATTGTGGCGAAGTTGGTGGCTCAGGTCGATGCCGAAGCGTTATCTGGCGAGGCTTTTCTGTATGGTGGCCGTTTATGGAACTTAAGCCATGCCGACTATCTTATTTTAGCGAAAGAGAGCGAGTATGCGGCTTGGCTTGCGGCGCATGGCTATGGCGCAAACCACTTTACGGTCAGCGTGAATCAGCTCAAGGCGCTGCATGAAGTAAAACAGGTCAATGACCATCTGCGTCAACATGGATTTAGCATTAATGAATCGGGTGGGGAAGTAAAGGGCTCACCTGAAGTGTTACTGGAGCAATCTTCAACCATGGCCGATAAAGTCTTAGTGCGTTTTAACGAAAGTGCGGAGATGATCCCCGGTGGGTTTTATGAATTCGCCAAACGTTATCCAATGGCGAATGGGTTGCTCTACCCCGGATTTGTCGAAGCATCGGCGGATAAGATTTTTGAAAGCACGAACCGCTGAGGTTGCCGTGTGATACAAGCAAAAAAATAGCCACCGTTGGGTGGCTATTTTTTATAACACGATACGGGTTAATCGGAGCACTTAGCGAGTGCCGTAAACCACGATGGTTTTACCGTGGGCAGAGATCAGGTTTTGCTCTTCCAGCATCTTCAGGATGCGGCCAACGGTTTCACGAGAACAGCCAACGATTTGACCGATCTCTTGGCGAGTGATCTTGATTTGCATGCCATCTGGGTGAGTCATCGCATCTGGCTGACGCGCAAGATTCAGCAGAGTTTGTGCGATACGGCCCGTTACGTCTAGGAACGCAAGGTCGCCAACTTTCTGGCTGGTCACTTGCAGACGACGAGCCATTTGACCTGAAAGGCGCATCAAGATATCTGGGTTTACTTGGATCAATTGACGGAATTTCTTAAATGAGATCTCAGCCACTTCACAAGGTGTTTTAGCACGAACCCAAGCGGTACGCTCTTGGCCTTCTTCAAACAAGCCAAGCTCACCGATGAAATCACCTTGGTTCAGGTAAGAGAGGATCATCTCTTTACCTTCTTCATCTTTAATCAGTACCGCAACTGAACCTTTAACGATGTAGTACAGCGTTTCCGCCTTCTCACCCGCGTGGATCAATGTGCTTTTTGATGGGTACTTATGAATGTGACAATGTGAAAGAAACCACTCTAGTGTTGGATCGGTTTGAGGTTTACCTAGAACCATAATAATCTCACTTCCTCTGCAGGGTACGCTTGCCGCTATCCATATTTTAGCGAAGCCTCAATTGGGCTTACTAGAATAAGAGGTGTTACCCAAGGCTGCAAGCTATCTTATGTTTCGGTTAAGAATAGTATCCTTTTTCGAAATCGATTTCTTGATTTTAATCGTGTCACCAGTCCGATTTGCTACGCAAAATTGTGCACATGATCACGGTATGAAAAGTAAGCATTCATCACTGTTCGGATCTAGCCGATTTTTCCGGTTTCGATCAGTTGTTGCAGTAGCGGACGCACAATCAAATCCATGGCAAAACTCATTTTGCCACCAGGAACCACGATGGTGTTGTGGCGCGACATGAATGAACCATCAATCATCGCCAGCAAGTATGGGAAATCGACGTTTTTGATGCCACGAAAACGGATCACCACAAAACTCTCATCCAGTGTTGGAATGCCTTTGGCATTGAGTGGGTTAGAAGTATCGACCGTAGGAACACGCTGAAAGTTAATGTGGGTGCGTGAAAACTGTGGGGTGATGAATTTGAGGTAGTCGTCCATTGAACGGACGATGGAATCCATCACCGCTTCGCGTGAATGGCCGCGATCGCGCGTATCGCGTACGTATTTCTGAATCCACTCAAGGTTAACGATCGGCACCATGCCAATCAAAAAGTCGACGTGTTGTGCAACATTGACATCACCATCGACTACACCGCCGTGTAAGCCTTCATAAAACAGCACATCTGAGTTTTCGGGCAGTGATTGCCAAGGCGTAAACGTGCCGGGCATCTGGTTATACGGCACTGCTTCATCAAAGGTGTGCAAGTAGCGGCGCACTTGGCCGGTGCCTACTTTTCCGTATTGGCGGAAGAATTCTTCAAGGGTTGGGAAATCGTTGGCTTGGGGACCAAAGTAACTGATATGGCGACCTTGCTCGCGTGCCTTGCGGATTTCTACATCCATTTCTGGACGGGTGAAGCGATGAAAACTGTCCCCCTCAACCCAAGCAGGCTTGATGCTCATCATATTGAACATCTTGCGAAAGGCTTCAGAGGTGGTTGTGGTACCGGCGCCGGAAGAACCCGTCACCGCAATAATCGGATGTTTGGCTGACATGACAAACCTTGTCCTTAAGTCCTTGATTTTGGTGCTAACTCAGGCACCACCCGGAAATGACTATAGCACGGAAAATGAAGCCGTCACTGCTTGGCTAAAACGGATGGCATTTAATATCGAAGGTTTCATGCAATTCTGAATAGACGATCACAGCTTGCCCTGATTGTAACTGCGTGCGTACTTGAGCAATTTTTTCCTCCAGCGACACTTCTACATCACCATAATCTGTGCCTTCACGCAGTACAAATTCACGGATCAAATTGTCGAGTGTTTCCGGCGCAATTTGTTGCCATGGAATGATCATAAATACCTCTTTATTTTATGATGGATCCCAACCCGACTTGGAGCGCTTACTCCAAGTCGTTTGAGTCTTTCCCCTTACAATGATACTGCATTAAAAGAGGAGGGGCGCGTTAGGATTGATGCAGAAAGTCATCACGCAGATGTGAGTAATACTCGGGCAGGGTTTGCTCTAGCCAAAAGCGGGGCTTTAGCCATGATCCACTCAGAAAACCCACATGGCCGCCATGCTCAAACAAACGGTAATCGATGTTCGCTGGCAGTGGGAAATCTGGGATCACGGCTTCGGTCATAAACGGATCGTCTTTGGCATGAATGATCTGTGTCGGGACTCGGATCTGAGTGAGTTGCTTGAGTCCCGAGCATTGCTGATAGTAATCAGACGCATCTTGAAAACCGTGCAGTGGCGCGGTGATCACGTCATCAAACTCAGCAAGTTTAGCGATAGCGTTGATCCGCTCTGAGCTCAGTGGCAAAGCGTTTTCCAATAGTGCGTATTTAGCCATGGCATTTTTCTTCAAAGAAGAGAGCAGATACGCGCGATACACTTTAGATAAACCTTGCTCGATACGTTGTGAGCAGGCGGCTAAATCGAGTGGCGCAGAAATCAAGGTGGCGGCGCTGACGATAGGATCATCACGATACTGCGCAAGATAGTTCGCGAGCATGTTGCCGCCGAGTGAAACACCGACTGCAACGATAGGACGCCCTGGCAATTGTTTACGCAGGTATTCAAGCACAAAACGCGCATCCCCCGTTTCACCGGAATGGTAAGCGCGTGCTAAGTGGTTGGGTTTACCACTGCAACCGCGAAAATGCATCATGACTGAGAGCCAGCCTTGCCTCGCAAACGCGTGCATCAATCCGTTGGCATAGGGGCTATTAAAGCTGCCTTCTAAGCCGTGGAATAATACAAACAGTGGCTTGTGCTGTGCATGTGGCGTGCGCCAGTCTTCACTCCATGCTAAATCGAGGAAGTCACCATCTGGAGTGAATAGGGTTTGCCATTCGGCAGCAAACAGCGGCTGTTTACGCAGCAAGCGTGGCAGCAGAGTTTGTAAATGGGGGTTAGCAAGCCCCTTGGCAGCAATAAAATGAGTCATGATTTTGAATTATTGTGTTCACAGTGCGGAGCAGAAAATTGCTCGGCTAAGTATTCAGCGCCGAGCATCTTACAATATTGATGCGTGAGCGGTATAGCTTGCGCGGGATAGAGTGTTAACCGATTGAGACATTCTACCAAATCTGCTTGCTGCTGCTTTTCCAGTTGCAGCTCAAACTGCAGCGTTTCGCGATAGAGGGTGTCCGGAAGATGGGTTTTAAGCCGACGCCGCAAATCGCGAAAACTGTGCAACAGATTTTCTGAATGATTGAGACATTCGAGCACGGTTGGCCAGTCGGCTTCGGTTAACGTGAGTTGCTGTTCATCGATCCATTTGAGCAACAGCAGCAGATTGACATTGCCGTGATGGCTATTTTGCAATCGTAAGCACGCCTCTTTCACCTCGCGTACACTGTAATACTGCAAACTGAATTGCCAGAGTCTTTCCAGTGTTAATCTTGGTTTGGCGTGCTCATCATTCATTTAACCGTTGAACTCCTGTTCCATCTCTTCCAAGGTTTCCTGCTCGGCCATCCATTCTAGCTCGACTTGCTCTAGCTCGGATTTGGCGGCGGCTTGTTTTGCCAACACCTCAGTCAGTGTCGCTTTATTCTGTGCTTCGTACAGTGAGGTGTCCGACAATTGTGCTTCCATCTCACTGATGACGTGGTTCAACTTATCGAGTTTCTCTTCTAATTGTGTCAGCTTTTTGCGAATTGGCGCAGTGAGCTTACGAAAATCCGCTTCACGACGCTTTTGCTCTTTTTTCGCAGCGGCACTGTTCGCGCTATTCGCAGTATTGGTCGGTTGGGTTTCTTTACGCTCGGCTTTTTGCTGATCGGTTAGCCATTTGTAGTAGTCATTCAAGTCACCATCAAACGGGCCGACTTGGTGATCATGCACTAAATAGAGATCATCGGTGGTGGCACGCAGTAAGTAGCGATCATGGCTAACGATCACCATCGCCCCTTCATAACTTTGTAGCGCAAGGGTTAGTGCCTGACGCATATCCAAATCCAGATGGTTGGTGGGTTCATCGAGCAGCAGTAAGTTGGGCTTTTGCCACACAATCAGCGCCAGCACTAAACGGGCTTTTTCACCGCCAGAGAAAGGCGCGACTTTTTCGAGCGCTTTCTCACCATGGAAACCAAAGCTGCCTAAGTAGTTACGCAGTTCCAGCTCATTTTTGTCTGGCGCGATTTGCATCATGTGTTGCAGCGGCGTCTCTTCCGGATGCAGTGTTTCCAACTGATGCTGCGCAAAGTAACCAATTTTCACCCCTTGCGAGTAAGTGCAGTCACCCGATTGTGGTTTGAGCTCACCCGAGAGCAGCTTGATCAAGGTGGATTTACCTGCGCCGTTACGACCCAGTAGGCCGATACGACTGCCCGGCACCAGATTGAGGCGGATTTTCTCAAGGATTAAGTTATCGCCGTAGCCCGCCGCGACCTGATCCATCATCAGGATCGGGTTAGGCAGCGCGGCAGGTTCACGAAATTCAAAGCTGAATGGGTTATCAAACTGGGCGGGCAGCACTTTTTCCATCCGCTCCAGCGCTTTAATCCGGCTTTGGGCTTGGCGAGCTTTCGACGCTTTATAGCGGAAGCGATCAATATAGCTTTGCATGTGCGCCATCTGCTTTTGTTGCTTTTGGTAGATGGCTTGTTGCTGAAGCATTTTCTGTGCACGCTGAGTTTCAAACGATGAGTAGTTCCCCGTGTATTCATTCAGCGTCTGATTTTCAATATGCACAATGCGATTGACGATTGGGTCGAGGAAATCGCGGTCATGGGAAATTAGGATCAGTGTACCGGGGTAGCTTTGCAGCCAACGCTCCAGCCACATCACCGCATCCAAATCCAAGTGGTTGGTCGGTTCGTCGAGCAGCAGTAAATCTGAGCGGCAAATCAGCGCTTGCGCCAAGTTCAGACGCATCCGCCAGCCACCAGAAAATTGGGTCAGGCTCCAGCTCATCTGCTCTTGAGTAAAGCCTAAGCCGTCAAGCAACTCAGAGGCTCGGGCGCGAATGCTATAACCACCGACCATCTCGATCTTGCCATGCAATTCGGCCACTTTGGTTCCGTTGTCTGCCGCTTCAGCTTCTATCAGTTGGCGTTCTAGTTCGCGGTATTCGCGATCGCCATCGATCACGTATTCCAACGCACTGCGATCCAGCGCCGGTGTTTCCTGCGCTACCCAAGCAAGCTCCCAGTAGGCGGGTTTGCTGAAGGAGCCTGCATCAATAGTCAGTTCATCTTTCAGTAAGGCAAACAGGGTGGATTTACCACAACCGTTTTTACCCACTAAACCCACTTTGTCGCCGGGATGAATGGTTGCCGATGCTTGCTCAAGGAGTGGTTTGCCGCCGCGCAGTAGCTGAATCTCAGAGAAGGTAATCATAAAAATCGTTTTATCGCTCGTTGAATTTTCGCTCGGAATAGTAGGAGGAATAAGGATAAATGTCGATCATTATACAAATTGGGTTATGATGCTTAGTAACGGATTAGTAACAAATCAGCGGAGTGCGCAACTTGGTCAACCGAGAGCAAACGAAAGCCAAAGTGCTGGTGGTGTATGCGCACCCCGATCCACAACACTCCGTTGCCAATCAGGTGATGATTGAACACATTGCAGATTTAGAGCATGTTTCGATTGTTGACCTCTATGCCACTTACCCCAATTTCTTTATTGATGTGCACGCTGAGCAGCAACGCTTGCGTGAGCATGATGTGTTGGTGTTGCAACATCCCCTCTATATGTATTCCTGCCCTGCGCTCTTGAAAGAGTGGATCGATCGCGTGCTGAGTAAAGGCTTCGCCTTCGGTAAACAAAGCGAGCTAAAAGGGAAACTTTGGCGCAGCGTGATCACTACGGGTGGCAATCACACCGCTTATGATCAACGCGGTTATAACCGTTATCCGCTCAATGAAATCCTGCAGCCGTTTGAACTCAGTGCCGCTTTGTGTCAGATGGATTGGGTAGAGCCTTTGGTGCTCTACTGGTCACGCAACATCAGTGATGAAGAGCGTGAGCAGCATGCGCGGCGCTATCGGCAATGGTTACAAGAGGTCGCCCACTGGCAAGGAGAGCCCTATGACGCCACTGACCAGTGATTTTCTCAGTAGCAGCGTGGTGTTTCTGGCTGCCGCGGTGATTGCAGTACCTATTGCACAGCGGGCGGGCTTAGGAACCGTATTGGGTTATTTGCTCGCAGGCGTTGCGATTGGTCCATGGGGATTGGGCTTAATCCGCGATGTGGAAGCGATTATGCACTTTGCCGAATTTGGTGTGGTGCTGCTGCTGTTTTTGATTGGTTTAGAGCTGAACCCGAAAAAATTGTGGAATCTGCGTGGACCTATTTTAGGTTTGGGTGGTGCGCAGGTAGTGGTGACGACCGCTGTGTTGGCCAGCGTAGCGCATTTATTGGGGTTGAGTTGGCAAAGCGCATTAGTGATAGGTATGGGGCTAGCCCTTTCTTCCACCGCGATTGCCCTGCGTGTTATCGAAGAGCATGAATTGACACGCACTGAGGCCGGTCAATCTGGATTTGCGGTGTTGCTGTTTCAAGATATAGCGGTGATTCCCATGTTGGCTTTGCTGCCGATCCTCGCAGGTAACAGCAGTGGCGATTGGCTGAGTGCATTGTGGATGATGGGCGGGATCGCAGCTTTATTGCTGGGCGGGCATTTTTTACTGAACCCACTGTTTCGTTACATCGCATTAAGTGGCGTGCGCGAACTGTTTACTGTCGCGGCTTTGCTCTTGGTGGTAGGTATCGCGTTGCTGATGCAAAAGGTTGGCCTTTCGATGGCGCTAGGCACTTTTTTAGCTGGGGTGATCCTCGCAGAAAGCGAGTTTCGCCACGAATTGGAAATCGCTATCGATCCCTTCAAAGGACTGCTGCTTGGGCTGTTTTTTATCTCGGTGGGTATGGCGGTGGATGTGGGTCTGTTACTCGTCAAGCCGCTGAAGATTATGCTAGCTGTGTTGGGTTTGGTCATCATCAAAGGGTTGATCTTATATTTGCTGGCTCGGCTTTCTGGCACGGTTGCGAAAGCACGCAGCAAAATGGCGGCGATTTTAAGCCAAGGAGGAGAGTTCGCCTTCGTGATCTTCACTGCCGCTAACACGGAAGGCTTGTTGAACCATGCACAAGTCTCCTTTTTGTTGGTGGTTGTCAGTTTATCTATGGTTACCACTCCTTTATTACTTAGTGCTCAAAAGCACTGGTTTGCCCGCCAACTCAATACGGAAGAAGTCCCACTCACGCCAGATGTAGAAAACAAAGAGCCGCGAGTGATCATCGTTGGCTTTGGTCGTTTTGGGCAGATTGTCGGCCGCTTGCTGTACGCCAATAAAATCAAAGTCACTATTTTGGAAAGCGATGCCAGCCAAGTGCGTTTGTTGCGTAAGTATGGCTATAAAGTTTTCTATGGTGATGCGAGTAACCTTGAGTTACTGCGTGCTGCTGGTATAGAGCAAGCCGAAGCTTTGGTGATTTGTACTGATGACCCAGAGCAAGTGATTAAAATTGTTGAGCAGTGTCAGCACCATTTTCCTAAGCTCAAACTGTTGGCACGAGCTCGAAGCCGAGTGGAGGCGTACCAGTTATTGAGCCTTGGTGTGCAAAACTACACTCGAGAAACCTTTTTAAGTGCGTTGGATTTGGGGCGCAAAGCCCTCATCCAGTTGGGAATGCATCCTTATCAAGCGAAGCGTGCTGAAGAACATTTTCATCGCTTAGATAAAGCCATGCTCAAAGAGTTGCTACCGCAACACAATGAAGATAAACAACTCGAACTGCGCGCCAAAGAAGCACGCACTGAACTTGAAGAGATTTTCAACCGTGAGATGGACAGTGACCAACTCTCACGTCGATATTGGGAAAAGGAGTAGTACAATCTCGTGAAACAGAAAAAACGTTTTATAGCCGGAGCAACCTGTCCTCAGTGTAAAACTGCAGATGGATTGCAATGGTGGATGGAGAACAGCATCGAACTGGTAGAGTGTGTTGAATGTGGGTTTCATGAACAGCGTAAACCTAAATCCGTTGAGCAGAGTCAGCATGCCAATCAACAGATGATCGGGATTTTTAAGCCAGAGTAATTGAGTTTCTGCGCATGATCTTCATAATATCGGCAACATTCCTCTCTTGGTTCGTATTTGACGGCGAAGAGACAACCTCCCTGGAGCAGTTATGAAAATTGAAAAAAACACGGTAGCAAGTCTTGCTTACCAATTGACTATCGAAGATGGCGTGGTAGTGGATCAGTCTACGGTTGATGCACCGCTGGATTACCTGCACGGTCACAACAACCTGATCACAGGTCTTGAGCGTGAGCTGGAAGGCAAAGTGGCTGGCGATAAATTCACAGTAACGATCGCACCGGAAGATGCGTACGGTGAGCACAACGAAGATCTTGTGCAACGTGTTCCTGCTGAAGTGTTCCAAGGTGTTGATGAGCTAGAAGTAGGTATGCGTTTCCTGGCGGATACTGACCAAGGCCCAATCCCAGTTGAAATCACTGAAGTTGACGGTGATGAAGTTGTGGTTGATGGTAACCACATGCTGGCTGGCCAATCACTGACTTTCACCGTTGAAGTGGTCGCTGTTCGTGCAGCAACAGAAGAAGAAATGGCTCACGGCCATATCCACCAAGGTGGTGGCTGCTGTGGTGGTCACGAGCACGACCACGACCATGATCATGAAGGCGGTTGCTGCGGTGGCGAAGGCCACGGTCACGAACATCATGGTCACGGAAAAAAAGAAGGCGGCTGCTGTGGCGGCGGTAGCTGTGGTTCTCACTAATTAGTGAATCCATTAATGACTAAGTAATACGCTATTCGCGTACTACGTTTGGTTTGAAAAGCGCTAACCGCGATCCGGTTAGCGCTTTTTTATTGCTGATTCAGGCACTATACGCCAATCATCTAAAAGCAATTAAGTGGTTAACTCCGCTGGAGAAAAGAAGTTATGACACAGCCTTTTGCGATTGCCATTCATGGTGGTGCAGGCACGATTTTGCGCGAGCAGATGAGTGAGTCTCTGCGCACGGAGATCCTGAATACCTTAGAGCTGGCCGTGCGAGCCGGGCATCAATTGCTGACACAAGGTGCGGATGCATTGGATGCAGTCGTTGCTGCGGTGACGGTATTGGAGGATTCTCCTCTGTTTAATGCAGGCAAAGGATCGGTACTGACGCACAATGAAATGGTGGAGATGGATGCCTCGGTGATGCATGGTGCAGCCCGAGAGGCTGGAGCGATTGCTGGCGTGCGCCACATTAAAAACCCGATTCAACTCGCGCGCGATGTGCTGCGTCATAGTGAGCATGTTTTTTTGATCGGCGAAGGGGCAGAGCAGTTTGCCTTCCAACAAGGCCATGTGTACACCGAGCAAGACTATTTCTTCACTGAACGCCGTTATGAACAGTTGCAAAACATGAAGCAGCAAGCTCGCTTTGCGCTTTCAGAAGCGTCCTATCAATCTGACGCCGCCAAGCAAGAGTCACCAAGTGAATATCCCGATGATAAGAAATTTGGCACGGTAGGCGCGGTGGCGCTGGATCAACAAGGTAATTTAGCGGCGGCAACCAGCACCGGCGGGATCACCAACAAGCGTTTTGGACGGGTGGGGGATTCCCCCGTGATCGGAGCTGGAACCATCGCTGAAAACGGCAATGTTGCCATCTCATGTACAGGAATGGGGGAGTATTTCATTCGTTATGCTGTGGCTGGGGATGTGGCGGCGCGAATGCGCTATCTAAAAGAAGATGTACACACGGCTTGTGAAACTGTGGTGCAAGGTGAACTAAAAACTGTGGGTGGCGAAGGCGGGATAATTGCTATCGACAAGCAGGGGGATATTCACTTTGCCATGAACAGCTCTGGGATGTACCGCGCCTGTATTGATCGCCATGGGCAATTCAGCGTGAAAATTTACGCTGACGAATAAGCGATTCTTAATTATCGTTTGCTAATAACCGAATGGATTTTCAAGGTCGTTTTATATGAAATTTTCATGCTTAAAAAATGACTGCAAGGATTCAAATTCGGTGCTAGAATCCTTTTTTAACTAGCAATCAGACTTGGAAAGATGGGTAATAACGTAGTCGTTCTTGGCACCCAATGGGGTGACGAAGGTAAAGGTAAAATCGTAGACCTTTTAACTGAAGATGCAAAATACGTGGTTCGCTACCAAGGCGGACATAACGCAGGTCACACTCTAGTAATCGACGGTCAAAAAACCGTTCTTCACTTAATTCCATCCGGTATTCTTCGCAACAACGTGAAATGTATCATCGGTAACGGTGTGGTACTTTCACCAGAAGCATTGCTTAAAGAAATGTCTGGTCTTGAAGATCGTGGTGTTCCTGTTCGTGAGCGTCTTTTCATTTCTGAAGCTTGTCCTCTGATCCTGCCATACCATGTTGCTCTTGACCAAGCGCGCGAAGCTGCTCGTGGCAAGAAAGCAATTGGTACGACTGGTCGTGGTATCGGTCCTGCGTACGAAGATAAAGTAGCTCGTCGTGGTCTGCGTGTTGGCGACCTGTTCGATATGGCCTCTTTTGCTGAGAAACTGCAAGAAGTGATGGCATTCCATAACTTCCAACTTGAGCACTTCTACAAAGTAGAACCAGTAAGCTACGAAGCGGTACTGGAGCAGGCTAAAGGTTATGCAGAGCTGCTGACTTCTATGGTTATCGATGTGACTAACGAGCTAGATGCAGCGCGTAAGCGTGGCGATAAAATCATGTTCGAAGGCGCGCAAGGTACACTGCTGGATATCGACCACGGTACTTACCCATACGTAACGTCTTCAAACACCACTGCGGGTGGTGTTGCTGCGGGTTCTGGTTTCGGTCCTCGTCACCTAGGTTACATTCTCGGTATCGCGAAAGCGTACTGTACTCGTGTTGGTGCCGGTCCATTCCCAACTGAACTGTTTGACGAAGTGGGTGAACACTTAGGCGTTAAAGGTCACGAGTTTGGTGCAACTACGGGTCGTAAGCGTCGTTGTGGCTGGTTTGATGCAGTGGCGATGCGCCGTGCAATTCAAATCAACTCAGTAACTGGCTTCTGTCTGACGAAACTGGATGTTCTTGATGGTCTGAAAGAGATCAAGATCTGTACTGGTTACCAAATGCCAGATGGTTCAATTGCTGAAGTTTCACCAATGGCAGCTGACGCGTTTGAAAATGTGACGCCAATTTACGAAACTATGCCTGGTTGGTCTGAAACAACTTTCGGTGCCAAAACTCTGGCTGAACTGCCACAGACAGCACTGGATTACATCAAGCGCATTGAAGAGCTGACTGGCGTTCCTGTAGACATCATTTCTACTGGTCCAGACCGCAACGAAACGATCATCAAAGTTCACCCATTCAGCGCGTGATCTTGAGATGAAAAATAGTAAGCCGACTCACTGAGTCGGCTTTTTTTTGCCATACTGTTGGTGGTATTTTGTTCGTCTGTGGCAAAAAATTGCCGCAAAAGGGTAAATGAGCCTAAAGCGATGGCATTCAATGCCGATATAGAAAGCAAACCGGGTCAGAGTGCAATGTGGCACGCGATGGCTGCGGTGTTGTGTAAGAGTGCAGGTATGAAGCTACGAACGGTAGCCGCTTCCTTATTGCTTGCATGGCACTCCTCGTACAATCCTGCTTATGCAGCGGATCTAGGAGAGCCAGTGCCTATCTATTCGGAAGCTGAGCTAATCAAACTGATTGAAGAAAATAAACATCTTGAGCGCGTAAAAGCCGATAATTGCCAGATCGTGGAAGACATTGTCGCGCGTGCTACGCGTATCAGTCTGCCCTCGTATGAATTCCTGTATGGTGACATGCTGGCGTGGGGCGTGTGTGTGGATCAGGATGTCGAGCTTGGTCTCTATTATATGGAGAATGCGGCGCACCAAGGACTACCAGCTGCACTTGAGCAGCTTGGGCGTTATTACTCACGTGGCACGTTAGTACAACAAGATAAAGAACGCGCGATCCCATATCTGCGTGAAGCCGCTGCAATGGGTAACCTGAATGCACGCATTCAGTTGGCTGAACTGTTACTGCGTGATTACGGTAGTCCGCTGGATTATGAAGATGCGTATCGTTGGTTATATAACTCGGTAACCGCTGATCAGCGTACTCACAACCGTATCGCACTTCTTCGTCAGGGGTTAGAACGCCGTATGCCGGAGAACATTATCGCGCGAGCAAAACGTCGAGAAACGTTCTGGTAAATTGTCTTTACCAGAACGCAGATTTCTCGTGTAAAAGTTATTAGCGTAAAAACTGACGCATATCCTGCAGTGCTTGCATAATCTGCTGACTGGAGATTTGTCGCTCCTTCTCAGGCATCAGGTTGGCACTTAAGGCTTCAACTCGGCCACTCGGGTAACTGACCAACATCTCCTTATCGCTCACCAATGCATAGTTAAAGTAACTGCCGATAATCGTCCACTCTCTCTGCGGACTTGCTTGCCAAAGCGGATACCCTAACGCAAATTCATTCATCGGGTTTTGTACTCCTAACACTTCTTGCATCAGCATAGGTGCCACATCAAGGTGCGTGGTTTTATGGGTGAGCACAGTACCTTCTTTCTCTGGAATATAGATATACAGCGGTACGTGAATTTGCGCCATGCTGTAGTTACTGCCATGCCCCCAATAATTCTGTTGATTGTCATTAAACTCCTCACCATGGTCAGAAGTAATGATCACGATCGTATTGTTCAGCTCATTGCGGGCTTTCAGCTCATTGAGCACTTTACCGATCAATGAATCTGCGTAATAGACCGCGTTGCGATAGCGGTTACGATAGGGCTCAGGATCAAAACTGTTGTTGAGTTTGATGTGATCGACGCGTTCCCAATAAGGAGTAAACGGCGGTGTCATAGTGGATGGAAAATCTGCCGCATGCGCTGAATCGTAAAACAGAAACCCGAAGTAAGGCTGCTGGCGATCCCGCTGATTGAGAAAGCTGAGAAAATCTTCGGTAATCCGTTCATCGCGTTGCGGTGGTGTTTCACCCGGTGTCACTGTGCGTAGTTGTGGGATTTTGCTAAAGATCGTCCGATCAAAAGGCGGACTGTTTAAAGGTGCCGAGCTGTAAATCGCAAATTGATAATTGAGATCGGCGAGTGCCTGCATCAATTGAGGACGAGTCTGACTACTTTGAAACTCTTCCCAATAAGTGGCTGGCAAACCATAAAATAGACTGAATAGCCCAGCTTGAGTCGAGTTGCCACCACTTAAATGATGGGTAAAGCGAGTTGCACTTTGACCAAAATTCGCAATGTTTGGAGTAACTTCACGATTGGCATCATCAAAACGCCAAGCATCAATGCCAATCACCAAAATGTTCGGGCGCTGTGCGGGTGGCTCAATGCGCAGTGGGCGCAGAGGGTAGTTTAAAGCGCTACTGGTTGGGGCATGAAAATCCACTTGTTGACTGCGAGCTGCTTGTGCATCGACGACACCCAGTTGATCGAAAAAGCGCTTAGCTGTCAAAGGATAATAGAGCGGCCAGTGGTAACTGTAGCTTGGGATTTCACTGTCATAAGTGGCATCTTTCCAAGCATGAAGCATCTGGCTGCTGATCAGAGCCAGTAGCCACAGGCCGCAGGCCATTCCAATTAAGCGTGAACGTTGTACATGGTGTGCCAGTTTCATCACTAGCCACTGCGCGAGAGCAACTATCATCACGATCAAGCTTGCCATCACTAGGGTGTACCAAGACACGCTGATGACCTGCTCGCCACCATGCAGCAGTAGATCCCACACAAAGCCACTGAGATGGAAACGGTATTGTTGGTAGACCTCAATATCGACCAACAGCAAAATACTGACGATCCAAGACACCAAAAAGACAGCGCCATGCAACAATCGACTTGGTAGCCAGACCAAGGCGAGTGTGCTGAGGGTAATCGCAAAGGCGAATAAGCCAAACCAGCCAAACTGAGTGGTCAAAAGATAAGTATAAGCCGTCGTGTTGCCAGCACTGACCTCCATCCATTTCAGATAAGGCAGACCTAATACACTCAATAAAACGGCGTTCAAAATAAAGTGACTAAAAAGCCACTGTATATTCTTTTTTATCATCAATAACATGTGGAATCCCCGTATCAGATGGGATTGGTTGGACAGCAAAATCGTTGCAAATAATAACTTAAAAGTTGACTCAAGTCACATTACCTAGAATGATGAACTGGTTCTGTGCGTTGTCATTAGTTGTTAGTAGTGACAAAGCAGTAGGATATAACTAACACCTTCCTAGATAAGCAGGTCTGCCTATGTCTGATACCACACATCTTGATCCTTTCGCTGATCGCGAAGCCGACAATTATGACAATCCAATTCCGAGTCGTGAGTACATTCTCGAATTTTTAACCCAAGCCAATGTTCCCATGAATCGCAACGATCTGTTCGAAGCCCTGAAACTCGAGGGTGAAGAGCAATATGAAGGGTTGCGTCGCCGCTTACGAGCAATGGAACGAGATGGCCAACTGGTGTTCACACGCCGCCAATGCTACGCCTTGCCAGAAAAATTAGAAATGGTGAAAGGCTATGTGATTGGCCACAAAGATGGCCATGGCTGGGTACGTCCAGAAGGAAGCCTCAATAAAGAAGGCGATATCCTGTTACCTCATCATCAGATGCGTACGCTAATCCATGGCGATTATGTATTAGTGCAACCAAGCGGTACCGATAAACGTGGCCGCAAAGAGGGGCGTCTGGTACGCATTTTAGAAGAGCGCAATGGCCAAATTGTTGGGCGTTTCTTCTTTGAATATGGTTATTCCTACGTGGTGCCGGATGACTCACGTATTCACCATGACATTTTGATCCCGAATGACTTACGTGCCGGAGCACGCATGGGCAATGTGGTGGTGATTGAAATTACTGATCGTGGCACGCGCAATCGCGGCATGATGGGTAAAGTGGTTGAAGTACTTGGCGAAAATATGGCGCCGGGTATGGAAACACAAATTGCTATTCGCACTCACCAAATTCCTCATGAATGGCCAGCAGAAGTTGAACAACAAGTTGCTGGGCTAGGTGAAGAAGTGCCTGAAGAAGCCAAGCAAGGTCGTGTCGATCTGCGTGCTTTGCCATTGGTGACTATTGATGGTGAAGATGCCCGCGACTTCGATGATGCAGTTTATTGTGAAGCGAAAAAAGGGGGCGGCTGGCGTTTATGGGTGGCGATTGCCGATGTGAGTTATTACGTACGACCTGATACGGCTCTGGATAAAGAGGCGATCAATCGCGGTAATTCGGTTTACTTCCCATCGCAAGTTGTCCCAATGCTGCCTGAAGTGCTGTCGAACGGCCTCTGTTCACTCAACCCACAAGTGGATCGCTTGTGTATGGTGTGTGAAATGACGGTATCGGAAACGGGTAAACTTTCTGGCTACAAGCATTATGAAGCGGTGATGAACTCACACGCTCGTCTGACTTACACCAAAGTGCACGAAATCCTCGAAGGGGATGAAGAGCTGCGTGAGCGCTATAAAGCGCTGGTTCCGCATCTTGAAGAGCTGCATAGAATGTATCAAGTGCTCAAAGGCGCGCGTGATGAGCGTGGCGCGATTGAGTTTGAAACCGTCGAAACCAAATTCATCTTCAATGCTGAGCGTAAAATTGAAAGCATTGAGCCGGTGATCCGTAACGATGCTCACAAGCTGATTGAAGAGTGTATGATCCTCGCCAACATCGCTTCTGCTTCTTTGGTGGAGAAAGCCAAAGAAGCGGCGTTGTACCGCGTGCATGAGCCGCCAGGTGAAGAACGTTTAACGGGCTTCCGTGATTTCCTCGGTGAGTTAGGGCTGGATCTCTCTGGTGGACTTGAGCCGTCACCGACCGATTACGCGAATCTGATGAAACAAATCGGCGAGCGTCCGGACAAAGAACTGATCCAAACCATGCTGCTGCGTTCCATGAAGCAAGCGGTGTATAACGCGGATAACGCAGGTCACTTTGGCTTGGCGTTGAAACGCTACGCGCACTTTACGTCGCCAATCCGTCGTTATCCGGATTTGCTGCTGCATCGAGCGATCAAATACTTGATTGCTAAGCATGAAGGGCATAACCAAGACCGTTGGACGCCAACAGGCGGTTATCACTACTCCTTTGACGACATGGATTTCTACGGTGAGCAGTGTTCTATGACTGAGCGCCGAGCCGATGATGCAACGCGCGAAGTGTCTGACTGGCTCAAATGTGAGTACATGCAAGATCATGTGGGGGAAGAGCTTGAAGGTGTGGTCGCTAACGTGACCAGTTTCGGTTTCTTCGTACGCCTGACTGAACTGCATATTGATGGTCTGGTGCACATTTCCACTCTGGCCAACGATTACTACCACTATGACCCAATTGGTCAACGTTTGGTTGGTGAAAGTTTTGGTGCTATCTACCGTCTTGGTGATGCCGTGAAAGTTAAAGTGTTGGCGGTAAACCTTGATGATCGCCAAATTGACTTTGAATTGGTTGAAACAAGTCGTAAGCTACGCGGCCAAGGTAAAACGGCTAAGAAACGTGCCGAAGAAGCCCGAGCGAAAGCACAAGGTAAAAAAGAAGCAGCAACCAAAGGTGGCCGTGGCAAAGCACCTGCGAAGTCAGAGGCGAAACCTCAGGTAGAAGCGACACGCCACCCAGATGGCGAAGGTCGGAGTAAACCGAAAAAGACTAAAGCGCCGAAAAAACGCAAAGACCAAGCTCGTAAGAAAACCACTAAAGCACGAGACAAAACCAAATAGGTAAAACATGAGTAACGAATTGATTTATGGCATCCACGCAGTGAACGCGGTGTTACAACGCGATCCAGCGCGTTTTGTCGAAGCGTATGTGCTAAAAGGTCGTCAGGATGATCGCCTGCTACCTGTGCTCAATGAATTGATGCGCCTCGGTGTTTCAATTCAAGAGATGAGCCGCAAAGCGCTGGATGACAAAGCGGAAGGCGCAAACCATCAAGGACTGATTGCCCGTGTTAAACCCGCTCGCCAACTCAATGAAAATGATCTTGACGATATTCTCGCTCAGCATGAACAGCCATTACTGTTGGTGCTAGATGGAGTCACTGATCCACACAACTTAGGCGCTTGCCTGCGTAATGCAGACGCTGCAGGGGTGGCGGCCGTCATTGTCCCGAAAGACAAGTCGGCACCAATGACGGCAACCGTGAGTAAAGTGGCGTGTGGCGCGGCAGAAACCGTACCGCTTGTCCGTGTCACCAACTTAGCGCGCACAATGCGTGCGTTGCAAGAAAAGGGCGTATGGTTTGTTGGTACCGCCGGTGAAGCGACTCATGACATCTACCAAAGCAAACTGACTGGGCCTCTGGCTATCGTGATGGGCGCAGAAGGGGATGGTATGCGTCGCCTAACCCGTGAGACGTGTGATGGACTGATTAAGATCCCGATGGCCGGGAGTGTATCCAGCCTCAACGTTTCAGTAGCTTGTGGTATCTGCTTGTTTGAAGCAGTGCGTCAGCGCATGGCTAATTAATAAGCTTACGGTGTATACCTCTGATAGCGGGCACGAAAGTGCCCGTTTATTTTTATCTTCTCCCAGCCTTATCTATTTCTTCTACAATCTTTCCCGCTACAGCGGAAATTAGATTTAATTCCGTTTATTTTTCAGACATCCCTTGCAACTGAAACTGTGATCGGTATAATGCCCCGCACTGGTTAAGCCAGTTGTGAACCAATGAGCAGCGAGGAGCTGACCCATCTTATTGATAGGTTAGGTAATGTATACTCAGCTTATGTTCGCAGTTAATAAAAATTTAGCTTTCAACTATCTCGCGATAGTTCAGGTTAATCACCTATTAGCTGACAATGCGTCCTAATCTTGGATGCTACGGTTTCACATAAATCAATCGGCATTCACTCGTTTTGACGGGTTTGAGTGGCGATATTGTTTGTGTAATTTTTTAATATTGGAGCTCTGTCTCATGCAGAACCAACGTATCCGTATCCGCCTGAAAGCTTTCGATTACAAACTGATCGATGCTTCTACAGCGGAAATCGTTGAAACAGCTAAGCGCACTGGCGCACAGGTTCGTGGTCCAATCCCACTGCCAACTCGTAAAGAGCGTTTCACTGTTCTTATCTCTCCACACGTTAACAAAGATGCTCGTGATCAGTACGAAATCCGTACTCACAAACGTCTAATCGACATCGTTGAACCAACAGACAAAACTGTTGATGCTCTGATGCGTCTAGACCTTGCTGCGGGCGTTGACGTACAAATTAGCCTAGGTTAAGGGAGATTAGAAGAATGATTGGTCTAATCGGTCGTAAAGTGGGCATGACCCGCGTATTTACTGAAGACGGCGTTTCTATCCCAGTAACTGTTGTTGAAGTTGAAGCAAACCGTGTTTCTCAAGTGAAAACTCTTGAAACTGACGGCTACGCTGCAATCCAAGTAACTGCTGGTTCTAAGAAAGCTAACCGTGTTACTAAGCCAGAAGCTGGTCACTTCGCGAAAGCGGGTGTAGAAGCTGGTCGCGGTCTTTGGGAATTCCGTTTGGAAAACGGTGAAGAGTTTGCAGTAGGTTCTGAACTGACTGTTGAACTGTTCAACGAAGTAAAAAAAGTAGACGTTACTGGTACATCTAAGGGTAAAGGTTTCCAAGGCGCTGTTAAGCGTTGGAACTTCCGTACTCAAGATATGACTCACGGTAACTCATTGTCTCACCGTGCACCGGGTTCAATTGGCCAATGTCAAACTCCAGGTCGCGTGTTCAAAGGCAAAAAAATGGCAGGTCACATGGGGGCTGAGCGTGTAACGACTCAAAACCTAGAGATCGTACGTGTTGACGCTGAGCGCAATCTGCTTCTTATTAAAGGTGCAGTCCCAGGCGCAACTGGCGGTAACGTGATCGTCAAACCAGCTGTTAAAGCGTAACGTCTAGGAGTAAGTAATGGAATTGATGGTTAAAGGTGCTAACGCACTAACTGTTTCCGAAACTACTTTCGGACGTGAGTTCAACGAAGCTCTTGTACACCAAGTAGTTGTTGCTTATGCAGCAGGTGCTCGTCAAGGTACTCGTGCTCAAAAGACACGTTCAGAAGTTTCTGGCGGTGGCGCTAAGCCATGGCGTCAAAAAGGTACTGGCCGTGCACGTGCTGGTACAATCCGTAGCCCAATCTGGCGTACAGGTGGTGTTACTTTTGCTGCGAAACCACAAGATCACAGCCAAAAAGTAAACAAAAAAATGTACCGTGGTGCTATGAAGAGCATTCTGTCTGAGCTAGTTCGTCAAGAGCGTTTGATCGTTGTTGAAAACTTCTCTGTTGAAGCTCCAAAGACCAAAGCTCTGGTAGCTAAGCTAAAAGAACTTGAGCTGAACGATGTTCTCATCGTTACTGGCGAAGTAGACGAGAATCTGTTCTTAGCTGCTCGTAACCTGTACAAAGTTGACGTGCGTGACGTAACTGGTATCGACCCAGTAAGCCTGATCGCATTTGACAAGGTTCTTATGACTGCTGCTGCAGTTAAGCAAGTTGAGGAGATGCTGGCATGATCCGTGAAGAGCGTCTACTAAAAGTTCTACGTGCTCCGCACATCTCTGAAAAAGCAACTATGTCTGCTGAGAAAGCGAACACTATCGTTTTCAAAGTAGCAAAAGATGCAACTAAGAAAGAGATCAAAGCAGCTGTAGAAAAGCTATTTGAAGTTGAAGTTAAGTCTGTAAATACCCTGATCATCAAGGGTAAGACCAAGCGTCAAGGTCTGCGCCAAGGCCGTCGTTCAGACGTGAAAAAAGCGTACGTGACTTTGAATGAAGGTCAAGATCTTGACTTCGTTGGCGGCGCGGAATAACAGGAGTAGTTGAAAAATGGCTATTGTTAAATGTAAGCCGACTTCGGCTGGTCGTCGTCACGTTGTTAAAGTTGTTAACGCTGACCTGCACAAGGGTAAGCCATACGCCCCTCTTCTAGAGAAAAACTCTAAGAACGGTGGTCGTAACAACAACGGTCGTATCACAGTACGTCACATCGGTGGTGGCCACAAGCAACACTACCGTTTGGTTGACTTCAAACGTACTAAAGACGGTATCCCAGCGAAAGTTGAGCGTCTAGAATACGATCCAAACCGTAGCGCAAACATCGCTCTAGTTCTGTACGCAGACGGTGAGCGTCGTTACATCATTGCACCTAAAGGTCTGCGTGCTGGTGACGTTATCCAATCTGGCCCTGATGCGCCGATTAAAGCGGGTAACGCAATGCCGATGCGCAACATCCCAGTTGGTTCAACTATCCACAACGTTGAATTGACTCCAGGAAAAGGTGCACAGCTAGCTCGTTCTGCTGGTGCGTACGCGCAACTAGTAGCTCGTGACGGTGCTTATGTAACTATCCGTCTACGTTCTGGTGAAATGCGTAAAGTGCTGTCTGAAGGCCGTGCAACTATCGGTGAAGTAGGCAACGCTGAGCACATGCTGCGTGAACTAGGTAAAGCTGGTGCAGCGCGCTGGCGTGGTGTTCGTCCAACCGTTCGCGGTGTGGTAATGAACCCGGTTGATCACCCACATGGTGGTGGTGAAGGCCGTACTTCTGGTGGTCGTCACCCAGTATCTCCTTGGGGCGTTCCAACCAAAGGCTACAAGACACGTAGTAACAAACGCACTGACAAGTACATCGTACGTCGTCGTAATAAGTAATCTATTTAAGAGGATAAGCCATGCCACGTTCTCTCAAGAAAGGTCCATTTATTGACCTACACTTGCTGAAGAAGGTAGAGAAAGCGGTGGAAAGCGGAGACAAAAAGCCTATTAAGACTTGGTCCCGTCGTTCAATGATCATTCCAACAATGATCGGTTTGACCATCGCTGTCCATAATGGTCGTCAACACGTTCCAGTTTTCGTAACTGACGAGATGATCGGTCACAAATTGGGCGAATTTGCACCTACTCGTACTTACCGCGGTCACGCTGCGGATAAGAAAGCTAAGAAGAAATAAGGGGTAAATAATGGAAGCTATCGCTAAACATAACTTTGCTCGTATTTCTCCTCAGAAAGCTCGCTTAGTTGCAGACCAAATCCGCGGTAAATCTGTGGATCAAGCGCTAGAACTTCTGACCTTCAGCAACAAAAAAGCGGCTGAACTGGTTAAGAAAGTTCTGGAATCTGCAATCGCGAACGCAGAGCACAACGAAGGTGCAGACATCGACGATCTACGTGTCGCTAAAATCTTCGTAGATGAGGGCCCAGTCATGAAGCGTATTATGCCTCGTGCTAAAGGCCGTGCGGATCGTATCTTGAAGCGTTCAAGCCACATTACTGTGGTTGTCGCAGATCGCTAAGAGACTAGGAGAGTAAGCAATGGGTCAGAAAGTACATCCAAATGGTATTCGTCTAGGCATCGTTAAGCCTTGGAATGCTACATGGTTTGCTAACACCAAAGATTTCGCTGACAACCTAGACGGCGACTTCAAGGTACGTCAATACCTGTCTAAGGAATTGGCAAACGCGTCTCTGTCACGCATCGTTATCGAACGTCCTGCGAAAAGCATCCGTGTGACTATTCACACTGCTCGTCCAGGTGTTGTTATCGGTAAGAAAGGCGAAGACGTTGAAAAACTGCGTGCAGCAGTAGCAAAAATTGCTGGCGTACCAGCGCAAATCAACATCGCTGAAGTACGTAAGCCAGAGCTGGATGGTCAGCTAGTGGCTGATAGCATCGCGTCTCAACTAGAGCGTCGCGTAATGTTCCGTCGTGCTATGAAGCGCGCAGTACAAAACGCAATGCGCCTAGGCGCTAAAGGTATCAAAGTGGAAGTAAGCGGTCGTTTAGGCGGCGCTGAAATCGCTCGTTCAGAGTGGTACCGTGAAGGTCGTGTACCTCTACACACTCTGCGTGCTGACATTGATTACGCAACTTCTTCGGCTCACACCACCTACGGTGTAATCGGCGTTAAAGTCTGGATCTTCAAAGGTGAGATCCTAGGCGGTATGCCAGCAGCAACTGAAGCTGCAGAGCCAAAGGCTGACAAGCCTAACAAGAAGCCGCGTAAAGGCCGTAAGTAAGGAGTCGACAGATGCTACAACCTAAACGTACTAAGTTCCGTAAGGTTCAGACTGGTCGTAACCGTGGTCTCGCGAAAGGCACTGAAGTAAGCTTCGGCTCTTTTGGTCTTAAAGCTATTGGCCGTGGTCGTCTGACTGCTCGTCAAATCGAAGCAGCACGTCGTGCTATGACGCGTCATATCAAGCGTCAAGGTAAAATCTGGATCCGTGTGTTCCCAGACAAGCCAATCACTGAAAAACCACTAGAAGTTCGTCAAGGTAAGGGTAAAGGTAACGTTGAGTACTGGGTAGCCCAAATCCAACCTGGTAAGGTTATGTACGAAGTTGATGGTGTACCTGAAGAATTGGCACGTGAAGCGTTCCGCCTAGCGGCTCGCAAACTGCCATTCAAGACTACATTTGTAACTAAGCAGGTGATGTGATGAAAGCACAAGATCTACGCGAAAAGAGCGTTGAAGAGCTGAACTCTGAGCTACTGAATTTGCTGAAAGAACAGTTCAACTTGCGCATGCAAGCTGCGACTGGTCAACTGCAGCAGACTCATACTCTGAAAGCTGTACGCCGTGATATCGCACGTGTGAAAACTGTTTTGACTGAGAAGGCAGGCGCATAATGAGCGACAAAATTCGTACTCAACTAGGTCGTGTTGTTAGCGACAAGATGGACAAGTCTATCGTTGTTGCTATCGAGCGCATGGTGAAGCACCCTATCTACGGTAAATTCGTTAAGCGCACGACTAAAGTACACGCACATGACGAAAACAACGAGTGTGGCATTGGCGACACCGTTGAAATTCGTGAATGTCGTCCATTGTCTAAGACTAAGTCTTGGACTCTGGTGAAAATTGTAGAAAAAGCGAAGATCTAATCTCCACTCTTTCTCGCAAATCAGGCGGCTCCAATTATTTTTGGAGCCGCTTGTTTTTTGACTACCCAATCAAAAAAAAGGGTGGTACAATTCGCGTCCCTTTAAAGAGGCAGCCCGACCCGAGATGGGTCTAGTTTTTTTAATATTTAGCGGAGCACTAACATGATCCAAATGCAAACTATGCTGGATGCAGCTGATAACTCAGGCGCTCGCAGCGTAATGTGTATTAAGGTTCTGGGTGGCTCTCACCGTCGTTACGCCCACGTTGGCGACATCATCAAAGTTACCGTTAAGGAAGCAATTCCTCGCGGTAAAGTAAAAAAAGGTGATGTGTTAAAGGCGGTGGTAGTTCGCACCCGTAAAGGCGTACGTCGTCCAGACGGTTCTGTCATTCGCTTCGACCGTAATGCTTGCGTTCTGTTGAACAACAACAGTGAGCAACCTATCGGTACACGTATCTTTGGTCCAGTGACTCGTGAACTTCGTAATGCGAAATTCATGAAGATTGTATCACTGGCTCCAGAAGTTCTGTAAGGAGCGGCAACAATGGCAGCTAAAATCCGTCAAAATGACGAAGTAATCGTTCTTGCTGGGAAAGACAAAGGCAAGAAAGGTAAAGTAACTAAGGTTCTGGCAACTGGTAAAGTTATCGTTGAAGGTATCAATCTAGTTAAGAAACATCAGAAACCTGTTCCTGCAATGGGTGTCCAAGGTGGCATCGTTGAGCAAGAAGCAGCGATCGACGTTTCTAACATTGCGATTTTCAACGCAGCAACTGGTAAAGCAGACCGCATCGGTTTCCGTTTCGAAGATGGTAAGAAAGTTCGTTTCTTTAAATCTAACAACGAAATCGTTTCTAACTAATTAGAAGTAATTTGGAGTTCTACTATGGCGAAACTGCATGATTACTACAAGTCGTCTGTAGTCGCTGAGCTGACCAAACAGTTCAGTTACACAAGCGTCATGCAAGTCCCTAGAATTGAGAAAATCACCCTCAATATGGGCGTTGGTGAAGCAATCAACGATAAGAAACTACTGGAAAATGCTGCGTCTGATATGGCGATCATCTCTGGCCAAAAGCCACTGATCACTAAAGCGCGCAAATCTGTAGCTGGTTTCAAAATTCGTGAAGGCTACCCAATTGGTTGTAAAGTAACCTTGCGTGGCGAGCGCATGTGGGATTTCTTGGAGCGTTTGATTTCTATCGCTCTACCACGTGTACGTGACTTCCGCGGTGTTAACGGCAAGTCTTTTGACGGTCGCGGTAACTACAGCATGGGCGTTCGCGAGCAAATCATCTTTCCGGAAATCGACTACGATAAAGTCGATCGTGTACGCGGTCTTGATATCACTATCACGACTACCGCTGGTACCGATGAGGAAGGCCGTGCTCTGCTGGCTGCCTTTAACTTCCCATTCCGTAAGTAAGGTGAAGGGTTACTGTTATGGCTAAACAATCAATGAAAGCACGTGAAGAAAAACGTGCGAAGCTGGTAGCTCAGTTCGCTGAAAAGCGTGCAACTCTGAAAGCTATCATCAGCGATGTAAACGCATCTGAAGAAGATCGTTGGAACGCGGTTCTTAAACTGCAATCTCTTCCACGTGATTCAAGTCGTTCTCGTCAGCGTAACCGTTGCAACCAAACTGGTCGCCCACACGGTTTCCTACGTAAGTTCGGTCTAAGCCGTATTAAAGTTCGTGAAGCTTGCATGAAAGGCGAGATTCCAGGACTTCGTAAGGCTAGCTGGTAATTGCCACTTAATCATTTGGAGTAAAGTTTATGAGCATGCAAGATCCGATTTCGGATATGCTGACCCGCATTCGTAACGGTCAGGCAGCAAACAAAGTTGCTGTAAAAATGCCTTCTTCAAAGCTGAAAGTTGCAATTGCTGCACTTCTGAAAGCAGAAGGTTATATCGCTGATTTCGCTGTTGAAGGCGAAGTGAAAGCAGAGCTGGAAATCACTCTTAAGTATTTCCAAGCAAAACCAGTAATCGAGCAAATCAAACGCGTTTCTCGTCCAGGTCTTCGTGTTTACAAGAAGAAAGACGAGCTGCCATCTGTAATGGGTGGTCTAGGCGTTGCTGTCGTTTCCACTTCCAAGGGTCTGATGTCAGACCGCGCTGCTCGTAAAGCAGGTCTTGGCGGTGAAATCATTTGCTACGTAGCATAATTAAGGAGTAGAACATGTCTCGTGTTGCTAAAGCACCTGTCGCTATTCCAGCTGGCGTAGAGGTGAAACTGAACGGCCAAGAGATCACTATCAAAGGTGCTAAAGGCGAATTAACTCGCTCTTTCCACAATGGTGTAGTGATCGCACAAGAAGACAACCAACTGACTTTTGGTCCACGTGAAGGCGTAGCCAATGCATGGGCACAGGCAGGTACTGCACGTGCTCTTGTTAAGAACATGGTTGTTGGTGTTACTGAAGGCTTTACTAAGAAACTCGTTCTGAAGGGTGTTGGTTACCGTGCTGCTATGAAAGGCAACGCTGTAGGCTTGACTCTGGGTTTCTCTCACCCTGTTGAGCATGAACTGCCAGAGGGTGTTAAAGCAGAATGTCCAAGCCAAACTGAAATTGTCCTAACTGGTTGCGATAAGCAAGTTGTTGGTCAAGTTGCGGCTGACATTCGTTCTTACCGCGCGCCTGAGCCTTACAAAGGCAAAGGTATTCGTTACGCAGATGAAAATGTGCGTAGTAAAGAAGCTAAGAAGAAGTAAGGTAACACTATGGATAAGAAAGCATCTCGCATCCGTCGTGCTACACGTGCACGTCGTAAGATTGCAGAACTGGGTGCAACTCGCCTAGTAGTACACCGTACTCCTCGTCACGTGTACGCACAAGTGATTGCAGCTAATGGCTCTGAGGTTATCGCCGCCGCTTCTACTGTAGAAAAAGCGATCCGTGAGCAAGTGAAATACACCGGTAACATCGATGCAGCGAAAGCAGTGGGTAAAGCTGTTGCAGAGCGCGCACTTGAAAAAGGCGTAACTGTAGTTGCGTTTGATCGTTCTGGTTTCCAATACCACGGTCGAGTAGCAGCGCTAGCAGATTCTGCTCGCGAAGCTGGTCTGAAATTCTAAGGTAGGGTTGGAAGATGGCTAAAGAACAACAAGTTCAAGCGAATGATTTGCAAGAAAAATTAATCGCAGTTAACCGCGTTTCTAAAACGGTTAAAGGTGGTCGAATCATGAGCTTTACTGCACTGACTGTAGTTGGTGACGGTAATGGTCGTGTAGGTTTCGGTTACGGTAAAGCCCGTGAAGTACCTGCTGCGATCCAAAAAGCAATGGAAAAAGCACGTCGTAGCATGGTTACGATCGCGCTGAACGAAGGTACTCTTCACCACCCAGTGAAAGGTCGCCATTCGGGCTCTAAAGTTTACATGCAGCCTGCTGCAGAAGGTACTGGTGTAATCGCAGGTGGTGCGATGCGTGCAGTGCTTGAAGTTGCTGGTGTACACAACGTTTTATCTAAAGCGTACGGCTCTACTAACCCAATCAACATCGTTCGTGCAACGATTGATGCGCTAGTAGACGTTAAGTCACCAGAAATGGTTGCTGCTAAACGTGGTCTAACTGTTGAAGCGATTTCGGAGTAAGAACACAATGGCAACTATTAAAGTAACTCAAACTAAAAGCTCAATTGGTCGCCTGCCAAAGCATAAAGCTACACTGCGCGGTTTAGGTCTTCGTAAAATCAACCACACAGTAGAACTTGAAGATACGCCATGTGTTCGTGGCATGATCAACAAGGTTTACTACATGGTTAAAGTTGAGGAGTAATCATAATGCTATTGAATACTCTATCACCGGCTGCGGGTTCTAAACATGCTCCTAAGCGTTTAGGTCGTGGTGTCGGTTCAGGCCTTGGTAAAACAGGTGGCCGTGGTCACAAAGGTCAAAAGTCACGTTCTGGCGGCAAAGTACGTCCAGGTTTTGAAGGCGGTCAAATGCCTCTGAAACAACGTCTACCAAAATTCGGCTTCACTTCTCGTAAGAGCTTTGTGTCTGCTGAAATTCGTCTGTCTGAACTGGCGAAAGTAACTGGTGACGTAGTTGATCTGAACGCTCTGAAAGCGGCAAACCTTGTTACTAAAAACATTGAGTTTGCAAAAATCGTTCTTTCTGGCGAGATCAACAAAGCAGTGACTGTAAAAGGTCTACGCGTGACTAAAGGCGCTAAAGCTGCAATCGAAGCTGCAGGCGGTAAAATCGAGGAATAATCTCGAGGATTGAGGTACAGATGGCTAGAAAACCAGGACAAGATTTTCGTAGTGCTCAGAGCGGCTTAAGTGAACTAAAGTCGCGCTTATTCTTCGTAATTGGTGCACTTTTAGTATTCCGAGCCGGCTCTTTTGTGCCGATTCCTGGTATTGACGCTGCTGTACTTGCCGAATTGTTCGAACAGCAAAAAGGTACTATCGTAGAAATGTTTAACATGTTCTCCGGTGGTGCCCTTGAGCGTGCATCTATTTTAGCACTGGGCATCATGCCGTATATTTCGGCGTCAATTGTTGTCCAGTTGCTAACGGTAGTTCATCCAGCGTTAGCGGAACTCAAGAAAGAGGGTGAAGCAGGCCGTCGTAAGATCAGCCAATATACGCGCTACGGCACGCTTGTACTTGCAACATTCCAAGCTATTGGTATTGCAACAGGCTTACCAAACATGGTCAACAATCTGGTCGTTATCGACCAAACCATGTTTACCCTGATTGCGACCGTGAGTTTAGTAACCGGTACCATGTTCCTAATGTGGTTAGGTGAACAAATTACAGAGCGTGGAATTGGAAATGGTATTTCGATACTGATTTTCGCAGGTATTGTTGCTGGATTGCCCAAAGCAATCGGTCAAACAATCGAGCAAGCGCGTCAAGGTGAACTGCATGTACTTCTTCTGTTGTTAATCGCAGTACTCGCTTTTGCTGTGATTTACTTCGTTGTTTTCATGGAGCGTGGTCAACGTCGTATCGTTGTTAACTACGCAAAGCGTCAACAAGGTCGTAAAGTGTTCGCAGCACAAAGCACTCACTTGCCGTTGAAAATTAACATGGCTGGTGTGATTCCTGCGATTTTTGCGTCAAGCATTATCCTGTTCCCAGGAACATTGGCGCAGTGGTTTGGTCAGAACGGTGAAAGCAGCACATTCGGTTGGCTAACTGATGTGTCTTTGGCTTTGAGCCCAGGCCAGCCTCTGTATGTAATGCTTTATGCAGCGGCAATTATCTTCTTCTGTTTCTTCTATACTGCGTTGGTATTTAACCCGCGTGAAACAGCAGATAACCTGAAGAAGTCTGGTGCATTCGTACCCGGTATCCGCCCAGGTGAACAGACAGCGAAATATATCGATAAAGTAATGACACGCTTAACCCTTGCGGGCGCACTGTATATTACTTTTATCTGTCTGATCCCTGAGTTCATGATGGTCGCGTGGAACGTACGTTTCTACTTTGGCGGCACATCACTACTGATTGTAGTTGTCGTGATCATGGACTTTATGGCACAGGTACAGACCCATTTGATGTCTCATCAATATGAGTCTGTGTTGAAAAAAGCAAATCTGAAAGGCTACGGCCGTTAATACGGCAGGCAGTTCAGATAGATTTACGGAGTTTAGCAATGAAAGTTCGTGCTTCCGTTAAAAAAATCTGCCGTAACTGTAAAGTTATCAAGCGTAACGGTGTCGTTCGCGTGATTTGCAGTGAGCCAAAGCACAAGCAGCGCCAAGGCTAATTAGCAGAAATTTTTTACTTGAAAATTAAGGTAGTGTCGAGTATATTCCTCGGCCTACCTTTTGCGTGCAAAAGAAGTAGTATACCGCAACGTATCCTCGACGGGCTTTGTTGCGGGTAATTCTTTGATGAAAGTACTAGGAGTGCATAGTGGCCCGTATAGCAGGCATTAACATTCCTGATCATAAACATGCTGTAATCGCTCTAACGGCGATCTACGGTATCGGTAAAACCCGTTCAAAAGCTATCTTAGCTGATCTGGGTATTGCTGAGAGTGTTAAGATCAGTGAACTAACTGAAGAGCAGATCGATCAACTGCGTGATGGTGTAGCTAAGTACACTGTAGAGGGTGATCTACGTCGTGAAGTTTCCATGAACATCAAGCGCCTAATGGATCTTGGTTGTTACCGTGGTCTTCGTCATCGTCGCAGTCTACCACTACGTGGACAGCGTACTAAAACCAACGCTCGCACCCGTAAGGGTCCGCGTAAGCCGATCAAGAAATAATCGGGAAGGGTAGAGTACAATGGCTAAACAACCAACTCGCGCACGTAAGCGTGTACGCAAGCAAGTTGCTGATGGCGTAGCGCATATCCACGCATCTTTCAACAACACAATCGTAACCATTACGGACCGTCAAGGTAATGCTCTTGCTTGGGCTACCGCTGGTGGTTCTGGTTTCCGCGGTTCTCGTAAGTCTACTCCGTTCGCTGCACAGGTTGCTGCTGAGCGTTGTGCTGAAATGGCTAAAGAATACGGCCTAAAGAACCTAGAGGTTATGGTTAAGGGTCCTGGTCCAGGTCGTGAATCTACTGTTCGCGCTCTGAATGCAGCTGGTTTCCGTATCACGAACATCGTTGATGCTACACCAATCCCTCATAACGGTTGTCGTCCACCGAAGAAACGTCGCGTTTAACGTTTCTAGGAAGATTGGAGAAAGATCATGGCAAGATATTTGGGTCCTAAGCTGAAGCTTAGCCGCCGCGAAGGTACTGACTTGTTCCTTAAGTCAGGCGTTCGTGCGATTGATACCAAGTGTAAAATTGATAACGCACCAGGCGTACACGGCGCTCGTCGCGGTCGTCTGTCTGAATATGGCGTTCAGCTTCGTGAGAAGCAAAAAGTTCGTCGTATCTATGGCGTTTTAGAAAAACAATTCCGTAACTACTACAAAGAAGCTGCTCGCCTGAAAGGCAACACAGGTGAAAACCTGCTTCAGCTTCTGGAAGGTCGTCTGGATAACGTAGTTTACCGTATGGGTTTTGGTGCAACTCGCGCTGAAGCACGTCAGCTGGTTAGCCACAAAGCTATCCTAGTGAACGGTAAAGTAGTAAACGTTCCTTCTTTCAATGTTGCGGCTAACGACGTTGTTGCAATTCGTGAGAAAGCGAAAAAGCAATCTCGCATCAAAGCAGCTCTAGAAGTTGCTGAACAACGCGAAAAACCAACTTGGATTGAAGTCGATGTAAACACGATGGAAGGTACATTCAAGCGTCTGCCTGAGCGTTCTGATCTGTCTGCTGACATCAACGAACAATTGATCGTCGAGCTTTACTCTAAGTAAGGTTTAAACTAAAGAGAGGACACAATGCAGGGTTCTGTAACAGAATTTCTTAAGCCACGTCTTGTTGATATCGAACAAATCAGCACGACACACGCAAAAGTAACTCTTGAGCCGTTAGAGCGTGGTTTCGGCCATACTCTGGGTAATGCACTTCGCCGTATTCTTCTATCTTCAATGCCAGGTTGTGCTGTGACTGAAGTAGAGATTGAAGGCGTTCTTCACGAGTACAGCACCAAAGAAGGTGTTCAGGAAGATATCCTTGAGATTCTTTTGAACCTGAAAGGGCTGGCTGTTCGCGTTGCCGAAGGCAAAGATGAAGTGTTCATTACACTGAACAAATCAGGCTCGGGCCCTGTGGTTGCAGGTGACATCACCCATGACGGTGATGTAGAGATCGTAAACCCTGAACACGTAATTTGTCATTTAACATCTGACAATGCTGCGATCGCTATGCGTATCAAAGTAGAACGTGGTCGTGGTTATGTTCCAGCTTCTGCCCGTATCCATACTGAAGAAGATGAGCGTCCTATCGGTCGTTTGCTTGTTGATGCTACTTTCAGCCCTGTAGACAAAATTGCCTACTCTGTTGAAGCAGCTCGTGTTGAGCAGCGTACTGACTTGGATAAGCTCGTTATCGATATGGAAACGAATGGTACTCTTGAGCCTGAGGAAGCAATCCGTCGCGCAGCAACAATTCTTGCTGAGCAATTGGATGCGTTCGTAGATCTTCGTGATGTACGTGTACCTGAGGAGAAGGAAGAGAAGCCAGAATTCGATCCGATCCTACTGCGTCCTGTAGACGATCTTGAACTAACAGTTCGCTCTGCTAACTGTTTGAAAGCAGAAGCGATTCACTACATCGGTGATCTGGTACAGCGCACTGAGGTTGAGCTTCTTAAAACGCCAAACCTTGGTAAGAAATCTCTTACAGAGATTAAAGACGTGCTTGCATCACGTGGTCTGTCTCTGGGCATGCGTCTAGAAAACTGGCCACCAGCGTCAATCGCTGAAGATTAATCGATATTAGTTAGAAGGATTAGGTCATGCGCCATCGTAAGAGTGGTCGTCAACTCAACCGCAACAGCAGTCATCGCAAAGCGATGTTCAGCAACATGGCTAGCTCTCTAGTACGTCATGAAGTTATCAAGACTACTTTGCCAAAAGCGAAAGAGCTGCGTCGCGTCGTTGAGCCTTTGATTACACTAGCTAAGACTGACAGTGTTGCTAACCGTCGTCTAGCATTTGCTCGCACTCGTGATAACGAAGTGGTAGCAAAACTGTTTAACGAACTAGGTCCACGTTTCGCTGCACGTCAAGGTGGCTACACTCGTATTCTGAAGTGTGGTTTCCGTGCAGGTGACAAAGCTCCAATGGCTTACATTGAGCTGGTTGATCGCCCAGAAGTTGCTGTAGAAGCTGCTGCTGAGTAATCAGTTCGTCATGCAATAAAAGAGCCGGGCTAGCCCGGCTTTTTTATTTCTGCTTTCTGCCTTATTTTGCTTGTAGAGTGTTCAACTCTTACTCGCACTCTATCTCGATAGGCTGTGTGGTACTACTGCCACAGTTTGCCTAGCGATTCCAATAGGTTTTGACTAGCACCTTGCTGCGTCAAGTATTGCATCAAAACAGGTACAAACTGTTCGACCATGCTGGCATCCAGCCCTAAAGCATTAAAGGCTTGGTTAACTTCTTTGCGTTGTAAAATGGTGCTGAGATTTTGATTGGGAATGAGTCCGCTTAATTCATTGAGATCTGGGATTAACTGGTTCAGCTCACTGCTTTGTTCGTTAGTAAGATTATTTCGTGCTTGTGCGAGCAGTGTCGCTACGCCACCTCCGGCTTGTTGCGGAGATAGTGGTAACTGGCTAGTAAATTGAGTCAGCAAATCTTGAGTTGCTTTAGATTGGGAAAGCGTTTCGCCAACCAATCCGGCGAGATCATTCGAACCCAGATTTTTTAGATTTGGTAAAGCCAAAGCTGATGTGCTAGCAAGAGTCGAAATAAGTAAGGCAGTAAAACGATAGTGCATGATCACTCTCCATATAACGCGCAACATATTTCCTACGGTTCAGAGATGCGACTCCAAGTAGTAGGTAGTAGACGATAGTCTAATTAAAAAAGAGCGACCCAGTGGGTCGCTCTTTGTCACAATTCTGCGAAAGTAAACTTACAGGATATCGAGTAACTCTACTTCAAATACTAAGGCTGCGAATGGTGGAATTGCTGCACCAGCACCACGCTCACCATATGCAAGGTCTTGTGGAATATAGAGTTTCCACTTAGAGCCTACAGGCATAAGTTGTAGCGCTTCAACCCAACCGCGGATCACGCCTGTCACAGGGAATTCAGCGGGTTGACCACGAGAGACTGAACTGTCGAAAACGGTACCATCAACCAACTGGCCATGGTAGTGAACGCGAACTGATTTGTCTGCCGTTGGGATAGCGCCATTGCCTTCAACCAACACTTCATATTGCAAACCAGAGTCAAGAACCGTCACTTCTGAACGCAGAGCGTTGTCTTTCAGGAACGCTTCACCTTCAGACGCAGCTGCTTTTGCTGCTTCTTGGCGAGCTTCTTCAGCGCGCATGTGAATGGCGTGTAGTGCTTGGTTGATCTCATCGATAGAGATAGCTGGCTGTTCACCCACCAGTGCGGTTGCGATACCTGCAGCGATTGCTGCTACATTCAGGCCTTCTAAACCGCTACCCGCTAGTTGCTGACCCATTTGTAGGCCGATGCCGTAGCTGGCTTTCTGCTCTACGGTTTCAAATTTCACTTCAGACATAAAAGTCACTCTTGGTCGTTCAATAAAGGCGACAGAATAACAGGTTAGTCATTGCGATGAAATGTTTAGCCTTAGTTCCATCAGGTCAGTTAGGTGTGACGTGTCGCAGAAAGTTTAGCGAAAAACATCAAGATTGTGTCAAGCTTTGGCTTTAAAGTTACTCGACTCTATACTCTAACCTCATGAATTTTTATACTGTGGGCAAGTAATTAAAGGACTTTGAACATGAACCGCCGCCACAAGAAGCCGCAGCAAACTGATTATCTTGCCCAAGTACAATCGTACTGGCAGCAATTGGATTGGTCTCGTTATCGTCAGCAATTTCTCGAGCTCTGGTTGCGCCTCCCTTTGCGCCATCGCCGTGGTTTGATGGTGTTAACACCCGCTGTGTTGGTTTTGATGGTGATCCCTCTGCCGGATAAACAAGAAGCGGTTAACGAAACCTCTTCAGCACCCAAACGCATTGAGGTTGGAATTAATACACAAGGTTTGAGTGAGCAGCGCACGCAAGAGCAAGCCGCTCTCAAATCTTCAGCCTGGCAAGAATACGTTGTTCGTCAAGGTGATACTCTGTCTCAGGTGTTCCGTAATAACGAACTGCCACTCACCGATATCAATGCCTTGGTCAAAGTCGAAGGTTCGGATAAACCATTGAGTCAAATCCAAGCGGGGCAACTCATCCGTTTCAAATTGGCTGAAAATGGTCAACTGGACATTTTGCAGCTGGAGCGCAATAACCAATCAGTGATGTTCTTCCGACTCTCTGACGGCGGTTTTGGGCGCAGTAAGTAATCCCCACCACTTCACTAACAGTACACTCGGTAGTAAAGGCAGGATAATCATTCCTATGCCAAGCCAAGTTAGCGCATCTAAAAGTTCACCAAACCCAATTGCCCCAAAGGCAGCGACAAAGATCAGCCCCGAATATTCAGCCAGTGCGATTTGACTGGCTGGCGCTTTTTGATAGGCGGCAACAGCAAATCCGTTGTACAGCAAGATCAGCCCTGCGCTGGCTGCAATCCATAACCATTGGTTTAGGATTAATGGTTGCCAATAAGCCGCTGCCAATAACCCCGAAATCGGTAATGAAAAAAGTGATGTCCACATCAATGTGGTGATCACGGGTTGGCGCTCTGGGATCGTGCGGGCCAGTAGGTTAAATAGCGCCAGTGAAAATGCTGTGCCTAGGGCAAACAGCGCAGCCCAATGGAACTGCGATGGTCGCAATACAGTCAATACCCCGATAAATCCGGTTACTGTTGCCACTATCTTGCTACGGCTGGGCTTCTCTTTCAGGAATAAAATGGAAAGCGGCAACATGAGCAGTGGTGCGGCGTAAAAAACTGCATTGGCGGAGGCCAAAGGCAGATACGAAATGGCGACCACCATGCAACCCGCACCGAAAAGCACTAGGTGAGCGCGTACCCAAGTGACTTTAGGATCATGCAGTTGACGTAAGACTTTGGGTTGGCGTCGCCAAAGTGGCCAAATCAGAGCAAATGCGAACAATTGGCGTAGAAACATGTATTGGAACGGCACCACCTCGCCTTGCAGCATTTTAACCGCCACATCAGAGAGTGAGGCCGCTAAGTTACCCAAGATCAGCAGCCACACAGCCAACGTTGCACGACTCATGATTAAGTTCTTTTCATGTCGATGTGGGGAATGCCATCTTCCAGATAGGTTTTTGAGGTAGCCACAAAACCATAACGGCCATAAAACTCCCGCAGATGTTCCTGAGCCCCAATTTCAATCGATTGCTGCGGCCATAGGTGTTGGCAATGTTCAAGTGCAGTTTGCAGTAACAGATGGCCTAAGCCATTACCACGTGCGCTAGCCTTCGTCGCCACTCGGCCAATACTGACACTTGGGTAACTGATGCCGATTGGCAGCAAACGAGCACAAGCTACTAACTCTTTATCTCGGTAGCCGAGCAAATGATGCACACCAGTCATGCGATCTTTGTTATCTAATTCGGGATAGGGGCAGGTTTGTTCCACCACAAAAACATCCACACGGAGTTTTAGTAGATCGTACAGCTGTGCGGTGGTTAATTGGCAAAAAGGCATACATTGCCAGGTGATCATCTCTATCTCCTTGAATATAAGATCTCTACGGATATGAATAGCAGTACTGTAACAGGCCGCGCAAAAACCAGCGTTAACAAAGGTTAAGGGCAAGCAAGAAAATTTAAATCAAGATTCACTGGAGCTCGCGAGCAAAATGACGATAATAGCGCTTCTTTTTTCGTCACACTGAGGACACCCCTTGAACGCCAACTCTTTTGCAGCTTTGAATCTGAAGCCTGAATTACTCGCTAACCTTGAAACAATGGGGTTTGCTTCTATGACTCCGATTCAGGCGCAATCTCTTCCCGCAATCCTCAATGGACAGGATGTGATTGGCCAAGGAAAAACGGGCTCAGGCAAAACGGCGGCGTTTGGTCTTGGGGTGTTATCAAATCTCAATGTAAAACGCTTTCGCGTGCAAGCCTTGGTGTTGTGTCCAACGCGTGAGTTGGCTGACCAAGTGGCAACCGACATTCGTACTTTGGGGCGTACTATCCACAACATCAAAGTGCTGACTCTGTGCGGCGGTATGCCGATGGGACCGCAGATCGGTTCCCTTGAGCATGGCGCACATATTTTGGTAGGCACGCCGGGGCGTATTTTGGATCACCTGAGCAAAGATCGTATCGATCTGAGTGAGCTGAATACGCTGGTATTGGATGAGGCTGACCGCATGTTAGAAATGGGCTTCCAAGAAGCGCTAGAAGCGATCATCGCCGCCGCGCCAACCCAGCGTCAAACCTTGCTGTTTAGTGCCACTTATCCCGCCAGCATTGAGCAGGTCGCGCAAAGCGTGACTCGCAATGCGATGATGATCAAAGTCGCGGCAACGCATGATACTTCGAGCATTCGCCAATACTTTTACAATGTGGATGGCAGCACCGCGCGTGATGAAGCGTTGGAAACCTTACTGTTGCACCATCAACCCACCTCATCAGTGGTGTTTTGTAATACCAAGCGTGAAGTGCAAAATGTCGCGGATGCGCTGCATCAAAGCGGTTTTAGCGTGATTGAACTGCATGGTGATATGGAGCAGCGTGAGCGTGACCAAGCCCTAGTGCAGTTTGCTAATAAGAGTATTTCGATTCTGGTGGCGACTGATGTGGCCGCACGTGGTCTGGATGTCGATAACCTCGATGCCGTGTTTAACTACGATTTGTCACGCGATCCTGAAGTGCATGTGCACCGTATCGGTCGTACGGGTCGTGCAGGCAGTAAAGGTTTGGCGTTTAGCTTCTTTAGCGACAACGAGAGCTACCGTGTGGCGCAAATTGATGAGTACATGGATATCGCAATTGAGCCATCTACTTTGCCACAACCTGCGGCAGGTGCGCGCCCTTACGCCGCCAATATGGTGACCATTCAGATTGATGGTGGTAAGAAAGACAAGGTTCGTCCGGGTGATATTCTTGGCGCACTCACCAGTGACGGTGAGTTGACCGCGGCGCAGATCGGCAAGATCAACCTGTTCCCGATGCGATCTTATGTCGCAGTAGAGAAGAAAATTGCCCATAAAGCGCTGAACAAAATCGCTAACGGCAAGATGAAGGGACGTCAGTTCCGCGCTCGTTTACTTAAATAATCTCACGAATGATTTCTCAGCCGTGCTTTGATGCGGCTGAGGCTAATCGGCGTGATCCCCAAATAAGCGGCGATGTGGTGATCGCAAAGCCGCTCCATCAACTCAGGGAATTGCGCACACATCACCTGATAACGCTGTTCAGGTCGATAGAGCAACATAAAACGCTCTTTTTGCTCTTTGTACAGCAGTTGGGTTTCCAACAAACGCTGATAAAGCGGATGACCGCTAGCACGCCATTCCCGTAATACTTCAATCGGCACGCCCACTAATTGCACTGGTGATAAGGTTTCCAACACAAACGGCGAACCCTGTTCACGGATCAGACTTTCAAAGCCGATTGCCCAATCTTGCTCCCAGTAGAATTCCTTGCTGAAGCTTTTTCCTTCTTCGGTGAGATAACAAGCGTGGCATAGCCCTTCTAACACCCAATACGCAAACGGAGTTTGCTCGCCTTGCGCGACCAAAATATGCCGTGTGGGTAACTCTAATGGCTGGGCAACGCTCTGTAGCTGTGTGCATTCGGCATCCGAAAAGCCATGATGTTTGAGATAAGCTTGAAACTGCGGTTGCATAAAAGCCTCATAGAAAAAGAGAAACAGCCACTTAGGGTGGCTGTTTACTTTACGTGATAACTCTGGTGACTTGAAGCCGCAGCAGTGTTGCCTGCAGCTTCAATATTGGGTTATCGGTGCTTATTTTTGTAGGTCGATACGATACACCGCAAAGCCGACTTCATCGGTAGCGACTTGGGTCATCGGATATTGGCCTTTTTGTTTAATAAACTGGGTTGCCTTATCACTTGGTGAGGTTTCAAAGCGGATATCCAGTTTTGTTTTGCTGGAAATCGGAGCAAATGACCAGTTGTTGTCAGCACTTGGCGTAACTTCACCTTTCTCTTTGCTTACACGCGCAATGTAATCGGCAACCACAGTGCGGTTTTCATCCGGTGAATCAAACGCGACAAACTTAGCACCGGTTCCAGCAAACTTATTGCTATAAGCACGGTAGTTGTTGGTGGCGATCAAGAAGGTCTGCTTGTCATTGATCGGCTTACCTTGATAGGTCAGCTTCACAATACGCTGTGATTTAGGATTGATCAGTTTGCAATCGCCGTCGTAGCGCGCTGGCTGAGTAATATCAATCTGATAGTTCACTCCATCGATCACATCAAAGTTATAGGTACGGAAGTCATTCCAGTTGATCAGTGATTGCGGTGCGCTAGAGGTCACATCAATTTGATTGAATTGACCTGCGGAACACTCCAACCACTCTTTCACTTCATATCCGCTGACCTTCATGGTGACTAAGGTGTTCGGGTAGAGATAAAGATCTGCCGCGTTACGGAAGGTGAGTTCACCGGCTTCTACTTCGGTAAAACCATTGGGATCATCTTTACGGCCACCGGCTTTAAAGGGAGCGGCGGCTGACAGCACTGGTAGACCATCAAGGTTTGGATCGCCTTGAATAAAGCGCTCAACATAATCTTTTTGCGCTAGGTTCACGATTTGTACGGTGGGATCGTCTTGTACCAATGACAAGAAGCTGTACATCACATCGTTCGCTTTACCTATCGGTTGGTTAACAAAATCGCGGGTGCCTTTGTGATCATCTTGCAGTGCTTTCACCATTGCGGTATCGGCTTCGACCAACGCTTTTTTATTGGCTTTATCGAAAATAGGGCGAGCTTCAGATTGACCGGAAGTGACCGTCCAGCGGCCTTGTTGTTTTTCCAACGTCAGATCCATTACCCCAACATGGCTACCCCAGCGCCCCGGCATCACAGCAGTGACACCATTGATGGTGCCTTTATCGATGTCTGCACCCGGTACATTGGCAAAATCTTTACCCGGGAAGACGGCGTGAGAGTGGCCAAAAGCAATGGCATCAATGCCTTTCACTTGAGTCAGGTAGTAAACCGAGTTTTCCGCGCCCGCTTGATATTCCTCGGTGCTGATCCCAGAGTGCGGAATGGCCACAATCACGTCCGCACCTTGTGCTTTCATTTCTGGAATGAGCTTTTCTGCGGTCTGTTTGATATCGGCTGCGGTCACTTTACCTTCGAGATTTTTCTTATCCCACACCATGATTTGTGGCGGAACAAATCCGATATAACCGACCTTGATGGTATGTGCCTCTCCATCGGTATCTTTAAAGCTGTGCTCTTTAATCACGTAAGGCGAGAAGAGGTGCTGACCGGTTTTGGCATCAAACACGTTGGCATTGATGTAGGGGAAAGCGGCATCGTTGATGGTCTCTTTTAAGAAATCGAGACCGTAGTTGAATTCGTGGTTACCAATGTTGCCCACATCGTAGCCCAGTGGATTCATCGCTTTGTAAACCGGATGGACTTCACCCGCTTTAATGCCCTTATCCGCCATGTAATCGCCCATTGGGCTGCCTTGAATCAAGTCGCCGTTATCCACCAACACGCTGTTTTCTACTTCGGCACGGGCTTGTTTAACGAGTGTTGCTGCACGCGTCAGGCCAATTTGATCGGAGGCTTTATCTTTGTAGTAGTCATAATCCATCAAATTAGCATGAATATCAGTGGTTTCGACAATACGCAGTTTGATCGTATCAGCCATTGCAGGGCCAGCCATGGCTAACAGGCCACCGAGAACTGCTAAAGAAACAGGTTTGATCATCATGGTCATGATTGACTCCAGAGTGAGTTGCAGAAAAGAACAAAAACAATCCGATAAATGTAACAAAACTCGATGAAACAATTATTTCACTCATGAATAAACTGTGATGTAACGCGATGCCTTTATCTAAATCTGCCCCCTTGATCCCAGTTAGAGCACGACACCTCAAGTTGCTTTTGCGCTCAATCTGCTGACTTTTATCGAATAGAGTCATTTTTAATCGTTTATATCAGCTTTTGGAATAAAAAATGAAATTATAGAATTTCAGGTAATAAATAGAACTGCTCATAATGCCTGCAACAGACCAATAAGGATCAAGATTATGGCGCAGGATGCGGTGACCCCTTTTCGTAAAACCCCTCGCTTAGCCGTTGTGGAAGGCTCAAGTTATTCGCGTGCGACGCGCAGCCAACTGCAAGCGGGTGAAGTGGCGTTGGTGGGCGCAGGTCCAGGTGACCCTGAGCTCTTGACGGTAAAAGCGCTCAGCTACCTACAGCAAGCCGATGTGGTGCTGTACGACTACTTAGTCTCCGATGACATCATGGCGTTAATTCCGACGGAAACGATTTTAGTCTGCGTTGGCAAACGTGTGGGTCACCATAGTGTGCCGCAAGAGAAAACTAACCAGTTGTTGGTGGACTTTGCCCGTCAAGGCTATCGAGTGGTGCGCATCAAAGGCGGCGATCCCTTCATGTTTGGTCGTGGTGGTGAAGAGCTGGAAGTGCTGTTTGAAGCAGGCGTGAAATTCCAGATTGTTCCCGGCATTACCGCAGCGGCAGGTGCAACAGCGTACGCCGGCATTCCATTGACTCATCGTGATTACGCCCAATCTGCTTTATTTGTGACGGGTCATTTAAAAGCACAAGCCGAGGATTTGGATTGGTCAACTCTGGCTCGTGGGCAACAAACCTTAGTGATTTACATGGGGTTAAGTAATGCAGCCATGATCGCTCAGCAATTGCAGCAGCATGGCCGCCATGCCAGCACGCCAGTGGCAATCATTGAACGCGGCACACAAACTAGCCAGAAGGTGCTGATTGGCACACTGCAAACCTTGCCAAGTTTGGCGACTCAGGCGCAATCACCGGCGTTGATTGTGGTGGGCGAAGTGGTGGAGCTTGCGAACAAACTGCACTGGTTTGGTGAAAGGCATCAAGCTGAGCAGCTTGAAGCTGCGCAATCGGCCTAAGAGTGAACACACATCCTCTTGTTCATAACTCATGATTTAAAAGATACGGCGTTGCCAAGGCGCAGCGCCCAGCCGTCAGGCAAGCGAAAAGGAAGCAGGAAAAATGGATCAACAACGTTTAACCCATTTAAAACAGTTGGAAGCAGAAAGTATCCACATCATTCGTGAAGTGGCGGCAGAATTTGATAATCCAGTGATGATGTACTCGATTGGTAAAGATTCATCGGTGATGTTGCATTTGGCACGTAAAGCCTTTTATCCGGGCAAAATTCCTTTTCCTTTGTTGCACGTCGATACCGACTGGAAGTTTCGCGACATGATCGCGTTTCGCGATGCAACGGCAAAAAAATACGGCTTTGAGCTGTTGGTGCATAAAAATCCGGAAGGAATCGCTGCAGGAATTAACCCGTTCGTGCATGGTTCTTCCAAACACACCGACATCATGAAAACCCAAGGCTTGAAGCAAGCACTGAACAAATATGGCTTTGATGCGGCTTTTGGTGGGGCGCGTCGTGATGAAGAGAAATCGCGTGCCAAAGAGCGTGTCTACTCTTTCCGCGATAAAAACCATACTTGGGATCCGAAAAATCAGCGCCCAGAGCTATGGCGTACCTATAACGGCCAAATCAACAAAGGCGAAAGCATTCGCGTGTTTCCACTCTCAAACTGGACTGAGCTGGATATTTGGCAATACATCTATTTGGAAAATATCGAGATTGTTCCGCTCTATTTAGCCGATGTACGCCCGGTTGTGCAGCGTGATGGCATGCTGATCATGGTAGATGATGAGCGCATGGAACTGCGTGAAGGCGAACAGATTGAACACAAAAGCGTGCGTTTCCGCACCTTGGGTTGTTACCCACTGACTGGGGCAATTGAGTCACAAGCCAACACACTGACCGAAATTATTGAAGAGATGCTGGTGGCGACGTCGAGTGAGCGTCAAGGCCGCGCGATCGATCACGATCAGTCGGGATCAATGGAACTGAAAAAACGTCAAGGTTACTTTTAAGGATCGAAGGAAAGCGTATGAACAATGCAGTGAAAGAACAGCTCGCTGAGCTCGGTATTGAAGGTTACCTCAATCAGCATCAACACAAATCCTTACTGAGATTCTTAACCTGTGGCTCAGTCGACGATGGTAAAAGTACCCTGATCGGTCGTTTGCTCCACGACTCAAAACAGATCTATGAAGATCAGTTGGCGGCGGTACACAACGACAGCCAGCGTGTCGGCACAACGGGCAGTCGCCCAGACTTAGCGCTGTTGGTGGATGGTTTGCAAGCTGAGCGTGAACAAGGCATCACGATTGATGTCGCGTATCGTTATTTCTCAACCCAGAAACGTAAATTCATCATTTCCGATACCCCAGGGCATGAGCAGTACACTCGCAATATGGCCACCGGCGCATCGACCTGTGATCTGGCGGTGATCTTGATTGATGCGCGTAAAGGCGTACTGGATCAAACGCGTCGTCACTCGTTTATCTCCAATCTGCTCGGTTTGAAGCATTTTATCGTGGCGGTAAACAAAATGGATCTGGTCGATTATTCGCAAGATCGTTTTGAACAAATCCGCGCAGAATACCTCGAGTTTTCTAAGCATTTGCAGGGTGAAACGGATATTCAGATCATTCCACTCTCTGCTTTGGAAGGCGATAACGTCGTAGAGAAAAGCCGTTTGATGGATTGGTATCAAGGCCCATCATTGCTTGAGCTACTGGAAAATGTCGATATTGACCGTGACAAGAGTGGTGGTGAATTCCGCTTCCCAGTGCAGTATGTGAATCGTCCTAACCTCGATTTTCGCGGTTTCGCGGGTACGATCGCTTCTGGTGTGGTGAAAGTCGGCGATAAGATCAAAGCATTGCCATCGGGTAAAACCTCAACCGTGACGCGCATTGTGACCTTTGATGGCGATTTGCCACAGGCACAAGCGGGATTGGCGGTGACCTTGACTCTGGCTGATGAGATCGACATCAGTCGTGGCGATCTAATTGTGCTTGAAAGTGCACAAGTCGACAGCACTAACCATTTGCTGGCTGATGTGGTGTGGATGACTGAGCAGCCGCTGCAAGTTGGCCGTGATTACGATATCAAAATCGCCGGTAAGAAAACTGTGGGTCAAGTGAAAGCAGTGCGCCATCAGTACGACATCAATAACTTGTCGACCTACCACGCGGAGAGTTTGCCGCTTAATGGAATTGGTTTGTGCGAGTGGACTTTGACTCAAACGGTGGCGATCGATAAGTATCTGGATTGTGCCGATACGGGTGGTTTCATCATTATTGACCGCCTGACGAACGTTACTGTTGGCGCAGGCTTAGTGCGTGACAGTTTGCAAAATATTGCAGGTCAAACCGAGCAATTCTCCGCCTTTGAATTAGAGTTGAATGCGCTAGTGCGTAAACATTTCCCACATTGGCAAGCGATTGATTTGAGCCGTTTAGGCAAAGCATGAGCGAGGTGCTAATGGTAAAGCAAGGAGGGAGCATGAGCCGTGAACAAGATGCCAATGAGCATAATGTGGTGTGGCATCGTCATGCGGTGGACAAAGAGCAACGTGCGGCGCTGAAACAGCAGCGCCCAGCGGTACTCTGGTTTACGGGTTTATCTGGTGCGGGCAAATCGACCGTAGCAGGGACGCTTGAGAACCGTTTAGCCGAGCTCGGTTATCATACTTATCTGCTTGATGGTGATAACGTACGCCACGGTTTGTGTAGCGATCTCGGCTTTTCTGAACAGGATAGACGGGAAAACATTCGCCGCATTGGTGAGCTTGCCAAGTTGATGGCGGATGCGGGTTTGATTGTGCTGACCGCGTTTATCTCACCGCATCGCGCTGAGCGCCAAATGGTGCGAGATTTGTTGCCAGCAGGCGAGTTTATTGAAGTGTACGTCAACACGTCATTGGATGTGTGCGAAGCGCGTGACCCGAAAGGCTTGTATAAAAAGGCACGTGCCGGAGAAATTCGCCAGTTTACGGGCATTGATTCCGCTTATGAAGCTCCGCTCAATCCTGATATTGATTTGCCTGCGGGTGAAAAAAGCGTGGATGAGTTGGTAGTGCAGTGCCTACAGGCGTTAGCTGAGCGTCATATCATTCAGCGCCAAGGCTAACTCTTTAGATACAAAGGCAATACAAGTAAATAAAAAGCAAAAAGCGACCATCAGGTCGCTTTTTTGATCCTGCTTTGTAAAAGGTACTCACACCGTGTGGTGAATCGAGCTGCTGCTCACTTCGGTCTGCATCGTGAATTTTTGGGTAAGCAAGGCCACCAGTTGATCGTAGTAAGTCATGTTGGGTTTGTTACCCAGCAGACGACACAGCTCATTCCCCGTTGGGCTGAAGCGATAATAGATCAGGCGCACGCCTTTGCTGCTCGGTTGCAGATGCAGATTTTTGCCTTGATAGCTGAGCAGTAGAGCGGGTTCGGATTCAATTTCGCCAGACTCCAATTCCGTCGCGTGAAGCAGACCCAGCTCAATCAACACCAATAAGCTGGAATAGGGCAGTTGGTGACTACCAATATTGATCGCTTGGGTGGTAATGCGTTTGCCAAGGCTAAACAGACTATTTTGCGCTTTATAGCCGATAAGCAATTTTAAACTGGTGTCTGAACCAAAACTGCAGGCAAGTGCGGCGGCGCGTTGCAAAATCTGTGCTTCTTTAGGCGTCATATCTTGCAGCACTTTTAGCGCTTTCATGGAGGTGAAGCCGGGATTGGTTACTTCGCGTTTCAGCACTTGCGCCCACAGCCGTTGCATTGAGCTGTTGTGAATGTCCTGTGCCATATCAAAAAAGCGATACAGCCAGTCTTGGTCTGGGTCGCCTGCGGTTTCATTACGGCATGAGCTGTGCGCGAGCTTGACGATCTGCTCTAGATTTTTCTGGCGCTGCTCTCTACGCTGGCGTTCACGCTGTACGGCGCGTTCTAGCGCGCTGTTTTCCGGCGTTTCTGTTAATAACTGGGCATCCAAACCGTGATGACGGGCGATCACCAAAATTCGGCTACCGCTGTCTTTAACATAATGGGAGTGGGTTCGTTTCTCTTGGCTCTGTTGAGAGTCATGCTCGATCACAACAGGCGTCATATTATCCGCCATGCGCTACCTGAAAGCCTCTGCTATGGGTTGTTATTCCCTCTTATTTGATGCAGCAATGGTACTGGCTATGCTCATGGGCGTTCACTCACTTGCCGCCTACCTGCAACTCCAAGTAGTGTGGGTATAGTCTGCTGTAAAATTTACTCTGTTCGCCGCTGAGCAGCCAGTGAAACTCTCGGACTCAGCGCACAATTTTGTGCTATCACAAATGATAATAAATTGTTAAAGTTGTTATTAATGTTTGTGGGGTGGCTATGAAGTATTGGAAAGAGCGCAAATTGGCTAAGTACCTATCCATCGTGATCTTATTTATCGGCTATTTTTCGGTACTGGCTTATTTATCGAAATATTTGGTGTAACCTCCCCGCGCAAGCGCAGGGAGGCTCCGTTTTACATATCGTCGTATTCGGCGATCTCGGTTCCCAAAATGGTGTAGGCCGTTTCTGCAAGATCATGACTGAGTGATTCAGTTTTCAATTCCCCAATCACATAAATCACATCCCATAGCTCTTGAACGGGCGCTCCCTTTGGAAATTTCACGTAAATGATCTGGTTCGGTGGTGGTGGCGGTACGTGGATACAAGCCCCAAAGTAAGGCACCAACAAAAATTCAGTGACTTTTTGATCATCTCCCTCCAATGGGATCACAAACCCTGGAATTTTCACTCGGCTGCCATTCAATTCAGTACGTACGGTGCCAAGTTGCTGCTGTTTCGCTGGTGCAGTACCGTTGTGATCCGGCATCGGCATACCTTGTTGATCAAACAGTTTACGTTCTTGTTCGGGGATTAAATCCAACCAGTCGAGCAGCAGTACATCTTGCTCGCTGGCTGGAGTCGTTTCTTGATTTGCCAACAGTGGCGATGAATACAGCGGGGCCATGATTAGGCTCGCTATCAACATGAAAATTCTCATTAAATGCTTCCTTGTGATCTTCTCGTGTAGAGCAAGCCACATCGATTTTTTCCTATAAGCGAATGGTCATTCCATCACTGAGCGATTGACGATAAGCGCGCAGTGCGGGAATAAAACCAATCACCATTCCTGCCAGTTGTACGCAGCCGAGCAATTGCCACTCATAAGGCGTGAGTCCGGTCAGCGCAATTTGAATGCCGTACTGGCTAGCAATCAGCGGAGCGGCCATGGCTAGGAGCAGATAGAGCATGCTTACTCCAAGCGCAATGCCTAACAGAGTCAGCACGCTGGCTTCGCTCACCAGCAAGGTAAACACATGATGTGGTCTTGCCCCCATAGCACGCAAAATGGACATCTCTCGCCGACGCTCTTGCAAGCTGGTCAGCAAGCTACTGAGCATGCCGAGCAGTCCTGCGATGACGACAAAAATGGAGACTGCCATCAGCGCTTGTTCAGCGACCGACATCATGCCCCACAGCTCATGCAGTGCTACGCCGGGCATGATAGCGCTGAGCGGTTCTGCCGGATAGTCATTGATCTGACGCTGCAAGGCAAAAGTTTGGATTTTTGATTTAAGTCCAATCAGCATCGCGGTGATTTGCTTAGGCGTGAAATCACGCTGAACGAGTTGGTCAGCACTTGGTTGATGTCCAAGGTTTGCTCCCGATTCCCAACCGACATGAATGGCTTCTATCGCTTCTAAGGATACATGGACGGTTTTATCCACGGGTGTGCCTGTCGGTGCTAATATCCCCACCACAGTAAACGGCAAATTATCATGGCGGCTAAAACCGACATCACTGATGCCGTGAGCAATAATGACCTTGCTACCAACCTGATAGCCGAGAGACTTTGCCACATCCGCGCCGATCACGGTTTCAAACAGCCCGTTGAACTCTCCACCTTGTGAAAAAGTCAGTGGTTGCTTACTTCCATAACGATAATGCTCGAAATAGCTGTGATTGGTACCTAAAACTCGAAACCCTTTGTGCGAATCGCCCAAGGAGATGGGGATTGCCCATTTTACCGCGCGATGCTGGCTAAACTCTTGATAGCTGAGCCAATCAATATTGTTGGTGGCGTTACCAATGCGAAATACCGAGTAGAGCAGCAAATTGACCTGCCCTGAACGCCCGCCGACGATCAAATCGGTTCCAGAAATGGTGTTGGCAAAACTCTCTTTGGCTTGGGTGCGAATCCGTTCAACACCGAGCAGTAATACCACCGCGATGGAAACGGTCAGTACTGTTAACAGTGCGGTCGCTTTACGATTGAGTAAGCTTTTCCACGCCAGATTCAGGATCACTTTCATTGCCAGCCTCCCGCGCGATTGAGTGCCGGTAAGTGGATGCTGCGCTCAAAGAGCTTCTCGAGTGTTGGGTCATGGCTAACAAAAATTAAGGTTGAACCGACACGCTCAGCTTCTTCACGCAACAAGGCAATGAAGGCTTCGCGGTTATCAAAATCGAGGGCGGAGGTGGGTTCATCGGCGATGATCAGTTTTGGTTCGCCAATTAAAGCACGCGCCGCAGCGACACGTTGCTGCTGGCCGATGCTCAGCTCGGTCACGGGTTTATTCAGTAACGCGCTGGGCAGGTGTAATCTTTCCAGTAGCGATTGCGCTTTTTGCTGCAAAGAACCACTGACTTGCTGTTTGCGCAGCGCGGAAAAATGACACGGTAAGGTCACGTTATCTAAAACAGAGAGATAAGGCAGTAAGTTAAACTGCTGAAAAATATAGCCGATATGGTCAGCACGAAAGCGATCACGCTGGCTGGCACTCAGCGTGCGCAGATCGCAGCCGAGTAAAGAGACTACACCTTGGGTTGCGGTGTTAATGCCGGTCAATAAGCTGAGCAGGGTGGATTTACCACAGCCACTTGGGCCTTTGATAAACAGGTGTTCACCTTGGGCAACCTGTAAATGCGCAATATCTAAGGTGGGCGTGTTGGCACTTGGCCAACAGAAAACTGCGTCATTTAATTCAATCACGAATGAAGCAGAATCAGAACAGTGAGCATGCATCATGGTTCCTCATGTGTGCTTGGGTACTTCAAAGCCATAAAGTCAGGGATAAGTAGGTACTTACCCCTGTCGGTTAGGCTACAAGCTGATGCGGGTTTGTTTCGCGTTCAGTTGTAGCGCACTTTGCTGCTTTTCGGTTAGCACGTTGGTTTGGATTTTCTCTGTGCTTGGGAAATGTTGGAACCATTGGGTATCAATTTGTTTTAGCTCGTTAATCGCTTCACAGTGGAATTGATACTGTACGGTGAATGTGCCGTGTTGGTGCTCATCATCATGCTCATCGCCTTCATGATCGTGACCTTGGTGGTCATGGGCGGCGTGGTCATGCTCGCTATGATCGTGTGCAGTGTCGTGGTCATGTGCTTCACCCTCTTGATGAGAGTGGTGATCTTCATGTTCCTCACCGCCTAAATTGTGTTTGATCAGTACATCGCGAGTTTCACATTGGGCTTTATTGTTCAGCACAAACAGTTCTTTTGGTAGGTGTAGAGTATCTAGTGCTTGCTTAAGCACTTTCTGTTGGGCTTCATCTTGTGGGGCGTGCTCGAAGCCGATCACATCGGCACCTGGCGCGGTAATTTCAATCAGTAAATCGTGACCATCTTGGGCGATGTTCAATTCTACTTGGCCATGAACATGGGCTTCGTGCTGACGATGCTGATGATCAGCCAAGGCGTTGCCAGACAAGGTTGCGCCGACCATCAGCGCGAGGAATGTTGGGTAATGCATGAATAACTCCTAATAAAAACAAAAGAAACAATCGGTTTGGTTTGTTTTAAGCCGCTGGCGGTGAGCGAGCAAAATAGGAGAGTAGTAACTGTGCGCGTTGGATGGGGCGTTCAACTCTCGCTTGTGGAGCCTGTTGGTGCCAACAGGGAAGCACCCACTGCGCAGTTTCAAGCCCGTGAGCGGCACTAGCAAACAACTGACAGTCATGTTGCAAGTGATGCTCAGGATGTAGATCGAGCTGGTGATCAATTACCGCCACGTTAAACCAAAGCGCTAACATCACAGTGAGCATAGCCACTATGGATAAGCGAGTTGGACGTAGCAGGTATACGGGCATAGCATGCGTGACCTTGGGTGATCGAGAGTTGTTATAATATAACAAGTCAAAAATCAGGCAAGTGATGAATCTGATGAGTTTGTGTACTGGTGTGTCGAAAAATGAGTGGGTGAGGAAGTTAGTCCTTACTCACCCATTTGTGGCTTATTGGTGAGTGAATTATAGGCTTTGCTGAATTAAACCAAGTACGGTTTGAACCTCCGCATCACTTAATGCCCCTTCTTTCACAAACAGCACTTTGCCTTGTTTGTCTTGCACTATGATTGCAGAGGATTCACTTTTCAGTTGCCATGCTTGGGCGACTAAGCCAAATTCATCGAGCACCATAGAAGACCAAGGGAACTCTTTTTTGCTGTCTTGCGCTGATGATTTTACAAAAGAGCCTGTGCCCCAAATCGCATCATCTTGGTTAATGATGGTGGTGGTTTGATAATTGTCTGCAGGGAATTTTGCAGCGGTGATGGCCGCCATTAACGGCGCGTTCATCTCTTTTGAACTGCTGCGTCCTGCGATGGCTTGGATCACGCGCACCTTACCGAGCATGTCTGCCGAGTTCCATTTTTGATAATTGACGTTTTTGTCTTGTAAGACGATTTCGCCGTATTTGTCGACGCCAACGGCAGGCACTTCCCCACCGAGGGTGAGATTATGCGCTAATGCCAGAGTAGGAGAGCATACCAAGAGTAAGGCGATAAGTGTTTTATTTTTCATGATGTTGTTTCCTCAGGTTGAGCAAACACAGGTATAGCACACAAATGGGATGAACGAGAAATGGGGAACACAGGCAGAACTAAGCCAACCTTAAGGTTGGCTTAGTCTAGAAGAGGTTATAGTCGATTGAGTGCGGTGTTTGGGAAGAAGTTTGCCCAAATCATCCAATAGATCCCAGCTTTCATGCTTTCAACGCGAGGTAATTCACCGTGGGCCGTTTCACCAAAGAAATTAATTTCTTCGATTGGGTGTCCCGTGGAGTTATAAAACGCGACCAAACTTTGATAGTTAGTGTCATAAAAGACGACCACTGCTTTACCGCCAATCGTGGTATTAAGGATGTTCCCTTGCTGACGTACAAACTCTTCGGTGTAAGCCACATGGTCATCACCTATCGACAATCCCCACACATGTGTTTTATTCGCTAGGCGATTATCTTTATTTTTGATGGTCGGAAATGTGGGTGAATCTTTACTGGATTGGTGTTTAATCGCTGTTGTGAAAATAAAGTCCATGATGAAGTCATAAACCGCTAGTAAAGGGTTCTTCCAAAACGCAACTCGTGTGTCTTTGGCGAGGTAATCATTGATGAAAACTTCTCCTTCAGGGTAGGCGAGTGCGAATTTCTTGAACGGCATACGAAACGTTGGCCATTCACGCATCTTGGATTCAACACTTGTTGAGCCAACCTCACACTCTTTACGTCCCCACAGTTGTTGAATGGGCTCACCAGAGTTTTTATCCCACATCACTAGGTTGTTTTCAAGTTGGTTCATTGGTGCGAGTTCAAGGGCTACACCGTTGATTTCAGGCGTGTACGCCACACCTAGATTAGACAGTCCACAATAAGTCATGACGACATTTTCCCCACCAATCAGGCCTGAACCGGCTACGTGAGGGCGAAGAAGATCCTTATCTGAATGGGCACGTGCTTCGCCGTTGACTTCAAGCACAATCACACTTTCGTCATCTGCGTAATAGCGTTTTGCTTGAGCTACAGAAACAAACATGCCGTCTTTCATACGCGCTCGCATCATGATGTGCGGATTAATGTAACCGCTGTAATAGAAAAAGAGGACAGCGCCGCTGCTGAGTAATACGGTCCATAACGGCGCAATGTTTGGCGCAGAGGCATAGACTGCCCAAGATGAAAAAAGAGCCAATAAGGTCACTGTGGAATAGCGATGGCGATGATACCAAACCCGCATAGTTTTATGGCGCTCAGATTGAATCACCCACTGGCTGATATCCGCGAGTTCTTTAAAGAGTAAGCCTGAGGTAAAAATAGCGATACTGCTTAACAACCCAAATAAAAGAAGTCCATAAGACTGAATCAATGCATGCATGGTTTTGCCTTTGATAAAATACGTATTGGGCTAATGATAGAAAAATGGGACCGAGCAGAAAAAGAGGTTTGGCTGCAATGCACTGTTGCAAATAATGGAACAATTAAGACTTTTCAAGCTCTGCCAATAGGCTAGGCAGTTGCTGGCGGATATCTTCAAGCAGTAATTTCACCTTTGCAGGCACATACCAACGTGAGTGGTAGACCCCGTAAATGGTCTGAGCAAAACGGTACTGTCCTTTAAAAAGGGTTTTCAACTTACCTTTGTGAACCTGATGGTTAGCATAGGCAACAGGCAGACAACCAATGGCTTTGCCTTGCAGCACTATGTCGGTGAGTAAGCGGGGGGATTGAACGCAAAAACGTGGGGGTCGATTCAATGGGAATGCAGTATGTGGCCAACATTGCTGCATGGCGACTTCTTGCAGCGCAATAGGTTGGGTTTGTAATAGAGCCTCGTCACTGAGTGTTCCCTTTGCCTTTAGGGCTAATTGAGGGCTGATATAGAGATCAAATTGCAGCTTAGCCAGAGGGACGGCGATGAAGGAGGAGTCCGGCTGCTCACCGACCATGAGCATCAGATCAAAGCGTTTTTCCATCATCTGCTGAGAATTTTCAGAGTGGGAATGCAGCGTTAGCGAGAGTTCTGGGTAGCGTTCAAAAAAATCGGATATCTGTTCGCTGCATAAATCGAACAGATATTCCTCACCATACAGCGTTAATGTTCCGGAGAATTCACCTTGTGATTTGGTGATTTGTTGTTGTGTTTCTTCGACTTGTTGCAGAATTTTCTGTGCTCGATGTAAGAAAGCCTCGCCCACCTCAGTTAAGGTCAATGAGCGTGTTGTTCGCTCTAACAAGCGTGTTTGAAGGGAATCTTCCAGAGCTCTGATGCGTCGACTGACCGTGGATTTGGGTAAACCACTCACTTCTGCCGCACGAGTAAAACTTTTTAGCTCAACGACTTGAATAAAAAGAGTAAGGTCATCTAGATTCATGCTGATTGTTCTTTGTATGGGGTACACACAGTATTACTAGGTGCTCAACTGCTTGCAAGCCTTGCGTCATCATCTCCAGTGGATGACTCTACTGGCGATGATGAATAGAGTGGATTTTGGAAAGTTAGTGATAAGGAGGGAAACAAACTCCAGTGCCACCAAGCCCACAATATCCGTTAGGATTCTTTGCCAGATATTGCTGATGGTACGTTTCTGCAAAGTAGTACGGGCCAGCCGGTAAAATTTCAGTGGTAATGGTGGCGCGTTTGTCAGCGAAAAGCAGGGCTTGATAAGCGGCTTTGGAAGTTTCGGCTACTTCATGCTGTTCTTTGCTGAAGTAGTAGATCGCTGAGCGGTATTGCGTGCCGCGGTCATTGCCTTGGCACATGCCTTGTGTTGGATCGTGTCGCTCCCAGAATGCGCGAAGGAGTTCAGTCAATGGCAGACGCTTAGGGTCGAACACCACACGAACCACCTCGGTATGTCCGGTTTTTCCGGTACATACTTCTTCATAGGTTGGATTTGGAGTAAAACCACCCGCGTAGCCAACCGATGTGGAAATGATCCCGTCCAACTTCCAGAACAGGCGTTCAGCTCCCCAAAAGCACCCCATGCCGATTAAAATCTGCTGTTGGCCATCTTTCGGATCTGCCGAGAGAGAACTGTCGTTGACGAAATGTTTGTCTTCAATGACCATCGCGGTGCTGCGACCGGGAAGTGCGGTTTGCGCTGTGACCATGGTTTGTTTGTCGAGCATGATGTTTCCTTACTTTAGTGAATTGACGAGCCTAAGCTACGTCTGGATTATCTTCGATACAGACCGGAGTTTTAACCTTTTTCATACAGACGAAGTGATTCATTGACGCTATGATGCCTGCGTAGCAAAAATGTCACGGTTGTATAACGAGCCTAAATCAAGCATGAGACGAAAATCACTCCCCGCCTTAATCTCGCTATGGCTGTTTTCAGCTGTATCTTACGCCGATGTGAAATTAGAGATCACAGGGATAAGTGGCGCAGAGAAAGATAACGTGGATGCCTATCTGTCATCGATCGCTCCACAAGATTATTCCACTAGCTTGCGTTTTCAATCTCAACTGGAGAAAAGCATCACCGAAGCCCTTAATGCACTTGGGTACTATCATCCGGTGATCGATTTTCAGGTCGCGGAGGATAATCAGCGGTTAAGTGTGGCGGTGACCTTGGGGGAAGTGATCCGTTTTAGTCAAGTGGATGTGGTGATCACGGGGGAAGCGGAAAATGATCGTGATTTTCAGCGCTTGATCCGCCGCAGTGGCTTGAAAGTCGGAGAGCCACTCAACCATAGCTTATATGACGCGCTTAAGTCTGGTATTCGCAATCTTGCTTTGCAAAAAGGTTTCTTTAATGGTGATTTTCAGACTAGTCGCTTGGAAGTGATCCCTGAGCTGAACCAAGCACGAGTGCAGTTGCATTTTTCCAGTGGTATCCGCTATCTATTTGGGGCAACGACAGTTGAAGGTAGCCAGATTGATGAAAATCGAGTGATGTCACTGCGTCCTTTTAAGCAAGGCGATCCATATTTGGTTTCTCAAGTCGGTGAATTTAACCAAAACCTTTCCAATACTGATTGGTTCTCTTCAGTTTTTGTTGAGCCGGATCTCTCGCAGTTAGATCAAGGTCGAGAGCTACCGATCAAAGTCTCGCTAGCACCTCAAGCGCGTAATCAGTTAGAAACAGGTTTAGGCTATTCGACAGACGTTGGTGTGCGTGGATCGCTGAAATGGAAAAAGCCGTGGGTGAACAGCCGTGGGCACAGTTTTGATAGTAGCTTTTCGATCTCCGCTCCTGAGCAAACCATTACCGCGGGTTATCAAATACCACTGGAAGATGTGTTGAATGAGTATTACCGCATTCAATATGGAATGAAAAATGTGGATAAACGGGATACGCAGAGCTTGGAGTCTAACCTGTCGTTAGAGCGGCATTGGCAGCTTGATGGGGGTTGGCACCGTACCGTGTTTATTCGCTATTTGCTTGAAAACTATGAACAAGGTTTGCAAGACGATAACAGCCAATTTTTATTGCCTGGTATCACTTACTCCCGTACGCGAACCCGAAGCAGCGGCAGCTTGCTTACTTGGGGGGATAAACAAACCATCACTCTTGAATATGGTGATCCGAAACTGATTTCGGCAACTCGGGTTGCACGCGTTCAAGCGGGATCTTCTTGGCTGCGTACTTATGCGCGTAATCATCGTGCTCTGGTCAGGGTCGACGGTGGTGCTAACATTACTGATGAATTTGACCAACTTTCTCCTTCGTTACGTTTCTTCGCGGGGGGGGATAACAACCTGCGTGGTTATGGCTATGAGTCGATCTCTCCCAAAGATGCCAGTGGGGCTTTAACGGGGGCTAAATACATCGCCACCAGTTCCATTGAGTACCAATACCGCTTAACCGGTAACTGGTGGGCGGCCATGTTTATGGATGTGGGGGACGCGTTTAACGATACGCCAGAGTGGAAGAAAGGCGCTGGTGTTGGTGTGCGTTGGGTCTCTCCCGTGGGCCCGATTCGGCTGGATTTTGCTTGGGGGCTGGATGCCGAACCGGGTGATGAATTCAAAATCCACTTCACTTTAGGGCCTGAGTTATGATCAGACGGGCGCTGAAATGGACCAAGTGGTTCTCTATGCTGCTATTGGCGTTGGTGATTATTTTAGTGCTGGCTTTGGCGGGGGCGCTGTTTACCAACCCTGGTTTACAAGCGGTGTTGTGGGGAGTGCAGCAAGCGCTGCCGCAGTTGAAAGTCCAACAAGCTCAAGGTGCACTATTTCCACGGTTTACGTTGCAAGGTGTGACCTATTCAGACAGCGAGCTTAACCTGACGCTCGCTACTCAAACTTTGAGTTTGGCGATGAATCCTAACTGCTGGCTCGAGCCGAGTGTCTGTATTAATGAACTCTCTATCAGCGGCTTCAGCTTGGATCTTCCTTCCCTCCCTGAAACTGAAGAAACGCCCATTGAGCCAGACTCTGAGCCATTGAGTGAAATCTCCACTCCGATCCCGATTCGGGTGGGGAAACTGGCGCTGCAAGATATCCAACTGAATATTCTTGGGCATCGAGTGGCATGGCAGCAATTTAGCACTCGTGCTTCTTGGCAAGGGAATCGGCTGCGCATAGGACAAACAGACTGGCAAGGCATCCGCCTTGCGTTAGCCGCGAGTGAAGAGTCTGCTGCTCCTCCCGCCAATCAAGTGGCGACAGCGAAGCAAGCTGAGCCATTGGTTCTCCCCGAAGTGCTGATCCCGCTGCAAATTGAACTGGTGCGATTTGACATCCGTGACTTTCGATTGGAACAAGAGACGCCGATCATCGTTAATCATCTCGGTTTAGAAGCGAATGCCGCGGAGCACCAAGTCTCAATCTCTACCCTTGAATTGAGTATGCCGGAGGTAGATGCTCAGCTTAATGCAGAGGCAACGCTCACGGGTGAGTATCCGCTTCAGCTTGAATTGAATAGCCAAGTACATCTGGCGGATTTTAAAGGCCAAACCCTCTCTCTTTCTGCCCAAGGTAATTTGGCGGATCTCACCTTACAAGCCAGTTTAGACACCTTGGCTCAAGCGCAATTAAACGCACATTTCAATGTGCTGGATGCCGCCCTGCCGTTTGATATTCAACTGAGCAAGGTCAAAGCCCAATGGCCGATGCTAGGCGAGAGCGATTATCAGGTTGAAGTGCCAGAGTTAAGTGTGAATGGTTCACTGGCGAATTATCAGTACGCCTTACAAGGCGCACTACAGGGTAAAGATATTCCGGATGTGAGTTTGGCCGCTCAAGGCCATGGCAATCTGGATGAAATCGCGTTGCAATCGATCAAGCTTGAAGCGCTTGGCGGAAGCGTAACCGGCAATGCGGTTGCCAACTGGAAAAGCCCACTAAACTGGGCGGCGCGTTTAAACCTAAAGAACATTCAACCCGGTCTGCAATGGCCACAAGCGGAAGGTAAAATCAGTGGCGAGTTGGATACCTCAGGCTCCTTGACTGAGCAAGGTGGTTGGCAAATCGATGTGTCGCGTTTAGCCATCAACGGCATACTGCGTGATTATCCGCTGAAAGTGCTCGGAGAAATCAGTGCATCGGATGCGAAAGGTCAAGGGGATATTGAGCTCGTCACGAAAGGCGTTTCGTTGGCTCATGGTCCCAATACGCTAACAGCGAAAGGAAAATTGACCAAACAGTGGCGGATGTCGGTGGAGTTAGATGTGCCAGACTTGAGCAAGTCGCTGCCAGATGCCCACGGAAAAATAATTGGGGATGTACTGCTGCGTGGCGATCTCAAGCAGCCACAGGTCAAACTTTTGCTCGATGCGGATCGCTTGCAGTGGCAAGACATAGCCTCCATTGGGCATGTCACTTTGCAAGGCAATTTGGTTCCACTTCCTGAGCCGCAGGGCGATCTTACTTTACAAGTCCGTGATATTGAGTATGACAGCCAGCGGATTGATTCTGTTGAGTTGAAAGCACAGGGAGCACAGCAAAAGCATAATGTGACTCTTGATGTGGCTTCACCATTGGCGTCAACCAGTCTTGCCTTGAACGGTCGACTGCGTTTGGAACCGTCACTTCGTTGGCAAGGCGAATTGGAGCGCATGTGGTTAAGATCTCCTCAAGGGCAATGGTTGTTACAACAAGCCACTGCGCTGTCGTTTGATCAGAAAACCGAACGTGCCAAAGTGGCTGCGCATTGTTGGATTCAAGGCAACGCTTCGCTGTGTTTAGAAGAAGATGCCGAGTTGGGCGCACGCGGTGAAGCACGTCTAGCCATCAAGCAGTTTGATTTTAAGCAACTGATAGATGTGCTACCGAAAGAGACCAAGCTCAGTGGGCAATTAGATGGGCAAGTGTGGGCGAAGTGGTCCCCCAAAGCGGCTCCACAGTTGAAAGCCAATCTGGCACTGAGCCAAGGTCAAGTGACGCAAAAACTGGATAAAAGTATCACTTTAGGTTGGGATAAAGCGCAATTTTCAGCAGAAATCGCCAAAAACCAACTACAAGCGAGTTGGTTATTGGATGTGACTGATAACGGTGATCTCTCTGGCAATATTAAGATTGCGGATGTACGAGCAGAGCAGAAAACCATGTTGGGGTCGCTTAACTTAACTACGTTTAATCTGGATTTCTTACAGCCGTTGATCGGCGAATACAGCGAAGCTAAATCGAGCATTAATGCTGATGTGCAATTTCATGGCCCAATGCTGCATCCGCAATTGAACGGTGAAATTGCGATCAATGATATTCGCGTAAAAGGTGAGATCTCGCCGGTTGATGTGCAATCAGGTCAGGTGTCACTTAAATTTAATGGTTATCAAGCCGTGTTAAATGCCGATATCCAAACCACCGATGGTTTGCTGGAAGTGGATGGTGATGCCAATTGGCAGCAGTTGGAGGATTGGCGCGTAAAAGCACGGATTCATGCACCCTCAATGACGGTAGATCTGCCGCCAATGGTGAAAGTGAAAGTGATCCCAGACTTAACCTTGATCATGCAACCGAAACTGGCGCGAGTGGTCGGCAATATCGCCTTACCATGGGGTCGAATTGTGGTGGAGGAGTTGCCACCCAGTGCAATTGGAGTCTCGAAAGATCAAGTGTTGCTGAATGCGGACTTGCAACCACTGAGCGAGAAAGAGTCGTTACCGTTTACCGTGGAGACGGATGTGAATGTGCAAATTGGCGACGATTTCCAACTCAGTGCCTTTGGTTTGCAAGGCAACTTAGTGGGGCGACTCAATGTGGCACAAAAAGACAAAGGCCCGTTCATCTTGGGTGAAGTGAATATTCGCAATGGTCAATATCGCTCATTTGGTCAGGATCTACAGATCAAAGAAGGGAAGATTTTGATGAATGGTCCGGCGGATCAGCCTTATTTGGCGATCACTGCGATCCGTAATCCAGATAACACTCAGGATAATGTGATTGCAGGGGTTCGCGTGAGTGGCCCATCGGATGAGCCATCGCTGGTGATTTTCTCTGAGCCAGCGATGCCGCAAGCCAATGCACTCTCGTATTTGTTGCGTGGGCAAAATATTGATGGAGAAGCGGGTGGTAACGCCATGACCACCACACTGATTGGTTTGAGCTTGGCACGAAGCGGTAAGTTGGTTGGGGAAATTGGTCAAGCGTTTGGGGTACAGGATCTGCAACTGGATACCGCAGGATCGGGCGATGATTCACAAGTAACCGTAAGTGGTTATATTCTGCCCGGCTTGCAAGTGAAATATGGTGTCGGTATTTTTAACTCAGTCGGTGAATTTACTGTTCGTTATCGTTTGATGCAGGATCTGTATTTAGAGGCGGTCTCCGGCGTTGATAGCGCCGTTGATCTACTCTATCAGTTCGAATTCAACTAAGGAGAGAGATGTGCAGCACCTCGTTTTTGTGTATGGCACTTTGCGTCACGGAGAGAGCAACCACACTTACCTACAGCAGAGTCAGTTGCTTGGCCAATTTGAAACCAAACCCGAGTATGCGCTCTATGATTTAGGGGCGTATCCAGGATTGGTGGAAGGGCATCAATCGGTACATGGTGAGGTTTATCTAGTGGATGAACATACACTCGCGCAACTGGATATTTTGGAAGATGTACCCGTGGAATATCGACGTGACACGATTGAGACGCCCTTTGGCACTGCATGGATCTATATTTATCAAGAGACCCATCGCTTGCATTCGCTGATTGATTCCGGAGACTGGTGTCAAAGAGTGTAAAGCGGAAAGGGCTTGCTTGGTTTAAGTGAGGATCAGATGATGAAAAAACTGCTTTGGTTAGTGTTGTTGAATGGTTGTGCAACGGTAGAAGTTCCCCCTACAGGATCGCCCGCGGCTTGGGAAGCGTTTGGTTTACAACAAGGTGAGCAAGGGAAAATCAAGTTGACCCAAACGCAAATGCTTAAGCAAGATGAGCTGCAGTTGATGGATGAACAACTCTACCAAGCGTACAGCCAAGGCTATGAGCAAGGGCGACAGCAGTACTGCCAGCAAAGTGCTTATCTGCTGGGCGTTTCAGGTAAGCGCTACCTTGGTGTTTGTGATGATATCAACATCTGGTTTCGGCAAGACTATGCTTCAGGTCGCCATTCCACCGCGGGTGAGTTATAAGCCAGAGCGCCAATGCGATAACAAAAAAGCCAGCTTACGCTGGCTTTTTTGTGCTCAAGCGTGGGCTTATTTGTTTTGCGCACGCTCGTAAGAGCTCAGGATTTCAGCGCGAGCAGAAGCGGCATCTTCCCAGCCATCCACTTTTACCCATTTGCCTGATTCTAGCTCTTTGTAACGCTCAAAGAAGTGAGTGATCTGCGCTTTCAGTAGTGCTGGTAGATCGTTCACGTCTTGGATGTGATCGTATTCTTTAGAGATCTTAGTGTGTGGTACCGCAACCACTTTCGCGTCTTCACCCGATTCGTCAGTCATCTTCAGTACGCCAACAGGACGGCAGCGGATGACAGAACCTGGGATCAGTGGGTATGGCGTTGGAACCAAAACGTCTACTGGGTCACCATCGAGTGACAGAGTGTGGTTTACGTAGCCGTAGTTGCATGGGTAGAACATAGGCGCTGACATAAAGCGGTCTACGAATACTGCGCCAGACTCTTTGTCGACTTCGTATTTGATTGGGTCAGCATTGGCAGGGATTTCGATCACTACATAGATATCATCAGGCAGTGATTTGCCCGCTGGCACATTGTTTAAGCTCATTAACGGTTTCCTTTTTTCTGTTGGCCGGACTTCAAATTCGGGATTTATTATTATTCAAGTTTGCCTATGGCGCAAAATGCACCGGTCAGCGAAGGGGTGAGTTTACTCTCAAAATAAAGGATCCCCAAGCTGGTAGAGAGAAAAAGCGCCGCATTGCGCGGCGCGAATTGGCTTAATCAGGGTAAGTTTCTAAAAATTCTTGAACTTTATGCACCATGTTCTTAGAACCGACAAAGAACGGAACGCGTTGATGCAATTCGGTGGGTTTGATGTCCATGATGCGATGCATTCCATCAGAAGCCAGACCGCCCGCTTGTTCAATCAAAAATGCCATCGGGTTGCATTCATAAAGCAGACGCAGCTTACCGTTCGGGTGGCTTTGCGTGCTTGGGTATAAATAGATGCCACCTTTGAGCAGGTTGCGATGGAAATCGGCCACCAGCGAGCCAATGTAGCGCGAAGTGTAAGGTCGGCCATCTTCCGGCACATTCTCTTGACAGAATTTGATGTACTTTTTCACCCCAGTTGGAAAACGGATGTAGTTACCTTCGTTGATTGAGTAAATCTTACCGTTTTCAGGAATGCGCATATTCTCGTGCGAGAGATAGAAAGTACCGAGCGAAGGATCGTAAGTAAAGCCGTTTACGCCATTGCCCGTGGTGTACACCAGCATGGTAGAGGAGCCATAAATGACGTAGCCCGCTGCCACTTGCTTGTTCCCCGGTTGCAGAAAATCTTCCTGAGTCGGAGGTGTGCCGACTGGTGAAACACGGCGGTAAATAGAGAAAATCGTACCGACCGACACGTTCACATCGATATTGGAAGAACCGTCTAACGGATCCATCAACACGACGTACTTGGCATTTTTGTTGAGCTCTTTATTGAATGCGACCGCTTCATCTTCTTCTTCGCTCGCCACACCACACACTTGATCACGTGCTTCCAGTGCCGCTTTGAATTTTTCGTTGGCATACAGGTCGAGTTTTTGTTGCTCTTCACCCTGAATGTTGTCATTGCCAGAAGCGCCAATGATATCCGCCAGCCCCGCTTTATTGATTTCGCGGTTGACGATTTTGGCAGCCAAACGAATGGACGCTAAAAGAGAGGAAAGTTCACCGCTGGCGTGGGGAAAATCATGTTGCTTTTCAACAATAAATTCACCGAGGGTGCGCATTTTCTGCATGTTGATTCCTTAACACTATTTTGTCGGGGGTAAGCCCGTTTGTGACACTATCCTTGACTCGGCGTCACAAGCGGGTTGGCAAGATGATGGGATCCTCTAATGGAATCGATTGCGCTATGCATCTTGTCTGGTGTGGATTGTAAAACTTAGATCTTTTTACGGGTACTGAACTAACCGACACAGATCTCAGTTTGATTGTCGACCATTTCGAATTTACATGACGCTGAACTGCTGCACTCGCTTTTAGCGAGCGGATCGGGATAATGGAGCCATTCCAATCGCACAGTAAAAAGGCTGGGTTTTTATGCACATTCATATCTTGGGAATTTGTGGCACTTTCATGGGCGGCGTTGCGGTGTTGGCACGTCAACTGGGTCATAAAGTGACGGGCAGCGATGCCAATGTTTACCCGCCAATGAGTACCATGTTAGAGGCGCAAGGCATCGAGATCATTGAAGGTTTTGACCCTGCTCAATTAGAGCCGAAGCCTGATCTGGTGGTGATTGGCAACGCAATGAGCCGTGGTAACCCTTGTGTAGAATACGTGCTTAACCACAACCTGCGTTACACCTCTGGCCCGCAGTGGCTACAAGATTTTCTACTGCATGATCGCTGGGTGATTGCGGTATCGGGAACGCATGGCAAAACCACCACTTCAAGCATGGTGGCGTGGGTACTGGACCATTGCGGTTATCAACCGGGTTTCTTAGTCGGTGGCGTATTGGGCAATTTTGGTATTTCGGCTCGTTTAGGTGAAAGCATGTTTTTTGTCGTCGAGGCCGATGAATACGACAGTGCTTTTTTCGATAAGCGATCTAAGTTCGTGCATTACCATCCTCGCACCTTAGTGATGAACAACTTAGAGTTCGATCATGCAGACATTTTCGATAACTTAGAGGCGATCAAGCGTCAATTTCATCATTTGGTGCGTACTGTGCCGGGTAATGGTCGTATTCTCGCACCTAAGCAAGATGAGGCTTTAGCCGATGTTTTTAAGCGCGGTTGTTGGAGCGAAACTGAGTTCAGTGGTGAGCAGGGTGAGTGGCAAGCGGAAAAAATCACCGCGGATGGCTCACAGTTCCACGTTTTATTTAAAGGTGAGCGTGTTGGTCAAGTGAATTGGAGCTTGGTGGGTGATCACAACGTCAGCAACGCGCTAATGGCGATTGCTGCGGTGCGTCATGTTGGGGTTGCACCTGAGCTCGCTTGTGAAGCGCTGGGCCTGTTTGTCAACACTAAGCGCCGCTTAGAACTGAAAGGCGAAATCAATGGTGTAACGGTGTATGACGATTTTGCCCATCACCCAACCGCGATTGAACTTACGCTCGGTGGTTTACGTAACAAGGTAGGCGATAAGAAAATCATCGCTGTGCTGGAGCCGCGCTCCGCCACCATGAAGTTGGGCGTGCATAAAGAAACCTTGGCGGCTTCGCTGCGCAGCGCCGATTCGGTTTACCTTTATCAGCCGTCTAACATCCCTTGGTCGGTGGAAGAGGTCGCGAAACAGTGTCAACAGCCTGCGCAAGTGAGCGCCAATATGGATGAATTTGTGGCTATGATTGCTAAAGAAGCCAAAGCGGGTGACCAGATTTTGGTGATGAGCAACGGTGGCTTTGAAGGCATTCATGGCAAGCTGCTCGCGGCACTGCAACAGAAATAATTTAAGGTGAGCATGAACAGCAATCGAACCATTACACTGGCTTGGACTGGCGCTTCCGGAGCGCCTTACGGGCTGCGCTTATTGCAATGCCTGTTAGCGGCGGATTATCAGGTGTATTTGCTGATCTCGTCGGCGGCGCGAGTAGTATTAGCGACAGAACATGGCTTGAAACTGCCTGCTAACCCTGAAGCGGCGCAAGCGGCTTTGGTGGAGCATCTGGGCTGCGCCAGTGATAAGTTGGTGGTGTGCGGCAAAGAAGATTGGTTTTCGCCAGTGGCTTCCGGTTCGGCTGCCCCCAAGCAGATGGTGGTGTGTCCATGCTCGGCAGGCAGTGTAGCCGCGATTGCTCATGGCATGTCAGATAATCTGATTGAACGCGCCGCTGATGTGGTGCTGAAAGAGCGTGGACAACTGCTGCTGGTGGTGCGTGAAACGCCATTCTCCACTTTGCATTTAGAAAATATGCTTAAGCTTTCGCACATGGGCGTGACTATCATGCCTGCTGCGCCGGGTTTTTATCATCAGCCACAATCGATTGACGATCTGGTCGATTTTATGGTGGCGCGCATTCTCGATCATCTTGGCATCGAACAAGCGCTCGTACCGCGTTGGGGCTACGATCAACGCGCGCGCGGCGAGTAATGACATGGCCAGTCGCGATTTTCCGCTACTGGCTAATTACAAGATTTCCCATTACAATCCAACCCACTCACGGGGGGCCACCCATTCATCCGAATGGCGCTGAGATCAAGCACTGCTTGGGACCCGCAATGACTGCGATGTTCGCGGTTGAACCTGAACCAGATAATGCTGGCGTAGGAATTGAGCTAGGTTTGCAGAATGGAATAATGGACGATTCTCTGCCTCCCTCAAGCCTGTGCCGCTCATTAAGGAGAGCGAGCCTTGAAATTCCCACTGACTGCGGTTGCGTTAGCAACCCTATGTTTTGCCTCTGCAGCCTCTGCTGCACCAACCCTCACCGTTTACACTTACGACTCTTTTGCCGCCGATTGGGGGCCCGCTCCAGCGATTGAAAAAGCGTTTGAAGCACAATGTGGTTGCGATCTGCAATTTGTCGCGCTAGAAGATGGCGTGTCGATCCTTAACCGTTTGCGTTTAGAAGGCAGCAATAGCAAAGCCGATGTGGTCTTGGGGCTGGATAACAACCTTATCGAAGAAGCCAAACAAACCGGATTATTGGCGACTCACAGTGTGGATACCAGCAAGGTGACTCTGCCTAATGGCTGGAGTGACAACACGTTTGTACCATACGACTATGGCTATTTCGCTTTTGTGTATAACAAAGAGAAGCTGGCTAACCCGCCGACCAGCTTGAAAGAGCTAGTGGAAAAACGGGATGCTCTGAAAGTGATCTACCAAGACCCGCGTACTTCAACGCCGGGACAAGGTTTACTGCTGTGGATGAAATCTGTCTATGGCGATCAAGCGCCACAAGCGTGGAAACAGCTAGCGAGCAAAACGGTCACCGTGACTAAAGGTTGGTCAGAAGCCTACTCTATGTTCCTCGGTGGTGAGGCGGATCTGGTGCTCTCTTACACCACTTCTCCGGCCTATCACTTGATTGCGGAAAATGATGCACGTTTTGCCACTGCGAACTTTAGCGAAGGGCATTACCTGCAAGTGGAAGTCGCCGCCAAAGTCAAAAGCACTAAAAATGGCGAATTGGCGGACAAGTTCCTGCAATTTATCCTGAGTAATGAGTTCCAAAGCGTGATCCCAACGGGTAACTGGATGTATCCAGTGACGGCGGTTGAACTGCCCAAAGGGTTTGATACTTTGGCGGTACCGACACAATCTCTTTCTTTCAGCGCACAGGAAGTCGCGCAAATGCGTAAGCCATGGATTCGTGAGTGGCAGCAAGCGCTGAGCTTCTAAGGTTAAGCGTTGAATCGAACTCCTCAATTAGGCTTTTGGGTCGCGGCTGGTGTCGCGACCTTTGTCCTCGCGGCATTAGCGGCGCTGCTGTGGCAAGCGCCACCGCTTAATCTGAATCTGATCTGGCAAGATGCCTATTATCGGCATGTCACTCAGTTCAGCTTTTACCAAGCTTTCTGGTCCACCATACTCAGCATCGGGCTTGCGATTCCGGTTGCTCATGCCCTCAGTCAGCGCCGTTTTCCCGGTCGTGATTTACTACTGAAACTGTTCGCCATGACCCTAGTTCTACCTGTGTTGGTGGCGATTTTTGGCTTAATCGCGATTTACGGTAATAGTGGTTTTTTGGCCAAAACGCTGCACAGTGTCGGGCTCTCGCTGCCGTTTTCGATTTATGGTTTAAACGGTATTTTACTTGCCCATGTACTGTTTAATTTGCCTTATGCCAGCCGCTTGCTGCTGCAAAGTTTAGAAGCGATCCCCTGTGAGCAGCACAAACTGTGCGCCCATCTTGGCATGAGCCGTTGGCAGAAGTTTAAGTGGGTCGAGTGGCCACGCTTACGTCAGCAACTACCGCACGTGGCGGGCTTGGTGTTTATGCTCTGCTTTACTAGCTTTGCAACCGTGATGGCGCTCGGCGGCGGGCCTAAAGCAACCACCATTGAGCTCGCGATCTACCAAGCGATCAAATTCGATTTCGATCTGCAAATTGGCGCGCTATTGGCGATTTGGCAGATGTTGCTGTGTACCTTGCTGACTTTTACCCTGCAGCGTTTTTCCCATTCCCGACCCATGAACAGTGCTGCGAGCAAGGTGACTGAGCGTTGGATACGTGATTCATGGCGCGCCAAAGTTTGGGATGCGAGCTGGATTGTCGCCGCATGTGCCTTGGTATTACCCCCTTTACTAATGGTGATATTGGCAGGGATCAATTCAAAGCTAGGCAAGGTACTGATGAGTGGCGATTTTTGGTCGGCAGTCAGCCACTCTTTGCAAGTGGCGAGCTTAGCCAGCAGCTTGGCTTTGGCCAGTGGCGTTGCGATGTTACTCACTAGCCGAGCTTTGCGGTTGAAAGCAGCCCATCGCCGTGCGAATGGCGTGGAGTGGATCGCGACGTTAATTCTGGTGACGCCGGGATTGGTGGTGAGTACCGGACTCTTTTTACTGCTGCGTAATATCACCGATGTGTTTAGTTTAGCTTACTGGATTGTGGTCGCAGTCAACGCGCTAATGGCGCTGCCTTACGTTGTAAAAACCTTGAGCCAACCTATGTGGCACTTGGCTCAGCAATATGAATTGCTGTGCGCCAGTTTAGGTATGTCTGGTTGGCGCAGATTTCGCTTGGTGGAATGGCGCGCGCTGCGCAAGCCTATTTCGCATGCGTTTGCGATCGGTTTTTTGCTCTCGATGGGAGATTTAAGCGCGATTGCCCTGTTTGGCAGCCAAGATTTTCGCACTCTGCCGCTCTATCTTTATCAACTGCTCGGCAGCTATCAGATGGATACCGCGGCGGTCGTCGCGTTGGCCATGCTGATCATGAGTGTGGGTTGGTTTTATGTGATTGAGCGGCTGTTTGCCCAGCGTCCGCTTACCAAGCGCTAATGAGGAAAAGCATGTTAGCTCTAGATAAAGTGCGTTACGAATATGAGCACGAATGGTTCGAGTTTGATCTGAACGTGGCTGATGGCGACATTGTGGCGCTGATGGGACCCAGTGGTGCGGGTAAATCCACCTTGCTGAGTCTGGTCGCGGGGTTTATTGAACCGGTGAGCGGCAGCATTAAAGTCAATCAGCAATCGGTACTTGGTTTGGCTCCTTATCAACGCCCCTTTTCGATGCTCTTTCAGGAGCACAACCTATTTGCCCATCTTACCGTGCGTGAAAACATTGGCCTAGGTTTACATCCTGGGCTCAAATTGAACGCTGAGCAGAAACAGCAAGTGATTGATGCCGCACAGCAAGTAGGAATTGCCGACTATCTGGATCGTTTGCCTGAGCAACTTTCAGGGGGACAACGCCAACGGGTGGCACTTGCGCGCTGTTTTGTGCAGCCGAATCCGATTTGGTTGCTTGATGAGCCGTTTTCGGCGCTCGATCCTTTACTGCGTGAAGAGATGCTTGCGCTAGTGAAACAGTTAGCCTGTGAGCGCAATCGTACCGTAGTGATGGTGACGCATCACTTAACCGATGCGCGTGCCATTGCCAGCCAAGTGGCGTTTTTGAGCCAAGGTAAAGTGCAAGTGCTGAGCGATTGTCCGGCGGTGACGGCGCAGCATCCTCATCCTGAGCTGGCTCAGTTTGTGGCGGCGGCACTGAGTGAGCCGAAATAACGCTGAGTGAATGGATATACATCGACCGTAAAGAAAAAGGTTAGCTTGCGCTAACCTTTTTATGATCTTACTTAAAACGAGATAGCTTGCTGCCTGCGTTTTATTCCTCTGAATCCAGATCGTCTTCACTCTCTTCTTCGATCTCTTGTTGTGCCAACATGGCTTCTTTCAGTAGTTGGAAGATCTCGCGAGATGATTTTGGCGGCTTGTTGCCCGCTTTTTCTTTGGTGGCTTGACGCGCTAACAGACGCAGACGTTGACGATCCGCGTCAGGGTACAATTCCATCGCCACCTCAATCGCGCTATCACCTTCAGCAACGATGCGATCACGCAGTTGTTCCAGTTTGTGCAGCAAAGCGGTGGTTTGTGAATGTTTGTTACGCAGTTTATCCAACGCTGTTTGTAGCGGCTCCGGATCGATATGGCGCATCAGTTTGCCAATGTATTGCAGTTGGCGACGACGTGCTTCGTTTTTAAAACGTTGCGCATCTTTAATCGCCTCGGCCAGATCTTCTGGCAGTGGGAATCTGGCTAACGCGGAAGGCTTTAGCTCAACCAGCTCTTCGCCCAGTTTTTGCAGGGCCAACATGTCATTTTTCAATTCGGTTCTACTGACCCAAATGATCTCTTCTTCCTCTTCCCAAGGGGCTTTTTGGTTTTTACGTGCCATCTTCTTCATCATGATGAGTTACTTATGTCGGCTATTTTAGCAAGAATCGTGGGGAGAAAGCGAAATTCTTGTTATCCTAATAACATCAATAACCAATGGTTGAATGAAATATGGATGTAAAAGAGCGAGTTGCGCTGCAGCGTCAAGAGCTGGAAGCCGCGGTTGCTAAGGCATTAGAGCTTGCAGCGGCGAGTTCGGATGCGGCTGAAGTGGCGATCACCAAGAGCACGGGGTTAAGTGTTTCGACCCGAATGTGTGAAGTAGAGAACGTTGAATTCAACAGTGATGGTGCACTTGGGATTACGGTTTATCGTGGCCAACGTAAAGGCAGTGCTTCAACGTCAGACTTGAGTGAAAAAGCGATCCAACAAACTGTGTTGGCGGCGCTGGATATTGCGCAGTACACCTCTGAAGATCCTTATGCAGGCCCCGCGCCGAAAGAATTGATGGTGCAGGATATTCCTGATCTTGACCTCTTCCATCCTGATGAGCCGAATCCCGATGTGGCGGCGCAAATTGCCATTGCGGCAGAACGTGCGGCGTTAGGTTACAGCAAGAAAATTAAACAAAGCGATGGCGGTAGCTACGATAGCCACTACGGCATTCGTGTCTACGGTAACAGCCATGGTCTGCTAGCCAGTTATGCTTCCAGCCGCCACAGCATTAGCTGTAGTGTGATTGGTGAAGGCCGCAACGGTGAAATGGAGCGCGATTACAGCTACACCGTGGCGCGTCACCGTGACGATCTGTGGACGCCAGAACGCGTGGGTTTGCTAGCGGCGGAAAATACGGTGAGCCGTCTGGATCCGCAAAAGCTGAAAACAGGCCAGTTCCCCGTGATGTTTGCGGCGGATGTCGCGACTGGTTTAATCGGTCATCTGGTGATGGCGATCAGCGGTGGCAACTTATATCGCAAATCGAGTTTCTTACTCGATCATCTTGGCAAAACCATTCTGCCGACGTGGTTCAATATCAGTGAGCGCCCACATGTGATGCGTGGTCTGGCTTCTAGCCCATTTGATAGTGAAGGGGTGCGTACCCAAGATCTGGAGATCATCACCGATGGTGTGTTGGCGACTTACTTACTGACCAGCTACGCCGCGCGCAAAATGAACATGACTCCAACTGGTCATGCCGGTGGCATTCATAACTGGTATGTGAAATCGACCGGTCAAAACTACCAACAGATGCTCAAAGAGTTGGGTACCGGTTTGTTGGTGACCGAAGTGATGGGACAAGGGGTGAATGTGGTAACGGGTGATTACTCGCGCGGTGCTGCCGGTTTCTGGGTAGAAAATGGTGAAATTAAATACCCTGTTTCTGAAATCACCATTGCAGGTAACCTCAAGCAGATGTTGCAGCAGATTGTCGCAGTGGGCAGTGATATTGAAACACGCTCCCAGATCCAGACCGGTTCTATTTTGATTGAATCAATGAAGGTCGCGGGTGAGTAAGCTCTGAGACATTGAATGAAAAAGCCGACAGAGAGTCGGCTTTTTTGTCGCATTAATTTGGGTAATCGGACATTAACTGGCAAGCAGCAAAGTGGCTAGACCGAGAAAGACGGATAAACCAATCACATCGGTGACGGTGGTGAGCGCCATCCCGCCGGCAAGAGCGGGATCGATATTCATCTTTTTCAGCAGAATAGGGATGGTTACCCCAGCAATACCTGCCACGATCAAGTTCGTCATCATCGCAGCGGAAATGATTCCGCCGAGCATCCATTCACCTTTCCAAACCACCACGATAGCACCGATGATCAATGCCCACGTAATGCCATTCAGTAGGCCGATTGCCGCTTCTTTCATCAGCAATTCGCGTTTGTTACTGTCACCGATATGACCCAGTGCCAGTCCACGGATCACCAGAGCAACGGTTTGGTTGCCCGCAACACCACCCATGGACGGCACTATGGTCATTAGCACAGCAACCGCCGCCATTTGTTCGAGAGTCGCTTCAAACATGTTCGAAACCGAAGCCGCAGCAAGGGCGGCTAGCACGTTGGCACCGAGCCAAATACTGCGTTTGCGCGCTGATTTGACGACAGGGGCGAAGGTATCTTCGTCATCATCCATACCCGCCATACTCATCATCGAGTGTTCGGCGTCTTCACGGATAATATCGACCACGTCATCGATGGTAATACGGCCAACCAGATGTTGGTTTTCATCCACCACAGGGGCAGAAACCCAGTTACGCCGTTCGAACAGATTGGCGATGTCGGAGTCTTTCATATCGACTTTGATCGCTTCGTCCGCATCGTCCATCACTTCGCTGACGGGTACATCCGGTTGGGTGGTGAGCAGAGTGACAAGAGAAAGATGACCAATCAGTTTGCTTTCATCATCAATCACATACAACGCATCGGTCGCTTCTGGTAGCTCGCCCTTCATGCGCAGATAACGCAGTACCACATCGACATCCACATCGGCACGAATGGTGATTACGTCGGTGTTCATCAGACCGCCGGCTGTATCTTCCGGATAGGACAGAGCGGTTTCGACCCGCATTCGATCCGCGGCATCCATTTGGGACAGAACTTCGCGTGACACATCATCTGGCAAGCTACGCAATACGTAGGCGACATCATCGATGTCCATACCTTCGGTTGCTTCGGCGAGTTTCTCTGGTGCCATTTTCGACACCAGCGCATCCTTAACGTCTTCATTCAGCTCATCAAGGATTTCACCGTAATCTTCCGGGTCAGTCAGTTGCCACAACACCTCACGCGCTTTACGTGGAGAGGCTTCCAGCAGATGAGCAATATCTTCTGGCTCCATGTCCTGCAGTTGGCGGCGGACATGAACAAAGCGGCCATTATCTAAGGCTTCAGTGATTTCTTGGAGGGTGAGGTGAGCTTGGTCAAATTCGATTTGCTCGGCCATGGCTTCCCCCTAGGTTGGAATTGGAATAATGGTCAGCATGGTAACTTAATTTACCTGCTTATTTAATAAGATCTTAGTGAGGAAGAAAGATTTCTTTACTGTTATTTACTGGGATCTGGTAAGTGGGTTCTGAAGATCGATAAGTTGTAGGTCAGAGAAAACCAATAACCTTACTCATCTTCATCAAATTTCTGTTCGATAAGCTGACAAACAGCCTGTAGTGCTTGCTCTGCTTGCGAGCCGTTAGCAGAAATTACCACGTTCTGCCCTTGTGCTGATTCTAACATCAGTAACCCCATCACGCTATCTGCGGTCGCTTCACGGCCATCTTGGCTTTGCACGGTCAGCACGGCATCAAACGACTGAGCTAATTGCACCAATTTGACGGCTGCGCGAGCATGCAGACCAAGACGGTTTTGGATGAGAACGGTTTGGCTCAACTGCGGCATGGTGAACTCCTAGGATTGTTGTTTTTCCAATGAAGTATGGCGGATTTGTACCTGATGACCAAGCTGTGCAAAGTATTCACCAATCTGTTGAGTGAGATAGACTGAACGATGCTTACCACCGGTACAACCAATGGCAATGGTGAGATAGCTGCGATTGTTTTTCTCAAGCATGGGCAGCCAGTATTCAAAGAATTTTTGGATCTGCTGTTTCAGCTCCATCACTTCACTATGGCCTTCCAAGAAGGATTTGATTGGGGCATCCAGTCCCGTCAGTGGGCGTAGATCCGGCTCCCAGTGCGGGTTTGGCAAAAAGCGCACATCGAACACGTAATCGGCATCGCTCGGTAAACCGTACTTAAAGCCAAACGATTGAAACACCATCACCAAATCTTTGCGTTCACGGCCTTCAATGCGCATACGCACTGTTTCGCTCAGTTCATGTAGTGATTGGTTACTGCTATCGAGTAGCAGATCAGCTTGTTCTTTGAGTGGGCCGAGTAGCTGCTTTTCTAACTCTATCGCTTGTGCAAGAGTGGGTTTGCTTTGACTCAGAGAGAGGGGATGAATGCGCCTTGTTTCGCTATAGCGTTTGAGCAAGGTCTCTTTGTTGGCATCAAGGAACAACATGCTCACATCATTGTTTTGTTTGAGCTGAGCGAGCACGTCTTGCACTAAACCGGGTTCTTTGGGCAAGTTACGTATATCGATGCTGACAGCCACGTTCTGCTGACTGCCTTGTACCGACTGGATAAAAGCGGGCAACAGACTTACTGGCAGGTTATCAACACAGTAGTAACCTAGGTCTTCCAGTACCCGAAGAGCGACGCTCTTTCCGGCTCCCGACTGTCCGCTGACCACGATCAAACGCATTGTGTTTGCCTGCTATTGGTTAACCATGATGTTATACAGCTCTTGATCGCTTTCCGCATTGCGAAGCTGCTTGAGGATCTGCTTATCGTTGAGGCGTTCTGCCATACAAGCGAGGGTTTTTAAATGCTCTTTGCATTGATCTTCAGGGACCAAAAGAGCAAATAAGAGATCGACTGGACGATTATCAATCGAATCAAATTCAATCGGTTCTTCACACTGCACTAGCACTGCGATGGCTTTTTCGCTGTCGGACATGCGTGCATGGGGGATGGCGATCCCGTTGCCAATACCAGTACTGCCCATTTTTTCGCGGCTTAACATGCACTCGAACAGTTCGGTGGCATTTTGGCCAGTGTGAAGGGCAGCGATTTCGCTGATGATTTCTAGTGCTCGTTTTTTACTAGAACATTGGACTGCACTTTTGGTGCAGTCCAATGAAAGTACTTCGCTCAATTGCATGATTAATGACTACTTAGCTTTTCTTTATGCTTATTTAGTTGTCGAACCAATTTATCCACCACACTATCGATGGCGGCATACATGTTTTCATCGTCCGAGTGGGCGTGAATTTCTGCTTGGTTTACGTGGAGCGTAGCTTCGGCGATCTGACGCAGTTTTTCAACACGTAAAATGACTTGAACGTGATTAATGTGGTCGAAAAAACGCTCAAGTTTGTCAAATTTGGAGTGAACATAGTCTTGCATTGAATCGGTAAGATCAATGTGGTGGCCTTGAATGTTGATTTGCATAGACTTTCCTTCTCTAGTTTAGGCCTATAGCAGGCGTTTGCGCTGACTCGATGGAGCAATGCTAAGTGACTCGCGATATTTAGCAATGGTTCGTCGTGCCACTTGAATGCCTTGGTCAGCGAGTAGGGTTGCGATCTTGCTGTCACTGAGTGGCTTGGCTGGATTTTCCGCCGCCACCAGTTTTTTGATCAGCGCCCTGATCGCTGTGGACGAGCACTCTCCGCCATTGTCAGTACTGACGTGGCTGGAGAAAAAGTACTTCAACTCAAAAATGCCGCGTGGGGTATGCATATATTTCTGCGTGGTGACACGCGAAATCGTGGATTCATGCATTTCCACCGCCATCGCTACATCGTTGAGCACCATCGGCTTCATCGCTTCTTCTCCATACTCGAAGAAATCATGTTGGTGTTCAACTATGCACTTGGCAACTTTGAGCAGTGTCTCGTTTCTACTTTCTAAACTTTTGATCAGCCATTTTGCTTCTTGCAAATTGGTACGGATGTAGTTGCTCTCCGCATTATTACCGCGCATCAGGTCGGCATACTGCTGATTGATCTTCAGTTTAGGCACACTATCTGGGTTGATGGTGACCAGCCATCGACCTTGTTCTTTATAGACTGATACGTCAGGTATAACGTATTCCGCATGATCTTGGGCAATTCGACTGCCGGGGCGAGGATCGAGTTGTTGGATGAGCTGTAGGATCTCGCGCAAGTCCTCTTCTTTGAGCTTAGTCTCTTTCAGAATGGTTTTGTAATCGCGATTCCCTAAATCCTCTATGTACTGTGAGAGCAGCAGCCGCGCTTCTTCTAACCAAGGGGTATTGTTGGGATAAGTCGTGAGTTGCAGTAGTAGGCAATCTTGCAAATTAAGCGAGGCAACACCAAAGGGATCAAACTGCTGAATGCGTTTACGCACTGCTTCGATTTCATCTAGCTCAATATCATCACTGCGTAAGCTTTCTAGGATCTCTTCCAGTGAGACCGTCAAATAACCGTAGTCATCGATGGCATCGATGAGTGCAACTGCAATGGTGCGATCCACATCGCTAAATGGGGTTAAATCGAGTTGCCAGAGCAGGTAATCTTGCAGAGTTTGGGTGGTTTCACCTTGGTAGATGGGGGCGTCATCGTCTAGCGCCAGTCCTGTGCTGCCAGTATTGGCGCTGTAGACTTCATCCCAAGTGGTATCCATTTCTAATTCGGCACTGATTTCGGATTTTTCAATCAATTCCGAACTGTCTTGTGGTTCAGGTTCGTAGAGTTCTTCCGGCTCGCTTGTTGAGCTTTCTTCCGTTACACGAATGCTATCCAGTGAGGGTATGTCGTCTTGATTGTCTTCTACCTCTAACAAGGGATTGGATTCCAGTGCTTCCTGAATTTCTTGCTGCAGATCTAACGTCGAAAGCTGCAACAAGCGGATCGCTTGCTGGAGCTGTGGAGTCATGGCTAACTGTTGACCTAGCTTGAGCTGTAATGACGGTTTCATGCAGTAATGGATGCCTTGTTATTGTTAGTATCGGATGAACTCTACTCTGTTTTAATCATAGACGGAATTGTTCGCCGAGATAAACCTGCTTCACTTGTTCATTATTCAGTACATCTTGTGGCGTGCCTTCCGCAATCAGGCGGCCTTGGCTGACAATGTACGCTTTTTCACACACATCCAGCGTTTCACGCACGTTGTGGTCGGTGATGAGTACACCTAAACCGCGATCTCGTAAGTGCTCAATGATTTTCTTAATGTCGATAACCGAAATGGGATCTACCCCTGCAAAAGGTTCATCGAGCAAGATGAATTGTGGGTTGGCAGCCAGCGCGCGCGCGATTTCTACTCGGCGTCGTTCACCGCCTGACAAAGCCATCCCTGCGCTTTTACGAATGTGTTGAATATGGAACTCTTCGAGTAAATCTTCGAGCTTATCTTGACGCTCTTCGTGGCTTAATTCTTCACGGGTTTGCAGCACGGCCATGATGTTGTCTTCAACCGAGAGTTTGCGAAAGATCGAGGCTTCTTGCGGCAGGTAACCAATGCCCATGCGTGAGCGACTATGCATCGGCAAAATACTGATGTCGTTATCATCGATGGTGATGGTGCCTTCGTCACGCGCCACGAGACCCACAATCATGTAAAACGAGGTGGTTTTACCCGCGCCATTGGGACCTAGTAATCCAACAATCTGGCCTGATTCGACTTGTAAGCTGACATCAGAAACCACTTTGCGCTTTTTGTAGCTCTTGGCTAAGTGTTGTGCTTTTAAAATTGCCATGAATTACTCTTGTTGTACGGCTTGTGGTTGAAGAACGGTCGAGACGCGACCTTTGCCTTCGCTATCAGCAATGAGCTTCTGTGAGCTGATTTTGTAGCGGATTTTGCTGCCACGAATCTCGCTATCATCTTGTGACAGCATCGCTTTGTTGATCATCACCAATTCGTCGTCACGGACTTTGTAGTACAGCTCTTTGGCTTCACCGTAGAGGGTTTTACCTTCATCTGTGAGCTGTGAGAAGGTCGCAACGTTACCGTAGCCTTCAATCTCTTCAATCTTGCCGTTGTCCGCATTGCGGATCACGATCAGCTTGTCGGCATTGATGTTGATGCTGCCTTGTTTGAGTTTGACATCACCGAGGAAGGTCACGCGGTTGCTTTTCATATCTAGTTGCTGACTGTCCGAGTCAATGTAAACCGGTTGTTCCCTGTCGGTAGAGAGTGCATAAGCCTGAGTCGAGGCGAGCAAACAAGCAATAAGACTAAGGTGTGAGCGTTTCATATCTACCTTGTACATTGTTATAAAGTTCAGCCGAGTGATCCGCAAAATTGCCTTTCATCGATTGACCCTGTGTTTCAAATTGTGGGCCGCGCAGTTCGACCGGCTTATCAGCCCAGAAATCACGACTTTTTAGTTGGATACTCATTTCGCTGGTGGCGAGGGTATCAAAGCCTGAATCTGGCAGTAGGTTTTTAGCCAAAACGTCATCATATAAGGTCAGCACCTGATCTTTGCTCAGAATGCCTCTGCGTGCGGTGATTTCCCACTCTTGTAATGTGCCTTCGCGATACACTTTGAGTATCGGTGCTCTGAACAAGGTATTGCCGCTTTTCGCGTAGTGATCCAGATGAATTGAGGTGATCACATAGTTGCGGATACCTTGCTCGTTATACGAAATATTTTCTAAATTTTCGCCACTGAACATCGGCAGCTCCAGATTGGGAGCCACCTGAATTGTACTGTCTTGCTTTTGTTCGAGTAGGTAATAGAGCGACCAAGAAGCGATAAACAACAGCAAGATATAAACAATGCGCGGCAAACTCATAGGCTAAGGCCTTTATGTTCATCCAATTCGTTACGCGCCTGTAAGATCAAATCACACACTTCGCGCACTGCGCCATGGCCGCCTTTAATATGAGTCACATAGTTGGCCCGCTGTGCTAGGAGCGGATGCCCATCAGCTACACACACTCGCAACGCTACTTTTTCCATCACTGGCCAGTCAATCAAGTCATCACCGATGTAGCCGGTTCGCTCTGGGGCGATAGCGAGTTTTTGACAAATGTCATAATAGGCTTGCACTTTATCATCCTGTCCTTGATAGATCAGTGAAATGCCTAGCGCTTTCATGCGATTTTCAACAATTTGTGAACGGCGGCCAGTAATGATCGCGATTTCAATCCCCGCATTCATTAAGGCTTTCACGCCGTAACCATCACGAGTGTGGAAGGTTTTCAGTTCTTCCCCTTGGTTACCCATGTAAATTAAGCCGTCAGAAAACACACCGTCAACATCGCAAATCAGCAGTTTGATCTGTTTGGCAATCTCCAGCAGTGAAGGTTCCACTTCTCCATACAAGGTTGAGATGGTTGAACTCATTAATTACATCACTCCGGCTTTGAGTAGGTCGTGCATATTCAGTGCTCCAACCAGTTTGTTATTTTCAACAAGCATCAGGCCATTAATACGTTTGGCCTGCATTAAATTCAATCCTTCCACTGCCAGTAAATTGGGCTGAGCAACAGCTGGTTGGCGTGTCATCACATCGGCAATCGCCGTGGTGTGAATGTCGATGCGTTTATCGAGGATGCGGCGTAAATCTCCATCGGTAAAAATGCCAAGCAGGGTATCTTGCTCATCTACGATGGCGGTCATCCCGAGCCCTTTCTGGCTAATTTCTAACAAGGCATCTCGGATCAAAGCCTGAGGGGCTACTTTAGGTAAGGCCTCACCACTGTGCATAATGTCATTGAGTTTGAGCAAGAGTTTACGCCCAAGTGCGCCACCTGGGTGAGACAAAGCAAAATCTTCGGCGGTGAAGCCGCGTGCCTGCATCAGAGCCACGGCTAAGGCATCTCCCATCACTAAGGTTGCGGTAGTGCTTGAGGTGGGTGCCAGCTCTAGTGGACAAGCTTCTCGTGGCACTGTGATTTGTAGGTGGATGTCCGCAAGTTTAGCCATGTTGGAATTAGGATTACCTGTCATGCTGATCACGCGAATGTTTAAACGCTTTAGCACGGGAAGCAAGGCTAGGATTTCCGATGACTCGCCGGAGTTTGAGATGGCAAGTACGATGTCGCCTCGCTCAATCATGCCCAGATCTCCGTGCGAGGCTTCTCCGGGATGAACGAAAAAGGCTGAAGTCCCTGTGCTAGCTAAAGTCGCCGCAATTTTTTTACCTATATGGCCAGATTTACCCATGCCCATCACGACCACTTTGCCGGTTTGATTGGCTAAAATTGTGGAGCACGCGCTAGCGAAATCGGCGTTAATGTATTGCTCTAACTGTTGCAGGGCCGCGATTTCGGTACGCAGAACCTGCTTGGCTACATTTTGGTAATCAAATGAATGGGGCATCCTCAGTCTTCCTCTTTTCGCGCACTTAAATATTCATCAACAGATAGGTAATGTAACCGATGAAAGCACACAACAGTAGTGCACCTTCTGCGCGTGTTATTTGACGCTTTTTGCCTAAAGCCATGGCAACCAGGAGCAGTGAAACGCCTAACATGACCCAAAAATCACGGCCCATTGCTTCAGGGCTTAGTAAAGAGGGGTTTAGTAAGCCCGGTATGCCCATAACGGCCAAAATGTTGAAAACATTAGAGCCGATGATGTTACCCACCGCCATATCATCTTCACCTTTTAGCGCTCCGGCTAAAGAGGCGGCAAGCTCTGGCAAGCTGGTCCCAACAGCAATAATGGTTAAGCCAATCACCAGATCACTCATGCCAAAATGTTTGGCGATCACCACGGCGTTATCGACCAGCATACCAGCCCCAATCGGTAGTAGAATCAATCCGACCACGACCCAGAAGGCGGCTTTAGGGTTGCTGACACCAGCTGGGATTTCCGATTCTTGTTCATCCAGAAGTGCATCACCATTTTGTTTCTCTTTACGGCTGACTTGCAACATCACCAAAATAAAGGCAGCAAACAGGGCAATCAGTAAGATGCCTTCGTGGAAACCTAGGTGGCTGTCCCACAAAATGGCGCCAGCAACCAGCGTCACACCAATCATCATCGGCAATTCACGACGTAGCACCGCAGAGCCAACGGAAAGGGGTTTAATGATGGCGGTAATACCCAGAATCAATGCGATATTGGCAATGTTAGAACCTAAGACGTTACCCACAGCGGTATCGGTTTTGCCTTCTAAAGCTGCCGTTGCGGAAACCATCATCTCGGGAGCTGAGGAGCCCATCGCAAGGATAGTCATACCGATCACGAGAGGAGAAATGCCGACATTGCGGGCTAACGCTGCTGAACCAAACACCAACTTGTCCGCACCCCAAACTAGGATTGCAAGACCGATAAATAGAAAGACCACCGCTTCAAGCATGATGATTCCCAAAATTAAATGAATACGAGAGCCTTAATGCATAGATGTAGTCAGGATGAGAGGAACTTATCCATAAGCGAGCAAAGTCAGGATGGATAAATTTGTTCACTTCATACATCTTCAGCGGTTTAGGCAGAGAATTGACCGCCAATTTTGACTTGTTGAAGATTAAAAGGGAAGTCGAAGTTCTAATTAATTGCCTTCATCATGAGCGGATTCAATGCAGATTGAGAGGGTGGGCTTCCTCGAATTCAGCGCCGATAAACCTCGTTTAAAAGCCTTGAATGCATTAAACATCCGATTTGCGCTACTAAGTTATTGGCTATGCTGAGTGAAGGCTTTACTCTTGCATTGTGTAACAAATCATCAAAGTTAATTTGACAAATCTTGGTCAAGAACCTTGTGACACCTTGATGTGTGCTTTTAATTGCACCATGTTGTGCATTATCATGCGCATTCTTTCAGGATGTCGACCTAACAGTGAAGTGCCCATATGTCTCAATCTGACTTAGTCACCATCAAAAATTTACGCTTTTCGCGCTCGCAACGAGTCATTTTTGATGACATAGATCTTCATGTCCCCAAAGGAAAAGTGACCGCTATCATGGGGCCTTCCGGGATAGGTAAAACCACACTCTTGCGCTTAATTGGTGGTCAATTACTGCCAGAGCAAGGTGAAATCTGGTTCGATGGTGACAACATTCCTACCCTCAGCCGCCGCAAGCTTTATCGTGCTCGTAAAAAGATGAGCATGTTGTTTCAATCTGGTGCGCTGTTTACCGATCTCAATGTGTTTGACAATGTGGCTTACCCATTGCGTGAACATACCGACCTTGATGAATCGCTGATCAAAACGTTGGTACTGCTCAAATTAGAAGCCGTTGGCCTGCGTGGTGCCGCGTATTTAATGCCGAGTGAGCTTTCAGGTGGCATGGCTCGCCGAGCTGCTCTGGCGCGTGCTATCGCGCTCGATCCTGAATTAATTATGTTTGATGAGCCATTCGTGGGGCAAGATCCGATCACTATGGGCGTGTTGGTTGAGCTTATTCGTAATCTCAACCAAGCTTTGGGCATCACTTCCATTGTGGTTTCACACGACGTTCCAGAAGTGATGAGCATTGCCGATTGGGTCTATCTGCTGGCGGATGGTAAGGTGATTGCGCAAGGCTCACCCCAAGCGCTGCGCGACAATCCCGATCCGCGCGTACAACAATTTTTATGTGGCGATGCAGATGGGCCTGTGCCATTTCGTTTTCCTGCCCAGCCAATAGAACAGGAGCTGTTTAGTGCTAAATGATGTGATGCGGTGGGTTAGCTCAGTCGGGCAGCGCACGCTGGCGGTCAGTGAAACTTTTGGTCGCGCAAGTTTGATGTTGTTTGGTGCGCTAGTTGGGCGTCCACAACCGATTCGCAACTTTCCTTTATTGGTGCGTCAACTGTACAGCATTGGCGTACAGTCATTGGCGATCATCATGGTATCTGGTCTATTTATTGGCATGGTGCTTAGCTTGCAAGGCTATGTCATCTTGGTCGATTACGGTGCAGAAACCAGCTTAGGACAAATGGTGGCGCTATCGCTGCTGCGTGAGTTAGGGCCTGTTGTAACCGCGCTGCTGTTTGCAGGGCGCGCAGGCTCAGCATTAACCGCAGAAATTGGCTTGATGAAAGCCACTGAGCAGCTATCTAGCTTGGAAATGATGGCGGTCGATCCTTTGAAACGAGTCATTGCGCCACGCTTCTGGGCTGGGGTGATCTCTATGCCACTGCTGGCCATGATTTTTATGGCCGTCGGTATTTGGGGTGGTCAACTGGTTGGTGTTGATTGGAAAGGGATTGACCACGGTAGTTTCTGGTCTGCCATGCAAGCCTCGGTCGAATTAGGGCAAGATATAGGTAACAGCACCATCAAGTGTGTGGTGTTTGCCTTCACCGTAACTTGGATCGCTCTGTTTAATGGCTATGATGCCATTCCGACTTCGGAAGGGATCAGTCGAGCCACCACCCGCACTGTAGTGCACTCATCACTGGCCGTTCTTGGGCTAGATTTTGTTCTAACCGCATTGATGTTTGGGAACTGATCATGCAACAAACACGAAAAATTGAATTTTGGGTTGGCAGCTTCGTGATCGCAGGAATTTGCGCGATTTTGGTGATGATTTTTCAGGTCGCTGACGTGAAAGGTCTGGGTTCTAGTGATACTTACCGCCTGACTGCTGAATTTGACAACATTGGTAGCTTGAAAGTGCGCTCTCCGGTGAAAGTTGGGGGCGTGGTCGTTGGACGAGTTGAGTCAATTACGTTGAACCCTAAAAGCTTGCTACCTACAGTAACGCTGGCGATTGATAGCCAATATAACCAGTTTTCTGAGAACTCAAGCTTACAGATCCTGACTTCGGGTCTTATCGGTGAACAGTATTTAAGCCTAGTGCCTGGGTTTGTGTTTGAAGATGAAACCATGCTGAAAGAGGGTGATCGAATTGAAGACACCAAGTCTGCATTAGTGTTGGAAGACTTGATCGGCCAAGTGCTGTATAGCGTAGGCGGCGGATCTGACAAGGATAAAAAGGAATAAATGATGTGGAAGAAAACCCTGTTACTGGTTAGTGCTCTATTAATGCCTTGGTTGGCAACGGCAGCCACCATTGATAGCAGCAACCCTTATCAAATGATGAAGGCGGTGGCTGAAAAGTCGTTCGATCGTCTGAAAAACGAGCAAGAGAAAGTGCATCAAGATCCGCAGTACCTCAAGGTCATTGTGGAAGAAGAATTGATGCCTTATGTCAATGATCAATACGCCGCCCTGAAGTTGCTTGGCCCGAACCTCAAGGGGGCGAAACGTGAAGATGTGGCAGAGTTTGTTAAAGCGTTTCGCGCTTATTTAGTGACAAGTTATGCGCAGGTACTGACCCAATACACCAACCAAACCATTGAGTTTGGGCCGGAAATGCCATTGGAAGAGGATCGCCGCATCACCACCGTTAAAGTGGAAATCGTTGATGCGCCGCGTCCCAATATCAAACTTGAGTTTAAGCTTCGCCAAGAAAAATCCGGTGAATGGAAAGCGTTTGATATGATTGCCGAAGGGGTGAGTTTACTTTCCAGCAAGCAGTCAGAATGGAGTGGCAAAATTCGTCAAGACGGTATTCTGGCGGTAGCCAAGGAGCTGGATCAGTTAGCAAATCAGCCGATCCGTTTTGAGAGCAAAAGCCAATGAGTCATCCGCAATGGTCTGCCGACAGTGAGCAACAGTTCAGTTTAATTGGCGAGCTGGATCGAGAAACGGTACCCGAATTGTGGATCTTTCTCAAAAATTGGCAGCCGCAAGTGAAGCAAATCGAGCTTTCTTTGCAGCAAGTTGTCAGAATTGACTCGGCGGGAATGGTGCTGTTAATTCACTTAATAGAGCATGCAAAAGTGAGAAACTGTCATATAATGCTCAGCTTCGTGCCAGAGCAGCTGCGCACACTGTTTCAGTTGAGCAATATTGAACATCTGATGTCTCAACACATAGCCAAACCAGCAGAGGTGAATTGTGGATAGCGCACAAGTCCAACAAATTTTACAACAAGCCCTTAATCTTGAAGAAATTCATGTCAAAGGAGAGGGCAGCCATTACGAAGTGATCGCTGTCGATGCTTGTTTTGCCGATATGAGCCGCGTGAAGAAACAGCAGATGATTTATGCCCCTTTGATGGGATACATCCAACGCAATGATATTCACGCAGTTACAATGAAAACGTTTACCCCACAAGAGTGGGCACGTAATAAGAAGTTGATGTCCCTTTAAGGTTTTTATGGAAAAGTTTCGTGTTATTGGGTCAACTCAGCCACTACAAGGCGAAGTGACCATTTCAGGCGCCAAAAACGCTGCCTTACCTATTCTATTTGCTTCGATCTTGGCTGAAGAGCCAGTTGAAGTGGCTAACGTTCCTCACCTACGTGACATCGACACCACTATGGAATTGCTTGAGCGCTTGGGTGCGAAAGTGGAGCGTAATGGCTCAGTACATGTGGATGCTGGTCCCATCGATCAATACTGTGCTCCTTATGATTTGGTGAAAACGATGCGCGCTTCTATCTGGGCATTAGGTCCATTGGTAGCGCGTTTTGGTCAAGGCCAAGTCTCTCTACCGGGTGGTTGTGCGATTGGTGCTCGTCCAGTGGATCTGCATATCCACGGTTTGGAGCAGCTTGGTGCGACCATTACTTTGGAAGATGGCTATGTAAAAGCGCACGTTGATGGCCGTTTGCAAGGCGCACACATCGTGATGGATAAAGTGAGCGTGGGTGCCACGATCACCATCATGTGTGCAGCAACACTTGCGGAAGGCACTACCGTACTGGATAACGCTGCGCGTGAACCTGAGATTGTGGATACCGCCATGTTCCTCAATAAACTGGGCGCGAAAATCTCTGGTGCAGGCACGGACAGCATTACCATTGAAGGCGTAGAACGTCTTGGTGGTGGTAAGCATGCTGTGGTTCCCGATCGTATCGAAACTGGCACCTTCTTGGTCGCCGCTGCCGTATCGCGTGGCAAAATCGTCTGTCGTAACACCCATGCACATCTATTGGAAGCAGTCTTAGCCAAGCTTGAAGAAGCGGGTGCTGAGATTGAGTGTGGTGAAGATTGGATCAGCTTGGACATGACAGGGCGTGAGCTAAAAGCCGTTAATGTACGTACTGCACCGCACCCTGGTTTCCCAACCGACATGCAAGCGCAGTTTACGCTGCTGAACATGATGGCAAAAGGTGGTGGCGTGATCACCGAAACCATCTTCGAAAACCGTTTTATGCATGTGCCTGAGTTAAAGCGCATGGGGGCCAAAGCGGAAATCGAAGGCAATACCGTGATTTGCGGTGATGTCGATCGTTTAAGTGGCGCGCAAGTGATGGCGACCGATCTGCGTGCTTCTGCAAGCCTAGTCATTGCGGGTTGTATCGCCAAAGGCGAAACCATTGTCGATCGTATCTATCATATTGATCGTGGTTACGATCGAATTGAGGACAAGCTCTCAGCGCTTGGCGCCAATATTGAGCGTTTCCGCGACTCGCGTTAAACTCCCTCACTTCTGAATGGGCCGAAATCCAAGGGTTTCGGCCTTTTTCTTCTAGCTCCTTTGGAGAATTTGCATGATTGCGTTATTGCGAATCTTGGCTGTGGCAGTGTTTGCTGTCTATATGTTTGTGTTTGGTTGCGGTTACTGTTTATTCAGCCCACGTAACCCTAAGCATGTTTATACCTTTGGTAAACAGTTTGCGGCGATGTCAAAAGTATTTGGCATTAAGCTCGAATACCGCGCTCCGGCAGACGTCGATCAGCGTGGCCAGCACATTTATATTGCTAACCACCAGAATAACTGGGATCTGTTTACGGTTTCCAAGGCGGTAACGCCCAAAGTGGTCACCGTCGGTAAGAAAAGCCTCGCGTGGATGCCACTGTTTGGTCAGCTCTATTGGTTGACGGGCAATATCCTGATTGACCGTGCGAACAAAGCCAAAGCCAAAGGCACTATTGATCAAGTAATTGATTACATGAAGCAAAGTGAAGTGTCGGTATGGATGTTTCCGGAAGGCACGCGCTCGCGTGGCCGTGGTTTACTGCCATTTAAAGCTGGTGCATTTCACGCTGCGATTGGTGCGGGCGTACCGATTATTCCGATTGTGTGTAGTTCGACCGATAAGCTCAACTTCAATCGCTGGAATAACGGCCATGTAATTGTCGAAGTGTTACCGCCAATCAGCACCGAAGGCTACAGCAAGGAGAATATCCGCGAGCTGTCACAGCTTTGCCATGAGCAGATGAAAGCGAAACTGGCGGAGTTGGATGCCGAAGTCGCCGAGCTGAACCGTAAAGCCTAGCTGCAGTTTTGATCAAAACGAATAAAAAGAAAGGGTTGCCATTGGCAACCCTTTTTGTATTTGAAATCCAATGAAATGGATTACTTACGTACTGCGATCGCTTCGATTTCAATGCCTACATCTTTTGGCAGACGTGCCACTTCAACACAAGAACGCGCTGGGTAGTGCGCGACTTTATGCTCATCAAAGAATGTGCCGTACACTTGGTTTACCGTGCCGAAGTCGTTGAGATCTTTGACGAATACGGTCATTTTCACAATGTCACCGACGGTTAAGCCTGAAGCTTCAACCACGGCTTTTACGTTGTCCAGAGATTGACGAGCTTGCGCAGCGATGTCCGCAGGAATTTCACCTGTGGCAGGGTTTACAGGGATTTGACCAGACGTCAGTACCATGTTGCCAAGATCAACACCTTGAATGTATGGGCCAATGGCAGCCGGAGCCGCGTCAGTATGCAGAACTTTTGTCATCTTTCTTATCCGTTAGTGGTTCGAAAATCGCTGTTCAGTTTGCCTGTAAAGCTTTGGTAGGTAAAGCGCCGCGCGCTCATTTATCCCTATCTTGCTGACAGCGGTTAAGCTTCGATTTCCGTGACCACATCGCGCGCAAACACTTTTTCGCAGTATTTGCATTTTAGGCGGATGTCGTTGTTCTTCTCAGAAAGCTTGAAGCTGCTTTCCACTGGCTCATTGTGTGAAATGCAATTGCTGTTTGGGCAAGCAAACACATTGTTGATGCGCTCTGGCAGTTGCAGCGCCAACTTCTTCACCACTTCGTAGTTTTCAATTTGGTTTACGGTCGCGTGTGGCGCGTAGAGTGCGAGTTTGCTGGCTTGCGCTTCACTGATGAACACATTTTCAATCTTGAGCAGATCTTTGCTGCCGAGTGCAGAAGAAGGCAGATTGAGGCCGATGGTGACTCGCTGCGCGGAGTTGTGCATATCAAACAGCTTCAGCACTTTAATCCCCACTTTGGCGGGAATATGGTCAATCACCGTGCCGTTTTTGATCGCTTCAACTTGTAATTTCGTCTCTTTACTCATGATTGCTCTCCTTACAGCGATTCGTTCAAAACTAGAGCCAGCAAGGCTTCACGGGCATAAACTCCGTTTTCAACTTGCTCGAAATAGTAAGCGTGCGGGGTTTTATCTACATCAGTGGTGATCTCATCCACCCGTGGTAGTGGGTGCAGCACTTTCAGGTTACAGCGTGCATCGCTCAGATGCGCTGCCGTCAAGATATAGGCCGACTTGATGTGGGCGTATTCTGACTCATCGAAACGCTCTTTCTGTACACGCGTCATGTAGAGAATATCCAGCTCTGGGATCACGCTTTCCATATCGCTAAATACTTGGTATTTCACACCAGCTTCATCCAGCTCTTCACAGATGTAATCTGGCATCGCTAGGGCTTCTGGTGCCACAAAATAGAAGCGGTTGTTATCAAATTTAGCCAGCGCTTGTGCCAGCGAATGCACGGTGCGGCCATATTTTAAATCACCAACGAACGCGACATCGAGGTTATCGAGGCGGCCTTGAGTTTCAAAAATCGAATAAAGATCGAGCAGGGTTTGCGATGGATGTTGGTTTGAACCGTCCCCAGCATTAATCACAGGAATGCCATTGGAGAACTCAGAAGCTAAACGCGCGGCACCTTCTTGCGGATGACGCATTACAAAAGCATCAACATAAGAGGAGATGACGCGTACTGAGTCGGCTAAGGTTTCGCCTTTCTTCGCCAGTGATGTATTGCCGCCGTTATCAAAGCCAATCACGCTGCCACCGATACGTTGAATCGCCGTTTCGAACGAGAGGCGAGTACGAGTCGAAGGCTCGAAGAAACAGCTGGCCACGACCTTGTGTTTAATCAGTTCTGGATTCGGTTGTGCCTTCAGTTGGCCTGCGGTTTTCACAATCAACTCCAACTCAGCGCGTGAGAGTTCAGCAATGGAGATGATGTGCTTTTGGTAAAGCGAATTCGCCATGATCGTCTTCCCTATATTTTCTAACAGCCATAAAAAAGCCCCCCATAAGGGAGGCTTTAACAAATCGATGAGGGGAAAAACAGTGAGGCCAGTAAGCCAATTTGCTTACTACGATGGACACTGCTTTGAGCTGCACGCTGTGCAAATTTCATTGGCTACCCCTCAGACAAACGGTCGGCATTATACGCCGAAAGTGTGTGAGCGCAAGCGATTACATCACAGAGTGCAGGGATATTAAATCAGTGGCACGCTATTGGCCTAAAGTGGCGACCATCACCGCCTTGATGGTATGTAGTCGGTTCTCCGCTTCATCAAACACAATCGAATATTCTGACTCAAACACCTCTTCGGTGACTTCTAAGCCTTGCATGCCGTATTTGGCCGCAATCTCTTGACCCACTTTGGTTTGGTCGTCATGAAATGCCGGTAAGCAGTGCATGAATTTAACTTGCGGATTACCTGTTGCTTTGATCACATCCATGTTGATTTGATATGGCTTCATTAACGCAACCCGCTCATCCCAAGCATCCGCCGCTTCGCCCATCGAAACCCACACATCGGTGTAAAGGAAATCACAGCCTTTCACCCCTTCTTGAACTTCTTCGGTCAAGGTGATTTTAGCACCGGTTTGCTTGGCAATTTCTTGGCAGGTTGCCACTAAGGCATCGTTTGGCCAGTACGCTTTGGGCGCGACTAAGCGAATATCCATGCCCATTTTGGCGGCTCCCACCATCAGGGAATTGCCCATGTTGTTGCGTGCATCGCCAAGGTAAGCAAACTTCATTTCATGCAGTTGTTTACCGCGTCCGTGCTCTTGCATAGTGAGAAGGTCGGCCAAGATCTGCGTGGGGTGAAACTCATCCGTTAAGCCATTCCACACTGGCACCCCCGCGTATTGTCCGAGCACTTCAACAATCTCTTGGCCGAAGCCGCGATATTGAATGCCATCGTACATGCGGCCTAGAACGCGCGCGGTATCTTTCATCGACTCTTTATGGCCAATTTGCGAGCCAGAAGGGCCGATGTAGGAAACTTGCGCACCTTGATCAAACGCCGCCACTTCAAAGGCACAGCGAGTACGGGTCGATGACTTTTCAAAGATCAACGCAATGTTTTTGCCTTGCAGAGTTTTCTGCTCGGTGCCTGCGTATTTGGCGCGTTTTAGCTCGGCAGACAGATCCAGTAGGAAGTGGATCTCTTTTGGAGTGAAGTCGAGCAGTTTTAAAAAGTTGCGGTTACGTAAATTGAAAGCCATTTCCCTATCCTCGTTTGGCGATTCCAGTTGCGGCTAGTAAAGCATGAAAATGCTATAAAAGTGAATAAATATTTTAAATTAAATAAAGAAAAGGCAAGGGAGGATAGATTTTGTGAGGCGAGATGCACATAACATCTCGCCAAAAGTGATTATAAATTCTCTTCGGCGAATTCAGCCAAACGGCTGCGTACTACGCCATTGAGGTGGATGTTGGCGCTGCCTTCAAAGTTTTTGAAGCGCTCAACCATGTAGGTAAGGCCTGAGGTGACAGGGGTTAAATAGTGAGAGTCAATCTGCGCTAAGTTACCTGAGCAGACAATCTTGGTGCCTTCACCACAGCGGGTGATGATGGTTTTAATCTGCGAGGCGGTGAGGTTTTGACACTCATCGAGCAGCACGAAGGCGTTTTGGATTGAACGACCGCGCATAAAGTTGATCGATTTAAACTGAATGTTGGCTTTATCGCAGATGTATTTGAGCGAGCCATCGGTACAGTGATCATTTTTATGCAGCGCTTCTAAGGTATCGGTGACGGAAGCCAGCCACGGCATCATCTTTTCCTCTTCCGTGCCGGGCAGGAAACCAATTGATTCGCCGATATCAGGGGTGTTACGAGTGACGATGATTTTATCGAACATTTTGCGCTCGACCGTTTGTTCCAGCGCTGCCGCCATTGCTAACAGGGTTTTACCACTGCCGGCCGCACCGGTCAGGATCACCAGATCGATATCCGGATCGAGCAATGCATCCAGCGCCATCCCTTGGTAAATATTTTTGGGGGTGATACCCCACGCTTTGCGATGCATCATGCGATCACGGCTGAGGTCGCGCAGCGTCAATTTATCGCCATCGATGGTTTCGACCCGCGCGGCAAAGTCGCTGTCTTCATCAATGACATATTGGTTGAGGAAGGTTGGATCGAACGGTGCACGATCCAGCTTATGGAAGGTTTTGCCACCGAGCGTGTAGCTCGCGACATCTTCTACGCTGTCCCAAAAGCTTCCGGGACGAGTTTGGAAGCCCTTGGTCAGATATTGAATATCATCAATCAGTTGGTCGGTGCGGTAGTCTTCCACATACAACACGCCTGCACCTTTGGCGCGCAAACGCATGTTGATGTCTTTAGTCACCAGCACCACGGCGCGTGGTGTACGCTGAGCTTGAAGGTAAAGCACGGCATTGAGGATCCGGTTATCGCCCTCTTTGTCGGTAAAGGCTTTGACGGTTTCATGCAGTTCATAATCGGCGAGGATCGAGATGGTTCCTGTTGCGCCCTCTTGCTTAGAAAGCGGGATCCCTTCGGTGATTTCTTCGGGAGTGGCATCGTGGAATAAGTGTTCCAAAGCCCGAATCGCTACGCGTGCATCGCGCGCCACATCGCGTTTGCTGTCTTTGATTCGGTCAAGTTCTTCAAGAACGGTCATTGGGATGACCACGTCGTGCTCTTTAAAAGAGTAAATCGCGAGAGGTTCGTGGAGTAGGATATTGGTATCCAGTACAAACAGTTTCCGATCGGTATCGCCCATAAGCGTCTCCTTGCTACATGTAGCATGCTTTATCGTGGATGTTCACAAGCGGCCTGTAGGATCGTACGTTCAGGTGAGCGTTACGATCATTGTCGACTTGCTGCAAACCCGTGTTGATACTCTCTGTTTGAACTTGCAGGCTTTGTGCCAATCTTGTTTTTGACACAAACACCGCGCCTTCAACCTGAGTATAGCAATCATCTTGTTAACAAATGCCACTCATTTTTGACAATTTGATGTCACCCAAAAGCTGTAGAAAAAAAAGCACGTTGCGGCAGGGAATGGGCGTGACCTGTGTCACGCCATCAAGTAAGATTAGCGGCCTTTTTCTGCACCCTGAGCCGCCAGCATCCATAATAAAAGGCTGGCTGGAGTGAAGTGCAAAAATTCTCTGCAACGCTATTTGATGAGGTAGTCCATTCATGTCATTTGCTTTAGGGCAACGCTGGATAAGCGATACGGAAAGTGATCTCGGGTTAGGTACTGTGGTGGCGCTTGATGCGCGTACAGTGACCTTGATGTTTGCAGCATCGGAAGAAAATCGTGTTTATGCACGTTCAGATGCGCCGGTCACCCGTGTGATCTTTAATGTCGGCGATGTGGTGGATAGTCAGCAAGGCTGGTCGTTACAAGTTGAACAAGTGGTGGAAGACCAAGGCGTCTACACCTATCTAGGCACGCGAGTGGATACCGAAGAAAGCGGTGTCGCGCTGCGTGAAATTTTCCTCAGTAACCAAATTCGTTTTAATAAACCGCAGGACAAGTTGTTTGCTGGTCAAATCGATCGCATGGACAACTTCGTGCTGCGTTATCGCGCTCTAGCCAATCAATATCAGCAGCACAAAAGCCCAATGCGTGGTTTGTGTGGTATGCGCGCAGGGCTGATCCCGCATCAGCTGTACATTGCCCATGAAGTCGGTCGTCGCCATGCCCCACGCGTGTTACTGGCCGATGAAGTCGGTTTGGGTAAAACCATCGAAGCGGGCATGATCATCCATCAGCAAGTGCTGACCGGGCGTGCTGAACGCATCCTGATTGTGGTACCTGAAACGCTGCAACATCAATGGTTGGTGGAGATGATGCGCCGTTTCAACCTGCACTTTTCCATTTTTGACGAAGAGCGCTGCGTGGAAGCCTTTAGTGAGGCAGATAACCCATTTGAAACTCAGCAGTACGTGCTGTGTTCACTCGATTTCTTGCGTAAAAGCCGCCAGCGTTTTGAACAAGCGTTGGAAGCGGAATGGGATTTGTTGGTGGTCGATGAAGCGCACCATCTTGAGTGGCACCCAGAGAAGCCAAGCCGCGAATATCAAGTGATTGAAGCTCTGGCCGAACAGACTCCGGGGGTGCTGCTATTGACCGCAACACCTGAGCAGTTAGGCCGTGAAAGCCACTTTGCTCGTCTGCGCCTGCTGGATGCAGATCGTTTCTACGATTACGAAGCCTTTGTTAAAGAAGAAGAGCAGTACGCACCGGTTGCGGATGCAGTTACTGCGCTGTTCAGCGGTGAGAAGCTAAGTGATGAAGCGAAAAACAAAATCACTGAGCTTCTGTCTGAGCAGGATGTCGAGCCGCTGTTTAAAGCGTTGGAAAGCCACGCCAGTGAAGACGAAATTGCTTCGGCTCGCCAAGAGCTGATCGACAATCTGATGGATCGCCACGGTACTGGTCGCGTATTGTTCCGTAACACGCGTGCGGCCATCAAAGGCTTCCCAGTGCGTAATGTGCATTTGCTGCCATTGGAAATTCCTTCTCAATACACCACGTCAATGCGTGTTGCGGGCATGCTCGGCGGTAAATTGACGCCAGAAGCGCGCGCGATGAAAATGCTCTATCCAGAAGAGATTTTCCAAGAGTTTGAAGGCGACGAATCAAGCTGGTGGCAATTTGACTCACGCGTCAACTGGCTGCTCGAAAAAGTCAAAGCCAAACGCAGCGAGAAGATCCTCGTCATCGCTTCACGTGCCAGCACAGCATTGCAGCTAGAGCAGGCATTGCGTGAGCGTGAAGGCATTCGCGCAACGGTATTCCATGAAGGCATGTCGATCATTGAGCGTGACAAAGCCGCAGCTTACTTTGCCCAGGAAGAGGGCGGCGCGCAGGTGCTGATCTGTAGTGAAATCGGCTCCGAAGGTCGTAACTTCCAGTTTGCTAACCAGTTGGTGATGTTCGATCTGCCGTTCAACCCAGACTTGCTTGAACAGCGTATCGGACGTTTGGACCGTATCGGCCAAAAACGTGATATCGATGTGTACGTGCCGTACCTGACCGAAACGTCACAAGCGATTTTGGCGCGTTGGTTTCAAGAAGGTTTGAATGCCTTTGCGGAAACCTGCCCAACGGGTCGTGCAGTGTATGATGCCTTCGCTGAACGTTTAATCCCAATTTTGGCCGCCGGTGGCGGTGAAGAGCTGGAAGTGATCATTGAAGAGTCAGCCAAGCTCAACAAAACACTGAAATCGCAGCTGGAAGTCGGGCGTGATCGCTTGCTGGAAATGCATTCTAACGGTGGCGAAAAGGCGCAGCAGATTGCCGAGCAGATCGCGAAAACCGATGGCGATACCAATCTGGTGACGTTTGCTTTGAGCCTGTTTGATGCGATTGGTCTGCATCAGGAAGATCGTGGCGAGAATGCGTTGGTGGTCACTCCTGCTGAACACATGATGGTGCCAAGCTATCCGGGTCTTCCTTATGAAGGCGCCACCATTACCTTTGATCGTGACACCGCACTGTCGCGTGAAGATATGCACTTCATCAGCTGGGAACACCCCATGGTGCAAGGCGGCATTGATTTACTGATGAGTGAAGGGGTGGGCACTTGCGCAGTGTCGCTGTTGAAAAACAAAGCGCTGCCAGTGGGTACCATCTTGCTGGAACTGGTGTATGTGGTGGATGCCCAAGCGCCGAAACGCAGTGGTATCAGCCGCTTCTTGCCTGTCTCTCCAATCCGAATTCTGATGGATGCGCGCGGTAATGATCTCTCTTCGCAAGTGGAGTTTGAAAGCTTTAACCGTCAGCTCAGCCCAGTGAATCGTCATTTGGCCAGTAAGCTGGTGAGTTCTGTACAGCATGACGTGCATCGTTTGATTACGGCAAGCGAAGCGGCGGTTGAACCACGAGTGAGCGCAATTCGTGAACAAGCGCAGCGTGATATGCAGCAAAGCCTCAACAGCGAGTTGGAGCGTTTGCTGGCACTCAAAGCGGTTAACCCGAACATTCGTGATGAAGAGATCGAAGTGCTGGAGCAGCAAATCAAAGAGCTGACTGGCTATATTGCGCAGGCGCAGTATCAGCTGGATTCACTGCGTTTGATTGTGGTGGCACACAACTGATTAGGTAGGCCCTCGAAACGAGGGCCTTGTTTTATTCCCCGTTGGCGACATTTTGCGTATATAATGCGCCGTTTTTTGTGATACGAGACGATAGCGATGGCAATGACCGAGTACAATCCGCCTAAGGATCCGTGGATTGATGTGATTTATGAGGATGAACACATCATCGCAGCCAACAAGCCTTCTGGTTTGTTATCTGTTCCTGGGCGACCTGTTGAGCACTACGACAGTATGTGGGCTCGTTTGGTGGATTACTGCCCTGATGTGAAAGTCGTACACCGTTTGGATATGTCGACTTCTGGGCTGATCCTGTTTGCGAAAGGCAAACATATGGAATCGGCGTTGAAGAAGCAGTTTCAGTATCGTCTCACTCATAAAATCTACTATGCCCGTGTATGGGGTGTGATGGAGCAAGACGAAGGCGAAGTAAATTTGCCGCTGTGTTGTGATTGGCCAAACCGCCCGAAACAGAAAGTCTGTTTTGAAGAGGGACGTGATTCTCTGACGCGCTATCAAGTCGTCAAGCGTGAAGAGAAAACCACAGTCGTACGCCTCATCCCGATCACTGGACGCTCTCATCAGCTGCGTGTGCACATGCAATCGCTCGGTCATCCGATTGTTGGCGATGATCTTTACGCTCCACAAGAAGCCGTCGAGTTTGCCGATCGTCTGCAACTGCACGCCGCGGAGCTGTGTTTCTACCATCCACGTAGTCATTGGTTGCGCACTTTATTTGTCCCTTGTGACTTCTATCCCGAAGCCGAGGAGCAGATTTTGCAGCATTTCGATCCTGAGCGAAAATTACCGGACTATAAAAAGCTATCCCAAGACTAATCTTATTGTGGGTAGCGGATAATCAGACCTGGAGTCAGCATGTCACTACCCACTACTTCTTTACCTACGGTCGTTTTTCTCGACCGCGCGACCATTCCACGCCATATCCCATTACCTGCTCTGCCTTTTGAACACCATTGGGTTGAGTATGATGCTTGTGAGCCTCATCAAGTGGTTGAGCGCCTCTTAGCGGCCGATATCGTTATCACCAATAAAGTGGTACTCACCCATGAAATGCTGGTTCAGTTGCCTAAGCTCAAGTTGATCGCCATTTCTGCCACGGGCACCAACAACGTCGATTTGCAGGCGTGTCGTGACCTGAATATCGCAGTGTGTAATGTGCAAGGCTATGCCACGCATTCTGTCCCTGAGCATGTGATCGCCATGATGTTTGCTCTAAGACGTAATCTTATCGGTTATCACAATGATATTGCGGCCGGAGAGTGGCAGCGCCATAAGCAGTTCTGTTTTTTCACGCATCCCATCGGCGATATTGCGGGTTCAACCATGGGCATTATCGGCAGTGGTGCATTAGGCCAAGCGACGGCGAATTTGGCTCGCGCATTAGGTATGCATGTGCTGTTGGCTGAACGTAAAGGTCAGTTGGAATGCCGCGCAGGGTACACGCCATTTGAGCAAGTGTTGGCGCAATCCGATGTGTTATCCCTGCACTGTCCGCTGACCGATGAAACGCGAAATATTATCTCAGAAGCGGAATTGGCGCAGATGAAGCCCAATGCTCTTCTGATCAATACTGGGCGCGGCGGTTTAGTTGATGAACAGGCGCTGGTGGATGCGCTGAAAAGACGTCAAATTGCTGGGGCTGGGGTGGATGTGTTTAGTGTCGAGCCTGCTGATATGGATAACCCACTGATTGCCAACCGTGATTTGCCTAATCTCCTGCTGACACCGCATGTGGCGTGGGGCAGTGATTCCTCGATACAACAACTGGCGACTATCTTGATCGACAACATTAGTGCATTTATGCGTGGTGAAGCGAAAAATCGAGTCGTCTAGAAGTTGCTTTGTTGATTATGTGTGTGATTTATATCGCCATAATTTAATTGGTGTTGTGAATGATTCTTACAGGTTGTTACACTCGGAGCACTTTTTTACTCTAAGAACAACGTCAGGAATCATTCATGGTTAATCAACATAAACATACCGTCACCTTCAGTGGTGAGGGTAAAGAGTTTTTTGGGATCTGGAGTGTCAATCTTCTGCTCTCCATTATTACCTTGGGCATCTACTCTGCATGGGCTAAGGTGCGTACTAAGCGCTATTTCTACGGCAATACTTTCATTGCGGGCGATAACTTTGAATATCATGCCCAGCCGATGCAAATCCTCAAAGGGCGTTTGGTCGCATTCGCCGCTGTTCTCGTGTGGTTCGTGGCTAACTCTTTATTCCCGATCGCTTCATTGTTGCTGCTCTTGGTGTTTTATTTTGCTTTGCCTTGGCTGCTTTGGAGCAACGCCCGCTTTGATTCGGCGATGACCAGCTTTCGTAATGTGCACTTCTCCTTTAACGGCACACTGCAAGAGGCCTATTTCTCGTTTATGGGCCGAGGGATTGGCGCATTAGTCGCGTTGCTGATCTACTTTATTATTGCTTCGGTCTCAGCATCTGTTTCGGCAAGTCTTTCTGTTGTCATGTTTATTGGCTCTTTTTTAGTGATGGCGGCGCTCTATGCTTGGGTTATTGCTGGTGTGCAAAACTATTTTGCTAATGGTTACCGTTATGGGGATTGGCAGTTTAGCGCCCAACTGACTACGCACTTCTTCCTGCATACCTATTTAAAAGCCGCGGCAATTGGAGTTGCCTCGATGCTCGCGATCATCTCCATGGTGCTTATCATGGTGTTCGGCAGTATCGATTTCTCTAATCTTACCAATTGGGAAAGCTCGCTACTTGCAAGTGGCTCACCGTTTATGCTGATCGCTACTGTGTACATAGGGATGATCGTAATGGGTATCGCGGTGACGGCTTATATTACTTCGCGGGTACGCAATTACATTTTCTCGCAACTGGTGATGCAGCAAGCGCTGAACGAGGACACAGCCTTTCGTTTTGAATCCACTCTCAGTGCTCGTGGTTATACTGGCTTAGTGATCAGTAACTTCTTACTGCAAGCCGTGACAGTCGGTATCGCACGCCCATGGGTGATGGTGAGAACGACGCGCTATCTGGCTGAACGCACAGCCGTGATTGGCGATATGGACGCACTCAAATCGACCGATCAATCTTCAGATGTAAAATCGGCTATCTCGGATGAGTTGGCTCAAGCGTTTGATCTTGGTATCGGGATCGGCTGATGCGCATTACCGGAACCGCTTTTCCACCTCGCAGCTCATTACGTTGCGAGGCCGAGCTCGATCTATCACAAACTCATTTTCTCGCTTTGCACGTCGATGGAGAGATCATTCGCTGCGCGCGGAGCGATGCTCAAATCAGTGCTCCCGTGGGAAAATTACCGATTCGTTTTCAATTACCCAGTGGCTGGGTTTTCGTTTGTGAACGTAATGCGCCGTTGAACGCTTGGTTAGAACAACACAATAAACCGGGGTGGGTGGATCGGCTGGAAGGAAAGTGGAGCGCTTGGCTAATCGCTGTGGTGCTTGGCATCGGTTTATGTGTTTGGGCTTATGTGGCATTTCTACCTTGGCTAAGCAAAGAGGTGGCGGAACGAGTTCCTGAATCTGCCGCTGTGGTGCTAGGTGAGAAAATTCTGCAAACGTTAGATCGCGATTTAAAACCGAGTGAACTTTCTCTCGCGCAACAAGATGAGATAAAGCAACGAGTTTTCTCCCATCTTAACCAACTTGAGCCGCTACCTTATCCGATCAAAGTGGAGTTTCGTCACTCAGATATTGGCGCTAACGCGTTTGCTTTGCCCGGTGGAACCTTGGTGTTACTGGATGAGTTGGTGCTACTGGCCAAAACGCCCGAGCAGTTAGATAGCATTATTCTGCATGAGCTGGGGCATGTGCATCATCGCCATATGCTTAAACGCTTGGTGCATTCGAGTGTACTTTCGATTGGTGTGGCACTGCTGACGGGGGAAAGCTCTGGGGTGGTGGATAATCTGGTTGGGATTGGGGTGTTTACGCTCTCCAACGGCCAATCCCGCGAGGCGGAACAAGAGGCTGATCAATACGCGAAACAAGCGATGCAGGCGATTTACGGTAGCAGTGAACCGCTAGCTGAAATGTTTGAACTGTTTCAGCAGCAAGAAACGATCGAGGTTCCGGCTTGGCTCAGTACCCATCCGGATCTGGAACAGCGGATCGATGCGGCGCGTCAGCCTTAATCTCAGGTAAAAGCATTCAGCATCGTAAATAAAAAGGCAGCGAAATCGCTGCCTTTTTTCTATCGACTTTTTCTATGAAATGCTTGGCTTACAGCGCTGCGATGGTCGCTTTCTGCTGCTCAAGTTTCACCAGCGCTTCTTGGTAACCCGCGAGCTTTTCACGCTCTTTGGTGATTACCGCTTCTGGTGCTTTCGCCACGAAACCTTCGTTACCCAGCTTGCCTTCGATACGCGCAATTTCACCTTGCGTCTTAGCAATCTCTTTGGCCAGACGATCCAGCTCAGCGTCTTTATCAATCAGACCTGCCATTGGGATCATCAGCTCAGATTTGCCAACCAGTGCGGTTGCACACGCCGGTGTCGCTTCGCCATCCGCCAATACACGAATGCTTTCGAGCTTGGCCAGTGAAACCAGCACTTGCTTGTTCGCTTCGATACGCGCGGCATCTTGCTCATTCGCCGCTTTCAGCATCACTTCCAGAGGCTTACCTGGGTTGATGTCGTACTCAGCGCGCAGGTTACGGATGCTAGTGATAAAGGCTTTCACCCACTCAATATCATCCAAGGCTTCTTGGTTGAAGTTGGCCGCATCGTACTGAGGCAGTGCTTGCAGCATGATGGTGTCGCCTTCCACGCCATCTACCAGTGGCTTAACACTTTGCCAGATGGTTTCTGTGATGTAAGGGATCACTGGGTGCGCCAAACGCAGCGTTTTCTCTAGTACGGTGATCAGTGTGCGACGGGTTGCGCGTTGCTGAGCTTCTGTACCTTTCCACAGAACTGGTTTAGTCAGTTCTAAGTACCAGTCACAGAATTGGTTCCAGATGAATTCGTACAGCGTGTTGGCTGCCATATCCAGACGGAAGTTATCAATGTGACCATTGAACTCTTTGGCAGCCAGTTCGAACTGTGATTCGATCCACTTGTCGGCCAGTGAGTATTCAAGTTCAGCACCGGCTGCAAAACCGCAATCTTGCTCTTCGGTGTTCATCAGCACGTAACGGCTTGCGTTCCACAGCTTGTTACAGAAGTTGCGGTAACCTTCTAGACGCTTCATATCCCAGTTGATGTCACGACCCGTTGAAGCCATGGCCGCGAGGGTGAAACGCAGTGAGTCAGTACCGTAGGCTTCAATGCCGTTTTCAAACGTCTTACGCGTGTTTTTCTCGATCTTTGCCGCCAGTTGTGGCTGCATCATGTTGCCGGTGCGCTTCGCGACCAGAGACTCAAGATCAATACCGTCAATCATATCGATTGGGTCAAGCACGTTACCTTTCGATTTCGACATTTTGTCGCCGTTTTCGTCACGGATCAGACCCGTTACGTACACGGTTTTGAAAGGAACTTGTGCTTTGCCATCTTCATCTTTACAGAAATGCATGGTCATCATGATCATGCGCGCCACCCAGAAGAAGATGATGTCGAAACCCGTTACCAGAACATCGGTTGGGTGGAAGACTTTTAGCTCTGGCGTTTTTTCAGGCCAGCCCAGTGTTCCGAAAGTCCACAATGCAGAAGAGAACCAAGTATCCAACACGTCATCATCTTGGCGAAGAGCAACATCTGCTGCGATGTTGTTTTCTGCACGCACTTCTTCTTCGTTACGGCCTACAAACACATTGCCTTGCTCGTCATACCAAGCCGGAATGCGGTGACCCCACCACAGTTGGCGAGAGATACACCAGTCTTGAATGTCACGCATCCAAGAGAAGTACATGTTCTCGTACTGTTTTGGTACGAATTGAATATCGCCATTTTCTACCGCTTCAACCGCTGGTTTTGCCAGAATACCGGCGCGAACGTACCATTGGTCAGTCAGCATTGGCTCAATCACCACGCCACCACGGTCGCCGTAAGGAACCGTTAGGTCGTGATCTTTGATTTCTTGCAGTAGACCCAGTTCTTCAAATTCCGCCACGATCGCTTTACGTGCAGCAAAACGTTCCATGCCTTGGTATTTAGCCGGGATCTCTGTGCCGTAAGCATTGCTTGCTTCGCCGTTGGAGTTGAAGACTTCGGCTGCATCACGGATGTTGGCATCAAAGGTCAGAATATTGATCATCGGCAGGTTATGACGCTTGCCGACTTCATAGTCGTTGAAGTCATGCGCAGGGGTGATTTTCACACAGCCTGTGCCTTTCTCCATATCGGCGTGTTCATCGCCCACGATAGGGATGCGACGACCAACGATCGGCAGAATGATCTCTTTACCAATCAGATCTTTATAACGAGGATCTTCTGGGTTAACCGCAACACCAGTATCGCCGAGCATGGTTTCTGGACGTGTTGTCGCAACCACGATGTAATCTTTGCCATCGGCCGTTTTTACGCCATCTGCTAGCGGGTAGCGGAAGTGCCACATGTGACCTTTGGTCTCTTTGTTTTCCACTTCCAGATCGGAGATCGCAGTGTGCAGTTTTGGATCCCAGTTAACTAGGCGCTTACCGCGGTAGATCAAGTCATCTTTGTAGAGACGCACGAACACTTCTTGCACGGCTTTGTAGAAGCCATCATCCATCGTAAAGCGCTCACGATCCCAATCGACAGAGGCGCCAAGACGACGTAGCTGCTTAGTGATGGTGCCGCCAGATTCTGCTTTCCATTCCCAAATCTTGTCGATGAATGCATCACGGCCGTAATCGTGCTTAGTTTTACCTTCTTCTGCAGCGATTTTACGCTCAACCACCATTTGAGTGGCGATACCCGCGTGGTCAGTACCCACTTGCCACAAGGTATTTTTGCCCTTCATACGCTGACAGCGGATCAGAGTATCCATAATGGTGTCTTGGAAGGCGTGACCCATGTGCAGGCTGCCTGTGACGTTCGGTGGCGGGATCATGATGCTGTACGCGTCTTTTGATGTGTCACCGTGAGGCTTAAAGTAGCCTTGCTCTTCCCAAGTCTTATACAGATCTTGTTCGATTGATGTTGGGTTGTATGTCTTTTCCATAGTGCTCTTTAATGGATGCTGTGATGGTTAATTCAGTCTATCGCTATAAGTGAGTTCTCTTGGATAAGAGAGCTTAACTATAAGGATGGACGGTTATGGGTACTGAATCTCAACAGTTTGCAGCTGATAACCCGCTTGTCGATAGAGTTTATACCGCTCGCGTGCTAGCTGCTTGGCATTTTCTGCGCAGGGCACGAAGTCTACCACTTCGGCAAAGGTACGCGCAAAGGTTGTCTGATTATCCGCCAAATTTATTGCCAGTTGACGATTCCAAGAGGGGGAAACGCCAACATAACCGATTTCAATCGCGGTACCAGATTTGGGACCTTCACCGACCAGATTGTGCGCTAAAAACTGTTCGGGTTCGATTTGCCAAAATCGCTCAGCGAGCTGCTCGGCGTGTTGTTTATCTTGGCATTGTAGATAAATGCGTGCGCCTTGCGCGGCAAAGTGACGCGTCAAATACAGCACGTACTGCGCGAAGCCTTCTGGCGTTGCTTGAGCAGAATCTGGGGAAATCAGGTAAAAAGTTGCGGTAGGCATCTTGGTCTCTTGCAAACAATCGCCACGCCTGTGGCGGTAGTTTAGGTCTAGTAATGAAAAAGGGCCCGAAGGCCCTTTTGCGATTACTCTTCAGCGTCTAGGCCACCGCTGCGATTAAGCAGGAATTGGACTAGTAGCGAGACAGGACGACCGGTTGAGCCTTTCGCGGCACCCGATTTCCACGCAGTACCCGCGATGTCTAAGTGTGCCCAGTTGTATTTCTTCGCAAATTTAGACAGGAAACAAGCTGCAGTAATGGCGCCACCTGGGCGGCCACCGATGTTTGCCATATCAGCAAATGGGCTCTTGAGCTGCTCATGGTATTCATCAGCGATTGGCAGACGCCATGCGCGATCGCTCGACTGCTCAGAGGCATTCACCAACTCATGTGCTAGCGGGTTGTGGTTCGACATTACTGCACTAATGTGATGACCTAATGCAATCACACAAGCACCGGTTAGCGTTGCGACATCGACTACACATTCAGGCTCAAAGCGCTCAACGTAAGTCAGTACGTCACACAGTACCAAACGACCTTCGGCATCGGTGTTTAACACTTCCACCGTTTGACCTGACATCGTAGTCAGAATGTCACCCGGACGGTAAGCATTGCTGCCTGGCATGTTTTCACAGCCAGCCAATACGCCAATCACATTGAGTGGTAGGCCGAGTTTGGCAATGGCTTTCATGGTGCCGAAAACAGATGCTGCGCCACACATGTCGTACTTCATCTCATCCATACCTTCACCCGGTTTGAGTGAGATACCGCCTGAGTCGAAAGTCAGACCTTTACCCACCAGTACGATTGGCTTGGCTTCAGGATCTGGATTGCCTTTATATTCGATGACCGACATCATCGATTCATTACGTGAGCCACGACCTACCGCGAGGTAAGAAGCCATGCCGAGCTTTTCCATCTCTTCTTCACCAATGATTTTGGTGGTGATGCTCTCGTAATCGTCAGCCAGACGACGAGCTTGAGACGCGAGGTAAGCTGGGTTAGCAATGTTTGGTGGCATATTGCCAAGGTCTTTACAGGCTTTCACGCCGGAAGAGATGGCTAAGCCATGGGAAATTGCACGCTCACCAAGATTCAATTCACGGCGAGTGGGAACGTTGAACACCAGTTTACGCAGTGGGCGGCGAGTTTCTGGTTTTACACTTTTGAATTGGTCAAAGGTGTACAGGCCATCTTTGGTGGCTTCAACCGCTTGGCGCACTTTCCAATAGGTATCGCGACCTTTGACGTGCAACTCGGTCAAGAAGCAGACCGCTTCCATCGAGCCAGTTTCATTTAAGGTATTGATAGTTTTCTGAATGATCTCTTTGTACTGACGTTCACCCAGTTCGCGTTCTTTACCGCAACCGACGAGCAGTACTCGCTCAGACAACACACCTGGTACTTGATGCAGCAGTAGCATCTGCCCCGGTTTACCCTCTAGATCACCGCGACGTAGCAGTGAACTAATATAGCCGTCGCTGATTTTATCAAGCTGTTCTGCGACTGGAGAAAGGCGACGTGGTTCAAACACCCCAACAACGATACATGCGCTGCGCTGTTTCTCAGGGCTGCCACTCTTAACACTGAACTCCATGCGTACTCCTACATCCTGAAGACAAATAGAACTAAATGGTAGATAATGCGCTCTTACTTGCTGGATCCCATGAAGGATCGACCTTTTGCGTGCGCAACCTAACCGTTAGCGAAATTATTCAAAAAATAAAAGGTTCATCGGGAAATTATAGTGATTCAATCAAAAAAACAAGTTTTGCATAGGTAATTTCAGCGTGATTATTGTTAGATATTTGATCCGAGAAACAATAAAAAGCCAGTTTGCGATCTTTTTCGTGCTGTTTTTAGTGTTTCTCAGCCAGAAGTTTATTCGTGTTTTGGCGGATGCCTCTGACGGTGAAATTCCTACCAGCATGATCTTATCCATCGTTGGGTTGAATATGCCGGCGATGGGGCTATTAATGTTGCCGCTTAGCCTGTACATCGGAATTCTGCTCACTTTCGGCCGTTTGTATGCCGAGAGTGAGATAACTGTGATGAACGCCACTGGGATTGGCAATAAATTTTTAATCCGAGCTGCGCTTTACCTTGCTTTGATCACGGCATCTGTCGCTGGGTTTAATGCACTTTGGTTGGCACCTTGGAGTCAAGATAAAGAAGCACAATTGATGGAGCAATTTGCAGCAGAAAACAGTGTGGATTTGTTGCAAAAAGGCCACTTCCAACGCTCGCCTGACGGCTCATCAGTGGTGTTTATCGACAACATTGAAAACCGTAAGCTACATAATGTGTTTGTGGCACAGTTAGCACCGCGAGATTCTGTACTGCCGAGCGTGATGTTTTCCAACTCCGGAGCTGTGAAAGAGCTCAGTGATGGTCGCCAGATCATTACCCTTTACGATGGCACTCGCTACGAAGGCGTACCCACTAGGGTTGATTACATGATCACCAACTTCGATTCTTATGATGGTTTGATTGGTCAACGTGAAGTGAAATCCACTGGACGTGATTGGGAAGCGCTACCTACGCTGAGTTTGTTAAAAAATTCCGATCTTCAAGCTCAGGCTGAACTGCAATGGCGACTCTCCTTGGTCGTATGTATTCCCTTGCTTACGATGTTGGTTGTGCCTCTTTCTGCGGTGAACCCTCGGCAAGGGCGCTTTGCAAAAATGGGACCCGCTATTTTGATCTATTTGACCTATTTTCTTACGCTTAGTGCCACTAAATCTGCGATTGAAGATGGTTCATTACCCGTGATTATTGGTTTGTGGCCAGTCAATGCCGCACTGCTGTTTGCAGCACTGATCGTCAATACCATGGACAGCATTCCTGTGCGCCGTTTTAAAGATCGATGGAAACAGAGAAAGGTAGCTTAAGCCGTGTTTAAAATTCTTGATTGGTATATTGGCCGCACCATTGTTGCCACCACAGCACTCGTATTGGTTACCTTTGTTGGTCTCTCCGGCATCATCAAATATGTTGAGCAGCTGCGCAAAGTCGGTGAGGGAAGTTACGACTTACTACAAGCCTTGTTATTTGTGGTGCTGAGTATTCCTCGTGATGTGGAAATGTTTTTCCCGATGGCAGCGCTGTTAGGGGCTTTGATCGGTTTGGGGGCTTTGGCTTCCAGCTCTGAATTGGTGGTGATGCAGGCTGCCGGCTTTTCTAAGCTGGATATCGGCCTTTCTGTGCTCAAAACCGCGATTCCACTAATGATCATCATTACCTTGCTCGGAGAGTGGGGTGCACCGCAAGCTCAAAAATTGGCGCGCGATATGCGAGCTTTTGCTACCTCCGGTGGGGCTATTATGTCTGTGCGTACTGGTGTGTGGGCACGGGATGCGAATGATTTTATCTTTATTGCTAAAGTTGATAACGAGCAGCTTACAGGTATGAATCTGTGGCGATTTGATGAGAATAAAAAACTCAGTACAGTGATCTTTGCAGAGCGGGTCGATTATGTAGGCAATAACGAATGGTTAATGAAAGATGCTCAACTCACTAGGTTGGTTAGCGACATTGAAATCAGTAAAGAGTCGTTACCAGAATATCGTTGGCGTACCTCATTAGCTCCCGACAAGTTGGCCGTGGTCACGGTTAAACCTGAAGAATTATCACTCAGTGGGCTGAGTGACTATGTGCATTACTTGAAAGCATCGGAGCAAGACTCATCACGTTATGAACTCGCTTTGTGGCGTAAAGTGACTCAGCCGATCTCGATTGCGGTGATGATGTTGATGGCACTGTCGTTTATTTTTGGCCCATTGCGCAGTGTGACCATGGGAGCGCGGATTTTATCTGGTGTGATTGCGGGATTTACTTTCTATATCTCAAGTGAGTTCTTTGGCCCGCTTAGTTTGGTGTATGGATTACCACCATTATTTGGTGCTGTTGCGCCAAGTTTGGTTTTCTTGACTATAGCGCTAGGTTTGCTGGGTAGAAAGTTATGATGTCGACAAATCACATTTGACAACGTATAACTAATGAAAAGAGAGGAAGGCATCGCTTTCTTCTCTTTTATCATGATCCAATAAGCTGATAAGTTCACTCATACAGATAGACGCGATTGTTCGCTCTTAATTGACGTTGGGTAAGACTACGACTTTGGTTTTTGCCCAAATATCGTGAAAACCACGCTTTTGGGAGTCAAACAATACTGTTAGGTTGGCAAGCCCAAAACCGGAGGTCGCTAAACGGATTAATGCTTGGGTCACTGAAATGCGTTGGCCTTGTTCGGTGCAAATATGCAGTTTCCAGGCGCGCATTCCTAAAGTTTGTCCACCTCGAGTCCAGAAAAAAACAAAGAAATAGGCCCAAACAAACACAAGATAAGCGGTGTACACCGGATTCCAGATTGGGTGCCGAGTTAATAGCTCGCTTGCATCCAAATAGGGGGCATAAGAGATAAGTCCAGCAGCCACCAAAGCTTCGAGTGACGCGATCACAATACCACCTGCCATCATCAATATCGCCATCACGATCAACACATCATAAATCCAAGCTCCCAAGCGGCGAAAAAAGCCTGCAGGAGGAAAAACCGCATAGTTCATAGTAGTCATTCTTGGTTACTTTAAAGTTGGCAAGCATAGCCAGTGGTAAATCCGAAAGAAAGAGAGCTAACGCACAGCTTGAGACTTTGTGGCGAAATAATCAGCAAACGATTTTATTTTCAATGTTTTGCTCTTGCGTGGTTCAACTTCTTACGTATAATGCGTTCCATCAAAGGGCAACAGCCCAGATGCCGATGTGGTGAAATTGGTAGACACGACGGATTCAAAATCCGTTTCCTTCGGGAGTGACGGTTCAAGTCCGTCCATCGGTACCATAATTTAAAGAAGCCGACTCAATGAGTCGGCTTTTTGCTTTTCAGGAAACGATTTCTTTGTAACCTTTCGTGAACTTACCACTTTGGATGCTCTAAGGCTGATGAACTTGTCATTAACTTCTTTTATGATGCGTGGGTTTTTCTTTTTGATGTAATAAAGATTGTGGCAAGTATTAAAATCACGGTAGATAGATTGCAACCCGGCCTCCATATTCGGTTGCCCGTAAAATGGAATGAGCATCCTTTCCTATTTAATAGCTTTAAAATCAAGTCACCCGATCAGATCCAAATGATCAAGCATCTTGGTATTCAACATGTATTTCTCAACCCGAGTTTGAGTGATGAAAAGCCTTTACCCCCCAACAGTAATGAGCCTTCTTCGCCTCCTACTTCACTTTCCATTGATAGTGAAGCAGAAAAGCTATGGCAGGAAAAACAAGCTCGGATTGAGAAGCTCAATGCTTACCGGCGCCGAGTCTTGAATTGTGAAAAAGAGTTTGAACGCTCGTTAGCTCGGATGCGTACGGTGGTGAATAAAATCCGTAATCGTCCATTAGATGCGACAGAAGAAGCAAAGCAACTGGTTGAGGATATCGTTGAAAAACTATTAAGTGACGATAATGTCACCCTACATCTAATAAACAGTAAGAGTGAGTTGGATGACATCTACTTTCACTCTCTGAATGTATCTGTAATAGCCATGATGATAGGTAAGGCACGAGGGTTGTCGTCTACGTTGATTAAAGAGTTGGCTTTTGCTGCGCTATTTCACGATATTGGCAAATTACGTGTTCCAACGGCTATAGTACGTAAAAAGACGCGATTGACCGACCCTGAGGAGAACTACTTACGTTTGCATACGAAGTACGGTCTTGAGTTAGCAAATAACATCGAGGCCTTTCCTGACAGTGCAAAACGTGTCATCGAGCAGCACCATGAATTAAGAAATGGCACGGGTTACCCACTTGGGTTAAAAGGAGATGAGATTGATGAGTTGGCGCAAATTGTTGCGGTGGCGAATGCGTTTGACAATTTGTGTCACCCCAACATCCCTTCAGAACAGAAGATTCCTTATGTTGCGCTGTCTTATCTCTTTAAGAATTGCAAAAAACTATACCACCCCGAGAACCTGAGTATTTTGGTGAAGTTCATGGGCGTTTTCCCACCTGGAACCGTAGTGCAGCTTTCTAACGATATGGTGGGATTGGTGATTTCAGTCAATGCTGGGAATTTACTGCATCCCAATGTATTGATTTATGACCCCTCTGTACCACGCTCGCAAGCTCCAATCATCGATCTTGCAGATAGAGATATCAAAATAGTCAACGCTATATTGCCGAATAAATTGCCTGATAAAGTTCGAGATTACCTCAACCCACGCTCACGCATCTCTTACTTTTTCGATAGCGAAGAATGAAAACAAGGCATCAAATGATGCCTTGTTTTCACATTATGCTTGTAATTGAAATTGGTTGAGTGTGTGCCGTAAATTTTGCGTGATTTCAGACAATTCGTGACTAAGCCGCTCTGTCATCTGGATTTCTTCAGTATTGAGCGACATCGCATGCATTAAGTCAGACTGAGTCTCTTGTAAAAGCTCTAACCTTTTACCTTGCTCACTGATCACTTCAATAATGCTTTGAGAATGGTGAACATTATTATCGATACCTTGCAAAATTAAATGGAAAATATCATTCACTAGCTGAGCTTTCTCATGGCTAGTATCGGTAGTATGGATGATGCTTTCCATCGCTTTACTATTGCTCACCACTAAGTTATTCAAGTTATTTACTATCTGGTTGATATTGCTCGTTGCTTCACCTACTCGTTGTGCCAACTTTCTTACCTCATCGGCAACTACGGCAAAACCACGGCCAGACTCCCCAGCACGCGCAGCTTCAATAGCAGCGTTAAGGGCTAATAAATTGGTTTGCTCTGTAATTTCGTTTATTGAACTAGTGAAAGCTTGAATTTGTCGGCTCGCATCACCTAAAGCCTTCACCTCCGCCTCTGCCCCCTTAACTAAGTTCGCTGCATGACCCATTTCTTGGATATTATCTTGGATTGTTTTAATCGCAGAAGAGGCTTTGTCTTTTACCTCTTTCGTACTGTTGTTAACGGTTTGCGCAAGATCAAACACTTGCTGGGAAGCATGGCTAAGATTAGCGGTTGCTTGTTGGACTTCTTGCGAGCTTTGATGCTGTTCAACAGCCGCTTCACCAATATGATGGGATATGTCGGCCATTTTTGTTGAGCTTTCCGAAATGGCGCCAGAAGCTACTGTAATGCCTTGCATCGAATCCGCTAGGCTTTTAGCCATGTGTTGCATACTTCCCAATACACTTTGAGAATCGTGAGAAAGATTTTTGATTGGTATATTAAAATGACCTTTGGCAATTTGCCGAGTGACCCAGAGTGCGTAACTGGGTTCACCGCCTAGTAAATGATTTAATTGCCGATAAATGAAATACCCTGCGGCGACAAAAATCAGGAGAGTCACGACCCCACTAAACAGAAAAGCCATAAATAGCTTGTTTTGCCATTCTAATTTGAGGCTCGAGGCTGACATCAGTTCTGGTTCTAGTGCTTTGGCAAGAGATTCCATGGTATCTCCTAGATCATCAGCCCGAGCATCAAATCCGGTATCAGCCTGCTTCATCACCTGATTACCCGCATCATGTCCTTGTTCAATATAGGTTCTCGCCATTAAAAGCCCTACATTGTATAACTGAACAACTTCTGATTTAGCATCATTAACTTGATTCGCCAGCTCTGGAACGAGTTGTGCCAAAGAGTCCAATGCACTAACAGCTGCATTTTTATGCTCCTCAGCTAAAGCTTGATCTTCATCCAACTCACCTACGGCGGATGCATCAGTCAAATATTGCTGAATTTGAACAACATGATATCTAACGTCTTTAAATACAGTAGTCGCGGAATAGAGAGACTCTTGTTTGCTTTCTAAATCAGATAACATGCGGCTACTGTACGAAAGCACAGCATTCGTTAATAGAAGAAGGGCAATTACAATAACCCCAGTAGAGAACATTAATTTTTTGATGGTCATTTTGGAGTTAATTTCAGCCATAACGTTACTCACCTAAAGTAGAAATGAGCACTTTTCATATCTTAAAGTGCCTTTTTAGTAACTTTAGTTGATTAAAAAAAAACGCATCGAGTGTTTGTTGTTCGAATGGCATTTTTTCTGGAGAAATGTTCAAAAAACACTTGCGTAGAAAAAGAGTATCCCTATAATGCGCCCTCACTGACACGGCAGACGCCGTAAGGCTTCAGAGCCAGTCAGTAAGGCTAAAACGCTTCGATGAAGAAAGTTGAAAAAAGAGTTTGACTCTGACAATTATCTCGCTAGAATGCACAGCCTCTTCGGCAAGAAAGCCGAAGCAAAACGCTCTTTAACAATGTAAACCAATCAATCTGTGTGGGCACTCGTTGATGATAATCGCAAAAGATTTATCAATGAACTGAGTGACCATTTGAATGAGCAATCATTCAGCACAGTCAATTCAACATTACTTCGCTTTTTATTAAGCAAAGAATGTAATCAGTATTCATTGAGCCGAAGCGAAAGCTTCAAAAAACTTTTAATTGAAGAGTTTGATCATGGCTCAGATTGAACGCTGGCGGCAGGCCTAACACATGCAAGTCGAGCGGCAGCACAGAGGAACTTGTTCCTTGGGTGGCGAGCGGCGGACGGGTGAGTAATGCCTGGGAAATTGCCCGGTAGAGGGGGATAACCATTGGAAACGATGGCTAATACCGCATAACCTCGTAAGAGCAAAGCAGGGGACCTTAGGGCCTTGTGCTACCGGATATGCCCAGGTGGGATTAGCTAGTTGGTGAGG
>NZ_ADBD01000006.1:0-75288 GCF_000176715.1 Vibrio sp. RC586 | reverse complement strand
AAAATACCGAACTGAATCACTGCCAACGCTTGCTGCATCTGCCGTGTCAGTGAGGGCGCATTATAGAGATCTACTTCACACTGACAAGTGTTTTTTTGATTTTTTTTCGTCTTTTTTCACTGTTTGATGAAAAAAGAGTCACCAAGCCCTGAAAGTGATGGTTTTCTCTACCAATTGCGGAATTGTTCGGCAAATTGAGAGACTTTATTCCAGTTAGTGTATTCAACTTCTTTACTGGTATCGGTCTCTCCACCCGTTAAGGTCATGATCAGACGTATCATCATTTTGTCGAACCAACGGTAGCGAGGGTAATACAGTGCCCCTGCAAATACGGCGATACGCTCTGGCTGCCAAGGAGATTTTTTCAAGAAGGTTTGAATATAGGCGCTTCCTTCTGGCGTATCTTTGCCTTGCTCTTCTTTTCTTGCAGTAAGGTTAACGCAAAAGAAGGCGGCTTTATTACTGCGTAGGTCGTTAAGCTGATGTTGAATGAACTGATAGAGTTTTTCGTTGAGGCGGCCATAACGAATCGATGCGCCAATCAAGATTTTGTCGTAATCCGCCAACGAGATACCACTTACCAGATGCAGATCTTGGATGTCACAATCGTATTCCGGCATCTGCTGTGCGATGCGTTCGATAATTTTCCGCGTCTGACCTTCTTGGCTTGAATACAACAGTAACGCTTTCACAGCTCTCTCCTCTGTGTTATCACTAACTACGCCAGAATGTGGGCGTGAGTAGGATCAGTAAAGTAAATATTTCTAAGCGGCCAAAGAGCATGGACACAATCAAAATCCATTTGGCTTTGTCATTCACATCCGCAAAATGTACCGCAACTTCCCCAAGGCCTGGTCCTAAGTTATTGAGTGTGGCGGCCACTGCAGAAAATGCGCTGAGTTCATCCATTCCCGTTGCGATTAACGCAAGCATACAAACCACAAACACTAGCGCATAAGCGGAGAAGAAGCCCCATACCGCATCCACAACACGCTGTGAGAGTGCTCGGCCTCCGAGTTTTATCGGGTAGATGGCGCGTGGGTGAACGAGACGTTTCATTTCCCTCGCTCCTTGTAGGGTCAGTAACAGCACGCGGATCACTTTCATTCCCCCACCAGTTGAACCGGCGCATCCTCCTATAAAAGAAGAGAAGAGTAATAACACAGGTAAAAAAAGTGGCCAGTCCGAAAATCCTGTGGTGGTAAAACCGGCCGTTGTTGATATGGATACGGTTTGAAACAGCGCTTGGTCAAACGCTTGATAAAAGCTGTCGTAAGAATGGTGTTTCAGCAACACAGAAAAGCAGATCACAAACAGCAGAATTTGGATGATAAAGAAAGCGCGAAATTCAGGATCGCGCCAATAGTATTTAGGATGCACCCCACCACTGGCAAAAGCGGCATAGTGCAAAGTGAAGTTACACGACGAAATCAGCAGAAAGATTACTGTGATGAGGTTAATCGCATAACTGTCAAAATAGCCAATACTCGCATCATGGGTAGAAAAGCCACCGATGGCGATAGTAGAGAAGCTATGACAGATGGCATCAAATAAAGTCATCCCTGCCAGCCAAAAGGCAGCGGCACACGCAATGGTCAAACTTAAATAGATATACCAGAGTGCTTTTGCGGTTTCTGCAATACGTGGGGTGACTTTGGTGTCTTTGACTGGCCCAGGGATTTCAGCTCGATACAACTGCATACCACCGATGCCAAGCACTGGCAAAATGGCTACTGCGAGTACGATGATCCCCATCCCACCAAACCATTGCAAAAATTGGCGATAAAAAAGGATCGCTTTAGGTAATTCATCTAACCCCACAATCACGGTGGCTCCCGTGGTCGTTAGTGCCGAAAAGGATTCGAAGAAGGCATCGGTTACTGAGACGTTGGGATCGGCAGCGAGCAGAAAAGGCAGTGAACCAGCGCTGCCGATTACCGTCCAAAACAACACTACAATTAAAAAGCCATCTCGTGCTTTGAGTTCATGCTTGTGGTGGCGGTTAGGAAACCAGAATAAGCCGCCACACAGCAACAATACAAAGAAAGTTGAAACAAAGGGTACACCCGCCCCATCGCGGTAGATTAAGGCCACCAACGCAGGCGCAAGCATAGAAACGCTAAACAGAGCGAGCAAAAGCCCGACAATACGGATAATTGAACGAAATTGCATTATGGTTTGTGCTGACTCGCTAAGTTCTGACAGTGTGTTCCGGTGAGCGACTCACCTGTATTTTCGCACCACTTTTACTGATCACGGCTTGTAGGAAGTCATCACATTGCAATGCTTCCAATTCCACGACCAATTGTACTTGTTCATTATAGTGAGCCTCCCTTTCCGTGGCTGAAAATTGCACCATTAAGGAATGGAGTAATGGAATCATGGCGTAGTCTAGCGTCAGGTGCACAGATGTGGTGATTTTTTTCTCAATAGTTTGAAGTCGCTTGAGCGCTTGCTGCACTCCACCCCCATAGGCTTTAACGAGCCCACCGGTTCCTAGCAGTACGCCGCCATAGTAACGGGTAACCACCGCGGTGATCTCACCTACACCACTACCCGTCAGTTGAGCCAATATCGGCTTACCCGCAGTACCGGATGGCTCGCCATCATCACTAAACCCCCACAACATCGAGTCTTGCGGCCTCCCGGCCACAAACGCCCAACAATTATGTCGAGCATCAGCATGACGACGCTTTATCTCTTCGACAAAAGCTTTCGCCGAATCGATCCCCGGAGTGTGGGCCAGATAGGTAATAAAGAGGCTTTTTTTGATCTCTTCTTCAAACTGAGTGGTGTCAGCAGGAATGAGATACGGCTGAAGATTCATGGTTCAAGCACTCAAAAATAAAGTGGCACAGTCTAGCACGATATACATTTGAAATAACGACTCTCAGCGATAGCGCACAATGTTAAACACTTGTTTAAAAAATGTATTGAAATTCGCTATTCTCCAGTTCACACTGAATTAACTGGTCAAACCAGAAATGACAACAATAACCGCTCTCTCAGCAATCACTGATTGTATGTCACGGAGATAGACAATGATTTACCAAGCCAAAACCCTACAGGTAAACCAACTCGCTAATGGAATTGCCGAGCTGTCCTTTTGCGCTCCCACTTCCGTTAACAAACTCGATCTACACACACTAGAATCTCTCGATAAAGCGTTAGATGCGCTCGCCGCGGATCCCAGTGTCAAAGGCCTCCTACTTAGCTCAGATAAAGACGCTTTTATCGTCGGCGCTGATATCACCGAATTTCTGGGGCTGTTTGCCAAACCAGAAGCGGAGTTGGATGAGTGGTTGCAGTTTGCCAATCGCATTTTTAACAAGCTGGAAGATTTACCGTTCCCGACCTTGTCAGCCTTAAAAGGCCACACCCTTGGCGGTGGTTGTGAATGTGTGCTTGCTACCGATTTTCGTATTGGTGATGCCACCACCAGCATTGGTTTACCTGAAACCAAACTGGGCATCATGCCGGGATTTGGCGGAACAGTGCGTCTGCCACGTTTGATTGGCGCTGATAGCGCGATGGAAATCATCACCCAAGGTAAAGCGTGCCGCGCGGAAGAAGCGTTAAAAGTGGGATTACTGGATGCGATTGTCGATAGCGATAAGCTGATCGATTCCGCAATCACCACTTTGACTCAAGCGATTGAAGAGAAGCTGGATTGGCAAAAACACCGTCAGCAGAAAACCTCAGCACTGACCTTAAGCAAACTGGAAGCCATGATGAGCTTTACTATAGCGAAAGGTGTGGTCGCTCAAGTGGCAGGCAAACACTACCCAGCACCAATGACCGCGGTCGTCGCCATTGAAGAAGCGGCGCGTTTATCACGCGATGCTGCGCTGGATATCGAACGCAAACACTTCATCAAGCTAGCGAAGTCCACCGAAGCACAAGCGCTGGTTGGTATTTTCCTCAATGATCAATATATCAAAGGCCTAGCCAAACAATCCGCGAAAGCTGCAAGCCAAGATACCACACACGCCGCCGTGCTCGGCGCGGGCATTATGGGTGGGGGCATCGCGTATCAATCGGCTCTCAAAGGCGTACCTGTGCTGATGAAAGACATCGCACCACACTCTTTAGAATTGGGCATGACCGAAGCGGCTAAGCTCCTCAACAAACAGTTAGAGCGCGGCAAGATCGATGGTTTCAAAATGGCTGGCATTCTGGCTTCCATCACCCCTTCTCTGCATTACGCAGGGATTGATCAAGCGGATGTGATTGTTGAGGCCGTGGTTGAAAACCCGAAAGTGAAAGCCGCGGTACTCAGCGAAGTGGAAGGATTGGTCAATGCAGAGACGATTCTGACCTCCAACACCTCGACCATTCCAATTAACCTGCTCGCCAAATCACTCAAGCGCCCACAGAATTTCTGTGGCATGCACTTCTTTAACCCTGTGCACCGCATGCCTTTAGTGGAAATCATCCGTGGTGAACACACTTCAGAAGACACCATTAACCGCGTGGTCGCTTATGCCGCGAAAATGGGCAAATCACCAATTGTGGTCAATGACTGCCCAGGATTTTTTGTTAACCGCGTACTGTTCCCCTACTTTGCAGGCTTTAGCTTGCTGATGCGTCATGGCGCGAACTTCACCGAAATCGACAAAGTGATGGAGCGTCAATTTGGTTGGCCGATGGGCCCAGCGTATTTGCTTGATGTGGTCGGCATTGATACTGCACACCATGCTCAGGCAGTGATGGCGGAAGGCTTCCCAACTCGTATGGCCAAATCCGGCCGAGAAGCGATTGATGCCCTGTACGAAGCGAAAAAATTTGGCCAGAAAAATGGCAGCGGTTTCTATCAGTACACAGTAGATAAAAAAGGCAAACCGAAAAAAGCCTTCAGCGATGAAGTGCTCGCCATTCTCGCGCCTGTATGCGGCGCACCACAAAGCTTTGACCCACAAACCATTATCGAACGCACCATGATTCCGATGATTAATGAAGTGGTGCTCTGTCTTGAAGAAGGGATCATCGCTTCTGCGCAAGAAGCAGATATGGCGCTGGTGTACGGTCTTGGTTTCCCTCCGTTCCGTGGTGGTGTATTCCGTTACCTAGATACCATCGGTGTCGCTAACTATGTGGCTATGGCAGAAAAATACGCCAGCCTCGGCGCACTCTATCAAGTACCGCAACTGCTGAAGAGCATGGCGCAACAAGGAAAATCTTTCTACAGCGCTCAGCAAGCTAGTGCCCTGTAAATCGGTTTAGAAAAGGAATAACAAAATGAATACAGTAGTGATTGTTGATTGCCTACGTACTCCGATGGGACGCTCCAAAGGCGGTGCGTTTCGCCACCAACGTGCGGAAGACCTTTCAGCACATTTGATGAAAGGCATTCTGGCGCGCAACCCACAGGTCGATCCAAAAGAGATTGAAGACATTTATTGGGGCTGTGTGCAGCAAACGCTTGAACAAGGCTTTAACGTTGCGCGTAATGCGGCGCTGCTTGCGGGTCTGCCAATTGAGATTGGCGCGGTGACCGTCAACCGTTTGTGTGGATCGTCCATGCAAGCACTGCATGATGCGGCGCGCGCAATCATGGTCGGCGATGCGGAAATCTGTTTAGTAGGCGGCGTAGAGCACATGGGCCACGTACCGATGACTCACGGCGTTGATTTCCATCCGGGCCTGTCTAAAAACGTGGCCAAAGCAGCGGGAATGATGGGACTGACCGCAGAAATGCTCGGCAAGCTGCATGGCATTAGCCGTGAGCAGCAAGATGAGTTCGCTGCGCGCTCTCATGCGCGTGCTCATGCGGCAACATTAGAAGGTCGTTTTAAAAACGAGATTCTACCCACCGAGGGCCATGCTGCCGATGGTACGCTGTTCACCCTCGATTACGATGAAGTGATCCGCCCAGAAACCACAGTGGCGGGATTAGCTGAACTGCGTCCCGTGTTCGATCCGGCCAACGGAACCGTGACCGCGGGAACCTCTTCAGCACTCTCAGATGGTGCTTCAGCGATGTTAGTGATGAGTGAGCAAAAAGCCAAAGCGCTCGGTTTAACCATTCGCGCTCGCATTAAAGCGATGGCTGTAGCGGGTTGCGATCCTTCCATCATGGGTTACGGCCCTGTACCTGCTACCCATAAAGCGCTCAAACGTGCGGGCTTAACCATGCAGGATATGGATGTGGTGGAATTGAACGAAGCGTTTGCCGCACAATCTCTACCTTGCGCTAAAGACTTGGGCTTACTGGAGATGATGGATGACAAGGTCAACCTCAATGGCGGCGCGATTGCGCTGGGTCATCCACTGGGTTGCTCGGGTACACGTATCTCAACCACGCTGATCAATTTAATGGAAGCCAAAGATGCAAAATATGGCCTTGCTACGATGTGTATCGGCTTAGGTCAGGGTATCGCGACCATTTTTGAGCGCCCATAACCCTTCCGTTTTGTCTATCCCTGAAGCGTCGTTTAAGAGCCAGCAACGCTGGCTCTTGTTATTAGGTTATTTAGCTTGTAGCCAATCACTGTAAAGTTGATCGCTACTGCCCAGATAATTCACCATCCACTCAATCAATTTATGATTATCGTCTTTGCGCCACACTAGGCAGCAACGACTAAGCGGCTTTTCATCTGGCAGTACCTTCTCCACCAACTGACCACTGGCCAGTAGCGGCTGCGCCATATGCCTTGGCATATAGCCGACCCCGAGTCCACTTTTTAAACTTTCAATCGCGCTGTACCAGTTTGGCAGCAGCAAACGGCGCTGTTTAGGGTAGTGTTCGGTATGGCGTTTAGGCAATACGCTTGAGGTATCGTCCAAACAGATGGCTAAAAACTGGCTGATAAACTCTTCACTCAAATTCTGCTCGCGCACGCAGGGATGATTGGGTGACATCACAAATGCCCAGTCAAGAATGCCCATATCGCGCACTTCAAAATCGCCACCCACTGGTACTGCTGCGGTTGCGCCAATCACGATATCGGCGCGACCTTGTGCAATCGCTTCCCACGAGCCGTTGAACACTTCCATGTTGATCTGTAGTTCGGCGAAATCAAAGGTTTGGTAGAAGGCTTCCACCATCGGCTTCATCTTATCCAGCTTGACTACGTTATCGAGTGTTACTTTTAAGGTTTTACGCCAACCATGCGCAGCGCGTTTGGTTTGCGCACGGATCTCTTCCATCTGGCGTAATAACTGCCTCGCTTCAAGCATAAACAGCTCGCCCGCTGGAGTCAGTTCCACCTTACGCGGCAAACGCTGAAACAGCACAACGCCGAGCTCGCTCTCTATCTGGCGCACACTGTAGCTGATCGCCGAAGGCACTTTGTGCAGCACCTCTGCCGCCGCAGTAAAACTACCTAGGCGCGCTACGGCATCCAACATTTCCAAAGAGGATTTAGAAAACATCACTCACTACCTATCAAATTTTTTGCATGATAACCTAAAAATTTGCCGTTTCTCTTCATCGCCAGACAAAAATAGAATGTAAGCACAGAAAAATCCTGGCTCATGCCAACGGATTTTGGAAAAACATGTGTGAATAATTTTGATGGACATGAAAAAATGAAAGTTTCTTTTTTCCAGTTGGTTTACCTCTCAGCGCTATCCATGCTCGGTTTTATCGCCACCGACATGTATTTGCCTGCGTTTAAAATGATGGAAACCGCTTTTGCGACCGGCCCTGAACAAATCGCTCTATCACTGACAGTTTTCTTGGTGGGAATGGCGCTTGGTCAGTTAATGTGGGGACTCGCTTCCGACAAATTTGGCCATCGTAATACGTTGATTGCTGGCTTACTGGTTTTTACTCTTGCTTCTGCCGGACTCGCTTTCTGCACAACAGTATGGCAACTACTGTCGCTGCGTTTTATCCAGGCGATTGGTGTGTGCGCACCAGCGGTAATTTGGCAGGCAATGGTGATCAAGCGTTACCCAAGCTCAGTGAGCCAACAACTGTTTGCCACCATTATGCCGTTGGTAGCGCTCTCTCCAGCACTGGCACCGCAACTGGGTGTATTACTGGCGGATCACTTTGGCTGGCACAGCATCTTTTTAGCCTTAACCTTGATGGGTGTTGTGTTGGTGGTAAGCACGGGCTTACAAACCAATGAAATTGCCGAGCCGAAAACCACCTCTATTGCGCAAGACATTAAAGGCCTACTGAAAAGTAAAACCTACGTCGGCAATGTGATGATGTTTGCTTGTGCTTCGGCGGCGTTTTTTGCCTACCTGACCGGTATGCCAGAAATCATGGCGCAGCTAGGCTATCAAGCGCGTGATATTGGCCTGAGCTTTATTCCACAAACCATTGCATTTATGGTGGGTGGCTACCTAGGCAAGAAAGCGGTTCAGAAATACGGTGATGAACTGGTGCTCAAACAGTTGATTGCGCTGTTTACCCTATCAGCGGCGATGATTTTTGTCGCCTCACAATGGACGCTCAGCTCAATTTGGCCAATCTTGGCTCCATTCTGCTTAATTGCAGTGGCTAATGGTGCCATGTACCCGATAGTGGTTAACCGTGCTTTATCCAGTGCCAAACAAAGCCCAGCAACCGCTGCCGGATTACAAAATAGCTTACAGATCAGTATCAGCAGTGTATCCAGCGCTTTAGTGGCAGCAATGGCAAGCCAAGCGCAACCCGTGACTGGTATTGCGATTGTGCTGTGTACGGGAGGATTATGGATGGGTTATGTGTTGTCTAACCGTCAGCTACGTGAACAGTTCACCACACCCGACAATGCTCGCGTCGTCAGTGATGAATAAAACAGAACTTTGAGTAATACAAAAAGAGCCGCATTCGCGGCTCTTTTTTCAATCGGTTCAATTATTTCTTTTTCACTGGACGCTGCCAGCCTGAAATTTTGCGCTCTGGCGCGCGAGTGATGACTAACTCACCCTCAGCCACATTCTTAGTCAGGGTCGTACCAGCACCAATGGTCGCACCGTTACCAATGGTTACAGGCGCTACGAGCTGGCAATCAGAACCCACAAACACATCATCACCAATCACGGTTTTGTGCTTATTGGCACCGTCGTAGTTACAGGTGATCACCCCAGCGCCCACATTCACGCCTTTGCCAATCTCAGCATCGCCAAGATAAGTCAGGTGATTGGCTTTTGAACCTTCACCAAGACGAGCATTTTTCATCTCCACAAAATTGCCGACATGCGCATCATCGCGTAGCTCTGCTCCGGGACGTAGACGAGTAAACGGTCCAACTGTACAGTTTTCACCGACCGTCGCCCCTTCAATTACGCTGTATGGGCGGATCACCGTGTTGTCATCAATCTCACAATCTTTGAGAATCGAGCCCGCGCCAATCACTACGTTATTACCGATCGATACATTGCCTTCAATAATCACGTTAACATCAATTTCCACATCTGAGCCGCACTGCAAAGCACCACGCAGATCAAATCTTGCCGGATCGCGCAACATCACACCTTGTTCAAGCAGCTTCTTCGCCTGACGCGCTTGGAAAGCACGCTCCAGACGCGCCAATTGAATGCGATCGTTTACCCCTTCCACTTCGATTGAGTGTGAAGGATGTACCGCTTCGACTGCACGGCCTTCATCATGCGCTGCAGCAATCACGTCAGTCAGGTAGTATTCGCCTTGCGCGTTATTGTTGTTTAGGCCTGCCAACCAACGCTTAAGATCGCGGCCAGTTGCCACCAACACCCCAGTGTTGACTTCTTTGATCAGCTTTTGCTCTTCGCTGGCATCTTTTTGCTCAACGATCGCCACCACAGGGCCACGTTTACGTACGATACGGCCGTACCCCGTTGGGTCTTCCAGAACAACAGTCAGTAGTGCAATGCCATCGGTGGGCTGTGCTTCAAGTAAACTTTCAATAGTGTCTTCAGAAATCAGCGGTACATCCCCGTACAACACCAAGATTTTTTCATCATCTTGGAAATGGGGAGAGGCCTGATCTACGGCATGACCAGTACCCAATTGCTGTGCTTGCAATACCCAGTTAACGTTTTCATTGACCAGAGCCTGCTGCATCTGATCGCCACCATGGCCATAAACCAAATGGATATTTTGCGCCCCGAGGTTATTACACGTATCAATGACGTGTTTCACCATAGGTTTACCAGCTAATGTATGCAGCACTTTCGGCATATTAGAGTGCATACGAGTTCCTTTCCCTGCCGCGAGAATTACCGTACTGAATTTCATTTGTTATCTACCTAGTCATTTTTCTGCGTTGTATTCTAAACAGCAAACCTAAAATAGTTAATTGCCGATTATCTCGAAAATAAGAAGAGCGATTATTTTCATAGAAAATAGGGTTTATTTACTGGTATTCACTCAATAACGGGACGAAAAACATCCCATAACATCACAATATCTCGCACAATTGCTATCAAAAAAGAGACAAAAAAGAGACAAAAAAGCCTGACATAGGTCAGGCTTTTTATCAGCTTATTTGCATAATTAACGACGTTTTTTCGTCAGTTCAATCACGCGAAGCTGTGCGATGGCTTTAGCCAGTTCACTGGCCGCTTGTGCAAAGTCCATATCACCATGCTGGTTGAGAATACGCTCTTCCGCACGACGTTTGGCTTCTTCTGCCTTAGCTGCGTCCAGATCTTCTCCACGAATTGCGGTATCGGCCAACACAGTTGCTGTGCCCGGCTGAACCTCAACAATACCACCAGAGACATAAATGTACTCTTCGTGGCCGTGCAGTTTCACAATACGCACCATACCAGGCTTGATAGCGGTCAGCAGCGGTGTATGGCCGTGGAAAATACCCAGCTCACCTTCGCTACCGGTCACCTGAAACGTTTCAACCAAGCCAGAGAACAGTTTTTTCTCTGCGCTCACCACGTCCAGATGAAAGGTTATTGCTGCCATATCGCCTCCTAGTCAGCCTTATAGCTTCTTCGCATTCTCGATAGCATCGTCAATCGTACCGCAGTACATAAACGCTTGCTCTGGAATGTCATCGTAGTCACCTGCCAGCAGACCTTTGAAACCACGCAGGGTTTCTTTCAGAGATACGTATACCCCTGGATCGCCAGTAAAGACTTCCGCTACGTGGTAAGGCTGAGTCAGGAAACGTTCGATCTTACGCGCACGAGCAACCACTTGCTTGTCCGCTTCAGACAGTTCGTCCATACCTAGAATCGCGATGATGTCTTTCAGCTCTTTATAGCGTTGTAGCGTTGCTTGCACGCCACGTGCCACATCGTAGTGCTCTTGACCAACAACCAATGGATCCAATTGACGTGAAGTCGAATCCAGTGGGTCGATCGCTGGGTATAGACCCATAGCGGCGATGTTACGGTTCAGAACAACGGTTGCATCCAAGTGAGCAAACGTGGTTGCTGGTGACGGGTCAGTCAAGTCATCCGCAGGTACGTATACCGCTTGTACAGAGGTGATCGAACCTTTCTTGGTTGACGTGATACGTTCTTGCAGAACACCCATCTCTTCAGCCAGTGTTGGCTGGTAACCTACCGCTGAAGGCATACGGCCAAGCAGAGCAGATACTTCCGTTCCCGCTAGGGTGTAACGGTAGATGTTGTCGATGAACAGCAGTACGTCACGGCCTTCATCACGGAATCGTTCCGCCATGGTCAGACCGGTCAGTGCTACACGCAGACGGTTGCCTGGTGGCTCGTTCATCTGGCCGTAAACCATCGCTACTTTCGACAGTTCTGGTTGCTCAACGTTTACAACGCCCGCTTCCTGCATTTCGTGGTAGAAGTCGTTACCCTCACGAGTACGCTCACCAACCCCTGCAAAAACTGACAAACCTGAGTGTTGCAGCGCGATGTTGTTGATAAGTTCCATCATGTTAACGGTCTTACCTACACCCGCACCACCGAACAGACCGATTTTACCGCCTTTTGCAAACGGACAGATCAGGTCGATAACCTTAACACCCGTTTCCAGCAGTTCAGTTGCACTAGACTGTTCTTCGTAGCTTGGTGCAGGGCGGTGGATTGAATACACCTCTTCTGCACCAATGTCGCCACGTTCGTCAATCGCATCACCAAGCACGTTCATGATACGACCTAGGGTTTTAGTACCTACTGGTACTGAAATTGGAGCGCCAGTGTTTTGTACTGTCATTCCACGACGTAAACCATCCGAGCTACCCATAACGATAGCGCGAATCACGCCACCGCCTAGCTGCTGTTGAACTTCCAGAACCAGACGTTCTTTGGAATCCACAACATTCAGAGCATCGTAAACACTTGGTACTTCGCTCTGTGGGAACTCTACGTCGACTACCGCACCGATGATCTGTACGATCTTACCTGTAGCCATCGTTAATCCTCTAAACTGTTTGTTTTACCTAAGCTTAAACCGCAGCCGCGCCGCCTACGATTTCCGACAATTCTTGTGTAATCGCAGCCTGACGGGCTTTGTTGTACACAAGTTGTAAATCATCAATCAGGTTGCTCGCGTTATCGGTAGCAGCTTTCATCGCAACCATTCGGGCTGCTTGCTCACACGCTAGGTTCTCTACAACACCTTGGTAAACCTGTGACTCGATGAAGCGCAGTAAAAGCGCATCCAACAGAGGCTTCGGTTCTGGTTCGTAGATGTAGTCCCACATGTGGCCACGCTGCATATCTTCGCTGTCCGATTTTGGCAAAGGTAGCAATTGATCGATCTTTGGTTTTTGCACCATGGTGTTCACAAACTGGTTGAACACCAGATAGAGGCGGTCTAACTCACCTTTATCGTATTTCTTCAGCATGACGCCAACCGAACCGATCAGATCTTCTAAGCTTGGGCTGTCGCCCAAACCAGAAACCTGAGCCGCTACTTTCGCGCCGCTGTTGTTGAAAAAGGAGGTGGCTTTTGAACCGATAATCGCCAGCTCAATTTGCGCGCCTTTTTCTTTCCAAACCTGCATATCCGTGATGGCTTTTTTGAACAGGTTAATGTTCAAGCCACCACACAAACCGCGGTCTGTAGAAATAATGATGTAACCAACTCGCTTCGCTTCACGCTCTTCTAGATACGGATGACGATACTCTAGACTTGCGTTGGCGACATGACCGATCACTTTACGTATTGTTTGTGCGTAAGGGCGTGATGACTCCATTGCATCCTGTGAACGACGCATTTTAGAAGCAGCCACCATTTCCATCGCTTTCGTAATCTTCTGAGTGCTTTTCACACTCCCGATCTTAGTACGTATCTCTTTTGCGCCGGCCATCGTTACTCTCCGTTAGTTGGTGGCAGAAACTGCCACCGACCTCATTACCAAGTTTGGGTTGCTTTGAAATCGTCAACCAGCTTCTTCAGCTGAGCTTCGATCTCATCGTTGTAAGCACCCGTCTTGTCGATTTTCGCTGCTAATTCAGCGTAATGAGCACGAGCATACGATAGTAGAGCAGCTTCGAAGTCGAGAACCTTGTTCAGTTCTACGTCTGTCAGATAGCCACGTTCCGCAGCAAAGATCACCAGAGCCTGATCAAATACAGACATTGGTGCATACTGTTTCTGCTTCATCAGTTCAGTGACTTTCTGACCGTGAGTCAGCTGACGCTTGGTCGCTTCATCCAAATCAGAAGAGAACTGAGCAAACGCCGCCAGTTCACGGTAAGCAGCCAGAGCAGTACGGATACCGCCAGAGAGCTTCTTAACGATCTTGGTTTGCGCTGCACCACCTACACGAGAAACTGAGATACCTGGGTCAACCGCTGGACGTACGCCCGCGTTGAACAGCTCAGTTTGTAGGAAGATCTGACCATCAGTGATCGAGATTACGTTAGTCGGTACGAATGCCGATACGTCACCTGCTTGAGTTTCGATGATTGGCAGAGCAGTTAGAGAACCAGTCTTACCTTTCACTTCACCCTTAGTGAAACGCTCTACGTACTCTTCATTTACACGAGCAGCACGCTCTAGCAGACGAGAGTGGAGGTAGAATACGTCGCCAGGGAAAGCTTCACGACCTGGTGGACGACGCAGAAGCAGTGAGATTTGACGGTAAGCAACAGCCTGTTTAGACAGGTCATCGTATACAATCAGCGCATCTTCACCGCGATCGCGGAAGTATTCACCCATCGCACAACCTGAGTAAGGTGCGAGGTATTGCAGTGCAGCAGATTCTGACGCAGATGCCACCACCACAATGGTGTTTTTCAGTGCGCCGTGCTCTTCCAGTTTACGAACCACGTTCGCAATGGTTGAAGCTTTCTGGCCGATAGCAACATAGATAGAGTAAATACCAGAGTTTTTCTGGTTGATGATCGCGTCAATTGCCAAAGCAGTTTTACCTGTTTGACGGTCACCGATGATCAGCTCACGCTGGCCACGGCCGATTGGGATCATCGAGTCAACTGATTTGTAACCAGTCTGAACAGGTTGATCAACCGATTTACGATCGATAACACCCGGTGCGATCACTTCAACAGGTGAAGTCAGTTTTGCACCAATTGGGCCTTTACCATCAATAGGCTCACCTAGAGTGTTTACGACACGACCTAGCAGTTCAGGACCAACAGGAACTTCCAAAATACGGCCAGTGCCTGTTACTTTCATACCTTCACGCAGGTCAGCGTATGGACCCATTACTACCGCACCCACCGAGTCACGCTCAAGGTTCAGTGCCAGTGCATAACGGTTGCCCGGTAATTCAATCATTTCACCTTGCATAATATCTGCAAGACCGTGAATACGAATGATACCGTCGCTTACCGATACGATAGTACCTTCGTTGCGAGCTTCACTAACAACATTGAAAGATTCAATACGTTGTTTGATCAGATCGCTAATTTCCGTGGAATTAAGTTGCATGCTCCAATCCCCATCAAGACTGCAATGCATCGCTCAGACGCTTCAAACGTCCGCGTGCTGAGTTATCGATGACTAAGTCTCCGGCTCGAATAATAACCCCGCCAAGCAGAGTCTCATCTACACTGCAATTCAGCTGAACTTTGCGCTCTAAACGCTGCTCAAGCTTGCTGCCAATTTCTGAACGCTGTTGTTCACTGAGTTCAGTGGCGGAAATCACTTCCACATCCACTTTCTTCTCATGCTCCTGCTTTAGCACAGCAAAGTGCTCATAAAGTGCAGGAACTGCCAACAAACGACCATTTTCTGCCATTACCTTAATCAGGTTTTGGCCATGACCATCAAGCTGTTCGCCACAAACTGCAATAAAAATCTCAGCCAATTTACTAGCTGAGCCCGAGCTGGTTAACAGCTCGTGCATTTGTTCGTTTTTTGCGACTTCAGCGGCGAAAGCAAGCATCTGGTTCCAATGGTCCAGTTGCTGTTTTTCTACCGCAAAATCAAAGGCTGCTTTAGCGTAGGGGCGTGCGATTGTAGTCAAATCCGACATATGCCCCCTCCGTTAAAGTTTTGCAGTAATGTTGTCGAGAATATCTTTGTGCGCATCTTTATCGATTGAACGCTCAAGAATTTTCTCAGCACCAGCAATTGCCAGAGTTGCAACCTGTTTACGCAGCTCATCACGAGCACGGTTACGTTCTGCATCAATCTCCGCTTCTGCTTGAGTCAGGATTTTCTGGCGTTCTGCCTGAGCTTCCTCACGTGCTTCATCGATAATTTGTGCTTTACGCTTATTCGCTTGCTCAATGAGCTCAGTTGCTGTGCGTTTTGCTTCTTTCAATTGATCCGAAGCATTAGCTTGTGCCAGGTCTAGATCTTTCTTTGCACGCTCAGCGGCTTGCAAACCATCAGCAATTTTCTTCTGACGATCTTCAATCGCTTTGATAATTGGTGGCCACACATACTTCATGCAGAACCACACAAACATACCAAAGGCAATTGCTTGACCTAGCAGAGTTGCGTTCATATTCACAACAGCTACCCCCTAAAGTGGACTTAGTGTTAATCAACGACAAATCTTATCGATTTGTCAGGACAAAGCTTGATTAACCAGCTAGCTGACCAACGAATGGGTTTGCGAATGTGAATAGCAGAGCGATTACGATACCGATCATTGGAACCGCGTCCAGCAGACCTGCGATGATGAACATCTTAACTTGCAGCATAGGAGCCATTTCAGGTTGACGAGCAGCGCCTTCCAAAAACTTTCCGCCTAATACAGCGAAACCAATCGCAGTACCAACCGCACATAGACCAACAATAATAGCTACAGCGATTGCAGAGAAGCTCAATACAGTTTCCATCTAATTTCTCCAAAGATTCAATGGGTATTAAAAATTCAATTTATTAATGATCGTTATCTTCATGAGCCATTGACATATACACAATGGTCAACATCATAAATACAAACGATTGGATCAAAATAACCAAAATATGGAAGATAGCCCAAGGTAGGGATCCCATCCATTGCAGGTACCATGGCAGCATAGCTGCACAAAGAATAAACACTACTTCACCTGCAAACATGTTACCAAACAGACGCATACCGAGTGATAGAGGCTTCGCCAGCAGCGAAACAACTTCAATCAATAGGTTGAACGGAATCATGATCCAGTGATTAAACGGGTGTAGTGCTAACTCTTTTGCAAACCCGCCCAGACCTTTCACTTTGATGCTGTAGTAAATCATCAGAGCAAACACGCCTAGAGCCATAGCCATGGTGATATTCACATCAGCAGACGGCACCACCTTCAAATAAGGGATACCAAGCCAATGCTGTGCTGGGTAAGGTAAGAAGTCGATAGGCACAAGGTCCATCAAGTTCATTAAAAATACCCAACAAAAGATAGTGAGTGCCAAAGGAGCAATTAGTGGATTGCGACCATGGAAAGTATCTTTGACGTTTTTGTCAACGAACTCTACCACCATCTCAACAGCACACTGCAGCTTACCCGGAACACCCGCTGTCGCTTTTCTGGCTACTGCACGGAATACTCCAAGGAATATCAGTCCAGTTAAAACAGAGAAGAACAGGCTATCGATGTGTACATTCCAGAAACTCGACTCTTCCGCCACTAGCCCCAACTTGTAAGTTGAAAGGTTAGAAAGGTGGTGAGTGATATAACTGGAAGGTGTGAGCGCTTCACCTGGCGCAGCCATAACTCATCCTATTTTTTGTTGTTAATGAATAGCACTGGCGCACAGATATTGATACCTAGAGCCAGCAAATAGGTTAGCTTCAGTGGAACAAGTTCCAACTGCATATACATGTAGGCAACGGAAAACAGGACGATAGTGATGAGAATTTTCAGCGCTTCCCCCGTATAAAACGAGATGGCGACCATTTTTAACGCGCGCGCCCCTGCAAACAGGAAAGCACAACCCGAAAAAACAGCGTTAGCAATGACAAAAATGCCACCGCCAATCAAGGCTGAAAGCCCCCAATCACCATTTACCGCCACTGTAAACACAGTTGCCGCAACCATAACCGCACTGAACTGGATCAATAACAATCGCTTTGCAAGCTCTCGTCCTTGCCTCGCTAGCACAGCTACCATGTATTCTTACCTCTAGTAATCACCACAGCTCGAACCGCTTTTTCGGACTGGGAAATTGGCGAAAATTATACGGTGGCATCAACTGATTGCAATGAAAACACCGCAAAAAGTTACAATTTTGCATACAATCCGACAACTTTCGCATAAACAATGTGATTTACCACAATTGATTTAAATCAATTATCTCACCTAGTTTTGTAGCTTGGCAATCAGTAGCTCTAATTTGTGAGGTTCATCAAGACTAATCGTCACTTTAGATTTGCCGTTTGGCGATCTCACGATAGAGACTTTTGCTGCCAATTTTTCACTTAAATTTTGTGACATTTGCCGTATTTCTAGGTCTTCTGACACGTTTTTATCGTCAGATAGGCCACTTAAACATTTTTTTACAAGTTGCTCGGTTTGACGAACGGTCAGTTGCTTCTTCGCCACTTGCTGCGCAATTTCAACTTGTTGTTTACCTTCGAGCATCAGAAGTGCACGCGCATGACCCATTTCCAACTGTTTGGTTTCCAATAAGCGCTTTACGTCATCACTCAATTGGTTCAGACGCAGCAGGTTGGTCACGGTAGTGCGTGACTTTCCAATCACCTCTGCGACTTGTTGGTGTGTGAGTTCGAATTCATTCTGTAAACGCTCTAAAGCTTGCGCTTCTTCCATTGCATTCAGATCTTCACGCTGAATATTTTCGATCAAAGCCATGGCGATCGCAGCACGATCTTCCACTTGCTTGATCAAACAAGGCACTTGCTTTAAGCCCGCTTGCTTGGCAGCACGCCAACGACGTTCACCGGCAATGATTTCATAGCCTCCCGTTGACAAGTGGCGCACAACAATCGGCTGAATAATGCCTTGGGATTGAATGGAAGCAGCCAGCTCTTCTAGAGCTTCTGGCGAGAGATCTTTACGCGGCTGATAGATACCGGGTTTGAGGTTAGAGATGGACAAATCAGCCAGCTCACCTTCAGTCGACATCGACTGACTGAGTGAAGCGACTTGTTGTTTTTCGCGAGCTAATGAACTGGTTGCTAGCAATGCATCCAGCCCTTTTCCTAAACCACGTTTAGTCATGTGAACGAATTCCTATAGTTGTTGTTTTATGCGGGAATCTCTTCGCGACGTAACATCTCACCTGCTAATGCCAAGTAGGCTTTAGCTCCAGCCGATTGTTTATCGTAATACATCGCAGGCTTACCATGACTTGGCGCTTCCGCCAAACGAACATTACGTGGGATCACAGTACGATAGACTTTACTACCGAAGTGTTTTTTCAACTGATCAGATACTTCATTGGCTAAGCGATTACGTGGATCGTACATGGTACGCAATATACCTTCTATCTTGAGGTTATCGTTCACCACTGCTGCTAATTTGCTGATCGTATCCATCAATGCGGTTAAACCTTCTAACGCAAAATACTCACATTGCATAGGAACCAGCACCGAATCTGCGGCTGCCATGGCATTGATTGTAAGGAGGTTTAAAGAAGGTGGACAATCAATAAAGATGAAATCATAGTTATCGCGCACTGACGCCAAAGCGTTTTTTAAGCGCACTTCACGGGCAAACACTTCCATGAGCTTGATTTCAGCTGCGGTCACATCACCATTGGCCGCAATCAAATCGTAATGTCCGGTTGTTTTACGGCATACCACTTGGTCAAACGGTGCATCTTCAACCAAAAGTTCATAAGCCGTGGAATCAACCTGATATTTATCGACCCCACTGGCCATCGTGGCGTTGCCCTGCGGGTCTAAATCCACCACAAGAACCTTGCGTTTGGTTGCAGCCATAGAGGCTGCCAAATTAATACAAGTTGTTGTTTTCCCAACTCCGCCTTTCTGGTTGGCGATTGCTACGATTTTTCCCACGGTATGCCTCGCTGTTATCCCTTGCGCGATAAGATTACAAGATGACGCTCACCTTCCAACTCAGGAACTTGCAAAGCTTTGATATCGGTCACAGAACACCACTCAGGGAGTAAGGTGATTTCATCATCAGGCCGTACCCCTTTAAGGGCTAAAAATACCCCACCATTTGGTTTTGGGAGATGCTGGCACCAGTTCACCATATCAGTCATGGAAGCAAAGGCTCGACTTAACACACCATCAAACCCCTGTTCAGGATCGAACTCTTCGACTCGGCTCTGCACGGGTAACACATTGTCGATCTTCAGTTCGTGGATCACTTGTTTCAGAAAACGGATCCGTTTACCTAAGCTATCCAGCAGTACAAATTGTTTATCGGGATGCATGATCGCCAGTGGGATCCCAGGCAACCCTGGTCCGGTACCCACATCAATAAAACGCTCACCTTCAAGATGCACACTCACTACCAGACTATCGAGAATGTGTTTCACCAGCATTTCCATTGGATCACGTACCGACGTTAGGTTGTACGCTTTGTTCCATTTGTCGAGCAGTTGCACATAACCGACTAACTGCTCACGTTGCTGCTCTGTCACCGATAGCGTGGTGTTGCTGATCAGGGCGTCTAATTTGACTCGTAACGGATTCATTACGCCGCTTCTCCCTTCTTCAGCATGCCGTGTTTTTTCAGGTGAACCAACAAGATGGAAATCGCCGCTGGAGTGATACCGGAGATGCGTGAAGCAATACCAATGGTTTCTGGCTTCGTCGTACTTAACTTCAGAACCACTTCGTTAGACAACCCTTTAACTTGCTTGTAATCCAAATCTACAGGCAACTTGGTGTGTTCATGGCGCAGTGATTTCTCAATTTCATCTTGCTGGCGTTGAATATAACCATCATATTTCACTTGAATTTCGACTTGCTCAGCGGCTTCGCTATCTTCCAATACTGGAACAAATGCCGGCAAAGTGGTGAGCAGTTCATAGGTCATTTCAGGGCGGCGTAGCAAATCTTCACCGCAGGCCTCACGCGACATTGGTGTTTTCAGCAAAGCATTGAGCTGCTCTACGCCAACCGAATTTGGATTCATCCATGTATCTTGCAGACGCTGACGCTCTTTCGCCATGTTGTCGATTTTTTGGTTGAAACGCGCCCAACGTGCATCATCAACGAGACCAAGTTCACGTGCTTTTTCAGTCAAACGTAAATCGGCGTTGTCTTCCCGTAGCAGCAGACGATATTCAGCACGAGAAGTGAACATGCGATACGGCTCTTTCGTCCCCATAGTTGAGAGATCGTCAATCAACACCCCCATGTAGGCTTGATCGCGACGTGGGCTCCATCCTTCTTTGTCTTGGCTGTACAAGCTGGCGTTTAAACCCGCCATTAAGCCTTGTGCCGCCGCTTCTTCGTAACCCGTCGTACCGTTGATCTGGCCTGCAAAGAACAAACCATGGATAAATTTGGTTTCGTAAGTCTGCTTCAAATCACGCGGATCGAAGAAATCGTATTCAATCGCATAGCCCGGACGAACAATATGTGCATTCTCAAAACCTTTCATTGAACGCACGATTTGCACTTGAACATCAAATGGCAAGCTGGTGGAAATTCCGTTCGGGTAGAGCTCGGTGGTGGTTAAACCTTCAGGCTCGATAAATATCTGGTGGCTGTTTTTATCGGCAAAACGCATCACCTTATCTTCGATCGATGGGCAGTAACGAGGACCGATCCCTTCGATGATCCCTGCATACATTGGGCTTCGATCAAGGTTGGCACGGATCACATCATGAGTACGCTCATTGGTATGCGTGATATAGCATGGAATTTGGCGCGGATGATATTCACGTTTACCCATAAACGAGAAGACAGGGGTTGGATTGTCGCCGTGTTGCGCTTCCAGAACCGAAAAATCGACGCTATTAGCGTCAATACGTGGGGGTGTACCGGTTTTCAGGCGATCTACACGAAAAGGCAGTTCACGTAGGCGGTGAGCCAAGGCGATCGATGGAGGATCCCCTGCTCGGCCTCCTGCAAAGTTTTCTAGGCCAATGTGGATCTTACCTCCAAGGAAAGTTCCAACGGTCAACACTACGGCTTTAGCATGAAACTTAAGGCCCATCTGAGTGACTACACCGCGAATATGATCATTTTCGACGATCACATCATCCACGGCTTGTTGGAACAAGGCTAAATTGGGGGTGTTTTCCAGCACATTACGCACATAGGCTTTGTAAAGTGCGCGATCCGCCTGCGCACGCGTAGCGCGAACGGCTGGGCCTTTTGAAGCATTCAGTGTTCGGAATTGAATACCTGCGTGATCGATAGCTTGTGCCATCAAACCGCCCATAGCATCCACTTCTTTGACTAAATGTCCTTTACCGATCCCGCCAATAGCAGGGTTACAGGACATTTGACCAAGAGTGTCAATATTGTGGGTAAGAAGTAACGTACGTTGTCCTGTACGTGCTGCGGCGAGGGCGGCTTCCGTTCCTGCGTGACCGCCACCAACGACAATGACGTCAAATGTTTCGTGATAAAGCATGAACGACCTCAGGTATTCATTGAGACTATGGGATAACAAAAGAGGCGTATTCTAACCTCTTTCGAATGGCTAGAAAATCGCTTTCCTCTTTTTTCGATCAAGTGAGGTCATTAAATATATATAAAGATCTATATAGAGATCTTTTTATTAGATTTACTATTAAGGAGCATGATCTTTGTGGATAAGTGAAAAATGATCAACAAGATCATATTGATTGAAAGGATCAGATCATGTGATCAAGCACTGATCTGATCAAGGATTAGCTGGGATCAAAATGCGGTGTTATGCACAGGGTGGAGATGATCTAAAAGTTATTATTGGGATAACTAAAGGAAGATCACCGGATAATCGTATAGTTATACACACGCTGATTGTTTAAAAAGACCGCAGTTGGTTTTCAGAATTTTCCGTTTTTATCCACAGAGCATAAAAAAAGCGGCCGTTGAGGCCGCTCTGATCTTATTTAGAGAGCATAGCTTAGAAGCGGTTGATGACGCGTTTTAACCAAGCTTCAGCTGCATCTTCTGGTACGGGATGTTCTTGAATATCGATGGTGAAGCAGTTGGCCAGAGGTTTTGCTCCTATATCAGCCAAAAGATGATAAGCGTGTTTACCTGCAGCACAGAAGGTATCGTAGCTGGAATCGCCAATTGCAACGACGGCATAACGCAGCGCAGAAGTGTTGGGTGGCGTATTATGCAGCGCTTGAATGAAAGGTTGGATGTTATCTGGGTATTCGCCAGCACCGTGTGTTGACGTGATGATCAGCCAAGTGCCTTTTGCCGGAATATCACTGAAGTTAGGCTGATTGTGAATTTTGGTATCAAATCCTTGTTCTTGCAGTAGATCGCTGAGGTGGTCACCCACATATTCCGCACCACCTAGGGTGCTACCCGTAATGATATGAATCATAGCGTTACTCTATTTCCCAATACAGAATGATGAAAAAATACGGCCAAGCAGATCATCGGAGCTAAATTCACCGGTAATTTCATTTAGGTGCTGCTGAGCGATGCGTAACTCTTCCGCTAAAATTTCTCCGGCCATATAACCTTCGAGCTGTTGCTGGCCAATATCTAAGTGCTCAGCAGCACGCTCGAGAGCGTCTAAGTGGCGACGGCGTGCCATGAAGCCACCTTCCTGATTACCGGCAAAGCCCATACACTCTTTTAGGTGTTGGCGTAGCGCATCGACACCTTGACCGGTTTTGGCGGATAGGCGGATCAGCGTTGGTTGATTGACATGGCAGATCCCTAGGGGTTCACCTGTTTGATCCGCTTTGTTACGGATCACGGTGATCCCAATATTCTCTGGCAATTTATCGACAAAGTCAGGCCAAATTTCTTGCGGATCTGTGGCTTCAGTAGTGGTGCCATCCACCATAAATAGCACTCTATCGGCTTGGCGAATTTCTTCCCACGCGCGTTCGATACCAATCTTTTCTACCGCATCAGAGGCATCTCGTAGTCCTGCTGTATCTATGATGTGCAGTGGCATACCATCAATGTGGATATGCTCGCGCAGGACATCACGGGTGGTACCAGCAATGTCAGTGACGATGGCAGACTCTTTACCCGAAAGCGCATTGAGTAGGCTGGATTTACCGGCATTAGGACGCCCAGCAATCACCACCTTCATTCCTTCGCGCATGATGGCGCCTTGGTTGGCTTCACGGCGCACTGCAGCGAGATTATCGATAATGGTTTGCAGATCGGCGGAAACCTTACCATCAGCCAGAAAATCAATCTCTTCCTCTGGGAAATCAATCGCCGCTTCTACGTAGATACGCAGGTGAATGAGTGACTCGACAAGCGTATGGATGCGTTTGGAAAACTCGCCTTGCAGTGATTGCAGCGCAGATTTTGCAGCTTGCTCCGAGCTGGCATCAATCAAGTCAGCGATGGCTTCTGCTTGGGTTAAGTCCATCTTGTCATTGAGAAACGCGCGCTCAGAGAACTCCCCAGGACGAGCTGGGCGGACGCCGTTGATCTGCAGAATGCGTCGGATAAGCATATCCATGACTACCGGACCGCCGTGGCCTTGCAGCTCAAGTACATCTTCACCCGTAAACGAATGAGGATTAGGGAAAAACAGCGCAATACCTTGATCGAGCTGCTGGCCATCTTCATCAGTAAAAGGCAAGTATTCGGCATAGCGGGGGCGAAGCGTGCGTCCAGTGACTGTCTGCGCGACGTGGGCAGACAGTGGGCCTGATACACGAATAATGCCGACACCACCACGGCCGGGTGCCGTAGCCTGCGCGACAATGGTATCTGTTGTCATAGTGTTACCTGAACAGGATTGAATTAGCGTCATTGTAATCAGCGGCCAACAAAAAGGCGACCTTTTGGCCGCCTCTTTATTACTTAGTCAAACTTACTTGGAGTGTAAGCCTTTTTTCTCCAGCGCTTTGTAAATCAGCGTTTGCTGGATAAGAGTTACGATGTTCGACACTAACCAGTACAAAACCAGACCTGATGGGAACCATAGGAAGAAGAAGGTAAACATCACTGGCATGAAGGTCATGATCTTCTGCTGCATTGGATCAGTGATCGTCGTCGGGCTCATCTTCTGGATGACGAACATACTCGCACCCATCAGTAGCGGCAAGATGTAGTAAGGATCTTGTGCTGACAGGTCATGAATCCAGCCAAAGAAAGGTGAGTGACGCAGCTCTACCGATTCCATCAGTGCCCAGTACAGCGCGATGAAAATTGGCATTTGCAGAAGGATTGGTAAACAGCCCCCCAGTGGGTTTACTTTCTCTTTCTTGTACAGTTCCATCATCTCTTGGCTCATGCGTTGGCGATCATCGCCAATACGCTCACGCATTGCTTGCAGTTTAGGTTGCAGCATGCGCATTTTCGCCATAGAGGTGTACTGTGCTTTAGTCAGTGGGTACATCGCACCACGAACAATAAAGGTTAAGCAGATGATTGCCACACCCCAGTTCCCCACAAAGCTCTGAATAAACGACAGCAACCAATGCAGTGGTTTCGCAATGAACCATAACCAACCGTAGTCCACAACCAGATCAAGGTTAGGCGCTACCGCGGCCATTTGGTCTTGTAGTTTTGGGCCTACCCATAGGGTGGCTTCAAATTCTGCTTTATCACCGTTAGCAATGGTTTTGTTTGGTGTTCGGATACCCATATCACCTAAATTATTGATAACACGTGAGTAAAGCTGAGCTTGTGGCTCATCACGTGGGATCCATGCAGAAGCAAAGTAGTGCTGGATCATCGCTACCCAGTTTACCGTCACATCGTTTGGTACACTGAGGTTACGATCTTTCATATCGTCGAAGCTGTACTTCTTGTAACGAACATCGCTCGTTGAGTACGCACCACCACGGTAAGTTGGCATGGCTAAGTTGCCACCAGAATCCAGCAGATTTTGGCGCAGGTGAGCATACATACCTAAAGTCGCAGCGTTACCTGAGTTGTTGGCTACGTCAAACACTACATCCACCGCATAGCTACCACGTTTGAGGATGAAGGTTTTGGTGTACTCAATACCGTTCGCTTGATACGTCATCGGAATGCGCAGTTCATCTTGGCCTTCGGCCAGAGAGAAGCTATCTGCATTCACTTGGTAAGCTGGGCGGTTATTGCTAGTGACGTCAATACCTTGTGGACCAACTAAACCACTTTGGGCAATAAACTGATGGCCTTGGGTGTTTTGCAACAAGACAAAAGGCTCAGACGAATCCAGTTCTTCGGAGTACTGATTCAGCTTTGCACTCACGATATCGCCACCGAGCGTATCGATAGACAGAGTCAGCACATCACTGGTGACGGTAATGGTCTTTGCCTGCGCTGCCGCATTTTGTGCAGGCGTTGGATCTAACTCATCTGAAAATGAAGGAGCAGGAGCTGCGCCTGTGGATTGGGCCTGCTGTGTCGCTTGCGGTGTTGGGTTCTTTGCTACTTGCCATTGTTGAAACAGTAGGAAAGAAACCAATGCCAAGGCGATTAACAAGATATTACGTTGAGAATCCATCGTTATTTATCTCTGTCTTGTTTTTGGACTGGTGGAACGGGGTCAAAGCCCCCTTCGTTCAAAGGGTGGCATTTTAATAGACGTTTGGTGGATAACCAACATCCTTTTATAAAACCGTGAGCTCGCAGCGCTTCTATCGCATACGTGGAACAAGTTGGAGTGAATCGACAGCGTGGGCCGATGAGTGGACTAATGAACCACTGGTAAAGTTTTACAATACCAATGGCTAACCACGAGAAGGGCGAGAGAGGCGTTGCCATAGTTTGCCAAGCAAGTTAAACAGTTCTTCATTGCTCAAATCTTGCGCGCTCTTTTTGGCAATGACAACAAAATCTTTGTGAGCAAGTTGATTTTGATGTAAGCGAAAGCTTTCTCGACAGAGACGTTTGAATCGATTACGACCTACGGCAGTTTTGATCTGCTTTTTAGGAACCGCGAGTCCCAAACGAGGATGAGAAAGATTATTTGCGCGAGCGATGATTGTGAGATGAGGAGAACCAGCACTGTGAGCTTGCTGGAAGACTTTTTGATAATGTTCGGGAGTTAACAAACGTAACTCCCGATTGAATGCGTACGTACTCAAAATAATTCGAGATTATTTTGAAAGGCGCTTACGGCCTTTTGCACGACGTGCATTCAGAACTTTACGACCGTTCGCAGTCGCCATGCGAGCACGGAAACCGTGAGTACGCTTGCGCTTCAGAACTGAAGGTTGAAAAGTGCGTTTAGACATGATGTTACCTTTACTGATCAGTAGTTTTAGGTTCTTGGTTAACCCGGCGTGGGCATTAAGGTCTTCACTGAAGACGCCGACGCCTCTCAACAAAGAGGCGGAATTGTAATCACTGTCACAAAAGGTGTCAATGATTGGGTTTTCCTCAGTTCGAACTTACTCAATGAGTTGGTTCATTCTGGTTGCCGCTTTATTTCCGGTCGGCCGATTATACGGGCAAACAATAAAATCTCAAGGATCCTTAACTGATCCCAACTTGATTTAGGAATTTTCTTAAGCGCAGATCCTGTGGATGGTCAAAGATATCCTGTGGAGAACCTTGTTCGACAATGTTTCCTTCCGCCATAAAGATCACCCGATCCGCTACCTCTTTGGCAAACTGCATTTCATGAGTGACCACCAACATGGTTTGATGTTGAGTCGCCAATTTCTTCATTAGTGCCAATACTTCACCAACCCATTCAGGATCGAGGGCTGAGGTGGGTTCATCAAACAGCAATAGCTCCGGCTGTAGCGCCATGGCGCGGCCAATACCAACCCGTTGTTGTTGACCACCAGACAGTGCCGCAGGGTAGCTATCGCTTTTATCGCCAAGGCCTATATCATCGAGAATTTGTTGCGCCCGTTGGTAGGCTTGATCTTTTTTCCAACCGCGCACCGTGATCAAGGCTTCTGCAATGTTTTGCCGCGCGGTTAAATGAGCGAAGAGCGCGTAGTTTTGAAACACAAAGCCAGTTTTACGGCGCAGAGCTAGCACATCGGATTTAGTATGTCGTTGGGTATCAACGGTGAGCTCATCAATGCTGATGGTGCCTTGATCCGCCACTTCAAGAAAGTTCACGCAGCGCAATAGGGTGGATTTACCGGTGCCACTAGAGCCGATGATGACTACGATTTCTCCGCGTTGGATTTCAAGATCTATACCCTTAAGCACTTCACTGCTACCAAACCTTTTGTGGATATTCTTCAGTTTAATCATCGTGCGTACGCCTTATTGAGTTTCTGCTCTGCCCAAGATTGCAGGCGAGTGAGCACCAAAACCACCACCCAATAGATGAGGGCTACCGCCAAGAAGGCTTCGAAAAAACGGAAACTGGATGAAGCTTCCATCTGCGCTTTAGCCATGATCTCAGCCACGCCAAGGGTAAAGGCGAGGGAGGTTGATTTGATCATATCAATGAAATAGTTCATCAATGAAGGCAGAGCAACGCGTGTGGCTTGTGGCAAAATGATCCGGCGCATCGCCTGAGAAGTGGTCATTCCGACTGATAAGCTGGCTTCCATTTGGCTGCGATCTATACCGATGATCGCAGCGCGAATGCTTTCCGCCATGTAAGCGGCAAAATGCAGAGTTAAACCGATCACCGCAGCGCTGAATGCATCAAGCCCAACCAACAGGGGGAAGACTTGCGGCAAACCGTAGTAAAGCAAAAATAACTGTACGAGCAGCGGCGTTCCACGAAAAAAACTGATGTAGAGCTGGCTGAGTGGATCCAGAACCGGCACTTTGAACACTCGAATATTGGCTAAAATCAGCGCCAGAATCAGAGCAAAGACCAATCCCCAACTGGCCATTTCCAGTGTGGTTCCCAGATATTTGAGTAATATCGGTAGCAACTCAAGCATGTAGTGAAAGTCAAAACCCATCTACTTTCCTTTCTGAAATAATCAAAGGTGGGAAAGTCCCACCTTTATAGAGTCTAGTTTGGTGAAGCAGAATTATTGCGAGATATCGGTACCGAACCACTTGACGGCGATTTTGCTTAACGTACCGTCAGCGCGCATGGCAGCGAGTGCTTTATTGACTTCACCTTGCAGTTGTTGACCTTTTTCGTTGTTCACAAATGGCCAAGCGTTTTCGATAGTTTCAAACGGTGAACCCGCGAGTTGTAGTGGTAGACCGGTCTTTTCAATCAGATCAAGCGCTGAAAGACGATCCATCACGAAAGCATCAGCACGACCTAAAGCAACATCGTGTTCAATCCCTGTATCGTAGGTTTTGATGTTGATTTTGCCGTTTTTGTCATGGCTGCGTAGCAGTTGCTCGAAGTTAGAACCTAAGTTTACCGCAACAGTTTTACCCGCCAGATCTTCAATACCTTTGATGGAGTCATTACCTTTACGTACGGTGATTTGTGCGCCATCAATTACATATGGGTCAGAAAACAGATATTTGGCTTTACGTGCATCAGTGATAGTGATTTGGTTAGAAATGGTGTCGATGCGCCCAGTTTCTAGCAGGCCAAACAAACCTGAGAAGTTCGCGGTAACAAACTCCACCTTATAATCATTGCGTTTGCCAATTTCATTCCATACGTCAATTTCAAAGCCTTGCAGCTCGTCTTTTTTCACGAAAGTGAAAGGGAAGTAACGGCCAGACATGCCGACTTTGACATCGGTGGCAGCCTGAACGGTGGCAGAAGAAAGGGCTAGGGCAGCCAGAGCGATGTTAAACCAGTATTTCATTATGTGACTCCTGTATCATTTATGTTTATATACTACTGGTAATTAAATCATTAAAAGAAATAACCAGTAGTTATTAACAATAACTGATCAAAATCAAAAAGGTGGGGATAACTGCTAAAGATCTTTAGATATGTGGATCTTTATGTGGGTAGCACGCGTAAAATGTGTGAGGATCTTACTTATCAGCCATAAAATAATGTGAATAACTTAGATCTTATTCACTGGATCGTTGATCCAGCGCTGGCGATCTGAGTTATCAACAGGTAGAATTGCTCCTCTTTACCGATCGTTGATTTTTGAGTGAGGGAATCGTGTCATCTTCGCTATGGTTGCAATGTTTGCAACGGCTTCAGGAAGAGCTACCTGCCGCAGAATTCAGTATGTGGGTGCGTCCGCTTCAAGCGGAGCTCAATGACAATACTCTCACTTTATTCGCCCCTAACCGCTTTGTGTTGGATTGGGTACGCGATAAGTACCTCAATAACATCAATCGTCTGCTGATGGAATTCAGCGGCAATGATGTGCCTAATTTGCGCTTTGAAGTGGGTAGCCGCCCTGTGGTGGCGCCAAAACCCGCGCCTGTACGTACGGCTGCGGATGTCGCGGCGGAATCGTCGGCGCCTGCGCAATTGGCGCAGCGTAAACCTATCCATAAAACCTGGGATGATGACAGCGCTGCGGCCGATATTACTCACCGTTCGAATGTGAACCCGAAACACAAGTTCAACAACTTCGTGGAAGGTAAATCTAACCAGTTAGGTCTGGCCGCGGCTCGCCAAGTCTCCGATAACCCAGGTGCGGCGTATAACCCCCTCTTTTTGTATGGCGGCACCGGTTTGGGTAAAACTCACCTGCTGCATGCGGTGGGTAACGCGATTGTTGATAACAACCCGAACGCTAAAGTGGTGTACATGCACTCTGAGCGTTTCGTGCAAGATATGGTAAAAGCCCTGCAAAACAACGCGATTGAAGAATTCAAACGCTACTATCGCAGTGTGGATGCCTTGCTGATCGACGATATTCAATTCTTTGCCAATAAAGAGCGTTCGCAGGAAGAGTTCTTCCACACCTTTAACGCACTGCTGGAAGGCAACCAACAAATTATTTTGACTTCTGACCGCTATCCGAAAGAGATCAGTGGCGTAGAAGATCGTCTCAAATCGCGTTTTGGTTGGGGCTTAACGGTGGCGATCGAGCCGCCGGAATTGGAAACTCGCGTCGCGATCTTGATGAAAAAAGCCGAAGATCACCAAATTCATCTGCCGGATGAAGTGGCTTTCTTTATTGCGAAACGCCTGCGCTCTAACGTGCGTGAGTTGGAAGGCGCGCTGAACCGCGTGATTGCCAACGCCAACTTTACCGGTCGCCCAATCACGATTGATTTTGTGCGTGAAGCGCTGCGTGACTTATTAGCACTGCAAGAAAAGCTGGTCACGATTGATAACATTCAGAAAACCGTTGCCGAATACTACAAAATTAAGGTGGCAGATCTGCTCTCAAAACGCCGTTCGCGTTCGGTCGCTCGTCCTCGTCAATTGGCGATGGCATTAGCTAAAGAGCTGACCAACCACAGCTTGCCTGAGATTGGTGATGCGTTTGGCGGTCGTGACCATACGACTGTGTTACACGCTTGCCGTAAAATCGAGCAGTTGCGCGAAGAGAGTCACGATATCAAAGAAGATTATTCGAACCTGATTCGTACGCTTTCCTCTTAATTTGCGCTATGGTTAGCGCACTTGCGTATTTCGCTTTCACTCCGTTTAAGAGAAGACTATGAAATTTACCATTGAACGTAGCCACTTGATTAAACCATTGCAGCAGGTGTCTGGCACTTTAGGTGGCCGTGCTAGCTTGCCGATCTTGGGTAATTTGTTGCTCAAGGTGGAAGAGAATCAACTGTCGATGACCGCCACCGATTTGGAAGTGGAACTGATCAGCCGTGTGACGTTAGAAGGTGAATTTGAAGCAGGCAGCATTACGGTTCCTGCACGTAAGTTTTTAGATATTTGCCGTGGTTTGCCAGATAGTGCGGTGATCACTGTGCTGTTAGAAGGCGATCGCATCCAAGTGCGTTCTGGTCGTAGCCGTTTCTCGCTCGCAACTTTACCTGCCAGTGATTTTCCGAACATCGAAGATTGGCAAAGTGAAGTGCAAGTCTCACTGACTCAAGCGGAACTGCGTGGTCTGATTGAGAAAACTCAGTTTTCTATGGCCAACCAAGATGTACGCTACTACTTAAACGGTATGCTGTTTGAAATTGATGGCACCACCTTGCGTTCTGTCGCGACCGATGGTCACCGTATGGCGGTAGCGCAAGCTCAGCTCGGTGCGGATTTCGCGCAAAAGCAGATCATTGTGCCGCGTAAAGGGGTACTTGAGCTGGTGAAACTGCTCGATGCGCCAGAACAACCTGTGGTGTTGCAAATCGGCCACTCTAATTTGCGTGCAGAAGTGAATCACTTTGTGTTTACTTCGAAGCTGGTTGATGGTCGTTTCCCTGATTATCGCCGCGTATTGCCGCAACATACCAGCAAAACGCTACAAGCGGGTTGTGAAGAATTACGTCAGGCATTTTCGCGTGCAGCGATTCTGTCTAACGAGAAATTCCGCGGTGTGCGCGTTAATCTGGCCGATAACGAAATGCGCATTACCGCTAATAACCCAGAGCAAGAAGAAGCGGAAGAGTTGCTGGATGTGAGCTTTGAAGGTGAGCCGATTGAGATTGGCTTTAACGTCAGCTACATCTTGGATGTGCTTAACACGTTGCGTTGCGACAATGTGCGTGTTTCGATGTCGGATGCCAACGCCAGTGCCTTGGTGGAGAATGTCGATGATGACAGCGCCATGTACGTGGTGATGCCAATCCGTCTCTAAGGTATAACCGAGTTACCATGCCGCTTTCCCGGTTAGTGATCCAACAGTTTCGTAATATTAAAGCCTGTGATATTCGCCTATCAGCAGGCTTTAACTTTCTTATCGGGCCGAATGGCAGCGGTAAAACCAGCGTGCTTGAAGCGATTTATCTGCTCGGTCATGGCCGTTCATTTAAAAGCTCGCTGACCGGACGGATCATTCAAAATGAATGTCCAGAACTGTTTGTGCATGGCCGGATTTGTGAGCATTCTTTGAGCTCTGATCAATTTGAGCTACCCGTTGGCATTAATAAGCAGCGTGATGGCTCAACTGAGGTTAAAATAGGCGGCCAAACTGGGCAAAAGTTGGCGCAATTAGCGCAGATTTTGCCGCTGCAATTGATTCATCCGGAAGGCTTTGAACTGCTGACCGATGGACCGAAACAGCGTCGGGCATTTATCGATTGGGGTGTGTTTCATACCGAGCCTGCATTTTATGATGCTTGGGGTCGGTTTAAGCGACTCAGCAAGCAGCGTAATGCGCTGTTGAAAAGTGCACAAAGCTACCGTGAGCTCAGTTATTGGGATCAGGAATTAGCGCGTTTGGCAGAGCAGATTGACCAGTGGCGTGAAAGTTACGTCAATCAATTGAAAAGTGTGGCAGAACAACTATGTCGCACATTTTTGCCAGAATTCGATATCGACTTAAAGTATTATCGAGGTTGGGAAAAAGATCAGCCTTATCAATCGATTCTGGAAAAAAACTTCGAACGGGATCAGCAGTTGGGCTATACCTTTAGCGGGCCTAACAAAGCGGATTTGCGGATTAAAGTGAACGCAACCCCGGTGGAAGATGTGTTGTCGCGGGGACAACTGAAGTTGATGGTGTGTGCGTTGCGCGTGGCGCAAGGGCAGCACCTCACCGAGTTGACGGGAAAGCAATGCATTTATCTTATCGATGATTTTGCTTCCGAATTGGATAGCCTACGTCGCCAACGTTTGGCAGATAGCCTAAAAGGGACGGGGGCGCAGGTTTTTGTAAGTTCTATTACCGAAAGCCAAGTGGCGGACATGTTGGATGAGTCCAGTAAAACATTTCACGTTGCCCACGGTGTAATAGAGCAAGGATAAACAGAGTGAGAGAGTAACTCATGTCGAACAATTACGATTCATCGAGTATTAAGGTACTGAAGGGTCTGGATGCGGTACGTAAGCGTCCGGGTATGTACATCGGCGACACTGATGATGGCACCGGTCTGCACCACATGGTTTTTGAGGTGGTAGATAACTCAATTGATGAAGCGTTGGCGGGTTACTGTAAAGACATCGTGGTCACTATCCACGAAGACAACTCAGTGTCAGTCAGCGATGACGGTCGTGGTATCCCGACTGAAATGCATCCTGAAGAGAAAGTATCTGCCGCAGAAGTCATCATGACCGTACTGCACGCAGGCGGTAAATTTGACGACAACTCCTATAAAGTCTCCGGTGGTCTACACGGGGTAGGTGTGTCGGTAGTGAATGCGCTTTCTGAAAAAGTGCTACTCACCATCTATCGTGGTGGCAAGATCCATTCACAAACTTACCACCATGGTGTGCCACAAGCACCGTTGGCTGTGGTGGGTGATACAGAGCGTACCGGTACGACCGTTCGTTTCTGGCCAAGCGCACAAACCTTTACCAATATCGAATTCCATTACGACATTCTGGCTAAACGTCTGCGTGAGCTGTCATTCCTGAACTCTGGCGTGTCGATCAAGCTGTCGGATGAGCGTGAAGAAGATAAGAAAGACCACTTCATGTATGAAGGCGGTATTCAAGCGTTTGTGACCCACTTGAACCGCAACAAAACGCCGATCCATGAGAAAGTCTTCCACTTCAACCAAGAGCGTGAAGATGGCATCAGCGTGGAAGTAGCAATGCAGTGGAATGATGGTTTCCAAGAAAATATCTACTGTTTTACCAACAACATCCCACAGCGTGATGGGGGTACCCACTTAGCTGGTTTCCGTGGTGCGTTGACTCGTACACTGAACAACTACATGGATAAAGAAGGCTTCTCGAAGAAAGCGCAAGCGGCAACCTCGGGTGATGATGCACGTGAAGGCTTAACGGCTGTGGTGTCGGTGAAAGTGCCGGACCCTAAATTCTCAAGCCAAACCAAAGATAAGCTAGTTTCTTCTGAAGTGAAATCCGCGGTTGAGTCAGCCATGAATGAAAAACTGGCGGATTTCTTGGCGGAAAACCCAAGCGAAGCGAAAAACGTTTGTTCGAAGATTATTGATGCAGCACGTGCTCGTGAAGCGGCACGTAAAGCACGTGAAATGACTCGCCGTAAAGGTGCGCTAGACTTAGCTGGTTTGCCAGGCAAACTGGCGGATTGTCAGGAAAAAGACCCAGCATTGTCTGAACTCTACATAGTGGAAGGAGACTCAGCGGGCGGTTCAGCTAAGCAAGGCCGTAACCGTAAGAATCAAGCGATTCTGCCGCTGAAAGGTAAAATCCTCAACGTAGAAAAAGCGCGTTTTGACAAGATGTTGTCTTCACAAGAAGTCGCGACTCTGATCACCGCACTGGGCTGTGGTATCGGGCGTGATGAGTACAACCCAGATAAACTGCGTTACCACAACATCATCATCATGACCGATGCGGACGTCGACGGCTCGCACATTCGTACTCTGCTGTTGACCTTCTTCTACCGCCAAATGCCTGAGCTGATTGAGCGTGGCTACATCTACATTGCTCAGCCACCACTCTACAAAGTGAAAAAAGGCAAACAAGAGCAGTACATCAAAGATGAAGATGCGATGAACCAGTACCAAGTGGCACTGGCGATGGATGGCGCAGAGCTGCATGTGAATGCCGATGCTCCTGCATTGGCGGGTGAACCGCTTGAGAAGCTGGTTCAGCAATACAACGCTGCGATCAAACTGGTTGAGCGCATGAGCCGCCGTTACCCTTACGCGATGCTGCATGAGCTGATTTATGTACCACGCATCAATGCAGACTTGTGTGCTGATAAAGCAGCGGTTGAAGCGTGGACCCAGCGTTTAGTCGAACAACTGAATGCTAAAGAAGTGGGCGCGAGCCAATACAGCGTTCTGGTTGAACACAATGCTGAGCTGAATGTGTATCTGCCAAAAATTCAGGTACGTACCCACGGTGTGACTCATGAATACCTACTGAGTGCTGACCTGATCAACTCGAAAGAGTACGCGAAGTTAGCGGAACTGTCAGAAGCGCTGGACGGTTTGATTGAAGCGGGTGCTTTCATCAAGCGTGGTGAACGTGTGCAGCCAATCAGCAGCTTTGCCGCTGCACTTGAGTGGTTAATCAAAGAATCGCGTCGCGGTCTGTCTATCCAACGCTATAAAGGTCTGGGTGAGATGAACCCTGATCAGCTGTGGGAAACTACGATGGATCCAGACACTCGTCGTATGATGCAAGTGACCATCGAAGATGCGGTAGGCGCGGATGAGCTGTTCACGACGCTGATGGGTGATCAAGTTGAACCACGTCGTGCATTTATCGAAACCAACGCACTGAAAGTGGCCAACCTCGACGTGTAAGGGGTCGGTTGATTCACCGTGACAAAAAGCAGCGCTGTGGCGCTGCTTTTTTTATCTCTGCAATTTGTACCTTCCCCGGTGCTGGATGATTGCAACTTCGCGCAAGAACAAAAGGCACAATAAAAATTTTGTGTCGAATATCCTCGGTTGTTGGGCTAAAGCACCAGTATTGGATCATAAGTAAGGCTTTTCTATCCTAGAAAAGCTTTTCTTAGACTTTACTTTTTTCTCTAAATTTCATGTGGTTGCATTCATTTTTTTAGTCACTATAGTGGTCTGTGAACCCTATAGTTATTCCTCATTTTTTGACTGGAGGTCAGGATGGTCGCCTTTGTGAATTGAACCGGGAGTGTATTTCACTCCCGGGCATACTCATCGATTTGTCACTGTTGGTAATGGAATGAGCAAAGGAAGTATCATGCTGAACCGGTTATCTTTGAATATTCGGCGTTTTCTCGCCGGTTGGTGGCTACGTAGCCGCTTTTTCACCTATCAATCTCCGCTGTTGCTGCTCGAATTGTTCGAGAAGCTGGAGCATCCTCGCTCGCCCATTGAACGAGCGCCACAGCGCATTAAGCTTGGGGATACGGTGAGCCTTGTTGATGCTCATCGTCAGTTGTCGTTTCAAGTCACTCTGACCACGTCTGAAAATCAGCACGAAGTCCAGGGTGGCGTGACGTGCGATTCCCTGCTTGGTGCCGCCTTACTTGGCCGTCGTCAGCATGAAGTGTTTACGTTGCCTATTTGGGGCCAACATCACTGCTTTGCCATTACTCACGTTCAGCACTCAATACAGGGTAAGCCAACCAAGCTCTGCCCATGCTTGTTATGTCAGTAATTAGGAGTTTGTCATGAGTAAACAAGAGATGAAAAAACCACAACTCAGCCTCAAAGAGAAGCGCAAGCTGAAGCAAGAAAAAGCGCAAGAGAGCTCGGTGATTAAGCCACGCAAAAGCAAAGGCCGTTAATTAAGGATAAAGTGCATTATCCCAATGTTAGCCCGACTCAGTGTTGGGCTTTTTTTCAAAAATTTTTTGGGCAAAAACTTGAAATGGTTTTGAGAGACCTTATATCTGGAAATGAAGAGGATGCCGCTAGGACCTCTGAATGAGACTAACACCCTTGCTCAATGGAGGAGTGTGTTACCTAACTGAAATCACGCCGATTCAGGTCATAAGAATGGATCGGGCGACTTAACAAGTCATTGTTAAGACTATTGCTTAATCAAAGAGGATAGGAATATGAGAACTGTCGATTTTACTCCACTGTACCGCAACGCAATTGGTTTTGACCGTCTACTGAACATGATGGAAAACAGCGCGGCGAAAAACGCCCAAGGCGGATACCCTCCATACAATATCGAGCAAAAAGAAGACAACCAATATCGCATTACCATGGCGGTAGCGGGTTTTGGCGATGAAGAGATCGATATTACTCAACAAGAGAATACTTTGATTGTGCGCGGGGAGCGTAAACCTGAAGAGAGCAAAAACTACATCTATCAGGGCATTGCCGAGCGCGATTTTGAACGTAAATTCCAATTAGCGGATTACGTGAAAGTGACTGGCGCGACTATGGAACATGGTCTGCTGCACATTGATTTAGAACGCGAAATTCCAGAAGCGATGCAGCCACGCAAAATTGCGATTAACGGCAAGCACCTGCTGGAAAACAAATAACTCAGCGCAGCGTTTTAACGCACTGAACGCTAGATAAAACGAAGCCCGCGAATTTCGCGGGCTTTTTGCATTGATCAGTTTAGGTGTTTAAACGTTAGCTTGTTGATACGCTTTTTGTACTTCTTCGGCGATGATGGCAATGCCTTGTTCCATCGCTTGCTCGTTCTGCACATAGTTCATACGCAAGCATTCATGGGCATGTGGCCACTCTTGCGGCTGGCCGATAAAGAAATATTCGCCCGGTACAATCAATACTCCACGCGCTTTCAAACGTTGGTAAAGCTCCATCGTGGTGATCGGCAGTTCGTCAAACCACAGCCAGAGGAAGATTGCCCCTTCTGGTTTATGGATGCGAAAACGCGGGTCAGTAATCGCATTTTGCAGCAGTTCCACCGCATGTTGCGCTTTTTGGCGATAAAACGGCTTGATTACCTGCTCGCTGAGTCTCAGCAGATCGCCTTTTTCTATCATACGTTGCACCAACGCAGGCCCCATACTGCCGGGCGCTAAGCTGATGATGCCATTCATGTTGGTCAGCGCTTGAGTCACCGCTTCATTGGCGATCACAATGCCGCAGCGCAGACCGGGCAGACCAAGTTTGGACAGGCTCATGCACAAGATGGTGTTGTCATTCCAAAACGGTTCAACGTCTTCAAAAATGATGTTAGGGAATGGCACGCCGTAAGCATTATCGATGATTAACGGTATGCCGTTATCACGTGCTAATTGGTCGAGTTTGTGGATTTCCTCTTCGGTTAACACATTACCGGTTGGGTTGGTGGGGCGAGACACACAGATTGCCGCGACCGACTCATCCACTCTCAGCTCAGAAAAGTCCACATGGTATTTGAACAGTCCTTGATCGAGCAGCTCAATCTCCGGACGGTAGGAGACAAAAATATCATCATCAATGCCTGCATCACCGTAGCCAATGTATTCGGGCGCGAGGGGCAGGAGGATTTTTTTGTGTGAACCATCGGGCTGTTTACCGGCAAACAAGTTAAACAAGTAGAAAAAGCCACTCTGGCTGCCGTTGGTCAAGGTGATGTTTTTTTCGCTGATATTCCAGCCATACGTCTCACGCAGCAGTGTGGCGAGCGATTTTACAAACACATCTTTGCCCTGTGGACCATCGTAATTGGTCATGGCATTGAGTAGTGAACCATCGGCCAGCATTTCGGCGCTAGTGTTGTGGAAATAATCGAGCATGGCAGGAATGGCGGCAGGATTACCGCCACCAAGCATGATCGCGCCCGGAGTGCGCAGACCATCGTTCAAATCATCCATTAACTGGGTAATACCGGAGTAGCGATTAAACTTTTCGCCAAAAGAGGAATACTGCATTGCTCGACTACCTAATGATTGCTGTGTGTTTGCGAAACGATATACCGGTGGAATCTCCGCCGTTTAGAATAGTTCTTGAACATACCGCAATGTATTTGCGAGGCAAAGCAATATTTTTGTGTCCCCTTCCTACTTGAAGCTGCAGCGGTGTTGGCTGCGTTCGTTCACCCCAATCACATAGTTTATCTATGCTCATGGGGATGAACTTACTTGCCGCCTACCTGCAACTCCAAGTCGTTTGGGGAGCGCGCGCAAAAACAAAGCCCAACTCAAAAGAGCTGGGCTTAACGTTTGATTACTCAAAGCAGCCGCGGGTTACTGGCCACTTTGAGTAATTTGCTTAGATGACGAAATTATCGTGCTGCAGATTATTTTTGCAGCAGCGAAATGTCGGCAATTTGCAGGAACAGGTTACGCAGCTTGTTGAGCAGCGTTAGACGGTTCTTCTTCAGTGCTTCATCGTCAGCCATCACCATTACGTTGTCGAAGAAGGCATCGACAGGGGCGCGCAGGCCCGCCAGTTTGCTCAGGGCTTCTTGGTAGTTACCGGTTGCAAAGGCTGGTTCTAACGCTTCTGCCATGATTTCGACGGCTTCGGCTAAGGCTTTTTCCGCATCTTCTTGCAGCAGAGCGAGATCAATTTCTTCACCCAATTCGCCATCGTACTTCGCCAGAATGTTGCCTACACGCTTGTTGGCAGCTGCCAGTGCTTCGGCTTCTTCAAGAGCGCGGAAATGCGATACCGCTTTCACTCGCTGATCAAAGTCAGCAGGTTTGGTTGGGTTACGCGCCAGTACTGCTTGGATGATGTCGATGCTAAAGCCGGCATCTTGGTACCAAGTTGGGAAACGGCCAAGCATAAACTCGATCACTTCTTGCTCAACGTTAGCGTTAGTCAGGCGGTTACCAAACAGGGATTTGGCTTTGGCGATCAAATCCACCAGATCCAACTGGTAGCCGTACTCAACCAGAATACGCAGTACACCCAGTGAAGCACGACGCAGCGCAAAGGGGTCACTGCCTTTCGGCGCTTGGCCGATACCAAAGATACCGACGATAGTATCGAGTTTGTCAGCCATTGCGACTGCGGCAGAAACCCCACGGCTTGGCAGTTCATCACCCGCGAAACGTGGCATGTACTGCTCGTTCAGCGCAACCGCCACTTCTTCTGCTTCGCCATCGTGACGCGCATAGTGCATACCCATCACGCCTTGGGTGTCGGTAAATTCAAACACCATCGAGGTCATTAGGTCACATTTTGCCAGTAGGCCTGCGCGTTTGGATTTCTCTACGTCAGCACCGATCTGTTCTGCGATGTAGCCAGCCAGTTCAGTAATGCGGTCGGTTTTGTCTTTAATCGTGCCGAGTTGCTGTTGGAAAATCGCGTTCTCCAGCAGAGATAAGCGATCCACCAGTGGGCGCTTACGGTCGGTATTAAAGAAGAATTCTGCATCCGCCAGACGTGGACGAACTACCTTCTCGTTACCTTCCACAATGTGGCGAGGCTCTTTCGATTCGATGTTCGAAACGAAGATGAAGTTAGGCAGCAGTTTCTTGCTCGCGTCATAGACTGGGAAGTATTTTTGGTCACCTTTCATGGTGTACACCAAAGCTTCTGCCGGAACTTTGAGGAATTTTTCTTCAAATTTCGCCGTCATCACCACTGGCCATTCCACCAGCGAGGTCACTTCTTCTACCAGCGCATCTTCCAGATCTGCGATACCGCCGAGCTGCTGAGCCGCTTGTTGTGAGCCTTCAATGATCATCGCTTTACGAGTCGCGTAGTCAGCAATGACTTTGCCGCGCTCTTCAAGGATCGCAGGGTACTGCTCAGCCGATTCGATGGTGAATTCTGCTTCACCCATAAAGCGGTGACCACGGATGGTACGTGCAGAAGCAACACCCAGAATTTCGCCTTGGATCAGTTCGCTACCAAACAGAATCGTCAGTGTTTTCACTGGGCGGATAAATTGGGTTTCTTTATCGCCCCAACGCATCGGTTTCGCAATCGGCAGGTTAGCCAGCGCTTTGGCTGCCATTTCTACAACTACAGAAGCGGTTTGTTGGCCTTGCACTTGTTCTTTGAACAGCAGCCATTCGCCTTTGTCTGTGACGAGACGTTCTGCTTGCTCTACCGTGATGCCATTGCCACGCGCCCAGCCTTCAGCGGCTTTGGTTGGCTTGCCATCGGCATCAAACGCAACGTTGACGGCTGGGCCACGTTTTTCAACAACGCGATCCGGTTGGCTTTCTGCCAAATTGGCCACTTTCAGTGCCAAACGGCGTGGAGTGGCAAACCAAGTTACGCCTTCATGGGCGATGTCGGCGGCTGCCAGTTCTGCTGCAAAGTTCGCCGCAAAGGCTTCAGCCAGCGTGCGCAGTTGCTTTGGTGGCAGCTCTTCTGTGCCTAGCTCAATTAAAAATTCTTTTGCCATGTGACGTCTTCCCCTTACTTCTGTTCTGACTTCTTACACATAGGGAAGCCCAGAGCTTCACGGGATGCGTAATAAGCTTCGGCGACCGATTTGGTTAGGTTGCGAATGCGCAGAATGTAGCGCTGACGCTCAGTCACTGAGATCGCTTTGCGCGCATCGAGCAGGTTGAAGGCGTGTGCCGCTTTCAAAATACGCTCGTAGGCTGGCAGAGGTAGTGGCTTTTCAAGCTCTAGCAGGTATTTACACTCTTTTTCGCACTGGTCGAAGTAAGTGAAGAGGAAATCCACATCCGCGTGTTCAAAGTTGTAAGTGGATTGCTCAACTTCGTTTTGGTGGAAGATGTCGCCGTAAGTGACTTTGCCCAGTGGGCCATCGGTCCAGACCAGATCGTAAACCGAATCCACGCCCTGAATGTACATTGCCAGACGCTCAATACCGTAAGTGATTTCGCCGGTCACAGGCTTACACTCAAGACCGCCAACTTGCTGGAAGTAAGTAAACTGAGTCACTTCCATGCCGTTTAGCCACACTTCCCAGCCAAGACCCCAAGCACCTAAGGTTGGGTTTTCCCAGTTGTCTTCCACAAAACGGATATCATGCACACAAGGGTCAACGCCCAGTACGCGCAGTGAACCTAGGTACAGCTCTTGAATGTTGTCTGGTGAGGGTTTGATGATCACCTGGAACTGGTAGTAGTGCTGCAGACGGTTTGGGTTTTCACCGTAGCGGCCGTCAGTTGGGCGGCGTGAGGGTTGAACGTACGCGGTAGCGATAGGTTCAGGGCCTAATGCTCGTAAGCAAGTCATCGGGTGAGAAGTACCTGCACCCACTTCCATGTCGAGAGGTTGCACAATAGTACAGCCTTGTTGGGCCCAATAATCCTGCAGCGCGAGGATCATACCCTGAAAGGTTTTGATGTCGTATTTTTGCATAGTCAGGTTCGCGCGATTCTTCTGTCTGAATTGATAAAAAATAACACTGAAGTATACCCAGATATTCCCTGACAAAGTAGCGGAAATCTTGCTGAATTAATCGACAATAATTTCTTTTACGCTCATTTTTCCCGACTTTTGTGCCAATTTCTCTCTGAGTCATGGAAAAGTGGGTAACGAGGGTTGCGATTCCGGATTCCGGTGGTTAGAATTTGCTCCGTCTTTGGGGAGTAGCTGGTCGCTAAGTTTTCAACTTTGCGATTCACACATCAACATATTTGGTACTCAATTACCATGGTGTGTGAGACTTGAGCCTTCAGGTTTAGCAAGACCTTAGACAAACAACACGAACTGGGATAGGGCGTGATTGTTTGTCTACGGTTCGATAATAATCCCTGTCCCAAAGAGCATGTCATGAGCGTTTTAGCTATTTCAATTACTACGGTGGCTTTAGCAGAGATTGGGGACAAAACCCAGCTGTTATCCTTGTTACTCGCCAGTCGTTACCGTAAACCCATTCCGATTATTGCCGCGATTTTTCTCGCCACTCTTGCCAATCACGCGCTGGCTGCTTGGCTCGGTGTTGTAGTGGCTGACTATTTATCACCAGACATTTTGAAATGGGTGGTCGTAGCCAGCTTCCTAGCAATGGCGGGCTGGGTGCTGATCCCAGACAAGCTGGATGAGGAAGAGTCGATCTCCAATCGAGGTCCCTTTATCGCCAGTTTTATTGCCTTTTTTGTTGCGGAAATCGGCGATAAAACTCAGATCGCTACGTCGATTCTAGGTGCCCAATACGCTGAATCACTGAGTTGGGTTGTGTTAGGTACGACCATTGGCATGTTGCTGGCCAATGTACCTGTGGTGCTGGTGGGTAAACTCTCTGCTGATAAACTGCCACTGGCACTGATTCGTAAAGTCACGGCTCTGCTGTTCTTAGCTTTGGCTGTTGCCGCTGCTTGGTATTAATGGTTTTTCGTCATCACGATATTGTGTAACAGAACTAAACAGCGTGATCGACTGCCCATCCCGAAGGGGTGTCTCGTGCTAGGGTGTAGTGAGAACTCATGCAAAGAGGACATCACTATGCTGACACGCTATATGGGAATGAGTGCCAAAAGCCAAAGTTACTTATTCACTTTTGGCTTAGTGCTTACGCTGTTGGGTATGACATTAACCGATCTGTGGATGCCAATGGTGATTGGTGCCATTGTGATGACGGGATTAACCGTGGAATCATGGATCCGGGTGGCGCATATCATTCCTCTGCACAATGAAGTGCGTGAAATGAAAAAGCAGCTGCATAAGCTGCAAGCAGAGATTCGCAACATCGAAGAAGTGTGAAATAAATGCGATGAAAAAAGACTGCCTTGGCAGTCTTTTTTGTTTTTACGCCAGACCTTTTTTGATCAGGTACTGGTAAGGCAGTTGGTCCGTCTGTGCCGCGAGTAATTGGTGATCCATAAAACGGCAGAAACTGGGAATATCACGCGTTGTCGAAGGATCGTCGGCTTTCACTAACAGCACTTCACCTTCCTGCATGGTGCGGATGGTTTTTCTTACCATCATCACGGGTTCTGGGCAGCGTAATCCTTCTGCTTCTAAGGTGTGCGTGGCAATGCTCGGATTAAAAGTCATGCTAAAACCTGTTGGGTGTCACAATTAAGGCGTAGATGATACTGGTGGAGAAAAATTATTCAATAATCGCTTGGCAAAAGGATCATTTTGTTATAACTTCATTAACAAGTTGGTAACAAGTTAAGTGAGGAAATGATGTTAACCACACTCGATAGACTGACCATCTATGCGGTTTTGTGTTTTATTTCCTTGTGTGCTTTGGGCTTGGGAGAAACCACGCAAGCTCAGCTCATGCCAGTGGTCGGTATCATCGCTTCCATATTCGGTATTTGGCTTGAGATGCGTAGCGAACGAGATACTAGTCAACAACCACATCGTTAACCCACGTCACTGACTACGCTCAATTACATTCCGACACTATCCCCATTTTTCTTGGGCTTCCCCGCTGAAAGGCGGGATTTTTTTGCCTGCTATTTATAACCAGATAAGGTTCACAATGAGAAACCCGCCAACTGCACGGGTTTCTTTCCATTCGAATCAATACGTTTTAGCTTAGAGTTTAACGACTACGCGGCCTGTCACTTGGCCATTGGTAATCGCTTCGGCGTATTCTGGTACTTGTGACAAGCTGATTTCGTGGCACGCTTGAGCGTAGTAGCTTGTAGGCAACAACTCCGCCAGCTTCTTCCATGCAGCAAGGCGTTTCTCGATAGGGCAAGAGACGGAGTCAACGCCCTGTAAACGCACATTGCGCAGGATAAATGGCATTACGGTGGTCGATAGATCAAAACCACCAGCCAGACCACACGCAGCGACTACACCATTGTAGTGCATTTGTGTCAGCACTTTCGCCAACACTTTACTGCCTACGGTATCTACCGCACCAACCCAAAGCTGTTTTTCGAGAGGTCTGGAGGCTTCGGTAAATTCTTGACGATCAATAATGCGGGAGGCGCCGAGTTGTTCCAAAAGAGGGCCATTTTGTGCTACACGTCCGGTCACTGCAGCTACTTGGTAGCCGAGTTGTGCGAGCAAGCTCACCGTAACTGAGCCCACACCACCACTCGCTCCGGTCACTAAAATTTCGCCATCTTCCGGTTTGATGCCACCGTCAATCAGTGCCTGCACACACAGCATAGCAGTAAAGCCTGCTGTACCAATCATCATGGCTTGCTGACTGGTTAAGCCTTGTGGCAGTTTCACCAACCAATCAGCATTCAATCGCGCTTTTTGCGCCATGCCACCCCAATGATTTTCACCCACACCCCATCCGGTCAGTACCACGGCATCTCCGACTTGATAGCGCGCGTCTGCCGATTCCAACACTGTGCCTGCAAAATCAATCCCCGGAACCATAGGAAATTCGCGGATAATTTTGCCTTTGCCAGTAATAGCAAGGCCATCTTTGTAATTGAGCGAAGAGTAGTCGACCGCCACTGTCACATTGCCAGCTGGCAGTTGTTCTTCTTGGATTTGGGTGACGGTAGCGTGGGTGGTTTTATCTTGTTGAGTAAGTAGCAACGCATTGAACATACAGATTTTCCCTCTGTTTTATCCCTTTCTAACTAAAGGCAGGGACGAGTGGTAGAGCCAAGCGAAAGTGGGGGAGTATGCCAGTCTATTGGTGATGGTGACTGGATATAGAACAAGTTTTACCAAGAATCACGCACGAATGGAATGAGTGTTTTTTCAACAAGATTGGAAGTGTGGATGAGCGAAAACCATTTTACGGTCATGCAAGCAAAAGCCCCACAACAAGGTGGGGCGGAGACTATTTGGCGAGGAAGAAACGATACGCAGGGTTATCGGTTTCATCTTTATAGCGATAACCGAGTTCAACTAAATGCTCTGAAAAGCGCACCAGATCTGGTGTATCCAGTTCAAAGCCACACAGCACGCGACCGTAGTCTGCGCCGTGGTTGCGGTAGTTGAACAAGCTGATGTTCCAGTGGGTGCCGAGCATGCTCAAGAATTTGAGCAGTGCACCGGGGTATTCAGGAAACTCAAAGCTGTACAAACGCTCGGTCAGCGGTTTGGAAGGACGCCCGCCAATCATGTAACGAATATGCAGCTTGGCCATTTCATCATCGGAGAGATCTTGCACCGGATAGCCGGATTGGCGCAGCTCGTGAATGATGGATTTCAGCTCTTCTGGACCGCCGACTAAACGCACACCGACAAAAATATTGGCCAGTTGGTCGTCACTGTAACGGTAGTTAAATTCGGTGACGGCGCGGTTACCAATAATTTGGCAGAAGTCGAAAAACGCCCCTTTGCGCTCTGGAATGGTCACCGCGAGTAAGCCTTCGCGTTTTTCACCCAGTTCGCAGCGTTCAGAAACATAACGCAAACCGTGGAAGTTGGTGTTGGCACCAGAAAGTACCGTCCCTAACTGCTTACCTTTGAGCTGTTGCTGTTCGGCGAATTTTTTCAACCCAGCCAGCGCCAATGCGCCAGAAGGTTCAGCGATTGCGCGCGTATCTTCAAAGATGTCTTTCACCGCAGCGCAGATTTCATCACTGGAAACCGTCACGTGCCCATCAATGTACTGCTGGCAAAGGCGAAAGGTTTCATCGCCAATTCGTTTTACTGCGACCCCATCAGCAAACATGCTGACTTGATCCAGTACGACAGGTTTACCCGCATCCAAGGCGGCTTTGAGACAGGCAGAGTCTTCTGGTTCAACCGCGATAACTTGAATTTCCGGCATCAACTGTTTCACCAGAACCGCCACTCCCGCCGCTAAACCACCGCCACCAACTGGCACAAAAATGTAATCCAAGTGGCCATTTTGTTGCAGCATTTCCATGCCAATCGTGCCTTGACCTGCGATCACCAAAGGGTGATCGAATGGAGGCACAAAGGTGTAGCCTTGCTCTTTGGATAAACGTTCGGCTTCGGCTTTGGCTTCATCGAAATTGCTGCCATGCAGCAGCACTTCGCCGCCAAATCCGCGTACCGCTTCAACTTTAATGTCTGGCGTGGTGCGTGGCATGACGATGGTGGTTTTGATGCCAAGTTTCGTCCCCGACAGTGCCATGCCCTGAGCGTGGTTGCCTGCGGAAGCGGCGATCACGCCCGCGGCTTTTTGTGTTTCGGTTAAGTGCGACACCATGTTGTAAGCGCCGCGCAGTTTAAACGAGTGTACTGGCTGGCGATCTTCACGTTTGATCTGCACTTGGTTACCAATGCGCGCCGAAAGACGCGGCATGGTTTGCAGTGGCGTGACGTTGGCTACCTCATACACCGGAGAGCGCAAGATCTGGCGCAGATAATCTGCGCCAGTTTGATTGGTTGATCCCATGGCTTAGCCCTCAAGTTTGGACTTATCGCGCACTGCACCTTTGTCTGCACTGGTTGCCATGCTGGCATAGGCTTTAAGCGCCAAAGAAACGGTACGTTGGCGATCCACTGGTTTCCAGCCGAGTTTATCTTGCTCAGCGCGGCGAGCCGCCAGCTCAGATTCGCTGACTTCCAGCGTGATCGAGCGGTTTGGAATATCAATCGCGATGCTGTCGCCACTGCGTACCAAGCCAATCGTACCGCCATTCGCGGCTTCCGGAGAGGCGTGACCAATCGACAAGCCGGACGTGCCACCCGAGAAGCGACCATCGGTCAGCAGAGCGCACTGTTTACCCAGTCCCATCGATTTGAGGTACGTGGTTGGGTAGAGCATCTCTTGCATGCCCGGGCCACCTTTTGGACCTTCATAACGAATGACCACGACATCGCCGGCTTTGACTTGGCCGCCAAGAATGCCGCTGACTGCATCTTCCTGACTTTCAAATACCACGGCAGGGCCACGGAATTTGAGGATACTTTCATCCACGCCAGCGGTTTTTACGATACAGCCATCCAGCGCCAAGTTGCCTTTCAGCACAGCTAGGCCGCCATCTTGACTGTAAGCATGCGCTTTATCGCGGATACAACCCTCTTGGCGATCGTCATCGAGCGTATCCCAGCGACAATCTTGCGAGAAAGCTTGGGTGGTGCGAATACCCGCAGGACCTGCGCGGAACATAGTACGTACGGCTTGGTTTTCGCTCTGTTTCACATCGTATTGCGCAAGCTGTTCTTGCAGTGAAATGCCCAGTACGGTACGGGTTTGATCGTTGAGTAGGCCTGCACGTTGCAGCTCACCCAAAATCCCCATCACACCGCCGGCGCGGTGCACATCTTCCATATGGTATTTCTGAGTGGAAGGCGCGACTTTACATAAGTGTGGCACTTGGCGAGACATACGATCGATATCGGTCATATCAAACTCAACATCGCCTTCCTGCGCTGCTGCCAACAGGTGTAACACCGTGTTGGTGGAGCCACCCATAGCAATGTCCAGTGCCATCGCGTTTTCAAACGCCGCTTTGTTGGCAATATTGCGTGGCAGAGCCGAAGCATCATCTTGTTCGTAGTAGCGTTTGGTCAGCTCAACAATGCGCTGCCCCGCGCTCAAAAATAGCTGTTTGCGATCGGCATGAGTGGCGAGTAGTGAGCCGTTACCCGGCTGAGAGAGACCCAGCGCTTCGGTCAAACAGTTCATCGAGTTGGCGGTAAACATCCCCGAGCAAGAGCCGCAAGTTGGACACGCTGAGCGTTCGATCTGCTCACTCTGTGCATCCGATACTTTTGGATCGGCGCCTTGCATCATGGCATCGACCAAGTCGAGCTTGATGATTTGGTCAGAAAGCTTGGTTTTCCCCGCTTCCATCGGGCCGCCAGAGACGAAGATCGCCGGAATATTGAGGCGCATCGCCGCCATCAGCATTCCCGGAGTGATTTTGTCACAGTTGGAGATACACACCATGGCATCGGCGCAGTGCGCGTTGACCATGTATTCGACGGAATCGGCGATCAGTTCACGCGATGGCAGCGAGTAGAGCATACCACCGTGACCCATAGCGATACCGTCATCGACCGCAATGGTGTTGAACTCTTTGGCAATACCGCCAGCGGCTTCAATTTCGCGCGCAACCAGTTGGCCAAGATCTTTTAAATGCACATGGCCGGGAACAAATTGAGTGAAGGAGTTGACCACCGCAATGATCGGCTTACCAAAATCTTCCTCTTTGACGCCAGTGGCGCGCCATAATGCGCGCGCACCCGCCATGTTACGTCCGTGTGTGGTGGTGGCGGAACGGTACTTAGGCATGGAAACTCCTTACTTCGCTTCTGGGTAAACGTAATCCAACCAGCCCCACTTATCTTCCGTGGTGCCTTTGAACAGGCCAAAGTAAGCATCTTGTACCACTTTGGTGATTGGGCCGCGTTTGCCTGCACCCACGGTGATCTTATCCACGCTACGCACTGGAACCACTTCGGCGGCGGTACCTGTCATGAAAATCTCATCAGCCAGATAGAGTGCTTCACGGGAGATGTTGGCTTCGCGCACTTCATAACCCATGTCGCGCGCTAGCGTCATGATCGAATCACGGGTGATACCCGGCAGGATAGAGCTGGTGGTCGGTGGCGTCAGGATCACGCCGTTTTTCACCACGAAAATGTTTTCGCCCGCACCTTCAGAAAGATAACCATCCACACTCAGCGCAATACCTTCCGCGTAACCGTGGCGACGTGCTTCACCACCAACCAGTAGAGAAGATAGGTAGTTACCACCCGCTTTTGCCGCGGTTGGAATGGTGTTAGGTGCAGCGCGATGCCAGCTTGAAACCATGGCATCCACGCCATTTTCTAGCGCTTCTTCACCGAGGTAAGCACCCCAAGGGAAAGCGGCAATCATCAGATCCATTTCGGTGCCGACTGGTGGACACACGCCAAGACCCACGTTACCCACATACGCCAATGGGCGAATGTAAGCGTTATCGAGTTTGTTCACGCGTAAGGTTTCGCGCGTTGCTTCCATGATGGTCTCAATCGAATAGGGGATTGGGAAGCGGTAGATTTTGGCAGAATCAAGCAGGCGCTGCGCGTGTTCGCGATGGCGGAAGATGATAGGGCCTTTTGGAGTGTTGTAGCAGCGAACGCCTTCAAACACCGAAGTGCCGTAGTGCATTGCATGGGTGAGTACGTGAACGGTCGCATTCGCCCATGGGATCATCTCGCCATTGAACCAAATATAATCAGCAGTTTTTGTTGCCATGATTGCCTTCCTTATGCGCAAATCTTTTGTTGTAAGTTGTTATTGGGCAGCTCGTCATTTCTGATCGCTGTGACTTCCACAGTACGCACATCCCACAGTTTTTCAATTTGATTGGTCAGGGTCGTGATCGGTCTGTCACTGTCGACAATGATCTCAACGCTGGCGATTTTGCTTTCATGATTTTGGGTTGCCGCGACTTGCTTGATGACAAATCCACGATGACGCGTCACGCGCAAAACGCGCTCTAATAAAACCGGTTTATCGTCCGCTTTAATATCGAGTAGATAACGTTGCATGTGGCCTCTCCCTAGGTGTTCTCAAGCATGTCAGTGTTGGATGCGCCCGGTGGCACCAGTGGCCACACGTTCTCTTCTTCATCAATCAGCACGTGCAGCAGATAAGCGGTCTTGCTAGCCAGCATTTCACGCAGTGCAGGCTCGACTTCTTCTTTGCGGCTGATGGTTTTGCCAGGGATGTTGAAGGCTTTGGCCAACATCACGAAATCAGGGTTGTCATCCAAAATGGTCTCGCTGTGGCGACCATCAAAAAACAGTGACTGCCATTGGCGCACCATGCCCAAACGTTGGTTATCCAGCAGCACCATTTTGACGGGGATCTGGCGACGCTTCAGCGTACCAAGCTCTTGCACGTTCATCATGAAAGAACCATCACCGCTGATCAGAATAGATTGATCGTCTGGACGTGCAACCGCAGCACCCATTGCCGCCGGTAAACCAAAGCCCATGGTGCCAAGACCTGCGGATGAGATGAAGTTCTGTGGTGCGCGTGGCTGAATGTGCTGCGCAGCCCACATTTGGTGTTGACCGACATCGGTTGAGACAATCGAAGAGTCCGGCATCATATCCGACAGTTGCTTGAGCAGCAGTGGTGCGAAGATGTTGTCGCCTGGATGATCGTAGCGCCATTTGAACCCACTACGCAGACTCTCGCTATGATGTACCCAAGGGGAGATGTCGTGGCTCAATTCCAACTGCGGCAGGATAAGGTTGATATCACCGCGCAGTGCAGCATGGGCATGACGCAGTTTGTTAAACTCTGCCGCATCAATATCGACATGGATCACTTTGGCATGAGGCGCGAAAGTATCGAGTTTACCTGTCACGCGGTCATCGAAACGCGCACCAACAGCGATCAGTAAATCACACTCTTGTACGATCAAGTTCGCGGCTTTGGTGCCGTGCATGCCCAGCATACCGAGATAGTGTGGGTCGTGACGCTCGATGGTTCCTAAGCCTTTGAGTGTGCTCACTGAAGGCATAGGGTTGAGGCGTAAAAACTCACGCACTGTGTCTGTGGCATTCGCCAGTTGTACACCGCCGCCCACATACAATACCGGACGCTTACTTTGCGTGAGCAGCGCTTGTGCGTTGGCTAGCTGCGTTGCATCCACATGTGGCATGGCGGGTGGGGTAAAGCTTGGCAAAGCGGAGACTGGCGCTTTGCCGAGCTGTACGTCTTTGGCGATGTCTACCAGCACTGGGCCGGGACGACCAGTTTTTGCGACTTCGAATGCTTCGGCTAACGTGGGTGCAAGCTCGTTGATGTCGGTGACTAAGTAGCTGTGTTTGGTACAAGAGAGCGACATGCCGATCACATCCATCTCTTGAAACGCATCAGTACCTATGTGTGAGCTGGCAACTTGCCCAGTGATGGCGACGAGAGGAACGGAATCAAGAAAGGCATCAGCCAAACCTGTCACCAAGTTGGTGGCTCCGGGGCCCGAAGTGGCCATGCACACCGCGACTTGTTGAGTTGAGCGCGCCATGCCAATTGCGGCCATGGCTGCACCTTGTTCATGGCGGCAGAGGATGTGCTCAACGCCTCCGTCATACAGCGCATCATAAATCGGCATGATAGCGCCACCAGGGTAACCAAAAACGGTTTTGATGCCCTGTTGTTTTAATGCGGCAACGACTAACTGTGCTCCGGTCATCGTGCCTCCTTATGGCAACAATACGTGTCGCTGCCTTCCTGTGTGTTGTGTTTGCACTTCATGTGCCGCTCCCATTCTTCCTGCTTATTCTGGAGTTATCCCAACTGAGGGTTACCGATTCGGTATTCATCAGTTGCTGGGTGTAACTTATTCAGAATGTGCTTTTTTTGGTCTGTCTGAGTTGTAAAAAAACCCCCGGACTTTTCAGTGCGGGGGTTTCTTGGATTCGGTTACTTATTTTTCGCCCACTCGCCCCCACGTCGTCACTAGAATGACCACGATAATTAGGTTAATTAGAGCGTTGATGCGAGCGTTCAAGTTCATAGTAAATTCGTTGTTAAGGTTGAACTAATATCTTACCAATGTGTTTGCGGTTCTAGTGGTAACACACATCTTCGTTACATGACAAGCAAAAACTCATTCTTTTTTCACATTCCCGTTTTATCTCATCACGCTATATAACCCATTCTGTGCTTTTTATCGCCACACCTTCTGGCACTGAATGCTTTTTGATCAAACACTAAGGGATACAATGGGACTTGCGATCATTCACAGCCGCGCCAGTATTGGTGTGCAGGCACCTCCGGTCACGGTTGAGGTTCACATCAGTAATGGAATGCCGGGGTTTACCTTAGTTGGGTTGCCGGAAACCACAGTAAAAGAGTCGCGCGATCGAGTGCGCAGCGCGATCATCAATTCTCGCTTTGAGTTTCCAGCGAAGCGCATTACGGTCAATTTAGCCCCTGCTGATCTGCCTAAAGAGGGAGGGCGTTTCGATCTTCCAATTGCACTCGGAATTTTGGCCGCCTCGGATCAAATTGCGCGAACTAAGCTTGAAAGTTACGAATTTATCGGTGAACTGGCGCTATCGGGTGAGATTCGTGGTGTGAAAGGGGTATTGCCTGCCGCCCTCGCCGCTAATCAAGTCCATCGCTGTTTAGTGGTGCCACACAGTAATGGTGATCAGGCGGCGTTAGTTGGGAGTGAGCGGCATAAATCTGCGCAAAGCTTATTGGAAGTGTGTGCCGATCTGTGTGGTCAGCAGAACCTGTCGCTGTTTCAAAGCGTACCAAGTGTGTTGGAGATACCAACTACCCGCGATTTGCAGGATATTATTGGTCAGCAGCAGGGTAAGCGTGCGTTAGAAATTGCTGCGGCAGGAAACCATAACCTGTTGTTTTTAGGTCCTCCGGGTACGGGTAAAACCATGCTTGCTTCGCGCCTGTGCGATTTACTGCCAGAAATGAGTGATGAAGAGGCGATGGAAACAGCATCGATCGCGTCCCTCACGCAGCAAGAAATTAACCAACATAACTGGAAATTGCGCCCTTTTCGTGCGCCACACCATTCAAGCTCAATGGCGGCTTTAGTCGGTGGCGGCACCATTCCGCGCCCCGGTGAAATTTCTCTCGCCCATAATGGGTTGTTGTTTTTGGACGAAATGCCGGAGTTTGAGCGCAAAGTGTTGGATTCTCTGCGTGAACCGCTGGAATCAGGCGAGATCGTGATTTCTCGTGCGCAGGGGAAAACCCGTTTTCCAGCACGTTTTCAATTAGTCGGCGCGTTAAATCCAAGCCCCACGGGTTATTACGAAGGCAGTCAGGCGCGTGCTAATCCACAGAGTATTTTGCGCTATTTGAGTCGGCTCTCTGGCCCCTTGTTGGATCGCTTTGATATGTCGATAGAGATCCCTGCGTTACCCAAAGGCACGCTTGCCAATGGTGGCGATCGTGGTGAATCGACGGCCGCTGTGCGTCAACGGGTATTACTTGCTCGAACGCGAATGCTAGAACGGTCTGGCAAGGTGAATGCCTTGCTGCAAAGCCGAGAAATTGAACAGTATTGCCCTTTGCTTAAAGCGGATGCGGAATTTTTGGAAAGTGCGCTGCACCGCTTGGGTTTATCGATTCGGGCTTACCATCGCATCATTAAAGTGGCGCGTACCATAGCGGATTTGCAAGGTGAAGCGCAGATCGCTCGTCCACATTTGGCTGAGGCGTTGGGCTATCGCTCCATGGATCGCTTACTCAAACAACTCAGTGCGCAAAATGTCTAGTACTCTGACCTGCAGAGTTCATGTTTCATTACGATGACAAGTTTGTATAATCACACGCTGTTTTTTTACTCATCTTTGAACTGAGAACTATGTTGGCTTACTTGCTCCTTGCGCTGAATGTGACCGTGGTGGTGTTAAATTCGGCCTTTCATTCGCTGCTGATCTGCTTGATTGCTTTGATTAAACTTTTGCTGCCGTCAGCCGCATGGAAAGCGCAGACCACGCAAGCGGCGAATTGGGTGATGTGGTCATGGGCGAGTGTGAACGCTTGGGTTTTGCAGCTTTCCAACCGCGTGGAATGGGATATTCAAGGCGGTGAAACCCTGACTAAGCAGGGATGGTATCTGCTGATTTCCAATCACTTGAGTTGGACGGATATTGTGGTGCTGTGCTGCGTGTTTAAAGACCGCATTCCAATGCCGAAATTTTTCCTCAAGCAGCAACTGCTGTATGTGCCTTTCATTGGTATGGCGTGTTGGGCGCTGGATATGCCGTTTATGCGCCGCTATTCGCGTGAGTATCTGCTGCGCCATCCGCACAAACGCGGCCAAGATTTAGCGACGACGCGCCGTTCGTGCGAAAAATTCCGCGCCGTGCCTACCACTGTCGTGAATTATGTGGAAGGGACGCGTTTTAATTCTCAGAAGCAGCAACGTAGCGGCGTGGGTTATCAGCATGTATTGCAGCCGAAAACCGGTGGTATTGCCTACACGTTAGCCGCTATGGGTGAGCAGTTCGAGCATATTATTGATGTGACGTTGGCCTATCCGGATAACCGTCAACAACCGTTTCGTGATTTATTGATGGGCCGTATGCAGCGCATTGTGGTGCACATTGATTTGCTACCGGTGGATGAACAGGTACAAGGTGATTACTTCAACGATAAACAGTTTAAGCGTCAGTTTCAGCTCTGGCTGAGCGAGGTGTGGCAGCGTAAAGATCAGCGATTAGAGCAGATTTACAAAGTCGATTAGCACTGAGAGGCTGATAAAGCGAAGGGATCCATTGGCTCCCTTCGTCTTTTTTCTCAATACCGAATCATGGGTTGAGATTACTTCAGCGTCAGCAGGTAGTTTACTAGAGCAAAATATTCGTCGAGGGATTTGACGGACTGACCTTGTACCAAATAACGGTTGTTAACAACAACGGCAGGTACACCAGTTAGGCCGCTATCTTGGAACTGTTTATCGAAACGGCGCACCATAGAATCCACGGCAAAGCCGTTGTAGGCTGCATCAAACTTCGCTGCATCAACGCCTTCATCTAGGAAGATTTGGCGCAGTTCTTGTTCATCTTTCGGTGGCTTACGCAGAGTGTGGATGCGGTTAAACATCACCGGCACCATTTTATCTTCCACTTCCAGAGCAATCATGGTTGCGTACGCTTTGCTCATCGCTTGACCCATGTTACCACCCATGAAAGAGACGTGGTTTTTCTGGAATTTCGCGCCTTCAGGCAACTGCTGCTTCAACTGAGCAATGATGGGTTCGAAAGTGTTACAGTGCGGGCAGTAGAATGAGAAAAACTCACTGACGACTGGTGAAGAAGAGGCGGGTGTTTTTAACACTTGGTAGTGTTCACCTTCTTTAAATTGAGCCGCATAGGCTGACACGCTTAACATCAGAGTTGCAACCAGTGCAAACAGCTTTTTCATGACTTTCTCCATTGGATTTATTGTGTTGGCTTACCATTGCGGCTGCAATGATAGCGGGGGTTCTTGCAAAGTAGCAATCTGCTCTTTAAAAGCGAGGATCTGATTTTCCCAGTATTTCGCATCATTAAACCACGGAAATGCGATTGGGAAAGCCGGATCTTGCCAGCGTTTTGCGAGCCATGCCATGTAGTGCACCATGCGTAGACCACGTAAAGGCTCGATTAGTTTCAATTGTTGGGGATTAAAATCGCAAAACTCTTGGTAGCCTTCCAAAACGATGTCTAATTGAATCAGTTTTTCTTGGCGATCACCATGTAAGAGCATCCAGAGATCCTGAACTGCTGGGCCGTTGCGTGCGTCATCCAGATCGACAAACGTTGGGCCATCACGCCATAAAATATTGCCGGGGTGGCAGTCTCCGTGCAGACGGATCTGAGGCTGGGTGGGTACCCAATGCTGCTTGATTTCAGCAATCAAAATATCGAGATCGTGAAAAAATACCCGCTGCAGATGAGCAGGAATGCAGTGACTGTACTCCAAGGTATGTCTTGGTTGGTGTAAGTATTCATCCAACGACAGGGTTGGGCGGTGGAGAAAGGGTTTACTGGCTCCAACTTTGTGAATGCGACCCAAGAAGCGACCAACCCATTCTAAGTGTTCTTCGTTATCCACTTCGTATTGGCGGCCGCCCATGCTGGTAAACAGGGCGAAACGGTAGCCTTGGTAGTGATGCAGAGTGGCTCCATTGATGTTCAATGGCGGAACGATTGGGATCTCTTCTTGCTCTAGTTCTAAAGCGAAATCGTGCTCTTCTTGGATCTGCTCGTTAGTCCAGCGCTGGGGGCGATAGAACTTCACCACGAAGCGACGGCGTTCTTCATCGGTAAACTGGTAAACGCGGTTTTCGTAGCTGTTGAGTGGTAAAAAACCGGATTCAGCACGAATACCGATACTTTCCAGTGCGTACCAAATTAGGTCAGGAGTCAAAGCATCAAAGTGAAAAGTGGCTTGGGTCATCGAATAAAAAGGGCTCATTACTGAGCCCTTTACCATGCTGGTGGTTGTCAGAGCTTTTGAATAAAACGGCTCTCGACTTCAAGGGTAAATTGGTGGCTTTCATCGTGCAGTATAAACTGAATTGTTGCTACCGCAGAGCTGAGATTTTCTGGTTTGACGCCAAGGCTCATGGGTAGGTTAAACACTTCACCAGGTTGGACAACGATGGTTTGTTTGCCGTACCAAGAGACCTGCTCAAGCCCTTTCACTGAAAGTTGGTATGTTTGTGGCTGCTGAGTTTTATTGATCACTTTTAAGTTGTAAGTGTTTTCAATTTCGCCTGAGCTGTTGGTTCTAAAGAGCTGGGTACGATCACGCAGCACGGATAGACCAGCAGGATCCACGGCGGCCACTTGGGCAAAAAATAATCCAATCATCACCAAGAACACTGCGCCATAGCCAAGCAGTTTAGGGCGTAGCACCTTGGTGTGCTTGCCTGAAAGGCGATGTTCGGTGGTGTAGTTAATGAGCCCTTTTTCGTAGCCCATACGTTCCATGGTGTTGTCACAAGCATCGATGCAAGCGCCGCAGTTAATGCATTCATACTGTAAGCCGTCACGAATATCGATGCCAGTCGGACACACTTGCACGCAGAGATCACAATCAATGCAGTCTCCAAGCCCCAATTCTTTTGGCTCCGCTTTGCGAGGGCGCGGGCCGCGTTGTTCACCACGTGCCGTATTGTAGCCAACAATGAAGGTGTCTTTATCGAACATAGCGGATTGGAAGCGAGCGTAAGGGCACATGTGGATACACATGATCGAACGCATCCAGCCAGCATTGGCATAAGTGCAAATGGCAAAAAACATCACCCAAAACACCGGCCAAAAGGTGGAGTTAAAAGTGAAGAAATCAATGACGAGTTCGCGGACGGGGACGAAATAGCCCACGAAGGTAAACCCAGTGACTAGCGCAATGGCAAACCAAGCTAGATGTTTGAGAGTCTTACGTACAACGAGTTCTGCCGTCATAGGGCTGTTGTCTTGTTTGCGTCTTTTGTTGGCATTGCCTTCCAGTTTTTCTTCAAACCAGATGTACATAAAAGTCCACACGGTTTGCGGGCAGAGATAACCGCACCAGACTCGGCCTAAAAAGGTGGTGATAAAAAATAGGCCAAAAGCCGCGATCATAAACAGCAGCGCAAGCAGCGTTAGATCTTGTGGGTAGAGTGTGGTGCCAAAGAAGTTGAATTGCTGGTTCCCGATGTCGAGTAAGATGGCTTGTCGATCGCCATAAGAGATCCAAGGTACCAATCCAAATAACAGAAGCAGAAACCAACCGCCATAGCGACGCAGCTTCTGGTAAGTTCCTTTACTTTCTCGAACATAGATGCGATTTCCGGGATTAAAGCGATCACCACCTTGGCCTTTATGGGTTTTGGGGTTAAATACTTTAGGAGTCACATCTTTGACATCGATTTTATCCTGACTCATGACACTATCCTTTTCAGGCATTCGGTGTGATTTCTATTGTTCACACTCAAATACATTGCTCTTTCCCTCGGTGATAAAACATGGTGAGGGGGCTGATGGTTTTTAGGTCATAAGTATAGCGTTAATCCCGTACTTATTTCTTTAAGGCAATCAACCTTTAACAACAATTATCCTTACAATTATTCACCCTATTAACGACTTGATAAAAAAAGCGGCTGGCGCCGCTTTTACTTTTTTCTGTACTTTATTCGTGAAGCGTTTACTTAATGATGCCACGCGCCCGCAAAATAGCGGTTTTGAAATCATCCTCATAATCTTTCTTTAATCCAGGGATTACGGCATCTTTCGCGCTATTACGCATCTTTAGATGGTAGATCAAGACATCATCGGTCAGTTCTTCGAGTGCGCCTTGATAGCCTGCTTCTTGGGCAAGTTTAAGCAAAAATTGAATCAGGTTGAGTTCGGAATCTTTGTGCCACTCAGGCTCAAGTAGTTGCAGTAGTTCTTCTACGCGATGGCATTTCATGACTTTCTCCACAATTTTTATAGTGATTTGTGGCTAAAGGTATCAAAAGCGTTGGGTAATACCAATTCGCAGACAAGAAAAAAGCGCAGGTTTTACTGCGCTTTTCAATTAAGCTGCCTGAACCACTTTGGTCTCGGGGGATGCGGTCAACGCATTTCTTTCAACCAGCGTGGGGGCTGTTGCTGTCTTTTTTGCAACTGGAGCCACTGCAAAACCACTGCGGCGACGCATTGCACTACGGTTTGTGTGTGAAAACCTGACGGTAGCTGTGCGCATTACATAACCTAACTGTCAGGCATATCCATTGCCGATGTTAAACCCTGAATCATTATGAGTGGATTGTGATAACGAACGTTATCTCGATTCACTCTTTTGGCGATTGCCGATCCGAACAATGAGACAGGAATAATGATATGTGTTCATATCGCAGATAGATTAGCACCAGTTGCTAAAATGATCGATAGTTGACCAATTTTGCGTCACATTTATTTTCCACTGCGTGGATTGAGTGAGATTAGGTTTAGCTTTTATTATGCAGTACTCACCACAGGAGGCATCTATGTCGTTTATCAAGAAAACCCTCGCCAGTTTTGGGATTGGTGCAGCCAAAGTTGATTCGGTGTTGCTGCAGGAAGTGCTCTATCCTGGTCAATCTGTGAAAGTCATTATTCATGTTTATGGCGGAGCAACGGCTCAAGAGATTGATAATATTGAACTCAAACTTTGTTGCCGTTATATCGCAGAAGCAGCTGAAGATCGTGGCCAGCAGCAAGGCCAGCAAATTCGCCGTATTCCTCATACCTATACGCTAGCCAGTTGGTCTTTACCCTATGCTTTTGCGATTGAGGCGGGTGAAACTCGGGATTTTGATATTGAACTCGCGATCCCTTGGAATACGCCCGTGACCATTGGTGATGCGAAAGTTTGGTTGGAAACGGGCTTGGATATCGCAAGGGCATTCGATCCGACAGATAAAGATATTCTCACCGTGCGTCCCGATCCTCTGATGGATGGCATTTTTAGTGCGTTGGAAGCACAAGGCCTGCGTTTACGTCAGGTTGAGTGTGAGCAAGCCAAAGGGTTTGCTCTGCCTTTTGTGCAAGAGTTTGAATTTGTCCCCACAGCTGGGCCTTTTCATGGGCGTTGGCGTGAAGTCGAAATCGTGGCTTACCGTGATAAAGATTCTTTGCAACTCTGGTTTGAGGTGGATCGCTATCAACGTGGTGCATCAGGTATGTTGGCGAGTCTGTTAGGACGAGGAGAGTTGAAACGCCACTTAGCACTATCTGGCCATACTTCCCCACAAGATGCAGGGAAAAGTGTTTTGGCTTTTTTGGATAGTCACTGCTGATAAAACACGCCAACTTTTAGCTAACACTTGTAAGCTCAATGTGACATACTGATGCCACGTTTTGGGTTTGGGTTAGGTGTGTATGTCGAACAGTTATGCTTTTAAGGAAGAAGTGGCCAATGCCATTAGCCATGGTGTGGGCCTTATTTTAGGGATAGTCGGCTTAGTGCTGTTGCTCGTCAAAGCGGTCGATCACCAAGCGGATGCATTGACCATTACCAGCATGAGCATTTATGGCGGCAGCATGATTGCGTTATTTCTAGCTTCTACGCTTTATCATTCCATCCCTTACCGGCGTGCTAAGCGTTGGTTAAAAACCTTTGACCATTGTGCTATTTATCTGTTGATTGCCGGTAGCTATACGCCGTTTTTATTGGTGAGTTTAAGAACACCATTGGCGGTTGGGTTGATGATAGTGATCTGGTCGCTCGCTCTCATGGGCATTTTGATGAAGATTGCTTTTGTCTATCGCTTCAAGAAGCTCTCTTTGGTGACGTATCTGACCATGGGTTGGCTATCGCTGATCGTGATTTATCAGTTGGCGATTCATTTGGAAGTCGGCGGTTTGACTTTATTAGCTGTGGGTGGGCTTATCTATTCGCTCGGGGTCATTTTCTATGTGGCGAAGCGTATTCCCTATAACCATGCGATTTGGCACGCCTTTGTGCTTGCGGGGTGTGCGTGCCATTTCTTAGCAATTTATCTCTATGTTGAGCCGGTTTAGTGCTCTCATTGATGAGCCAAAGAAGCGCGCTATTTGGATTAGCGCGTTTCGATCTGCTTGATGGTGGCATACAGAGTGTACTGACTCTGCTCTTCGAGAATTAACTCAAGGGATTTCCCCTCCACAGAGGTATGTGGGCGCAAATAAGTTTCGGCCATACGCTTAATCGACTGCCAAATTGTCACTTCTTGTTCTTCACTCCATTGACCTTGTGCATCTTGCACCCGAATAGCCAAACGAACGGCAATCACCGATTGACTACTTTGGTTAGTAATGGCGCTGTCGAGTTTCAATTGACCTTGCTCGTAGCGTGGCGCACTGAGTACCACATCGACACCGGAGTCACTGAGCTGCAATATGGGGCGATTGTCCCCGAGCGTCACAACTACACCGGTTAATGTGGGTTGGACAATCAAGGGGGCGGCATGAGGCTTGTCCGCTGAGTTTTCTTCTGACGCGATATAGTGCCAAGTGAAATCATCGTTGAGTTGAATGGCGCGACCATCTTTCAATCGCAAGATTTCTCCGGCTCCAGCGAAAGCGGACAGGCTTGCTAAACTGGCCGCCAATACGAAGTGTTTCATCATGCTTCCTTTTTAATGTCGCCAGAATGCGGGGAAAAACAGCACTAAGATGGTCAGGATCTCCAAGCGCCCCATTAACATACCAAAGCTCAGTAACCATTTTGCGGCATCAGGCAGTGGAGCAAAGTTACCTGTTGGGCCTATGACATTGCCCATGCCTGGGCCCACGTTTGCCACAGCAGTTACTGCGCCTGAAATACTGGTTATGGGGTCGAGCCCCATGGCTGATAGCCCTCCAGCCAATAGCACGATCGTGATAAAGAAAGTCAAACCGAATGCGACTACAGAGCGGATGACCTCTTCGTTAACTGGGCGCTGGTTATAGCGCTGAATGAAAATACCGGATGGGTGAACTAAGTTGAGTAGCTGTTTTTTCAGCAGTGCCATCGCAATTTGGAAGCGGAACACTTTAATGCCACCAGAGGTTGAGCCAGAACAGGCTCCGGCCATCAACAAGAACGCAAAAATCGTTGAGGGGAGTGCACCCCACGCGGTGAAGTCATCGAGACCAAATCCAGTGGTGGTGACGACTGAGACAATGTTGAACATCGAAACGCGTAGTGCATCGAAAATTGCGTAGTCATTTTTCAACCATAGCCAAGTGGCGACAATCAAGCTTGAGATCGTAAATAGCCAGAAAAAGCCTCGTACTTGTTCATCTTTAAAGAGTGCGCGTGGGCTCTGTTTGCGTAGTGCTTGTACAAACAGTAAGAATGGCAAGCCGCCGAGAAACATAAACAGGGTTGCGACCCAATGTGCACCGTGAGAGAAGCGATTCATTGAGCTATCGCTGGTGGAATACCCACCGGTGGATAACGTGGTAAAGGCGTGGTTAATCGCCTCAAATGGAGTCATTCCCGTGGCGATGTAGCCCATGAAACAGAGGCCGGTGAGCACCAAATACACGGCCACAATGTTTTTCGCGACAGTTTTCGCGCGTGGGCTACTTTTATCAGACCAGTCAGATGATTCGGTTTGGAATAGTTTCATCCCGCCCACGTTGAGCATAGGCAATACGGCAACCGCCATGACAATAAAGCCCACACCACCTAACCATTGCAGAATGGATCGCCACAACAAAATACTGGGTGGCATAGAGTCTAAACCGCTGAGTACGGTTGAGCCAGTTGTGGTGAGGCCGGACATGGTTTCAAAATAGGCATCAGTAAAGGTGATGTGGTTGATAAACACAAAAGGCAGCGCTGCAAAGGCGCTGGCAATCGCCCATACCAAGCTGGTGATCAAAAACATATCGCGCACGTTTAATCGGAAGTTTTCGGTGCGGCCAATGCTCAAACAGAAAAACGCGACAAGATGAGTGATGATCACCGCTTGTGCAAAATCGAGAAAACCACCGCTACCGGTAAAAAAGGCAACGAGGGTGGGAATATACATAAACAGAGCCAGCTTGGAGAGCACTAGCCCGATGATAAACGTAATGGGGCGTAAGTTGAGCATGACGCCAACCCCTACAAGAAGAATGGGCTCGGCTGGAATAGAGCTTCCACATCGGGCACATATTTTTTATCGACCAAGAACATGACGACATGGTCGTCTTGCTCGATGACAGTGCGGTCATGGGCAATCAGCACTTCTTCACCGCGAACAATAGCGCCGATGGTGGTGCCCGGTGGCAGTTTGATATCTCCCACGGCTCGCCCAACCACTTTTGACGTCGCTTCATCTCCGTGAGCAATGGCTTCGATGGCCTCTGCAGCGCCACGACGCAAAGAAGATACGTTCACGATATCGGCACGGCGCACGTGGGTTAACAGGGCTGAGATGGTGGCTTGCTGGGGTGATATGGCCACATCAATCACACCGCCTTGAACTAAATCGACATAGCCACTGCGCTGGATCAGCACCATGGCTTTTTTGGCGCCCATGCGTTTGGCAAGCATGGCCGACATAATATTGGTTTCATCTTCGTTGGTCAGCGCGATAAAGACATCGACTTGATCGATGTTTTCTTCTGACAGCAGTTCCTGATCGGCCGCATCGCCACAGAATACGATGGTGTTTTCCAACTCTTCCGAGAGCTGCTCTGCGCGCTGGTAACTTCGCTCAATCAACTTCACGCTGTAAGTGTGTTCCAAGCGTTTTGCAAGGCTTGCGCCTATGTTGCCGCCGCCGACAATCATGATTCGACGATAGGGTTTTTCAAGACGCTGCAATTCACTCATCACTGAGCGAATGTGGTTGCTGGCCGCAACGAAAAACACTTCATCATCCGCTTCAATAATGGTGGTGCCTTGTGGACGAATCGGACGGCCTTGACGGAAAATCGCCGCCACGCGAGTATCGATGTGTGGCATGTGATCACGCAGGGCGGAAAGCGCATTACCGACCAGTGGGCCACCGTAATAGGCTTTCACCGCCACTAGGCTGACTTTTTCTTCCGCAAAGCTCACCACTTGCAATGCGCCCGGATACTGGATCAAACGCTCGATATAGCTGGTGACCAGTTCTTCCGGTGCAATCAGGTGATCAACGGGCACTGCCCCTGATTGGAACAGCGCTTCTTTTTCTGCCAGATATTGTGGAGAGCGAATACGGGCAATTCGGTTGGGCGTGTTAAACAGAGTGAAAGCGACCTGACAGGCTGCCATGTTGGTTTCGTCAGTATTGGTGACGGCAACCAGCATATCAGCATCTTGTGCCCCAGCTTCGCGCAGCACATCAGGGTGGCTGGCATGGCCGTTGACCACGCGTAAATCATATTTATCTTGTAAATCGCGCAGTCGATCGGCGTTTTTATCGACCACAGTAATGTCGTTGTTTTCGCCAACCAAGTTTTCGGCGAGTGTGCCGCCGACTTGCCCTGCACCAAGAATGATGATTTTCATAACCTGTTCTCTTTGTTTACTTACGCCCAAGGTGAGTGAAGACTCACCTTGGTTGACCGAATCAGTTCTGTTTGCTTAACACGGCGTAATAGAAACCGTCCATTGCTTCTTCTCCCGGAAGAATTTGGCGGCCGGGCTGCGCAGGATCGGAACCTACCAAGCTTGCTTCTGGTGTGCGTTCAAGGAACGCTTTGACCTGTAAGCAGTTTTCTTGAGGTGTGATCGAGCACGTTGCGTACACCAAAGTACCACCGGGCTTAAGTTGTTGCCACATCGCATCCAAAATTTCGCGCTGTAGCTCGGCTAATGCTGGGATATCTTCCGCGCGACGCAGCCATTTGATGTCAGGATGGCGGCGAATAACGCCTGTTGCCGAACAAGGAGCATCCAATAAGATGCGATCAAATTGTTCGTCTTGCCACCAATCTTGTGGGTAACGAGCATCACCACAAATCACCTGCGCGTTGAGTTTTAAACGCTGTAGGTTTTCTTGTACGCGTTTGAGGCGTGTTTCATCACAATCAATGGCGACGACTTGGCTATCCGGAGTGCGCTCCAGAATGTGCGCGGTTTTACCTCCTGGGGCGGCGCAGCAATCTAAGATCAGCTCTCCGGCTTTAGGTGCGAGGTAAGTCAGTGCTAACTGTGCTGCGGCATCTTGCACTGAAACCCAACCTTCGGCGAAACCGGGGAGTTGGTTAACATCGCACGGATTTACTAAGCAAAGTGCGTCTTCCGCTTGTGAATGTGGTTCGCTGGCAATTTCCGCTTGTTCAAGCAGAGCTTGGTATTCATCACGGCTGTGGTGCTGATGGTTAACGCGCAGCCACATTGGGGCTTTGCTGTTGTTGGCTTCAACGATTTGTTGCCACTGCTCAGGGTAACTCTCTTTGAGCAATTTCAGTAACCAACTTGGGTGACCATAACGGCCCGCATCATGGCTGGTGGCTTGAGCGTCTAAACGTTCTTGTTCACGCTGGTAGTTGCGCAGTACTGCGTTAATCAAACCACGCAAGCGTGGGCCTTTCAGATCCTGAGCGCCTTCAACCGTTTCACCGACTGCCGCATGGGCAGGGATACGCATAAAGCTGATCTGGTATAAGCCAACCAAAATCAGAAAGTGGAATACACGTTGTTTGCCTTTCAACGGCTTTTCCATCAAGGCTTGGCTAATCGATTCCAAACGTGGTAACTGGCGCAAAACGCCATAGCAGATCTCTTGCAGCAGGGCGTGATCTCGCGGTCTGATTTGCTGCTGAGCGGTAGGCAAAGCATTGGATAGGGATTGCCCTAAATCAACCACTTGGTATAGAGCTGACGCAGCAGCGGCGCGAACATTCATAATAAAACCTAAACAAAAAAAGCAGAACCCCAGCCATCGATTGACTAGGGTTCAGGATTAACTGAGTTGGCTGCCGACACTAAACCAGTCGGCACGCGCGTTGAGAATATCTTGTACTGGCAAGGCTTTCTTGCCAGGAATCTGTAGGCTTTCGAGCACCAGAATACCTTGCCCAGTGGCCACATAAATCCCACTTTTATCGGCTTGGATAATTGTGCCTGAAGCTTGGGTGACCGCTCGGGTTTCCACGCGGGCGTGCCACACTTTGATGCTGTTTTCCGCCACCTCAAAATGGCTCATTGGCCACGGATTAAAGGCTCGAATACAGCGTTCGATATGCACGGCTTCATCATTCCAGTTGATGCGCGCTTCTTCTTTGCTGAGTTTATGTGCGTAATTAGCCAGCGTATCGTCTTGTTTGACTGCAACGGCTGTACCTTGAGCGATCTCTTGCAAGCACTCTAACAAGGCTTGTGGCCCCAGTTCGGCCAGTTTGTCGTACATTGAGGCACTGGTGTCGCTTGCTTCGATCGGTAGAGTAGCAATTTTCAGCATATCGCCCGTATCAAGGCCGACATCCATCTGCATGATGGTGACGCCAGTGTCACTATCACCAGCCCAAATTGAACGTTGGATCGGTGCAGCACCACGCCAACGCGGCAGAATAGAGCCGTGTACATTAATACAACCAAGTTTAGGCGTATCCAAAACCACCTTAGGCAACAGTAAACCGTAGGCTACCACCACCATTAAGTCGGCGTTGAGTGCGGCAAGTTGTTGCTTGGACTCGTCAGATTTAAAGTTTTCAGGCTGATAAACCGGAATGTTGTGCTCGAGAGCATGGGTTTTAACTGGGCTAGCAGTGAGTTTTTTGCCGCGACCCGCTGGGCGATCGGGCTGGGTGTAGACCGCAATGATCTCGTGCTCCGAAGACAATAACGCCGCCAAGTGACGGGCGGCGAAATCCGGAGTACCTGCAAAGACAATACGTAGTGATTGGCTCAAGGTTACCTCACAGTAATTTATTTTTTCTCATTGAAGCGTTTAACTTTCTCTAGCTTCTCTTTAATACGGTTGCGCTTAAGTGGTGACAGATAGTCAACAAACAGCTTACCCGCTAGATGATCGAGTTCATGTTGTACACAGATAGCCAGTAGGTCGTCAGCTTCAAAGCTGTACTCTTGACCATTGCGATCCTGTGCTTTCACTGTCACTTCTGCAGCGCGTGGAACTAACGCTCGTGCGCCTGGGACAGATAAACAACCCTCTTCAATACCATCTTCACCGCGTTTTTCGATGATTTCTGGGTTAATCAGCACCATAGGCTGATCGCGAGTTTCAGAAATATCGATCACCACGATACGTTGATGAATATCGACTTGAGTTGCCGCCAATCCAATGCCTTCTTCGGCATACATGGTTTCCAACATGTCATCGATGATTTGTTGGATTTCTGGCGTCACTTTCTCGACCGGTTTTGCAACGGTACGCAGTCGATCATCTGGGAATGTTAATACTTGCAATACAGACATATACACTCGAAATGTTGAACTGTGCCGAAACAGCTTAATGCGTGTTGGCTCAATTCTAGACATTTTAAGACCCAAATGACAGCATCCGGACGTGATTTCTCCGATACCCCGTTATTTTTTCGACCAAGGAAGCTAGGTCATGGCACGACTAACCCGTTATATTGCCTGCGCTTTATTACCGTTCACTTTACTGAGTGGGCAGGTAAGGGCGGATGAGCAAACTCCGCTGACTCTCAAACAAGGTGCACCGAAAACGTATACCGTGGTGAAGGGCGATACCTTGTGGGATATTTCGGCGCTGTATCTTGATAGCCCATGGCTATGGCCAAGGCTTTGGCAAGTCAACCCAGAGATTGATAACCCACATCTGATTTATCCTGGAGATAAACTGACGCTGTTTTGGCGCGATGGACAACCCGTACTCAGCCTAAAACCGATGCGAAAACTGAGCCCGCAAGTGCGTGTATTGGAAAAACAAGCCGTTCCGACTGTGCAGGAAGGTTTAGTGTTGCCTTATCTGCAGTCCGACCGCCTGATGGAGAGAGCGGCCTTGCAAGATAGCGTGCGGGTGATTGGTTCAAGCGATGGTCGTAAATATCTGACCAAGCAAGATCAGCTGTACATCACAGGAGTACAAACCGAGAAAAAGTGGGGCATTTATCGCGAAGTGGCACAATATCAGCGTGATGATGAAGTGATGGTTGTGCTGCGTTTGGTCGCGACCGGTGAGCTCGCCACGACAGAGAGCAATTTCAGTGGTTTAACCTTGCAAGAACAAAATCAAGAGATTTTGGCTAACGATATTGCGTTACCGGAAGTGGAGATTGAAGAGCGACAACTCTCAACGACTTTCTATCCGCAGCCTGCTCCAGCTGGGAGTGAAGCGCATATCCTCGGTTCGCTAGAAGGCAGCCAGTATGCGGGGCAGAATCAAGTTGTTGTAATTGATCAAGGGAGTAGTGATGGCCTTGCGCAAGGCAGTATGTTTGAACTCTACCAAGCAGGCGCGAAAGTTAACGGTAAGAAAGGCCAGTTTACTTACCAGCAAGAAGGCTCAGAGGTGGATGTACAGCTACCCAGTCTAAAAGTGGGCACCTTGATGGTGATCCGCCCTTATGAGCGGTTTAGCTTGGCATTGATCACCAACAGTTCAGCCCCGATCAGTAATGATGTGCTGGCACTGTCGCCGCAGATTGCAAACCAAGAAGCTCAAGCAGAGGTTGCGCAATCTACGGAACAAACTGATTTGGTTAATGATGCCAGTTAATGAAGGATCAGGACTTAGCCATTTGGCTAGCGCTTTGCTTCACCCCTAAGCTGGGTAGCAGGACAATTTCCCATCTCCTTGCTACCCAAACGCCAACGCAACTGCAAAGCGTTACGCCAAAGCAGTGGTTGGCGCTAGGGCTCAAATCAGAACAATTGGTGTATTTAACCACGGAAGCCGCCAAGCAAGCCGAGCAATGCTTGCAATGGCGAAATGGTGCGAAAAATCGCCACATAGTGACGCCGCATTGCCCGCTTTATCCCCGCCTATTAAAAGAAATCTCAGTTCCTCCTCCGGTATTGTTTATTGAAGGGATATGCGGGGCTTTGCACGATCCTGCCGTGGCGATTGTCGGTAGTCGCAATGCCACGATTGATGGTCGACAAATTGCGCGTCAGTTTGCTAGCGAGTTAGTTCAATCTGGATTAGTGGTGGTGAGTGGGCTTGCTATCGGTATTGATGGACATGCCCATGATGGCGCTTTGCAAGCACAAGGGCAAACTGTGGCTGTGTTAGGTTCTGGTTTGACTCAAATCTACCCCAAACAGCATCAAGGACTCGCTGAGCGGATTATTACACAAGGCGCTTTAGTCTCGGAATTTGCACCTTATGTGCCTCCCAAAGCTGATCACTTTCCGCGACGCAACCGTATTATTAGTGGGTTATCGCTTGGTGTGGTCGTGGTTGAAGCTGCGGAGAAAAGTGGCTCTTTGATCACCGCGCGTTATGCGGCAGAGCAGGGGCGTGAGGTCTTTGTGGTTCCAGGTTCTATTTACAATGCCTCTAGTCAGGGTAGTAATCAGTTGATTCGTCAGGGGGCTTGTTTAGTTCAGAGCGTGCAACAAATTCATCAAGAGCTCAAAAATGCACTCACTTGGTCACTCTCTGAGCGGGTTCCTTACCAAGCCACACTTTTTTCTGCTCCGCAGGGCGATGAAGAATTGCCATTTCCCGAGCTGTTAGCTAACGTAGGAGTAGAAGCTACACCTATTGATATTCTCGCAAGCCGGACCCAGATACCGGTGCAAGATATCATGATGCAGCTCTTGGAGCTTGAGCTCCTTGGGCATGTGGTTGCAGTACCTGGTGGCTATATTAGAAAGGGGAGAGGCTAGCTATGATGATGGATATTCTGATGTATCTGTTCGAAACCTACGTCCATAGCGATGCAGATTTGCAAGTGGATCAGGACCAGCTGGAAGATGAACTGCTGCGTGCTGGGTTTCACCAAAAAGACATCTACAAGGCCCTCCACTGGTTGGAAGAGCTGGCGGCTTTGCAACAAACCGATGCACAAACCGCAATTGCGAAAAGTGCACCCACTTCAATGCGTATTTACGCGCCGGAAGAGATTGAACGACTGGATCTCGAATCGCGTGGTTTCCTGCTGTTTCTTGAACACATCAATGTGCTGACCCCAGAAACTCGTGAAATGGTGATCGACCGTGTCATGGGATTAGAAACCGATGAGTTTGAGCTTGATGACCTGAAATGGATCATCCTGATGGTGCTGTTCAATGTCCCGGGTAATGAAAATGCTTACACAGTGATGGAAGAGCTGCTGTACAGCAAAGAACAAGGCATTTTGCATTAAGCCTGTGAATTGTCTATGAGCAGTAAAATCGACCCACAACTGTTTGCCGCCCATGAACATGCGCTGCAATCTTCACCCTGTCCTCGATGTGGCGCAGAATTGCAGCTGCGCCACGGTAAACACGGGCCTTTTTTCGGCTGTACTGCGTATCCGGGGTGTGACTACATTAAGCCTTTGCATCAAAATGATGGCCATATCATCAAAGAGTTAGGTGTGCCTTGTCCTGAGTGTGGACATGAGCTGGTGCTACGCCAAGGTCGTTACGGGATGTTTATTGGTTGTAGCCATTATCCGCAGTGCCATCATATCGAGTCGATGGATTCGCCTAATCAAGCGGAAAGCTCTCCAGATATTATTTGCCCTGACTGTGGTAAAGGTCATCTCATCGAACGAAAGTCTCGCTTCGGCAAGCTATTTTATGCCTGTGATGCTTACCCTAAATGCAAATTTGCGCTCAACGCTAAGCCGATTGCTCAGACTTGTGCCATGTGTGGCTTTACGGTGATGGTTGAGAAAAAGAGCGCGGCAGGTATCCGTTATCAGTGCGCCAATCGTCAATGTGGGAATATTCAGGACAGTTAACCTCGGTTTTTGCCCATCGCATAAAAATTAAAGCCGCGTTAGACGCGGCTTTATTACATTAGTGAGGTATGGATTAAGGCTGAATTTCCTTTGCTACTGCGTGTACGGCAGGAAAAGCCTTCTCATCTAACACGGTCGCTAATTGGCATAGTTTGCGTTGCAACTCACCACTGTAATCAGCGGTCACATTGATGTGTCCCATTTTTCGCCCTGGGCGTTTGGCCTTGCCGTACCAGTGTACATGGCAACCTTCCATTGCCAACACTGAAGATGGGAGCTGGTCTTCACCGAGAATATTGATCATCGCGGTTTCACGAACCAGTTTGGTGCTACCCAGTGGCAAACCACATACCGCGCGTAAGTGATTTTCGAACTGGCAGGTTTCCGCGCCTTGTTGAGTCCAGTGACCGGAGTTATGAACTCGTGGTGCGATTTCATTGATCAGTAACTTGCCTTTTACTTCAAAAAATTCCAGCGCTAATACACCGACATAGTTAAGCTGCTCAGCCACCGCTTTAAACATCGCTTCCGCTTGGGTTTGCAGAGTAGGTGCATCAATCGCCGTCGAAAGGCTGAGTACACCTTGGATGTGAACGTTTTCTGCTAAAGGATAAACCACAATATCACCTGCGACGTTGCGAGCACCCACCAGTGATACTTCGCGATTAAAAGCCACAAATTCTTCTGCCACAATCGCTTGTTCTGGATTTGCTTCAAGATACTGTGCTAACTCACCCCAGATATTGTCGACCTGAGCTTGTTCTTTTAAACGCCATTGACCTTTGCCGTCATAGCCACCGAGTGCACTTTTCAGCACCATAGGCAATCCAATCTCAGAGATAGCTGAGGTCAGATCGTCTCGGCTACGAATAATTGCATAGCGAGCATTCGCCACTTGGGCACGATCTAATAAGGCTTTTTCTAATCGACGATCGCCACCGGCTTTGATCGCTTCAGCACTTGGGTAAAGCTTGCCGCTGCGAGCACAGAGATCGAGGATCGGATGGGGAATGTGTTCAAACTCAGCCGTGATCACGTCCGCTTGCTCAATCGCTTGCCCCAATCCGTGGCCGAGCACGGTTTGAGTTAAGGGATGCACAATGTTTTCGCTACCGACATCAAACGCAATCGTCTCAATATTCAATGGTGCTCCGGCTAGAGACATCATGCGCGCCAGCTGGCCAGCTCCCAGAACTAAAACACGCATCCGTTACTCCTCCGCAGGATTTGGGTTGTCTAACACGGACTGTGTTTGCTTGGCGCGGAAGACTTCTACCTTGCTCATCACTTCGGGATTGTGAATGCCGATGATTTGCGCAGCGAGCAAGCCCGCATTCGCGGCACCCGCTTCACCAATCGCTAATGTGCCCACCGCAATACCTTTTGGCATCTGCACAATGGAGTATAAGGAGTCGAGGCCAGATAGAGCGCGTGATTGAACGGGTACACCTAAAACAGGCAGGCTTGTAAACGCTGCCGTCATTCCCGGCAGATGCGCCGCACCGCCAGCCCCAGCGATGATCACTTGTAAACCACGTTCTTTGGCGCTTGAGGCGTAGTCGGCCAGCAGATGAGGAGTACGATGTGCCGAAACCACCTTGGTTTCATAAGCCACACCAAACTGGTCAAGCATCTCTGCTGCGTGTTTCATGGTTGGCCAGTCTGATTTGGAACCCATGATAATACCGACTGTCATCTCAAACTCCTTCAGTGTTTAAATTGGTCGGGTAAACCCGTATTGCGGCGCATTATACGGGGATTTTTATCTCAAGCAAACGTTTGCCTTTTGTTGGTGGCGAGAATCACTGGTCAATCGCCATACTATTCGTACACTGCTATTGAGTGATATATAGGAGTCAATAAAGTGGACAATCTGCAACAAGCGGTGCATGTGCTGCAAAGTGGCGGTGTGATTGCCTATCCTACCGAGGGGGTATTTGGTTTAGGCTGTGATCCGGATAACCAAGCCGCGATGCTGCGTTTACTCGCGATTAAGCAACGTCCGATTGAAAAAGGGGTGATCTTGATTGCCGCAAACTATGAGCAGTTACGCCCTTACATTGATGAAGACCAACTGACAGAACAACAATTGCTGCAAGTTTTGGCTTCTTGGCCCGCTCCTTTAACTTGGGTGATGCCCGCAAGTGTTGATACTCCAAGCTGGGTGCGCGGTCAGTTTGATACGGTGGCGGTGCGAGTGTCTAATCATCCGTTAGTGCAGCAATTGTGTTTGGCGTTTGGTAAACCATTAACGTCAACCAGTGCCAACTTGAGTGGGCAACCGGCTTGCACCACACGGCAAGAAGTGGTGGCTCAGTTAGGAAATCAAATTGAGACCGTGTTGGAAGGTGAAACCAGTGGCCGTTGTGGTCCGAGCGAAATTCGCGATGCACGCAGTTTACAAGTGTTAAGACAGGGATAACCCTGCGCAGGAGAGAACGTGAAGTCAAACATAGATAAACAAGCAGTGAAGAGCTTTTTGCTGCAGTTACAAGATCAAATTTGCCAGCAATTGGAAGCCGCAGATGGCCAAGCGCAATTTATTGAAGATGCATGGCAACGTGAGTCGGGTGAAAAGTTGGGGGGCGGTGGCCGTACCCGAGTGATGCGCGATGGTGCCGTTTTCGAACAAGGCGGTGTAAATTTTTCCCATGTGTTTGGTGAACAGATGCCGGGTTCCGCCACGGCCCATCGCCCAGAGTTGGCGGGGCGTCGTTTTGAAGCCATGGGGGTTTCTCTGGTCATGCATCCGAAAAATCCGTATATCCCAACTTCTCATGCCAATGTGCGCTTTTTTATTGCTGAAAAAGAGGGCGAAGCCCCGATCTGGTGGTTTGGGGGTGGTTTTGACCTTACGCCGTTTTACCCCTTTGTTGAGGATTGTCAGTTCTGGCACCACACTGCAAAAAATCTCTGCGCACCTTTTGGTGCGGACATCTATAACCAGCATAAAGCATGGTGTGATCGCTACTTCTACTTACCGCACCGCAATGAAACACGCGGCATCGGTGGATTGTTTTTTGATGATCTGAATGAGTGGCCATTCGAACAATGTTTCGCCTATATGCAGGCGGTCGGTGAAGGTTATACCCAAGCTTATGTGCCGATTGTCGAAAAACGTAAAAACACACCCTTTACAGAGCGTGAGCGCCAATTCCAACTCTATCGTCGTGGTCGATATGTTGAATTTAATTTGGTGTTGGATCGCGGCACGCTGTTTGGTCTGCAAACCGGTGGGCGTACCGAGTCAATTTTGATGTCGATGCCGCCTCTAGCGCGTTGGGAATACGCTTATCAACCTGAGTCCGATACCCCAGAAGCCCAGTTGAGCGAGTTTTTAGTGCCGCGTGAATGGTGACACTTGAAGTTGTGAGTGATAGGGTCGAGCAAGTGACCCTTTTGATTGTGTAGGCAAGGATATGGCTTCTCAAATCGATCAGTATGTAGTTTTTGGTAATCCCATTAACCACAGTAAATCCCCCTTTATTCATACGCTGTTTGCGCGTCAAACCCAGCAGCCCATGACCTATACCGCGCAATGTGCGCCAGTCGATGGGTTTATCGAGGCCGCGAGTCACTTTTTTGCGCAAGGTGGCCGAGGCTGTAATGTGACGGTGCCTTTCAAAGAAGACGCCTATCGTTTTGCTGGGCGACTGACGGAACGCGCTCGGTTGGCTGGGGCTGTGAACACGCTCAAAAAGTTAGATGACGGTGAAATATTGGGAGACAACACCGATGGTGAAGGCTTGGTGCAAGATCTACTTGCTCAACAAGTGCAACTCAAAGGCGCGAATATTTTGTTGATAGGCGCAGGTGGTGCGGCGCGTGGCGTGCTCAAACCACTGCTGGATCAAAAGCCCGCCTCGATTACGATTACCAATCGGACGTTATCTAAAGCCGAACAATTGGCGGAACTACTGGCACCGTACGGTGCAGTGATAGCCAAACCATTCACAGAGCTTACTCAAAGCTATGATGTGATCATTAACTCGACCTCAGCCAGTTTAGAAGGTGAGTTGCCCGCGATTCAGCCAGTGATTTTCGCTGCCCATTCAATATGTTATGACATGATGTATGGCAAAGGGCATACCGTGTTTAACCAATGGGCTCTACAACAAGGTTGTGCGCAGGTGATTGATGGCTTAGGTATGCTGGTGGGGCAAGCCGCGGAAAGTTTTATGTTATGGCGAGGGTTACGTCCGGGAACCAAACAAATTTTGCGCGAGCTGCGTAAAAATCTTGAGGGGGCACTATGAACCAATCCATCCTGTTTCCAGATTTACAGCATTGGGATGAGAGCAAACAAGCCGTCGTATTTTTTGCTCAGCAAAACGGAGCATTAATCGAATGTCTTGTGGCACGTCAAGTTCTACAAGAACTCTCAGGCGAAGCCTTAGCAGAATCGCAACACGTAATGACGGTATTCAGTGAGTGGCGTTTTGACCTAGAGGAACTCGCCGAACAGGCGATAGAAGACGAAATGTTTAACGCTCTAGGTCAAATTGAGATCACTCGCGAACGGTTTTAACGTCATTCAGATAGTCATTTTTACTCTGAACGTAGTTGCTTGAGGACTTTAAGAGAAAAGCACGCTCCTTATCATTGAGTGGGCGTGCTTGTTTTACTGGGCTGCCTATATAAAGAAAGCCACTTTCGAGTTGCTTGCCTGGAGGCACTAAACTGCCCGCGCCAATCATCACATCACTTTCAATCACAGCGCCATCCAACACTATAGAACCCATACCGACTAATACTCGATCATGAATAGTGCAACCATGCAGCATGACTTTATGCCCAACCGTTACATCCTCTCCTATCAGTAGAGGATAACCATTCGGGTTTTCAGCATTTTTGTGGGTGACATGCAATACAGAACCGTCTTGAATATTAGTGCGCTTTCCAATCCGAATGTGGTTTACATCACCACGAGCGGCCACTAAAGGCCAAATGCTGGCATCATCATCTAATTCAATGTCACCCACGATGACTGCACTGGCATCCACATAAACCTTTTCTCCCATTTTGGGCGTAATACCTTTGTAGCTACGAATTGAACTCATGATTTCACCTTTTTATAAGCGAGTACTGGGTATAGTAGATGGCCTAATCATTAATAAATAGCCAATTATGCCTAAAACATCACCAAGCATCCGAAATCTTTAAAAAACTTCTAAAAAGTGCTTGCCAATATAACTAGCTTCTCTATAATCCGCCCTCACTGACACGGCAGACGCAACAAGCGTTAGCAGTGATTCAGTTCGGTATTTTAGGTGGTGAAATCGCCAACGAAAATAAACTGAAAAAAGTGTTTGACACGACAGTTTAT
>NZ_ADBD01000007.1:0-910592 GCF_000176715.1 Vibrio sp. RC586 | reverse complement strand
TATCGACGGCGGTGTTTGGCACCTCGATGTCGGCTCATCACATCCTGGGGCTGAAGTCGGTCCCAAGGGTATGGCTGTTCGCCATTTAAAGTGGTACGCGAGCTGGGTTTAGAACGTCGTGAGACAGTTCGGTCCCTATCTGCCGTGGGCGTTGGAAGATTGAAGGGGGCTGCTCCTAGTACGAGAGGACCGGAGTGGACGAACCTCTGGTGTTCGGGTTGTGTCGCCAGACGCATTGCCCGGTAGCTAAGTTCGGAATCGATAACCGCTGAAAGCATCTAAGCGGGAAGCGAGCCCTGAGATGAGTCTTCCCTGATACTTTAAGTATCCTAAAGGGTTGTTCGAGACTAGAACGTTGATAGGCAGGGTGTGTAAGCGTTGTGAGGCGTTGAGCTAACCTGTACTAATTGCCCGTGAGGCTTAACCATACAACACCCAAGGGGTTTTGTAGTGGACTCAAAGCTAAGCGCATAAGAATGTGTGTGAGAACGAAGACAGCTTTCCAGATTATTCTCTAGAAATAGAGAGAAAGAATTTGCTTGGCGACCATAGCGTTTTGGACCCACCTGACTCCATCCCGAACTCAGAAGTGAAACGAAACAGCGTCGATGGTAGTGTGGGGTTTCCCCATGTGAGAGTAGAACATCGCCAGGCTCCTATTTATTTTCACTTTTTAAAAGTGAAGACAAAAGGTCCGACTGGTCTAGCAATAGACGAGTCACCATAAAGTTCTAAAAATTTTAGAGTTTTATGTTGACTTTCAAAGTGGGAAGCGTATTATACGCACCTCGCTGACGTGCTAAAGCACTGAAAGCCAAGCTCTTTAACAATATAAACCAATCAATCTGTGTGGGCACTCGTTGATGATAATCGCAAAAGATTTATCAATGAACTGAGTGACCATTTGAATGAGCAATCATTCAGCACAGTCAATTCAACATTACTTCGCTTTTTATTAAGCAAAGAATGTAATCAGTATTCATTGAGCCGAAGCGAAAGCTTCAAAAACTTTTAATTGAAGAGTTTGATCATGGCTCAGATTGAACGCTGGCGGCAGGCCTAACACATGCAAGTCGAGCGGCAGCACAGAGGAACTTGTTCCTTGGGTGGCGAGCGGCGGACGGGTGAGTAATGCCTGGGAAATTGCCCGGTAGAGGGGGATAACCATTGGAAACGATGGCTAATACCGCATAACCTCGTAAGAGCAAAGCAGGGGACCTTCGGGCCTTGTGCTACCGGATATGCCCAGGTGGGATTAGCTAGTTGGTGAGGTAAGGGCTCACCAAGGCGACGATCCCTAGCTGGTCTGAGAGGATGATCAGCCACACTGGAACTGAGACACGGTCCAGACTCCTACGGGAGGCAGCAGTGGGGAATATTGCACAATGGGCGCAAGCCTGATGCAGCCATGCCGCGTGTATGAAGAAGGCCTTCGGGTTGTAAAGTACTTTCAGTAGGGAGGAAGGTGGTTAAGCTAATACCTTAATCATTTGACGTTACCTACAGAAGAAGCACCGGCTAACTCCGTGCCAGCAGCCGCGGTAATACGGAGGGTGCAAGCGTTAATCGGAATTACTGGGCGTAAAGCGCATGCAGGTGGTTTGTTAAGTCAGATGTGAAAGCCCTGGGCTCAACCTAGGAATCGCATTTGAAACTGACAAGCTAGAGTACTGTAGAGGGGGGTAGAATTTCAGGTGTAGCGGTGAAATGCGTAGAGATCTGAAGGAATACCGGTGGCGAAGGCGGCCCCCTGGACAGATACTGACACTCAGATGCGAAAGCGTGGGGAGCAAACAGGATTAGATACCCTGGTAGTCCACGCCGTAAACGATGTCTACTTGGAGGTTGTGACCTAGAGTCGTGGCTTTCGGAGCTAACGCGTTAAGTAGACCGCCTGGGGAGTACGGTCGCAAGATTAAAACTCAAATGAATTGACGGGGGCCCGCACAAGCGGTGGAGCATGTGGTTTAATTCGATGCAACGCGAAGAACCTTACCTACTCTTGACATCCTCAGAAGAGACTGGAGACAGTCTTGTGCCTTCGGGAACTGAGAGACAGGTGCTGCATGGCTGTCGTCAGCTCGTGTTGTGAAATGTTGGGTTAAGTCCCGCAACGAGCGCAACCCTTATCCTTGTTTGCCAGCACGTAATGGTGGGAACTCCAGGGAGACTGCCGGTGATAAACCGGAGGAAGGTGGGGACGACGTCAAGTCATCATGGCCCTTACGAGTAGGGCTACACACGTGCTACAATGGCGTATACAGAGGGCAGCAAGACCGCGAGGTGGAGCGAATCTCACAAAGTACGTCGTAGTCCGGATTGGAGTCTGCAACTCGACTCCATGAAGTCGGAATCGCTAGTAATCGCAAATCAGAATGTTGCGGTGAATACGTTCCCGGGCCTTGTACACACCGCCCGTCACACCATGGGAGTGGGCTGCAAAAGAAGCAGGTAGTTTAACCTTCGGGAGGACGCTTGCCACTTTGTGGTTCATGACTGGGGTGAAGTCGTAACAAGGTAGCGCTAGGGGAACCTGGCGCTGGATCACCTCCTTACACGATGATTATCGTGATGAGTGTCCACACAGATTGATTTGGTTTAGATTTGAGCATCAAGTGGGTCTGTAGCTCAGGTGGTTAGAGCGTACGCCTGATAAGCGTAAGGTCGGTGGTTCGAGTCCACTCAGACCCACCACTAACGATGGGGTTATAGCTCAGCTGGGAGAGCGCCTGCCTTGCACGCAGGAGGTCTGCGGTTCGATCCCGCATAACTCCACCATCTTTAAGCGTTTTCGCTGAGAATGTTTAAAAATGGTTCATCTTTTCTTTAAATAGAAAGGGAATCTTGCTCTTTAACAATTTGGAAAGCTGACAAAACAACAATTTATTGTTGTTTGTAAAGTTCTCAATGTTTATCGAAAGATAAACACCAACAACACATTCAAGTGTGCTTGGTATCGAATAAGACTTAGGTCTTGTTCAAAATTTGAGTCCGGCAAAATCTGTCTCGCACTCATGTAAATTAAACGCGAGACAACTTAGGTTGTTTAAACAACAACCCGAAACTCCTTCGGGTTGTATGGTTAAGTGACTAAGCGTACACGGTGGATGCCTGGGCAGTCAGAGGCGATGAAGGACGTACTAACTTGCGATAAGCGCAGATAAGGCAGTAAGAGCCGTTTGAGTCTGCGATTTCCGAATGGGGAAACCCAACTGCATAAGCAGTTACTGTTAACTGAATCCATAGGTTAACAGAGCAAACCGGGGGAACTGAAACATCTAAGTACCCCGAGGAGAAGAAATCAACCGAGATTCCGGTAGTAGCGGCGAGCGAACCTGGATTAGCCCTTAAGCACTCGTTGAAGTAGGTGAACAAGCTGGAAAGCTTGGCGATACAGGGTGATAGCCCCGTAACCGACGCTTCATCGAGCGTGAAATCGAGTAGGGCGGGACACGTGATATCCTGTCTGAATATGGGGGGACCATCCTCCAAGGCTAAATACTCCTGACTGACCGATAGTGAACCAGTACCGTGAGGGAAAGGCGAAAAGAACCCCTGTGAGGGGAGTGAAATAGAACCTGAAACCGTGTACGTACAAGCAGTAGGAGCACCTTCGTGGTGTGACTGCGTACCTTTTGTATAATGGGTCAGCGACTTATATTCAGTGGCAAGGTTAACCGTATAGGGGAGCCGTAGCGAAAGCGAGTCTTAACTGGGCGCTCAGTCTCTGGATATAGACCCGAAACCGGGTGATCTAGCCATGGGCAGGTTGAAGGTTGAGTAACATCAACTGGAGGACCGAACCGACTAATGTTGAAAAATTAGCGGATGACTTGTGGCTAGGGGTGAAAGGCCAATCAAACTCGGAGATAGCTGGTTCTCCCCGAAAGCTATTTAGGTAGCGCCTCGGACGAATACTACTGGGGGTAGAGCACTGTTAAGGCTAGGGGGTCATCCCGACTTACCAACCCTTTGCAAACTCCGAATACCAGTAAGTACTATCCGGGAGACACACGGCGGGTGCTAACGTCCGTCGTGGAGAGGGAAACAACCCAGACCGCCAGCTAAGGTCCCAAAGTATTGCTAAGTGGGAAACGATGTGGGAAGGCTCAGACAGCTAGGATGTTGGCTTAGAAGCAGCCATCATTTAAAGAAAGCGTAATAGCTCACTAGTCGAGTCGGCCTGCGCGGAAGATGTAACGGGGCTAAGCAATACACCGAAGCTGCGGCAATGTCCTTTGGGCATTGGGTAGGGGAGCGTTCTGTAAGCCGTTGAAGGTGAATCGTAAGGTTTGCTGGAGGTATCAGAAGTGCGAATGCTGACATGAGTAACGACAAGGGGGGTGAAAAACCTCCCCGCCGGAAGACCAAGGGTTCCTGTCCAACGTTAATCGGGGCAGGGTGAGTCGACCCCTAAGGCGAGGCTGAAAAGCGTAGTCGATGGGAAACGGGTTAATATTCCCGTACTCAATCAAATTGCGATGGGGGGACGGAGAAGGCTAGGTGGGCCAGGCGACGGTTGTCCTGGTTCAAGTGCGTAGGCTTAAGAGTTAGGTAAATCCGGCTCTTTCTAAGGCTGAGACACGACGTCGAGCACCTACGGGTGTGAAGTCATTGATGCCATGCTTCCAGGAAAAGCCTCTAAGCTTCAGATTTGATGGAATCGTACCCCAAACCGACACAGGTGGTCGGGTAGAGAATACCAAGGCGCTTGAGAGAACTCGGGTGAAGGAACTAGGCAAAATGGTACCGTAACTTCGGGAGAAGGTACGCTCTTGATGGTGAAGTCCCTCGCGGATGGAGCTGACGAGAGTCGCAGATACCAGGTGGCTGCAACTGTTTATTAAAAACACAGCACTGTGCAAAATCGCAAGATGACGTATACGGTGTGACGCCTGCCCGGTGCCGGAAGGTTAATTGATGGGGTTAGCGCAAGCGAAGCTCTTGATCGAAGCCCCGGTAAACGGCGGCCGTAACTATAACGGTCCTAAGGTAGCGAAATTCCTTGTCGGGTAAGTTCCGACCTGCACGAATGGCGTAATGATGGCCACGCTGTCTCCACCCGAGACTCAGTGAAATTGAAATCGCTGTGAAGATGCAGTGTACCCGCGGCTAGACGGAAAGACCCCGTGAACCTTTACTACAGCTTGGCACTGAACATTGAACCTACATGTGTAGGATAGGTGGGAGGCTATGAAGACGTGACGCTAGTTGCGTTGGAGCCGTCCTTGAAATACCACCCTTGTATGTTTGATGTTCTAACTTAGACCCGTTATCCGGGTTGAGGACAGTGCCTGGTGGGTAGTTTGACTGGGGCGGTCTCCTCCCAAAGAGTAACGGAGGAGCACGAAGGTGGGCTAATCACGGTTGGACATCGTGAGGTTAGTGCAATGGCATAAGCCCGCTTAACTGCGAGAATGACGGTTCGAGCAGGTGCGAAAGCAGGTCATAGTGATCCGGTGGTTCTGTATGGAAGGGCCATCGCTCAACGGATAAAAGGTACTCCGGGGATAACAGGCTGATACCGCCCAAGAGTTCATATCGACGGCGGTGTTTGGCACCTCGATGTCGGCTCATCACATCCTGGGGCTGAAGTCGGTCCCAAGGGTATGGCTGTTCGCCATTTAAAGTGGTACGCGAGCTGGGTTTAGAACGTCGTGAGACAGTTCGGTCCCTATCTGCCGTGGGCGTTGGAAGATTGAAGGGGGCTGCTCCTAGTACGAGAGGACCGGAGTGGACGAACCTCTGGTGTTCGGGTTGTGTCGCCAGACGCATTGCCCGGTAGCTAAGTTCGGAATCGATAACCGCTGAAAGCATCTAAGCGGGAAGCGAGCCCTGAGATGAGTCTTCCCTGACAGTTTAACTGTCCTAAAGGGTTGTTCGAGACTAGAACGTTGATAGGCAGGGTGTGTAAGCGTTGTGAGGCGTTGAGCTAACCTGTACTAATTGCCCGTGAGGCTTAACCATATAACACCCAAGGGGTTTTGTAGTGGACTCAAAGCTAAGCGCATAAGAATGTGTGTGAGAACGAAGACAGCTTTCCAGATTATTCTCTAGAAATAGAGAGAAAGAATTTGCTTGGCGACCATAGCGTTTTGGACCCACCTGACTCCATCCCGAACTCAGAAGTGAAACGAAACAGCGTCGATGGTAGTGTGGGGTTTCCCCATGTGAGAGTAGAACATCGCCAGGCTTTAATTTAGCACCAAGCGCTAACCAATGCGGAGCGGTAGTTCAGTTGGTTAGAATACCGGCCTGTCACGCCGGGGGTCGCGGGTTCGAGTCCCGTCCGCTCCGCCACTTATTTGAGAAACCCAGTCTTCGGACTGGGTTTTTTGCTTTCTGGATAAAAGTGCCGTTATCTTGGCTATTCAATCCTTCTAACACTCTCATTCTGCTTCTTGAGCCCTTAGAACAATGGTTTATCCTTTGTTTTTTGTACGACTCGCTCCTCGTCATTCTGGCTGTTATGATGGCGAAAAAGGAGAAAATGAGTCATGCCCCACTTACGTTTTCGTGCTGTAGAAGCACATATCGTTGAAACACTGGTAACTCCGTTGCTCAATGAACTTTCCTCTCTACTCTGTACCTCTCGAAGTGCTTTTACCTTTGAGTTGATTAATACTCAGTATTTCGCCGAAGGAGAGGTTTATCCCATGGTGGAAGTATTGTGGTTTGGAAGAGAACAGCAAACTCAGGATCAGGTTGCACAGGTGATTACTGAGCAGATACGTCAGTTGCTCGGTGCTGATGCTCATGTTGCTGTAGTGTTCATACCTTTGCAACGCACTGCTTATTATCTGGATGGTCAACATTTCTGAGGAGACAACATGAATCCAGTTATCGATACCATGCTCAACCATCGCTCTATCCGTGCTTTTAGTCCAGAGCCTATTTCTGCAACGCAACTTGAGACGATCATTGCTTCAGGTATTGCGGCTTCGTCATCCAGCTTACTGCAAGTGATTTCCGTAATCAGAGTGACAGATGGTAGTATACGTGAGCAATTAGCAAAGCTTGCTGGCAATCAAGCTTATGTGGCGAGTGCTGCTGAGTTTTTAGTGTTTTGCATTGATTATCAGCGGCACTATGCACTGAACCCTAACGTAAAACCTGAATTTATGGAGTTAACCTTAATTGGTGCTGTTGATGCGGGGATTATGGCGCAAAACTGTTTATTAGCGGCAGAGTCGATGGGGCTTGGTGGGGTGTACATTGGTGGTTTACGTAATTCACCGAATGAAGTCGATGCTTTGCTTAACTTGCCGCCTTATACCGCAATATTGTTTGGAATGTGCTTAGGACACCCAGCACAGGATCCAGAGTTAAAACCACGCTTGGCTCCGAAGGTGATCCTGCATGAAAACCACTATCAACCTTTGAATAGAGACGATGTGGCGGAATATGACTGCACTATGATCGAGTATTACCAAAAACGTTCTGGCAATCCTAAACAACAGGGTTGGTCAGAACAAATCACCGCTAAGCTCTCCGAAGAGTCTCGTCCATTTATGCTCAGTTATTTGCAGAGTAAAGGTTTGGCGCTGAAATAATGTAAAAATCCCAGCACTTGGCTGGGATTTTTAGGTCTATGGAAGATCTGCATCAGATATAGGTTGAACGGGCTGCTCTTCCGCAATAAAGAGAATGCCATCCATTATTTTGCTTGGAATTTCTGTCGGTAAATATCCCCAAGCATATCTGATTGCATAGGGCTTGTTTAAGTAATCGATGTTGCTTTCATTTTGGCTCTTAAAATCAATAAAAGCGTCGGTATATCCAGCATGATATAAAGCACTATTCAATGTGCCCTCTTCTTCCTGAAGACGTTCTGTATCAATTAGCCAACGTGTGTAATCCGGAGTGTTTGCAGCAAGAGTACCTTTGTAGCTTAACTGCATCACACTATAGACGGATCTGTCTGGATAGCGGCTGTTCATTGCGGAGATCAGAGAACCAGGAATAGGTGTGGCATGAATATTGTGCGCCCAGATAAAGGTTTGTCCCTGTATTTTAAACCACTCATTTACTAACCAATTTAAGTTTTCAGCAGACTGATAGTCGGTATAGGAATGGTCAATGTTGTTGATAATGAAATAGGACTGGGAATATAGGCTTCTTACTATCTGCAGCCAAAATGTAGCGTAATTCCGAAATTCTCGCGGATAGCTAGGGTCGTAATCTGGAACGGTTTCGAGCCTTTTTTGTGTGGTTAGTACTGTTTCCAGTTTTTTCAATTCTTGGGTTAGATCTTGGTGGTTTTGTGATGTGAATTTTTCAGTGGTATGCCAAGGGCACATCATTCTCGGCCCTAGAGTCTGTATCGTATCGTAGTTGGAGAGGTCAAGGCTGTTAATCTGCAAGTAGCTTCTTAATTCATCAAACATCACACTACATCCTGGATCACTATTGATACGGGCATCGTAGCCGATCAGTAGTAGCGGGTTGTCCTGCTGAGAAACCTCACTGACATAGTTGGCCAGAGCTCCCACTTCTTTACTAAAGCGATGTCCATACATGTAGTTCGCATTAGGTCCAATTATGGCCTGTTGTAGGCGCTGTTTTCCGGTGAGGAAATTTTGCCACGCCACTAACCCATCATATAAACCAGCTTCAAAAGCAACTAAGGTTAGATCGCCTTCTTGATGAAGAGCCTTAACCATACGAGCTTTGTAGCTATACGCTTTAGAACCTTGGTGCGTTCTTTCTCCTACACTAACGAAATCATAGCCTTTTACTGCTGCAACAAAACCCTGTAAATCACTATTCTCATGAGTCAATTCTGTACTGGCTAAGCTTTGGGAGGTAACGGTTGGCGGGCTGATACTTTCACTATTACATCCCGATAATAGAAATAAAAATACAATTCCCCAACGCTTCATATTTCTTAACCTTCTATAAAAATAATTACCAAGATTAGATTGAAACTCATTGGTAATGAAAAGAGGTTTGAAGACTTAGTGCGAGTTGCTACGAGTACCAATTTCTTAGGTCGTGAAATGAACCGAATGAAAGGTTTTTAATAATTATATTTTTATTAGATAAAGCGTTGAGAAATTGATTGCTGAATAAAGATTAATATTGTCAAAAAAAAGCGCCATAGAGGCGCTTTTTTTGATTCTTACGCGAGCCCTTGAATTACCACGAACTTCTCTAGCAGTTGCTCTTCGGTTTCGCGATGGGCAGGATCGGTGATGATGCAGTTGCTGATGGGACAAACCGACTGGCACGTCGGTTTGTCATAGTGCCCTTTACATTCAGTGCATAAATCAGGATCGATCTCATAGATCTTATCGCCCATTGAAATCGCACTGTTTGGGCACTCTGGCTCACACATATCACAGTTGGTGCATTTGGCGGTAATCAGTAGCGCCATAATTACTTGCCTGTTGGGTTACGGGTATCCTGCCCTTGTACTAGGTTACGCATCAGCAGAGCGTAGCGGAGATCCAACTCTTCCGGAACTGGAATGTAAACAAAGTGACCGTTGCCTTTGGCATCATCTGTCGCTTCACCTTTACGATTTTCCATCGCTTCTAAAGTGAAGATAACATTGCCTTTTGGCGTCATCAGTTCAAGGCTATCGCCGAGCACAAATTTGTTCTTCACTTCCACTTCGGCCATTGCGCCGCGGCGTTTACCGGTAAATTCACCCACAAACTGTTGAGTGTCGGAAACCGAGTAGCCGTAATCGTAGTTTTGGTAAGCATCGTGCGTGTGGCGACGTAGGAAACCTTCGGTATAACCACGGTGCGCCAAGCTCTCTAGGGTAGTCATCAGGCTGTCATCGAATGGCTTGCCCGCAACCGCATCATCAATCGCTTTACGGTACACTTGCGCGGTACGTGCGCAGTAGTAGAAAGATTTGGTACGGCCTTCGATTTTCAGTGAGTGCACACCCATTTGAGTTAGGCGCTCAACATGCTGTATGGCACGCAGATCTTTGGAGTTCATGATGTAGGTACCGTGCTCATCTTCAAAGGCGGCCATTTTCTCATCAGGACGATGGCTCTCAGAAAGCAGTACGACATCATCAATCGGTTTGCCGGCCCCAATGGTGGTGTCTGGACGTTCATTTTGAACTTCGATGGCTTGCGCAGCATTGGGGTCAAACTGTTCAACGATCTGACCTGCTTCATCTTCTTTTGCTGCTTCAACTTTGTATTCCCAACGGCATGCGTTAGTACAAGTGCCTTGGTTTGGATCGCGCTTGTTGATGTAACCTGACAGCAAGCAACGGCCGGAATAAGCCATACACAGAGCGCCATGCACGAACACTTCAATTTCGGTATTCGGACATTTTTCACGGATCTCTTCGATCTCTTCTAAAGAGAGCTCACGAGAAACAATCACACGCTCAACGCCTTGCGAAGCCCAGAATTTCACGGTTGCCCAGTTCACTGCATTCGCTTGTACCGAAAGGTGGATCGGCATGTGTGGGAATTCTTCACGAACCATCATGATAAGGCCTGGGTCAGACATAATGAGCGCATCAGGCCCCATATCAATCACAGGCTTAAGGTCACGGATGAACGTTTTCAGCTTAGAGTTGTGTGGCTGAATGTTACACACGACATAGAATTTTTTACCCAGTGCGTGGGCTTCATCAATGCCGATTTGTAGGTTTTCGTGGTTGAACTCATTGTTACGCACGCGCAGGCTGTAACGAGGTTGGCCAGCGTATACCGCATCTGCCCCGTAGGCAAAAGCGTAGCGCATATTCTTCAGGCTACCCGCAGGTGAAAGGAGTTCTGGAACAAAGGTTTTTGGCGTTGTCATTGCTTGCTTCTCTTACAATCTGATCTCAAGTCAGGCCAATACCACCTGATGGTATTGGAAAGGGCGCAAATTTTACGTCAAAAACCCTACTCTGCATAGTGAAACTCTCACCACCTCATTTACGCAGAGGTGGTGAAATGGAGTCCACGATTAGGCTTCAGGGTGAGGTAGGCCACCTAAGGCATTGAACAGGTCAGGTAGGAAGACCGACATTTCTCCGCACAGCAGGGAGAAATCGGCATCCAGACGTGCTGCGCGATCTTCGCGTGGGATGTCATCATTCTGCTCTTTAAGTTCATCGCTGTATGCTAGGCGTTTGATGCTGCAATCTTCCGCCAATACAAAACGAATTCGATCTTGCCAGTTGATCGCCAGTTTGGTGACCACTTTATTGGCTTGAATGTGGCTGAGAATTTCATCACTGCTCAGTTCCTGCTTTTTACAGCGAATGGTTGCGCCATCATCGAGTAATGATTTGAGCTCCGCTTCTTCCATCAGGTTAAAGCCTTGTGGCAGATTGCCTTCTTTCACCCATTGCGTCAGAGTCGTTTCGACCGCAATTTCAGGAATAGCAGGCACAACAGGCAGGCTGCCCATGGTTTTACGCAGTAGCGCGAGCACATCTTCGGCTTTTTTGTAGCTTCCTGCATCAACTAGAATTAAGCCTTCGGTTGGCATGATCAGCACAAAAGTGAGTTGGCTTTTGCTGAATGCGCGTGGCAGTAAATCGATGACGATGTCTTCTTTCAGCGCTTCTTTTTCTTTCTTCTTCAGTGGGCGGCCTTCTTCGGCTTCCATCGCTTCGACTTTGGCGTTAAGCGAATCTTTAATCACCGAAGCGGGCAGCATTTTCTCTTCACGTTTCGCGCAGACTAAAATGCGGTTTTCACTGACGTGGGTCATCATGTCGCCGTGTTTACCCAGTGCGGAAACCCAACCAAACTTCTGTTTATCCTGACTGCCGCAAGGCGTAAAACGAAATTCGGCCAACTGTTTTTCCAGCTGATCGGCATTGAAGTTAACCTCGCGATTAACGCGATACACCATACAGTTCTTAAACCACATTGTTGTTTTCCCTTGGTTAGAAAGCCAGACATGATAGGGGAAGATGCTGAGAAAGTCTTAATCCTAATTCAAAAAAATAGGGATAGCTGCCCAGTTGTTGTCTCGCTTTGCTTGTGAGGCTTAGGTATATGAATTTCGCCTGAACCTTATATGAAAATTTGTTTGCAAAGGTCACAAAAGTGTCATAAACATTTCCCATAATGCATGGCGTTGGTGAAAAACAAAGGTTAATCAATTATGTCTAGAAGGATTCTGGTTGTTGAAGACGAAGCACCGATTCGTGAAATGTTGTGTTTCGTGCTTGAACAAAAGGGCTATCAGGCGGTTGAGGCCGAAGATTATGATTCGGCGATGAGTAAACTGGCTGAGCCTTTTCCTGATCTCGTCCTGCTTGACTGGATGTTGCCTGGTGGAAGTGGCATCAACCTCATCAAGCATATGAAACGTGAAGAGGTGACGCGCAACATTCCAGTGGTGATGCTCACCGCGCGTGGGGAAGAAGAAGATAAAGTTCGCGGCCTCGAAGTGGGCGCGGATGATTACATTACCAAACCGTTTTCACCCAAAGAATTGGTTGCCCGTTTAAAAGCCGTGATTCGCCGAGTTACGCCAACGGCATTAGAAGACGTGATTGATGTTCAAGGTTTGAAGTTAGATCCGGTTTCACACCGTGTGACGGCCAACGATCAGCCGTTGGACATGGGACCAACTGAGTTCAAGATGTTACACTTCTTCATGACGCACCAAGAGCGTGTGTATAGCCGTGAACAACTGCTCAACAACGTTTGGGGTACTAACGTGTATGTGGAAGATCGTACGGTAGATGTTCACATTCGCCGTCTGCGTAAAGCGTTAGAAGACGCCGGACATGATAAGTTGATCCAGACTGTGCGCGGTGCGGGGTATCGTTTTTCAACCAAAGCCTAAGAGGGTGTAGAACAAATCAGTATGGTTGAACGCTTAACATGGAAAAAGCTAGCTTGGGAGCTGGCTTTTTTTTACTTGCCATGGATTGTGGTGGGATGGATTTTCGGAAGCATGCCGTGGCTGCTGTTGGCAGCGACGGCTTTGCAGCTTTTTTGGCATTTGAATCATCAAATTCGCCTCTCGGCTTGGTTGTGGGATGAAAAACGTCTCACCCCACCTTCTGGAACGGGGAATTGGGAATCACTGTTCAATGGCATTTATCGTCTGCAGCAGCGCCATCGTAAAAAACGCAAAGAGCTGACTAACCTTATCCGCCGCTTCCGTAATGGTGCCGAATCGCTCCCCGATGCGGTAGTGGTGTTTCGCAGCGAAGGCAATATCGTGTGGTGTAACCGCCTTGCGCAGCATTTGCTAGGCTTTCGTTGGCCAGACGATGCCGGGCAGCCGATCTCGAACCTGCTGCGTACGCCGGACTTTATTAAATACCTCAAGAAAGATGATTTTACCGATCCGCTCGAAATGCGTTCACCACTCAATAGCGATCGCATGCTAGAACTACGGATTGTACCGTACACCGAAGGTGAACACCTGATGGTGGTGCGTGATGTGACTCAGCTGAAACAACTCGAAGGCATGCGACGTAATTTCTTTGCCAACGTTTCTCATGAGCTGCGTACGCCGATGACGGTGCTGCAAGGTTATTTAGAAATGACCGAAGATCCGGATGTGCTCGCCGGCCCGATGTGGAGCAAAGCCCATGGCGTGATGACTGAGCAGCTCAATCGGATGAATAGTCTGGTGAACCAACTGCTGACGCTTTCGAAAATTGAAGCATCACCGATGGTCGATCTCGACCAGGTGGTGGATGTGCCTGCCATGTTGGAAGTGCTAGAAAAAGAAGCGCTGAGCTTAAGCGGTGATGCACAACATAAGCTGCATTTTGAGGTGGATAAAAGCCTTAAGGTGCTGGCGGATGACGATCAACTGCGCAGCGCGATTTCTAACTTAGTTTACAACGCAGTTAAATACACCCCGCCGGGCGCGCAAATTGACGTGCGTTGGTATCGATCCAGTAAAGGGGCTTGTCTTGAAGTGGAAGACAAAGGCGAGGGGATTGAACCACAGCATTTGCATCGCTTAACGGAGCGTTTCTACCGTGTCGATAAAGCCCGCTCTCGTGATACCGGCGGCAGTGGTTTAGGACTGGCGATTGTGAAACACGCACTTGCGCACCATGACAGTCATTTGGATATCTACAGTAAAGTCGGCGTGGGCAGTAAGTTTTCGTTTGTATTACCTAAACGGTTAGTGGCAAAAGGGTGAACCGCATGCTAAGTCGTGTTGGTTTGTTAAGCTCGTTGGTTTTGGCTTCATCGGCTGCTTGGGCATTGGATGAAGGTTTACCGACCTATGAAAAAGTCAGCGGTATTTCGGGCAGCCTACTGTCCGTCGGCTCGGATACGCTGGCGGGTATGACCACGCTCTGGGTCGAAGAATTTCAAGCCTATTACCCTGCAGTGAATGCACAAGTGCAAGCCTCGGGGTCAGCGACAGCGCCGCCCGCGTTATCAGAAAGCACGGCGCAGTTTGGCCCTATGAGTCGCCCCATGCGCAGCAGTGAAATTGCCGCGTTTGAAGCGATGCATGGCTATAAACCGACGGCATTGCGTGTGGCGATTGATGCGGTTGGGATTTTTGTGCATCGCGATAACCCGATCAAAGGGCTGAATTTCCAGCAACTGGATGCGATTTTTTCCGCCACATTACGCTGTGGTGCCACTCAGCCGATTGTCACTTGGTCTCAGCTTGGTCTGCCTTATGATTGGGCAAAGCGCAACATTCAACTGTTTGGTCGCAACTCGGTATCAGGAACCTATGGTTACTTTAAGCAAAACGCGCTGTGTCAAGGTGATTTCCAAACCCGAGTCAATGAGCAGCCAGGCTCGGCTTCAGTGGTGCAGTCGGTTGCGTCTTCCATTAACACACTCGGTTATTCTGGGGTGGGTTATCGTGTTTCTGGTGTAAAGCTACTGCCGATTGCACGTGAAGGAAATGATTATGTTGAGCCAACCCAAGCGAATATCCTGTCAGGGGCTTATCCTTTATCCCGCTACTTGTATGTGTATGTGAACAAGAATCCAAACCGAGATTTGTCACCGATTGAGCGTGAGTTTATTCGCTTTATTTTTTCGGAGCAGGGGCAAGCTTTGGTCGCTAAAGATGGCTATTTACCTATCTCCGCGCAAGTGGCTCAACAAGAACTGGCAAAAGTCGGGATTGAGCCATCAACCGATTGAGCGGGTTCGTTCCGAGCAGGACAACAAAAAACGCCCAAATAGTTTTGGGCGTTTTTTGTAGGTAACTCGTGATTAAAAATGCAATTGCCAGCCAACTTCACGCCAATACTCTTGCTCCGTTTGTAAGTCAGCGTGCAATAACTTATTGTTTTCCAACCAATCAGGCTGTTCGCAGTCTAGCTTCCATTCGTCATCTTTAGCGGATAAAGAAAGAGGAGGTAATGGATCATCGTTGCGCTGTCCATTAACCACAATAGCTAGCCGTAAAACGCGAATCAAGCCAATAATGTGCTTTTTCTTAAACAGGCTAAAGTCATCCAACTCATTCAATTTCAGTGACTTACGTTGAAACCTTGCTAAATTGGATAGAACTAACTGCTGCTCGCTGTTAAAACCGGCCATGTTGTTGTGGCGCAAAATATACGCTGAGTGGCGATGAAAGCCTTGTAAGTTAATGCTCAGCCCAACTTCATGCAGTAATGCTCCCCACTCAAGCAGATCGCACAACTCACTCCCTTCGGGCAAACTCAATTCGCCGGCGATTTGTGCGAGAAATTCACGTGCGTGACCTTTGACTTTGGCGGCGTGTTCTAAATCGACCAAGTGTTTTGCCGCCAGATTTTCTGTAGTACGCAGACGGATGTCGGAATACTTGAAACGATCTTCCATCTCATACAGCAAACCTTCGCGCAGTGCACCATCAGAAAAATGCATCTCTTTGATTTTTAAACCATGAAAGATCGCGGAAAGAATGGCAACCCCTGCAGCAAACACAGGTTTACGATCATCAGTTAAACCAGGCAGTTGTAAGTCATCGATGCTGTCCCATTCGCAGAGTTTTTCAATCAGCTTGCTCAGTCGTTCAAAGGTGATCAATCCATCTTCATGTCCTTGCCCGACTAACACTTCGTGGATTGCTTTGATGGTGCCTGATGAACCAAACGCGACTTGCCAACTTTTTTTACGGTATTTGGCGGCGATGGATTCCAATTTTTGCTCACTGGCGACAATCGCCTGCGCAAAGTTTTTGCGTGAGAGTTTACCATTAGCAAAAAAACGTTCGGTAAAGTTCACACACCCCATCTGTTTACTATTGACCAACTCGGCTTCAAATCCTTTACCAATGATCATTTCGGTGCTGCCGCCACCAATATCAACCACTAACATAGAATCGGCTTGTGGTTGGGTGTGGGCAACGCCGAGATAAATCAAACGCGCTTCTTCAGAACCTGGGATGATCTCAATCGGAAAAGGGAGCACTTCCAAGGCGCGTTGAATAAATATGTGGGCATTGTTGGCTTGGCGCAGGGTATGAGTTGCCGCAATTCGAACATTATGAGGGTCAAAACCTTGTAAGCGTTCCGCAAACATAGCTAAGCATTCTAAACCTCGTTGAATGGACTCCTCATCGAGATTTTTCTGTTCATCGAGCCCTGCTGCGAGGCGCACACGTTGCTTATGACGGCTAATCAGTTGAAGATCTTGGTCTACAACTTTGGCGACCACCATGTGAAAACTGTTTGAACCAAGATCGATGGCAGCGATTTCTCTGCCGTTACTGACTGCTGTTGTCATTGCTTTCCTGTTGACCTTTTATTTTGCGAGTCTGCTTCTCGACATTTTTAAGATAGTCGTAAATCGCGACCTGCGAGCGTACTTTTCTGCGATTACCACGCTCCACATATAAGTTACTCATTTCTTTGTCGATGCGGCGCGCTTTGACTGTATCTATAAACTGAATATTAAGGATATCAATGATGCGCTGTTTGATACGTTCATCACGAATCGGAGCCATGACCTCAATTCGGTGATCAATATTCCGCTCCATCCAGTCTGCTGATGAGATAAACACTTGTGGGTTGCCATCATTATGCACCACTAACACGCGAGGATGCTCAAGGAAGCGGTCAATAATACTGACGATCTCAATATTGTCACTGACGCCCTCAATCCCCGGTACTAAAGAACACATTCCTCGGATAATCATGCGAATGTTTACCCCAGCAGCACTCGCACCATACAGTTTATTAATCAAGCCTTTATCCACTAAGTTGTTCACTTTTAGGGTGATGGTCGCTTTTTTACCTGCCTTGGCGTTGGCGATTTCCCCATCTAACAAGCGGTAAATTTGAGTGCGTGAATTGCGCGGTGAAACAATCAAGTGATTGAATTTAACTGGGCGAAATGGGTTTTCAATGTAGCCAAACACGGAGCGAACTTCGGCGGCCAGTTCTTGGTCTGCCGTCAATAATGCAAAATCGGTATAAATGCGTGCGGTACGTTCATGGAAATTGCCGGTACCGATGTGAGCGTAACGGACAAAATCCTCTCCTTCTTTACGGGTGATCAGCAGCAATTTTGCGTGAATTTTCATGCCCGGAACACCGAAAATAACGTGTACTCCTGCATCGGTCAGAATGCGTGACCACTCGATATTGGCTTCTTCATCAAAACGAGCTTGCAGCTCAACCACCACCACCACACGTTTGCCGTTGTGCACCGCATCCACCAACGAGTTCATCAATTTGGAGTCTTTGGCTACGCGATAAATATTGATTTTGATGCTGACGACTTTCGGGTCAAAAGAGGCTTGGCGCACAAGTTCCGTCATGTGCTCAAAGCTGTGATAAGGGTAGTGCAGTAAAATATCTTGTGCGCGAATCGCATCAAAAGCATTGGCATAGCCTTCAAAGTCAGCACAAGTCATCGGAGGCAAGGGTTTATTTTCTAAATAATCTCGTCCCACGTTAGGGAAGGAGATAAAGTCTTTAAAATTGTGATAGCGCCCGCCAGGGATCAGGCTATCGTAGTGCGAGATTTTGAGCTTGTAACAGAAGAATTTGAGCATGGCTTCTGGCATGTCTCGCTCATAAACAAAGCGTACCGGAAGTGCGGTTAAGCGCTGGCTTAAGCCTTCCGACATCTGCTCGAGTAAACTGTATTCCACTTCGTGGCGCAAATCGTACTCGGCATCGCGGGTCATTTTCATCGCGTAACCATTGAGCGAATCGTAGTCATAAAAACCACGGAAAATCTCATCCAGACAGAGACGAATAATGTTATCGAGCAGAATGATGGTTTTACGCCGTTTGCCTTTTTGCTCAGGTAGCATCACAAAGCGCGGCAGTTGATCGGTAGGGATTTCGATCAGCGCGTATTTAAATTCATCACTACTGCGCATTTCAACCGCAATGTAAGCGTACTCGTCTTTTAAAAACTGCATCACATCAATGTCATCACGCAACATGATAGGGGTCACATGCGGTAGCACTTCTTTGTGGAAATACTTTTTCACCCACTTGAGTTGGATTTCATCGAGTTGCGTTTCATTGACCAAGAAAATGCGCCGTCTGGCCATTTCAAGAATCAATTCATTGTAAAGGTTATCGAAATCTTGGTTGAGTTTTAGGGCTTTGCTTTGCATGCGTGAGAGGAGGTGTTTGGAGATATCGTTGCCGCCCCGTTCTCGATTGATCAAGATTTGTCGTTTTACATCAGCGAATCTCACCTTATAAAACTCATCGAGGTTATTAGAAAATATCCCCAGAAAACGAATTCGTTCAATCAGAGGTACGGTTTTATCCGCTGCTTCCTGTAACACTCGTTCGTTAAACGAGAGCCAACTGAGTTCCTTATCGATGTACAGCTTATCCGCACTCATATCTTCCCTGCCATGTGAGTTGACGTTTTCATCATTAAAGAACTGCAAACTAAGTGATTTTTGTGACACTTTTATTGCATCGTCTTTCGCGTCATAGAGTTGTTTTGATTTCAGTAATTTATTGTGAGCTGTAATATAATTGTCACCCAACCGAAATATTATGACACTCCCCTAAGTATAGGTAGTCCAAAGCATGCTCAGACAACCATTTTCATTGAAAGAACGTGATCGTGCACGGTTAGTCAAAGACCGTATCGTGCGTTTTGCAGTGACTTGCGGTGGCGTCAGTGTATTGGGAGCTTTGGTACTGATTTTTATCTATTTAGGTATGGTAGTTGTGCCGTTGTTTGGCGATGCAAAATGGCAGGGCGATGTAGCGGTTAAGTCGATTTCAACCCCTAATCCGCTATTGATGACGGTAGGGGATTATGGTGAAAATGCCTTTGTTCTTTCAGATGATGGTGTAGGGCAGTTCTGGTCAGTAAGATCGTCTAGTGATCAACCCACACTAAGCGAATCATTGGATTTTAAACCTGTGTTGTGGGCGCAAACACCTGCGGCTCAAGGTTGGTTTGCTCTTGTTGGCCGCCATAACCAAGTGGCGGTGGTGCATCCGCAGTTTTCCTACTCAATGACCGCGCAGGGCCGTGAATTTACGCCAAGTATTGAGCGTATTGATATTGCAGAGGATTTCAAACTCAGTGATTTACCATTGCAACAATTGGCTCTGGCAGTAACAGATCAGCAGCTTATCTTCGCCACTTACGATCAAGCGCAGAATGTGCAAGTGCTACGTGTTGATCGCCAAACTGGACAAGTGCTCAATCGCGTCACGCTAAGTGTAGCGTTTAACGATCTCAGCCAGCTTTTGTTGACGCCGGATGGCAAAACACTCTATTTGCGTACAGGCTCCGAGTTGGTGGTAACTCAATTGGAAGAACTGGGATATCAAATCCGTGAAGTGGTGGATCTCAGCGCAGGGGATAAACACCATCAAGTTTCGCAGCTGTATCTGCTCTCGGGGGCCTTCTCTTTATTAGCTGTTCATAGCGATGGTTTAGTGTCGCAATGGTTTGATGTATTGCGTGATGGTCAGCGTCACTTGACGCAGATCCGCCATTTCAAGCTGGCATCTGAAGTGCAGTTTTTGTTGCCCGATACCCATAGCAAAGGTTTTTATAGTTTTTACCGTAATGGCACGTTGCAAAGCCATTACACGACCAGTGAAAAATTGGTGTTGTTTAAGCGTGCTTTTCAGCGAGCCCCACAATTGGTGGCGATGTCTAGCAATCAAGCCTATGTGGCAAGTTACGACCAAGGACAGATCCGCTTAGCGCGAGTAGAAAACCGCAATCCGGAAGTCTCTTTCTCAGCCTTATGGCAAAAAGTGTGGTACGAAAGCTACCCAGAGCCTGAGTTTGTTTGGCAATCAACTTCCGCTAATGATGATTTTGAAGCGAAATTTAGTTTAGTACCCATTGCATTTGGAACCTTAAAAGCGGCGGCGTTTGCCATGTTGTTTGCGGTTCCGATAGCGGTGCTTGGCGCGATTTATACGGCGTATTTTATGACACCAGCGATGCGCAGAGTGGTTAAGCCGACCATTGAATTGATGGAGGCCCTACCGACGGTGATTATTGGTTTTTTAGCAGGGCTGTGGTTTGCCCCATTTGTAGAAAGCCACTTACCCGCAGTGTTGGCGTTGATGCTGCTATTACCATTGTCCACGATGGTGGTGGGAAGCATTTGGTCATGTTTACCTAAGCGTTGGTTGCGCCATATTCCAAGTGGTTGGCATGCAATGATTTTAATTCCGGTGTTAATTGGCATCGCGACTCTGATTTTGGCCTATAGTGGTGAGTTAGAAAATGCGCTGTTTGATGGCGACTTGCGAGTGTATTTAGCACAGCACGGTATTGGCTATGATCAGCGTAATGCATTAGTTGTGGGCTTTGCGATGGGCTTTGCGGTGATCCCGACCATTTTTACTATTGCAGAAGATGCGATTTTCTCGGTGCCCAAGCATCTGTCGGATGGCTCTCTGGCTTTGGGGGCAACACCGTGGCAAACCTTGATGTATGTCGTACTGCTTACTGCAAGCCCTGGCATATTCTCGGCGATCATGATGGGAGTTGGTCGCGCGGTAGGAGAGACGATGATCGTGTTGATGGCCACGGGGAATACGCCACTGCTTGATTGGAATATTTTTGAAGGCATGCGCACGTTATCGGCAACGATCGCGGTCGAGCTGCCTGAGTCTGAGGTGCAAAGTGCTCATTTCCGAATTCTGTTCTTGGCAGCACTACTTCTGTTGACCTTTACCTTTGCCGTGAACTCCCTAGCCGAATGGGTTCGCCAACGGTTACGTGAAAAATACCGTTCTTTATGATGGAGCAATATGTTGAATTGGTTTAGATCCGGTGCTCCTTGGATCTGGTTAACCGGAGGGGCAGTCAGCGTCAGTCTTATTGCGGTGCTTGGGCTACTGTTGTTGATTGGTTGGCGCGGCTTAACCTATTTCTGGCCATCTCCTCTGTTGGAGTGGCAGACATCGGACGGATACCGTGTGGTTGGTGAACTCTATGCGCGTGAAAGCGTCCCTGTCAGCCACTTAAAAGAGATGAACCTGCCTTTACCCGCAGATGTAGAAGCGGCAGGGCTTGCCACTCGCCTTAATATCAAAGTCGCTAACCGAGATCTGTATGGCTCGGACTTTATCACCTTGCTCGAATTTCAGGCCGAATTTAAAGGTGCACCGCAAGGTTGGGCTGTGGTTGAGCGCAGTCGCGGTGGCCAGCTATTTGGTAAACCCATCCGCTTTGATTCTCTGAATGAGGCAAGCAATCAGTCATTAGAAATCGTTTTGCAACAGGCACTTGATAAAGCACAAACGACTCGAAAGCAAGTTAACACAATAGTTGAAGAGCAAGTTCGAGTGATCAGCGGTAATTTAGAAAAACTGCGTTTGGAAAAGCGCCGTAAACAGCTCAATAACCAATTATCGGATGAGTTTCTACAAAACTATGTGCTACGCAAAAGCCGTTTGGAGGCTGAGCTATCCGCAGTTCAAGTTCAGTTGGATGCGTTGCGTGCGCCACTGGATCAGCAATTCTTGTATGTGATGGATATGCGTGGACAGACTGTATCGGTCCCGCTGAGTGAAATCTTGGATTTTTGGTATCCCAATGACATGAATTTTGCCCAGAAGTTGGTGGAATGGGGCAAGCAAGCTTGGCGTTTCTTATCCGAGTCGCCTCGTGAATCAAATTCGGAAGGCGGGGTATTTCCGGCAATTTTTGGCACGGTATTTCTGGTGATCATCATGTCGATCATTGTGATGCCATTGGGCGTGATTGCAGCTATTTATCTGCATGAATACGCCAAAGAGGGCGCATTTACCCGCATGATTCGGGTGGCGGTGATCAACTTAGCCGGTGTTCCTTCCATCGTCTATGGAGTGTTTGGTTTAGGCTTTTTTGTTTACACCATAGGCGCTTCGGTGGATAACCTGTTTTATGCTGAACGTTTGCCCACACCGACCTTCGGTACACCGGGGTTGCTGTGGTCTGCTCTGACTTTGGCGGTATTGACACTGCCAGTGGTGATTGTGGCGACAGAAGAAGGGTTATCGCGCATTCCGATTTCGGTACGCCACGGTTCATTGGCACTTGGCGCTACCCAGTTTGAGACTATCTGGCGCATAGTATTGCCAATGGCAAGCCCCGCAATTATTACTGGATTAATATTGGCGATTGCGCGTGCGGCAGGAGAAGTGGCGCCACTAATGTTGGTTGGCGCGGTCAAATTGGCCTCCAGCTTACCTGTGGATGGTGAATTTCCGTTCATCCATCTTGAGCGCAAATTTATGCACTTGGGCTTTCATATTTACGACATTGGTTTTCAAACCAACAATATTGAGGCAGCGCGCCCATTGGTTTATGCCACCTCATTTTTATTGGTCACCGTGATTGTGGCGCTCAACCTAACCGCAATCAGCATTCGTAATAATTTACGGGAAAAATACCGAACTTTGGGGCAAGACTAGCTATGTACTCCGCTAATCCCACTTTGGGCTACTATGTGCCGCCGCTAGACGTGAATCATCTCACCGATCAGCAGACGGCGATTTCGATTGAACATTTAAGCCTGTATTACCAGCAAAGCCGTGCCTTGAGCGATATTTCCATGCGTATTCCCAAAGGTCAGGTTACGGCGTTTATCGGCCCCTCGGGCTGTGGTAAATCGACGCTTTTGCGCTGCATTAACCGGATGAACGATCTGGTGGAAGGTACGCGTGTTGAAGGTGAGGTGAAATTGCATGGCAAAAACATCTATCATCCGGATGTGGATGTGCCAACGCTGCGCCGCCGAGTCGGGATGGTATTTCAGCGCCCGAACCCTTTTCCTAAATCGATTTATGAAAACGTGGTGTATGGACTGCGTTTACAGGGGATTAAAAATAGCCGTGCGCTAGATGATGCGGCGGAGCAATCTCTGCGTGCTGCGGCGTTGTGGGATGAAGTTAAACATCGTTTGCACGAAAATGCGTTTGGTTTATCGGGCGGGCAGCAGCAACGTTTGGTGATTGCCCGTGCGATTGCGATTGAACCTGAAGTCTTGCTTCTTGATGAGCCAACCTCAGCGCTTGATCCGATCTCGACCTTGACCATTGAAGAGCTGATCCACGATCTTAAAACCAAATATACCGTGGTCATCGTCACTCACAACATGCAGCAAGCGGCGCGCGTGAGCGATCACACCGCCTTTATCCATATGGGAAAGTTGATCGAGTACGCAGATACTGACTCTATTTTCACCTCACCATTGAAAAAGCAAACCGAAGACTACATTACGGGGCGATACGGTTAAACCCTTTTTCAGCCAGTTTAGTAAGGATATGCCATGCAGTTCGGTCGACATATTTCAGGTCAGTTCAATGTGGAATTGGAGTCCATTCGTAGCCAAGTATTGACGATGGGCGGCTTAGTCGAGCAGCAGTTGACCTTAGCCATGCAGGCCTTGCATGAAGATGATGAAAAACTGGCGCGCCGTGTGATTGCCGACGATCACAAGGTCAACGCAATGGAAGTGTCGATTGATGAAGCGTGTACGCGCATTATTGCCAAGCGGCAGCCGACAGCTAAAGACTTACGTCTGATTATGGCCATAATCAAAACCATTACCGATCTTGAGCGTATTGGCGATTCAGCGACGAAAATGGCTTATATTGCGATCGAGCGTCCACCGGCGAAACAACACCAGTTCCAAGTATCTCTTGAGCCACTTTGCCGCCAAGCGATTGCCATGCTGCATCAAGTGCTCGATGCGTTTGCGCGGATGGATGTTGAAGCCGCAGCCGACATTTATAAGCAAGACGATCGACTGGATAAAGAGTACGAAGCGGTGGTGCGCCAACTGATGACGTATATGATGGAAGATCCGAAAAATATTCCACATATTCTGCAGGTTATCTGGTCGGCGCGTGCCATTGAGCGGGTGGGTGACCGCTGTCAAAACATCTGTGAATACATCATCTATTTCGTCAAAGGTAAAGATGTACGCCATCTGGGCGATCAAGGTATTGATGATGTGCTAAAGAAACCAAGTTTGTAAGCAAGGTGCTATCCTTTCGCACTTGCCGCTTAGCAGCAAGTGCGTTGGGTGTAGGTGACTAGTAGCGCTGAGGTACAAAGGTTTGGTCTTCAATCGGTGGTCGAACGTAACCCTGCTTATTGATCTCAGGCAGCTCAATGGGCGGATATTCAATCTCGTGATACTCAATACTGCTTAATAAGTGGCTGATACAGTTGAGGCGAGCCCGTTTTTTATCATCAGAAGGCACTACCCACCACGGGCAATGTTTGGTGTCGGTATACGCAAACATCTCATCTTTGGCGCGGGAATAGGCCGCCCAACGCTTTCGGGATTCGAGATCCATCGGGCTGAATTTCCAGCGTTTGAGCGGGGTTTCGATGCGTTCTATAAAACGTCTTTCTTGTTCTTCGTCGGACACCGAAAACCAGTATTTGAGCAAAATAATTCCTGAGCGTTGTAACATGCGCTCAAATTCAGGGCAGGAGCGTAAAAACTCTTGATGTTCTTCCTCGCTACAAAAGCCCATTACCTTTTCAACCCCTGCACGGTTGTACCAACTGCGGTCAAACAGCACGATTTCGCCGCCAGCCGGCAAATGAGCCACATAGCGCTGGAAGTACCATTGGGTTTTCTCTTTTTCGGTTGGCGCGGGTAGGGCGGCGACTCGGCAAACACGGTGATTGAGTTTCTCCGTGATGGTCTTGATTACTCCACCTTTACCTGCTGCATCGCGCCCTTCGAAGATCACCACAACTTTGAGTTTTTCTTGTTTCACCCATTCTTGTAGTTTTACCAACTCCACTTGCAGCTGCTCTAATTCATGCTCGTAGACTTTTTTATCCATTTTCGTCATCCCTACATCTCCTTTGATGAGCTAAGCATAGCAGTGAGTATCGCTAAGTTCAGTTTGAGTGAATGGAGTTGAGAGCCTGTACCGTTTGTTGGAGAGCTTCAGTGTTGGTAACTGGAATAATAAAATCATCACAGTCATTGGCTCCCATTTTGCTTTCTGAGCGAATGAAATGCATCAGACTTGAGCGGGTGGTTTTTGCGGACAAATGCAGTTCTTGTACTCCGGTGTCTAAAGCAATTTCTGCCACATTCTGTGCGTTAACACCGGCCCCCGCCATGATGGAAATTCGGCCTGCACTTTGTTGAACCAGTTGAGCTAAACGCTCAATGCCTAAATAGGCGCTACGTGCTAGTCCAGAGGTTAAAACACGCTCACAACCCAGAGCAATAATCTCTTCTAACGCTTGTGTCGGATGGGCGCAATGATCAAAAGCACGGTGGAACGTCACCCCTAAACCAAGTGAGTGGGCAAGCTCAATTAAGGGTTTACAGCGTGTCACATCAACTTTTCCATCGGGAGTTAGCATGCCCAAGACCACGCCTTGTAAATTCGCTTGGTGAGCGGTATGAATATCTTGTTCCATAATGACTAAATCATCATCGTGATAGAAGAAATCCCCCTCTCTTGGGCGGATCATTGCGTAAACCGGAATGGATGACAGTTTGCCTGCACTGTGCATGAGTCCGCTACTTGGCGTTAAACCACCTAAGGCGAGTGAAGAGCAGAGTTCAATGCGGGTTGCCCCTCCTGCAATGGCGTTATGCAAGGATTCGATATTGTCGATACAGACTTCAACTTGATAATTCATCAGGTTAACTCCGGTTTGATGAAGGAAAGGGCAATCATCATAGCAGCTGAAATCACAGTGGAAGAGTAAGAATAGGGGTAAAGTTTAGGGCTCGGATTACCTATTTAATCCCTTTCCTAACTGATGTCATTGAGGTGTTGGTTGCCTTTACGACCCTCTATCGCATAGAGAATTTATGCTTCGGCAGGACTTCCACTTGCTGGCTACTTGCAACACCAAGTCGTTTGGGTACAAAGCGTAGAAATCACAAAAAAGCCCAAAGCGGTGCTCTGGGCTTTTGAAGACTTTACTTCTTAACTGATTGGCGTAGCGTTTTCGCTTTATTTTTTCCAACCACCCGTGTTGAGCGCGGGGTTAAGAATCTTATTTTTTCAGGTCTGAAGAGTGTTGAGACAGGAATGCTGCAACACCTTTTGGTGATGCTTCCATACCTGCTTTACCTGCTTCCCATTGTGCTGGGCACACTTCGCCGTGAGTTTGGTGGAAGTTCAGTGCATCAACCATGCGCAGCATTTCGTCGATGTTACGACCTAGTGGTAGATCGTTAACCACTTGGTGGCGAACCATACCTGCTTCATCGATCAGGAATGAACCACGGAAAGCAACGCCTGCTTCTGGGTGCTCTACATCGTAAGCTTTACAGATTTCGTGTTTAACGTCTGCAACCAGTGGGTATTTCACTTGACCGATACCGCCGTTTTCAACAGCAGTGTTACGCCATGCGTTGTGAGAAAACTGAGAGTCGATAGACACGCCGATCACTTCTACGCCTTTCGCGATGAAGTCTTCGTAACGGTTGTCGAATGCAATCAGCTCAGATGGGCAAACGAAAGTGAAGTCTAGTGGGTAGAAGAAAACAACGGCTTTCTTACCTTTTGTAAACTCAGCGAAGTTGAAGTTTTCAACGATTTCACCGTTACCCAGAACAGCTGCAGCAGTAAAATCAGGGGCTTTGCGACCAACTAGTACCATTATTTTGCTCCTAAGAAGTATGGTAATTGCTAAGACGTGATTTCGATTCACGGCTCAGTCCGTATTTGAACGGGACAAACTATAGTACAGATTGTAGGATCGAAAAAAGCGAATTAAATAGATTGAGTTAATCGAAAAAAGCGATAAATATGAGAAGCGTTAGCTGTGAAGCAAGTTTGACCTAAGGTACTGATAAGAACATGAGTAAGTGGCCGAGTCTAAAACAATTATCCTATTTAGTGACATTGTATGAAACACGTCATTTTAGTGAGGCAGCCGAGCGCTGTTTTGTCAGTCAATCCACGCTGAGCAAAGGTATTCAAAACCTTGAAGAGTTGATTGGGTGCCCATTATATGAAAAGCAGGATAAGAAGAGTCCGCTGGTCTTTACACGGGCTGGAGAGTTGGTGGTCAAGCATGGGCGTGAGTTATTGGCTAAAGGCCAGGATTTGGTCGAGCTAGGTAAGCTTTGCCAAGGCGACGGAATGGAAGGGCAACTTCGACTGGGTTGCATTCCCACTATAGCGCCTTTTTTACTTGGTGATTTGGTGCAAGAGATCAACCAACGCTACCCCAAACTGCACCTACTGTTGCGTGAAGATACCACCAGCAACCTGCTTTCGGCACTGCGCAGTGGTGAGTTGGATGTGTTGATCCTGGCGCTTCCGGTTGAAATCGGCAATATGGAAAAGCGTATTGTTGGACATGATCCGTTTCGCATGGTGATCAGCCGTCATCAGGCTGATCGAATTCGTGTCCCAATCAAATATGATGATTTGCCCGATGAATCGGTCTTTTTACTTGAGAATGAGCATTGCCTTACCGAGCATGCGGTATCGGCCTGCAAGTTAACCGATAAAGAGAAAATAAACCCATTTACCGCCACCAGTTTGCATACATTGGTACAAATGGTTGCCAACGGTTTAGGTACAACTTTTATCCCACAAATGGCGATTGATCACGGCTTGCTGGATAATCAGAATTTAGTCGTTGTCGATCCACCTGGTCAAAAAGCGTATCGGGAAATTGGCTTGGTTTGGCGACCAAGTTCCTCTCGGACGCACACTTTTGAACAATTGTCTCAAGTGGTTTCTGAGCTGCTTTAGCGATTGGTCGTACATTCAAAGTGTTTAGTTGCTAGTGAAAGCACGCCGTATATGGTGTGCTTTTTAGCATTTTATGTGGTTAGTAATTTTTTTATTGTGAAATTTCACAAATCAAAATTGGTGGGGCTTTCATAAAATTGTAAATATTCACAATGTCAATTTTACACATTCTGCTTTCAATACTGTTTAAATCACCTTCTAATTCCTCTTCTCTAGCCCAATAAAAACTGGCCTTTTAGTTCTGTCTAATAATTTAAACATCCGTTTTACGGCCTTTTTCTACCTCAATTTGTGTGTAATTTAATTTCGTAATTAATTACATTTTTTGGGCTGTTTCTAATGTTATTTCTGTAACCGAAGAAAACTTTGAATTTAACGCTTGATTAACTTTTGCACTTTCGTGAAAAGGCTTTGTGGGTTAAGGTTTATTGGCGTTGTTAAGACTTATGTCTAGTGCCTTACTTCTTGCAAATGGAGTTGCTTTAGGTGACTTTTATGCACAGAGAGAAGCAAGAAAAGTAACTGGAATTTGTTGTTTTAAAGTTACAAATGATTTTTGGTGAGCGTTTCAAGGATGGAATTTATGTCAACCAATACTGCCGAATTAACTCAACAATCAACTGCAGCAAAAACGCCCCAAGGCAAGCTTGATGTGGTGGGTACCCTTTCGCCCGAACATCAAGCGATTTTCCCTGTCGAAGCCCAAACTTTTTTACATCATATCTGTGAGCGCTTTGCATCACGAGTGGATGAACTTTTGACCTTACGCGAACAAAAACAAACGCTTATCGATCAAGGTCAGCTACCTGATTTTCTTCCCGAAACCAAAGATATTCGTGAAGGAAGCTGGAAGATTCTCGGCATTCCCGAAGATCTGCAAGATCGCCGTGTAGAGATCACGGGGCCAACGGATCGCAAAATGGTGATTAATGCACTGAACGCGAATGTGAAAGTCTTTATGGCTGATTTTGAAGATTCGATGTCACCTGCGTGGGACAAAGTGCTCGATGGGCAGATCAACCTGCGTGATGCGATTCTAGGTAGCATAAGCTATACCAATCCAGATAATGGCAAGCGTTATGAGCTCAATGCCAACCCAGCGGTGCTTATCTGCCGCGTGCGCGGTCTGCACCTCAAAGAAAAACATGTCACTTACAACGGCTTGGCGATTCCCGGTTCACTGTTCGATTTTGCGCTCTATTTTTACAACAACCATCGCGCACTGTTGAAAAAAGGCAGTGGCCCTTATTTCTACCTACCTAAGCTGCAAGCTTATCAAGAGGCGCAGTGGTGGAGCGAGGTATTCCATTTCACGGAAGATTATTGTGGCTTAGACACAGGCACCATCAAAGCAACGGTGTTGATTGAAACTCTGCCTGCGGTATTTCAGATGGATGAGATTCTGTTCTCACTTAAAGAGCACATTGTCGGTCTGAACTGTGGACGCTGGGATTATATTTTCAGCTACATCAAAACCTTGAAAAAGCATCCCGATCGCGTATTGCCGGATCGCCAAGTGGTGACTATGGATAAGCCTTTCCTCAATGCGTATTCCCGTTTGTTGATTTACACCTGTCATAAACGCGGCGCATTTGCGATGGGTGGGATGGCTGCGTTTATTCCAGCCAAAGATCCTGCGGTCAATGAACAAGTGCTACAAAAAATTCGCGGTGACAAAATGCTTGAAGCGACCAACGGCCATGATGGCACTTGGGTGGCTCACCCCGGTTTAGCCGATACCGCAATGGCGGTGTTTGATGAAGTACTTGGTGAGCGCAAAAACCAGCTCAATGTGAGCCGAATGTCTGATGCGCCTATCAGTGCGGCCGATCTTTTAGCACCTTGTGATGGTCCGCGTACTGAACAGGGGATGCGTCATAACATTCGTGTTGCGCTGCAATACATCGAAGCATGGATTTCTGGCAACGGTTGTGTGCCGATCTACGGCTTGATGGAGGATGCCGCAACGGCAGAGATTTCACGCGCTTCGATTTGGCAATGGATCCAACACGGCAAAACGTTAGATAACGGGCAAGTGGTCACTAACGAACTGTTTCGCGACTACCTCAAACAAGAGATTGAGGTGGTGAAAAGCGAAGTGGGTGAGTCCCGTTTTGCACAAGGACGTTTTACTGAAGCGGCCGAATTGATGGAGCGCTTAACGACCAGCCAAGAGCTACCGAATTTCTTAACCATACCGGGCTACGACTACTTGCCGTAGGCCTCTATAACACTAGTAACGTGAAAAACAGCAGTAACGTGAAACTACTTTACGATCAGCGTGCGCAGTACTGATCGAACAAGGAATCGAGCTGCCAGCAGGCAACCAATATACAAGAGGGATAGATTATGACACTGACTCGTCGCCAACAAATTGAAGCGTTAGAAAAAGATTGGGCAACCAACCCACGCTGGAAAAATGTGAAACGTACCTACACCGCAGAAGAAGTGGTGAGCTTGCGTGGCTCGATCGTACCTGCCAACACCATTGCACAACGTGGTGCAGACAAATTGTGGGAACTGGTGAATGGTTCAGCCAAAAAAGGTTATGTGAACTGTTTGGGCGCACTCACTGGCGGCCAAGCGGTTCAACAAGCCAAGGCGGGCATTGAAGCGATTTATCTCTCTGGCTGGCAAGTGGCGGCAGATAACAACACCGCAGGCACCATGTACCCAGACCAATCTCTCTATCCGGTTGACTCAGTACCTTCTGTGGTGCGCCGTATTAACAACGCGTTTCGTCGCGCCGATCAAATCCAGTGGTCAAGCGGCAAATCACCTGCGGATGAAGGTGGCATTGATTACTTCCTCCCGATTGTAGCAGATGCGGAAGCGGGTTTTGGTGGCGTACTCAACGCCTATGAGTTGATGAAATCGATGATTGAAGCGGGCGCTGCTGGCGTTCACTTTGAAGACCAACTGGCTTCCGTGAAAAAATGTGGTCACATGGGTGGCAAAGTGTTAGTACCGACTCAAGAAGCCGTGCAGAAGCTGATTGCAGCACGTTTGGCCGCTGATGTTGCAGGCACGACTACGTTAGTGATTGCTCGCACTGATGCCAACGCTGCGGATTTGCTCACTTCAGACAGCGATCCCTATGATGCCGATTTCGTAACCGGTGAGCGTACTTCCGAAGGTTTTTACCGTGTACGTGCTGGCATTGACCAAGCGATTTCTCGCGGCTTAGCTTATGCACCTTACGCAGATTTGGTGTGGTGTGAAACTGCGAAGCCGGATCTGGAAGAAGCGCGTAAATTTGCTGAAGCGATTCATGCGCAATATCCTGATCAACTGCTGGCTTACAACTGCTCACCTTCGTTCAACTGGGAGAAGAATTTGGATGCGAAAACCATCGCGCATTTCCAACAAGCCTTGTCGGATATGGGTTACAAGTACCAGTTCATCACGTTAGCGGGCATTCACAATATGTGGTTCAACATGTTTGAGTTAGCACATGCTTACGCGCAAGGCGAAGGTATGCGTCACTATGTGGAAATGGTTCAGCGTCGAGAGTTTGAAGCGGCAGAAAAAGGCTACACCTTCGTGGCGCACCAACAAGAAGTGGGAACAGGGTACTTCGATAAGATGACCAATACCATTCAAGGTGGCAATAGTTCAGTGACAGCTCTGAAAGGCTCTACCGAAGAAGATCAATTTCACTAATCGATAATCCACAATTCTGTGCGAACCTTGGCGGCCGAATGGCCGCCTTTTTTGTCATCCATAACCTAAACCACCGCCAATGGCGGTGGTGGTTTTGAGAAAAATGTATCTTATTAAAAAGAGCGTCTTTAGAGCTTAAAGAAACGTAATAAACTTTTTTGCTCTTCGACTAATTCACCTAACCGCTCACTGGATTGTTTACTCTCGGCTATGCCAGATACATTCTGGTGTACCAAAGTAAAGGCGTGGCTGATGTTAGATGAAATATCTTTTGTGACCCCTGATTGCTCTTCAGACGCTGTTGCAACATGGGTGTTCATATCCGAAATTGTGGAGACGGAATGACTGATCGCTTCAAAAGCGGCATGGAGACGGCGGCTGATATCGCGAGAATCATCGACCAAAGAAATGTTGGATTGCATGAAATCATTCGCGTGCTCCGCTTGTTTTTGCAGCCGACTAATAATGTCCTTGATATCCAAAGTGGATTTTTGGGTTTTTACCGCCAACGAGCGTACTTCATCGGCGACTACCGCAAACCCTCTTCCTTGTTCGCCCGCTCGTGCTGCCTCAATGGCCGCATTGAGGGCTAATAGGTTGGTTTGTTCAGAGATGTTGTTGATGACCTCAACCACAGAACCAATTTCAATTGAGTAGCCATGCAGTTGGTTGACGATCTGTGTGGTTTCACTGATCGAATTAGCAATCGAATTAGCGATGTTATCGGAAGCAGCTAACGCAGATTTACTTTCGGAAACGTTACCATTGGCTTGATTGGCGGCATCTTCTGCGTTGTTGGCGTTCATGCTGACTTCATTGGCAGTGCTAGAAAGTTCGGTGATCGCCGTTGCAATTTGCTCAATTTGATGTAGCTCCTGCTGAGCATTTTTCTCTGACTGTTCGACCACGCTACTCAGTTGCTCTGTAGCGGATGAAACACTGTCAGAAATTTGATGGAAACTGCCGATAATACGTCGCAGTTCTTCGCGCATTTGCAGGGTTGAAAGATAGATTCCAGACTCAGTGCCTGTGAGTCGATGTTGATTGCCTAAGTTACCTTTCGCGATGCTTTGCACAATGGCGGCAATTTCAGCAGGCTCACCCCCCACCACTTTGAGAATGCTGCGATAGATAAACAGAGCGATACTCAGGGCGCAGCTCACTGCAATAAGAGAGAGGATCAGCAACATGGATTGGGTGCTATCAATGTTGTCGACCATCTGGGGTCCTAGCTCATCTTGCACCTGTTTAACATCGAGTTTTACTTGTTCAATCGATGTGGCGGTATCTCTACCTGCAGCATCGAGTTGGGTACGAACGAGTTCATTTCGCTTCTCAATAATTTGCCGTATATCAAGGAAGGCTTTTTGGTATTGAGTAAAGGCATTTAAAAAGGTTTGATACAGCTCGGCATCCTGAGTATTACCCTCGACAAACCCCTTTAACTCTTGAGTCCGTTCTTGGATATAAGCAAATTCTTTTACTGCCTTATCTGCATCATCCTCTACGTTAGTCACTAGGAATTTTACCGCATAGAGACGGGCTAATAAGATATGCTCCTGTGTCTGGCCTGTGGTGACCAACATTTGCATATTTTGTGAAGCTGCAGCTCTATCAACAATATTGCTCATCGCTTGAAGCATAGCGAGTCCGTTTGGGTCGAGGTGCTTACTCACTGCATCGTTACGTCGGTCAATTAATGCCACCACGTTAGCAAAATCACCGCGATAATCGGTCACCTGAGCTTTGATCGTTTGCATTATATCTTCTTGATCTTGCGGTAAATTGAGGCTTAGGGTTTCATCCAATAAGGCAATTGCACTGCTGATTCGTTCTTCTACTTGCTGTTTTAGCAAAGGATCTTGAGATTTGATGAATTTATGAGAGGCAAGCTGCGCATCTAAAATATTGGCTTGTACTCGGCCAATAGCAACACTGGTTACGGCTTGATCTCGATAAGATTTAAATCCTTCTCCAGTGGTTGAAAAACGATAAAAAGAGAGGAGTGAAATGGCTAAAAGTAGAAGTAAAGTTAATCCAAATCCGAGCAAAAGTTGCTGTTTGAGCTTCATGTTTCCCCCTGAAAACAATCCGGTAATGTAAAAAGCCAATGACGAGAATAAGCGGCAAGTTGCATCTTGCCTGTAATGGTATGACTACTAGTATAGTTTCTTATCATTAATAGTAGCTAATTCTGAGATGTGATTTTCTACGAGAGAGTGAAAAATTCTCTCTCTCGTAATGCGGGAGTTAAGCAATCAAAGGAAAAGTTTTAGCGCAGGTTAGCCGTCTAGCTCTTCAGGCTCACTCTCTTCCTGTAACTCAAGCAGATTGATTGCGATGGTGACAAAATCACTGTCGGTAATAATTCCCACCAATTCACCTTTGGCTACGACAGGTAAACAGCCAATTTTGTGCTTTTGCATATAAATAGCACTTTCTTTGAGGCCAGCTTGTGGCGCTACGCTTACCACATCGGTGTGCATCACGTCATATAGCGGTGCCTCAAGTGGATAAGAAGTGATTTGGGTTGAGTGTTGTAAGCTCGATTCTTGAGCGGCCAATAAATCCCGCTGACTAACAATACCGAGCAATTTTTTGTTGGCATCTACCACCGGAATGTGCCGAATATCCAGCGCTTCCATCAGATGTTTTGCATCATTAAGGGTGTGAGTACGTAACAAGGTGTGTGGGTTACGTGTCATCATGTCTTCAACTTTGATCATAGCCAACTCCTTTGGTCAAAGAGATAAATCAGAGTCGGGTTTTTTAACCCTTTCCTGTTAACTATAGTGCTATCGGCATTCAACTTCTGCGAACTGAAACCGAAATATGCGGTTTACTGGTGTTTATCTATGCGGAGTTCGCGCTTTACAAAAGGTTACTTTCAGAGGAGTGCATACTCACGCACCATTCCTGTATCTTGAGCACACTTAGGTATATACTGGCGCGCCGCGAAATCGGGCAACACTACTGATCACTTAATCAAGAAAGAGCCATGCAAGTTTCAGATTTTCACTTTGAACTCCCAGACGAGCTGATTGCTCGTTACCCAAAAGCAGAACGTACCGCGAGCCGATTGCTCCAACTTGACGGCAATAGCGGTCAACTGACGGATGGAACCTTTAAAGATGTTCTCGGATTCGTTGAACCAGGTGATCTGCTGGTGTTTAACAACACGCGAGTGATCCCTGCACGTATGTTTGGGCGCAAAGCCAGCGGTGGCAAGTTGGAAGTGTTGGTGGAGCGCATGCTTGATGAACACACGATTTTGGCGCACGTTCGCTCATCAAAACCGCCAAAGCCGGGCACTGAACTGTATTTAGGCGAAAATGATGAATTTCATGCGGTGATGCAGGCGCGTCACGATGCGTTGTTTGAAATCCGTTTTACTGCGGAAACCGTGGTATTGGATATTCTCAACCAAATTGGCCATATGCCATTGCCGCCTTACATCGATCGTCCTGATGAAGATGCAGATAAAGAGCGTTACCAAACCGTTTACAACCAAAAGCCGGGCGCTGTGGCAGCACCAACGGCCGGTTTGCATTTTGATCAAGCACTGTTGGAGCAGATCCAAGTCAAAGGTGTTGAGTTGGCGTATGTGACTCTGCATGTTGGTGCGGGAACATTCCAACCAGTGCGCGTGGACAATATCCACGATCACCACATGCATGCGGAATACGTAGAAGTGCCGCAAGAAGTGGTGGATGCGGTTGCGGCGACCAAAGCGCGTGGCGGTCGAGTGGTTGCTGTGGGTACCACCTCAGTACGTTCACTCGAAAGTGCGGCGCAAGATGCGCTGCAAAAAGGCACCGAGTTAAAGCCATTTTTTGGTGATACCGAAATCTTCATCTTCCCGGGGTATCAATACCAGTTGGTGGATTGCTTGATCACCAATTTCCACTTGCCTGAATCGACCTTGATCATGCTGGTGAGTGCGTTTGCAGGTTATGAGCACACCATGGCCGCTTATGAACATGCGGTCAAAGAGCAATATCGCTTCTTTAGTTATGGCGATGCGATGTTTATTCGTAAGCAGATGACTAAAGCGTAATCATCGCTGATCACTTGGCGCTGTAGCTTTAAGTGATTGGCGATAACGAAAACGAGTGCTGGCAGTAGCCAGAAAAGGTACAGACCTTTTTCGCAGGGAAACGCGACCGCTCCGCAAAGAGCCTTATTCAATGATATAAGGCTTGGATTGTAGACCTGCTGATGTGGGCAATACGCCACATTGAGTGGGAATAAAACGTCAGACTGTTTCTCTGACATTGGAGGCTTCGTGAAATTAACATTTGAATTGAAAAAGAAAAACGGTAATGCCCGTCGTGGTCAATTGACCTTTGAACGCGGCACAGTGCAAACCCCTGCGTTTATGCCAGTGGGTACTTACGGCACCGTAAAAGGGATGACGCCTGAAGAAGTGAAAGAGACCGGTGCGCAAATTCTGCTCGGTAACACTTTCCACCTATGGCTGCGCCCTGGCCAAGAAGTGATGAAAATGCACGGTGACCTGCACGATTTCATGAACTGGCAAGGTCCTATCTTGACTGATTCAGGCGGTTTTCAGGTATTCAGCTTAGGCGATATTCGTAAGATCACAGAAGAAGGCGTGCATTTCCGTAACCCAGTCAACGGCGACAAAATCTTTATGGATGCCGAGAAGTCGATGGAAATCCAAAAAGATTTAGGCTCAGACATCGTGATGATTTTTGATGAGTGTACGCCATATCCTGCGACCCACGATGAAGCGAAAAAATCGATGGAAATGTCACTGCGTTGGGCAAAGCGCTCACGTGACCACTTCGACAAGCTCGAAAACCCGAACAACCTGTTTGGTATCGTGCAAGGTGGTGTGTATGAAGATTTGCGTGATGTATCGGTAAAAGGTCTGACTGAAATCGGTTTTGATGGTTATGCTGTGGGTGGTCTTGCGGTGGGTGAGCCGAAAGAAGACATGCATCGCGTACTGGAACATACCTGCCCACAACTGCCGGAAGACAAGCCACGTTATCTGATGGGCGTAGGTAAACCGGAAGACTTGGTGGAAGGTGTACGTCGTGGTATCGACATGTTTGACTGCGTAATGCCAACCCGTAACGCACGTAATGGTCACCTGTTTGTGACGGGTGGTGTGATCAAGATCCGTAATGCAGCACATAAAACGGATACAACACCACTCGATCCGCATTGCGACTGTTACACTTGCAAAAATTATTCGAAGTCATACCTGCATCATTTGGATCGTTGTAACGAAATCCTCGGTGCTCGCTTGAATACCATCCATAACTTGCGTTACTACCAACGACTAATGGAAAGTATTCGTAAAGCAATTGATGAAGACCGTTTTGACCAATTTGTAGCCGAGTTCTACGCGCGTCGTAACCGCGAAGTGCCACCACTACAAAAAGACAAAGCCTGATTTCGTGCACTGGGTTGGATTTGTGCGCTAAGCCGCTTGAATTCAACCTTGTGCATCCCAATAGAATCAACATTAAACAACAATAACTTAGAGGACGTTTCTCAATGAGTTTAATTTCTGTAGCACATGCCGCAGGCGAAGGTGCCCCACAAGGTGGCGGTTTTGAAATGATCATCATGCTCGCGATGTTCGCAGTGATCTTCTATTTCATGATCTACCGTCCACAAGCTAAGCGTGTAAAAGAGCACAAAAGCCTGATGTCATCCATGGCAAAAGGCGATGAAGTGCTCACTAGCGGTGGCTTGGTTGGTCGTATCACTAAGATTGCTGAAGACAACGCTTACATCACTATCGAGTTGAACACCAACAACGAAGTTGTGATTAAGAAGGACTTCGTGACTGCAGTGTTGCCAAAAGGTACGCTGAAATCTCTTTAAAACAGCCATAGGATCCTCGCTGTGCTAAACCGTTATCCGTTATGGAAGTATCTGATGGTGGTGTTTACCATCGCCATTGCAGCCTTGTATGCACTTCCAAATATCTACGGTGAAGATCCAGCTATCCAAATTACAGGGGCGCGTGGCGCCTCTGTTGATATGTCAACGCTGGATGCTGTCACCTCTGCGCTCGATAAAGCGCACCTCTCCAAAAAATCCATTGCTCTTGAAAATGGCTCTATCCTTGTTCGTTTCAATGATACGGATACGCAAATCAGCGCCCGAGATATTATCAGCGAAGCACTCGGTAGCGACAAAATCGTTGCGCTCAACCTTGCGCCTTCAACGCCAAACTGGCTTGAGTCGATTGGTGCTGCACCAATGAAACTGGGTCTTGACCTGCGTGGTGGTGTGCACTTCCTGATGGAAGTGGACATGGATGCTGCAATGGAAAAGCTGGTTACTCAACAAGAAGAAGCTTTCCGCGGTGATCTACGTGACGAAAAAATTCGTTATCGTGCGATCCGTCCGTTGCCGGATGCGGTTGAAGTAACCTTACGTGATGCAGAGCAACTGGCACAAACCAAGCTGCTTCTGGAGTCGAAACACCGTGATATGACCTTTACGACTTCAGAAACGGATGGCCGTTTTGTGCTGCTGGCTAAGTTTACCGAAGCTCGCTTACAGGAAATTCGTAACTACGCTGTCGAGCAGAACATCACCATTTTGCGTAATCGTGTGAACGAGCTGGGTGTGGCTGAGCCTCTGGTTCAACGCCAAGGTGCAACGCGTATTGTGGTGGAGCTACCGGGTGTTCAAGATACTGCGCGTGCTAAAGAAATCTTAGGTGCGACCGCAACTCTTGAATTCCGTGAAGTTGACGATAAAGCCGACCTCGCCGCTGCAGCAGCAGGACGTGCGCCAGCAGGAAGCGAAATCAAGTTCGATCGTAATGGCCGTCCTGTGGTGCTGAAAAAGCGCGTGATTCTGGGTGGTTCAAGCATTACCGATGCAAGCTCAAGCGCGGACGAATATGGTCGCCCACAGGTGAACATTTCGCTCGATAGCGAAGGCGGTAACAAAATGTCGGCGTTCTCGAAAAAGAACATTGGCAAGCTGATGGCGACGGTGTTTGCGGAATACAAAGACAGCGGTAAGCGCTCTCCTGAAGGTAAAGTGATCCTGACCAAGCATGAAGAAGTGATTAACCAAGCGACAATTCAGTCGGCACTGGGACGTAACTTCCGTATTACTGGGATTGATTCACCGGCAGAAGCACATAACCTTGCTCTGTTGTTGCGTGCGGGTGCTTTGATTGCACCAATTTCTATCGTTGAAGAGCGCACCATTGGTCCATCAATGGGGCAACAGAATATCGACATGGGTATTCAAGCCTGTATTTGGGGCATGGTAGCTGTAATGCTGTTTACGCTACTTTACTATCGTAAGTTCGGCATGATCGCTAACGTGGCACTAATGGCAAACCTTGTGTTGATCATTGGTGTGATGTCGATGATTCCCGGTGCAACCATGACCTTGCCGGGTATTGCGGGTATCGTGCTGACAGTGGGTATGGCAGTCGATGCCAACGTGCTGATTTTTGAGCGTATTCGTGAAGAGCTACGTGAAGGGAAAAATCCGCAGCAAGCGATTCACCAAGGTTATGCTAACGCATTCAGTACTATTGCCGATGCCAACATCACCACCTTAATTACTGCGATCATTCTGTTTGCCGTAGGTACAGGTGCGATTAAAGGCTTCGCGGTGACGCTGTCTATCGGTATTTTAACCTCTATGTTTACCGCCATTATTGGAACACGTTGTATCGTGAACTTGATGTATGGTGGCAAACGTATCAACAAATTGTCGATCTGAGGCTGGGGTAAGTTATGTTTCAAATCCTAAAAGCAGACAAAATGATCGACTTTATGCGTTGGTCGAAATTCGCCTTTGCTTTGTCGTTGGTGATGATCGCCGCATCGATTTTTACTCTGTCTACCAAATGGCTGAACTGGGGGCTGGATTTCACCGGCGGTACTTTGATTGAAGTGGGCTTTGAACAGCCTGCCAATTTGGAGCAAATCCGTAGCGCTCTTGAAGCTAAAGGCTTTGGTGATGCCACAGTGCAAAACTTTGGTTCTGCACGTGATGTAATGGTACGCCTACGTCCGCGTGATGATATGGCGGGTGAAGCGCTGGGTAACCAGATCCTCGCTGCAATTAAAGAAGGCACCGGTGGTAACGTAGAAATGCGCCGTATCGAATTCGTTGGCCCGAACGTGGGTGATGAACTCACTGAAGCGGGCGGTCTGGCGATTCTGGTCTCTTTGCTGTGTATCTTGCTTTACGTTTCTGTACGCTTTGAATGGCGTTTAGCAGCGGGTGCAGTGCTGGCACTGGCGCATGACGTGATCATCACTCTAGGTATCTTCTCTATCTTACAGATCGAAGTTGACCTGACGATTGTCGCGGCATTGCTGACGGTTGTGGGTTACTCACTCAACGATACCATCGTTGTTTTTGACCGTATCCGTGAAAACTTCCGTAAGATGCGCAAAGAAGAACCGGCAGAGATCATGAACAGCTCAATTACTCAAACCTTGAGCCGTACCCTGATCACCTCAGGTACTACCTTGTTTGTGGTCATTGCACTCTTTACCCAAGGTGGAGCGATGATCCACGGTTTTGCTCTAGCTTTGCTGCTGGGTATTACTGTTGGTACTTATTCTTCTATCTATGTGGCATCAGCACTGGCGCTAAAACTCGGGATTACCCGTGAGCACTTGTTGCCTCCACAAGTAGAGAAAGAGGGTGCTGAATTGGATGAAATGCCTTAATTTCTATTCGATTCCCTGAATGAAAACCGCTGCACTGGCAGCGGTTTTTTTATCAAGCGTATTCCGCGATGGCCTGATTTATCATCAAGTCGTAGACGATGGGGTAATAGAGCTAAAAAAAAGCCCTGCCATAATGGCAGGGCGATATCAGCTGTGACGGAGCAGATATTATTTCAAGATTGCGCTGTTACCGTTTTCACGGATGTGCTGCAGAATGGCTTTCACACCGCGTGGGCTTGATGCCACGATGTTGCCTGATTGCATGTAATCAGTACCGCCAGCAAAGTCAGTTACGATAGCACCCGCTTCACGAGCAATTAGTTCACCCGCAGCCATGTCCCAAGGTTTCAGGCCTAGTTCGAAGTAACCATCAACACGGTTTGCCGCTAGGTAGCACAGATCCAGCGCTGCTGAACCAGTACGACGGAAATCCGCACATTCAACAAACATCGCAGAGAGGATCTTCATGAAAGATTCTGAGTGTTGTTTTTGTTTGAATGGGAAAGCGGTTGCCAAAACTGCGCCTTGCAGATCTTTGATTGGCTGAACGCGAATACGAGCGTTGTTGAGCTGTGCACCAGCACCACGTTGGGCAGTGAACAGTTCGTTAGTCATTGGGTCGTAAACACAAGCGACTTCAGTTTTGCCTCTAAAGCGTACTGCAATAGAAACAGCAAAGTGAGGGAAACCTTTTACAAAGTTAGTGGTGCCATCCAGTGGGTCGATGATCCATTGCACTTCTTTATCTTTACCTTCGATAAGGCCGCCTTCTTCTGCAATGATGCAGTGCTCAGGGTAAGAGCTTTTGATGGTTGAAACGATAATCGCTTCTGCTTCTTTGTCGACGTTAGTCACAAAGTCGTTGCTGCCTTTCTGAGTAGTTTGAATCTTCTCTGCGTTTTCCAGAGATTTGGCAATATGGTTACCTGCTTTTCGCGCGGCGCGAATAGCGATATTTAGCATTGGATGCATACGAGTTTCCCAACGGATGTTAAAGAACGAAAAAGCGGGCGGCAGTATACCAAAACAAATCAAAAAAGGAAGTGGTTATTTTTTGTGCGCTTAGTTGCCCGTCAAGGTAAAGGGTCTGACCATTTTGGTCAGGTTTGTGTTAATATCCCGCGGCTTTGTTTGGAGTACATTTTAGCAAATGATGTTAGAACGCGTGAAAGTCGTATTGGTCGGCACAACTCACTCTGGAAATATTGGTTCGGCCGCTCGGGCGATGAAAGTCATGGGGCTGAGCCAGATGGTGCTGGTCGATCCGCAGTGTCAGGTTGATGCTCAAGCGATCGCGTTAGCCGCGGGGGCAAGTGAAATTGCACTCAATGCGCAAATTTATCCAACGCTGGAAGCCGCCGTTGCCGATTGTGGGTTAGTCGTGGGCACCAGTGCGCGTTCACGTACCCTTGAATGGCCAATGCTTGAGCCACGCGAGTGCGGAGAAAAACTCATCAGCGAAGCCAACCAACATAGTGTGGCTATGGTGTTTGGTCGTGAACGCACTGGCTTGACCAATGAAGAGCTGCAACTGTGTCACTACCACGTGTGTGTGCCTGCTAATCCAGAATACAGCTCGCTCAATTTAGCAATGGCGGTACAACTGCTGAGTTATGAAGTGCGGATGGCCTATCTTGCTTTGCAGCAGAGCTCGCAAAGCAGCACATTGCAGGAAGAGTATCCGCGTCATCAAGAGTTGGAGCGTTTTTATGCCCATCTTGAACAAGTGATAATGCAAACCGAGTTTATTTCTGCGCAGCAGCCGGGGCAGGTGATGAATAAACTGCGCCGCATGTTTACGCGCGCTCGGCCAGAAGCTCAAGAAATCAATATCTTGCGCGGGATCTTAACGTCAGTACAAAAGTCAATCTCACGCAAAGAATAAGCTTATAAGTCTCAGGGTTAAATACCTGACTAAATTAGTCAAATAAATACTTGACCAAAAGAGTCAAGTATGGAAAACTTCCAGCCACATAAACAGTGTGGATACGGTGTGATTATGAGACTGACATCTAAAGGAAGATATGCGGTAACAGCCATGTTAGATGTGGCTCTGCATTCGCAACAAAACCCAGTACCGTTGGCGGACATTTCTGAGCGCCAAGGCATTTCTCTCTCGTACTTAGAGCAGCTTTTTTCTAAGTTACGTAAAGCGGGCTTAGTCGCCAGTGTGCGCGGTCCGGGCGGCGGTTATCGCTTAGGAATGGACTCATACGCCATTTCTATTGGTACTGTGATTGCCGCGGTTGATGAATCGGTCGATGCGACCAAATGCAACGGGAAAGGGGATTGTCAGGGCGGGACTCGCTGCCTGACTCACACACTGTGGCGTGATCTCAGCTCACGCATTACGGATTTTCTCAACAACATCACGCTCGGTGAGCTGATGATGGATAACGAAGTTCTCGAAGTTTCAGATCGTCAAGATCTTCATCTTGCGGTCAGCCAAAGGGTTTCGCAAAACAACTCAAACACAGTCACCATTGGTGCTGCGCCTTTTGGTATTAATGTTCGCTCATAGCGGCAAGGTTTACACTGGAGTAGAAAATGAAACTGCCTATTTATCTAGATTATTCAGCGACATGCCCGGTTGATCCGCGCGTAGCTGAAAAAATGGTTCAGTACATGACGATGGATGGTACCTTCGGTAACCCAGCTTCGCGCTCGCACCGTTATGGCTGGCAGGCAGAAGAAGCGGTAGACACTGCGCGTGAGCAAATCGCAGCCCTGCTGAATGCAGACCCACGTGAAATTGTGTTCACTTCGGGTGCTACTGAATCTGACAACCTCGCGATCAAAGGTGTTGCTCACTTCTATAACAAGCAAGGCAAGCACATCATCACCAGTAAAACCGAACACAAAGCGGTACTGGATACCATGCGCCAACTGGAGCGTGAAGGCTTTGAAGTGACTTATCTTGATCCAGAAAGCAATGGCTTGATCGATCTGGCTAAGCTTGAAGCCGCGATGCGTGATGACACTATTTTGGTTTCTATCATGCACGTGAACAACGAAATCGGCGTGGTACAAGATATCGCAGCGATCGGCGAACTGTGCCGTTCACGTAAAGTGGTGTTCCATGTTGATGCAGCGCAATCCGCGGGTAAAGTAGCGATTGATGTCCAAGAGATGAAGGTTGATCTGATTTCTCTGTCTGCGCACAAAGCCTACGGCCCGAAAGGTATTGGTGCTTTGTATGTACGCCGTAAACCACGTATTCGTCTTGAAGCACAAATGCATGGTGGTGGCCATGAACGTGGTTTCCGTTCTGGTACTCTGCCGACTCACCAAATTGTGGGTATGGGTGAAGCGTTCCGTATCGCGAAGGAAGAGCTGCAGCAAGATTACGATCACGCACTGAAACTGCGTAATCGTCTGCTTGATGGCATTAAAGATATGGAAGCCGTGACCATTAACGGTGATCTGGATCAGCGTGTACCACACAATCTCAACGTCAGTTTTGCGTTTGTAGAAGGTGAATCTCTGCTGATGGCACTGAAAGATCTGGCTGTATCGTCAGGCAGTGCATGTACTTCAGCCAGCCTTGAGCCTTCTTACGTATTGCGCGCTCTGGGTCTTAACGATGAACTGGCACACAGCTCAATTCGCTTCTCTTTTGGTCGTTTCACGACCGAGGCAGAGATTGATTATGCGATCGAACTGATCCGCGTAGCAGTGGATAAACTGCGTGCGATGTCTCCACTTTGGGACATGTACAAAGACGGCGTAGATCTGAACACGGTTGAGTGGGCACACCACTAATCATTCCAAGGTTATAAAGGATTCGAGGTAACGAACATGGCATACAGCGAAAAGGTCATTGACCATTACGAGAACCCACGTAACGTTGGTTCATTTGATAAAGAAGATCCTTCTGTAGGCAGCGGCATGGTTGGCGCACCTGCGTGTGGTGATGTAATGCGTTTGCAGATCAAAGTATCACCAGAAGGCATCATCGAAGATGCAAAATTCAAAACTTACGGCTGTGGTAGCGCAATTGCTTCTAGCTCGCTAGTGACTGAGTGGGTGAAAGGCAAGAGCATTGATGAAGCGGCAGCGATCAAGAACAGCGAAATCGCCGAAGAGCTCGAATTGCCACCGGTGAAAATTCACTGCTCAATCCTAGCCGAAGATGCCATCAAAGCCGCTGTTGCGGACTACAAGAAAAAGCATCAACACTAATTCGTTTGGGAGCGTCGAGCGCTCCCACCCTTTAATTTATTGAAATCATAAGGTTGAAGTATGGCCGTCACTCTTAGCGAAACCGCAGCAAGCCGAGTAAAAACTTTTCTGGATAATCGTGGAAAAGGCATCGGTTTACGTCTTGGTGTCAAGACAACTGGGTGTTCGGGAATGGCGTATGTGCTCGAGTTTGTTGATGATCTCAACGAAGAAGACCACGTATTTGAAAGCCATGGTGTGAAGGTGATCATTGACACCAAAAGCATGGTCTATTTAGATGGCACTCAACTCGATTACAAAAAAGAAGGGTTAAACGAAGGCTTTGAATTCAACAACCCAAATGTCAAAAGCGAATGTGGTTGTGGTGAAAGCTTCAACGTTTAACGGTAACTGACTATCGAGACTGTTCTCGATCACAGGACCGCTATCAAGATGAATTATTTTGAATTATTTGGGCTGCCGATCCAGTTTGAAGTGGATGGTAGCCTTCTTTCTTCTCAGTTCAGAGCGTTGCAGAAACGATTCCATCCGGATAATTTTGCTACCGCTTCTGAGCGTGACCGCCTAATGGCAGTGCAGCAAGCCGCGCAAATTAACGATGCGTATCAGACACTGAAAGATCCACTCCGCCGCGCGGAATATCTGTTGTCGTTACAAGGCATAGAGATGAACGCTGAGCAGCAGACGCTGCAAGATCCGATGTTTCTGATGGAACAGATGGAGCTACGCGAAGAGCTAGAGTCCGTGACGGCTTGTACAGATCCAGAAGCTGCCTTAGTCGCTTTTGACACTAAGGTAACCGCGATGCAGCGTCATTATCTCGCACAGCTACAAGGCCAATTAGCCCAAAGTGAGTGGTTAGCGGCGGCTGATCAGATCAGAAAGCTCAAATTTATTGCCAAACTCAAAAATGAAGTAGAACGAGTCGAAGACCAACTGCTTGGCTAATTCAAGATTCAAAGGAACAACTGATGGCATTACTTCAGATTGCAGAGCCGGGGCAAAGTTCGGCACCACACCAGCATAAGTTGGCTGCGGGTATTGATTTAGGCACCACGAATTCACTGGTCGCTTCTGTGCGCAGCGGAACCGCAAGCACACTCGTCGATAGCCAAGGGCGTAGTATTCTCCCCTCAGTGGTGAACTATGGTGCTGATGCGACTCGTGTCGGCTATCCTGCTCGTGAACAAGCTGAAACCGATCCGCACAACACTGTGATTTCGGTAAAACGTCTGCTTGGACGTTCACTGCAAGACATCAATCAGCGTTATCCTCATCTGCCTTACCGCTTCAAAGCGAGTGAGAAAGGCTTGCCGATTGTGCAAACCGCGCAAGGGGATAAAAACCCTATTCAAATCTCTGCCGATATTTTGAAAGCCTTGGCAGAACGTGCCACCGCCACCTTAGGTGGCGAATTGGCGGGAGTGGTCATCACGGTACCTGCGTATTTTGATGATGCGCAGCGGGTTGCCACCAAAGATGCTGCGGCGTTAGCGGGCTTGCATGTGCTGCGTTTACTCAATGAGCCGACAGCTGCGGCGATTGCTTATGGTTTGGACTCAGGCCAAGAAGGGGTGATCGCGGTCTACGATCTGGGCGGCGGCACCTTCGATATTTCGATTTTACGCCTTTCACGCGGCGTGTTTGAAGTGCTCGCAACCGGTGGTGACTCTGCACTGGGCGGTGATGATTTTGACCATCTGATCGCCGATCACCTGCAAGCACAAATCGGACTCACCAGCTTAACCGCTGAGCAGCAGCGCGCGCTGATTAACGCCGCGACACAAGCCAAAATCGATCTGACTGAACACATGACGGCTGAGCTGAATGTGCTTGGCTGGCAAGGTACGCTTACTCGTGAAGAGTTGGAAAACCTGATTGCACCATTGGTGAAAAAGACCCTGCTTTCTTGCCGCCGCGCATTGAAAGATGCCGGTGTTGAAGCGGATGAGGTGCTCGAAGTCGTGATGGTGGGCGGTTCAACCCGCACACCGTTTGTGCGCGAGCAAGTGGGGGAGTTTTTTGGCCGCACACCACTGACCAGCATTAACCCGGATGAAGTGGTCGCGATTGGTGCGGCGATTCAGGCGGACATTCTGGCCGGTAATAAGCCGGATGCAGAAATGTTGCTGCTCGATGTCATTCCTCTCTCTTTGGGGATTGAAACCATGGGCGGTTTGGTCGAAAAAATCATCCCACGCAACACCACCATTCCTGTTGCTCGCGCGCAAGAGTTTACCACCTTCAAAGATGGGCAAACGGCGATGAGTGTGCATGTGGTACAAGGGGAGCGTGAAATGGTCGATGACTGTCGCTCTCTGGCACGCTTCTCACTCAAAGGTATACCACCGATGGCGGCAGGTGCTGCGCACATTCGCGTGACTTATCAAGTGGATGCGGATGGTTTACTTTCCGTGACGGCTTTGGAAAAAAGCACCGGTGTACAAGCAGAGATTCAAGTTAAGCCATCTTATGGTTTAAGCGATGACGAAGTCACCCAGATGCTCAAAGACTCCATGGCCTATGCTAAAGAGGATATGCTGGCGCGTGCGTTGGCAGAGCAGCGCGTAGAAGCGGATCGCGTGATTGAAGGCTTAGTTTCAGCCCTGCAAGCGGATGGTGATGAACTACTGAGCGAGCAAGAGCGCCAAACTTTATTACAGGCGATCGAGCGCTTGATTGAACTGCGCAATGGCGATAATGCGGATGCCATTGAGCAAGGAATAAAAGACACAGACAAAGCGAGTCAGGATTTTGCGTCAAGACGAATGGATAAGTCGATTCGTAGCGCACTGGCTGGCCACTCCGTTGACGAGATTTGAAGAGACTACCAACATGCCTAAGATTATTGTTTTGCCTCATGAAACCCTTTGCCCGGAAGGCGCAGTGTTAGAAGCGCAAACCGGGGAAACGATTCTTGATGTGGCACTCAAAAACGGTATCGCTATTGAGCATGCGTGTGAGAAATCGTGCGCTTGTACTACTTGCCACTGTATCGTTCGAGAAGGGTTTGATTCACTGGAAGAGAGTGATGAGCTGGAAGACGATATGCTGGATAAAGCTTGGGGTCTGGAGCCAGAATCTCGTCTCAGCTGTCAGGCTCGAGTGGCGGATGAAGATCTCGTCGTCGAGATCCCGAAATACACGCTAAACCACGCAAGCGAAGATCATTAATTCTTAGCCTCGGTCGCAGCCGAGGTAAACCAATAGGAAGGCTAACCATGAAATGGACAGATTCACGCGATATCGCGATTGAGCTGTGTGACAAGTTTCCCGATGTCGATCCCAAAACCGTACGTTTTACCGATCTGCATCGTTGGATCATGGAGTTGGAAGATTTTGACGATGATCCGAATCATTCCAACGAAAAAATCCTCGAAGCCGTCATTCTGTGCTGGATGGATGAATTCGAGTAATTCATCACGTGCAAAATGAAGTGAGTGGTCAATCAATATGGCGCTTGCTTTGTTTAGCCGGGGGAGAAACCCCACAGAGTTAACACTTCTTAGCAAAAAATGCGGACCACTTGGTCCGTTTTTTTATTCGGTTGACATTTTGCCTCGACATAATGCTAACATCTTGGCGATTTAATGAGATGGCACAGGCAAAGCCAATATTTAAGACAAGGAGAAACCATGTCTACACAGATGTCTGTATTTTTGAGTACTCAAGCTGCCCAGCCTCAGTGGGGAGAGAAAGCGCTCATTTCTTTTGCAGAGCAAGGTGCAACCATTCACCTGCAACAAACACAAGATTTCAGCGCGATCCAACGCGCAGCTCGTAAGTTAGATAATCAAGGTATCCGCACGGCATTCCTGGCTGGAGAAGGTTGGGATCTGGAGAGCATTTGGGCTTTCTATCAAGGTTACCGTGATGCGAAAAAGCGCAATACCGTCGAGTGGAAAGCGTTAGCGGCTGCTGAACAAGCAGAGCTAGAAGCGCGCATTAAAGCGACGGATTGGACACGCGATATCATCAACAAAAGCGCGGAAGAAGTTGCACCACGCCAATTGGCGACCATGGCAGCAGAGTTCATCAAATCGCTTGCACCTGATCATGTCTCTTACCGTATCGTCAAAGACAAAGATCTGCTCACTGAAGGGTGGGAGGGGATTTACGCTGTAGGCCGTGGCTCTGAGCGTACGTCGGCGATGCTGCAACTCGACTACAACCCAACGGGCGATGAAAATGCACCGGTATTCGCGTGTTTAGTCGGTAAAGGCATCACTTTTGACTCGGGTGGTTACAGCTTAAAACCTTCCAACATGATGTCAGCGATGAAAGCGGACATGGGCGGCTCAGGCATGATCACTGGTGCGCTCGGTTTGGCTATCATGCGCGGCTTCAACAAGCGCGTGAAACTCATTCTATGCTGCGCGGAAAACATGGTTTCCGGCCGTGCGTTGAAGCTTGGTGACATCATCACCTACAAAAATGGCAAAACCGTTGAAATCATGAACACCGATGCGGAAGGCCGTTTGGTGCTGGCCGATGGTCTTATCTACGCCAGTGAACAGAAACCGCAATTGATTATCGACTGTGCAACCTTAACCGGAGCGGCGAAAAACGCGCTGGGTAATGATTACCACGCACTGCTTTCTTATGATGAGTCGCTGAGCCAACAAGCATTAGCTGCGGCAAAAGAAGAGAATGAAGCGCTGTGGGCTCTGCCTTTAGCTGAGTTCCACCGTGAAATGCTGCCTTCTAACTTTGCGGATCTGTCAAACATTAGTAACGGCGATTACACGCCGGGAGCCAGCACCGCAGCGGCCTTCCTTTCCTATTTCGTGGAAGGCTACCAAAAAGGTTGGCTACACTTCGACTGTTCAGCCACGTATCGCAAGTCAGCCAGCGATAAATGGGCTGCAGGAGCCACGGGCATGGGCGTGAAAATGCTCGCACGTATTTTGATGCAGCAAGCATAAATTTAAAGGCAGCTTGTATAGCTGCCTTGTTTTTATTAAGAGAATTAAAACAAGCACAATAAACAAAAGGAAATTTTATGGCTCTAGAAAGAACGTTTTCGATCATTAAACCGGATGCGGTGAAGCGTAACCTGATTGGTGAGATTTATCATCGTATCGAAAAAGCCGGTTTGCAGATCATTGCAGCGAAAATGGTTCACTTGTCTGAAGAGCAAGCAAGCGGCTTTTACGCTGAGCACGAAGGCAAACCCTTTTTCGAACCCCTGAAAGAATTTATGACTTCAGGTCCGATCATGGTGCAAGTGTTGGAAGGTGAAAACGCCATTGCACGCTACCGTGAATTGATGGGAAAAACCAACCCGGAAGAAGCGGCTTGCGGTACGCTGCGTGCCGATTATGCACTGAGCATGCGCTATAACTCAGTACATGGTAGCGACAGTCCAGCATCAGCCGCTCGTGAAATTGAATTCTTCTTTCCAGAGTCAGAAATCTGTCCTCGTCCATAGCCTTTGAATAGGTCTATTTAGGCTCCCGATGTGGAGCCTAAATTTTGCATAAAAAACAACCTGACAAGAATTAACACCTTAGAAAAGACACGGTTTTGCAGCCCTTGTTGTTGCTGCATAAAGGCTGTACAATTCGCGCCCTTAATTACTGTTCCGTCTTCTTGAGAGGCACCATGACCACAGAAAAAATCAATCTACTCGATTTTGACCGCAAGGGTTTACGTACGTTTTTTGCCGAAGAGCTGGGTGAGAAAGCGTTTCGTGCCGAACAGGTCATGAAGTGGATTTATCACTTTGGTTGTGATGACTTTGATCAAATGAACAACATCAACAAACAACTTCGCGAAAAGCTCAAAGCGAAGTGTGAGATCCGCGCGCCTTATGTTTCGGCAGCGCAACACTCAGCCGATGGCACCATCAAGTGGGCAATGCGTGTGGGTGATCAGGATGTTGAAACCGTTTATATCCCAGAAGAAGATCGCGCGACGCTCTGTGTTTCTTCCCAAGTGGGTTGTGCATTGGAATGTAAATTCTGCTCAACGGCTCAGCAAGGTTTTAACCGTAACCTACGTGTTTCCGAAATCATCGGTCAGGTTTGGCGTGCAGCACGTGAAATCGGCCTAGAGAAAGAAACTGGACGCCGTCCAATCACTAACGTGGTCATGATGGGCATGGGGGAGCCTCTGCTCAACATGAAAAACCTCATCCCTGCGCTAGAGATTATGCTTGATGATCTCGGTTTTGGTCTGTCTAAGCGCCGCGTAACAGTTTCCACCTCCGGTGTGGTTTCTGGTTTAGAGCAGATGATCGGCCAAATTGATGTGGCACTCGCCATCTCATTGCATGCACCAAATGATGAACTGCGCAGCCAAATTATGCCGATCAATGATCGCTGGAACATCCAAGAATTTTTAGCCACAGTGCGCCGCTATATCGCATCATCGAATGCCAACCGTGGCAAGGTGACCGTGGAGTATGTGCTGCTGGATCATGTGAACGATGGAACTGAGCATGCCCATGAACTCGCTGAACTCATGAAAGGCACGCCTTGTAAAATTAACCTGATCCCATTTAACCCGTACCCAGGCTCACCCTACAAGAAGCCAAGTAATTCACGCATCGATCGTTTCCAAAAAACCTTAATGCAATATGAACACACAGTCACGATTCGTAAGACACGTGGTGATGATATTGACGCCGCTTGTGGCCAGTTGGTGGGAGATGTGATTGACCGAACCAAACGAACCAAAGCCAAACAATTTGCTGAACAAGTCATTCCAGTGAAAACACTGTAATTCATCAGCCAGATAAGCCAGAGAAGTTTCTCTGGCTTTATTTTTGCCTAATATAACGACAATTCGCTTATCTTGAATGTCAGATCAAAGAAAAACCTTGAGCTAACTGTGATTTATTGGCCATTTCTTTATTGTTTAGTCAACAATATCTATTAGAATGGGGCAAATTTTCTCAAACTTGATTTGAGTATACCGAAGCTAAGCGCTAACTGATTGCATCGATTAAGCAAAGCTGTCTCATCACTACCTATAATGAAGAATAAAAGTGAGCGACCCAAGCGGCTTAGTCCAGACTAAGAGATTGAATTTACGGATGACTACTGAACAACACGATTACACCCAACCAGAAACCCCTGAGCAAGTGATTGACAAAGTTGCACCAGGTACGCTGCTCAAACAAAAACGTGAAGATTTGGGGTTAACCCAGCGTCAAATTGCGGATCGACTCAGATTACGACTCTCTATTATTCAGAGTATCGAAGAGAACCGTTTTGAAGATGGTCAAGTCGCAACATTCACGCGTGGTTACTTACGCTCTTACGCGAAAGCCGTTGGCATTCGTGAGTCAGAAATTTTGTGCGCCTTTGATGACAGCTACTGTCAGCCGGAGCCCGCACAACCTGATATGAAGAGTTTCTCTAAGAAAACCAAGCGTCAGCTACACGATACTCGCATTATGCTTATCACTTGGGTGGTATTTGCGGTGATTGTCGGTATGTCTACCCTGTGGTGGTGGCAGAACAATCAGAAAAGTAACTTAATTCCTACTCAAACGGTGACAGAAGAAGGCGCGTCTGCAATCGATATGCAACCTGCAGATGAAACAGAGGTTGCCAACGAAGAGTTTGCCACCGTACCACCGCTGAATGATCTCCAAAATAGCGCGCCGCCGAGTGAAGAAACGCCGCTGTTGGAAGTGCCACCGACAACAAGTGAATCCGATGAACTTACCTCTCCGGCATCTAATGGTGCTGAAGTGGCGGCTGAAGCCTCTACTTCAACGGAAGCCGTGGTGACACCGATTGAGCAAACGGAGGCCGTTCCAGCAACGCAGCCTGCAGTTACTACACCTATTACATCTACTGAGCCAGCTATAGCTCCTGTTGAAGAGACTTCTGCGTTATTGGTGATGAACTTTTCCTCTGACTGTTGGATTCAAGTGAAAGATGCAACGGGTAAAACGCTCTCCACTGGAGTTAAAAAAGCCGGACAGAGCATCAGTTTGAATGGTTTGCGCCCATATAAAGTAGTGCTTGGTGCGCCAGAAGGCGTTTCAATCACATTAGCGAGTGAGCCGGTTGACCTTTCTGGGTATACTTCCGGCAAAGTAGCAAGATTGACCTTACCTTAGAAAAATGTCTATGCAACATGAGTCTCCTATTAAGCGTCGCCCCTCGACACGTATCTATGTGGGTGACGTTCCTATTGGTGATGGTGCACCCATCGCCGTACAATCCATGACCAATACCCGAACCACAGATGTGGCTGCCACGGTTGCGCAGATCAAGTCTTTGGAAAAAGTGGGTGCAGATATCGTACGCGTCTCGATCCCTACAATGGATGCTGCAGAGGCGTTCAAACAGATCAAACAGCAAGTCTCAGTGCCTTTGGTGGCTGATATTCACTTTGATTATCGTATCGCGCTGAAAGTGGCAGAATACGGCGTGGACTGTTTACGAATCAACCCAGGCAATATCGGTAATGAAGAGCGCATTCGCTCAGTCGTTGACTGCGCGCGTGATAAAGGTATTCCGATTCGCATTGGTGTCAACGGTGGCTCGCTCGAGAAAGATCTTCAGCTAAAGTACGGTGAACCTACGCCAGAAGCCTTGGTGGAATCTGCGATGCGTCACGTTGATATCCTCGATCGTCTCAACTTTGATCAGTTCAAAGTCAGCGTAAAAGCCTCGGATGTGTTCCTCGCGGTGGAATCTTATCGCCTGTTGGCGAAAAAGATCGATCAACCTCTGCATTTAGGGATCACTGAAGCCGGTGGCGCGCGTGCTGGTTCTGTTAAATCGGCGGTTGGCCTTGGTATGCTGCTTGCCGAAGGTATCGGCGATACGCTACGTATTTCGCTAGCGGCTGATCCGGTTGAAGAAATCAAAGTCGGCTTCGATATTTTAAAATCGCTGCGCATTCGTTCGCGCGGCATCAACTTTATTGCTTGTCCAAGTTGTTCACGTCAGGAATTCGATGTGATTGGCACGGTCAACGCACTGGAGCAACGTCTCGAAGATGTGCTGACACCGATGGATGTGTCGATCATTGGTTGCGTGGTGAATGGCCCAGGTGAGGCGGAAGTTTCTCACTTAGGTTTAGCGGGCAGCAATAAGAAAAGTGCGTTCTATGAAGATGGCGTACGCCAGAAAGAGCGATTTGATAACGATGATCTAGTTGCTCAATTGGAAGCAAAAATTCGCGCGAAAGCGGCGCAACTAGACGAAAAAAATCGCATCAATATCCAGCAAATAGAGCAAGATTAATCTCAACGATATTACGGTAAGAATTGTGGCAAAAACTATTCAAGCAATCCGAGGCATGAACGATTGCCTCCCAGCCCAGTCTCCACTTTGGCAAAAAGTGGAAGGCGTGGTGAAAAATGTAATCAGCGCTTACGGTTACAGCGAAGTTCGCATGCCTATCGTTGAGATGACCCATCTGTTTAGCCGCGCGATTGGTGAAGTTACCGATGTGGTGGAAAAAGAGATGTACACCTTTGAAGATCGCAATGGTGACAGCTTAACGCTGCGTCCTGAAGGCACGGCGGGCTGTGTGCGTTCCGGTATCGAAAATGGTTTGCTGTATAACCAAGAACAGCGCCTGTGGTACATGGGACCGATGTTCCGCCATGAGCGCCCTCAGAAAGGCCGTTATCGCCAATTCCATCAGTGTGGTGTGGAAGTGTTTGGTTTAGATGGTCCAGATGTGGATGCAGAACTGATCATGATGACCGCACGCCTGTGGCGTGAACTGGGTATCGCTGAACATGTTCGTTTGGAGCTGAACTCAATTGGTTCACTAGAAGCGCGTGCCAATTACCGTAGCGCTTTAATTGAATATCTAGAACAGTACCAAAATGTACTGGATGAAGATTGCAAACGCCGTATGTACACCAACCCGCTGCGTGTATTGGATTCAAAAAATCCCGATGTGCAGGCGATTCTGGGTGATGCACCACAGTTGTCTGATTATTTGGATGCTGAATCAAAACAACATTTTGCAGGTTTGTGTGAACTTCTGGATGCCGCAGGCATCGAATACACGGTTAATCAGCGTTTGGTACGCGGCCTTGATTACTACAACCGCACGGTTTTTGAGTGGATCACCGAAAGTCTGGGTTCACAAGGTACCGTTTGTGGCGGTGGTCGCTATGATGGCCTGGTTGAACAACTGGGCGGTAAACCAACTCCTGCGGTAGGTTTCGCTATGGGCTTAGAGCGTTTAGTGCTGATGATGGAAACCTTGGGTAATACCGAAGTTCGTCGTAGCGTGGATGTGTACATGGTGACCGCGGGTGAAGGCACTATGATGGCGGGAATGAAACTCGCTGAACAACTGCGTGAACAAGTGCCGGGTCTGCGCGTGATGACTCACTTCGGTGGTGGCAATTTTAAAAAGCAATTTAAACGCGCTGACAAAGTAGGTGCAGCCATTGCATTGGTATTGGGTGAAGACGAAGTCGCCGCTCAAACCGTGGTAGTTAAAGATTTAGCGGGCGGTGAACAGAGCACTGTTGCTCAAGCTGAAGTAGCCCAATTATTGGCTCATTTAGCGTAATTCTCCCCCAGCACGTTTTAAATAAGAGGACAGGAAGTGGAACTCTACGATACTGAAGAACAACAAGTTGAAGCGATAAAAGATTGGTGGAAAGAGAACGGCAAAGCGGTAATCTTTGGTGCTGTGATTGGCCTAGGTGGCCTATTTGGCTGGCGTTACTATCAAGACTCTGTTGTTGCTGCGCAAGAAGCAGCTTCACATAATTACAGTCAAGCGATGGATGCCCTTGTTGCCAAAGGCGCTGAAGCAGAGGCTTCTATCCAAACCTTTATTGATGCCAATAAAGAGACGGAATATGCAGTACTTGCGGCCATGCAACTGGCAAAAGTACAGGTCGATGCTGGTCAACTGGATGAGGCTCTTGCTCAGCTTGAGTGGGCAAATGGCGTGACCAAAGATCCTGCATTGAAACCGCTACTGACATATCGTGTTGCTCGTTTACAAGCAGAGCAAGGTCAATTTGAGGAAGCACTGGCTCAACTGGGCAATATTCAAGAAAAATCTTGGTTAGGCCGTGTGGCTGAGCTGCGAGGTGACATTCTGATGCGTAAAGGGGATAGTACAGGCGCTTATGCGGCTTATACCGAGGCGCAACAAGCCGATGATGCTAGCCAAACTCTGCAAATGAAATTGGATGATCTCGCGAAGTAAGGGCACTCCCTGATGAAGAAGCTGTTCAATCAAGTGCTGGTCGCGGCGGGTGTGCTAACACTTCTCGCTGGTTGTGCCAGTGAAGAAGAAAACGTCATTATAGCCCCACTGCCTATTGTGAAAAGTGAATTTACACCGAAAACTCAATGGAGCACTTCGGTGGGAGATGGCGTTGGTCACTACTTCTCAAAACTCGCACCGGACTATGCTTACGATAAAGTTTACGTTGCTAGTCGCGATGGTATCGTCAAAGCGTTGGATCCACAAAACGGTAAAGTGATTTGGAGCACAGATCTTGAGGTTGATGGTTCCGCCCGCTTATCCGGTGGCATCACGGCTGCTTTTGGTAAATTGTTCATTGGCAGTGAAAACGGCGTAGTGAATGCGTTAGATGCCGAAACTGGGGAACCGTTATGGACCTCGGTCTTGGAAGGCGAAATTCTTGCCGCTCCGGCAGCTGACAACAACATAGTGATCGTCAATACCAGTCGCGGTGCGTTGATTGCGCTCAATCAAGAAGATGGCGCGCAGAAATGGACCATCAGCACTGAGGTTCCTAGCTTAACGCTTCGTGGTGATAGTCGCCCGACAGCGGTATCTGGTGGCGTGTTTTGGGGTACCCCTAGTGGTCGTCTGGCTGCTGCGATTGCCGAACGTGGCCAATTGATTTGGCAACAGCCAGTAGGGCAGCCAAAAGGGGCGACAGAAATAGACCGCTTGGTGGATGTGGATGCATCTCCCTTGGTCATCGGTGGTACGCTATTTACCGTTGGATTTAACGGTCAACTGATCGCCATTGATTTACGTTCGGGCCAGCCAGTGTGGAAGCGTAACTACTCTTCTGCAACCGACATGGCGACTGATGGCAGCCGTATTTACTTAGTTAGCGATAAAGATCACTTGGTAGCGGTAGACACTCGCAGCGGAACGGAAATTTGGAACAATAGCAAACTTGAGCATCGCCTACTTACCGCACCGAAATTGATCGGTGATTATGTTGTTGTGGGGGATGCGGAAGGTTACTTACATTGGATTGATCGTGATAGTGGTGAATTTGTTGCTCAGCAACTGGCCAATGACAGCGGTTTTGCTGTTGGGCCATTAGTGTTGAGTGATGGCTATGTTATCGTGACTCGCGATGGGCAAATAAAGAAGCTGACGATTCAACAGTAAATTGTGATATGATTCACACGCGGCTCCTGGCTGGAAACAGTTAGGAGCCGTTTTATTGCTAGTGGCATCAAATTGATAGTGCCATTATGGTGTCCGTCTGTGTGGTTATAGGTAAAAGTGGTTATAGGTAAAAATTTAGCGCTTGTGACAGAGTGTTTACCTATAACTACATAAGATGAAATTTTGTAGAGGTTGTTATGGTACCTGTTGTTGCTCTTGTTGGGCGTCCAAACGTCGGTAAATCGACGCTGTTTAATCGACTCACTCGCACACGGGACGCATTAGTCGCGGATTTTCCCGGTTTAACTCGCGATCGTAAATACGGTCAAGCTAAGTTGGGTGAACACGAATTTATCGTGGTTGATACCGGTGGTATCGATGGTTCAGAAGAAGGTGTAGAAACCAAGATGGCTCAGCAATCGCTCGCTGCGATTGATGAAGCTGATGTGGTGTTGTTCATGGTGGATGGTCGAGCTGGTCTGACCGTTGCTGATGAAGCGATTGCTCAACACCTACGTCGAATCGAAAAACCAGCCATTCTGGTGGTGAATAAAGTTGACGGGATCGACGCTGATGCCGCTTCTGCTGAATTTTGGCAGCTGGGCATGGATCAAATGTACCAAATCGCCGCGGCACATGGTCGTGGTGTGGGTGCATTGATTGACCGTGCACTTAACCCGTTTGCAGAGCAAATGGAATCTGAGCAAGCTCAGCTTGAAGATCTGACGAATGAAGAAGATCCAGAAGAAGAGCAGCTAGAGTACAGTGAAGAAGAAGCGGAAGCAGAATACAAGCGTCTGCAAGACTTACCGATTAAACTGGCGATCATCGGCCGTCCAAACGTTGGTAAATCAACGCTGACTAACCGTATTCTGGGTGAAGAGCGAGTGGTGGTTTACGATATGCCGGGAACCACGCGTGATTCTATCTACATCCCAATGAAACGTGATGAGCGCGAATATGTATTAATTGATACTGCGGGTGTGCGTCGTCGTAAGCGTATCAATGAAACCGTTGAAAAGTTCTCGGTTGTTAAAACGTTGCAAGCGATTGAAGATGCAAACGTGGTACTGCTGGTGGTCGATGCGCGTGAGAATATCTCCGATCAAGATCTTAGCCTACTCGGCTTTGCTCTAAATTCTGGCCGCTCAATCGTGATTGCAGTAAACAAGTGGGATGGTCTGAGTATTGACGTCAAAGAACACGTGAAGAAAGAGCTCGATCGCCGTCTTGGTTTCGTTGATTTTGCACGCATTCACTTTATTTCTGCATTGCATGGAACAGGGGTTGGTCACTTGTTCGAATCGGTGCAAGAAGCGTATCGCTCTGCGACAACCCGTGTCGGCACCTCAGTTTTGACTCGCATTATGAAAATGGCCACCGATGATCACCAACCCCCTATGGTGCGCGGTCGCCGTGTGAAACTGAAATATGCCCACGCCGGTGGTTATAACCCACCAATCATCGTTATCCACGGTAACCAAGTGAACGAGCTGCCAGATTCATACAAACGTTACTTGATGAACTATTACCGTAAATCGCTAGAAATTATGGGTACACCGATTCGTATCCAGTTCCAAAATAGCGAAAACCCATTTGAAGGTAAGACAAATAAAATGACTCTCTCACAAGAGCGACAACGTAAGCGCTTGATGAGCATGGTGAAAAACCGCAGAAAATAATTTATAAAGCCCAAGTAAACTTGGGCTTTTTTGTCTCTAAAGGATTGTTATTACATGATCTATTGCGCAACAGAAGTCACTTTTCCACAAGGGATCACCGCCCTTGATACTCAAATCATGCTATGCCAGCCCCATTCTACTGGGGTTGATGTTGTTACTTATAAAACGCCTTTTCATCCGGTTAGCCATATTTGGCCTGACCATCCGGCGGATCGTGGTGCATTCATCTGGCAAGGAGAGGAATATCCTGTTACTGACTGCTTAGTGGGTGCCATTGAACAAGCATCGGGTCATTTGTATGTCGGAAGTGATATTCCCGTAAAACGAGATGAGGCAGGCTGGATATTTGTGGTCGTACACCGTCTAAGCCAAATGCCACCTGCACTCAAAGTGGGTGAGAGCGTTAAATTGGTGGTGGATGCTCAATACCAAGCCAGCTTGAGCCGAGGTCATAGTGCTGGTCATTTGGCTTATTTGGCACTGAATAAGGTTTTGGCTCAAAGTTACTGGCGTAAAGATGCTGACCGTAAAGACCCACATGGGTATTTTGATTTCAACAGCTATGCGCAGATATCAAGTTCTGTAACGCCTAACTGTTCAACAGATTTGTACCGTTTAGGAAAAACACTGCGTAAGCGCGGCTTAAATAGTGATGATGTTCTAAGATATTTGGATTTGATAGAGAAAAACACTAATCAGCAGCTTGTGCAGTGGCTAGCGCTAGCGAGTCCGATTCAACTTGAGTGTGAAGGTTTGGCTCTGACAGATTCGCGTTACTGGGTATGTGACTTACATGAAGGATCCGTAGCTCGTATTCCTTGCGGAGGAACACATACCAAAGGGTTGGAAGCCTTTCGGATGATCAAAGTAGTGCTAAAACAAGTCGATGAACAGCATATCGAAGTAGTAACTAACACAGAACCGACTGGATTAGAGGGATCTTTTTAGTATATTCTGATTTTTATTTGAAATGATGCATCTTATGGAATTAATGTCTGTTTAAAATCCAAATGCAGGATATGTAACTTATGCTTTCGGTGGGTGGTTATATAAAAGTTCTTTTAGGGGCAGATCGCTGATCAAAAGCTTTTGAGCGGAAGATCAATGTAGGATCTTGTTTAAAAGAGTATCAGGTATTGGTTAAACACTGTGCATTAAACTAAGTAGGCGTGATAAGGATCATGGCGCATGATCCCCGCTATAGAGATTATGTGACGCAACGCAAAATACTAAGGAGAGCGCAATGGACAACCCATGTCCTGTATGTGGTCAAGAGTTGGAATGGACAGGGCTGTATCACTGTACTGCTTGTGTTCAGGATTATCGCAAAGTGGGTTTTTGCCCAGAGTGTGACTGCGAGTTAGAAAAGCTGCAGGCATGTGGTGCGGCAAATTACTTTTGTAATCAATGCAATGAGCTTAAATCGAAGTCAAAAATCCGTTTTGTCTTCCAGCCGCTTAGCGCGAATTCACTGTAGAGAGAATCTCGCCATCCATTAACTGGGTGACTAAAGTGTCACCCGGTTTCACTTGAGCGCTTTGACGCACTAACTCACCTTGTGTGGTACGTGTCACCGAATAGCCACGGGCTAATGTTGCAAGAGGGCTGACTGCATCCAACTTTTCACTCAACAAAGCAAGTTGATGGCGTGATTGGATCAAATAGTGTTGGATCGACTGATTTATTCGCTGCTCTTGCTGGATCAGGTGAAAACGCTGTTGGCGGACCAAGTGAATGGGCGAATGGAGTTCGATCTTATGGCTTAAGCGATCCCAACGCTGCTGCTGAGTTGCCAGACGGTGCTGCATCTTTTGCTCAAGGCGTAGGCTGAGTTCATCAAGTTGCTGCTGCTGGCGCTCTAAACGAGCTTGTGGATGCTGTTTATCGAGCTTGTGCTGTATACGAGCAAATTGCGTATCTTGCTGCGTCAAATAATGACGCATGGCACTGGCGAGTTTGGCTTGCCATTGATGCAAGGCTTGCTGTTTATGGCGATTATCACGGCTGACCAATTCCGCAGCTGCAGAGGGGGTAGGAGCACGAACATCGGCGACAAAGTCAGCGATCGTCACATCGATTTCATGGCCTACCGCACTGATAACCGGGATTTCACTCGCGGCGATAGTACGCGCCACGATTTCATGGTTAAAACACCACAAATCTTCTAAAGAGCCACCACCGCGACCCACGATTAATACATCACACTCCGAGCGTGCATTCGCGCGACCAATCGCTTGGGCAATTTGAATCGCGGCATCTTCGCCTTGTACGAGAGTGGGGTAGATCACCACGGGTAAATTCGGGTCACGGCGCTTGAGCACGTGTAAAATATCGTGCAGTGCGGCACCGGTACGTGAGGTAATTATCCCAACACAGCGAGGGTTTTCTGGAAGTGCTTTCTTTCGCGTCTGAGCAAACAAGCCTTCTGCGGCAAGCTGCATCTTCAGTTGTTCAAACTGTTGTTGCAGGCGTCCATCCCCTTCAGGCTGCATGCTTTCGAGGATGATTTGGTAGTCACCACGCGGTTCGTATAGTGAGAGACGAGCTTTGACTAATACCTGCTGACCATTTTGTGGTTTGAAGTTAACCAGACGGTTATTGCCCTTGAACATCGCGCATTTTACCTGCGCTTGGCTGTCTTTTAGGGTGAGGTACCAGTGACCAGAAACGGGGGCGGAGAAGTTTGAAATTTCACCCACCAACCAGACGATCCCCATTTCATTTTCCAGTAATAAACGAACTTCAGAATTTAAACGGGAAACGGTATAGATATTTCGATTGGCGAGAGAAGAAGACAACGCTGATTCCTCAGACGTGGGTATGGAAATTAGCCGCAATATAATACATATCAAGGGGTGGAATGCAAATAAAAAATGAAAAAATGTGTAGTCAACCGATTGCCTCGGGCGTATAATCCGTCCGCAATATCAAATATAAATCCATTTTATTAGGCGAAACGATGAAGTGGATTTCCGTTGTTAACACTCCTGTTGTGAGATATTGCACATGCTACGAATCGCAAAAGAAGCTCTAACCTTTGACGATGTTCTACTCGTCCCTGCTCATTCCACCGTTCTTCCAAACACTGCCGATCTTCGCACTCGGTTGACCAAAAATATCGCGCTGAACATTCCTATGGTTTCTGCGTCTATGGACACTGTCACGGAAGCACGTCTTGCGATCGCTCTGGCTCAAGAAGGCGGCATTGGCTTTATTCACAAGAATATGTCGATTGAACAGCAAGCAGCTCAAGTTCACCAAGTGAAAATCTTTGAAGCCGGTGTGGTTACTCACCCTGTGACGGTTCGCCCTGAGCAAACCATTGCTGATGTAATGGAATTGACTTACCACCACGGTTTTGCGGGTTTCCCTGTTGTAACAGAAAACAATGAACTGGTTGGTATCATCACTGGCCGTGACGTTCGTTTCGTTACTGACCTCACCAAATCGGTTGCCGCAGTCATGACGCCAAAAGAGCGCCTAGCGACGGTAAAAGAAGGCGCAAGCCGTGCTGAAGTGCAAGAAGAGATGCACAAAGCGCGTGTTGAGAAAATTCTAGTGGTGAATGATGAGTTCCAACTTAAAGGCATGATCACCGCGAAAGACTTCCACAAAGCCGAAAGCAAACCCAATGCATGTAAAGATGACCAAGGTCGTCTGCGTGTTGGTGCTGCTGTTGGCGCTGCTCCAGGCAACGAAGAGCGTGTTAAAGCCTTGGTTGAAGCGGGCGTTGACGTACTGCTGATCGACTCTTCTCACGGCCACTCAGAAGGTGTTCTGCAACGTATCCGTGAAACTCGCGCGGCTTACCCACACCTTGAAATCATCGGTGGTAACGTGGCGACAGCTGAAGGTGCGCGCGCTCTTATTGAAGCGGGCGTGAGTGCTGTGAAAGTCGGTATTGGCCCTGGTTCTATCTGTACGACTCGTATCGTAACGGGTGTGGGTGTTCCTCAAGTTACTGCGATTGCGGATGCGGCAGGTGTGGCTGAAGAGTTCGGTATTCCTGTTATCGCAGATGGCGGTATCCGTTTCTCTGGCGATATTTCTAAAGCGATTGCTGCTGGTGCATCTTGTGTGATGGTTGGCTCTATGTTCGCTGGTACTGAAGAAGCACCGGGCGAAGTCATTCTGTTCCAAGGCCGTTCTTACAAAGCCTATCGCGGTATGGGTTCACTGGGTGCGATGTCAAAAGGTTCATCAGATCGTTACTTCCAAACCGATAACGCTGCGGACAAGCTGGTTCCAGAGGGCATCGAAGGCCGCATCGCTTACAAAGGTCATCTAAAAGAGATCATCCACCAACAAATGGGCGGCCTACGCTCTTGTATGGGTCTGACTGGCTCTGCCTCAGTAGAAGATTTGCGTACTAAAGCTCAATTTGTACGTATCTCTGGTGCGGGTATGAAAGAGTCTCACGTACATGACGTGCAGATCACGAAAGAAGCTCCAAACTACCGTCTGGGTTAAGCGTAAACGTTTGCTTTAATGCTTGATGACTGAATGTGAGGCGAGTAGACTCGCCTCCGTTTTAAGACTTCCTGTTTTTAATACTTGGCTGATAAGACTGCTAAACAATGACTAAGAATATTCATGACCAACGAATTCTGATCCTCGATTTCGGATCTCAATATACCCAGCTGGTTGCCCGTCGCGTGCGCGAAATCGGTGTGTACTGTGAGCTGTGGAGCTGGGATGTAGAAGAGGCGGACATTCGCGAATTCAATCCAGACGGTATTATTCTTTCTGGTGGCCCTGAAAGCGTGACAGAAGCGAATTCGCCACGTGCCCCACAATATGTGTTTGACAGTGGTGTGCCAGTATTTGGTGTTTGCTACGGCATGCAGACTATGGCTGAGCAGTTAGGCGGCCGTGTCGCGACCTCTGATGAGCGTGAGTTTGGTTATGCTCAGGTGAAAGTTTCTGGCGAATCAGCGCTGTTTAAAGATCTTGAATTGACTCAAGACGTTTGGATGAGCCACGGTGACAAAGTGGTCGAAATTCCAGCTGATTTCGTAAAAATCGGTGAAACCGACACTTGTCCATACGCAGCGATGGCCAATGAAGAGAAGAAATACTACGGCGTGCAGTTCCACCCAGAAGTAACGCATACCCAAAACGGTTTGCAGATGCTGGAGAACTTTGTTCTTGGCGTGTGTGGTTGTGAGTGTCTGTGGACGTCAGAATCTATCATTGAAGATGCCGTTGCACGTATTAAAGAGCAAGTGGGTAACGATGAAGTGATCCTTGGTCTTTCTGGCGGCGTGGATTCTTCTGTGGTTGCCATGCTGGTTCACCGCGCGATTGGTGACCGCCTGACTTGTGTGTTCGTGGATAACGGTTTACTGCGTTTGAACGAAGGTCAGCAAGTGATGGATATGTTTGGGGATAAATTTGGCCTAAACATCATCAAAGTGGATGCAGAAGAACGTTTCTTGAAAGCACTGGAAGGCATTGATGAGCCAGAAGCGAAACGCAAAACCATTGGTCGTGTGTTTGTTGAAGTGTTTGATGAAGAATCGAAAAAACTGAAAAACGCTAAATGGTTGGCACAAGGCACGATTTATCCAGATGTGATTGAATCAGCGGCTTCAAAAACCGGTAAGGCGCATGTGATCAAATCTCACCACAACGTGGGTGGGTTGCCAGATGACATGAAAATGGGTCTTGTTGAGCCACTGCGTGAGCTGTTTAAAGATGAAGTGCGTAAGATCGGTCTTGAGCTTGGCTTGCCTTACAACATGCTTTATCGCCACCCATTCCCAGGTCCTGGCCTTGGTGTGCGAGTGCTTGGCGAGATCAAGAAAGAGTACTGTGATTTACTGCGTCGTGCAGATGCGATCTTCATTGAAGAGCTGCACGCAGCGGATCTGTATAACAAAGTTTCTCAAGCCTTTACTGTGTTCTTGCCAGTTCGTTCTGTTGGTGTGATGGGTGATGGCCGTAAGTACGATTGGGTTGTGTCACTGCGTGCAGTCGAAACTATCGACTTTATGACCGCACATTGGGCGCACCTGCCTTATGAGTTCTTAGGCAAGGTTTCCAACCGCATTATCAACGAAGTGAATGGCATTTCTCGCGTGGTGTATGACATCTCCGGTAAGCCACCTGCTACGATTGAATGGGAATAATATTCCATAAAAGTCACATAAAACCTCAGGCATAGTCTGAGGTTTTTTCTTTTGCAACAGAATCTGTTGTTTTTGTATTTCCGTTCAAAATCTTTATGTAGACCGCAAGCGTACGATTTACATCGTCCTGAAATGGCTCGCAATTCTGGCTTTTTCCTTATTTTTTACTATTAAATTAGTGCTCAATAAGCCTACTCTCAAATGGATTTCCAAGTTGAGAGAAGGGCTTTCATCTATGTTTAAACTCAAACACACGGCGTGGTGGGTGGCTATGGCGTGCGCATTGCCAGCACAAGCGGCAATGAATATTCAGCCTGATCCACAAAACCCTGGTGGTTATGTGGTTGCTAAAGCGGATATTGCCGCAGCAGAGCAAGCCAAAACCGCCAATCCTATGTACGGTATTTGGTCAAATGCGTTAGCAACTCGATCTAATGCGATTGTCGATGCGATCGAGCCGGGACTGGCGACAAACCCTGATAACGTTAAACGGGTTGAGCGCGTATTTCCTGAATCAGAGTGGAATTTCCTCACTCATATGGCGGCACCTGAATACACCTATACCCGTTTCTTGCGTGCGATTGGTAAATTCCCTGCATTTTGTGCGGAGTATACTGATGGCCGTAATTCCGATGCGATTTGTAAAAAATCGATCGTGACGGCTTTTGCTCACTTTGCTCAAGAAACGGGCGGGCATATCGCGAAAGACAATATTTCTGATAACCCATTAGCTTTGGAAGAGTGGCAGCAAGCTTTAGTGCATGTGCGGGAAATGGGCTGGTCAGAAGGTCAAGAAGGTTATACCACGGGGTGTGGTCAAAATGACTGGCAGAACAAGAAGTGGCCTTGTGCTACTGGGCAGGGTTACTTTGGCCGTGGTGCAAAACAGCTTTCTTACCACTTTAACTACGGTGCTTTCTCCGAAGCCATGTTTGATGGTGATGCTAAGGTACTCTTGAATAATCCCGGATTAGTGGCTGATTCGTGGTTGAACTTAGCATCTGCCATCTGGTTCTTCTTAACACCACAAGCTCCAAAGCCCGCTATGTTGCATGTGATTGATCGTACTTGGGTTCCATCACAACGTGAAATTGATGCAGGGATTGGTTATGGTTTTGGTACCACTATCAACATCATTAACGGTGGTATTGAGTGCGGTGAACAGAATAAAGACAAAGGTCAGCCGGTTAACCGTATTCGTTACTGGGAAGGCTTAGCGGAGCATTATCAAATTCCGATCGAAGCGGATGAGAAGAATACTTGCTGGCAGCAATTGCCCTACGGCAGTTTAAATCTCAATGGTGCGACCGATGTGCTTTACACCAACTGGGATGGCAACTGGAAATATTACCCAGATCGTCCAGGTGGCTACTCATTTGAATGTGAGTTGGTGGGCTTCCAAACCGCTTATTCCGCTTTGGTGAAAGGTGACTATGAGAAGTGTGTGACCAACTTGTATGGTTCACATGCGAGTTGGCCAAAAGTTCGTGTAGTGGAAAAGCTCGATCCATTACCGACAGATCCGACGGATCCACCAGTCGGTGGTGCCCCTGCATGGGAAGCCGGTAAGGTTTATAACACGGGTGATAAGGTAAGTTATAAAGGCGCGGTTTATCAAGCCAAGTGGTGGACACAAGGTGATGATCCTACCAAAGGTGGTCCTTGGGCGTTGGTTTCTGGTGAAACAACACCGCCAATGGAACCGACTCCTCCGCCAACAGAGCCAGTACCTCCGACAGAGCCAACACCACCGACTCCGGTTCCACCAACAGAGCCAACCCCTACGGATGCGATTGTGTGGCAACCTGGAGTAACCAAAGTCGCCAATGGTGACAAAGTTATCTACAACGGTCAGTGTTTTACGGCTAAGAACAGTCCGGGAGTGTGGGAGTCACCGACTCAGCCTAATTGGTTTTGGGATAAAGTTTCCTGCTAAGTCTTTGTATTTAAAATGTATATTTAATCGCTCAACTTAGGTTGGGCGATTTTTTTGCTCGCATCTGTAACTAGCTGTTTCAACAATCTAAGTTTCCAATAAGATCTTTTTTCTTTTGTCTGCCTGTTAATTAAAATTCGCGCGTAATTTTTACAAACATTTTTGAATTCACACTCTGAAGGTAAGTTCACATGTCAACTAAGCTAGCCAACCCAGCACCTCTTGGTCTGATGGGTTTCGGTATGACCACCATTCTGCTTAATATCCACAACGCAGGTTTTTTCCCAATCGACTCGATGATTTTGGCGATGGGTATTTTCTACGGCGGTCTGAGTCAAGTGATCGTTGGCATTATGTGCTTTAAGCGTGGTGACACCTTCGGTACAACGGCATTCACCTCTTACGGTCTATTCTGGCTAACTCTGGTTGGCTTGATCGTGATGCCATATATGGGGCTGCCAGCTAGCCCAGCTCATTTTATGGGGTGGTACTTAGCGCTGTGGGGGATCTTCACTGGCTTTATGTTTATTGGTTCACTGTGCTACCCAACTGCAAAACAAGTAGTGTTTGGTTCACTGACCATTCTGTTTGCTCTACTTGCTGCGCGTGATTTCACTGGTAGCGAGCTGATTGGTACCATTGCAGGTATTGAAGGCATTTTCTGTGGCGCAAGCGCTATCTACTTCGCAATGGCACAAGTGCTGAACAATGAATACGGTCGCGTTGTACTGCCAATCGGCGAAAAGCGCGTACAGCCAGTTAAAGCTCAAGAGCTGGCTGCGTAATTAACATTTGGGAACGTGGAAGGGCTAGCCTGTGGCTAGCCCTTTTTTTATTGCATAAGCAAACGATCCACAGTGGTGTATGTGGTGCAAATTCGCTTTCTAAGGAAGCAAAAGGGTTAACTTAGTGGCAATAAGGCATCGAGATGAAAGGCAATTTGCTTTAAATCGAGTAATATCACGCAGTTCTATGATCACTAAAACGGATTGACCATGCTGCGAGATTATGACCTAAACCTGCTGACGGTGTTTGATGCGGTAATGACATTAGGTTCGGTGAGTAAAGCGGCAGATAAGCTGAACATGACATCGGCTGCTGTGAGTCAAAACTTAGCACGATTGCGAGAGCAGGTTGGTGAGCCCCTCTTTGTACGGCAGGGGCGTGGGTTGCAACCCACTCAGCATGCCCTCAATATGCATAAATATGTTTCTGAAGGGCTCAGCGCAATTCGTTTTGGGTTGGAAACCGATACTACTTTTGATCCTGAAACCAGCACTCGAGAGTTTGTGATCGGTGGGCATGCCTATTTTGATTTGGTGGTATTACCTCGGTTATTGCACCAAATTAGCGATGTTGCGCCGAATGTTTCTGTTCAATTAACGCCTTATGAAGAGAATCATTTCACGCCCAGTCAAGTCTTGAGCGAACGAAAAGCGGACCTTTTCTTATCATCGATCCCTATTAGTCATCCCTCGGTGATCACTGCGCAACTCACCGAAGAAAGCTTGGTCGTGGTATATGCTAAAAATCATCCTCGCCTTAACGGTAAACTGACGGTTCAGCAATTTTTTGCGGAAAAGCACACTGCATTAACCAGTCGCCGTTTTGGTCACTACATGTTTTCTAGTTTATTGGAGCAAGCGCTTCCTGCGCGTAAAGTACATTATCAAAGCGAGTCAATGTTGAACTTAATGGCTACGGCATCAGTGACCGACTTGCTCTGTTTTACACCTAAACGACTTGCCGATATGTGGGCCGAAAAGCTGGGCTTACAAATTCAGCCTCTTCCTTTTGATATTCGCCCTGTCCCTACTTTTATGTGTTGGCATAGCGCTAAACAGCAAGATAAAGGATTGATTTGGTTGCGCCAACAAATAGAGCAAATCCTCTGTTAATTGTTAAGCATTGCTTAATATTGGTTTATTGTTACACGAATCGTTTTGCTGATTTTTCTCTTTTATTCTTGATGGCATTACTAAAGGCATGAAGAGAGATATCAAATGAAAACCGTCTTTAAACCTACACTACTCGCTGTATTAGTTGCCACTTCAGCACCTGTTTTAGCCCATTCTTTGACTGCAGATACCAAAGCACCGAGTGCGACAACGCAAGCTTTTGCTGCAGAGCAACGTAGCACTTTACCATTTGACGATAAAGAAGATTTTAAACTGGTTGAGAAAGGTCTGATCGCACAGCAAAAAGATCTCAAAATTAAAGATGCTAATGGCAAGGTGGTTTGGGAATTAGGTAATTACAGCTTTCTATTGGATGGAAAAGACTACGACAGTATTCACCCAAGCTTACAACGTCAGGCACAGCTGAACATGCACCACGGTTTGTATAAAGTGACGGATCGTATTTATCAGGTTCGTGGTTACGATTTGGCTAACATCACCTTTGTGAAGGGCGATACAGGCTGGATAGTGTTTGATCCTCTCACTGTACCGGCAACGGCCAAGGCGGCATTGGATTTTGTGAATAAAGAGTTAGGTGAGCGCCCAGTAAAAGCGATAGTTTACAGCCATGCGCATGCTGACCACTTTGGTGGCGTAAAAGGCATTGTTAGCCAAGAGCAGGTGGACAGTGGCGAAGTGCAAGTGATTGCTCCGAAAGGGTTCTTAAATCATGCGGTGGCGGAAAACGTGTTGGCAGGAAATGCCATGTCGCGTCGCACCACCTATCAATACGGCAACGTACTGCCTAAAGGTGCCACAGGGCAAGTTGATGCGGCGATTGGTAAAAATGTTGCGCAAGGTGAAGTAAGCCTGATTGCGCCGACCAAAGTCATCACCAAACAAACTGAAACCCTTGTGATCGATGGAATAACGATGGAATTCCAAAACACACCGGGAACGGAATCGCCAGCGGAGATGAATACTTACTTCCCTCAATTCAAAGCGTTGTGGATGGCGGAAAACACGGTAGGTGGTCTACACAATGTGTATACCTTACGTGGAGCTGAAGTGCGTGATGCACAAGCATGGAGCAAATACATCAACCAATCTATTCATATGTACGCCAAAGACGCCGATGTGATGTTCGCTTCTCATACTTGGCCACGTTGGGGAAATGACAATATTAACCATTTCCTGCGTAAACAGCGCGATATGTACGGTTACATTAATGATCAGGCACTGCGCTTAGCTAACCACGGTGTCACGATTAACGAAATTCAAGATGAATTTCATGTGCCAGATGTTTTAGCACACGAGTGGTATAACCGCGGATACCACGGTAGTTACCATCGCAATGCCAAAGCGGTGATCAACAAATATTTGGGTTACTTCGATATGAACCCTGCCACTTTACGTCCATTGGCACCAACGGATGCTGCACCGAAATACGTAGCTGCAATGGGTGGCATGGATAACGTGCTGAAGATGGGCCAAGACGCATTCAGTAGAGGGGAATACCGCTGGTGTGCGGAAATTGTCGACAAAGCCGTATTTGCTGATCCGAGTAATAAACAAGCGCGTTACTTGCAAGCAGACTGTTTAGAGCAACTGGGTTACCAAAGTGAATCGGCGGGTGAGCGTAACACCTATTTGATGGGGGCTTACGAACTACGTAATGGCTTGCCGACCGTGTCTGCCACTAAAACGGCAAGTGCAGATGTGGTTGTGGCGATGGATACTGAACTATTCCTCGATTACTTAGGGGTACGCCTCAACGGAGATAAAGCGGTCGGTGTGGATTACACCATCAACTTTGTACTGCCAGATGTGAATGAGAAATTCTTGGTTGAGTTGGAAAACGCACACTTGAATAACCTGAAAGGGATTCAGTCTGATAAGCCTGATATGACACTGACCATCAATCGTTCGGAACTGAACCGAGTGCTGATGGGGAAAACCACTATTCTCCAATTAGCCAAAGAGGGGAAAGCGAAAGTCGATGGTAACGGTAAAGTATTAACGGATATCGCTGGTATGTTGGATAACTTCGAGTTCTGGTTCAACATCATCGAACCGAAAACAAAGTAATACACCATCGAGCATTCATGAAAAAAAACAAAGGGTTAGCTTATGCTAACCCTTTGACTTAGTTATGTTGTGTTCACTGCTTTTTCTTATATTGAGCTAGTTTGCTCTACCTCATGGGTCTCTTTTACTTCCGACTTTGGCGCTTTGCCCGTTTTTCGGAGGTATTTTCCTTCCCAATAAGTGGCCCCTTTAATGCCAAGCTTAACTGGGTTGAAGATAAACTCGGTTACACCTTGTTTTTGTTGGTCTTCGTAATCTTTTAGCGCAGCCATGGTTGGCTTAGACATGAAGAAGATAATAATGATACCAACTATGTTGAGCCAAGCCATTAAGCCTACCCCAACGTCACCCAATGCCCACGCCAAGTTAGCGGTTTTAACCGTACCGTAGAACACGGCGGCCATGAGTACGATTTTGAGCACAAACATCAGGCCATCGACTTTGAAGGTGCGGCGGATGTATGCAACGTTAGTCTCGGCGATGTAGTAGTAAGCCAAAATTGTGGTGAAGGCGAAGAAGAACAACGCAAACGCCACGAAAGGTTTACCAATGCCGGGCAGGGCACTATCTACTGCAATTTGAGTAAAGGCTGGGCTGCTAGCAATAATGTCTGCAGGTAGATTTTGCACAAGGAAGATGCCTTCACCCGCACCATGTACGTTGTAAGCACCGGTGATCAAAATCATGAATGCCGTTGCAGAACAAACCATCAAGGTATCAATGTAGATAGAAAATGCCTGTACTAAGCCTTGTTGGGCTGGGTGTTCCACACTTGCCGCGGCCGCTGCATGTGGGCCAGTACCTTGGCCAGCTTCGTTAGAGTAAACACCACGTTTTACCCCCCAACCAATGGCAGCACCAACCCCCGCCATTGGTGAGAAGGCATCTCCCACGATCATAGCGACGATACGTGGCACTTCACCAATGTTGAGCAAAATGATCACGAATGCGGTGATGATGTACGCCAGTGCCATAAAAGGCACGATGATCTGGGTGAAACTCGCAATACGTTTCACACCACCAAAAATAATGAAGCCGAGAAGGATTGAAACGACAGTACCGGTGAAAATTTTGGCGAAACTAAAGGTGCCGATCGCGGTTTCAATCATCGGGCCAGAGCCAAACGCTGACTCAACCGCATTACCAATACTGTTGGACTGTACGCCCGGTAGCAGTACACCACAGGCGAAGATGGTAGCAATCGCAAAGATCCAAGCATACCATTTTTGCCCCATGGCTTTTTCGATGTAGTAAGCTGGGCCACCACGGAATTCCCCGTTATCTTCTTCCTTGTAGATTTGCGCCAGAGTGGATTCAGCATAGGCTGTGGCTGCACCGAAAAAGGCTACCGTCCACATCCAAAATACCGCGCCAGGACCACCAAAACCGATCGCCGCGGCCACACCTGCAATATTACCCGTACCCACCCGACCAGAGAGTGAGACTGCGAGAGCTTGGAAAGAGGAGATACCTTTGGAAGACTCCTTGTTGTTGAGGAGCAGACGCCACATTTCAAAAAAGTGGCGAACCTGAACAAAACGAGTCAGAACAGAATAAAACAAGCCAGCGCCAAGGCAGAGGTAAATCAGTGCCGGACTCCAGATGATTCCATTCAGAAAATCAACAAATGACTGCATAAGTAGTCTCCCTGTTAATGAGTTGTTGTGTTTGTTGTGTTTTCGACATATTAAGCTTTTTGTAATCTAAATGTTAATTCTTTTATCTAGCAAAGTAAGGATGCGTGACGATGAACACAAAACCTGTTTATTTGCTGTACAGTTGGAGCGGAATAAGTCGATGTGGCTGATTTTTGGTCAATCTGGTGGGCGATATGTGCTAGATAGAAATTTTATGCTTTAGTTAAGTTGCTTTACAAAAGGTAAGAATTCTCTGCTATTTTACGGTTTTCTTGAAGTTTTACGCTGAAGGCTTATCAAAAAGGCAGTGAGTAAACATGACTGCACCACACTCAACCACACAGAGTTAGGTGGTTGAGTCATGGCAAGGGCAAGCTTAAGAAGCTTTAGGGTAACGGAAAAGATCGAGCCCTAATGAACTGAACCTATTTTCTTCGTGGCTGATCACATCGGCCAGAATGCTGGCGGAACCACAAGCCATTGTCCAACCTAGTGTGCCGTGTCCCGTATTGGTATACAGATTCGCATAAGGTGTGGCACCAATGATCGGCGTTCCATCGGGCGCCATAGGGCGAAATCCCGTCCAGAATTGCCCTTGGGCAAAATCTCCGCCGCGTGGGAACAGATCACGTGCCACCATCTCAATAGTGGCTTTGCGCGGTTCAGGAATCGCAGGATCAAAACCCGCCAGCTCAGCCGTTCCCGCCACGCGGATCCGGTCTGAAAAACGGGTTAGCGCAACCTTATAGGTTTCATCCATCACCGTGGATTGTGGTGCGAACGCTTCATCAATAATCGGTAAGGTTAACGAGTACCCTTTTACTGGATAGACAGGTATATCAATCCCCAACGGTTTGAGAAGCGCAGTGGAGTAGCTGCCTAGTGCCACCACATAAGCATCAGCCTTGAGTAAACCCAAATCGGTTTGGACACCGATGATCTTTTTGCCCTCATAAACCAATTGCTGGATGTGGCAGTTAAATTGAAAACGCACTCCATGTTGCTGCGCTAGTTCCGTCAATTGCTGACAAAACAGGTAACAATCGCCTGTTTCGTCATCCGGTAGCCATAGGCCACCCACCAATTTTTCTTGCACTGGGGCTAGCCCTGGTTCATGAGTCAGGCACTGCGCGACATCCAACAGTTCAAAACGCACACCACTTTGCGCTAGGAGCTGCATGTCTTTTTCAATCGCAGCTAACTGCTTTTCATCACGAAATACCTGCAAAGTGCCGCGTTGGCGGCCTTGGTAATCGAGCTGATACGTTTGATTGAGTGCTTTTAAACACTCGCGGCTATGGTTGGCAATCGCCAACATCCGTGATTTGTTGACTTGGTAGCGCGAAAGTTGGCAGTTAAGCAGCATCTTGCCCATCCAGCTCAGTAACGCAGGATCGAGCGAGGGTTGAATTTTTAGTGGCGCGTGTTCTTCTAACATCCATTTGAGTGCTTTTTGCGGAATGCCAGGCGCTGCCCAAGGGGAAGAGTAGCCATAGGAAATTTGTCCTGCGTTAGCAAAACTGGTCTCTTCTGCACTGCGTGGTTGGCGATCAATCACCGTGACGTTATGGCCAGCTTGTGCGAGATACCAAGCACTGGTTAACCCCACGACACCACTGCCTAAGACTAGAACTTCCATCATTGACTCCTCTCTCAATAGTCGGCTCAGTGTCTGAGGTTTACTTTTCATTAACAATCGATAAAAATTATCACCACCATTTAGTAAAACTAAAAGCAAAGCCATGTTGAAAAGCCACCAAGTTGCGAGTTTGTATACCTTCATGCAGGTCGCGAAATACCCGAGTTTTAGCCTAGCCGCAACGGCATTGCATCTCACAACAGGCGCAATTAGCCAACAAATGTTGCAACTGGAAGGTCAGCTTGGTTTTAGCTTATTTGAACGGCATTCACGGGGAGTACGCTTAACTGAGGCGGGGCTGCTATTGCTCACGACTGTGCAACGTAGCTATCAAGATATTGAGCAAACCCTGCGTCGTTTAACGCCGGCATCAGAGCGCAAAGAGATCCGGCTTAAGCTCACACCATCCTTTGCCTTTAAATGGTTGGTTCCACGATTAGAGGACTTTTATCGCCGTCATCCGGAAATTCAAATTCAGAGTTTTGCGGAAGGCGCGTTGGTGGATAGTGAGCGACATGATTACGATCTAGCGATTGATTACGGCATGCTGCCATACCCTCGGCGCGATGCGCAGCTACTGATGGAAGAGTTTTTGTTGCCTGTGATGAGCGCGGCTTATCTCGCGGCGCATCCTTGGCTGCAACAGGATTGGGCTAACTCCGAAGCTTGGCAGCAAGTGGTACTGCTGCATGATGCAGTGCCGTGGGCGAATGCAGCACGTGATCAAGAATGGCAGTTTTGGGCCAAACACATGGGGATGGTCTTACCGGAGCGGCGTGACCATTATTTCAACCGTACCGACATGGCGATGTCAGCTGCGGAAGCTGGCGTTGGCATTGCGATGGCGCGCATGGCGCTGCTTGCCAATGAATTAGATAGTGGGCGCTTAGTGACGCCTTTTGCCCCAATTCCTGCAAAAGCCGGGTACTTTTTGATTACCCATCAAGCCAGTGAAGCCACACAAGTGTTCACCGATTGGCTATATCAACAAATCCACCTTGATCACTAGCACTCTGTTGGAAGGTTCCTAAACTTATTGGTGAGTATCATCTGGTTAGGAGCCTTCAAAATGGAAAACCAGTCCCTAAAGTGTTGCTATTGCAGCCCATCAGGATGGCGTTGTGATCAAACTGCGAATGAGAGCGGACTCTGTTATTGGCACGATCCTGCCGTTGATAAAAGCCATGATGAGGTAAAAGACAAGCTTGAGGCTTGGGTTCGTTCAGGCCGACCTCTGGATGGCTTTCGACTGGTGCGTACTAACTTACAAGATATTAATTTGGTCAATCGTGGCAGTCTAGTCGGTTATTCGTGTCGGGATGCCGATTTTTATCGCGCGAATCTGACCGATGCCCACTGTTTTCGATTGGATCTTCGAGGCAGCTCTTTGATGAAGGCGAATCTACATGGGGCGAATTTAAATTGCGCTAAATTGGAAGGAGCCAACCTGCTTGGTGTGGAGTTATCGCGTGCTCGGTTGGAAAATATTGAATGGGGAATCGCTTTTAGGCAGGAATTCGAGGCAAAAGAAGCACGCAAAAATCGCGATGTCGCGAGTGAGATCTCCCTCTATCAAGAGCTCGAAGAGGTGTGTCGTAACATACGCAAGCGGTGTGAAATGCAGGGGCTATTTCATATTGCTGGGCAGTTTTTTAAAAAAGAGATGCGTTTTCGCCGTTACCAGATGAAACGTTTTAGCTTGCCCAGAGTGATCTCTAAAATTGTTGAGTTATTTTGTGGTTATGGGGAAGATCCACTGCGCGTTGTGCTGTTTTCACAGTGTGTCATTCTGTTCTGCGCCACACTTTATTATTTGCTTGATACCACCATCCACAATCCACTCTTTGCAAGCGCGCAAGGCTGGCAATTTAAAATGTTCGAGTTTTTAAATGCCGTCTATTTTAGCGTGGTGACCTTTACCACCTTAGGCTATGGCGATATTGCGCCACATGGTTTTGCTCGTGTGGTGGCTGCCATTGAGGCGTTTATGGGCAGTTTTACAATGGCGCTATTCGTGGTGGTTTTTGTTAAAAAAATGACCCGATAAGCGATTCAACGCTGTCATTCTAAGCAGTCGATAGAGATGGACAAACTTATTGGCTGATATTTCCCCTTGAGAGGCGCTATGCTTGGCTGCAATGATAAAAATGGTTGTAATTCGGTGAGTTACCGTTAACCCATGTGATCAAGTTGCTAAATATCGCATCAATCAAGGAGTTGTTATGTACCATGCCCATGTTTATTTTGACCTTGAACAAACGGTGGATGCTGAACGTTTTCGCCAACACATCGCTCATGAGAGAAGCGATGTATTGGCGATCTTTGGACTGGTACCACGTTTGGTGGGACCCCATCTAAAGCCGATGTTTGAGCTGCACTTTCGTGATAATCAACACGGCTTAGTCGAGTGGCTTGATGCAAACCGTGGTGCGCTCAGTGTACTCATTCATCCTGTTTCCGGTGATGATGAGTATGACCATCAAGACGATCAAATCCGTTGGTTGGGCGAAACTTTAGGGATTAACCGAACCGTTTTTCGTTACCTTCGGTGAGCTCCAATTTGTTACTGCCTATACGTGGTGTTTCCCAAGTGCCAACGGCTAGGTGAGTCAAAAAATCATCCATAGGCATCGGTTTCGCGTAGAAATAACCTTGCATGTAGTCCACTCCACGTGAAGCAAAGTAGGCTGCTTGTTCTGCGGTTTCGATGCCTTCGGCTACCGTTTGCATTTCTAAACGATGGGCGAGATCCAACAAGGTATCCACAATATGGCTAGACACCGCATTGGAACCAATCATACGCACAAAACTTTGGTCGATTTTTAACACATCAAATTGAAATTGTTGCAAATAATTTAAGCTGGCGTGTCCGGTACCAAAATCATCAATCGCTAAACGAACGCCAATTTGATTGAGCTCAGAAAAAAGTTTGCGAGCCTCTTCGGTATCCTCAATCAGCTCTCGCTCGGTCAGTTCAAGTGAAAGCAGTGAAGGATGCTCAAAAGCACTTAGAAACTGCTGGCAATCTTGTACCAAGTTAGAACCCACACAATGCTTAGCCGAAATATTAAAGCTGATTCGAAAATCATCGGCGATTTTTGACTGATACGGTGCAAGTTGGTCGCGCACTTTGGCCATCAATTGCGTGGTCATTGGCACAATGAGTCCTGATTCTTCAGCCAATGGAATGAACAGATCGGGGCGAACTAATCCCGCTGTTGGGTGTTGCCAACGCATCAATACTTCAGCTCGTACCATTCGGCCGTAATTATCCATGATCGGTTGGATAAAAGGTTCAAACTCTTGTGCCTGTATGGCGCGGCGGATTTCTGGAGCAAGAGCGTTAGCTTTTCCCTGACGCCAGAAAGTATAAGAGCTAACTCCCACAGACATGATCAGCAACAACCACAAACTGGTGTGCTTTGCATCCAGAAAATAATCCCAATAGTCCTGAGGTGAAAGACTCGTTGCTAATGAGTAATCATATTTGGGAGAGGCCAGCTCAATGGTGGCTTCGGCATTACCTTGGGTGACTATCCCTTTATCACTTAACCAGCGAGTACCAATATGAAGCTGCGTACTGCCGTAGCTTTTTATAAGCGACAAGACATTGCGCAGATAATAGACGCTCACACTCGAAAATACGGATCCTTCTGAATAGTTACGATAAAACACCAAGGCTGAATTCACGGGTGAAAGACGGTTGCCTTGAAGCAACAGCAACTCATCATTAGGATTTAGTTGTTCTTTGATTGGACGAATCCCTTTTCCGCCTAAAGAGTCACAATAAATCTGGTGATTTTCACCTAAATGAATACTACGGACGTCAGGTGTAATTGCCACCAAGTCGGCTAAATAGGGTTGAGCGGTCTGGCAGCTCATACGCAGGTATGGCGCGGCTCGCTCGGTCGCGATTTCAGCATGTTGGACTAAAGAGTCAAGTAATGCGTTACCCGCTTGTAAATTCTCTCGGATGTCATTCTCTAGATCATGTTGGGTTTGCCAGGTAATAAAGGGCAATCCAGCAGCGAGAGGAAGAAGAAACGCCAAAAAGGCGTGGCTGGTGCGCTTAACGATGTTTTTTTGGAAAAAATCCTGCATGTTAGGACTCGCTTATTTGTTGTGTTTGCGCTGTTCCTTGGCAGTGAATTTCGGTTTGATTGTTGCTTATATCTATTTTTTATTCAATCCATAGTGTTTTATTTTGACAATTAGTTGACGCTAATATATCAATAAAATGACGAGGCTTTTGTGAAGAAGAGCTGGAGTGAGCAATTTTTTATATTAAAAAACAGATACTTATATATAAAATTTGTTGCAAGGTTGGTTTGGACGCGTTTTTTGCTTTTTACATATTGAAGACGAATGAAATGTCACGTTTCCAATTCATAGCAGCACATTTGCAAACACATTAGTGACGCTAATCTTAGGTTAATATTCTTCCATGTACTTGTGCTGACGTGGTTTCTATTCTGTCGAGTCTGAGCCGTGGCGATATAAGAAGGAATAAAGCATGTCAGGAATCAAAAACTTAGATCTACTATTGCAATCTATGTCGCCAGAGCTGATGGCGGGAGATTACGTGTTCTGCACAGTTAATGGGGCATTGAATGACTATTTATCTTTAGAGCCACTCGCCACTTTTCGTGAGCCAGAAGGGCTGACGTTAGTGTTGGAGGCTGAAAAGGCGCAGCAAGCAGGGCTGGAGAGCAGCGCGTTGTTTCGTTTGATCACCTTAACCGTGCATTCCAGTTTGGAAGCGGTTGGGTTAACCGCCGCGTTTGCCAGCAAGCTTGCTGAACATGGCATCAGCGCCAATGTGATTGCAGGTTATTACCACGACCATATTTTCGTGCAAAAAGAGAAAGCGCAGCTGGCATTACAAGCGTTAGGAGAGTTTGCTCAAGCCTAGCGCTTGGCAATCGAACGCTGTGATTGTGTTGGTTTGATGGCTTCCCCTACGCGCCCCTTTAGCTCGTAGGGGCTTTGCACTATAATTCGCCGGCATTTATCTCGGACAGCACAATGATTTCGAAAACCCAACTCAAATTGATTCGCGCTTTAGGGCAGAAGAAACAGCGCAAAGCGCACGGCTTATTTCTGGTTCAGGGCGAGAAAAACGTCCTAGAGCTGACCAACAGCACGCTGAAAGTACAACACATTTTTGCGACCGCCGAGTTTCTCGCCGAGCACGCACAAGCCTTAGCGGGTTTCGAATGTATTGAAGCGACCTTGGATGATTTAACCAAAGTCAGCACCTTGGTGAGCAACAACGCCGCGATTGCGGTGGTGGCGATCCCACATATTGAGGTTCCGAAAGCACAAGGGTTGATGATTGCGTTGGATGGCGTTTCCGACCCCGGTAACTTGGGCACCATTATTCGTGTCGCGGATTGGTATGGCATTTCGCACATCATTGCTAGCCAAGATTGTGCCGACCCGTATAACCCGAAAACCATCAGCGCCACGATGGGCAGCTTTGGCCGCGTGCAAGTCAGCCAAGTGGATTTACCTGACTATTTAGCCAAGGCGAATTTGCCGGTGTACGGTGCCTTTTTGGAAGGGGTGAGCGTGCATCAAACCGCCTTTAAAGCCGAAGGTATTTTGCTGATGGGCAGTGAATCTCACGGCATTCGTGAGCAAGCGGCGCAGTACGTGACAGACAAAATCACAATTCCGGCCTTTGGTGGCGCAGAGTCACTCAATGTCGCGATGGCAACGGGGATCATTCTCGACAATATGCGCCGTCAGCACAGCTAATCATTTATGCCTAAAACAAAAAAAGCGTTGGATTGTCCGACGCTTTTTTCATCTCAAGGCTTCTTATCCCAAGGCTTTTTGTCCTAAGGCACTGCACGCTCAAACTCGCGGCTGGGTTTTATTTCTCCAGCATATTCAGTTTGTTCGGCACACCATCCCACTTTGCGGCATCTTCCATGGCCGGTTTCACTTCGGTCAAATTTGGCCAATGCTCCGCCAACTCGGCATTGAGCTCGATAAAAATCCGTTGGTCACCCACCAATTCGTCTTCCTGAAAAATGGCTTGCGCGGTACATTCCGGCACACACAGCCCACAGTCGATGCACTCAATCGGGTTGATCACCATAAAATTCGGCCCTTCATGGAACGCATCCGCGGGGCATACCGCCACACAGTCGGTGTATTTACATTGGATACAGTTATCGGTGACGACAAAAGCCATGACAATTCGCTCTATCTAGTTAGCCGTTTTGTACACCTACAGTGTACGCAAAAATCAAGAACGGCGATGATACTGCGCCGCCGCTAAAATTCAACCCAAGCCGTTTCGATGGTGGCTATTTCCAGCCTGATCTGAGCTTTTATTATGACAAAGCTTTTAATATGACAGAGAACGCGAATTCTCGTAAAATGCGCGCCATTGTGAGCCGCCACGCCAGTGGTGAGGCTAAGACACCCATGACCCACGAGACATCCCATGATACGTTTAACTGAACTTAAGCTGCCCCTCAACCATGAGGAAGGTGCGCTGCTTGATGCCATTGCTGCCAAGCTGAAAATTCCTGCTCAGCAAGTCCTCTCTTTCACTCTGTTTAGACGTGGCTACGATGCTCGTAAAAAAAATGATATCCAACTGATTTACACCGTTGATGTGGAAGTGGCGACCCCAGAAAAACTGCTCGCCAAATTTAGCAAAGATCAGCATGTGCGCCCAACGCCGGATATGTCCTACAAATTTGTGGCGAAAGCACCTGAGAGCCTACCTGAGCGCCCTGTGGTGATTGGTTTTGGCCCTTGTGGCTTGTTTGCGGGTTTAGTGCTAGCACAAATGGGCTTTAACCCGATCATTGTTGAGCGCGGTAAAGAGGTACGTGAGCGTACCAAAGATACCTTCGGCTTTTGGCGTAAGCGTACTCTGAATACCGAATCTAACGTGCAGTTTGGTGAAGGTGGTGCAGGTACGTTTTCCGATGGTAAGTTGTACAGCCAAGTCAAAGACCCTAACTTCTACGGCCGTAAAGTGATCACCGAGTTTGTTGAAGCGGGCGCGCCAGAAGAAATTTTGTATGTGAGTAAGCCGCACATCGGTACCTTTAAACTGGTGACCATGATTGAAAAAATGCGCGCGAAAATCATCGAACTGGGTGGCGAAATTCGTTTTAGCACGCGTGTCGATGACATCCATAGTCAAGATGGCCAAATCACCGGCGTGACGTTATCCAACGGTGAAGAGATCAAATCTCGCTATGTTGTGCTCGCGGTTGGGCACAGTGCGCGTGATACGTTTGAGATGCTGCATGCGCGTGGTGTGTACATGGAAGCCAAGCCTTTCTCGGTCGGTTTCCGGATTGAACACAAGCAATCCATGATTGATGAAGCGCGCTTTGGCCCAAGTGCGGGCCACCCGATTCTGGGTGCAGCAGACTACAAACTGGTTCACCATTGTAAAAATGGCCGCACCGTGTACAGCTTCTGTATGTGTCCGGGCGGCACGGTAGTGGCAGCAACCTCTGAAGAAGGTCGAGTCGTCACCAACGGTATGAGCCAATATTCACGTGCCGAACGTAACGCCAACAGCGCGATTGTAGTGGGTATTTCGCCAGAGCAAGATTACCCAGGCGATCCGCTGGCGGGCATTCGTCTGCAACGTGAACTGGAAGCCAACGCCTATAAACTGGGTGGTGAAACTTACGATGCACCAGCGCAGAAAATCGGTGATTTTCTGAAAGGCCGCAATCCAAGTGAACTGGGCGATGTACAGCCTTCTTTCACTCCGGGCATCAAGCTCACAGACCTTTCTAAAGCGCTGCCTGCCTTTGCGGTAGAAGCGATTCGTGAAGCGATTCCGGCGTTTGATCGCCAAATCAAAGGCTTTGCCTCGGAAGATGGTTTGCTGACTGGCGTAGAAACGCGTACCTCTTCACCGGTGTGCATCAAGCGCGGCAAAGATTTCCAAAGCATCAACCTGAAAGGCTTCTACCCAGCCGGTGAAGGTGCCGGTTATGCAGGCGGTATTTTGTCGGCAGGGATTGACGGGATCAAAGTCGCGGAAGCGGTCGCGCGTGATATGGTGGCGCAGTTCGTAGGCGAATAAGACTTGCGATAAAACAAAAGGGCTCAGTTGAGCCCTTTTTTGATCTTGATGGATTAAAGCGAAGCGATTACTTGCTACGCAGAAAATCTTCCATCTTATGACCTGTGATGCTGGAAAGGCTTCTAAACAGATAGAACAGCGCGCCCATCATCAAAATCGTCACCGGCAGTGAAATCACCGGAAAGCTCAGCGCTGTCATTTTACCAATCTCTTCATTGAACGCTTCCGTACCCGCAGGGCTTTTCACAATCCACTTCGCCAAGCCATAGTTGAGCACGGCTGAAACAAAAAACGAGAACGCAATCAGATAAGAGCTGACATTCACCCGACGCTCAAATTCCGCCTTCTTCTCTGGCGTGCTTAACGCGCTGTGCAGCTTGTCGTGATCGACAATATCTTCATTGAGCAGCATTTTGCGCACTAGCGGATAACCAATCAGATTACTGACCACCAGAATCACAAAAATCAGCCCCGGAATCGCCGCTTCTTTAATCGCAATGTAAGCAGGGTCGAGTTGCAGCAAGCCAATGCCACCGGTGAGCAACACGCTAATCATGCCGAGCGCCGAGTAAAAATTGACTTTGCGCTCTTGAATAAAACTGTAAATACCAAATAGCAGTGGGAAGGCTAAAGCCGCCACCAATGCCCACGTTGGGCCTAGGTTATCTTCACCACTCATTTTGCTCAAAATCACCACTGGAATAACAATGTTGATCAGCACATTACTAAATAAGCTTTGGTTGGATTTCATACGAACAACTTCCTATTAACTGAGCGCTCAGTATACGAATGAAGCGGTTTGACTCAAGCCCATTGATGGTTGCTCGTTGGGTTAATTGTAAGAAGGTGTGGGGGAATGTCGTTAGGATTGGTGTAGAGGGAAAAATCATCTTGCTCCATAATCAGCAGCTGATAAGATATGCACCCTATGTACAGACGTACAGCGGTTTATAAAAGCCAGTCAAGAGAGAAGAATGGACATTGCTAAGCAAAAACGTTGCGTGATTGGTATTCGAGGGCAAATTTCAGACCCTGATTACCCTGTCGATATTTGGTTTGATTCACTGAAATCGGTGGCGAATGTGCTATCGAAAGAAAACCAATATCTATTAAAAGTGATAGCTGAACAGCAGCCACAATCAGTCACCGAGCTTGCCAATTTGACTGGCAGAGCCGTCAGTAATGTATCAAGAACATTAAAGACATTAGGTAAATACAATTTAGTAGAGGTACAGAGTGCAAAAAATATGCTTTGTCCCAAAACTCTACATCAAGAATTTTTAGTAGTATTAAATAATGAAAAATAAATCAATACACATCAAACCAAGAACAATATCTTTATTTTCTGGCTGTGGCGGCCTAGATCTTGGGTTTCATAAGGCTGGTTTTAATATTGTATTTTCCAACGATATTGAAAAAAATGTTGAGTCTACCTATAGGTATAATCTAGGTGATATTCTAATAAAGGATATCACGAAAATTGATATAGATAGTGAAATTCCTAATGATATTGATGTGATACTTGCTGGTATTCCTTGTCAGCCGTTTTCTAGTGCAGGAAATAGGAAAAGTATGGATGACCATCGAGGTGGTCTTTTTGAAAGTGTAATGGATATTGTTGACAAGAAAAAACCAAAAGTGGTTCTTTTTGAAAATGTTCGAGGATTTATTTCATCAAAAGATGACAAGGGCGTGTTAATGCCTGAGCGAATTAAAAATGAATTGCTTACACATGGCTATCACACTTATTGGAAGTTGCTCAAGGCATCAGACTTTGAAGTTCCTCAAAATCGTCATAGGGTGATAATTGTTGGTGTTAGACATGACGTTAATAATAATTACACTTTCCCAGAACCAATAATATCATCAGATCTAACAGTTAAATCTGTTATTGAAAATAGCATTTTAGATGATGAAGAGTTTGAAGTTTGGCCTCTGTCACCACAAGCACAGCTTCTATCATCATATATTCCAGCGGGTGGGTCATGGAAGAATATTCCGGATGATGTGCTCCCAGAACGTTTGCAGCGCATACGCCAAGAAATGAAAAGGTATCGATCGCCTAATTTTTATAGAAAATTCAATCTTGATGAAATTATGGGTACGATTACAGCAGCTGCTACACCAGAAAATTCAGGTATTTTACATCCTTTGGAAAATAGAAGATACTCTGTCAGAGAGATCGCTAGGTTCCAATCATTTCCTGATGATTTTAAATTCATAGGGACTAGCATTCCGAGTAAATATAAAATGATAGGTAATGCTGTACCACCAAAACTTGCCTATCATATTGCGAAGAGCATTTTGGAGCAAATTTTCTAATTATAAAGAGAGCTTTTTATGGGGCTATATTTATCTAAAGAATTACTAGAGTTAGCAATAAGTGATTTTAAATTGTTGGCAAATGGTGAGGAAGTTAAACAGGGTGTTACGCAGGATGTTAGTGCAATTCGTCATTGCTTAGCTTTAGATAGAGTTTTGCATAGTGAATCTTTAAAGTCGGTTAAACTGCAGCATAAAACAGACCCTTATCTAGAAAGCTTTACTAATTATGTTGGTGATATTGTTAAGTTGGATCAAGAGGGGAACTATACTACAAATTTTATTAACGATATAAAACAGAAGTCAGATTTTGGTGTTGGTAGTAATTTGTTAAGCTCAGGTGTTGCAACACACTCTTTAGAAAATGCACAAACTTATCCCAAAAAAGCCAATAAGGGCTTGATTAGAATAGAAAAATATGTTTTTTCATTATTGGATGATTATGTAAACAAACTAGAGTCAGTATATGGCATCTCTCGAATTGGCTTTTCATTATTAATTTGGTTGAACAGGTTTAATACCTTTGGAAAGGAGTGTGAAGATCCAGAGTTACTTTTTAATGCCCTTGAAAACTTTGTAAGTGAAAAATACTCATCTAAATTGGCTGAGTTAATTTGCTTCTCAGATGTAGAAGATTTTAAAAAGAAATATTGTGGAGTGAGTGGTTTACTCTCTGAAAATGAAACAGCATTGAAAGAGCTATTTGATGTTAAAAGCCGGAATAAAGAAAATGCCATTAAAGATTTTAGTTTAAACACATCAATCCCCAAACCCTTTCTCCTCCTCGCCGGTATCTCTGGCACTGGCAAAACTCGTTTTGTGCGCAAGCAAGCTGAAGCTCGTGGTCAATTGAGTAGTACTTACTGTTTAACTTCGGTGCGTCCAGACTGGCATGAACCAAGTGATTTGCTCGGTTATGTTTCACGCTTAGGTGGGCATGCGGAGTACATCACCACGGATGTACTGACCTTTATGGCGCAAGCGTGGCGTGCGATTGTAGATAATGAAAATTTGAACATTGAGTGTGTGGATTCAGATGGACAAGGCAAGCGCTTGGTCGTAAGTGGTGAAGCTGAAGCACTTGAGGATGTTCCGCCTTACTGGCTGTGTTTAGATGAGATGAACCTCGCGCCAGTTGAGCAGTATTTTGCAGATTATTTGTCAGTATTAGAAACCCGAGAGTGGTGTTGGGATGGTGGCGATTCTTTTCACTACAGCTGTGATGCGCTATTAAAACCCTCTTTTATCCAACTTAACGGTGCTGAACAAGCCTATAACACAAAATTGCGTGAGAGCTTAAAACTCGCTGATAGTAAATATGACGATTTATGGCACTGTTTTTGTGAGTATGGTTTGCCAATCCCATTTAATTTAATCGTTGCTGGCACTGTGAATATGGATGAAACAACGCATGGCTTTTCACGTAAGGTGATTGACCGTGCGATGAGTTTTGATTTCGGTGAGTTTTTCCCTAACGAGATTGATGAGTTTTTCGAGGGTGATAAAAAGAAAAGTGTGAACACCTTGAGCTATCCCATCTTGAGCCATGTAAGAAATATTGAAGAGTTCAGTGCTGTTGAAGCGGATAGTGATGCGAACAAAACTAAAGCGTTCTTCAAAGCGATAAATAATGTGCTTAAAAACACGCCGTTTGAACTGGCTTTTCGTGCGTTTAATGAACTCTGTCTTAGCGTAATTTGCTTTGCGCCAAAAACGGATACAGAGCTAGCCGCAGTGTTCGATGATTACTTAATGTGTAAGGTTCTACCGCGTATTGAAGGCGATGAAGATAAAGTACGCACTTCGCAAGGCCACAATTTACTTGAACAACTGACAGAGGTTTTGCAGGAGCAACTTACGGCTATTTTGCCGAATCATGAGTCGATCTCACGCCCTGATCTGCTGCGCCATTTTGAGGGTGAAACAGAGGAAAAAGTCGTGGTTGAGTGGCGTAGTGAGAAGAAATTAAAAGCCATGACCGCACAGCTAAACAATGGTTTTTGCTCATTTTGGCCTTAATGGATAGAGAAGTGTGGAAGTAAAGTATGGCCAACACTCAAGGTGAAACCATTTGCTATCAGCATGATGATTTCGAGATTTTTATTACTGCTGACAATTTAGCTTCGCCAAGAGCGAAACTTGACCGAACTTATGCGCAGCGAGAGTTGTTAACGCCTCAGAGCAAGGTGCTGCTGGGCGAAAATCCATTTACTCTAGAAAAGGGTGAACCGCTAGAAAAACCTTTCTTTTTTGAAAACAAACCTTATTGGTTTGAGATTGAGTTTAAAGATGGGGTTGATCGGGGTTCCCCCAAGATTTGTCATAAATACCGACTTCTTGAAGAGAGTTTTTCGCTTAGCCATAGACGAAATGCCCTGCAAGCCATGCTCAATTTTGGTAATGATGTGGGCGATTGCCAACTCGTTATCGAGTACCTTCGTCAGGGAGTACGATGCTGCGTTGAGTTAAAGTTTACGGTCTTTGCTACCAAAATGGTTGTGGACACCGATCTCAGCATGATGAGTCGCCAAGTGGATGCGGTATACCCATTTTGGCGCTATGCGATTGTGGGAAAAACCAGCCAACAACACGCGAAATCAAACGAGTCTCGCGATCGATTTGAGCTTTTTTGGTTAGCGCAATTTGAGCGTCTGTTTGATGAGTTTAATCTTGGAATTAAGCGAATTCTCAATGCTCCACATAACCGTTTGCAATCTTCGACTCGCGCTCTGAAGTTAGATCGAGTTAATAAGCCACTCTCCGCCAAACAACAAGAACGTGCCCAAGAGCTTATTAAAGCAAAGCGGATAAACAGCCGTTTACCGGTGACCATTAAGCAGTTAAGTGTCAACACGCCAGAAAATAGGTTCATCAAGCACGTCCTAGCTCAGTCCAAACAAGGCTTATCCAAGTTCAAATATCATTTAGATCAAGATGAGCAAAATAGCTTGTCGAGTTCATTTCAAAAGCAAATTTCTGACTGGTATCACTCGGTCAGTCAAGCACTCAAATACCCACTCTGGCGCGAAGTTGGAGAGCTAGCCGGCGGTGTGAGTGAATCGAAAGTGATCCAGCAAGGTCATGGCTACGCCAAAGTGTATAAGGTGTGGCAGCAGTTGAAACACTATTTGCATCAGGTCGAAGGCGGTGATGCGCAATTGGCGGTGAAATCGGTCGCCGATGTCTATGAGGTATGGTGTTTCACAGAAGTGATCTCGATTGTTAAATCATTAGGATTTGAAGAAGTACAACGCAATATCGGTGAATTAGGGCGCTGCTGGTCTTCTCGAAAAGCGGCTAACAATGAAATGGCTTCAGCCTTTCTGTTTAAACGCAAAAGTGATGGCATGGAATTAGATATTGCCCATGAGCCTGCTTTCACCCCAAAAGGGGAGGAAAACCGCACTTGGCTTGGTAAACACAAACCTGATATTGTGATCCGAGCTAAGCTTGCCAATGGCGAAGCTTTCTTGCTGCTATTCGATGCGAAATACCGAATTGATACTCAGCTGTTTAAAGGTGGCGATGCTGTACCTGAAGATGCGATTAACCAAATGCACCGCTACAGGGATGCCATTATTCACCTAGAAAACATGGATTATGAAGCACCGCTAAAAAGCCGACCAGTGAAAGGTGCCTTTGCTCTCTACCCAGGTTATTTCCCTGAGCAAAACAGTGCTGAAAACCCTTATGCTGAAGCGATTAAGGAAATCGGTATTGGGGCTTTTGCACTACTGCCTAATGACGAAAAAACGCCACATAATGTCTGGTTGAAACAGTATTTGATTGAGGCGTTGGGATGCGGAGATCTCACTCAGTATTTGGGGGGTTACCCTGCGGATTATTTTTACATTGAAGATTCTGCTCGCATTGCCCCATATGGTGTGAAGACGGTAAGGCATCATGGCTTAACCATGATTACGCCGATCAATGAGTTGGGGCGAGAAACCACTTATTTAGAAAATGCGAGACAAGGTTTACTTAAGGGCTATCACACACAACTATTCGCAACCAATAGACAAAATATTCACCGTAATATCATTCGTGAAGTTCGCTATGTAGTGGCTCTTGTTCGCGATTCGTTGAGTGATACACAACAAGTGGGGCGCTATTTGTACCGAGTGCGTAGTGTCAAGCTGCTGCCAAGGAGCAGCATAGAAAATGATTTCACTGGCAAAGCCAGTAACGAAACGGCTTACTACTGGTTGTTTGAGTTTTATAGCGATGCCATCAAGCTCCATACCGAAATTCATAAACCTTATGAAGAGCATTTTAACTTCAAGTTGATGAAAGCTGAGGATTTAGAACGGATTCAGGATTGGCAGGATATTTCGGGTGAGTTGCAGGTTTATGCTGAACTCAATAAAACATGGTGATGGAAGAGGAACTGAAATAGTTTCTCTTTCCGCAAAACAAAAAAGACACCCGAGGGTGTCTTTTTTAATGATTTGGTGGGCTGGGGTAAGTTGATCTTGTTTTTTAAATTATTGTTTATATAAGAATTTCATTGATTTGATTTTTATTGGTGTACCTTTTAGTGTACCCATAAATTGTTGCTAGTTACCCAATGGCACTTCTGTCTCATTTATCTTTTTAGTTTTTATCCATGCTTATGGGTCCTGATAAAGCAGTAGCGTAAATGACTTAAAGCCAATTTACACCTAACCAAAAACTATTCAGACATATGTCATCTTCTTGCAACTAACCAACCTGAGAGGTGTGAATATGCCAGAAAACAACATTCGTTTGATCCGCTTTCGAGAAGTGCTAACTATGACTGGTTTGTCTCGCTCTAGTTTGTACCGATTTATTGAAGAAAACCAATTCCCGCCCCAAGTTCAACTGGGTGGTCGTGCTGTAGCTTGGGTAGAAGGCGAGGTGCAGGAGTGGATTGCTCAACGGATCACAAATCGTCGTGTGAATTAATAACATTTATTTTAATGATCCTTAAGCCTGCTTTCATTAATGAAAGCAGGCTTAACAATGGATAATCATAATTACTAGATTAATGTTTGGATTTATTTATTTGTTCAATAGCTAACTCAATGAGTTGGCTTTTTGTTAATTTTAAATCATAACATAAATTATTAAGTTTTCTCTCTATTTCTTTATCTACTCGTAAATTTATTGATTTCTTATCTTTTACACTAAGCCTATATTTTTGTTGAGACCAAGATCTTTTCATTTTTTCTAAGAAGTAATCTTTGCTTCCAATTTCTGGTATGAAATAATCCTCTTGCCATAAGTCGAGTAGAGTTAAGCATGAGTAATACTTATAATCAATATCTTCGTTATTGTTTATAAACCAAAGTTCTATGTTTGATTTTTTAAAGTATTCTACTATCCAGTAAATTTGAACTGTGTTTTTTTTATCTATCCAATCATGATTGTTGTTTTTTAATGCTGAACTCCATTTTTTCTTTAATTCATCCATCATTACTATTGCTTCCTTTTTATTTATCGACATAAAGAAAAGCAATAAATGCTCATGCATTAAATCAAAGCTATGTGTTATATTTGGATCAAAATGATTTAATATGGATATTTTGGATTGAATATCTACGTCTGTTATTTTATCTAATATTACATTTTTGAAGCTTTTAGATGATAATATTGTAAGTTCCTCTAAAATAGATGTTTGGTTGTAATAGATGAATAGCAATGAGAATAAAAAAAGACACTGGCGTGAGTTGCCCATTTTTATCCATTCTAAATCAGATGTTGATACTAATCTTTTGGGTCTGTCAATTTTTAAATAATCATTCACTTCTGCTATTGAAGGATTTTTTTTGTCTATGTCTCTAGAATTGACTTGATGGCGATTCGCTCCATTTGATATTTCAATAATATCATTTATTATTGAGTTTATTTTTGAATTAATAGCATTTCTATCATGCTTTATACTAAATATTTTTTTGTTGAATTTATATTCTCTTGTATCATTTGAATTCAACAATAGATGGTGTGCGACTAATTCAAATATATCATTTGAAATTAAATTATATATGTCATTTTCTAAATAATCTTGTGTTATATCCATTTTGTATTTTCGTTATTTGTTGTCTGTTTATTGTCTGTTTATTGTCTGTTTTTTAATTGTTTATTGAAGTTTTTTTGATTGTAATAGGCAATTTTTTTGTAGTTTTATTGTCGATCTTTATAGTGTCTTTATAGTGTCTTTATAGTGGCTCAAGTCTATGCACTTAAGGCATTTATGCGATGAAGTGAGCATTTTCTTATGTGGTGAAACTCTCTGCGTTGATTTTTGACGCTGCGGTAATGTTTTTCCAGAGTGGCAGAACGTGACATTGTCTCTAGATGTGCGTTGGAACAGAAGGTGGGTAGCTAAGGTAGTAAGTTCGATTATGTTGGTATAGTAATATAGGTTTAGTAAGCACATTAAAAATAACAAGGTGGATATCTTCTATGAACAAGTTAATCATAGAGGTGACTAATGAAACGTTTAATTCAAAATCCGAACCTGACTCTTTTCTATGGCGAGAGTTTTTTATCTAACACTGTCATTAAAGGATATGGTCCATTATGTGAGGAATATTTGATTGCCATTAGGGATGTTTTAGATATCTCTTTATCTGAATATAATCGAGTTTACGTGCAGAGAATTGATCTTAGATACCCTAGCTATTATACAGGGCATAATTGTGGCGATATTTCTAGGTTTTTTTCTTCGTTAAAAGCAAAAATAAAACATGACTTAAAAACAAAGGGTAAGGCTGGTAAATGTACGTTAAGATACGTTTGGGTAAGGGAGCAATTAAGTTCAGGGAATCCTCATTACCATGTGGCATTATTTCTTAATAAAGATGTTTACTTTTGTTTGGGGAATATTACTAAGGATAGTGATAATTTTTCTTCAATGATAAAAGCAGCGTGGGCAAGTGCTTTAGGTATTGAATACTTTGAGGTGAAAAGTAGTGTGCATTTCCCAAGTAACTCTACTTATTACATTTATAAGGGGAAAGATCCTTATCAAGAGGAATACCGACAGTGTTTTTATCGCTTAAGCTACTTGGCTAAAATTGATACGAAAATCTATTCGAATGGATTAAAAAATTTCTCGACTAGTCGAAAATAAAAAAAAGAGGCTCGCCTCTTTTTAATGGTTACATTTAAAACCCAAATGTATATCGTAAACCACCGAAAAATAGACCAGCGATAGAGCCTATGACTTTACCTAGGATCTCGCCTGGTTTTCCGAAAATAGATCCGATATCGGAGCCAATAGATGCGCCTTGTAAAGTTGTTTCTACAATGGCTTCCCAAAGGCTTAAGGTGGTTTTTTTATTGTAATCGCTGGCATCGTTATCTTTCCAATTATCTGCATCATTGGAAATGGTACGATTTGCCAGCATTACTCGTTTATTGTTTGGTAGTATTTCGACAATGGTATAAAGCAATTTTGATAGGTTGTAAGGCCTCTGGCGATTGACTCCATCACTGTAGCCCGCTACAAAGTAAAGAGTCTTAACATTTATCTGTGTGGCTTTATGTATACGTCTTGCTATCGAGTTTTGTTGTTTCTCCAGAAATACCTTAGCCTTGTCCGTTGGTAGATTGTCGCTGTAGTTCCATGATTCAGGTCCTTTCAATGCAACGTCGGCTTGATTCACCGCAACGATGAGCCGTTTTTCGGCTTCATCGCCTAATTGCGGGATAACAATGTCATTGATGAGTCTCAATGGCGTACCCAGATCGCGAGAGCCGCCATCAAGTATCACGAGAACTAAATCAATGACCAACTGACCATGGTCATCTCGTTTGTTGAGAAGCTGTTTAATGGCCTGTACGTGTTTTTTATCCTCATCGATCCCATCTCCAAGCCCTGGAGTGTCCCATAGCACGAGATTATTTAAGTGGTAACACTGAACACATTCCGTGTGCGGATCACTATCGATGCCGACTTGGGCAACCGTCATGTCAAATAGAGCGTTGATGGTGGAGCTTTTCCCAGAGCCTGTGGAACCTGTGATCAGAATATTCAGTGATGCTTTGCGAAGGAAAGATAAGTTACTTAGTAACTTATCTTTCGTGGTTGAATCTAACGAGTTGTGAAGAATGTTAGTTTCTAGAGTTGAGAATAAATCAGTAGTTTTCATTGTTGTGGATCCTCTTTTAATGTTGAGATGATGAACTTGGAGAGCGCGGAGCCCCAGAGCACGGTGATTATCTTTATGAACCTGTCGGTTTTTTGATGGAACTAAGGAGCTGAGGTTAATGAAATATCATCAAAAGCTTCCGTTGCGACATAGGCGAGAAAGTTACTCTCCCATAACTGGTAGAGCTCTCGCGCATCACGGTTACCTACGATAGGATTCCATCCGTGATAGGCGGTGAAGAAATCCCCACGCTGGAAATCAAAATCCAAGCAGCGTTCTAGCTCAGGAAAGTGGTTGCCGACATAAGCAAAATCCGTGATGTATTCAATGCTCCATTGGCCATCACTAGACTGAATCAGTGCAATTTCTACCGGATGAAAACCGCCATCTTCGGCACTGTAAGAACTGTCTCGAAAGTTCATGACAACCTCTTTGCTGGTGGCCTGAACTTCACTTTTTGCTTGATGTTCAGAAAGTATGTTAGCGAGTAGGGCATGAAACGGTTTGGAAATGGAAAGGTGGGTGGGTTGAACAAAATGTTAGACATGGTTATGCCTCCTACAAAAATAAGATTCGATTAAGAAGAATCGCCTTGGGTTAGCGAATCATGGTGAGTTGAATATCTTGCAACGCTTGTTTGGCAAGGTGGCGCTCAAATGCGGAGCACCAGCTATAAAACAGGTCTAGCACGGCTGGGTGAGCTAAATCAGCAGAACCGGCATCAGGCTGGTAACACCAACGGTTAGCAAGGTGAAAGTAGAGCTCGACATCCAACGAGTCATGCCTGTCATTCTGATAAGAAAAACTGGCGATAAACGCGATGGACCACAGGGACTCGTTGCTTTCTCGCTTGAACTGTATTTCGACCGGATGTAGGCCCTGGCGAGAGCTGTAATAGTTTGGATCTCGACAGTTGAGGACTATTCGCTCTGCCTCTTGTGGGATGTCAAAGCGACGAAGTATCGCGCTCAACGTATGACAAAAGCTGTCAGCTAACTGGATCGTTTGATAGCTTTCCACAATCATAGCCAGCCCCTTTCTGCAAATGACACGCTGCTTTTGCCAACGACCACATGGTCTAGCACACGAATATCTACCAGTGATAAGGCGTCTTTTAAGCGCTGAGTAATACGCCTATCGGCTTGTGAAGGCTCCGGATCGCCAGAGGGATGGTTATGCGCAAAGATCACCGCTGCTGCGTTAACGTTTAGTGCCTCCTTTAGTACCTCTCTTGGGTAGACACTGGCGGCGTCGACCGTACCGCGAAAGAGCTCCTTAAATTCAATTAGCCGATGCTGGTTATCCAAAAACAGTACGGCAAACATTTCGTGCTCGTATCCAGCAAGTTTACAGCGCAAGTATTCCGTGGTGTTTTCCGTACGTGCAAAGGTTTCACCGCGCACATAACGCTGTTCAAGGATCTCTGCTGCTTCTTCCAGTACTCGATGCTCATAAGCTCGTTGCGAGAGTAAATAGCTGTGGCGAGGGAAATGAGTCATAGCCTGCTCCTTAACAATAGTGGGAAGGTTCACAGTGATGACATATATCTAAATTGGCTTTGAATATAGGTAAGGCTCTGATTTAACTATTTTTTACAGAGTCAGTTCATCCCATGGGACAACAAGACATAGGAGAACATCCCATGAGATTTCTGAAACTAAAAGAAGTAATGGAAAAGACCGCACTAAGCCGTTCAGCAATTTACCGCAAAATGAATGATGGCGAGTTTCCACAGTCGGTGAGCTTGGGAGAAAGGGCGATTGCCTGGGTGGAAAGCGAAGTGGATGAGTGGATGGAAATGCGTTTGGAGCGGCGTTAGTGGATTTATGGAGGAAGTCTGATGCGTGAAATGAAAAGCGCTGCCAAGTAAAATGGCAGCGCAAGATATTGAGCGCATCACTTAGAACATAGCGCTCTAGATAGGATTGTGGATAGACCAACCTTCTCATTTCGAAATAAATCACAAAGAGTAAATATTTAACTGGCAAGATTCCAAATACAAGCTGCTATGAAGAAGGCTAAGCTGACATAGCCAAGCCCCTTTAATGCTAAATCATAAAGATGTTCGTTATTCCTCTTGTCATAATGATCCACCACAATAATGATGCAGCAGATAGCTAGCACCACAAAAGAGCCAAATAAAACAAAAATCGAATCACCGATAAAAGTAACGCCATGTCCTCGTTTGGAAGGTAAGTAAATTTCTCCGTGGTTAATACCAAACAAACCATAGAGTACTAACCCAGCCGCAATCGATAGAAAGAGAATTCGAATATTTTTGGGTATGACATTTGGTTTATAAGGTTTACTTTTTTTAATAAACTCATACTCACCATTTCGTTTGTTAAGAAAGGATTTCTTAACAAACAGCTTAATGATGAACTCTTCCTCTTGTGACGTGTAGTAGCCCTTATTAAGCTTTGAAAACATTACCTTAGCTATCTCAGGGCTTATATCTTCTTTACCTTGATACAATATCTTCCGCTGCTCAAGATGAAAGTAAACGCGATTCAGCATCCGCTTATATTACCTAATCATTTTAAGTCTGAATGTTGTTGTGACCGAGTCAAGCTGGTGGTTAATCTTGCATTACTGATTGCAAATTACATCTCGACCATAGCTATCAACTTCTTCTTGAGTGGCAAGCATCACAAATGAGCCACAAGGAACACGTAGAGAATTTGGGTCATCATAGGCCGCATACGTTGAGTATGTATGCGTGGCCATGTAGTAAATTGAACTCCCCCAAATTGCAGCACATAGGGCTAAAAACCAAAGAACACTTGACTTATTTCGCCACCGCTCTGGAATCCAATCCCATAGCTGCTCGCTATGAAACGTCATTCGATACAGGTCATAGTTAGCCCACTGGGAGCACAAGCAAGCTGATAAGCTCCAAAAAACTACATCGGGGATGATAACCCCACTAACAAACTCAATTCCCGCTAGAGCAGCTATCCAAAGCATAGATAAAGAAAGAAGTACTAAGCCTTTCAAATACATACGCTTATAGAAGTAGTATAGAAAGCCACCAAAAAACGCCGCGAAATTAGAAATAAAAAACATACGTTCTTTAAAAGACAATGCTCTATAAGCTTCACTCTTTAAAATCAAAGCATGGCTGAGTTCATCTGCCCCTAGATTTTTCAATAGATGAAAACGGCTCTTCCACTTATTACTAACATCTAAGTCATCAATTGTATTTATACTGTTTTGCAAACTATTAAACCTCTCTCGAATTAAATACCAAGCGTTGTTTACGCCAAAGAATAAGGCTCTACGTCAACGTAAGCCTTCTATGAGTAAGAACTCTTTCCTACCCAAAAAGCTTTTACACAGGGCTACCTCTAGATGGTCATATCGAAGTAAATTATTTTTGTAGCTGCTCTTGAATGGTCACCATGAGGTTCTAAAGCATCACCTTGTCGAACGGCGGGTTTACCATCGATAAATACATCACCACTTCCCGCGATAATGGGCGTCGGCGGGAAGTAATCATGCTCAGAGCCGATATCACCGAGTCTTGCTGCTCCTGGTATCTTGGTTCTCCTAGCGTGATACTACGACTCGTCCATCAATCATGGAGAAGTAGGGTAAGACAGAGAAAATTAAATTTTGCTCATCGGAACCAATTCTCAGGGGGGAATGCCCTCGTTTATCTTCTAATTGTACTAGGCGTCCTCCCATGTAGCTTTTTAACTTGTACTCATGCCACTCGCGTCTAGGTTCAATTTTTCCATCGCTGTACCTCTTAAAGGTGGATTCAAAACCAACAGCATCAAAAAACTCATCAGGGGTAGAATAATAAGCTTCTGCCATTGCATTCTCCCTATTTGAAAGAGACCAAGCCATATTTAGCCCTTCCAAATCGCGTTTTTCCATTAATGTTAGGAGATTGGTATACGCACGGTAGAGCTGTTTCATCTGCTCAGGGTTGTCTTCACGAATTGGCGTTGCATCCACCCAGCGCCAGCGCGGGATAGTTTTAATATAAATCGGACGAGTAAAGTCGGTTAATCGATGAGATGTAACACCATCGACATTTACTAACGGGGTTTTATGGTTATCGGGGTAAATTGTTGAGGTTTTTACGTTTGGCTTACCATCGATAATGGTTGCGGTTAGGTTAGAGAGTTCTTGTTTGTTACCATCAGGAAATGCGCCAAAGATAGTGAGCTCACAACGATCGTTTTCGTGATAAGTAAAGTCGCCGTTGTATGCACCACTCGGAACAGTTCCAATACTAAATTCGTTCTCTCCTGGCTGTAAAAAAGCGGTCGCATTAAATCCAGATGAAAATGTACCAGAATCTGAGCCGAGATTATCTAATTGCTCCATGCCGTTTATTTGTCCACCACAAAAGATGGTGTTTGAATTGATGTTCGCCGTGTAGAGCACAGGCGGTTTTTCACCTTCGTTATCGATTTTTACATCAACCGTTGAGACTTGTTCTCTGATTGGTATTAAATCACTCTCCCTAGAACAAGCGGAGAGCGTAATGACTAAGCAGCCGATGATTGGTAGTAATAGATTCAAGTGCATATTTTACCCAATGAGCACGTTCGCAGATGCGGAGGCAATAGTGCCTCCACAATCAATCGCATCACCGAGACGAGCTGCGGGTTTGCCATTGATAAAAACGCCGGATGATCCACCGGAAACCGCTCTTGGATGGTCACCATGAGGTGTTTTCGGGCATGGACAACCATGAGGCTCTAAAGCATCACCTTGTCGAACGGCGGGTTTACCATCGATAAACACATCACCACTTCCTGCGATAATGGGCGTCGGCGGGAAGCAATCATGCTCAGAGCCGATATCACCGAGTCTTGCTGCTCTTGGCATCTTGGTTCTCCTAGCGCGATATGACGATTCGTCCATCAATCATGGAGAAGTAGGGCGTAGGTGAATAGACGAGGTCGTTCTTAGTAGAACCAATCCTTAAAGGAGAATGACCTCTCGTATCTTCGAGTCTTACTAATCGACCTCCCATATAACTTTTTAATTTATATTCATGCCATTCACGTCTAGGTCTGACTTCTCCATCTCCATATCTTTCAAAGGTCGATTCAAAGCCAACAGCATCAAAAAATTCATCAGGGGTTGAATAATAAGCTTCGGCCATTGCTTTCTCTCTGTTGGAAAGAGACCAAGCCATTTTTAGCCCTTCAAAATCGCGTTTTTCCATTAATGTTAGGAGATTGGTATACGCACGGTAGAGCTGTTTCATCTGCTCAGGGTTATCTTCACGAATTGGCGTCGCATCCACCCAGCGCCAGCGAGGGATAGTTTTAATATAAATCGGACGAGTAAAGTCGGTTAATCGATGAGATATAACGCCATCGACATTTGCTAACGGGGTTTTATGGTTATCGGGGTAAATTGTGGAGGTTTTTACGTTTGGCTTACCATCGATAATGGTTGCGGTTAGGTTAGAGAGTTCTTGTTTGTTACCATCAGGAAATGCGCCAAAGATAGTGAGCTCACAACGATCGTTTTCGTGATAAGTAAAGTCGCCGTTGTATGCACCACTCGGAACAGTTCCAATACTAAATTCGTTCTCTCCTGGCTGTAAAAAAGCGGTCGCATTAAATCCAGATGAAAATGTACCAGAATCTGAGCCGAGATTATCTAATTGCTCCATGCCGTTTATTTTTCCACCACAAAAGATGGTTTTTGAATTGATATTCGCCGTATAGAGCACTGGCGGTTTTTCACCTTCGTTATCGATTGTTATGGATACGGTTGAGACCTGTTCTCTGATATTCATTCGTTCCTCGTCATTCCCTGTACAGCCACTCAGTAATAACAGGGTTATTAGGGTTAAATATTGTTTCTTCATTAGACTCTTCTTATCCGCCAATTAAGGTTGTGCGATAGCGGGAATTGGTTTCACTTAATGCCTTGGCCCAAATCCACTCTTTGGTATATGTGTTCTTGGCACTTACTTCAACAGAGTTTTCAGAGCTTCCCCAGCCGCCCCAAAAGCCGCTGTTTCCTTTGGTTGACTCTGTTCCTTCTTTAGCAATATCTCCTGATATCTCAATTTTTACTTCTGCTTTAATCCCATCGTGGAAAAAAATCAGTTCTACAAGAGGTTTTTTGTCTTTAATTTTGCTTCTTAGAGCAATTTTTCCTTCTGCAACCACCTTGGCTTCTAATAAAAATGCCCCTTCCACGACCCAAACTTTTGCCCCTCCTCTTAAATTGACTAAAGAAGAGAGTGTGACCGTTGCCACCTGCGACAGATCGTATTTGGCGGGGTGCTCCGAATTGAAGGTAACTGTGCCGGAAGCATCGAGCTTTGTAGCTAGTGAAATGAAAAACTCTGCGCCTGCGTAAGCACCGATTTCTCCGGCTTTAACTTTTTCTTCTAGCTGTTTAGCTTGTTTTCGAATTTCTGCGACGGCCTTTTCCATTTTAAAGTATGCTGCTGCCGCCAAAATTAAGTCGAGACTGATTTTTAAGTCACATAGAGGATCGAACTTTAAGGTTACATTACCGGTCGTCACCACTTTTGAATCGACAATCTCACTACTTCTCTTGCCCTCTAGGACAAGTTTTGGTGGCCCAAAGTCAAGACTGACCAGTTTTACTTTATCCGCTCCAGTGTTTTGGTAAGTACCATTTTTTAAGTGCTCAACGATGCCAATGATACCGTTAATCAAGCTCCATTGTTCTCGGAAGTTTTCAAAGGAGTCTTGTATGTTTTTGACTTTAACTAAATTGCTTTTAGTCATTGTCTTTGATGCAGAGTACTCGGTTTTTGAACTTCCTTGAGATACGGTCAACGTGCCAGAAAGATTAAATTTCTTTTTGATCTCTTGAGTGGGGATCGGAGTGCCATCATGCATCCCCTTTTTTTGACGCTCTATATATTGCGTATATCTATCTTCATCACTTAGATTAGATTTCGAGCCTGAATAGTCGAGAGTTAGCTTCGATTCAATGTCGACCTTTGGATAGACTTCAATGTAAGTGTCATAAGGGATATTACCCAACAGATATTGAACAGGTGGTGATAACCACAGCGTTTGCTGTGTTTGTGGTTTTCCCGCGCATTGAGTAATGCATACTTTATATCGAGTATAGGGAATTCCGGTAAATCCATCTTGAGCCAATAAGTATTGTATTGCGCTAAACAAGTCGACGTCTTGCCCAGACTTTTGACGGTAGAACAAAGTATGGTCTTTACATTGCGAAGTCGAAAGCGCTTCTGAGAAAGAGCGTTCGTCCGATAAGTAACCGGTTGGGCATGTAGTCAGGTTGTTGGTGCATTTTCCTTCTATCGCAATGTTGACTTTAGTTCCTTGACCTTTATCGACAAGCTTAATGGTCGAAAATTTGTTATCGCCATTTTTAAACTCGAATAGTCCAGCATCACTGGTGATTTGGTAGCGAACTAGACAATCGCCTTTTAGATTACAACGGCAAGCAACACCTGCCGGGTGTTTACATAACATGAGTTGTCCTTACTTCAGACTGAAGACGCATGATTCGGTAATCCGCTGGGTATTGAGTGTTCGATAACAGTGTTTGCCACGGTTTAGGAAAGTTAAGCAGGCTAGTAATTTTCTCATCTGAACACCACTGTGCAACCCTTTTGATGTGAGTTGGAAGGGAGATCTCCCATTCAATCAATTGGTTGACCAGCGCTTTACTAAAAACTTTGTCTTTATCACCAACCATGCTGGCAACTTCATCGACCAAGTTTTGCTCGCACTGAGCAAGGATGGCTTGGTAATGAGTGTGCTCTATGGGAAACGGCGTGAATGCTTCATACCCAAATGGGCGATAGGGTGTCAGCATCGGCTCGAAATCTGACGCTCGTTGCTGAGGGAATGTGGTATGAACGCTTTGTATCGGGCCGAGGAAGTGGTTTAGCCACAGAGGCTCAAATCCATCGAGTACAGCCCATAACACACGTGGATCGTAGTAACGAAAAAACAGCCGCTCTTTAGTCTGCAGGATCTCAATGTTCATCAGACGGCGAAGATGAGTACGAAGTGCCTTGTGGTCATACTCTGATTGAAGGAAAAATCCCCACGGTGCATTTTTCGTGGTGAGCTGCGTGGTAAGCTCAGGAGTCATGAGCACCAGAAAAGGGGCCACTAAGGCAAAGTCTTTCTCGATTGGCTCTGGAAATAAACACCAATGTTGGTTATTCGACTCTTTCACTTTTGCAATAAACTCAGGTGCAACGGCTCGATCCACCACCGCATAATTGACTAAATGACGCATCAGCTCATCTCCGGGCAGTTAGCGACAAAAGCGCTCCCTGCTGAAGCGGCAGCTTCCAACACATCCGCGCTTGAAGGAAGGGCTAGTGAGCCGGGGGAGCCTCCCGATTTAATCAAGATGGTGCCACCATCTATCGCGACACCACTGGCATCAATCACAACAAAACTTCCGCCAACTTGTAGGGTAATTTTACTGCCACTTTTTATCGTAATGTCCCCGTCGGCACTGACCCCGATGGCACCAGCGATTTTGCGTGCTAAATCACCGCCGATGGACTCGTGTTTATCCCCTTGAGTATCAGAGACATAGTTCCCTTTTGTGACCTGACTTTGTGAGCCATCTACCGTGAGCTTACGATCATTAGCAACAACATGCATTTCATCATGGCCAATACTGACCGATTGATCGTAATTGATTCTGGAGTGGCTGGAGTTTTCTACTTTGACCTGCATATCTTTCTGCGCATGCAGATAAATCAGCTCTTTACCCGCTTGGTCTTCAAAGCTGAGTTCGTTAAAACCCTCTCCTTGATGCGTATCACTGCGCAGTACCGTCTTCGTTTTGTTTTCTGGTAAAGGGTAAGGAGGCGTATTGGTTGCATGGTAAGTGCGCCCAGTGATAATCGGTTGATCCGGATCGCCGTTTAAAAAGGAGACAATCACCTCATGACCAATACGAGGGATGGTGATCATGCCGTATTGGCTACCAGCCCAACCTTGTGACACCCGTACCCAACATGAGCTTTGCTCATCGCCATACGAGTAACGATCCCAATGGAAATGAACTTTGACTCGTCCATATTCATCACAGAAAATCTCTTCACCTTTAGGGCCGACTACGGTGGCTATCATTGGTCCGTCGACTAAAGGTTTAGGTTGTGGCGTGGCTTGCCAATTTAAATGCGCAGGAATTACCGTAAATTGGTTAGCATACGTTGTTGCACCACTGCCACCTTCCTCTTCCATGGCTTGCGGTTGGGTGCCGTGGTGATGAACGCTTATCAGCAGCCAATCCCGATTCATAGCCGTATTCAGGTGATCTTGTAATGTAAACTTATAGCCAGCTCTCAGTAGTGGTTGGTTACTTTTTCCAGAGCCTGTATGGGCCTCACGTCTTAAATATTCCAACCGTACTTGACTAAACGCTTTACCATTGAGGTCATCCTTATAACGACCCGGAGCATCAAAGTGAGAGTATATGGCCTGTTGGTAAGCCATCTCTTCCCCTTGAGTCCTTTGTAAGAAGGAATAGTTTGGCTTTTTGAAACTGTAATCTTTGAGTTCGACGTCACTGACTTGGGTTTCAGTTCGCGAGGTCAATCCTGAAATATAAGGCGTGTCTTGTGTGCCACCAGCTAATGCATTGTAGGGGATAGGCTCGGCTAATTTATTGAGTGTCGCGCTAGAGTCACTGAATAACAGCGTGTGTTTACCGGCTTCGTGGGTAAAGCAATAAACGAGTCCCTCTTCGGCGGCTAAGCGGTGCAGAAAATCAAGATCCGTTTCCCGATATTGAACACAAAACTCACGTTGTTCACATTCCCGTTCTAGAGCAAAGGCGTAATCGTTGATCCCCATTTCTTGTAAGATCACAGACAAGATTTCAGGAACGGTTTTACGTTGAAAAATACGACTGTTGTGACGCAACGATAGACGTTCAAGAGCAGGTACTAGCGTTAAGGAATAGAGGGTGTAGTGATGACCGATATCCCCTTGAGAAAAAGCACGCACAATGCCGTGTACCCGTTGGACTAATTGACCATCACGGAACATTCTCAGCTCAGCAGATTTATCGACGACCTGCGCCGCACTGAGATGAGGTTGTCGACTGGCTAAAGCAATTTCATATCGAAAGCCGTAGCAGGGGGCGTATTGAAAAACCGTGTTCGAGAGAGACTCCTGTCCCTCAAAGCTGGTCACAACGAGCGTTTCATCACCGAGCCCGTCGATGTGTATCGTATAAGCTAATGTCGCCATTACGCCTTCCTTCTCTGATACGGAAAATGACAAAAACCTTAAACTCAGTGCACCGCAGAATCGATAGGCTGAGTTTAAGGTTTTCAGCCGCTCACCCGAAAGTGAGCGACCGTATCGGAGCGCGAATTACGCTTCGATTGGCTTACGCCAGTCATCGGAGCCTGAAGTCCCCGCGTTAACGTGATCCCAGGTGATTTTGCGGTAAGACAGAGACACTGTCAGGTTTTGAGTGAAGTCTGCTTTGGCTGGATCTTGGCAGTGTGGCATTTCACAGTGAATATCTACGATAGAAGCGTTTTCCAGCTTAGTCGTGAAGAAGTTCTCTTGTTTACCTTCTAGAGATGTACGGTACCACTTCAGCTCAACGGACTTCAGCTTCTCGCCTGAAGAAAGCGCATTGTACAGTAGAGGAACCGCTTTATTCAGCGCCACAGTAAATTTGAATGGCTTGTGAACGCGCTGGCCTGAAGGCTGACCCGATTGTGGATCGGTAGGTACTGTTACTGTGTGATCAAATTGCTGAACCAGCATCTCATCTTCGTGACCTTCAACAAATGAATCACCGATAGAATCTGCAGTACACGCACCAGCAGTAATCAGACCCTGAGTTTGGCCTTCAATCTTGATATAACATGGAGTTGGCATGATGAATCCTTATAAATGTACGAGGAGTAAAACATTGGCCCATAACAGGGCAAGTCACATGCCATAACTCAAGACTAACAATATCAATAGGTTATTCTGATTTCTTTGACATTCCGGGCAGGTTTTTGCCCGCATCGAGCAATACTTTACCCAGCGAGCAATATTTTGTTGCTTCTATTTCCCCAAATCCAGACTAGGTTTTTTGACCATATTGGAGGCTTGCTGGCTTATGAAGAGCCGTTGTCTCCTATGAAATCGGTATAGCTATACCTGAGTTCTTAACCACTTCGACGTGTAATGTCGAAACTATCACGAACACATCTTATTGATTATGCTACCTTATGCCCATTGTTAGACAATCGGCATATATAGCTTGACCATACACACTCTTCAAGAACGGCATCGGTTTTTAGAAATGCTAGCCTTGTGGCAAGGCTATGTTCGGAACAAAGATCTGATCGATCAGTTTTCGATTACCCGCCAACAAGCCTATCAGGATATCCGAGCCTACCAAGAGCAACATCCTGAACGGTTAAAGAAAATGGTGTCTGGCCCTTATCAATTTAGCGCGCAATATCTCTTTGAAGCCCCCAAACACTCGCTTGAGCATTATTTGCAATGGTTCAGTACGGGTCAGTTTTATGCGCCTCAGTCATCATTTAATGCCGCGCTGGGTGAGCACTGCTGCGTTCCACAGCGTTATGTTGCACCACAGGTGATTGCCGCGCTAACGGCAGCGATTCGTCAGCAAAAACGCCTTGAGCTTGGCTATGTGTCACTGTCCAATCCCGAATGGGAAGGGCGAATTTTCCACCCCCATACCTTGGTTAAAACGGGTTTGCGTTGGCATGTTCGTGGCTACTGTGAAAAATCGCAGGACTATCGCGATTTGGTCTTAAGCCGTTGCCGCGGTGATGCAGAATTACTCGATACTTCAGATCACACCAAAGAGGGCGATCTGGTTTGGAATACGCAGGTGGGTTTAATTTTCGCCCCTGATCCACGCTTAAATGACGAGCAAAAAGAAGTCATCGCCCACGATTACCAAATGGAAAACGGACAACTGCGCATAACCACACGTGCCGCATTGGTTGATTACCTACTCAAAGAGATGCAAGTCAAAACCCACTATCTCGAAGGCACGCCAGAAGCCCAACAACTGATTTTGGTTAACCCACGTGACGTCAAACCCTGGTTATTTGAACGTTAAAACTCAGCCAAGCCACGCTTAGGTAAAGTTACTTTACCTGAATAAATGCGCAGGATTGAGCTTAGGAAACAGATGCATAAAGTAGATGCATGAACGCTAAGCATGGAGCAAAAAATGGACGATCTCTCACCCTCTGATCTTAAAGTCATCCTGCACTCAAAGCGCGCCAATATGTATTACTTGGAATATTGCCGCGTGATGCAAAAAGATGGCCGCGTGCTCTACTTGACCGAAGCCGACAAAGAAAACCTCTACTTCAATATTCCGATTGCCAACACCACCGTACTCATGCTCGGCAATGGCACCTCCATTACTCAAGCGGCCATGCGCATGCTCTCACAGGCTGGCGTATTGGTTGGATTTTGTGGCGGCGGCGGTACGCCACTGCACATGGCTTGCGAGGTCGAATGGTTCACGCCTCAGAGCGAATATCGTCCAACAGAATACTTACAAGGCTGGCTCTCATTCTGGTTTGATGATGAAAAGCGCTTGGCCGCCGCCAAACAATTTCAAAACGCACGGATTGATTACTTGCAGCGAGTTTGGCGATCAGACCGAGAATTAACGCTTGAGAAATTTAATCTACAAGATGAAGTAATAAAGCAATCCCTTGATACCTTTCACCAACGTACTGAAGCCGCGAGTAAACCGGCCGATCTGCTTCTCACTGAAGCGCAGCTCACTAAAGCCCTGTACAAGTACGCCGCCAATAACACAGGCAAAGAAGGCTTTACGCGTCAGCATCAGCCGGATAAAAAATGCACCGACAAAGCCAACGATTTTCTCAATCACGGCAACTATTTAGCCTACGGGCTTGCGGCAAGCTGCCTGTGGGTGCTTGGTATTCCGCACGGCTTTGCTGTCATGCATGGCAAAACCCGCCGAGGCGCTTTGGTATTTGATGTCGCGGACTTAATCAAAGATGCCATTGTGCTGCCGTGGGCTTTTGTTTGCGCCAAAGAGAACGCCAGCGAACAAGAGTTTCGCCAGCAAATTCTGCAAGCCTTCATCGAACACAAAGCGCTCGACTTCATGTTCGATACAGTGAAACACGTCGCACTGCCAGGTAAAGAGGAAGAAGAGCGCGAGGCACACCAATTATGATGGTCACCTTTGTGAGTCAATGCGAGAAAAACGCCCTCAAGAAAACCCGCCGTGTACTGGATGCCTTCGCCAACCGCATTGGTGATAACACCTGGCAAACCCTTATCACCGAAGAAGGGCTACTCACGGTGAAAAAAATGCTTCGCCAAACCGCCAGCCGCAGTACCGCAGTCAGTTGCCACTGGATCCGCTCTCGCTCAAGAAGTCAGTTGTTATGGGTAGTGGGCAATAAAAAGAAATTTAATAGTGAGGGCATTGTGCCGGTGAATTACACAGAAAAAGAGGTTTTTATGGATGTAGTAACAGACAAACCCAAGCACGGTGTGTTGTATGCCAATACCCAATTACAGCCACTGAGTGAGCATTTATTTGCGGTGGGCTATGTTGCCGAGCAGCTGCACCGTCAGTTATTTCCAGACAATACACAGCTTTCACTGACAAATTTTATTGCAGGTTGTTTGCATGATTTAGGGAAAATTGATCCTAAGTTTCAAGAGTGGGTAACCAATCCTAAAAAGAAAGAGTACATAGCAGACGATGGTCAGCATATTGATGATGCTAAATTTAGCTTCGACAAGCACCCAAGGCATAACGAAATCTCTCTGTTACTCTATCAATTGCTTGATAGCGCTGAACTTAAATTCCTAAACCCAAGTAATAAACGTTCAGTAAAACATGCGGTGTATTGGCATCATGCGAAGCCATTTCGTAAAGAAAAAAATGGCTTTGACACCTATAAAGACATCAGCAAAAAGTTCTTGGCAAATCAGAAGAATATGGGTCTATGCGCTATTTTAGGTCAAGCTCAAACACTGCTTAAGCAGGTTATAGGTATTGATAAAAAATATCGTTATTTAACTGATAGTTTTCTTGAAAAAGTCTTCTTAGTTGAAGTTGAACAGGATGTAGAGGCGAATTTGCCCGATGCGCCGCCTTTACCCAGCTATAAAGAATATGAATTTGAAGAGTCGGTATCGGCTAATAGCGACAATGTTAAAGTCAATGCACAAAACAACATTGTACGTGCTTGTTTGATCACCGCTGATCGTGCCATATCGGCATTAAGTGCAGAAGAGCTACACACTGCCATATTTGAGCGCCAGTTAGATCAAATAGTAACCGAGTTACTGGAAGTGGAAACCACACTTACCTCTGATATTGATACTTGCTTAAACGCCTTTTTCCCAACGAGTGATCGCAGTAAAAAGCAACACGATATCGCCAAGCAACTAACCTCAGCCGAGGATATTGCAGTGCTTGCGGGGGCGGCAGGTAGTGGTAAAACTAAAATTGCTTTAGAGTGGGCAAAATTGCAGGGTGCAAAACGGATTATTTGGGTGTGTCCACGCGTACAAGTTTGCCAAGGATTGTTTTATGAGTTGACCTCCGAGCAGTACCTACCTAATAGCCTCATTGAAATAAATACGGGTGAATTTAAATTTCATAATCAGTGGGATAACCCTATTGCGGATGACAAAAACTTTTCTGGCGATATTGTTATCACAACCATAGATCAAATACTTGGCTCAGTAATAAGTCACACTAAAGCGAATACGCTTATTGATTTTTTAAATGTGCATGTTGTGTTTGATGAGTTCCATGAATGCGTCAATATGCCAGCGTTTAATTTGCTATTTGCAGAATTAATTGCGGCAAAAAAAATGCAACAAGATCAAGCTAAGGCCTTATTAGTGTCGGCAACGCCACATTATGTCTTTGTTGAAGATTTACTCGGTATTCATCCTGATGATATTAAAGTCATGCCCTCGTTCAATCCAAGCCAGTATCAGATTGATTTTAAAATCTTTGATGATACTAATTTAAGCGAGATAAACCCGCTATTTGCTCAGCAAAGTGAGTGTACTTTTGTGATCAGTAACATGGCGCTCACGGCACAGAACAGTTTTATTGCAAATCAGCACAACGAGAATGCGGTATTGCTACATTCAAAATTTATCAAAAGTGATAAGCGTAAATGGTTTGGTGAAGTGTACGAGGCATACAAGCGCGGGGGTACTCGTAAATATGAAGTGCTACGCAGTGGGCCGATAGTACAAGCATCACTTAACATCAGCTGTGATTATATGGTGGCCGAAATCACCAGCGCTGAAGATTGCTTACAGCGCTTAGGTCGTTTAGATCGCTTTGGTGAAAATAGTCACGTCAATACCTATACGTTAGCCGTGCCAGAGTCCATAGCCAATGGCAAAGGTAAAAGTCCGGCTGCGGGATTTCTATCAAAAATGTATACCTTGAGTTCTGTTCGGGCTTGGTATCAGTTTTTACACAACGAATTGGCAGGCAAGACTTTTACGTTGCCAGATATTTATCAGCTTTATTTTGCATTTCATCACACTGAACGTAATCGAGAGTTTATCGCGAGTGACTTAGTGGCCGCCCTAAAAAATAGTGTGCAGCAAATTCATTTAAAAGTAGTTGATCCTATAACCGTTCCACCCAAAAACAGCAAAGATAAAAAACGCACCAAGATCAGCAAAGTATCACTGCGCGGTGATAATCGGTTTGTGCAATTGGCAGTGGTAGATTTAACTCAAGCTAAGCCGGAATATATCGAAGCTTACGCTTATTCAATTCCACTGGATGATATAAGTAATATCGACAATCTTACATACCCGACTGGTGCTATTTGTGGTTACGGCCAAAGTGATAAAGACCTTTTAGCACATATGTTTAAAAAGCATCACAATATTATTGGGGGCACGAGTAAAGCGTTTACCGATAAGATTTTACTCAATGAAGCGCGAGACCCTGAATCACCGATCTATTTAAGTTATACCTCGAACGATTTATTGCAAGTGGGCGGCGAAAGTGCTCGCCATCCTCATGCAATTTATTACGCCATTTGCGAGAAGCAAGCTATTGGCGCTATGTCCATTACACAAATTAATCAAACCACAGAAGATGAGGAATAAATTATGCAAAAAGTAACAGGAATTAAAAGTGTAGATTTTAAAATTAAAGCATTAGGTCATGGTGTAGTGAATTGGAATGGGCCTACAACCTTAACTGGAGATGATGGTAAAACAGTCGATAATCATACCTTGCCAAAATTGCGCGGCTATACCAACTTAACCGGTAAAGTAAAAGATGAAACTGGCTATAAATATAAAAAACAAGCAACTGACATTAATTTCAAAGAAACGCCACTGTATATAAGTCAAAATTGTATTCGACATCATTTGTTTCGTGAGCAAGCTTTTGATTTACATTTTGCTAGTGACAAAAACCTAAAAAACGTTCTGGCTTCAATTACGGGGTTGATCCGAGGTTATGTAGTTCCTGCAAGTCAATGTAAGCGCACCAGTCCACTATTGTTAGAAGATTTTGTTGATCAATTTGGGAATGGCAACTTTGAACAATATGGACAGGCAGGTGCTAGAGATAGCACATCATTTTTTTCAAAGACTACTTTTGGTGATACTGAATATATCTCTTATGGTTCCATTAGTATTGAACAACTGCAATTTATATCGTTGGATAAGAAGTTTGATCGTGCCGCAATGGTTATCAAAGAGGGCGAGGGTGAGGTTATTGCCGCTGAACTACAAAGCTATATTAAGTCACTTAATCCTAGCTTAAACCCACAGGCGATTTTTCACAAAAACTACGTCAGAAGAGGCACAATATTTGAAGAGGGAGAGTGTGGCATTTTACTTAATGATGACGCAGTGAAAGCTTTAGTTGACGAAACACTAGATCGTTTAGCTAATTTGTCTATTCGTCAAGCGAAAGGTTATATGTATGTTGACGAAATTACAGTTGATTATAACGATAGTCATAAAATGATGCGCATTAAGCGTGATGAATCAGAAATTTCAGAGCAACCTAATGGTAATTTTGCAATTTACTTTTATGCAAAGTAGAGGTAGGTGATGAAAATCTTAATTGATTATGAAGCATCTTGGCGTAACTCATTTTTGGATGGTAATAATAATGAGCCATTACCTGCGAAAGGTAGAAAATTTATAGCTGCAAGCTCTAGTTTAAATGATCGTGAAAATCCGGGTAATTTTAAATTAGTTGAAGTAACGAAGCAGACAGTATTTGGGATTCTGTGTCGATTGATTGGTGATCAAAGGAAGTTATATCAATCAAAACAAAGTGATACGTATTTCCTGAAAGGGTTGGAAGACTTAATAACGTTCAAAGATAAACCTGTGTTGACCAATGAAATTGTATATATTCGGAATATGACTGGTAGCTTTGACAGAGAGTCATATACAGGAGTGATAAATACAAATCATTGGTTGTTTAAATCTAATTTTTCTAAGCAACTTTGGAGTCTTGCTTTTACTGATCTAAATGCACTGGTCAGTTTTATAGTTGAAGAATTTGAAGTTGCTAATGATCGGGAGTTCGATCCTAGGGATATTATTGATCGATTTAGTAACTTTAAAAGTATCGCCATCAGTAAAATTGATGAATTAGGCTTGTCAGAAAATCGTTTATATAAGGCAGTTGACATTCTTTATGATGCTAACCTTAATGCAACTTTAAGGTATTTGTTTCCCAGTATGAAAAAGAGCTTTTCTGATATTGACTATATCAAATCAGATCAAGTTGATGTCAGAGCATTATATTGCTCTGCACTATATTTAAAGTTAGTCAGGCTCAACCTAAGTGGTGTACCTATAGCGAGTAATATTAAAGGGTTTTCTGTGGCTCGTTTGACACCAAAAGACTTTATGGGCAGTTTCACACAAGGTAAAAAGAAGGTTTACGGTAATCCTTATCTAAAAAAGGAAATGATAAAAGGACAAGGAGAAGTGACATCTATGCTGACCAAAGCCAGCGGGCAGTTGGAAATTATTATTGATGTGGATCGAGACAAAGCACAAGAAATCAAAACGTTGATTGAAAATGCTGGGGTATCAAGTTTTTACCTTGGAAAAAAAGGGTTGGCTTATGTTTCAAGCATTCGACTTTAGGAGCGATGATGGACGCATACATTGATATACGGCTGATGCCTGATGCTGAAATGCGCGAGGCAGAATTAAGTAGTAAAGTCTTTATTAAATTTCACAAAGCACTGGTGAAGTTACGGAGCAATAAAATTGGTATTAGCTTTCCAGAAGCAAATATTAAACTAGGGCGATTATTTCGTTTACACGGTGAAATGAGCGCACTGCATGATTTGCAGGGGTTAAATTGGTTAGGACCTTTGGCAGGATATTGCAAGATTACTACGGTTACTCATGTGCCAGACCAAGTGCAATATCGCATCATTTCAGTTAAACGCAGTAATTTAAGCAAAGCAAAATTAACGCGTTTAATTGCTAGAGGTAGCATAGATAAAGATGGTGAGAAACGTTACAAAGTAAAAATGCTTAGCCAAGGGTTTGATAATCCATACCTTGATCTGTCTAGCAGTTCAACAGGGCAGGTGTACCGAAAATTCTTTGAGTTTAGTGATATTCAAGCTGACCCAGTTGATGGTGAGTTTGATAGTTATGGTCTTAGCAAAACAGCTACAGTACCTTGGTTTTAACCCTTTATTTTTGCTCTTTAAAAATGTGCTTTTAAAACAAATGGTTGCAACGGGTTGTTTTTAACAAGGTAAAAAGATGATTTTTACCCTAACAGCTTGTTGCAGCTTATTTTTATCGGTTTATTCTATTGTTCACTGCCGCACAGGCAGCTTAGAAATTTCATAAAGGTGAAAGCGTAACCACCTGCAAGTTCACTGCCGCACAGGCAGCTTAGAAATGATTGTTTCCGTTAACGTAAACACGGAAGTTGTTCACTGCCGCACAGGCAGCTTAGAAATTTGTTGTCGGTGTCTGCCGCATACCATGTGTGTTCACTGCCGCACAGGCAGCTTAGAAAATTATTAACTTCGCGCTGCATTTCTTCTAGAGGTTCACTGCCGCACAGGCAGCTTAGAAATTAATCGACTTTGCACTGATGAGGGCTTTTCTGTTCACTGCCGCACAGGCAGCTTAGAAACATAGTGATTTTAGTAGTTGAGGTTTTATGCCGTTCACTGCCGCACAGGCAGCTTAGAAATATCAAGCAACACAAGATGCTATGAACGTAGCGTTCACTGCCGCACAGGCAGCTTAGAAATTCCGCTATTCTTCTGGCTTAAAAAACAAGCTGTTCACTGCCGCACAGGCAGCTTAGAAATTGGTTTTTGAATCACCTATTCGAATGTATTTGTTCACTGCCGCACAGGCAGCTTAGAAATCAGACATTCGCCGAAGCGCTACAGCTTGCAGGTTCACTGCCGCACAGGCAGCTTAGAAATTATCGCAGCAATACTCATCCTTGCGTGCTTCGTTCACTGCCGCACAGGCAGCTTAGAAATATTTAACTGGATCTGGCATTGGCATTGGCATGTTCACTGCCGCACAGGCAGCTTAGAAATAATTGAAATGTCTAAGCAGATGCACGAAGAGGTTCACTGCCGCACAGGCAGCTTAGAAAAAATGTCTGCCGGAACTTCAAACCACTTGAGAGTTCACTGCCGCACAGGCAGCTTAGAAATTTATCTGGAATTTCTTGTGGGGTGTACACTGGTTCACTGCCGCACAGGCAGCTTAGAAATGAAGCACTGCGCCTTTCATAAATGTGAAAGCGTTCACTGCCGCACAGGCAGCTTAGAAACAACAATGGCGCCATTGCCCATCTCGTAACTAGTTCACTGCCGCACAGGCAGCTTAGAAATTAGTGTTGCTGATAAAGCCGAGTTCAACCAGGTTCACTGCCGCACAGGCAGCTTAGAAAGTTACCCCAACAGGCCGATACATTAAAGCTAAGTTCACTGCCGCACAGGCAGCTTAGAAATCAACTTGATCGAGAATTGCCTGATTTGGGATGTTCACTGCCGCACAGGCAGCTTAGAAAATATGATGTGTTTTATGGGTGCTTAGACAACAGTTCACTGCCGCACAGGCAGCTTAGAAAGATCTCAGCTTCCCATTCGGACTGAGTTTTATGTTCACTGCCGCACAGGCAGCTTAGAAAACATGCGTGTTTTACGCCTTTTTGATATAATTGTTCACTGCCGCACAGGCAGCTTAGAAAAGTTAACCCCGCTGATTCTGCACCTAAGTGACGTTCACTGCCGCACAGGCAGCTTAGAAATCTATGACTACAATAGCTGGATTGTTCGCCAAGTTCACTGCCGCACAGGCAGCTTAGAAACCATCTGAGTAACAGAGGTAGCGGAATTGTTAGTTCACTGCCGCACAGGCAGCTTAGAAAACTAATCACAAATCCAGCCCCATCCATAAATTGTTCACTGCCGCACAGGCAGCTTAGAAAACACAAACAAGCCTCGCAAAAGCGGGGCTTTTGTTCACTGCCGTACAGGCAGCTTAGAAAGCTAAAATCACTAGGCTGGAACAGAAACAAAAGTTCACTGCCGTACAGGCAGCTTAGAAATGACTGAGCCAGAGAGCAAAGAAGAAGTTTTGGTTCACTGCCGTACAGGCAGCTTAGAAACGTAGGAACGCAGCAGATCAGAAAGTATATCCGTTCACTGCCGTACAGGCAGCTTAGAAAAAGGGTTTAGACTTGGTATCAGTGTATAAATCGTTCACTGCCGTACAGGCAGCTTAGAAAAGCTTAAACAGTACGTTTTTGCCTTTGACGTTGTTCACTGCCGCACAGGCAGCTTAGTTAGAAAGTAAATCAAACGAGGCAGTTCACTTTCTAGATTACGTTAAGGTTCTTACGTTCTGCTATGCATGTTTATTAGGGTTTTCTTAAATGGTCTTTTCCCCAAGCATTAGTGACAAATTTCCGAGGTGTAATGATTAAGATAGCCCAGTTGATGAGTATCAGTTGAGGGGTAGTCACCATGAGCATCGTTGGTTGTGTTAATATCAAATCCAAGTATATCGATCGAACATGTCAGATGGTCTCGTAAGCCAAGTTTTACTCAGGGCGAGTTTTGCGTCAATAAAAATCCTTTTAAAATCATAACGTAATGAGCTATTGGATTACATCAGCTTCCATGTCTTAAGTGGAGGTTATATTCTAGATTATTTTCAATTGCCGAGTACCAGTCACAGATAGGCTACCTTTCGCGGCCTCTTCTATATGCCCGCTCCACCAGCACATCATTGGTTTTCTACGTTCGAGATAATCCGTGCGGTTATAGGCACTTCGAACTTGGTTATCGTCAACGTGGGCTAGGGCTGCTTCAACTAAATCAGGATCAAAGCCTTGTTCATTGAGTGTGGTACTCGCCAGCGAGCGCAAACCGTGACTAACTAGCCTTCCGGCAAAACCCATACGTTTTAATGCCATGTTAGCCGTTTGGCTGTTGCAGGGCTTTTTCGGGTCTCTATCTGACGGAAAAATAAAATCTCGATGGCCGCTTATCGGTTTCATTACTTCCAATAGCGCCAGCATCTGCTCTGTGAGCGGGATGCGGTGCTCTCTTCTTTTTTTCATTCTTTCAGCAGGAATGGTCCAAATTTTCTCATCCCAATTAATTTCATTCCAACGTGCACCGGATGCTTCTGCAGGGCGCGTCATGGTATGCAATTGCCATTCAAGTAAACAACGCGTAGTGCGTTTGATACTGGCATTGGCAATAGCCGCCATGAGTTCGGGCAGCTCTGCCGGTGTCAGTGCCGCCATATTTTCTTTTTTAGGTTTCTTGAAGGCGGCTTTGATGCCAGTTAATGGATTGGCCTGGATAAGACCGCAGTTAGTGGCGAAGTTCATCACTTCATTGAGTCGCTGTGTTAAACGTTTGACGGTTTCTAGGCTACCTTTGGCTTCAATCGGTTTGAGTAGTTCTATGATCTCTGGTGCGGTGATCGCTTTTATCGGTTTGTTGGCAATGTGCGGAAAGATATGAAGTTCCAATGAGCGCCAGATATCGAGTGCGTAATCCGGTGTCACATCATGCTGTTTGATGGCAAACCAATCTTTCGTGACGTTCTCAAAGGTGTGCTCATGGATCTCTTTATGAACTTGTTGTTGGCGTTTTCGATCGTCTTGTGGATCGATGCCTTGTGCGATCAGCTCTTTGGCAGAAAGTAAGCTTTTTCTTGCTTGTAAAAGGGAGATGTCTGGGTACATTCCAAAGCTTAAGTTAGCTCGTTTACCGTTTGTGGGACGATAGTAGTTGAAGATCCACTGCTTTGAACCGTTAGGTTTGATTCTAAGTCGCAAGCCATCACCATCGAAAAGATTATATTCTTTCTCTCTAGGTTTGGAGGCTTTGATCTCTTTATCTGTCAGCTTTACTGTGTTTTTCGCCATGAGGGGTACACCAGATTAACACGATAAAATCAGTGTACCTTGTAGTGTACCTAAAAATCAAAGCTGCTATGGAATCTTGTGGAATAGCTATAAATTCTAAGTTGTTGATCTTTAATTGTTTGATATAAGAAAAAAGACGTCCGGAGACGTCTTTAAACTATGATTTGGTGGAGCTGGGGGGAGTTGAACCCCCGTCCGAAAACCATTCATCTTTGGTACTACATGCTTAGTCGATCTTTAATTTCACCACCGCCTGCGAACCGACACGCTAACGAATGGCTAACCTGAATTAGATCTCGCGCTTCATCCCTCAGGTGGGGGAATCCACGCCAGCTTGATTTGGTTTGACCTTCCTGATTTCCCCGTCTTACAAGCGGAAGCTAGGGAGGAAGGGCTCTGAGCAGGGTATTAAGCTGCTAGTGCGTAGTTTTCGTCGTTTGCGACTATTTTTTTGCGGTTTGTTAACGAGGCCTACCGCACCTCGGCATGCACCTCAGACTGCAAAATTCCCGTCGAATCCTGAATCAGCCCCAGAGGTAACGGGTGCATAGTACCAGAATACGTGCTTCTGTCTAGCTCCCATTTTTCAAGTGGTTACTATTAGCGCAACGCGCTCTTCATCACTCGATCTTTTTGGCGTTGCCACTCTTTTTCTTTCAGATCTTCACGTTTGTCGTGCAGTTTCTTACCTTTCGCAACGCCAATTTTGATTTTGACCCACGAACGAGACCAGTAGAGTGACAATGCGGTTAGTGTCATCCCTTCACGGTTGATGCGACCAAACAGGTTGTCCAGCTCGCGGCGTGAAAGTAGCAGCTTGCGGATACGGGTAGGGTTGGCTACCACGTGAGTGGAGGCTTGCTGCAACGGAATGATGGTCATACCGGAAATGAACGCTTCGCCATCTTTGATGTAGACGTAGCTTTCTGCAATGTTGGCTTTACCTTGGCGAAGTGATTTGACTTCCCAGCCTTGTAGCTCCATGCCAGCTTCAAATTCATCTTCGATGAAGTATTCGTGGCGAGCTTTCTTGTTCAGCGCGATAGTGTTGCTACCCGCTTTGGTATTGGTTTTCTTTTTTGTCATAGTGGGCGCATTATACGGATTGGTCAGCGGTTAGGAAACGCTTTTGTTTGCCGTAGCATACGGTTATCTGCGCGATGACTCAAGCGCTGTATCGTGTTGTGCGTGACTGACGGCTTGAGGTGCCGGGGGGATGAAAGTACAATCCGTTTTCCCAAGCTGTTTGAGTCGTGGTAAGGAGTGAAAATGAAACAAGTGAGTCGTTCTGCCTTGGTCTCGTTTAGTGCAGAGCAGATGTTTCATTTGGTCAATGATGTGGCGCGCTATCCTGAGTTTTTGCCCGGTTGTTCGGGTTCTCGTGTGCTAGAACAAAGTGATTCCCATATGGTGGCATCGGTAGATGTATCTAAAGCGGGGATCAGCAAAACCTTTACCACCTCTAACCAATTGATACATGGATCTTCTATTGGTATGAGTCTCGTAGATGGGCCATTCAAAACTCTGCGTGGTGGATGGTTTTTTACGCCATTAGACGAGGCTGCTTGTAAAGTTGAATTGCGTCTAGAGTTTGAGTTTTCCAGCAAAATGATTGAGTTGGCGTTTGGCAAAATTTTTAATGAATTGACCAGCAATATGGTGAATGCGTTTACTCGCCGAGCAAAACAGGTGTATGGAGAGTGATGATGAGCAGTGAAATGATTCATGTTGAAGTGGTGTATGCGCTACCGCATGAGCAGCGTGTACTCAAGCTGGTGGTTGAGCAATCGGCAACGGTGGAAGAGATCATCCGTACCTCAGGCATTTTGCAGATGTACCCTGAGATTGATCTGACGGTCAATAAGGTGGGCATTTTCAGCCGGAATGTGAAGTTGGATGCTAAGGTACGAGATAAAGATCGGATTGAGATTTATCGCCCATTATTGGCTGACCCGAAAGAGATTCGCCGTAAACGTGCGGATCAAGCCAAAGCTGCTGCTAATCAAAGTTAATGTGATGGCTGAAGAATCAACACCAAAAAAAGAAAAGGCTTGTGAAAGCCTTTTCTTTTTTAATCAGCAAAGTGCGCTTAGTTGACGCCTTCGAAGAAAGAATCGCCAGCAGGGAAATCTCCCGCGACATTAACAAGTTTGCCACCATCATTAAATTTAACGATCAGGTTTTTCTGTACGGGATCGTTATGGCCTTGGGTGTGGTGATAAATGTAATACCAAGTATCTGGATATCCATTTTCAACCAGCATAGGTGAGCCGAGAACAAAACGAACTTGTTCTTTACTCATGCCAAACTTGAGCTGATCAACCGATTGTTGATCAACATAGTTACCCTGATTGATATCGATTCGATACACCAAACGCTCTAATAAAGAGCAGCCGGATAAGGCGGTGACGGCAAGGGGAAGGGCGATGAACCACTTAGTAAACTGCATTGTTAAAACTCTCTGTCCCTCAGGGCTAAAAACTTGGCTGATAATAAACAAGCTCAGAGCAGATGTAAAAACCTCGATCGTGCTCTGAGCCTATTGAGACTGTGAATTTTGAGTTTGGTTGCAAAGCTGAACAAAAAATCCAGTGATGTGATATGAAATTAGGCTGCGATTAATAGCTCTTTAGCATTCGCGAGCGTGGATTCGGTAATTTGGCTGCCTCCGAGCAAGCGTGCAAGTTCAGCAATGCGCTGTTCTTGATCCAGTTTGAGCATTTGCGTTTCGGTTTTGCCTGCTTTGGTCTGTTTGGCGACAAACAGTTGATGGTGTCCGCAACCTGCCACTTGCGGTAAGTGGGTGACACACAGTACTTGAGTCGACTCGCCCAATTTGCGCAGTAGTTTGCCAACTACGGCTGCTGTTGGCCCTGAAATACCCACGTCAACTTCATCAAAAATCAGGCTTGGAGTATCGACTTTCTGCGCAGTAATCACTTGGATCGCCAATGACATCCGTGACAGTTCACCACCAGAGGCCACTTTGGCGATGGGTTGCAGCGGTTGACCCGGGTTCGTCGAGACTAAGAAAGTCACGGCATCAAAACCTAATGGCGATGAGTGCGCGCTGTCTTGCAGCACTTCGATTTTGAATTGCGCTTTTTCCATGCTCAGCTCATGCATGCTTTGGCTAATCAATTTATCCAATTCTTTGGCATAGCGAACACGAGATTTGTGCAGTTTGTCAGCGGCCGCAACAAAGGTTTGGTAGAGCACGTCGACTTCACTAGCGAGTGCTGACATTTTCTCGTCAGAACAATCTAGCTGAGCAATTTGCTGCAAGAGTGTTTGGTGATGCTGATACAGCTCTTCTGGAAGCACATGGTGTTTACGTGCGAGCGACATCACTTTGGAATAGCGCTCTTCAACATATGACATACGTTCTGGGTCGACATCAATCGAATCGAGATAGTTGCGCAGCTCATGGTAAGTTTCTTCAAGCTGAATCAATGCTTCTGCCACCATTGAAGGGAGCGTTGTCAGTTTGCTATCCATTTCAGCTAAGTCTATTAGCGTATGACTAACATTCTGCAATAGACCTAATGCGTTAACCTCTTCACCTTCATTGAGTAGCTCAATCGCGCGTTGGCAGTTGAGTGCCAGATCGCCGCTATTGGCTAAGCGTTTGTGCTCTTGTTCAAGTTCGACAAATTCTTCTTCACCAAGAGCTAATTCATTGAGTTCTTTAATTTGGTATTCCAAAAGTTGTAACTGTGCCTGATTCTGCTGGCTATTTTCGTGCAACTGTTTGAGTTGATTGCTCGCTTGACGCCAATTTTGATAGGCGTGACGCGTGGCTTTGAGCAAGTCTGCATGACCTGCGTATTGATCAAGCATACTGAGCTGATATTCCGGTTTCATGAGTTGCTGATGTGCGTGTTGGCCATGTACATTGATCAGCAGTTGTCCCAACGTTTTGAGCTGAGAAAGCGGAACTGGGCTGCCATTAATAAAGGCTTTAGAACGCCCATCTTTGGTGATGATTCGGCGCAGAATGCACTCTTTACCTTCAAGCAGTTCATTATCTTCTAACCAGCGGCTAGCGAGCAGATTGTTATCCAGATGAAAGGCGGCGCTGACTTCGGTTTTATCTTCACCTTGACGCACCATGCTGGCTTCAGCTCGTCCGCCTAGGCATAAACCCAAAGCATCGATCGCGATGGATTTACCTGCACCAGTCTCACCTGTGATGGTGGTCATTCCTTTTGACAATTCCAATTGCAGCGATTTTACGATAGCGAAGTTATTGATACTCAAATGAGCCAGCATGTTTGCACCTGTATGATTAACCAATACTGTATAAAGAAACAGTTTATACTGTTTCTTTATACAGTAAAGCTACACAGGTAAATTTTTTCACAGCCTTTTCTATTCATGCATGAAATCTGTGAGCGGAATCAAAACAGCTTACTTGACCAACCCAGTTTGGTACGTAGTACATGATAGTAGCTGTAATCTTCGGGATGGATCAGTTTCAGCACATTAGGGCTTTGATAAATATGAATTTCATCACCAGGGGAGACTGGGAGTGAGATTTGCCCATCACAACTGACTTCTTGAGTGCCACGATTATCTGGTGAGACAACAAGCTTGATGCGGCGATTGCCATCGACCACCAGTGGTCGACATGAGAGCGTGTGTGGAAACATCGGCACCAAGGTGATTGCATTGAGGCTTGGCGAAAGGATTGGGCCACCACCGGAAAGTGAATAAGCGGTAGAGCCCGTTGGGGTGGAAACAATTAAGCCATCGGAGCGTTGAGAGAAAGCGAAGTTCTCATCGATATAGACTTCAAATTCAATCATATGCGCTATTTTACCCGGATGAAGCACGGCTTCGTTCAAAGCCGCATTATGGCTTTTGATTTGCCCGTGACGATGAATTTCCGCTTCAAGCAAAAAGCGAGTTTCTTGCAAATAGTGGCCATCCAACACTTCTTGTAAGCGTTGTTGGAAATCTTCTGGGTTTAAGTCGGTCAAAAAGCCTAAATTGCCGCGATTGACCCCGATCACGCAGATATCGAAGCGAGATAATACGCGCGCTGCCCCGAGCATATTGCCATCACCACCGACCACAATCGCTAAATCAGCTTTTTTGCCGATTTCAATCAAACTTGCAAAGTGCTCGCTCGGTAAATCGGGCAAAATTTCCCGTAAACGATCATCAATAAACACCGAATAACCTAGTGAAATCAGCCAGTGATAAATTTCTTTATGCGTTTGAATTGCTTGTTGATCTCGCGGTTTGCCGATAATGGCAAGAACGTTGAATGGCTTTTTCATAGGGTTTCCAACCGATTTAGGCTTGAATCAGAATTCATCGTCCCCATAATAAGGGCAAGTTGTGCTTTTATGCGAATTTTTGTGTTGGGAAATCGACAACTAGGCGATTTCTCCTGACCAGTATGAAGTGAATTTTGGAGATATCATGAGCAACGAAGAGATCAAAAACAAAGACGAGCAACTGCAACAAGAAACGGTTGAAACCGAAGCTGAAGTTGTAGGTACAGATGCCGATATCGATTGGAACCAAGCTGCTGATGAGCTTGATGAGAAAGAAGCAAAAATTGCTCAGCTAGAAGCAGCACTGCTTGTGAGCGAAGAGCGCGTAAAAGAGCAGCAAGACAATGTGCTGCGTGCGCGTGCTGAAGTCGAAAACATGCGTCGCCGTAGCGAGCAAGAAGTGGATAAAGCGCGTAAATTCGCACTCAGTCGCTTTGCTGAAGAGCTGCTGCCAGTGATTGATAACCTTGAGCGTGCGATTCAAGCTGCCGATGGTGAAGTTGAAGCCATCAAACCTCTACTGGAAGGTGTGGAACTGACGCACAAAACCTTCGTAGACACCATTGCTAAGTTCGGCTTGAAAGAGATCAATCCGCACGGTGAAACCTTCAATCCTGAATTCCATCAAGCGATGTCGATTCAAGAAAGCGCCGAGCATGAGCCAAACACAGTGATGTTTGTGATGCAAAAAGGCTATGAATTGAATGGCCGTGTGGTTCGCCCTGCGATGGTTATGGTTTCTAAATAACCATTTCTTAGCAATTATCAAATCTGAAAACGAAGAGCGAAGCCGATTGGCTTCGCTTTTTTATGCCCAAAACGCAATAAATCTGAATTTTTTTCACTTTTACCCTTGAAATGGTTTTTGAAGACCTTATTTAAGGGGCATACGAGAAGCAAACAAGCCCGTTTTGGTTTGTGAGTAGGGGTTGAAACCCGATTCTCCATCCCCACATTAGGGGTATACAAATCGAACATAGAATTTTTTTGGAGATAGCCTGATGGGTAAAATCATTGGTATTGACTTAGGTACTACAAACTCATGTGTTGCTGTGTTGGACGGCGACAAGCCTCGCGTAATTGAAAACGCAGAGGGTGAGCGTACTACTCCTTCTGTAATTGCCTATACAGACGGTGAAACTCTGGTGGGTCAACCTGCAAAACGTCAAGCAGTTACTAACCCACAAAATACGCTATTTGCAATTAAGCGTTTGATCGGTCGTCGTTTTGAAGACGAAGAAGTTCAGCGCGATATCAAAATCATGCCTTACAAGATTGTTAAGGCTGACAACGGTGATGCTTGGGTTGAAGCGAAAGGCCAAAAAATGGCGGCTCCTCAAGTGTCTGCTGAAGTTCTGAAGAAAATGAAGAAAACCGCGGAAGATTTCCTCGGTGAGCCAGTTACTGCAGCGGTTATCACTGTTCCTGCTTACTTTAACGATGCTCAGCGTCAAGCAACCAAAGATGCTGGCCGTATCGCAGGTCTAGAAGTGAAACGTATCATCAACGAACCAACCGCAGCCGCTCTGGCTTATGGTCTGGACAAGCAAGGCGGCGATCGCACTATCGCGGTATACGACCTTGGCGGTGGTACATTCGATATCTCTATCATTGAGATCGATGAAGTTGAAGGTGAGAAAACCTTCGAAGTTCTGTCTACCAACGGTGACACTCACCTAGGTGGTGAAGACTTTGATAACCGTATGATCAACTACCTGGTTGACGAATTCAAAAAAGACCAAGGCATCGACCTGCGTAACGACCCGCTGGCAATGCAACGTCTGAAAGAAGCAGCTGAGAAAGCGAAAATCGAACTTTCTTCTGCGCAGCAAACAGACGTTAACCTGCCATACATCACGGCAGATGCGACCGGTCCTAAGCACATGAACATCAAAGTGACTCGTGCGAAATTGGAAGCGCTGGTTGAAGATTTGGTTCAACGTTCTCTGGAGCCACTGAAAGTTGCTCTGGCTGACGCAGGCCTGTCTGTGAACGAGATTACTGACGTTATCCTTGTCGGTGGTCAAACTCGTATGCCAATGGTTCAGAAGAAAGTAGCTGAATTCTTTGGTAAAGAGCCACGTAAAGACGTGAACCCTGATGAAGCGGTTGCGGTAGGTGCTGCGGTTCAAGGTGGTGTTCTGGCGGGGGAAGTAAAAGACGTTCTGCTGCTAGACGTAACGCCTCTGTCTTTGGGTATCGAAACCATGGGCGGTGTGATGACCAAGCTCATCGAGAAAAACACCACTATCCCAACCAAAGCGAACCAAGTGTTCTCTACGGCGGAAGATAACCAAAGCGCAGTAACCATCCATGTACTGCAAGGTGAGCGTAAGCAAGCGATGTACAACAAGTCTCTGGGTCAATTTAACCTAGAGGGTATCAACGCTGCACCACGTGGTATGCCACAAATCGAAGTTATCTTCGATTTGGATGCGGACGGTATCCTGCACGTTTCAGCGAAAGACAAACAGACTGGCAAAGAGCAGAAGATCACTATCCAAGCTTCTGGCGGTCTGAGCGATGCTGAAATCGAAAAAATGGTTCAAGAAGCTGAAGCGAACAAAGAAGCGGACAAAAAGTTCGAAGAGTTAGCGACAGCGCGTAACCAAGCAGACCAGATGATCCACGCAACTCGCAAACAAATCACTGAAGCAGGCGAAGCACTGCCAGCGGATGAGAAAGCAAAGATCGAAACGGCGATCAATGAGCTGGAAACTGCGAAGAAAGGCGAAGACAAAGCGGAAATCGATGCCAAAGTGCAAGCACTGATGGCAGCGGCACAGAAGCTGATGGAAATCGCACAGCAACAAGCTCAAGCACAAGGTGCAAACGCTGAACAGTCTTCAACAAAAGAAGATGACGTAGTTGACGCTGAGTTTGAAGAAGTTAACGACGATAAGAAGTAATTGAGCGATACCGCACGAAATAACTCGTGCGGTTTGCTGAGTTCTTATTGAACTTTGAAGCAGCGGGCGTTTGAGGTAACTCTTACGCCCGTCTGTTTGAAGCGTGTCGCTAAAGATAAAGGCAACCTGATCCCCCTTATCTATATCGATACCCACCGAGCGGCGTAGCCGTTGGCAGTAACAAATTGGTGACTGAGAACATGTCAAAACGTGATTTTTACGAAGTATTAGGCGTAGGCCGTGACGCCTCCGAGCGTGATATTAAAAAGGCATACAAACGCCTTGCGATGAAATACCACCCGGACCGCAACTCGGGAGATGCCGGTGCGGCGGAAAAGTTTAAAGAAGTCAAAGAAGCGTATGAAATTCTGACCGATGCACAGAAGAAAGCGGCTTATGACCAATATGGCCATGCGGCGTTTGAACAAGGCGCAGGTGGTTTTGGCGGCGGCGGCGGTGCTGACTTTGGCGATATTTTTGGTGACGTGTTTGGTGACATCTTTGGTGGTGGTCGCCGTGGCGGCGGTCCGAGAGCACAGCGTGGCTCCGACTTACGTTACAACATGGAGCTGAGCCTTGAAGAAGCGGTTCGTGGCTGCTCGAAAGAGATTGAAGTACCGACCTTAGTACATTGTGACTCTTGTGATGGCTCAGGTGCGAAAAAAGGCACCTCAGCACAAACTTGTGGAACCTGTCACGGTCATGGCCAAGTCCAGATGCGTCAGGGCTTTTTTGCCGTGCAGCAAACCTGTCCAACCTGTCATGGTAAAGGCAAGATCATTAAAGATCCTTGTAACGTCTGTCATGGCCAAGGTCGCAAGCAAAAGACTAAGACACTCAATGTCAAAATCCCAGCGGGTGTGGATACGGGCGATCGCATTCGTCTAGCTGGTGAAGGTGAAGCCGGCGAAATGGGCGCACCAGCAGGGGATTTGTACGTACAAGTGCATGTCAAAGAGCACCACATTTTCGAGCGCGATGGCAACAACTTGTACTGTGAAGTGCCAGTCAGTTTCGCGATGGCGGCTCTGGGCGGTGAAGTGGAAGTTCCAACACTCGATGGTCGCGTAAGTCTGAAAGTGCCAGCTGAAACCCAAACGGGCCGCATGTTCCGCATGCGTGGTAAAGGCGTGAAAGGCGTTCGCTCTGCGGCATTAGGCGATTTGATTGTCAAACTTGTGGTCGAAACCCCAGTCAATTTGAGTGCTCGCCAGAAAGAGCTGCTGAAAGAGTTTGAAGAGTCTTGCGGTGGTGAAGCGGCGACGAAACACAAACCAAAAGCTGAAGGCTTCTTTAATGGTGTGAAGAAGTTTTTTGATGACCTAACCAGTTAATCAAAATTCAATCAGTAATAATAAGAAAAGACCAGCTTGCTGGTCTTTTCTTATTTCAGTAAATAACTCAATGATGATTTTATTACGTTGATATTCGGATTTTTATTTCCAACATGCGCTAGGTGTAGTTACCCCTTTCTCATTTAACGTGAGGGATGCATAGGTATTACCGCCGCATTTATCACTATTCTGTCCTTTGGTGGATTGCGGGGTTGCTGTAATGGCGTAGCTGCTGGCGGCGGTTTCGACCACAATCTTGTAACGATCACTGTCTACGCTACAAAACGAATTACAGACTTTTTGGGCATCGACAATGCCCGTAGCCGTATAGCCATTGTTGTACTTTTCTTCTAAATAAAGCTGAATTTTGGCCATATCCGCCATTGCCTGTTTACGATGGCCTTCTTTAACATAGTTGGTATAGGCTGGGTAAGCGATACTGGCTAAAATTCCCACGATCACTACCGCGATCATTAATTCGATCAATGTCATACCTTGTTGCTGAGTCACACTTGGCTTGCAGAAAATTTTTCGAATCATTTCCATTACTTCTCTTTATAAAACAACGCCATTTTTGATAGCTGTTAGCATCTATGCAAGTTGATTCACCATACTCTCACAGTTTGCAAAGGATTTTGGGAAATGCATCGCGGCTTTACTTTGCTGGAGCTTTTGATCACCGTTGCGGTATTAACCACAATGTTGCTTTTTGCTGCCCCTAATTTTTCAAAGGTGAGCCAGCAAACGAAGATGACCAATTTAGCCAATGAATTGCAGGGATTCCTCATTCAGGCTAAATCGGAAGCCGTTTTTCGAAATCAGGATTTATGGGTGCATATTCAAGGATTGCCTTCTATAACGGGTCAATGGCAACTAGTGTTATCTAGCGTATCGGATGTGGCAGCGATCGATGCAAGTAATACGGTTGCTCAGTTGCAAGGTCAGCGATATCAAAATGTATTTGTATCGAAGACCAATACACTAACTGAGGTCAAATTTGATCATGTAATGGGCAATCCTCAGGAAGCGGGCAGTCTTTTTATTAAACCGTCGGAATCTGCTGCCGATTCAATCAAAGTGACAGTGCACAATCGGGCTGGGCGAATCAAAGTTTGCACCGAAAATGAGGCAAAATATGGCTTTGAAAAGTGCTAACCAGCAAGGTAATACGCTGATTGAATTTATGGTTGCCGCTTTGGTGGGGGCGATGGCTTTAGCTATTGTCGGGACTGTCTTTTTGTCTAACCAAAAAGCGGCAGCGCAACGCAGTAAAGAAATCATGCTGCTTCAGCAAGTTAGCAGCGTTATGCAGCAGATGAAAGAGGATATCCAACGTGCTGGTTTTGATGATGTGGGTAATCAATCTATGCGGCTATCTGGTGCTGTCGGTGTGATCTATCGAGCATCGAATAAAATTAGTTATGTTTATCGAAAATCATCCACCAAGGTGAGTAATACGGTCTATCAATTAAATAATGACATGTTGGAGTACTGCCAAAAGGATTCCACCTCTCCACTCAGCGTTGTCTCTGCTGCGACAGGATGTTTTGATTTATTTGACCCGAAACAAATCAAAATTGATCAATTTGAAGTTTCAGAAACGCCTTTATCTGGTCAATCGGTCAATAGTTCGTTAATGACGATTTCTATTATGGCGAAATTAAAAGATACCCCTAATATCTCTCATGCTATTTCATTACAGATTCAGCAAAGGAATTGGCAATAATGATTCAATATCAAAAAGGTGTCGCGACTTTACTGATTACCGCTATTTTGCTTTCAATCGCATTGGTTGTGACGCTCGGTTCGTATAAAAATCTTTTTTATCAGATTAAACGTGCACAAAATGAAATAAAAGCTAGGCAAGAGCACTGGCTCGCAGAGGGGGGGCTAGAGTGTGGTTATTCACAGTTTTTATTTTACAATGGGCTCCCGGGTACGATTACTGATTGTGGTAGTGGCTTAGGTGTTATACCTCAATTTAGTTTAATCAGTTCAGGGTATAAAGTGACTTCCCACTATGGTTATTCCTCATTGGTTAAAGATATTCTCATCTCAGGGAATATGGCGCATGGTGCAATTCAATCAGCTTCTGATATTTATGTTAGAGGAAGTGTTAATATTATTCCAGACCCTGGTGTTTTTAATTCAGATGGGTGGGAATGTATTGCGCTACGCTATAAGAATATTTTTGATGCATCTGGTGCTATACAAAATGATGGAGTCTTAATTCCTAACAAACCGCCCTATACTGGATTCTTAAATCCAACGGGGAAGGATTGTCAAACCACACACAAATCCAGTGCGTCAGGAACTCTACCCATCGGTAGTGATTTTGTTAAGCAACCAGAAATGAGCTTATTTGAAGAGTTCTTTGATGTCAGTGAGGAGCAGCATGAAAAAATAAAGAACAATCCAAAGTTCACGCAAATTCTTGCTCCAGAAAATACGAATGGTCAACCTAATATTGTTCCTGATTGTGGACAGAAAATATTGGAACAAATAGAAAATAAACATTATTACCTATGGATTGAAGGGGGGTGTGAACTTAATGCTGTTTATACGCAAAAGGTTTCTGAAGCTTCTCATAAAACACCCGGTGTATTGATTTTGGTTCACGAAGGGATTTTTTCCGTTATGGGTAATGGAGAGTTAAAAGGAGTGTTGTTTCATTTCAATAAGGACTATGTTTCATCAACACAGCACTGGGCCTCTTTTGAAGCGAATACATATTTAAATCACAATCCAAGTGTCATACCAGACTCATTCAGAACGATTGCCTCTTATTATCAACACGGTTCATTTACTGTGACTGGTGGGCAGTTTCTTGATAGCTCGGGTCAGGCCGCGGCATTTAATAACTCCTTAGTATTTAATTTTAATAAAGATGTGATCGATCATATTGCGAGTAATTTTGTAAACCCGCGCTGGAAAGAAGGAAGCTGGAATGCGCAATAAGCAACGTGGATTTAGCTTGATCGAAGTGATGATCTCATTTGTGTTGATTGGTATTGGTGCGCTTGGCTTGGTGAAATTACAAGCTTATATCGAGCAACGTGCCGATTACGTGTACTAATTCAGACCTGATCTGACAGTTACCCACTTTTCGACTTGGTGCCTGTCAGATTATATCTGGGCTAGATTCTTTTCAGCCCAGATTGATTTCCCATCCTCTAATGTTTCTATCGGCGTTCTGCCACAGCACATTTTTCCTTGATGAGTACGGTGATTGTTGTAGTAGTCCATCCATTCGTCCAGATCTTTCTGCAACTCTTCGATAGAACCATACAGTTTCTTTCTGAATGTCACTTGGTAGAACTCATTCAATATGGTCTTGTGGAAGCGCTCGCAGATACCATTTGTTTGTGGTGACATCGCTTTAGTTTTCGTGTGGTCGATATCATTAATAGCTAGGTAGAGCTGGTAATCGTGCTGTTCAACACGACCACAGTATTCAGTGCCTCGGTCAGTCAAGATTCGCAGCATTGGCAGTTCATGCGCCTCAAAGAACGGTAGAACCTTATCATTCAATATATCCGCTGCGGTGATTGGTGTTTTCGTTGTGTAGAGCTTGGCAAAGGCGACTTTACTGTAGGTATCAACGAAGGTTTGTTGATAGATGCGCCCAACACCTTTCAAGTTGCCAACATAGAATGTGTCTTGAGAGCCGAGATAACCTGGATGCGCTGTTTCTATCTCACCACAAGCCTCATCATCGTGCTTCTTACGCTCAAGAGCCGCAACTTGCTCGTCCGTTAGGATAATACCGTTCTCTGCGACCTGTTTCTCCAGTGCGATAAGACGTTTCTTGAAGTTCTCTAGGTCATTGCGAAGCCAGATTGAGCGTACGCCACTTGGAGAGATAAACACTCCCAATTTACGTAATTCATTACTCGTTCTAACTTGTCCATGAGCTGGGAAGTCGATGGCGTATTTGATAACGGCTTGCTCAGTTTCACTATCAACACGGTTCTTCAAATTCGGTGCTCTTCGGCTACGGTTAATCAGAGCATCAATACCCCCCGTCTCAACCAACTCTTGATAACGGTAGAAAGTATCTCTTGATACCCCCATAACCTTACAGGCTCTAGATACATTACCGAGTTCTTCTGCAAGATTGAGAAGGCCCGCTTTGTGTTTGATAATTGGATTGCTAGTATGAAGCATGAGAGTTACCTCTTTTTGTCTTTGATTAGTGATTAAGCACCTTTAATCAAAATGGGTAACTCTCTTCTTTTCAAATTGAAGTGTCAGATCTAGTCGGAACTAATACAGATTACGCCATGCACAGTATTGAAGCTTTGAACCTTGCCGAGCAGAAATTGGAATGGTTTCGTACCCGTGGGGCTTCTTCTGCTCTACCTACGATGCCTGCGGCTAATTTTGATACCAATATTGTCTCTGGGAATGATGTTTCACATCCTCTGTATACCTTGTCGTGGTCTGTGCCAGCTGCAACTCTGTCGGGAGCACTTAAGACCATATATATAGAAGCTCTATGGCAAGATCGCCATGGTGAAACCCAGTCAGTTGAGCTGAAAACCATGATCTCTAAATACAGTGAGTTTGATTAACAAACTTTCTTGTGATGTTTCGTATGACATCCCGATCATTCTTCTGTCATTCCAACTTGGATCTCTCATACCGAGTTGGAATGGGGGCTTTTGCTCCTGATTAAAATTCATTCTCTTGTTTGAACCTCCATATATCAGAGAACACTACATTCTCTTCACTCCTATCCCTTACTCTTTATCGACAAATCATATGTTCATCGATCTGCGCAATCTCAGTTTTTGCAAGTTGGTTTCTGAAATGTATGTGTTGTTTTTTCTGTAATGTTTCGAATGTGTTTCTTTGGTTTTCTGTTTTTGCAAAATATGTCTCTAAATATGTAAAAAAAGAACGAACTCTGTGCTTTGGCTAGGGCGTTTCTATACAATGCCAAGTGAAAAATTGCCCTTTCACTGTGACTGATTAACCAAGCTCACACGGATATTCGAAACGGCTACAGAAGGCCAAACTTATAAGGCCTCACGCAGCAACATCACATTACGGAATTTACTATGAGTAACCAATCTATCAATCAAGCGCTATCGGCCAAACCAAGTGGGATGGATCGCTTTTTAAACTTTATTGAACGGGCCGGAAACAAGATCCCTGACCCTGCTATTCTTTTCTTTTGGGCACTGGTCATCGTTTGGGTTTCCTCTGCTCTGCTCTCTAATCTAAGTTTTGATTTGATTAACCCTCGTACTAATGAGGCTCTAGAAATCAAAAACTTACTAACCGGCGAATCACTGGCTCATTTTCTTGCCAATATGGTGACCACATTTACCAGTTTTGCGCCGCTCGGTATTGTACTTGTTGCTATGTTAGGTGTGGGTGTTGCTGACTCTTCTGGCTTTATTACCACAGGCCTGAAGAAAATGCTTAATGTCACGCCGGCGAAACTGCTCACTCCTATGCTGATTTTGGTGGCGATTGTTTCACACACTGCGGCTGATGCAGGTTATGTGCTGGTGATTCCACTGGGTGGTATTATTTTCCATGCAGCAGGTCGTCATCCGCTGGCGGGTATTGCTGCGGCGTTTGCAGGGGTATCTGGCGGTTTCTCTGCGAACTTTATTCCGTCTGGTATCGACCCATTACTGGCTGGTTTTACTCAAACTGCGGCGCAAGTACTGGATCAGTCTTACCAAGTTAACCCATTAGCCAACATTTACTTCACCGGTCTGTCATCCATTATCATTGTGGCGATTGGCTGGTATGTGACGGATAAAGTGATTGAGCCTCGTTTAGCCGCAACTAAAGTGGATGAGGATGCGGAATCCGCTCCTGATCTGGGGTCATTCACTGCGATCGAATCAAAAGCTTTCCGCTATGCAGGCTGGGCAATGGTTGCTGGTATCGCACTGCTAGTGGCAGCCGTATGGCCTGAAAACTCAGCATTGCGTTCTCCAGATGGTCAGATTACAGCATTCTCTGCACCAATCATGAAGTCGATTGTTCCGCTGATTTTTATCCTTTTCATCATTCCAGGCATCGTTTATGGCCGTGTCGCGGGAACGTTTAAAAATAGTAACGATGTGATCAAAGCCATGTCAGGCACCATGTCTACTATGGGTGCTTACATCGTGATGTCGTTCTTCTGTGCACAATTCCTTTCTGCTTTCGGCCAATCGAACATTGGTACTATGCTGGCACTGTACGGTGCAGAAGGTTTGAAAGCGATGAATCTTCCAGGTCAAGCCACGATTGTTGGGATGATTCTATTGACGGCTATGGTTAATCTGCTGGTTGGTTCTGCTTCAGCTAAATGGGCACTGATTGGCCCAATCTTAGTACCTATGCTGATGGCCGTTGGTATCTCTCCTGAGCTTTCTCAAGCGGCATACCGCGTGGGTGATTCGGTGTCTAACATCATTTCTCCACTAATGGTGTTCTTCCCTCTCGTGGTTGTGTATTGCCAACGCTATGTGAAATCAACGGGTATCGGCACCTTGGCTTCGATGATGATGCCTTACTCAATCGCTATGCTCATCGGTTGGTCTGTGTTCCTGCTAGTTTACTGGGCATTGGGTATCCCGCTAGGTATTCAAGCGCCGTACACTTACACCATGTAAGTCGCCAAACCGATAAATATCGACGAGCCCACTCAATTGAGTGGGCTTTTTCTTGCTCTTACTTTCGTTTTTTCTGCAATCTCCGCTAGAATCACCGTTTTCGATAATCCTTGGAGTGTGGTTTTGTCCGAGTCTCTTTTTTCTACTCAAGATGAGCAATTTATGCGTCGAGCGATCGAGTTAGCCGCTCAAGCCGAAGCACTAGGTGAAGTTCCTGTTGGCGCGGTGTTGGTTCAAGAGGGGAAGATTATTGCTGAAGGCTGGAATTGCTCTATCACACACCAAGATGCCACTGCCCACGCGGAGATTGAAGTTATTCGTGAAGCGGGGAAAGTGCTCAGCAATTATCGCCTGCTCGATACCACCTTGTATGTCACGCTTGAGCCGTGCCCTATGTGTGCAGGAGCGTTATTACACAGTCGAGTGAAACGGATTGTGTACGGAGCGCCAGATTTGAAAGCAGGAGCGGCAGGAACAGTGATGGATCTGTTTAACAGTCAAGCGTCTTACCACTATGCCACTGTTGAAAAAGGGCTATTGGAAGAAGAGTGCCGCACTCAATTACAGGCCTTTTTTCAGCGACGTCGCAAAGAGATAAAAGCGAAACGAGATGAGGAAAAGAAAGAAGGGAAGTGAATCTTTGGCAAACATCGGTAACGATGTTTGCCATTCTAGGTGTTACTACTGGTTGCCAAACTGGACGAAAGCACGATGGCGAGCCAACACCTTTTTCTTGCTGTTGGCTAACATGCGACGACGACGGTTAGCGGATACGGTTTTGTTCAGGAGTTTTGATTGACGTTTACGTCTCAACATAAAACACCCTCCTACTACTGACTGACATAAAACCCCTGCGAGCTAGAGCAGGGGGCCTAATATTGACCTTCTGTTATCTCGGCACAACAGTTGAACTGCTGTTTCAAGTTCTTGGGTCTTGCTGAATTTATCGCTTAATTATTGCGTTTGAATGTTACCTGTTTTTGACGGCAGGAAAGCGATGTAATTCACACATTGGTTTACGTGTTTTCAGCTCAAAAATCAAGTGGCTATTTTATATTCTCATCGGATGCTGCTGCGCCGGATTCGATACCTTCGAGAGACTCAGACTCCATTTTTACCGCGTCTTCATCATTGATCTCTGAGCTGCTGTCATTCAGGCTTGCTTCATCGAGGGCGATCACTGCGAGATCTTCAATATTCTCATCACCGCCAGTCAATTGGCGTTGTTCAAGGTGACCAATGATGCTTTGGTAGTAACGGCGGATGTTTTCCACATAATTACGCGCTTCATCGCCACGCGCGTAACCATAACGAGTCTGAGTAAAGTATTTTTTCTGTTGTAACTGAGGTAAGCGATCTTTTACATCGGCCCATGAATCAGGGTCTGCGCCTTGATTTTTGGTTAAGCGGCGTGCATCCATCATATGCCCATAACCAATGTTGTAAGAGGCTAGCGCAAACCAAATTTTCTCATGATCGGAGATCGAGTCGGGTACTCGCTCCATCATACGGCGAAGATATTCCACACCACCTCGAATCGATTGGTCAGGGTCGAGACGATCGCTAACCCCCACACTACGGGCTGTTGGCAGGGTTAACATCATTAAGCCTCGAACACCAGTAGGGGATTTGGCATATGGATTCCAGTGAGATTCTTGATAAGCCAAGGCAGCCACTAAACGCCAATCAAATTCGGCTGAATACTTTTGAAACATCGGTGTCCATTTAGGCAATCGAGTATCTAACGCACGAATAAACGCACGTGTATCCACATAATCGAAAGTACCTATATGGCCGATATATTTTTCTTCCAAAGACGTGAGGTAACCGGACTGCTTAAGATTGCCAAAAAACTCAATCATTAAAGCATAGAGGCTTTCATCATCGGAACGGCGAATAAACCATGAGATCGGCTGATCTTCGGTTAATTCAAATGCCGCTGCCAGCTCAGGATAGATGCGTTGAGAAAGCGACACTTCGACCGAATCCGCCATAGTAAACATCAGCTCGCCTTGTGAGACTTTTTTCAGCAGTTCATTTACATCCGAATTGTTATCGACATGAAACTGAAAATCAGGGTGTCTTTGCTGCTTCGCTTGCAGTGTGTGTTCAAAATGGGAGTCATCCACCACACTGAAAAAGGCCAAATCTGGATTGCTCTTTAAGAGTTCTTGCTGTTTTTCAACCAACTGTTTGAAATTGCGTGGCCGCCAATCGCCTTTCTTATAGACCACCTGTTGTGACACGTAGTAATAAGCCGGACCCGCACGGAAATCTTTGAGTCGCTCTTCGGATTGGCTTAAGCCAGCAGCAATGATATCCACTTCGCCATTTTTGAGAGCGGGAAACAAGCTAGAGAGGCGATACGCGGGCTTCATTTCCAATTTTACGCCAAGCTCTTTGGCAAATTCTCGGGCTAACTCGTAATCTAATCCCGTTGGGCCATCAGGACCGATGTAATAGGAGAGGGGATTATTGAGAGTGCCCACACGTAAAACCCCACGCTCACGAATTTTTTCTAGCTCGCTTTTCGGCTCGGAATCGATTTGGCAACCGACTAAGAGCAGGCTCAACAGGCCTAGCCAGAGTATGCGAACAGGGAGTTTATAGGTAAAAGGAGTCATCAATTTGGGTTTTCTCTCATCAAGACAGATGCCTTTATATCAAAGGCGATGGTTTTGGCAAAGTCCTCACTGAGTAAGCTGTCATTTTGCTCGAAGATTTGTGCAAATGGGTCGTAACTCAAAATTAACGAAAAAAATGACGCAAACGGTTGCTTTTAGTGTTACGTCACAAAAAGAATTCCTCTATAATGCGCAGCCATTAGTAGAGGTGAAATCGGCATACATTCAATAAATAGAGTTTAATCTACTGTATTTGAAAGAGTTTATGCCAATTACACCTCAATCAATTGGACATAGAGACCTAAGCACATGAGAATTTTGCGTGGCTCCCCAGCTCTTTCAGAGTTTCGTGTTAACAAGCTCCTGACCGCGTGTCGTGAACTGCAACTGCCTGTAACCGGTATTTACGCCGAGTTTATGCACTTTGCCGATCTCAAGGCAGAGCTCAATCCGCAAGAGTTGGAAAAGCTCGAAAAACTGCTCACTTATGGTCCAACCATTCAAGAGCATGAACCGCAAGGTTTATTGCTGTTGGTGACGCCCCGCCCCGGAACCATCTCACCTTGGTCCTCAAAAGCCACCGATATTGCACACAACTGTGGCCTGCATGGCATCAAGCGCCTCGAGCGCGGTACGGCTTATTATGTTGAAGCAGAAACGGCGCTGACCGCAGTACAACTCACAACACTTAAGGCGCTGTTGCATGATCGAATGATGGAAGTCGTGTTCGCAGAACTCACCGATGCCCAGCAACTGTTTAGCGTGGCGGAGCCTGCACCGCTGAGTCAGGTCGATGTGCTAGCTGGTGGTCGTTGTGCGCTTGAAGAGGCAAACGTTTCCCTTGGTCTGGCACTGGCAGAAGATGAAATTGACTATCTGGTTGAGAGTTTCACCAAACTGGGTCGTAATCCTAACGATATTGAACTCATGATGTTTGCACAGGCGAACTCAGAGCACTGCCGCCACAAGATTTTCAACGCCGATTGGACCATTGATGGGGTTAAGCAAGACAAATCGCTGTTCAAAATGATCAAAAACACCTTTGAACAGACGCCGGATTATGTGCTTTCCGCTTATAAAGATAATGCAGCGGTAATGACTGGATCGAGCGTTGGCCGTTTCTTCCCTGATCCTGATAGCCGTCAGTACACCTATCACCATGAAGATACCCACATTCTGATGAAAGTGGAAACCCACAACCACCCAACGGCGATTTCGCCTTGGCCGGGAGCATCGACAGGTTCAGGCGGTGAAATCCGTGATGAAGGCGCAACGGGTATTGGCGGCAAGCCCAAAGCGGGCTTGGTGGGTTTTACTACCTCGAACTTGCGTATTCCCGGTTTTGAACAGCCATGGGAAAGCGATTTTGGTAAGCCAAGCCGCATCGTCAATGCGCTGGATATTATGCTAGAAGGACCACTCGGCGGCGCGGCGTTCAATAACGAATTTGGTCGCCCGAACCTGCTCGGATATTTCCGTACTTATGAAGAAAAAGTGACTTCACATGCGGGCGAAGAGGTACGTGGCTACCACAAACCAATTATGATCGCTGGCGGTCTGGGGAATATCCGCGCCGAGCATATTCAGAAGAAAGAGATCCCAGTTGGGGCAAAACTGATCGTGCTCGGTGGTCCTGCGATGAACATCGGTCTAGGTGGCGGTGCTGCCTCTTCTATGGCATCTGGTCAGTCTGCTGAAGATCTGGATTTTGCTTCCGTGCAGCGTGAGAACCCAGAGATGGAGCGTCGTTGTCAGGAAGTGATCGACCGTTGCTGGCAGCTCGGCGATAAAAACCCGATCGCCTTTATCCATGATGTGGGCGCAGGCGGTATCTCTAACGCGCTGCCTGAGTTGGTTAACGATGGCGATCGCGGTGGTAAATTCCAACTGCGCAACGTGCCGAATGATGAACCGGGCATGAGCCCACTGGAAATTTGGTGTAACGAATCGCAAGAGCGTTATGTGCTGGCGGTTGCAGTGGAAGATATGCCGCTGTTTGATGCCATCTGTCAGCGTGAGCGCGCACCTTATGCTGTGGTGGGTGAAGCGACCGAAGAGCGCCATTTGATGCTGGAAGACAGCCACTTTGCTAACACGCCGATTGATATGCCGATGGATATTCTGCTGGGCAAGCCGCCTAAGATGCATCGTGATGCGAGCACGCTGAAAGTTTCAAGCCCAGCCTTAGATCGTTCTGGTATTGAGCTAAACGAAGCCGTGGATCGTGTACTGCGTTTACCTGCAGTAGCAGAAAAAACGTTCTTGATCACCATCGGTGACCGTTCAGTCACGGGTTTAGTCGCACGAGATCAAATGGTGGGGCCATGGCAAGTCCCAGTGGCTAACTGTGCGGTAACGGCCGCGAGTTTTGATTCTTACCACGGCGAAGCCATGTCGATGGGTGAGCGTACCCCAGTTGCGTTGCTGGATTTCGGTGCCTCCGCACGTTTAGCGGTGGGTGAAGCTATCACCAACATTGCCGCAACCGATATTGGTGAGCTGAAACGCATCAAACTCTCTGCGAACTGGATGTCTCCAGCGGGCCATCCGGGTGAAGATGCCGGCCTGTATGAAGCGGTGAAAGCGGTCGGTGAAGAGCTTTGTCCTGCACTAGGTATCACTATCCCAGTCGGTAAAGACTCGATGTCGATGAAAACCAAATGGCAGGAAAATGGCGAGCAAAAAGAAGTGACTTCGCCGCTGTCACTCATCATTACCGCCTTTGCGCGTGTAGAAGACATTCGCAAGACAGTAACTCCACAACTGCGTACTGACCTTGGCGAGACAAGCTTAATCTTGATTGATTTGGGTAATGGTCAAAATCGTCTTGGCGCAACCGCATTGGCGCAAGTGTACAAACAGTTGGGTGATAAACCTGCTGATGTGGATAACGCGGCGCAGCTCAAAGGCTTCTTTGATGCAGTGCAAACTCTGGTGCGTAACGACAAGCTGGTGGCTTACCACGACAAAGGTGACGGCGGTTTATTGGTGACGTTGGCGGAAATGGCCTTTGCGGGTCATTGTGGTATCAAAGCTAATATTGAAACCTTGGGTGATGATGCACTGGCGGCACTGTTCAATGAAGAGCTTGGTGCTGTGATTCAGGTGAAAAATGATGAGTTGAATGCCGCTCTGGCAACGCTTGCCGCCCATGGCTTAGAAGCGTGTGCTCACGTGATTGGTGAAGTAGAAGCGTCGGATCGCTTGCTGATCACTTGTGGTGAAGAAGTCTTGATTGAGCGCTCTCGTACTGAACTGCGCACAATCTGGGCGGAAATGACCCATAAGATGCAAGCGCTGCGTGATAACTCAGCGTGTGCCGATCAAGAGTTTGCTGCCAAACAAGATAACCGCGACCCAGGCTTGAATGCGAAGTTAACTTACGATGTGCAAGCCGACGTGGCTGCGCCTTACATCACCAAAGGTGCGCGTCCGAAAATGGCGATTTTGCGTGAGCAAGGCGTCAACTCACACGTTGAAATGGCGGCAGCGTTTGACCGCGCTGGTTTTGATGCGGTTGATGTGCATATGAGCGACATTCTGACTGGGCAAACCGTGCTCGATGCTTACCAAGGTCTGGTGGCTTGTGGTGGCTTCTCTTACGGTGACGTACTGGGTGCGGGTGAAGGTTGGGCGAAATCGATTCTGTTTAACGCCCAAGCGCGTGAGCAGTTTGAACAGTTCTTCCAACGTAAAGATACTTTCTCACTTGGGGTGTGTAACGGCTGTCAAATGCTGTCTAACCTGCGTGATTTGATCCCGGGTGCTGAGCTATGGCCACGTTTTGTGCGTAACGAATCGGATCGTTTTGAAGCGCGCTTTAGCTTAGTCGAAGTGCAAAAATCGCCATCGCTGTTCTTTAGCGAGATGGCGGGTTCAAGAATGCCGATTGCAGTTTCTCATGGTGAAGGTCGTGTGGAAGTGCGTGATGCTCAGCATCTGGCGGCAATTGAGCAATCTGGCACCGTAGCGATTCGTTTCGTGGATAACTTTGGTCAGCCAACCCAAGCTTATCCAGGCAACCCGAACGGCTCACCGAATGCGATTACCGGTTTAACCACTCAAGATGGTCGTGTGACGATTATGATGCCGCACCCTGAGCGTGTATTCCGTACCGTCGCCAACTCGTGGCACCCAGATAACTGGGGAGAAAACGGTGCTTGGATGCGTATGTTCCAGAATGCTCGTAAATATTTTGGCTAATTGATTTAGGCTTAAGCACAATAAAAAGCGCTGAGAGAAATCTCGGCGCTTTTTTCGTTTTTTCAGCTCCGATTTGAAAGGGCGTTTTGCGATAACCGTTGGCTTAGCGGAATTGGCCGACTTGCGGTAAAAACTCAAAGCCTGCGCTCGCTAACTTGGCTTCCAACGCGCTGCGATCAATATCGAAATAGCTGACGAGTTTATCCAGATCACCACCAAAGTCGTCACGCAGTTTCATGTTAATGATGCTCATCAGCATGATCGGATCCATAGTGGCAAAATTCGCGAGATTCATGGTGATTAATCCTCAAAATCGGAAATCAGTAAATTCGCCGCCGCAAACGCCGCTTTTTCTCGTGCTGCCAGTGGTAGGGCGGTATCAGCCGCAATCTCGTTTAATGCACGTACAGCGCAGCTGATGGCTTGCGGAATATAGCCTTGATCACCACTACCAATTTGCGCGTAAAGCTCGCGTACCAATTCACAACAGTCGTAAACTCGCATGGGTTCGTCCTCAAATGATAACAGCTCTCAATATACCCTGAGAGCAGAAAAATACCAAACCTACAGCTTGCGTTGGCTCAAGGAATCCGTATGACTGACTAATTACTGACCAGTAACTTGTAAGTTCAGTTGCGCGACCAATTGATCATCCAAGCCGAGCTGTTTAGCCAGTTCGTTGAGATAGGCTTTTTCCATAAAGTTCTGTTCATCCGCAATCAATAATGAAGCCAAATAAAGCTCAGAGGCTTGAGCCGGATTTTGCGCAAAGCGAGCAATTTCAGCAGGATCCAGAGGCTTACGTAGCTCTTGTTCAACCAATTGTTGTACTTGATTATCCGCGCCCAGCTCATCAATCGCTTGTTGGATTCGTGCCATCTCCTGCTCATCGACATGTCCATCCGCTTTCGCGGCGGCGATCATGGCTTTTAAAATGATCAACTCATGGCGAGGGTTGCTTTCATCAAAAGATGTCGGTGTGGTATTGCCTTTTTGATTGGCATTCCAATCGTTGTAAACCTTGTAGGCGAGTGCGCCGAGAGCGGCAGCGCCCCCGACTTTTAAAGCGCTTTTGCCCCATTTTTTGCTTTTTTTAGAGCCAAGTAACATACCAAGCAGACCGCCACCTAAAGCTCCTGCTCCTAGCGTGCTGAGTTGGTTTTTATCTTGGCCTAAGGTTTTCAACTGCTCGCTGCCTTTTTTGACAAGGTCTGAGCTCAGTGCTTGGTTGAGTAATGATTTAAGATCCATGGCTTATCTCCTCTGGTTTTGACTCAGTGTAGGGGGAGAAAAATGAATCTAGTATTAATGGCGGGCAATAAAAAAGGCTGCCAGAGGGCAGCCTTTGTAAGCGAATGTGACTGGAAATTAGGCCAGTTTGGCTTGGATAAAGTCGATGATCGACTCCATTGCCACCGCTTCTTTCTCACCTTGACGGCGATTTTTGTATTCGAAGTGGCCTTCATCCATACTGCGATCACCAATGATGATGGTGTGTGGCACGCCGATCAGTTCCATATCTGAGAACATAACACCTGGGCGCTCTTTACGATCATCAAACAACACTTCGATGCCTGCGGCAGTCAATTCTGCGTATAGCTTTTCTGCTGCTTCCTGAACGCGCTCAGATTTGTGCATGTTCATTGGCACAATCGCCACTTGGAAAGGCGCTAGTGCATCTGGCCAGATGATGCCGTAATCGTCATGGTTTTGTTCGATGGCTGCAGCCACGACACGAGATACACCGATGCCGTAACAACCCATCTCAAGGATGACGTTTTTACCGTTTGAATCGAGCACGCCACAGTTCATTTTTTCAGAGTAGTTGGTGCCCAACTGGAAGATGTGACCGACTTCAATACCGCGCTTAAGCATCAGAGTCCCTTTGCCACATGGGCTTGGATCACCTTCTACTACGTTACGCAGATCTTCGACTTTGCCGAGCTCAACGTCACGACCCCAGTTGATACCGAAGTAGTGTTTGCCGTCGATGTTCGCGCCAGCGCCGAAATCGCTCATTACTGCAACCGTACGGTCAACGATGAATGGCAGTTTTAGGCCTACAGGACCTAATGAACCAGGGCCAGCTCCGATCAACGCACGAATCTCTTCTTCGTTGGCCATTTCCAGTGGAGAGGCAACTTCTGGCAGATTTTCTGCTTTGATTTCGTTCAGTTCGTGATCACCACGGATGATCAGTGCAATGATAGATGCATCGATCGCATCAGAGGCTTTTACAAACAGCGTTTTCACGGTTTTTTCGATTGGCAGACCGTGTTGCTCAACCAATTCCGCGATGGTTTTCGCGTTTGGAGTATCCACCAACGTCATTTCCTGAGTTGGCGCAGCCGCTTCAGTCGCTGGTGCCAGTGCTTCTGCTTTTTCGATGTTCGCTGCGTAGTCCGATTCGGTTGAGAATACGATCAGATCTTCGCCGCTTTCTGCCAGAACGTGGAACTCTTGTGAACCGTTACCACCAATTGCACCGCTGTCTGCCAGCACTGGACGGTAATCCAGACCCATGCGATCGAAAGCTTTGCAGTAAGCTGCGTGCATCGCGTCATAAGATTTTTGCAGGCCGTCTTTGTCGATGTCGAAGCTGTAAGCATCCATCATTGAGAATTCACGCGCACGCATCACCCCAAAACGTGGACGACGCTCGTCACGGAATTTGGTTTGGATTTGGTACAGGTTCAGTGGCAGTTGCTTATAAGAGTTCACCTCGTTACGCACGAGCGCTGTGATCACTTCTTCTGCGGTTGGGCTTAATACAAACGGACGTTCATGGCGATCAGTAAAGCGCAGCAACTCTGGCCCCATTTTTTCAGAGCGACCAGTCTCTTCCCACAATTCAAACGGCTGTACCACCGGCATCAAGGTTTCGATTGCACCAGCATTATCGATCTCTTGGCGAACGATGGTTTCGACTTTACGCAGTACACGCAGACCGGTAGGCAGCCAAGTATAAAGACCTGAAGCCAGCTTACGGATCATACCTGCACGTAGCATGAGCTTATGGCTCACGACTTCTGCGTCGTTTGGAGTCTCCTTCAGAGTGGAAAGAAGATATTTACTGGTACGCATTCTATGGTATCCGTTTCATCAAAGTTTAAGGGATCGCTTTATTTATAGGAGTAACGTTATAAAGCGAATTTGGGCGCTAATAATATCAGCCAAATGGTTTTGTCAAAAGGGTTCAATTGCGTTGACAACGATTGCTTCAGCGTTAACGGTAAATTTCACGTTCCAATCGAACAAATTCACCGCATATAACTTGTCGTCAGCACGATTTTTTTTGTAAGCCGGACGCGGATCTTGCGCTAACACTTCGCTGATCACCGCACGACGAATTTCACCTTCTGGATGTGCTTTGAGTATTTGCTGAGCAGCATCGGCAAACGTTACGCGAATGCGTTCGGGTTCTTGCTCCGCATAACCGCCTTGTGCATCCACAATTGAATCGGAGTAGGGGATGTAAGGTTTAATATCAATAATCGGTGTGCCATTAACTAAATCAACGCTACCGAGTTCAAGATAATACTGGTCGCCTTCTTTGCTGACACCACGTAGTTCAACCGCTGACATACCAATTCCATTGGGGCGGAAAGTTGCTCGTGAGGCGAAAACACCGACTCGTTCATTCCCTCCGAGACGAGGAGGACGTACGGTGGGTTTCCAACCTGCGGCGAGGTTTTGGTCGAACAAAAATAGCAGCCACACATGGCTAAATTGCTCAATACCGCGAATGGCCTCTGCACAGTTACATTCCCCCAACAGTTTGATTCGAGCGGTGGCACTCGGCACTAATCGAGGTTGTCTTGGTACCGCAAATTTTTCTTGGTACGGACTTTCAATAATCGCAACAGGTTCAATGGGATACATGTTTTTATCTGTATTTATAGGTATTGAGAGCGCAAAAATAGCATAGCTCAGTGTAAAAATCGCTTGCAAATCATCTTGAGAATAATTATTAATTAAAATGTTATAACATAACAATTTGAGGTGTTAAGTTTAAAATGAAAGCAGGCATTCATCCTGATTATCGTAAAGTGGTGTTCCACGATACAACTGTCGATCACTACTTTGTGGTCGGTTCGACTTTGCAAACCGATCGCACTATTGAGTGGGAAGGTAAAACCTATCCCTATATCACTGTTGAAGTTTCTTCAGAGTCTCATCCGTTTTATACCGGTAAACAGCGCGTGGTACAGAAAGAAGGCCGCATCGCTAACTTTGCTCGTCGTTTTGGTCAGTTTGCTAAGGAATCCAAATGAAAGTGCTCAGCTCGCTAAAAAGCGCTAAAAATCGTCACCCAGATTGTCAAATCGTCAAACGCCGTGGCCGTTTGTATGTGATCTGCAAGTCTAACCCTCGATTTAAAGCCGTTCAGCGTTAATGGATTGCGGGAGAACCGATTCATAGCGAGATATTTTTCTAACCAGATGGTTGTTCTTTGCAATGATCATCTGGTTAATTTTTTAAAATTGGATGAATATTGTTCTCTCAGATAGATTTTGTAACATCTTTGCTTTTTAATTTACCTTTCTTGTCGAGTACTCTGCCCGCGCTTTTGACATTTTTGTCACAAATGCATAGGAATCAAGACAAGGAGGGAACAGATGAGTTCATCTGCTTCAATAAATCAAAATACACCTAAGAAACCTTTTATTACCCGTTTTCTCGATGGTGTCGAATATTTGGGGAATCTATTACCCCATCCCATCACTTTATTTGCCATTTTCTGTGTTGTACTACTGGTGGCTTCAGGCATCGCGGGATACTTTGAGCTCTCAGTGATTGACCCGCGCCCGGAAGGTGCGAAAGGCCGCGCTGCTGATGGCATGATCCAAGTTGTTAGCTTACTGAATGCGGACGGACTTGAGCTGATCGTGATCAATTTAGTGAAAAACTTTGTTGGCTTTGCACCTTTAGGTACGGTATTGGTGGCGATGCTGGGTGTCGCGATTGCAGAACACTCAGGCTTGCTCTCTGCTGCGATGCGTGGCCTGGTGATGGGGGCTTCGCAACGCATGGTGACTTTCACTGTGGTGTTTGCAGGCATCATCTCTAACACCGCATCTGAATTAGGTTATGTGGTGCTCATTCCACTTGCTGCGATGCTATTCCATTCGTTAGGTCGTCACCCATTAGCGGGCTTGGCTGCGGCGTTTGCGGGGGTTTCCGGTGGTTACTCGGCGAACTTGCTGATTGGTACGGTTGATCCGCTACTATCGGGCATTACTGAAACAGCTGCTCGTATGATTGACCCAACCTATAGTGTTGGCCCTGAAGTTAACTGGTACTTTATGGCTGCATCGACTTTCGTGATCACGATTTTAGGTGCATTGGTGACGGAGAAAGTTGTTGAGCCTAAACTCGGCCAATATGATGTCACAGAAGCCAGTGATGATCTCAGCCAAGACAAAATGGGTCTGCTGACATCGCTTGAGAAAAAAGCGTTAGCGTATGCGGGGCTGGCTGTGCTGGTGGTGAGTGCACTCTTAGCGTGGACGATTGTTCCTGCCGATGGCATTTTACGTGGTGCTGATGGCCAAGTTTCCGGTTCGCCATTTTTAAAGAGCATCGTGGCATTTATTTTCGTGTTTTTCGCTATCCCTGGTTATGTGTATGGCCGAGTGGTCGGCACCATGAAAACCGATCGCGATGTGATTGATGCGATGTCCAAATCCATGTCTTCAATGGGTGTGTACATTGTGTTGGTGTTTTTTGCAGCACAGTTTGTCGCGTTTTTTAACTGGACTAAGTTTGGTCAAGTGTTGGCAGTATTAGGTGCCGACTTCCTGAAAGACATTGGTCTAACGGGTCCCATGTTGTTCTTCGCTTTCATTTTGATGTGTGGTTACATCAACTTAATGATTGGTTCGGCGTCAGCGCAATGGGCAGTCACCGCGCCGATTTTCGTACCTATGCTGATGCTGGTGGGCTATGCCCCAGAAGTGATTCAAGCCGCCTACCGTATTGGTGATTCGGTGACCAACATCATCACCCCGATGATGAGCTACTTCGGCTTGATTCTGGCGGTGGCGACACGTTATATGAAAAACCTCGGTATCGGTACGCTGATCGCCACCATGTTGCCATATTCAGTGGTGTTTATGGTGGGTTGGAGCTTACTGTTTTACGTATGGGTATTTGTGTTGGGTCTGCCGGTTGGCCCTGGCGCAGCTACTTACTACACGCCATAGTGTTTGCTCTGCACAAGAAAAAGCCTGCGTATATCGCAGGCTTTTTTACATCAAGAGAGTGATGATTACACTGAGCGTTTCGCCAAAATACGATCCAGATGATTGGCAAACTCGCGGCGTTCAGTCTGTGAAAGCGCGGCAGGGCCGCCGGTTTGAATACCGCTGGCGCGCATGGTATCCATAAAATCGCGGATATTCAGGCGCGCTTTGATGGTCTCTTTGGTGTACAGCTCACCACGGGGATTCAGCGCCAAACCGCCTTTGCTGATCACTTCATCGGCGAGAGGGATATCTGCCGTAATCACTAAATCGCCCACTTCAGTACGTCTTACTATTTCATTATCGGCAATATCAAACCCCGAAGAGACTTGCAGAGCGCGAATGTTGTCGCGTTTGGGGAGTGGGATTAAGTGGTTCGCCACAAAGGTACACACCACACCAGTACGTTCAGCGGCGCGGATCAGCGTTTCACGGATCACTTTCGGACACGCATCGGCATCGACCCAAATTTTCATCGTTGAGTTCCTTTAGTCGTGGTTTCGAGCGCTTCAATACGTGCTGTGAGCTGCAAAATCGTTTGCTCTAACATTTCAATACGTTGCTCAAGGTTGTTGCCGGTATTGGCGGTGGCGACTTCCACCTTGGGGATACGCTGGGTGCTTTTCCAGCTTTTAATGGTGGCAATAATTGCAGGCATAGGTACAGGTGTTTTTAAGCGCGCTTTGACCAGCGCGACAGAAGGCTCTTTGCCTTGTTGGCTGAGGCTAGTGAGGATCTCTTCCAGCTCTTGTGACACGTCTTTGGTCAGCATAATGGTTCCTTATTCTGGTGTGTTGCCATCTTACTGAGAAAGTCTGATGAGCAAAAGGGGCAATGGTTTGTGAGAGATCGCTTACATCTTGTGTAAGCCAAGGCAGTGAATGGATGCGGGAATAATGGTGTAATCGATTTATCACTTTGAAATTTAAAGGTATTTTCTGATTTCGTTCTGTGCTGTTTTATTTGGATTCTCTTAGTGGCTTGTACGAAAAAGCAAAACGGGTAAATTATCTCTTGTCGAAGGAAATGACCTAGGAACTGTTATTCTCAGGATGAGAAGTGGTGAGGATGACCACAGCAGGATGCAGGAAACGCCAAGGATAGCGTTAGCCCACAGAGACGTGAGCAGCAAGGAAGACTAGGACACTCTAAGGATGTGAGAAGGAACACCATCAGGATGATGGCAGGGACACCGCTCAAGGAACAAGTGATGAAGGCTGAATAGGATATTCGGCATCAGGATGAGAGGACACCGCTAGGACGGCGATGCTCGGAGTTCGCTGAAAGGATCAGCCAGTTAAGGATGATGCAAGGAGCACGCTCAAGTAGCCGGATGCTGCGAGTAAGATTAAGCCCCGACATTCTTTGTCGGGGCTTTCCTTAATCCTCCCACTCGAACCTGCGTCAATAAGGCTTTGTTGGCCAACCATAAAATGAGTACGCCCAAAGGTTCTTCAGAAACATAATTACTATAACAATGTCATTAGGCTATATCTCACATTACTGATGTATTCGGGATGATGAGGTAACTTGATTGAGTTCAAGTGAAAATAAATAGCGCCTTTCTTATACGGAAAGGCGCTTTTTCAGTTTCGATTGATTTTGTTCTACAAGGAATGTCAGTGACTATAGCGACGCGAAGAACGCTACTTATCCCTTACACCGAGGCGTTGGAGTCTAATTTTCTCGTACTCAATTACTGCGCAAAAAACCGTTCACAGATGAACGGTCCGACCACGGTTGCCGCGGCTAAACAGCTTTTTCAACGAGTGTTGCACGACAATTCGTTGTACGCGATGGCAGTGCTCGACAACTATAACCGCGAGTACATGGGGCATGTGTTTATTGAATTTGAGAGTGAAGGACGCGCTGAACTCGGCTTCTTATTTGATAAAGCGTATTGGGGGCAAGGATTAGCCAGTGAAGCACTGAATGCTTTTTTCCCTAATGTGTGCCAACGCTTTGGCTTACAACGCGTGGTGGCTACCATCAAAGCCCAACATGAAGTGGCACGAGCCATTTTGCACAAGTTGGGCTTTGAGCACCGTGCCGATATTGAAGAATTTTTTGGTCCTTGCAGCCAGTTTGTCTGGACGGCCGATGTCCTTAACCCATCCGATGAGGTGGCAGAGCAAAACGTACTGTTCTAAATCCCTGCATTTCTAACTTGCCTTGATAACAATCATCCCCGAGTGACGAAAACTCAAAGAGATAAATGGTGTGCCAACGCCAGCTTCCTGAAGGCGTTCTCACTTTATGCTGGCCGAATGCCACGTTGAGCAGTTGCAAATCAAGCTGATCGCAGTGACGTTGAATCGCTTGTTTGGCGATTTCGGCTTGATGGCGCTGCTGCCAAAACAGAAATCCGGCAAAACAGAGTGCCAGTATCAAGAGTAAATCGCCAATCATGCTTTATCCTCGCGTCATCTGTTGGAGTTGTTGCAGTGCGTGTGCCAACTCCGGTGAGGGGCTGGCATGCAGCAAAGGCAGCATCACTCCACGCAGCGCAGGTAACATAACTACATCCGCAAAAAGTTGGTTAAATAACGCTTGATTTTGAGTTTGCGCTAAACGGATCAAGAAACGTTGTGCACGTCCTGAATTCTGCAAGCTCATCCAACTGCGTCCTGCGAGTGCAATTAACACTTCTTGGTGGCAAAGCGCGGGCGAGGCGAGAATGGCATCACAAGTGGCATCAAGTAAATCTGAAGGTGCACCAGCCAAGGCACGCACTAAGGCCGCGAGTAAAAACAGATCCGGATCGCTCGCTTTCATTTCAGCTTGAGCAAGTTCATTTAAGCGTTCCGCGAGTTTTTCCTGTAAGTTCACATGCTCTAATGCTCCCAACACGGCGTAGAGTGGCTGCGCGGGTAAATGAGTCAGTGCTTTGCGGAGCAACACACCATTTTGCTCTTGCTCTAAACGTGCACAAATATCGGTAATACCTTGTAATCCTACGGTGTGCCACTTGTCCCAGCCCAAGCCACCAGAGAAATAGTGCTGAGCATGTTCGTAATATTGGCTGCATGATAAGCCAAGCTGGGCGCGGATTTGGCTGTGTAGCGTGGCGAGCTTGTCTTCACTAGGTTTGAAAGTATAGGGATTATTGGCGAGCTTCTGTTGCTGCTCTTCGCTCAATGACTGATTAAGGCGGCTGCCCATCGCTTCAAGCAGGTATTGAATAAATTGTCCGACATCGGCTTGTTGCAATAAGCCACGTTCATCCAAAGCAAATTTCAACATCCAGATCCAAGGCTGATGCTGCTCATTCCAATAAGCGATAGCGAATTGTGCATGGCGCTGTACTGGGAAAGGGTAGGCTTGCTGACCCAATTCTACTTGAGCAAACTGGCGGCTATCGATCGGTTGCACGCGACGACCGAGATCAAAAATTTGGTACTGGCAGCCACTATTTTGCAGTAGTGCTGTGAGGGTATGAATGGTATCCATGCGGAAATTGATCCTAACTTTCTTTCTCCAATAAATGGTACTCTATGGCACTTTTTCAAGGTCAACGTAGAAATAAACCGGACGAATTATGTTGTTCAACTCCGCATTGGTGAAGTTACTCGATGAATTAGAGTCCACACTGCGTACTGCGCAATTGTGGCAAGCGACACCCCCGACACCACAAGCGCTCGCGAGCCAAGAGCCGTTTGCGGTAGATACTCTTTTACCCCATGAGTGGCTGCAGTGGATTTTTCTGCCCAAGATGAAACAAGCGATCGCTCAAAATGCGGTGCCGCGTGGTTTTGCGCTGGAGCCTTATTTTTCTGAAGTGTGGAAAACACAACCCCATCACCAAGCGGTACTCACGGTGATCCTGCAAATCGACAAGGCGTGCCAATAAATGCTCGACATTGTTTATCAAGATGAATATTTAGTGGCGGTTAATAAACCCGCAGGCATGTTGGTGCATCGCTCATGGCTCGACAAGAATGAAACTCAGTTTGTGATGCAGACCTTGCGCGATCAAATTGGTCAGCACGTTTTCCCATTGCACCGTTTGGATCGCCCGACATCCGGCGTGTTGGTCTTTGCGCTATCGAGCCAAATTGCCTCTGATGTGATGCCGATGTTTGCCAATCATCAAATGGAGAAAACCTATCACGCGATTGTGCGCGGCTGGATTGAAGAGGCGGATGTGCTCGATTATCCGCTCAAAGAAGAGCTCGACAAAATCGCCGATAAGTTTGCCAAGCAAGATAAAGGAGCGCAGTCGGCAGTGACGGCTTACCGACCATTGGCCAAAGTGGAACTGCCCATTTCGACTGGAAAGTTTGCCACGACGCGTTACTGCTTGATGGAGATGCAACCGAAGACTGGGCGTAAACATCAGCTGCGTCGTCATATGGCGCATCTGCGTCACCCGATTGTGGGTGATACCACCCATGGCGATGGAGTGCATAACCGACTGTTTCGTGAACACTTCTCAGCGCAACGCTTAATGCTCCACGCCAGTGAGTTACGCTTTGTTCACCCTTATACTCAGCAACCGTTAGTGATTCGCGCTGGACTAGATGAAGTGTGGCAAGGCTTGCTTAGTGAGTTTGGTTGGAAGTTTGCAGATAATATAATAGTGTCGAGATGAAAATGAAGAATTGGGGTAAAAAACTGCTATTGTGTTTATTTGGACTCATACTGATATCGCCGTTACTAGTTCTGTTTGGGAACTATTATGTGATATCGACGTATGATCCTGATAATCAAGAAATAACAGAAGAGGAATATCAGAGGCATTTATGCATTTCGGGTGCTATTGAATGCTCGAACGATATGCTTGAATCGGATCAAATCGCAAAATGAGCCATATGGCTTTTAATTATGGTGCAGTAAAAAAGCCTTCATTCCGAAGGCTTTTTCTCGTTCTGATTTCTAGCTAAGCGGCTGATAGAAAGTGCTATTTGGCCAGATAGTCGCGGATAGCACGCTTGATACCAGCACCATCTAACCCAAGCTCAGCATGCATCTCTTCCTGTGAGCCTTGCACAATAAACTCATCAGGCAAGCCTAAATTGAGTACAGGTTTAATGAGTTTCTCTTTCATCATAAACTCAATCACACCCGCACCCGCACCACCGGCAATCGCGTTTTCTTCCAATGTCACCAGTACATCATGAGTTTGGGCGAGTTGCTTGATGAGCGTTTCATCCAGTGGTTTCACAAAGCGCATATCGGCCACGGTCGCATTGAATTTATCTGCCGCCTCTAAAGCGTTAGGCAACAGAGTGCCGAAACTCAAAATCGCGACTTTTTCACCAGTGTTGGCGGTGCTTTCACGCATTAAGCGGCCTTTGCCAATTTCCAATGCCGTAAAGTCACTTTCTAGGGCAACGCCCATGCCATTGCCGCGAGGATAACGCACCGCGCTCGGGCCTTGATGTTGGTGGCCTGTGTAGAGCATTTGGCGGCACTCATTTTCATCCGCTGGAGCCATGATCAGCATGTTGGGAATGCAGCGCATAAAGCTTAAATCAAACGCACCTTGGTGTGTTTGACCATCAGCGCCGACAATACCCGCGCGGTCGATAGCAAACATCACCGGTAGGTTCATGATGGCCACATCGTGGATCAGTTGATCGTAACCACGTTGCAAGAAGGTGGAGTAAATCGCCACAATTGGGTGATAACCCGCAATCGCCATGCCTGTTGCCAGTGTTACTGCGTGTTGCTCAGCAATGGCCACATCAAAGTATTGGCTTGGGAACTCTTTGGAGAAGCGTACCATGCCTGAGCCTTCCCGCATGGCTGGTGTTATCGCCATCAATTTAGGATCTTGCGCGGCCATATCACACAGAAAATCACCAAAGATTTTCGAGAAAGTCGGCTGTGTACTGTTACTTTTTGGCAAGCTGTGGTGGCTAGGGTCAAATTTGGGTACGCCATGGTAACCAATCGGATCTTTCTCAGCAGGCGCATAGCCTTTGCCTTTTTTGGTCATCACGTGGAGGAACTGTGGCCCTTTTAGCTCACGCATGTTTTTCAGGGTTTTGATCAGATCCAGAACGTCATGGCCATCAACAGGACCAATGTAGTTAAAGCCGAGCTCCTCAAACAGCGTGCCGGGTACCACCATGCCTTTGAGGTGTTCTTCGGTGCGACGAACCAATTCTTTGATTGGTGGAATGCCAGAGAGCACTTTTTTGCCACCTTCACGAATCGAGGTGTACAGGCTACCCGAGAGCACTTGCGCTAAGTGATTATTGAGGGCGCCCACGTTCTCGGAGATTGACATTTCGTTATCATTGAGGATTAGCAACATATCAGGGTGCACATCCCCCGCGTGGTTCATGGCTTCAAACGCCATACCAGCGGTGATCGCACCATCGCCAATCACACTCACTACTTTACGGTCTTTGCCTTCTTTGCCCGCACAGATCGCCATACCGAGTGCGGCACTGATCGAAGTCGAAGAATGGCCAACCGATAGCGTGTCGAACTCGCTCTCTTCGCGCCAAGGGAAGGGGTGTAGTCCACCTTTTTGACGAATGGTTGGCATTTGATCGCGGCGACCGGTGAGAATTTTGTGCGGGTACGCTTGATGACCCACATCCCAAATCAAATGGTCGAAAGGAGTGCGGTAGACGTAATGCAGCGCAACGGTCAGCTCAACAGTGCCTAAGCCAGAGGCTAAGTGGCCACTGGATTGACTTACTGAGTTGAGCAAATAGGTTCGTAGCTCGTCACACAGTTTTGGCAGCACTTCCTTTGGAAGGCTGCGCAACTCCTCTGGGGTATTTGCCAGAGCGAGTGTTGGGTATTTTGAGATATCAAGAGTCATAAGTATGCGCGCTTAATTGTTTAGTTCTTGCGCTCGACGACATATCGGGCGAACTCTTCCAGATGTTCCGTATTGTAGGGAATTGCTTCTAATGCCAGAAGCGCTTCTTGTAACAGAGTATGTGCTTTTTCCTGTGCTCCTTTTAAGCCTAAAAGAGCAGGGTAGGTACTTTTATTCAATTGCTGGTCAGAACCTTGCGGTTTCCCCAAGGTTTCAGTGTCACTGATGATATCCAGAATGTCATCTTGGACTTGAAATGCGAGGCCTACTGCATCTGCGTAACGATCTAAATGCGGTAGCATCGCGCGGCCTTTTTCGCCGGCAGCCAATGCCCCTAAACGGATCGCGCAGCGCATCAACGCGCCGGTTTTATTGCGATGAATGGTTTCCAATTCTTCCAGTGAAACTAAACGATTTTCGGCTGCCAAATCCAACGCCTGACCTAGGCACATGCCTTGCGCGCCAGAAGCTTCTGCGAGGGCTTGGATCATGGCGACGCGCTGTGTTTCGCCTGCAGCAGAAAGAGCGCCTTCGGCCAAAATGGTAAACGCCAGTGTTTGCAGGGCATCGCCGGTTAAAATGGCGGTGGCCTCATCAAACTCGATGTGACAAGTCGGTTTACCGCGGCGCAGTTCATCATCATCCATTGCCGGCAAATCATCATGGATCAGTGAATAAGCGTGAATGCACTCAACCGCAGAGGCCGGAGTGTCTAACTCATTCAGCTCACAGCCGAGCATTTGACCAGTAATGTACACCAAGTATGGGCGTGCACGTTTGCCACCAAGGAGTAGCCCGTAACGCATTGCCTCGATAAGAGGTAAGGTTTGAAAAGGAATACGGTTCAGCCACTGATCCAGTTGCTGACTATTTCGCTGTTGGTATGAGGATAACGCCTCAATCATAGGGGGCTCGTCTTTATTGGTTGTTCAGGCTGTAGTTCGGAAATGGCTTATTCAGGTAAATCGTTGAAGTCACTCAGTGGTGCATCATCACTGTTACTGAGTAAAATGCGCACACGTTGTTCTGCGTCATCCAGCTTGAGCTGGCCCGCTCTTGCGAGGCTGATGCCTCGTTCAAATTTTCTTAGTGCTTCATCGAGTGCCAGATCGCCACTTTCCAGTTGTTCAACCAACTGCTCTAGTTCTTCGATGGTTGACTCGAAGGACATGTTTTCCGGTTTCTTACTCGCCATAATCTGTATGCCTTACTTAAGATGCACGAAAGTTACCTCAGGGGGCTGAGCTGGTCAAATTTAACCAAGCGATTTTGTCAGAAATAGAACGCTTTTTTACCGTGTTAGATAACGAAATGGAAAAAAGCCCACAAAGTCACAATCCCAAGGGTAAAAACTCTGTGTGCCACAGGTGCATCTTCGGCCTGTTTGCGTATACACTTGAGTAAGGTTTTTGTTCTCTATTCTGACAATTTCATTAAAGAATTTATTCTGTTGCCGATAATGAGGGTAAGCTTTTCATTATCGCGAATGTGTAGCCGGAGGAGTGCTTCGTGGATTTAGCAACACTGATTGGCCTTATTGGTGGTATGGCTTTCGTTATCATGGCGATGGTGCTAGGCGGCAGCCTCATGATGTTCGTTGATACGGTCTCGGTTCTGATCGTAGTTGGCGGCGCTGTTTTCGTTGTGATGATGAAATTTACTATGGGGCAGTTTTTTGGTGCGGGGAAAATCGCCGCTAAAGCCTTTATGTTTAAAGCGGATGAGCCCGAAGATTTGATTGCCAAGATCGTGGAAATGGCGGATGCGGCGCGTAAAGGTGGTTTTCTCGCTCTGGAAGAGATGGAAATCCCCAATCCTTTTATGCAAAAGGGGATTGACCTGCTGGTGGATGGACATGATGCCGATGTCGTGCGCGCCACTTTGCAAAAAGATATTGCTTTGACTGACGAACGCCATAGTAAAGGTACGCAAGTCTTCCGCGCTTTTGGTGACGTGGCACCTGCGATGGGAATGATCGGTACGCTGGTTGGTCTGGTAGCCATGCTATCCAACATGGATGACCCGAAATCGATCGGTCCTGCGATGGCGGTGGCACTGTTAACCACACTGTACGGTGCGGTACTTTCCAACATGATCTTCTTCCCGATTGCTGACAAACTGGCTTTACGCCGCGATCAGGAAACCCTCAATCGCCGTCTGATTATGGATGGTGTGTTGGCGATTCAAGATGGTCAAAACCCAAGGGTTATCGATAGCTATTTGAAGAACTATCTTAACGCTGGTAAGCGTGCTCTTGATGTTGATAAAGAGTAGCGGAGCTTCCTATGGATGACGAAGAGAAGTGTACTTGTCCCCCTCCTGGGCTACCGATGTGGCTCGGGACGTTTGCAGATTTGATGTCGCTATTGATGTGTTTCTTCGTACTCTTACTCTCGTTTTCCGAGATGGATGTACTGAAGTTTAAGCAAATTGCGGGCTCGATGAAGTTTGCGTTTGGTGTGCAAAACCGCTTGGAAGTCAAAGACATTCCTAAAGGCACCAGCATTATTGCCCAGGAGTTTCGCCCCGGACGCCCTGAGCCAACGCCGATTGATGTGATTATGCAGCAAACGATCGATATTACCCAGCAAACTCTTGAGTTTCAGGAAGGGGATTCAGATCGTGCTGGTGGTAATCAGCGTGATTCTGGGAAGCTCACAGGGGGACAGTCGGCAGAAAGTTCAACCCAAGAGAACCAGAATACGCAATCGGATATGCAACAGCAGCAAGCCAAAGCCATGTCTGAGCAGATGGAAACGGTTGCTGAAAGCATCAAAAAAGCCTTATCTCGAGAGATTGAACAAGGCGCAATTGAAGTGGAAAACTTGGGGCAGCAGATTGATATCCGGATCCGAGAGAAGGGAGCTTTCCCTGAAGGTTCTGCATTCCTGCAACCGAAATTTCGCCCGCTGGTGCGTCAAATTGCTGATCTTGTGAAAGATATTCCCGGCAAAGTGCGCGTGACCGGACATACGGATAACCAAAAACTGGATTCTGAGCTCTATCGTTCAAACTGGGATCTGTCCGCGCAGCGCGCAGTCTCGGTGGCGCAAGAAATGGAAAAGGTCAAAGGGTTTGATCATCAACGTTTACAGGTACGAGGCATGGCGGATACTCAACCGCTTGGTCCTAACGATACCGAAGCACAACGTGCGCTGAATCGCCGTGTTGAAATCAGCATTTTGCAAGGAGATCCATTGTACAGCGATGAAGTACCTTCGCTTGGTGCACCTACAAACCAATAGCGAGCTTCTCGGCTGAGAGGTGATTCACAAAGGCAAGCCGAATGGCTTGCCTTTTTTACAGGCTTTTCTCTCTCCTGTTGAATCGTGTATAATGCCGCCCCTTTAGCGTGAATGCCCCAACGGCTTGATATTTCAGTGCTGGTTGAAGCCAAACGCCACATCATTCATCTAGATTGCGAATAAGCTTATGAAATTTATCGTCAAACCCCATCCGGAAATTTTTGTGAAAAGTGAATCGGTACGTAAGCGTTTCACAAAGATCCTTGAAAGCAATATTCGAATTATTGTGAAAGCCCGCACACAAGGGGTGGCGGTATTCAATCGTCGCGATCATATTGAAGTGACGGCCAACAGCGATACGTATTACGCGGAAGTGCTGGAAATTCTGACCACCACACCGGGTATTCAGCAAATTTTGGAAGTGCAGCAGTCAACCTTTACCGATCTGCACAACATCTATGAGCAAGTGCTGGAGCTGAATCGCGCCAATATCGAAAACAAAACGTTCGTGGTGCGCGCAAAACGTCGCGGTAAGCATGATTTTACCTCGATTGAACTTGAGCGCTATGTTGGTGGTGGTCTTAATCAAGCTGTAGCCAGTGCTAAGGTGAAATTGACTGATCCTGATGTGACCGTGCAAGTGGAGGTAGTGGATGAACTGCTGAACCAAGTGATTGCACGCCATAAAGGTTTGGGTGGTTTCCCTCTGGGTACTCAAGAAGATGTATTGAGCCTGATTTCTGGTGGCTTCGACTCAGGCGTGTCGAGCTATCTGCACATCAAACGTGGTTCCAAAGTGCATTACTGTTTCTTCAATCTTGGTGGCCCAGCTCACGAGATTGGCGTTAAGCAAACTGCTTATTACTTGTGGCAAAAATACGGATCATCCGCCAAAGTCCGTTTCATCGCGATCGATTTCGAGCCTGTTGTGGCTGAGATCTTAGAGAAAATCGATGACGGCCAAATGGGCGTTGTGCTGAAACGTATGTTTATGCGCGCAGCAGGTATGGTGGCAGAGAAGTTTGGTATTCAGGCGTTAGTGACGGGGGAAGCACTCGGCCAAGTGTCTAGTCAAACCCTGACTAACCTGCGCCATATCGACAATGTCACTGACACTCTGATTCTGCGTCCGCTGATCAACTGGGATAAAGATGACATCATTCGTTTGGCGCGTGAAATTGGCACAGAAGATTTCGCGAAGACCATGCCTGAATTCTGCGGTGTGATTTCAAAAAGTCCAACGGTGAAAGCCGTTAAAGAGAAGTTGGAAGAAGAAGAAGCCAAATTCGATTTCTCTTTGCTTGAACAAGTGGTGTACAACGCACGCAAAATCGACATTCGCGAGATTGGTAAAGAGTCACTCGAAAAAGCGCCTGAAGTAGAGCAGGTAAACAGTGCAGAAGAGAGTAACGCAGTCGTGCTGGATATTCGTAGTCCAGACGAAGAGGATGAGAGTCCACTTGAGATCGCAGGCGTTGAAGTGAAACACCTGCCGTTCTACAAGCTCGCGACCCAGTTTGGTGATTTGGATCAGTCGAAAACTTACTTGCTGTACTGCTCACGTGGTGTAATGAGCCGCTTACAAGCGCTCTACCTGCAAGAACAAGGCTTTAGCAACGTGAAAGTCTATCGCCCATAAACGCGATCATGAATGGAAACGCAGAGTTTGTTATGCAGACTCTGCGTTTTTTTTCGCTTAACATTCTCCGGTTACTTGGTCGTGACAGAAAATGCAGATAAAAAAACACCGCCAACAGGCGGTGCTAAAAATTTGACAGACAGGTCAAAAATAAATACAGGAAGTATTTGTTTTGTGGCAGGGATAACTGCACAAAACAGATGGTAGAAACTACCTAACTCGAATTTCGAGTTTGCAAACACAACATCGCAACAACTAAGCCTATTGATTTACAAGGAAATCAAGCCGTTCAGGCCGCTGCTGCGCGGTGAAATATAGATTTTCTCTGGTCGGTTAGCAACGGACAAATTATAATGTTTCAGATTAAAAAAACTAATCTTTAACCGAGTATCTCTATGTCCAGAAGATTGCCCCCCCTTAATTCGTTAAAAGTGTTTGAAGCGGCCGCTCGCCATTTGAGTTTTACCCGAGCCGCTGAAGAATTATTTGTGACACAGGCCGCAGTTAGCCATCAAATCAAAGCCTTAGAAGAGTTTTTAGGATTGAAATTATTTCGGCGTCGTAATCGATCTTTGCTGCTGACGGAAGAAGGACAAAGTTACTTCCTCGACATAAAAGATATTTTTAGTTCATTAGCTGAGGCAACGGATAAATTACTTGAGCGCAGTGAAAAAGGGGCGCTGACCATTAGCCTACCGCCAAGTTTTGCCATTCAATGGCTGGTACCACGTTTGGCGGATTTCAACCAACAAGAGCCAGATATTGATGTGCGTATCAAAGCCGTGGATATGGATGAAGGTTCACTGACGGATGATGTGGATGTGGCGATCTATTATGGTCGCGGTAATTGGCCGGGGTTACGTGCCGATAAGTTGTATCAGGAGTTTTTAATCCCACTCTGCTCACCAACCTTGCTACTCGGAAATAAGCCGATGGAATCTCTGCGAGATCTGTCTTTTCACACTTTGCTGCACGATACCTCTCGTAAAGATTGGAAACAATTTGCTAAAGAGAACGGTCTGGATAATGTGAATGTTAACCACGGGCCGATTTTCAGCCACTCAACCATGGTGTTGCAAGCGGCCGCACACGGACAAGGCGTTGCACTAGGTAATAACGTTTTAGCACAACCAGAAATTGATGCAGGGCGATTAATTGCTCCGTTTGATGAAGTGTTAATGACCAATAACGCCTTCTACGTGGTGTGCCATGAAAAGCAGGCAGACATGGGGCGGATTGCTACTTTCCGTGATTGGATGCTGAAAAAGGCGCGCAGTGAGCAAGTGGATATCTTGCAGCACGGGCATGATCATTCAGTTAGCTAATATGAGGTAGAGGATGAACAGTAAGTATTTACTCACTATCGGTGGTGTTTTGTCGGGTATTGCGGTGGGGCTAGGTGCATTTGCCGCACATGGCCTAAAAAAGACGCTGACACCTTATCTGCTCGGTGTGTTTGAAACTGGCGTGCAGTACCAATTTATTCATGCCTTGGCGCTGCTGTTATGTGGTGTGATATTACTACTACCAATTCAACCTGCTGCACAAAAAGGCTTTCGCCGTGCAGCACTATTTTTCCTCGTCGGTATTATCTGTTTTAGTGGCAGCTTGTATTCCTTAGCACTCACTGGAGTGAAGTGGTTCGGCCCCATCACGCCTTTTGGTGGGCTGATGTTTATGCTGGGTTGGGGCTGGTTTAGTTACGCGGCGTTGAAAAGTCAGTAGTCTTTTCGGTTATACCCAATAAAGCGCTGATTTAGTCAGCCGATGGCGAATTAAAACGGATATCTTGCAAGTTAAAGCCCAGCTCGATGTCCGTTTTTAAGGCGCAGACTTGTTTACAGATGCGCGCCATTTCAATCTGTGGCTCGAGTTTTTTCCGGTATTTTTCGGGTAGCTCAGGGCTTGCGTACGCTTCTTCGATATTGGCGAATTGGATCAAAATCTCTTTCGCTGCTTTTGGGCCAATGCCCGTAACTCCGGGAATCTGGCTTGAACTTACGCCCGTTAATCCCCAATAGTCGGTTAATTGTGCTGGTGTCACTCCAAACTCTTGCGCGATAAATGGTTCATCTAACCAGCGATGCTGAAAATAGTCGCGGATTTGTAGGGTCGGGGAGAGCAACTGACAGTAACCCTTATCCGTCGAGATAATTGTGACTTTCTCTTGATGAGCGGCCACTTTACAAGCCAGAGTGGCGACCAAATCATCCGCTTCATCACCTTCTGACAGCAGTGAATCAATCCCCAATTGCCACCAAGCATCTTGAATGGTTTCTAGCCCTTGTTGCAAAACCTCTGGCATGGGTTTGCGATTGGCTTTGTATGTGGGGAGTAACTCAGCTCGCCAACCACGATCAGATAGGTGGTGATCAAAAACCGCAATCATATGACTGGGTTGCGCTTCATTAATGATGCGTTGCAGAGTGCGTGTAGTAGTTTCTGCCGTTCTGGCAATGTCGTTAGGATCAGGCTGCACCGAATGAACACGGCGGATCAAATTAAGCGCATCAATAATGACAAGATGAAGAGACATAACCAAAAACCATAAAAAATAAGGGCTTGTGAGGCCCTTATTGTAATTAAATCCGACAAGATTACTACCCAAGCCAGTCTATCAGGCTTGAGTAGAACCTTGCTTGAGTTTTAAGTGACGATCTTATAGCAAGGCACGTATGCGCTACCGCCGGGAAGTTTCATCCGATTTTGTGCCACGAAGTCATTGAGCAGTTGATCCATTTTTTTCATTAGGATCGGATCTCCGTGCATTTCAAAAGGTCCGTGACGTTCAATTTCACGTATCCCTTCCGCTTTAACGTTGCCCGCGACAACACCTGAGAAGGCTCGGCGCAGATTTGCGGCTAACACTTCTGGGCGTTGGTTCAAGTGCAAATCTAAGTTCGCCATGCTCTCATGGTTTGGTTCAAAAGGCAGCTGAAATTCAGGTTCAATTTTCAGTGACCAGTTAAAGCTGTAAGCATCTTCTTTATCTTTACGATGCTGGCGAACCAGTGGCATCGCATTACTCATAATGCGCGCCGCTTCTGCCGGATTATCAATGACGATGCTGTAGTGTTTGCGAGCGGCTTCACCCAAAGTATCGGTAATGAATTTATCCAAAGAGCGGAAGTAAGCTTCACTCTGTTTTGGGCCTGTGAGCACGATTGGCATCGGCTGATCGGCGTTTTCAGGGTGCATCATGATGCCTAGAATATACAGCAGCTCTTCTGCGGTACCTGGGCCACCTGGGAAAATAATGATGCCATGTGCCATACGTACGAACGCTTCCAAACGTTTTTCGATATCAGGCATGATCACCAGTTCATTAACGATCGGGTTGGGTGGCTCAGCCGCGATGATGGAGGGTTCGGTTAGACCTAAATAGCGGTATTCACTGTAACGCTGCTTAGCGTGGCCTACCGCTGCGCCTTTCATCGGGCCTTCCATTGCACCGGGTCCGCAACCAGTACAGATATTTAGCTCACGTAAGCCAAGCTCATGGCCGACTTCACGAGTGTATTGGTATTCAACTTCATTGATGGAGTGTCCACCCCAGCAGACCACCAAATTCGGTGTCGCCCCTGGGATCAGGGTTCCCGCATTACGCAGGATACCAAACACTAAGTTGGTGATGTGGGTAGCATTCGTCAGATTTAGACGCTGGCTATCGGCCAAATGCATATTGACGTAGACAATATCGCGCAGCACTGAGAAGAGGTGCTCTTGAATTCCTTTGATGATCTGTCCATCGACAAAGGCATGTTCTGGCGGATTGGCCAATTCGAGTTTGATACCTCGTTCACGACGCATCACTGTAATATCAAAATTTCTATATTTATCGAGCAGTTCTTTCGAGTTATCGGTGTGGCTGCCAGAGTTCAACACCGCTAGGCTGCAATTACGGTAGAGTTGGTAAAGATCACTTGATGCGGTCTTTTTCAGGCGTTCTACTTCCAGTTGAGAAAGTAGATCCATACTGCCTGCTGGGCTAACTTGAATAATCATAGTGTCCTCCTTCAACCTGAGGTTGAGGTCATGCTAGAGCATGATGTTGAGCATTTGTTATAAAACAAGAGTAGCAGAAATACCCAGAGAAGGGGGATAACCTCTTGATATATCTGATTTCAATCTAGAGGCATCGACTAAGGGAAGAAAATAGTTCAAGAGGGTAAATGTGAAATTGAGCACAATTTATTCGCTATTGTGCTCAAATAACAGGCAGTTATTTCCAAGCTAGCTGGCTAGGTCCAATGCTTTTTGCTTCGTTTAAGGTCAAATTCAGGCGGTCTAATACGGTCTCTGGAGTATCAGAATCGGCAAAGCGAATACTGGCTGCGGAAAGAGTTATGGTCAGACTTTTATCGCGGAATTTAAACGGCAGTTTAGATACGTTACGCTGAATTTGATGAATGATCTGATAGCTTTCATTATCGGAACGTTCAGGAAGTAACAGAATAAATTCTTCACCGGAAAAACGTGCGACCGTATCGGTATCCAGCAACTCTTTTTTGATGGTGCGAGCAATAATGCCTAAAGCTTTATCTCCTGCTGCATAGCCGAAGCTATCATTGATCGATTTGAATCTATCAATATCAAATAGCACAACCCGCAAGTTGTGCTGAGTGCGTATCCAACGACGATACTCGTGTTCAAGTCGCTCGTTAAAACTGCTACGGTTGTACACTTTAGTCAGTGGATCAAGTTGAGCTCGTAAAGCCAGATCTTCAAGGCGACGGCGGTAATCTTGTGCCAAATCGGATAAGGCTTCCATCTGATTTTTGCTGTAGTGCATACGTTCGAGAAGCGCTTGTTCTCGTTGCTCTGCCAAGGTCAAACGTTCTGAAAGAGAAGACATTTCTTTCAGTATTGGAGCCATCTTCTGTTTGAGTTGCTCCAGTTCAGTTTGCTCTTTCAATGTCGATTGGCTTCGTGAAACCAAACTACTGAGTTCACTGTTCATTTCTTGCCGATGTGCCACATAGCTCTGGCTTTGCTCAAGGTTTTGAGCTGCACTTTTTAAATTGTTGCCAATCGAAAGGTTAACTTGTTCTAAAAAAGCTTCCGCCGCTTTGCGTTCGGCATGGCTGCCATCAACCACTAAACGTAGCACTTCGAGCGTCAGCTCAAGCAGAGTATGAGTATTGACACCCAACAGCAATTTGGTGCGAATATCACTCAATTGATCTCCCGATTCGCCATTAAAGTCGAGCTCGGTAATTAAATGCTGTAATTCGATGGAAAGTCGGTTCAGCAGTTCACGATCGGCTTGCTGGGAAAGTTCATTGAGTGCGAGATTGGGGTTGGCACACTGGATTTTGACCGCACGTTCATAGATCTCCAATAAGCGCAGAGCCTGTTGGTTTTTTTCCAGTGGTTGCGCCGCAGTAAAGCTCAAAAGATCACGGAGATCACGCTTAACTTTGGCGGGTAATCCCGGAACGCGCAGTAGTATTTCACCACTGCGTTTTAGCTGGTTTTCCAGATGACTATTTTGTTTGTCCATGGCCAATGACTGTTGTTTCAACATGCGTTCCAGCACAGCCAGTTGAGGGATCAGCGTGCTGATGTCTTTTTGTTGTTCTAATGCGAAGCAGAGCTCTTCTAAACTTTGGTTTAGTCTTTGGCTGCTACCGTGACAGGTCGTAGCCAGTGAAGTGACCATTCGTTTAAGCACTTGCTGCTCTCGGTTAAATTTGAACGAAGTATCTCTTTGTGTCAAACGTACTTGTTCTAACTGAGATTTCAGTCTGTGGAGTTCTGCTTGGATATCTTGTTCTAGGACGCCCATGTACAACAAACTAGATAGTAGGGGATCAATCCTGATCCTATTTATTGATTTGTCGATAATAGCAAATATTTTGCTGACGTCACTCGGTGTTTATGTCGACTGGGCAGCATTTATCCATCTTTTAAGAGTTTTTTGATGTTGTCCTCATTCTTATAAGAAGAATGAACTTTGATCAGGCCTTGATTAATCGCTTGTTTACATGAAAGCCTAATATTCTCCGAAGCAAAACTGGCGGCTGGAGCATTATCAATCGCTTTTAAATAAATCCAATGGCTCTGACTTTCACTCTGGCTTAATTCTCTAGCGATGTGTGTTGCCATTAACAAAATATCAAGCAGTTCTTTGTCATTGATCGCGGTGTAGGCACGTGGCAAGAACGGATAATCTGCCATTCCCACTCGAACTATTCTATTTATTTTTCGTTCCGGCTCAAATTCATTTATCCATGATTGAATCTGGTTGAATAGTGTTTCAGGTTCGCTACGTTGTTCACCATTTTTTTCTATATAAAGTAGGCTAGCATCCGAGAAATGATACAACCGATTGGGTTCTTTTATTCTTCCTTTTAGGAATTTTCCCAGAGCCCGCTCTAATTCTAAACCTGCAGTGTATCCATTTTGCAGATACATGTTGCGCATAAAAGGAATATCAATTAAAGCAAAGCGTAAGCGATCATTAAGTGGTTGTTGAATCAATTCACCTAATTGCCATTGCTCATAATTTTTGTTGCTGTTTTCTAACGAACTTGGCAGTTTAGCATTTAGCATTCTCAAGTTATTGAGACGCGATCTAGGGTGAGTAAATAAGGTGTCGTGTAATTCTTGAACCTCATCTCGAAAGGCTTGAACCAGATACCCACGTCTCAACACGATGATAAAAAAGACAACGCTGATCGCCAGTAGGAAAATAGCGATTTTTCGAAGCTGACTAAGTTGATTTTCGGTTTGTTGCAACTGCTTTTCTTGTCCAACTAAATGCAAGGTTTGTTCAATAAATTCCCTTTGTTGGCGAAAGGCATCTTCACTGATTTGGTTCAATTTATTTTGTCGCTTTTGCGCGAGAATTTGGCTCTTTTTAAAACTATCTAGCGCTTTTGTTGCAGATCCTGTTCTTTCATATCCTAAGGAAAGTAAACGATAGGCTTGTTCTTGAAGATAATCATCTTGAATAGATTCACCGATTTGTAGCGCTTTTTCTGCGTAACGGACAATATCGTGATCGATATTTTGATAATAAGCCAATCCAGAATGCAAAAGTGCTGCGTGCCCATTTAAACGCGGAATAGGGCTAACATTCAGCATTTCTTCTGCGTTGGTCAAATATTGTTCAGCGATTGGATAGTTGTAGAGCTGTAAATAGGTTGCCGCAAGATTGATACGAATTTCAATATCATCACTGAGAGAGGCATGGTTATTTTTATGGTCAATGACATTGAAATAATGTACCAAGGCTAAGTTATATTTTCCTTGTTGGTAGTAGATATCACCCATTTGTTTGAGGACTATAGGTAAATAGGGTGATTGTTCATAACGGCCGTAAAAGTCTGCGGCTTGTGAAAAATGATCTAATGCCTTATCCAAGACTTGTCGGTTGAAAAATAACTGCCCTAAGAGAGTATTCGCTTTGGCTAACAATGCTCCTGAGTTACTTTCAATTGCGCTCCAGTAAGCAATCAGCAATTCTGAAAGTGCGAGGTTATAACGTTCATGGCTGAGATGATGTTCACCTAAGGTTAAGTGGTATTCGATGGCCGGTTTTTCAGTTTGCAAGCTCTCAATATAAGGTTTGGCTTGAGCAAACAGCTTATCGGCTAACTCAAGATCATTGGCTTTTGAAGCAATTTCAGCACGCAGTAGCGTCATTTTATAATCGATGCCTTTCGCAATTTGATCCGCATTTTCAATCACTTGGTATTGCTCATCGATCTGGCGTAATTGCTCGCGGGCAGTCACTGCATCGCCGTTGTTTTGCCAAGCGAGGCGAGTGCTGAGGATTTGCACATCGAGCAACAAATAAGGCAGTTGGTACTGCTGTGTGAGCGCCTTGGCATCACGCAGTGCCAACTGAGCTTTGTCATATTCCCCGAGTTTGTCGAGCGCTTGAGCCAAAATCATAAGCGCATCAACGCTACTACCGGGAGTGCGTGTGCGGCTATCCGCTTCATCTCGCGAAACCGTTGCGGGATGCTTATCTAATTTGTCGGCTAAATGGCGTTCACTTAGGTACTGTTGCGCCATTTTTTTTGCTTGCAAAGGGGAGATCTCTATCAAACCATTGGCTTCATTGAGCATGGGAGAAGAATAAATAGTGGCCTGTGCCCAAGTTGAAATCAGCAGTAAGCCCGCAATGGTTATCCAGCGCAGAAATCTCATCCTAAGTTGCATCCTTATTGTCGCGCCATACGTTGATTATGCTCTGGTGCTGAATGGCAGTTGGAGCGGAATGGGTTAATGTCTAAGCCACCGCGTCGAGTATAACGTGCATATACGGTTAAGGTTTTTGGCTGACAGTAACGCATAATGTCAGTAAAAATACGTTCCACACATTGCTCATGAAATTCGTTATGTTCGCGGAAAGAAACAATATAACGCAGTAACGCTTCACGGCTAATTTTGGCACCGTGGTAAGCAATTTCCACGCTGCCCCAATCTGGCTGATTGGTGATTAGGCAGTTGGATTTAAGCAAATGGCTGTGCAGCACTTCGCTGATCTCTTTACCCTGTGCTGCGCCTTGCAGCAAGGCATCATCAAACTCGTAGCCCTTAATCTCAATATCTTGCTCATCAATACACTCACCTTGCATGGTCACAATCGGCTCAGCTGTGTATTCGCTCAGTGATTTCACTTTTACGGTTACCGTTTCGCCTGCACAGGTGGAAAGATCTTGCACAAGGCGTGCTTGTACATCATCCCAAGAGGCAAAGCGAGTTTGGTTGTAACTATTAAGGTAAAGCTTGAAGGATTTGGATTCGATCAAATTTGCGCTGGTGGCGGGAATGGAGACTTCACCGATCGCCACTTGTGGCAGCCCTTTCTCATTGAGCCAAGAAAGCTCATACAGAGTCCAGATATCACAGCCTTGAAAAGGCAGAGTATCTCCGAGGTGTAGATCATCACGGTTCAGGCTGCGAGGTACAGGTTGCAACAGAGTTGGGTTGTACTGGTTGGCATAATCGGTTTTTTTACCCAGTGTTAGGCCAGCCAGCTCTTTGGCGTCGGAATATTTGCTCATACTTTCAAGTCGATTCGATTAGAATGTGCAGAATTTTACGCAATCCCAGTGCCAGTGTCATTAACGAGGCTGCGCAAACTCTACATGGAGATGATTATGACGCCAAGCGTTGTGCAAGCCTTAAGCGCATTCAGTCAGCGTTTTCTACAATATTGTGAACAGCAAACCGGTCAATTACCGGAAAATGACGAGTTAATCGGACTGGCTTCGCCTTGTGTGGCGGAAGAATTAGCCGATGCGGTTCGCTGGCGTTCCGTTAATCGTGAAGTGTGGGCGGATTTTAATAATGTCGAGCGGGCGATTGAACTAACGCTGCACGAGGATATTAAAGCGTTTTATGCCTGTCAGTTTAGTGCGGACATGCCAGCGCAGTGGCGAGGCCGTGAGCTGACATTGCTGCAAGTATGGAGTGAAGACGATTTCACGCGCTTGCAGGAGAACATTCTGGGTCATTTAGTTATGCAGCGTCGCTTAAAACAAAAACCAACGGTTTTTATTGCGACAACAGAGGATGAGATGTCGGTGATTGCCATTTGTAACCTGACGGGCAATGTGATCCTTGAGAAATTAGGAACAGCGCAGCGTGAAGTATTGACTGCCGATCTTGAGACGTTTTTAGAACAGCTTGAACCAAGGGTGAACTGAGATGTACGTGGTTGAGTTGGAATTTGAGTGTTTTGATAACACCACAATCAGCGCGGTCGATAAAGCGATTAATGGCTTGATGGATGCACTACGTTACAACGGGCAAGTGTTGGGACGCGAGTTTCCGATTGTGTTGGGTGAGGGCGTGTTTTACGTGCGCGCCGTATGCCCAGAAAAAGAGAGTTTGCACCCTAAATTCCATTCGGAATACGTTGAAGCTTGTGTTAGCCGTTTAAGTGATGCTTGTTTGCTTGCCCCGAAAGTACGTGTGCTCGGGTTAGACATTAATTCAGAACAAGCCGCGGAAGAGGAAATCCCTAGCTGGCAGGTGCTGTACACCACGTATGTGCATACTTGCTCACCTCTGCGCAGCGGTGAAACATTACTTCCGATCCCTTTGTATCGCAATCCGCCGACCTTTAATGGTGATCATAAAGCCGTGATCAAATGGCAAACCGAATGGCAAGCGTGTGATGAGTTGCAGATGGCAGGAGCGTGCAAAGCTGAACATGCTGCGCTGCATGAGATTTGCGATGTGGATAGTGATTTATTCCGTCGTGGTTGGGATTTACGTGGACGTATTGAATTTCTGACTAAAGTGCCAACCTATTACTATCAGTATCGGGTTGGAGGCAGTAGCCTTGCGCAAGAAAAAGCGCGTCTTTGCCCTAAGTGCGGCGGAGAGTGGTTGCTGGAAGAGCCACTGCACGACATCTTCCATTTTTGTTGTGAGCCGTGCCGGATTGTCTCCAATATTTCATGGGATCATCTGAAGTAGAGCGGGGAAGGAATCCGCATCCATCGCTTTTTCTTTGTATTAAAAAGCTATCGGTATTAAAAAGATCGCGGTAATAAAAAAGGTTGGCTTAGCGCCAACCTTTTCTGAATATATTTCAATGGTTTGTTTTTAAAGGCCGATGCTTGAAGTTAAGCCATTACCAACCCTTTACCGCGCCACCTTGGAAGATTTCTGAAGCAGCTTTAGCCACTTCATCTGTTTGGTAAGCTTTCTTGAAGTTTTGTACGTTTTCCGCGTTTACATTCGCTTCACGAGCTACCAGCAAGTTAACGTATGGAGACTCTTTGTCTTCAACGAAGATGCCGTCTTTTTCTGGCGTTAGGTTGATTGAACTCGCGTAAGTGGTGTTGATGATAGACAGAGCAACATCATCCAGTGAACGTGGCAGTTGAGCTGCATCCAATTCTAGGATCTCAAGTTTCTTTGGGTTCTCAACGATGTCACGTACGGTCGCCAGCAGGCCAACATCTTCACGAAGTTTAAGTAGACCTTGTTGTTGTAGCAGAAGCAGTGAGCGGCCTAGGTTAGTTGGGTCGTTTGGTACTGCAACGCGTGCACCTTCTTGGATCTCATCAACAGATTTAATTTGTTTTGAGTAGCCTGCGATTGGGTAGACAAAAGTGTTACCTACGATTGCCAGCTTGTAACCACGGTCAGCCACTTGCTTGTCCAGGTATGGTTTGTGCTGGAATGCGTTAGCATCGATAGAGCCGTCATCCAACGCTGCGTTTGGCGTTACGTAGTCGGTAAAGGTCACCAGTTCTACATCCAGATTGTATTTTTCTTTAGCAACTTTTGCTGCTACTTCAGCAACTTGTGCTTCCGCACCTGCCATAACACCAATTTTTACTTTGTTGTTATCGATCGCTTTCTCACCACAGCCAGCCAAAATCAGGGTTGAGGCAGCAGCTGCGATAGTCAGTAAACTTTTCAGGCTAAACTTCATGATGAACTCCTTGTTCAAAAAGGCTTTTGTTTTGCTTATCGATGATCAACGCGGCGTACCAACGCATCACCGATGGATTGGATAATTTGTACCAGCACAATCAGCATGACCACAGTCACCGCCATGATGGTGATGTCGTAACGGTGGAATCCGTAGCGGATTGCCACATCGCCCAGACCACCACCGCCAACGGTACCTGCCATGGCTGAGTAGCTGACCAATGTCACTAGAGTAATAGTGACTGAGTTTAAAATCGTGGGTAGCGCTTCAGGTAGCAGTACCTTACGAATGATTTGCAGTGGCGTCGCCCCCATTGATTGAGCGGCTTCCACCAACCCTGTCGGCACTTCGAGCAATGCGCTCTCAATTAAGCGTGCCACAAACGGAATCGCACCAATGGTGAGGGGAACAATCGCCGCAGTGGTACCGATAAAGGTACCGACAATCAGTTTGGTGACTGGAATAATCGCAACCATCAACACCAAAAATGGAACTGAGCGGCCAATGTTAACAATGGCACCGAGCACTCGATTGAGCGGTAGGTTTTCCAGCAATCCATCTTTTTTAGTGGTGTGTAGAATCACCCCAAGCGGAATACCCAGTGCAAAGCCAACCATGCCCGCAATCGCGACCATGTATAGAGTTTGCCATGTGGCCGTTAAAAGTAGGTCGCTGTTCAGCGCAAACCATTGTGCAATCGTATTAAAGGACATAACCCAGCACCTCTACTTTAACGTTGTTTTCACGCAGATAGTGAATTGCGGCCTCATCATCGTCTGCATTACCAAAAATTTCAGCCACCATCATGCCAAACTTCACTCCACCGGCGTAATCCAGATCTGAGCTGAGGATGCTGACATCGATGTTGTACTTACGAGCGATTTGCGTCATCAGTGGGGCATCCACTGTGGCTCCGGTGAATTCCAAACGCACCAGGGGATAACTCCCAGCTACGCGAGTTGGCTGCAGGCGAGCTTGGTAATCTTCTGGAATCGACAAATCTAAGGTTGAGCGGATGAATTGATGCGCCAACTCAGTTTTGGGGTGGGCAAAAATATCTCCGACCGTACCTTTCTCAACGAGTTCACCACCACCAATGATCGCCACTTCGTGACAAATGCTTTTTACCACATCCATTTCGTGAGTGATCAGCAAAATAGTTAAGTTGAGCTTACGGTTAATTTCTTTAAGCAGTTCCAGAATCGACTGAGTTGTGGCGGGGTCGAGCGCACTCGTGGCTTCATCACACAGCAGCACTTTAGGATTGCTTGCCAAAGCGCGTGCAATCGCCACGCGCTGTTTTTGGCCACCCGAAAGATTGGCTGGGTAACTATCCCGTTTTTCCGCAAGTCCCACCAGAGCCAGTAACTCCGTTACTTTGGTTTCGATGTGTTGCTGTGGCTTATTCGCTAATTCGAGCGGCAGAGCCACGTTTTCAAACACAGTGCGTGAAGAAAGCAGATTAAAATGCTGAAATATCATGCCGATGTTACGGCGAGCCGCGCACAACTGTTGATTGCTGAGTGTGGTTAAATCTACACCATCCACAATCACTTGGCCGCAGGTCGGTTTTTCCAGCATGTTGACACAACGGATCAGCGTACTTTTTCCGGCACCGGATGAGCCAATCACCCCAAAAATCGTGCCTTGCGGAATGAATAAATTGATGTCTTTCAGGGCGTGGATTTCTTTATCCCCCTGATAGAACACTTTATTTACGCTTTTAATCTCAATCATGTGCAACCTTGTACTGCGAGAGGCAGAATAATCTGTTGGCCTCTTTGTCAATTAGTAGTCGATGCTATGGGCTTGCTGAGTTTAAGTCAATAGATATTTTTACGTCTAGACGTCTAAATGGTTGTTGTGAATAGATGAGAAAGTAATTAGATAGTGATGAAAAAAATAAAGCATGCAATAATTCGTACAAAGTGACTTGAAAGAGATAGCATTTTGGCAAAACCAGCCGTATTTCTGGACCGTGATGGCGTGATCAACGTTGATCATGGTTATGTGCATGATGAGCACGATTTCCAATTCATTGAAGGTGTATTTGAAGCAACAGCGGCTTTGCAGCGCATGGGCTATCTACTGGTGTTGGTCACCAATCAGTCCGGCATTGCGCGTGGCAAATTCAGTGAAGAACGTTTCATCTCTCTCACTCAGTGGATGGACTGGAACTTTGCCGATAATGGCGTTGAATTTGATGGGATCTATTACTGTCCGCACCATGCTGAACACGGCATTGGGCAATATAAAGAAGAGTGTGATTGTCGTAAACCAAAGCCAGGTATGTTCTTCTCTGCGCGTGATTTCCTCAAGATCGATATAGCCAACTCGGTGATGGTTGGTGACAAAGCGGAAGATATGATGGCGGCGGAAGCGGCGGGCATCGGCACTAAGATTTTGGTGCGTACTGGTAAGCCTGTTACCGAGCAAGGTGAAGCCTTGGCGACTGTGGTGCTCGATAGTATTCGTGATGTACCGCATTATCTGCTGCGAGTGAAAAAGTAACAGTAAGGTCGCCTAAGCGACCTTATTTATCATTCCCCTTTTCTTATTGATGAATACCAAACACAGCACATGAATCGAAAACTGACCATTTTAGACATTGCTAGGCTCTCGGGCGTTGGGAAATCAACTGTCTCACGTGTGTTAACCAATGATCCTAAAGTGAAGCCTGAAACTCGCGCCAAAGTGGAGCAGGTGATTGCTGAGTCGGGTTACGTGCCTTCTAAGTCGGCACAAACCATGCGTAGTGGCAGCCAAAAAGTGGTGGGTGTCATCATTTCGCGTTTAGATTCCCCTTCCGAAAACAAAGCGGTCAGCACTATGCTGCAAGCCCTTTATGCTCACGGTTATGACGTAGTGATTATGGAGAGCCAATTTAGCCGCGAAAAGACCAACGCCCATTTGAAAGTGCTCGCTAAGCGGCAAGTGGATGGGGTGATTGTGTTTGGTTTTACGGATATTGACCATGATGCTTTGCTTAGTTGGCAGCATCGCTGTGTGCTTTTGGCAATGCACAGTGAAGAGATCTCCTCGATCAATTATGACAATGTTGGGGTGATTGAGCGTGCTTTACAACATCTAGCCCAAAAACAGCTACGTCATATCGCCTTTATTGGGGTGGATCCACGTGACAAAAACACCGGTGAGCTGCGCCTTAACGCGTATCTCAGTTGGTGTGCTCTGCATGGCATTGAAGCGAATTATCAAACCGGACAATTGCATCACGATAGTGCTTATCAGTTGGTGGATAAGGTATTGACTGAACAGACACAAGCGATTGTGTGTGCAAGCGATACTATAGCGCTTGGGGTGATTAAGCGACTGCAAGAGCGTCAACGTAATGATGTTGTCGTGACAGGGGTGGGTGGTAATGAGTTGCTCTCTTTCCTATTTCCGAAAGTGTTCAGTGTCGACCCTGGCTATCGCGAAGCGGGTAAACTGGCGGCTGATCTACTGATTGAGCAACTTTGTGGAACGCATGCAGAATGTGTTCACCTCACTCAGTCTCCCATTTCTCACTGATCGTTCCGTTCCTTTTTTGAATGAGTGAAAATAAGGTCGCTCATCCTAACCTATTAGCGTTGTTCTGCTCATGTGGATAAGCCTGTTTACGGCAGGCTTACAACAGCAATGCATTTACCTCTGTTTTACTACACTGAAATAATGAACAAAGAACGAACAGTGTGATCGCTTTCAATTTATGGGATTGTTCCCATTTTTATTTGTTATGTGTTGTGTCAATATCTCATTAATTGATTTGGGACTGTTCCCAACTGCTGCAGCATAACTATTCAATAGGGTGGACAAGGATATGAGTAAGATAGCGAAACAAGACGTTACGCGTCTTATCGAACTGGTGGGAGGCGAAGGTAATATCGCCAGTGTTACTCACTGTTTGACACGCTTACGCTTTGTGCTGAATCAGCCTGAATTGGCTGACAAAGCGGGTTTGGAAGCGCTTAGCATGGTGAAGGGCTGCTTTACCAATGCTGGGCAGTTTCAGGTGGTGATTGGCACCGAAGTCGATCAAGTCTACAAAATGCTGTTGGAACAGACGGGTAAGCAAGCGGCTTCAAAAGAGGATGCCAAAGTCGCGGCACGTCAAAACATGAATGTGCTGGAGCGTGGCATATCCCATTTGGCTGAAATTTTCGTGCCTCTGCTTCCTGCGATCATTACCGGCGGTTTGATCCTCGGTTTTCGAAATGTGATTGGCGACATTCGCATGTTTGATGGCAAAACGCTGACCGAAATCAGCCAGTTTTGGGCATCGGTCCATGCATTTTTGTGGCTGATTGGTGAAGCGATCTTCTTCTTCCTACCTGTCGGTGTTTGTTGGTCAACCGTGAAAAAACTTGGCGGTACGCCGATTCTCGGTATTACCCTTGGGGTTACCTTGGTTTCGCCACAGCTCATGAATGCTTACTTGATTGGTAAGCAAGTACCGGAAGTCTGGGACTTTGGATTGTTTGCGATTGAAAAAGTGGGCTATCAGGCTCAGGTTATCCCCGCAATTTTAGCTGGTGTGATGTTGGCTTTTATTGAGAACAATTTAAGACGTATCGTACCTTCCTATCTCTATCTGGTGGTGGTGCCATTTGTTTCGATTCTTGTCTCTGTAGTACTGGCTCATGCTTTGATTGGCCCGTTTGGACGCGTGATTGGTGATGGGGTGGCATTTGCAGCGAAAGCGGCAATGACCGGTGATTTTGCGGTGATTGGTTCGACCTTGTTTGGCTTCCTGTATGCGCCTTTAGTGATTACGGGGATTCACCACACCACCAACGCCGTGGATCTGCAACTGATGCAGGAATTGGGTGGTACACCGATTTGGCCTTTGATTGCCCTTTCAAACATCGCCCAAGCTTCAGCCGTGGTAGGTATCATTATCATCAGCAAAAAGCAGGGCGAGCGAGATATCTCAGTGCCAGCGGCAATTTCCGCCTACCTTGGGGTAACGGAGCCTGCGATGTACGGCATTAACCTGAAATACAAATTCCCTATGCTCAGCGCAATGATCGGCAGCGCTTTGGCTGCGGCTGTGTGTGGTAGTGCAGGTGTGATGGCCAACGGTATTGGTGTGGGCGGTTTACCCGGTATTCTTTCCATTCAACCGCAGTATTGGAGCATTTACCTGCTTGCTATGCTGATTGCGATAGTGGTACCCGCAGCATTGACTCTGCTCATGTACAAGCGCGCCCAGAATTCAGGCAAGCTGGCCGTGGCGAGTGCTTAACCTTCCCTATATTGGAGTGGTTATCACCACTCCTTTTCTTCGTTTTTGAGTCAATTTTTTGAGTAAGTGAGAGTTGTATGAGTCGCTCAGCCCAATCTATGCCTTGGTGGAAAACCGCGGCAATTTATCAAATTTACCCGAAAAGTTTTTGCGATAGTGGCGCAAAAGGCATCGGAGATCTGCAGGGCATTATCAGTAAACTTGACTATCTGTTGAAGCTTGGGATTGACGCTATTTGGCTGACGCCGATTTACCAATCTCCGATGATCGATAATGGTTATGACATTGCCGATTACTACGCGATCAATCCTGATTTTGGCACCATGCAGGATTTTGAACAGTTATTGAAAGAAGCGCATCGGCGCGGTATTCGTATCATCATGGATATTGTGGTTAACCACACTTCAACTGAGCACGCTTGGTTCCAGTCCGCGTTGGGTGATCGCAGCAGCCCTTATCGTGATTACTACATTTGGCACAAACCGGTTAACGGTGGTGTGCCGAATAACTGGCAATCCAAATTTGGTGGCAGTGCATGGGAGCTAGATGAAGCGACCGGTGAGTATTATTTGCATCTGTTTGCCAAACAGCAGGCTGATCTCAACTGGGAAAACCCGCAAGTTCGGGAAGAAGTCAAAAAAGTCATCCGCTTTTGGGCTGAAAAAGGCGTGGATGGCTTCCGGCTTGATGTGATTAATCTGATCTCCAAACAGCAAGATTTTGCGGATGATGAAACGGGCGATGGCCGCCGTTTTTACACCGATGGCCCGCGGGTGCATGAGTATCTGCAAGAGATCAGCCGTGATGTTTTTCAGCGTTATGGCAGCGTAACCGTGGGCGAAATGTCTTCAACTACCTTGGAACATTGCCAACAGTATTCCGCGCTGGATGGGCGAGAGCTTTCTATGGTGTTTAATTTTCATCATTTGAAAGTCGATTACCCAAATGGGGAAAAGTGGACCAATGCGCCATTTGATTTTCTGCAACTCAAGCAGATTTTCAATCATTGGCAAACGGGGCTGAATGGCAAAGGGTGGGGCGCACTGTTTTGGTGTAACCACGATCAGCCGAGGATTGTCAGTCGTTTAGCGAATGATCAGCAGTACCGAGTGGAATCTGCGAAAATGCTTGCGGCGACCATTCACCTGATGCAAGGCACACCTTATATCTACCAAGGTGAAGAGATTGGTATGACCAATCCGAGGTTTACCTCGATTAAGCAGTATCGCGATGTGGAAAGCATTAACATCCACCAGCTCATGATGCAACAGGGCCTGCCCGAAAGTGAAATGCTGGCGATTCTGGCACAAAAGTCCCGTGATAACTCTCGTACTCCTATGCAGTGGGATGCGAGTCGTCATGCCGGTTTTACTCGTGGCGAACCGTGGATTGATCTGGCGAGTAACTACTCTGATATTAACGCTCAAGCCGCTTTGGAAGATCCGCATTCGGTGTTTTACTTTTATCGCCGATTATTATCGCTGCGCAAAAAAGTTAAGGTGATCACCGATGGCGACTACACAGATTTGCTGCCCGATCATAAAGAGATATTTGCATATCAGCGCCGAAATCAGAAACAAGTGCTGATCTGTTTGAATAACTATTACGGTCACGAAGCGGAATGTGAATTACCCGAATTACCACTGGATGATGCGCTTTATTTACTGGGCAATTATTCAGGGATTGAGTTACAGCGTGTATTGGCGCACCAAGTGCTACGCCCATATGAGACACGCATCATTCTGATTGAGTCTCCCCTATAGGATTCAATCATCTTTCAGCCCCACATTGCTGGGGCTTTTTTCTTGATATTACATACAGGCAGGATAGCTGGATATTGGCTAGAAACAAAAAAGCCAACTCAATGAGCTGGCTTTCTGTATATGGTGGAGGGGGACGGATTCGAACCATCGAAGGCGGAGCCGGCAGATTTACAGTCTGCTCCCTTTGGCCACTCGGGAACCCCTCCAGGGTGTTTTCTTTTCACTGCTGAAAAGACTTAACTGATGTTTTCCCAACGCATCAATCAAGGGTTTCTCTTGCGAGAGAATATGGTGGAGGGGGACGGATTCGAACCATCGAAGGCGGAGCCGGCAGATTTACAGTCTGCTCCCTTTGGCCACTCGGGAACCCCTCCAGGGTGTTTTCTTTTCTCTACTGAAAAGACTTAACTGACGTTTTCCCAACGCATCAATCAAGGGTTTCTCTTACGAGAGAATATGGTGGAGGGGGACGGATTCGAACCATCGAAGGCGGAGCCGGCAGATTTACAGTCTGCTCCCTTTGGCCACTCGGGAACCCCTCCAGGGTATTTTTCTTTTCACTGCTGAAAAGACTTAACTGACGTTTTCCCAACGCATCAATCAAGGGTTTCTCTTACGAGAAGAATATGGTGGAGGGGGACGGATTCGAACCATCGAAGGCGGAGCCGGCAGATTTACAGTCTGCTCCCTTTGGCCACTCGGGAACCCCTCCAGGGTATTTTCTTTTCACTAACTGAAAAGCTTAACCGATGTTTTCCCAACACATCGCTTAAGTGCGGAGCGCATCTTATCAAACTCGCTCCCTCTGTAAACACTTTTTTTAGCAAATTGAATCGAATGCTGTCTTTTTGGGCAAAGATGCAAATAATTGAGCATTTTAGCTGCTTAAGTCACAGCGCTCCTTACACTTTTACTGGCAATCTTTACGTTCCTTGACGTTCAAGTTGCGTATAACTCGCTACAATATAAACAGATTTTTAGACATTAAGCCAAATCATGAACAAACACACTCTAGTTTCATTGACACTATTGACGGTGCTGATGCACAGCGCCGTGCTATCTGCCAAAGAACCGAGCCAGCCGCCAGCGATTTCTGTGGTCACTGAACAGGTTCAATCTCATCAAATTTCACAGTCACTCTCTTTAGTTGGCAAGCTCAAAGCACAGCAGTCAGTGGAAATAGCCTCAGAGGTGACGGGTAAAGTTAACATGATTGCGGTGCAAGCAAATCAGCAAGTCAAAAAAGGTCAGCTGTTGATTCAGTTGGATGACGACAAAGCTCAAGCTGCATTAGTCGAAGCAAAAGCTTATTTGCTCGATGAGCAGCGTAAACTGACGGAATACGAGCGCTTGCTAAAACGTAACGCGATCACTCCTACGGAAATTGATGCGCAGCGTGCTCGCGTGGAAATTGGTCAAGCAAGATTGAATGCAGCGCAAGCCAATTTAGCTGATTTGCATATTGCCGCACCTTTTGACGGTACGGTCGGTTTTATCGATTTTAGCCGTGGTAAGTGGGTGAGTGCGGGGGCTGAGCTGCTGACGCTGGATAATTTGGGTTTGATGCAGCTCGATTTACAGATTCCAGAACGTTATCTGCCGCAGCTTAGCAAAGGCATGAAGGTACTAGGCAGCAGTGAGGCTTGGCCCAATCGTCAGTTTGAAGGCTCGGTGGTTGCCGTGGATTCACGCATTAGTCAGGAAACGCTGAATTTGCGAGTGCGCGTCAATTTCCCCAATCCAGAACAATATTTAAAACCGGGTATGCTGATGTCTGCTCGCATTAATTTTCCCGCGATCGACGCGCCGATCATTCCTGTTCAAGCTTTAGAGTATTCGGGCACTAAGCGTTTTGTGTTCGTGATTGGCGAGGACAATGTTGCTCAGCGTCGTGAAGTTAGCCTCGGTGCTCGGGTAGAGAATCAAGTTGTGATTGAGAAAGGTTTGGCGATTGGCGAAAAAATTGTCGTCCAAGGTATCGTCAATATGCGTGACAACGCACGAGTCAGCGAAGTGACAGTAGAAGGGCGTCCGCTGAAGAAGGATGACAAATAATGTGGTTGTCGGATGTTTCGGTTAAACGCCCTGTCGCGGCGTTAGTGCTGAGTATGTTGCTGTGCGTGTTTGGTGTAGTGTCATTTACCAAACTTGCCGTACGTGAAATGCCGGATATTGAAAGCCCTGTAGTTTCAGTCTCGACCCGTTATCAAGGGGCATCGGCCACTATTATTGAAAGCCAAATTACCAGTGTGTTGGAAGACCAACTGGCTGGCATTAGCGGGATTGATGAAATCACCTCGGTGAGCCGCAATGGCATGTCGCGCATCACGGTGACGTTTGAACTCGGTTATGATTTAAACACCGGGGTGAGTGATATTCGTGACGCCGTGGCAAGGGCGCAGCGTTCACTGCCTGAAGAGGCGGATGATCCGCAGGTGTTCAAAAATAACGGCTCAGGGCAGGCTTCGGTCTACATCAATCTTAGTTCCTCAGAGATGGATCGCACCCAACTGACCGATTACATTGAACGAGTGTTGCTCGACCGTTTCAGTTTGATCTCGGGGGTAAGCTCAGTCGATGTCTCAGGAGGTTTGTACAAGGTGATGTATGTGCGTATAAAGCCAGAGTTGATGGCTGGGCGCGGCGTCACCACCAATGATATTTCTGATGCCCTCAATAAAGAGAATATTGAAAGCCCAGGAGGACAGGTACGCAACGATTCAACCGTGATGTCGGTGCGGACGGCGCGCAGTTATCAATCGCCGGAAGATTTTGAATATCTGGTGGTGAAGAGGGCCAGTGATGGTACCCCGATTTATCTTAAAGATGTTGCTGATGTGTTTATTGGTGCGGAAAACGAGAATTCGACCTTTAAGAGCGATGGCATCGTCAACGTGAGCATGGGGATTGTGCCGCAATCGGATGCAAATCCGCTAGAAGTGGCGAAGCGCGTACATCAAGAAGTGGATAAGGTTCAGCAGTTTTTGCCGAAAGGGACACGCTTAGCCATCGATTATGACTCAACGGTATTTATTGAGCGCTCAATCAGCGAGGTTTATAGCACTCTGTTTGTGACCGGAGGGTTAGTGATTTTAGTGCTGTACATCTTTATTGGTCAGCTACGTGCTACGTTAATCCCTGCGGTGACGGTTCCTGTTTCTCTTATCTCCGCTTTTATGGCGGCTTATTACTTTGGTTTTTCGATCAACCTGATCACCTTAATGGCGCTGATCTTGTCGATTGGTCTGGTGGTGGATGATGCCATTGTGGTGGTGGAGAATATTTTCCATCATATCGAACGGGGGGAAAAACCACTGCTGGCCGCTTATAAAGGTACCCGTGAAGTGGGTTTTGCGGTTATTGCAACCACGTTGGTGTTGGTGATGGTGTTTCTGCCGATCTCGTTTATGGATGGAATGGTCGGACTGCTGTTTACCGAGTTTTCGGTACTGCTTGCGATGGCGGTGATTTTCTCCTCTCTCATTGCGCTGACTTTGACGCCCGTGCTTGGCAGTAAACTGTTGAAAGCCAATGTGAAACCAAGCCGTTTTAATCTGTTTATCGATCGATTGTTTGCAGGGCTTGAGTCCGGTTATCGCAAAATAGTGAGCCGAGCGATTCGTTGGCGCTGGGCGGCTCCTGTTATTATTGCGGCTTGTATCGGTGGAAGCTATGGTTTGATGCAGTTGGTGCCAGCGCAGCTCACCCCTTCCGAAGATCGCGGAGTGATTTTTGCCTTTGTGCGTGGGGCAGATGCGACCAGTTATAACCGTATGGCTGCCAATATGGATCTGGTCGAGCAGCGTTTGATGCCATTATTAGGGCAAGGTTTCTTGAAATCATTCAGCATTCAGTCGCCTGCTTTTGGGGGCAATGCTGGTGATCAAACTGGCTTTGTGATCATGATACTGGATGACTGGAATGAACGCAGTGTCACGGCACAAGAAGCGCTAGGCCAAGTACGTAAAGCTCTGGCTGGAATTCCTGATGTTCGAGTGTTTCCTTTTACGCCAGGTTTTCGAGGTGGTTCGAGCGAGCCGGTGCAATTTGTGCTCGGTGGTTCGGATTACTCTGAGCTGAAAACGTGGGCTGAAAAGTTAGAAGCAGAAGCTGAGAAATCGCCGTTTATGACCGGAGCGGATATCGATTACTCGGAAAAAACGCCCGAGTTGGTGGTGAGCATCGATAAACAACGCGCGGCAGAATTAGGGATCAGTGTGCGCTCGATCTCTGACACCTTGGAAGTCATGCTTGGCGGTAAAAAAGTCACGACCTTTGTGGAGCGTGGTGAAGAGTATGATGTGTATCTGCGTGGCGATGAAAACAGCTTTAACAATGCTGCCGATTTAAGCCAGATTTACATGCGTACATCTACGGGGGAACTGGTGACGCTCGACACCGTAACACGTATTGATGAAGTCGCTTCGGCAATTCGTTTGGCGCACTACAACAAGCAGAAGGCGGTCACTGTGACGGCCAACCTTGAAACAGGTTACACCTTAGGTCAAGCGCTTGATTTTCTAGATCAAAAAGCCATAGAGATGTTACCTAGCGACATTTCAGTGAGTTACTCCGGTGAATCGAAAGATTTTAAAGAGAATCAATCGAGTGTAGCGATCGTGTTTGCTTTGGCACTGTTGGTGGCGTATCTGGTGCTGGCTGCCCAGTTTGAAAGCTTTATCAACCCATTGGTGGTGATGCTCACCGTACCTATGGGGGTGTTTGGTGGCTTCCTTGGTCTGTTTGTGATGGGGCAGGGGATGAACATCTACAGCCAGATCGGCATGATCATGCTGATTGGTATGGTAACCAAAAACGGTATCTTGATTGTTGAATTCGCAAACCAACTGCGCGATCGCGGTGTTGAGTTTGAAAAGGCGATTATTGATGCTTCTGCACGCCGTTTACGCCCGATTTTAATGACGGCGTTTACTACCTTGGCGGGCTCGATTCCTCTCATTGTGTCGACAGGAGCGGGCTATGAAAGCCGGATTGCGGTAGGTACAGTCATTTTCTTTGGGATGGGATTTGCCACTTTAGTCACTTTGCTCGTTATTCCTGCCATGTATCGGCTGATTTCAGGCTCCACACAAGCCCCAGGCCATGTTGAAGCTGAACTAAACCATGAGCTACAGCAAAGTGTTAAAGGTCGCGCTCAACACTAACCCTTCTACACCCACCACGGGTTATGGTGGTGGGTTTTCCCCCCTCTTCTTAGTGTATCTCTTTGAAACCAAAACAGTCTTGATGCTTCCTATATGCACGTGATGTGCAATACATAGTGACACAACATGTCAAGTATCATGTCTAAGTAAATATTCGTTGTCGTAATTTTGATTCAGAAAATCGTCTTTTAATACTAATGAAATAGATAAAACTACAGTTATTTTACTGCTTTAGTTCTAATTAATATCCAACTCACTTATGAGACATACATTATTGGTAAGCTTAGGTTAATCTGATAATGAGTTGATTGCTTATTGGTTTAACTAGGGTAGTAATTATGCATCTTGTGTCATCTTTGAACGCTAATCCTTTATCTGTACTTGTCGTATGTACAGGGAATTTATGTCGTTCGCCAATGGCAGAGATTATTTTGCGTGAAAAGATTCTTCAGAAAAAGATGAATATTCATGTGAGTAGTGCTGGGACAAGAAAAATGGCAGGAATAAAACATCCTGATGAAAAAGCGCTGCAAACAGTACAGGAATATGGCTACCTAACGAGTAAAGATTCGATTAGACAGATAACCAAACAAGATTTTATTGAACATGATTTTATTTACGCGATGGATAGAGCCAATTTCGCGGATTTGATCGACCTTTGCCCAGTGGAACATAAAAACAAATTAAGTCTCTTCTTGAGCATTGCTCCTCGTCAGGAAAAAGAAGTGCCAGATCCGTATCGGCGTAGTCGCGCGGTTTTTCAACAAACCGCATCCCTAATTGAAGCTGGCGCTGAAGCACTCGTTTGTCATTGGCAGCAACAAGGCTTAGGGATGGATAAGGGCTATCAAATTCATCAAGAAGCCATCATGCCGCATGATGCGATAAGGTAATTGAAGTGACGAGATGTCTTATTGAAATCAACTAAATCCCAAAGTGTCAACTCAATGATTATAAGAATAAGACATTCTAAACTAAGGAATTAAATTAAGGTCTGTTTATAGGAAATAATGATAAGGATTTTATCTTTATTTGTAAGTAGAGTTTTTATTAAACGAGTTTCATTTGTTCAGTGGCGTTAATAACTGTCAGTGCCGTAGAAAAGAAAACGTTGAAATATTCTTGCAATCGGCATGGATCAAATTAATTAGAAAGCCACTCTAACGCGAAATAAATTAGTGTTTGCTTATGTATGTGCCTTATTTAAAGGGGTACGGGTTTTTTGTTGCCTGAGTTTAATGGAATTCATGTTTGAAGAGCATGTTTGAAGAGGATGGTGGGACATGAAAAAGGTTCTAATCGTATTTGGTACGCGCCCTGAAGCTATCAAGATGGCGCCGCTAGTAAAGCAGCTTGAACAAGACCATCGATTTGTGATGAAAGTCTGTGTGACAGGGCAGCACCGTGAAATGTTGGATCAAGTGCTGGAGCTTTTTGCGATCACACCGGATTTTGACCTCAATATTATGGAGCCGGGGCAAACCTTAAGTGGTGTGACGAGCAAAATTTTGCTCGGTATGCAGCAAGTGTTGAGTGATGAAAAGCCCGATATCGTTTTGGTGCATGGTGATACCGCAACCACTTTTGCAGCATCGTTAGCGGCATATTATCAACAGATCCCTGTCGGACATGTCGAAGCAGGGCTGAGAACCGGCAATATTTACTCACCTTGGCCTGAAGAGGGGAATCGTAGACTGGCTGCGGTGCTCACCGAATACCATTTTGCGCCGACAGAAACCTCTCGCGCTAACTTACTGCAAGAAAACTATCACCCAGAGAAAATTTTTGTGACGGGCAATACCGTCATTGATGCCTTGCTGACGATTCGCGACAAAATCCGCGTGGATGCTGATTTACAGGCCACCTTAGATAGCCAGTTTCCGATGCTCGATGCGAGTAAAAAACTGATTTTAGTGACTGGGCATCGCCGTGAGAGCTTTGGTGGCGGTTTTGAACGTATCTGCCAAGCTTTATTGAGTACCGCCGAGCAACATCCTGAGTGCCAGATTCTTTATCCCGTGCATCTGAATCCTAATGTTCGTGAGCCGGTGAACAAGCTTTTGAAAGGCGTTGACAATATTGTGCTGATTGAACCGCAACAGTATCTGCCTTTTGTGTATCTGATGGATCGGGCGCACATCATTTTGACTGATTCTGGCGGTATTCAAGAAGAAGCCCCTTCACTAGGCAAACCCGTGTTAGTGATGCGCGAAACAACGGAAAGGCCTGAGGCGGTTGCGGCAGGTACGGTGAAATTGGTCGGTACAGACCAACAACAAATTTGTGATGCGTTGAGCTTACTGCTGACCGATCCACTGGCTTATCAAACGATGAGCCAAGCGCATAACCCTTATGGGGATGGTCAAGCATGTCAGCGTATTGCGGACATTTTAGCGAAATAGATTCATCGGGGGATGAAAGATGTTTAGTAAAGTTTCAGTGATTGGCTTGGGCTATATCGGTTTGCCTACTGCTGCTGTATTGGCTTCACGTGGTTTGGATGTGGTTGGGGTCGATGTGAATGCCCATGCGGTTGACACTATTAATAAAGGCGAAATTCATATTGTTGAGCCTGATTTAGATATCGTGGTGCGCAGTGCAGTAATGACAGGCAAGCTCAAAGCCACCTTAACTGCAGAGCCGGCGGATGCTTTTTTGGTTGCGGTACCCACTCCATTTAAAGGTGATAATCACGAGCCAGATCTGAGTTATATCGAAGCGGCAGCAAAAACTATTGCTCCAGTGCTTGCCAAAGGTAATTTGGTGGTATTGGAAAGCACTTCGCCAGTCGGAACAACAGAAAAAATGGCGCAGTGGCTTGCTGAAGCGCGTCCAGATCTGACTTTTCCACAGCAAAAAGGCGTGGCTGCGGATGTGAAAATCGCTTACTGCCCAGAGCGTGTGTTACCCGGCTATGTACTGCAAGAGTTGGTGAGTAACGATCGCGTGATTGGTGGAGTCAGTAAAGCCTGTAGCGAAAAAGCAGTTGCGTTGTACAAAACCTTTGTTAAAGGCGAGTGTATTGTGACCAACGCGCGTACGGCAGAAATGGCGAAGCTGACCGAAAACTCCTTCCGTGACGTCAATATCGCGTTTGCCAATGAGCTATCTCTGGTGTGTGACAAGTTAAAAATCAACGTGTGGGAGCTGATCCGCCTTGCTAACCGCCATCCACGCGTGAGCATTCTCAACCCAGGCCCTGGTGTGGGTGGACACTGTATTGCAGTTGATCCTTGGTTTATCGTGAACAGTTGCCCAGATGAGGCTCAATTAATCCGTACCGCGCGTGAAGTGAATGATGGCAAACCGCATTGGGTGGTTGATCAAGTCAAACAAGCGGCGGATCAATTTAAAAAGCCGATCATTGCTTGCCTTGGCTTGGCGTTTAAAGCGGATATTGATGATTTGCGTGAAAGCCCTGCAATGGAAATCACTAAACAATTGGCAAAAGAGCAAATTGGGCAGTTGGTGGCAGTGGAGCCTAACATTCGTGAACTTCCCGCCAAATTGGTTGAGCAAGGTATTGAGTTAGTCTCTTTTGAACGTGCGATGGAGTTCGCTAACATTATTGTTGTGTTGGTGGATCACAAAGAGTTCAAAGCTGCAGACAAAACCGAGTTTGCCAAAAAAGTGGTGATTGATACCCGAGGAGTGGTGGCATGAGTTCACCTTGGGTGCTGATCAAAGCCGATCTGTATCGGCATACCGGTCGAGTGAGTGTTGGGCTAGTGGTAAAAAATCTCCTGCTCAATGCTGGCTTTGCCTACATGTTCTGGTTTCGGCTTTGCCGAAGCCGGAATGTGCTGATCCGCACCGTGGCTCGTCTTATGCACCGTATGCTGTCGGTACGTTATCAAATCCAATTACCGAAAGAGACCCAAGTGGGGCCGGGGCTGTACCTCGGGCATGCTACTGGCGTCATTGTGAACAGCACGGCCACCATTGGAGCCAATTGCAATTTAAGTCCGTTTACGGTGATTGGCTCGAACCAAGGTAAAGCGGCCACGATTGGCGATCAGGTCTACATCGGGCCACATGTGTCGATTGTTGAAAATATCACAATTGGTGATGGTGCTTTGATTGGTGCTGGGGCTGTAGTCATCCGTGATGTGCCTGCTAACACCGTGGTGGTCGGGAATCCGGGGCGTGCGCTCAATACTCAGAGTGATCAAGCTTATATCCGCTATCCGGTACCGCAGGAAATGCAGCCATGAAGAAAGTGTTACTCATCATGCCTCTTTCCACCTTGAATTGGGGTGAAAAAAATCTGGGTGGTGTGGATTCGGTGTGTCAAATGTTGGTGCGCCAACTGGCCACAAAAGAGCGTCCATATCGCTATCGAGTGTTAGCCTTTGACCCACTGAATCAGCACGATTACAGCGGTGAGGTGGTTTATCTCTCGGAAAGTATTGAAGTGGTGGTGTGTCCATTACGTGAAAAACGTTTTGGGTTGCCTCTACCTAGTCTCATTTCGGGGTGGCTGCGGATCCAAGAGCAGCTGCGAGTTTTTCAACCGGATCTGGTGCATGCTCACTTAAACAGTTGGATGCTGGGGATAGGTGGTAAGGCTTGCAAGGTTTTGACGCTGCACTCTTACCGCAAAATTGCACGTAAGTCTGTTTCCAAACTCAATGATTTTCTTTATGAGCAAGTCATTCCTTGGGTGAGCGATTTTTCTGTCGATGCCTATACTTGTGTCGGAGAAGAGCTGCACCAAGCGTTACAACCTTGGACTGATAAGCCGATTGAAGTGATTGGCAATCCGGTGAGTTCCGAATACTTCGCGTCTCATACTGAGTTCCAGTTGTTTACCAATTCGGGTGTGAATTTAGTGACTTGCGCACTGATCACGCGCCGCAAACGGATTGAGCGAGCCATTCTCTTATTGCGTGAACTTAAGCAGCGTGGCCACGCAGCGACCTTGCGCATTATTGGCCCCAACATGGATTCTGCCTACTATGCCCAATTGCAACAGTTGGTAGAAGAGAGTGAGCTTGAACAACAGGTAAGTTTTCTTGGCCAGCTCAATCAACGCGAGATAGTGCAACAGTATCAGCAAGCCGATGTGGGGGTGTTTACTTCGGCCCAAGAAACGTTTGGTTTAGCCCCATTGGAAATGTTGGCAGCCGGTTTGCCATTAATCAGCACGCCAGTGGGAATTTTAGGTGAACGCCAACAAGAGTTTGCCAAACTGGGGGTGGTGTTTATGCAAGAAGGTGATGAAGCCATGATTGCGGAGCATATTGATGAGATCAAAATGTCGGATACCCAAGCCGCCCAAGCGTATTTACGTGATCAGTTTGCAGTAGAGAATGTGATTGAGCATTACCAGAGCTTATATCGAGAGGTGCTGAGTTGATTGCCAGCCTACTCAAATATGCCCCAGTTCAAGTGTTCTCCGCTCTGAGTGTTTTTGTGTTGATCGCGATTCAAACTCGCTTTTTATCGCCACAAAACTATGGGGTGTTGGCGGTTGCTATGGTGATTTTAGAGTTGGTGCGTGCTTTTAGTACCCAGTGGCTCAACACCTCTATGTTACGTCTCTATCCAGCCTATTCAGCACAAGAACAACAAGAGTTGGTGCAATCCATTTCTTTAACCGCACTGCTGGGATCGTTGATTGGCTTTTTGGTGATTGCAGTGGCTTTGTATGCCTATCAGCAGTTGAGTGGTTCACTGCTACTGGTGTTGTGTGCTCTGTTGTTCGTGAAATCGCTGTTTCAATATCAATTGGAGTTAAGTCGGCTGACGGAGCGGTTGAGCATTTATCGCCAAGCTACTTTATTGCAATCTGTCGCTTCGGTGGTGATTTCGCTATTGCTGCTGTTTTTTTCGGCAACGATGGAATCGGCACTGTTGGCGTTAACCTTGAGTTATGGTATCGGCGCTCTGGTACTAGGTTCTCCGAGCCAGCCTAAATGGCATGTCTCAATGTTAAAACGTTTGTTTGCCTATGGTGTACCGATCATGCTCGCGGGTGGGATCAGTGTGCTCGGTGGTCGAGTGGATCGGTTGTTCATCGCCCATTTTAGTGGGATGAATGAAACCGGCATTTATGCCGCGCAGGCCAATTTATTGATGGGTGTACTGGGTTTAGTATTCATGGTGATCTCTGTTCCGCTTTATCCCAATCTGGCCAAGTGCACGGAAGATCGCTCTATGTTGCTGCGGCAGCACCAAACTTACCTTCATTTACTGCTGACGTTGACGGTTCCGGCACTGCTTGGCGTAGGCTTATTGCAAGAGGAAATCATCACGCTCTTTTTAGGTCAGCAGTATTTAAGTGGTTCTACTGCGCTATTTTGGGTTCTCGCGTTGGCTATCTTCCTGATCAATTTTAAAGGCCACTATCTGGATCATGGCTTACAGTTTTTGTTGCAGACTCGCCGACTCCTTTGGGTTTCTGTTGTGGGGTTGCTCGCTAGCCTCATGCTGTTGCCTGTGATGCTAAATCAATTTGGAATGATGGGCGCTGCGCTGACGTTGCTGTTGGTCAGCAGCTTGGTAGCCGTGTTGTCCTTCATCAGTTCATGGCGTGCAGGCTATCGTTATGGGATGGGGAGTGATGGTGTCAAGGCATTGTTTTCCGCGTTGGTCATGGGGTTTTATCTGTATGAAATCAAAAAATTATCGTTTGTGAGTAACCCTATTTGGGCGCTGGTTTTTTATGTTGCCTCATCGGTTTTTTTGTATGGCGTGAGTTTGTGGATCTTGAATGCTTTTAATGCCCGTCATCGATTTTTTTCATTGTGGAGGTTGAGTTGACCGAGCGTATTCTTACTCGCTGGATGATGTTAACCATACTCAGTGCATTTCTGCTTGGGGCTTATCTGCTTGAGAATTTGGGCATTCAATATGTTTCTGAAGGCGGAAATCCACTCATAAAAATCCATCTTTACTCTTATTTGAGTATGGGGGCTTTTGCGCTGTTGGCTGTACGTGTGGGTTACTGGGGGCTGATTAAGCCTTTGCAAAGCGTTAAAAAAGCTTGGTTGTTCGCCATGTTTTCCATGCTCGCCGTCATTGTGTACGGATTCATGCGTTTTGGCACCTCAGGGTTGGCATATTTGGTTGATACGATTTTGATCCCTTTACTGTTGGTGCCACTCATCATTCGTTTGTCGGAGGAGAGTAAAGCGCAACTGCTGGCTTTTGTTGGGTATCTGCTGTTTCTGAATGCCTGTATTGCGATTTTGGAATTTATTTTGGGACAGAGTGTGGTGGCGGTTGAGATTGGCAGTTTTGCCTTTTTCCGCTCAACGGCCTTTCTGGCCCACCCCCTTAACAACGCCTTGATCACTGCTGCACTCACCCCGATTTTGATGCGCTATACGCGAATTCCAGCTGCGTTATATGTGTCGGTGATAATGTTGGCTTTATTTGCGTTTGGTGGCCGAGCGGCGTTGGGGATTTTCTTGCTCGGGATTGGCTTAATGGCACTGCCTCAACTGCGCGACTTTTTAGGTAAAGGGGTACGTTATCACAAGTTGAAGTTCGCTTATCTACAAGCCTTGGTTTACTTCTCGGTGATCGCGGTGTTGCTGATCTTGGTGCTGAGCCCGATTGGTGACCGCATTTTGTCTAAGCTTTACATCGATACCAGTGCTGAAGCTCGGTTTGATGTGTTTATTTTGCTTGAGCAGTTGTCGGTGCAGGAGTGGTTATTCGGAGCTTCTCAAGGTTTGCTCAATGACATTGCCTTTTATATTGGCATCAATGTGGTTGAAAACTACCTGATCGGTTGGGTGCTGAATTTTGGGATTTTGGGTTGCTTGGGCCTGCTATTGGCTACCTATCTTGTACCTCTCACGTTGGTGTTTCGCCAAGCGTTGCCTAGCCAAATCGCATTGCTGAGTTTTATGTTGATCTCTATGACCAACAATGCACTCACGGTAAAAACTCCAGCTTTGATGCTGTTGGTTGTGATGCTGACTTGCGGTTATCGCCTTCCGGAGCGTTCATCGGCGAAATCCTTGGTGAGCGAGTCAGTGGGTTAGCCCATCTATCCGTTGGGGATCTGCCTTTTAGGACATGGTTTTTAGGAATAAAAAGACAGTAGGAGATAAGAAATGTGGCTGTATCGAATCGGACATTTCTTCCATAAAAATAAAATTCCACTACTCCCTCAGGTGTGTAATGGCTTGATCCGTTTGATTCACAACTGTGCGGTTTATAGCCAGAGTGAAATTGGTCAAGGGACAGTGTTTGGGTATGGCGGGATCGCGGTAGTGATTCATAAGCGCTGCGTGATCGGCAAACAATGTGTGATTGGGAGCAATGTGACCATAGGTGGCCGTTCTCGCTCACAACATGTGCCCGTGATCGGTGACGGTGTATACATCGCGACCGGAGCAAAAATACTGGGCGATATTCGCGTTGGTGATGGCGCTGTTATTGGTGCCAATGCAGTGGTGCTTAGCGATGTTCCCGCTTACTGCGTAGTGGCGGGGGTCCCTGCAAAAGTCATCAAAACAGGCATTAATCCAAAGGACTTTTACTGATGTTTACCAGTTCATTTTATGTCAAAGCGCCAATCTGGCTGCAAAACGTCATGCTCTCTGTGCGAGCGCTTTCGCGCAAAATGGTGAGAGAAAATGGAGAGATGCGAGCGGTACTCGAAGCCATCCAAGCGAATGAGTTTTCGCGCACGCAGTTAGCCAAGTATCAGCAAGAGCAGCTGCAAAACGCGTTAAGCAATGCGTGTGAAAACGTCCCTTTTTATCAGAATTTGCATTTGTCAAAGCTTGAACTGGAAGCCTTTCCCTACTTGGATAAAAGTGATTTACGTCGTGAGCATGAGCAGTTTATTTCCAAGCGCAAGCCTTCAGTTGTGGTGCATGGGGCAACCAGTGGTACCACAGGGACGCCGCTGACCATACTGCAAGACATGCGTTCGGTGATCCGCGAGCAGGCTTTCGTAACCAGACAACTGGCTTGGGCTGGGTATCGTAAAGGCGATAAACGAGCTTGGTTGCGTGGTGATATGGTGGTGCCGCTGAGCCAAAAACAGGGGCCATTTTGGCGCTACTCATGGTTTGAACAGATGATTGTACTTTCCTCATTTCACCTTACCCCACAAGCCATGCCCAGTTACCTCAAAGCTATGATTGATTTTGGGGTTGAAGTAATTCAAGCCTACCCCTCATCGATTGCCGCGTTAGCTCGTTATTTAGAGGCGAAGAAAACCTATTACCCAGTGAAACTGAAATCGATCATCACCTCTTCTGAATCCCTCTCTGAGGAGGATAGACAGGTCATCGAGACACGCTTTGGTTGCAAAGTGTTTGATTGGTATGGGTTATTTGAAAGGGTTGCTGCGATGGGGCAGTGTGAATATGGCCGATACCACCTATTGTCGGATTATTCGCAAGTGGAGTTATTGGACGCCGGTGAAGGACGGTATGAATTGGTGGGAACCAATTTCAATAACCAATACTTCCCTTTGATCCGCTACAAAACTGGCGATCATGTCCACTTATCGGAGAATGAACATTGCCCTTGTGGCCGAGTCTTTCCGGTTATTGAGCGCATTGAAGGGCGTATTGGTGACTATTTGGTTGGGGAAGATGGGCAGAAAGTTCATATCCTGAACCATATTCCTAAAGGGGTGGCGGGTATCATTGCTTGTCAGTTTGTGCAACATCAGCCCGATCACATCGTGGTGAAAGTGGTGGCCGAGGCAGCATTGTTTGATACCAAACAGCAGCAGATCCTGATTGAGCATACTCAAGCTCGTTTGGGAAGACGTATCCGTGTCACGGTGGAAACGGTCGCGGAGCTTGAACGCACCGCCAATGGCAAAATTCGTCAGGCTATTTGTACTCTCAAGGATACGTTGTGAGAAATGCGATCAATTTAATGATAACCACCGATCCAAAAGGACATGGTGGTGTCGCTACCGTGGTTTCAACTTATGCACAATGTGGTTTTCTCGAGGCAAACCGAGTGCGTTTGATCGTGTCACATTCGAGTTTGGACAACGGAGTGAAATGGCGAATGTTGCTGCGTTTTGCATGGGCGATCTTGAGTCTGCTCTACTGTCTTTCTCGTTATCGAGTTGGGCTAGTGCATATCCATATGTCTTCCCGTGGCAGCTATCGCCGCAAAGCATTGCTAGTACGTTTGATTAAAGCACTCGGTGGCAAGGTCATTCTGCATCTGCATGGAGCTGAATTCCCAGATTTTTATCGTGATGAAAGTGATGAGTTGCAGAAGCAACACATTAGACAAACCTTTGCTTTGGTTGATCATGTGCTCGTACTTTCCACACAGTGGCTTAGTTGGTTGCAACAAGTGGTAGGGCGAACAGAAGGGGTCTCCGTATTCTATAACGCGGTCCCCAGCTTGGAATTAGATCGCCATCAAGCCAAGCCAGGACATATTGCCTTTCTTGGCCGCTTAGGGGCTCGCAAAGGCGTAGCCGATCTGATTCAAGCGTTTGCTTTGGTCAAACAGCGTTGCCCCGAGGCGGAGTTGTCACTGGCCGGTGATGGTCAGATTAACATTTACCAGACATTGGCTCGCCAACTGGGGCTAGCGGAATCCGTTCACTGCTTGGGGTGGATTGCCGGCAAAGCGAAACAAGATCTATTGACGCAGACGGATATCTACTGCTTACCCAGTTATAACGAGGGCTTTCCAATGGGGGTAATCGAAGCTATGTCGGCGGAAATTCCTGTCGTGGCCAGTTATGCCGGAGGCATTCCAGATGCGATCACCAATGGAGAGCAAGGACGACTGGTGGAAGCGGGAGATGTGACAGGGCTAGCCCAAGCGTTGGGGGATTTAATTGAACAACGCGCGGAGAACCAACGTTTAGCCAAAGCCGGCAAACAAAAATTTTTGAATCACTTTTCTTTGCAGGCGGTCATGCCGCGTTTGCAAAGCCTTTACGATGAGCTGTTACAACCATGAAGTCGAGTACGATAGCCGATATCAGTCAATCTTTACTGAATAAAGCACGAGCGGAAGAGTTCGCCGGATACGATCCCTTCGATGGCCTAAATTCGAGTTGGTTTTCTTGGCTGCCAGTGAGTAAAGACTCTCTGTTTGGATTGGCTTGGATTCAATTGTTCAAGCGTTCTCCTTTCAACCTTCGTCCGTGGTTTGGTGTCAAAAAAGCGCGTAACCCGAAAGGCATTGCGCTGTTCATTTTAGGTTTGATAGAGCAGTATCGAGTGACTCAGGATACGGCTTTGCTCAGCGAGGCTGAGCAGTTAGCACAATGGCTGATTAGCCAGCGTTGTGATGAGCAAACATGGCATGGTGCGTGTTGGGGGTATCACTTTGACTGGAAAGCGCGAGCTTTCTTTGTTCCGAAAGGAAAGCCGAATGTGATCACCACAGTGTATGTCAGCCGAGCCTTACATCAATTGGGGGGAATACTTGGACGACAAGAGTGGATTGACCTTGCGCGGAGTAGTGGCGAATTTATTACTCGTCATCTGCTGACTGAAAGTGAGAAGGGGGATTTTTTTGCTTATATTCCCGGGGAAACGGCCTTTGTGCATAACGCCAGCCTTTGGGCGGCAGCTTGGCTAGCTGTAGTAGGTAGTGAAACTCAGCGAGCGGACTACACCGAACTTGCGTTGCGTGTTGCCCGAAACAGCGCTCAAGCTCAAGCGGAGGACGGCAGTTGGGCTTATGGCACTCGCCATCATCACGGATTTATTGATGGTTTTCATACAGGTTACAACTTAGAGGCCTTGCACTTGATGCGAACCGTATTAGCCACTTCTGAGTTTGATGTGGTGATTGAACACGGTTTAGCGTTTTACAGACAGCATCTGTTTGAGGTTGATGGTACGGCCAAGTATTACCACAACAATCCTTTTCCATTGGATCCACATTCGGTCTCCCAAGCGGTGATCACGTTACTGAGCATCGGTAATGGTGAGAGTGACAGGGTATTGGCTAAAAAGGTGATTCAACGCGCCATTCAGACCTTGTATCTCCCCGAGCGAGATCAATTTGTTTATCAGCGCAATCCACATTGGGTTAATCGAATTCACTACGCCCGCTGGACTCAGGCGTGGATGTATTTTTCATTCCGGTATTATTTAAGAATCAATGAGGAACATCATCTTGCAACGCATTAATTTTCTCGGTAGCCCAATGGATGTGGCGTCAATGGGTGAAACCGTCGCACTGATCCGTGAGCGGATTTTACGCCAAGATTTTACTCAGCATGTGGTTGTCAACGTGGCTAAGTTAGTCAATATGCGGACTGATCCGGAATTGGCTCAGTCGGTGACGGAGTGTGACATCATCAACATTGATGGTATGGGGGTGGTTTGGGGCGCACGCTTTTTAGGCCATCAAGTTCCAGAACGTGTCGCGGGCGTGGATCTCTTTCTGGAGTTGAATGCCATGGCTGCCCAAGACCAACTCCCAGTCTTTTACCTAGGTGCGAAAGAGGACATTGTTGAAAAAACCGCATCTGTCATGCAGGCCGAGCACCCTCAATTGCTTATAGCGGGATACCATCACGGCTATTTTGGGGATGACGAGCAAGCGATGGTGGAGAAAATTCGTCAGTCGGGGGCCAAGTTACTGTTTGTCGCAATCACTTCGCCGAAGAAAGAGAATTTTATTAACCGCTGGAAAGATGAATTAGGCGTTTCTTTTGTGATGGGGGTCGGTGGCACTTTCGATGTGGTGGCTGGGCATGTTTCACGCGCACCACTTTGGATGCAAAAATCTGGGTTAGAGTGGCTGTATCGAGTATTACAAGAGCCTGGCCGTATGTGGAAACGTTATTTACTTACTAATACAAAATACGCGGGATTATTAATCGTAGAAAAGTTAAAGCGAATAAAAAATCAAGTGAACTAAGGTTTATTTAATTATTTGTATTAGAAATGGTTTGATTGATTTAAATCGAGTGTTCGTTATTAGATACAATATGGTACATTTGTCTTATTTTCGATAACTGAGACGGCTTTCATTAAGGTGTGATGTATTTTCATAAATTATCTATTAGCCTTGGTTCGAAATTGTGTTGTATTCCAACACCCCCACGGATTTATGGCTATTTATCCCCAATATGAAGATGAAGGGAATTATTATGAACATGCGTCACACTTGTTTGACTGCCTCATTATTACTGACTTTTTCAACTGCTTCCTATGCAACGGTTGATTGTGAAACACAGCCTCTTATTTCAGCGAATATCACATTGGATCACAACCAATTGGCGAGTACCGGAGGGTACATTTCAAGCCAGTTGGGCATTGCCAACGAAAGCTGTGAAACGGTTAAGTTTAAATACTGGCTTTCCGTTAAAGGACCTGAAGGTATTTATTTCCCAGCCAAGGCTATTGTTGGGGTTGATACCGCTCAGCAAGAGTCGGATGCACTCACGGATGGCCGCATGTTGAATGTGACTCGCGGCTTCTGGATCCCTGAGTACATGGCGGATGGTAAATACACGGTTTCTCTACAAATTGTGGCAGAAAACGGCGAAATTTTTAAAGCGGAAGAAGACTTTGCAAAAGGGGTAGATCTGAATAGCCTGCCTGAGCTGAATGGTCTGACGGTTGATATACAAAACCAATTTGGTATCAGCAGTGTTGCTAGCACAGGTGGTTTTGTGCCGTTTACTGTTGATTTGAATAACGGCCGTGATAGCGAAGCAAACGTCGAGTTTTGGATGACGGCAGTAGGTCCAGATGGATTGATTATTCCTGTTAACTCAAGAGAGAAATGGGTGATTGGCGCTGGGAATACCTATTCCAAAGTGCGTGGAATTAATTTAGATAAAAGTTATCCTGCTGGTGAATATACCATTAATGCTCAAGTTGTAGACACCGTTTCAGGTGAGCAAGTTGAACAGCTCATGACAGTGGTAAAAAACTAAGTTTGTAAAAGTATTTACTTAACTACCCTAATTGAAAAGGAAAAATCGGGATTCGCGATTTTTCCTTTTTTTATACACATGTTAATGCTTATGCATGATGTTTTTCTGTTTTTAGTACTTTAGTCTTAATTGGGGTTTTGTCTGTAACTTATTGTAAGTTAAGGCGAGTAAGGTTTTTTACTGTGTCGCTTCTGTATAATATTAAAATATTTACGATTTGAATTTATTCATTTGAATTATATCAATCCTTAATATGATGTTGAATGTAATAACTATCACTATAAAGGCTGGTGTTGTTTTTTGTATGAATTGCAAGGCTTTTATTGTCGATAGAAATGAATTGGCTGTAAGGGGTTAATTGATACTGATTGCCTGTGATATTAATGTATTCAAATGAGACAAGATTATCCCGGCTGTTGGTTCTAATAATTGCCTTATATTGATTTTCTATTTCGCTACCAAAGTAAATATTACTAAAGGTATTGCCACTGATTTGGATGTTTTTAATCGGCTGATTGGTTGAACTGTTTTCACTGAAACTTTGTAAGCGGATGCCTTGCTGAATCGTGTCAAAGTTATTACCGACGATTGATATATTTCCCCACTGAATGTTTTTTTCTGTTCTAGAGTTTGGGTAAATGTTTATGGCAAAGCCATTTATGTTAGAAAAGGTGTTTCCAGAATAAAACACATCTGAATAATAACTGACTTCGTTTGAGGTTCCATTGATATTTTCAAAGCGATTGCTAATAACTTTTGCCCCTCTTGTATCGGCTCGAGCTGATAATTTTAATTTACACGCATTGAACAAGTTATTGTCAACGGTAATATCTTGCGTACCTGCCATTTCGGTTCCTGAAGTCGCTTGGGTTGTGGTTACCTGTGCGCAATGCTCAAAGCGATTATGGCTGACTTTGATTGAGTGAGAACCTGGAGGGATAGAGTGGTCTTGGCTTGCAGTGGTAATGCGCAGTGCGGCATCACCAAAGCGGATAAACTGATTTTGCGCGACTAGGGAGCCCTTAGTGCTGCCTAAGTAAACGCCCTGTTCTCCCCACACGGGTTTGAGATCTCCATCATGCAGCCCTTCAAAGCTGAGACCTTGTAGTTTGAGGTTCTGTGTGTAAGTGATATTGAGTAAATATTCTCCAGAAAATGGGTTGCATTTTTTTAATTTACTATTTATTGCACCAACTATTTCAATATCACTTTTCTCTTTCAAATAAAGTGTTTTGCAAATGAGATATTCTCCAGAGGGAATAATTAACAATTCTCCATTGCTTAATTGGTCAAGAGCATTTTGAAATGCGCTGGAGTCATCTTGCCTATCATTTGCGGTAGCACCAAAATCCACAACATTGTGAGAGATCGTCTCTGCGAAAATTTGTGGGCTAAGTATAGCGAGTGAAATAAAAATGTAATACAAGGCGTTATCCTCCGCATTCATCGTGATTTAGTATAACAGCACCAATAAATAGGTAAGGTGAAAAGAGAAAAATACCTTTTGTAGTTCTTTTATTTCTCAACATTGAGATGTCTCATTACTGAGGCGCTAAAATAGGCTTGACGTATTGAAATAATGTCTATGGGTATTGATAATTTCGTCAGGTCGTTATTAGCAATCGACTTTACCAGTTCTAGGTTTAAAAAATAATAACTACACAAATCAACCGGATGCATATTGTTGCTTCTGGCTTAGAAAATTAACACGAAGTAAAGGGAGTCTTACAGATGACATCTCAATATATCGCACTTGCTGTCGGTCTTTTATCGCTAAGTAGTTCTATGGTTCAGGCTACAACGACGGAAGCTGAAGGGTGTATTATCAGTCGCTTGAATGGTGAAAAGTATTGTTTAAAGGCAGGAGAGCGTTCTGGTTACTCTTTGCCTAGCTGGATTTATGCACATCCAGTGGATGTACTGGCACCAAGTGGTATTTCTGTCATGCTCAGTGACTGGGATAACCTTTCTTACAACCGTTTGGCTGTGTTCGATCGCTATACTGGCAACGAAGAGCTTAAGAATGTTAAAGCTTACAACGGTGCGTATTTAGATTTTTCTAAACCACGCTCAATGCGAGTGCTGGCATCTGAAACTTATCCTGAAGCTTGTATTGTGAGCCGCCAAAATGGTGAGCGTTACTGCCTGAAAGACGGCGAGCGTTCTGGCTATTCACTGCCTGCGTACATTTATGGGCATGAAGTGGATGTGGACGCACCACAAGGATTGGGCGTTATGCTCAGTGATTGGGATAATCTTTCTTACAACCGTCTCGCGGTATTTGGGGGGCAAACCCAAAATGAGCAGATGCGTGCAGTGAAAGCGTACAACGGCGAAATTCTCGACTTTTCTAAACCACGTTCAATGCGTGTTGTACCTTATGAAGGCGATAGTTCAGCCCTGAACATGAAGCAGAAATGGTCTTGGCAGGGCGGGTCGTTCTTACCTAATTCGAATCAAGTAATGGTAACGCCTGTTGTGGCGCAACTGAATGACGATAACCGTGACGGTAAGATTGATGAGAAAGACGTTGCTGACCTTGTTGTCGTCACCTTTGAAGGAAATAAATACACCAATGGTGGTTTAGTCCGTGCCTTGAGTGGTGTGGATGGTTCTGAGCTTTGGAACTACGCCAACGGTGGAGTGATTGCTGATGCTCGTTACTCTCCTGCAATCGGTGATTTGGATGGTGATGGTATCGTTGAGATTGTTACAACCAACAATCGTGACCAGTTCATTACGATTCTGGACAACCGCGGCAATATCAAAAAACAGATTCCGACCACCGAAAGCGGTTGGAAAATTGTTGGCGATATTACTTTAGCAGATTTAGACCACGATGGCAGTGTTGAGATTTTGGCTGCAGATGGCGTGTATAACTACCAAAGCGGTTTAGTGTTTAACCATGCTTGGACGCCTTCTTCAATCAATGTCGATGTGGATGCAGACCAACAACAAGAAGTTTTCTCTGGTGGTACGCTGTACCAAAACAACGGCGCTATCAACTGGCAATATCAAGCCAATGATGCGGTGTGGTTCTCTTCTGTAGTCAATTTAGACAATGATCCAGAGCCAGAAATCGTGGCTTCCGTACCTGCCACATTTGCAACGGGTGACAATGCACGCTTTGCGGTATTGGAGCACGATGGCACGATCAAATGGGAAGTGAACAATGCTGCGAACCCAGGCGGTGGCGTACAAGCAATCGCGAACTTCCTTGGTAAAGCAAAAGAGATTGAAACCAGTGAATTTTCAAAAGTTTACGCTTATCAGCCAAATAACAAACCGACTTCGATTGATTTGGCCGTAGATGGAAAAATCTATGTGCGTTCTGGTTATGCAATTGATGCCATCGGTTCTTCAACTTCGAACTTGGTTGGTGGTACTGGCGGTAATCTGAACTCTCCAGTCAATGTGAAAGACATTAAAGCGATCGATCTGACCTGGGGTAAGTATTACTGGGGTGGGTATCATCTGTTAGCGCTCGATTTTAGAATGAACAATGGCAGTGTGGTTTCAATGGGCTCGAAAAACTACGCCTATTCGAAACAAACCGAGCGTTTCACAGTGCCTGCAGGCAGCCGTATCAAAGGGCTGAAAGCGTGGACGGCTGGCTGGCTCTTAGACGGGGTTCAATTTGAGTTGGCTGCACCAAATGGTACTAACGATCTGGATGTGAAAGGGATTGTGTACGCAGGCTACGCTGCAGTAGATATGTACAATGCCCAAGGTGAACGTGTTTGGTCTGTGGCGAACGATGATACCGGCAGCGGCAAAATCGGCGTATCAGCTTATGACTTCGATAACGATGGTATTGATGAAGTTCTCGTTCAAGATCACGCTCGAGTACGTGTGTTAGATGGTAAAACCGGTAAAGAGCGTGCCTCTCTAGCGCACTCAACGGCAACCTTGTGGGAATACCCAGTGGTGGTGGATCTTGAAGGTGATAACAACGCGGAACTGATTGTGGCTGCGAACGATTTCGATCGCCAATACTCGATTAACCATGGTGTTTACGTGTATCAATCAGCGGATAGCGCTAAACCTTGGAAAAACGCGACCCGTATTTGGAACCAACACGCTTTCCATCTGAGTAATATTGAGCAAAATGGTGTGATCCCAACCTTCGAAGAACCTAGTTGGTTGAGCCACAACACTTACCGTACCAGTACGCTGCGTAACGCGGTAGGTGGTGAGTCACCAATCTTCGGTTACTCGAATACGGCGCAGTATCAACGCACGGTAACGGCAGATAATCAGATGTTCCTACGTTCTGGTTTCGCCATCGATGCGATTGGTACTACAACAAGCAACCTCGTTGGTGGACCGGTTCAAGGTACAAACGGTGGAGTATTACGAGCACCGATTGCACTGGACCAACTGCAGTCAGTAGAAGTGACCTCAGGTCTTTATAACTGGGGTGGATATCATGTTGTAGCGATTAAGTTCACCATGAAAAATGGTTCAAGCGTGATGCTGGGTTCTACAAGCTACGCGAGTAATAAAAAAGTTGAGACTTACACCGTGCCACAAGGCAAGCGCATCAAACAAATTAACGTTTGGAGCGCAGGCTGGTTGGTGGAAGGATTCCAGTTCGTCTACTAATCCAAAGTGATAGTTTGAACATTGATAGATCGAAATACCCCGAGCAATCGGGGTATTTTTTTGTCATCCCTAAACGACCGCTTTTAGCGGTGGTGATTATACCTAGGGGCTTTTGCCCGAAAATGCGCCCATGTTAGAAGACAAACTCTTATTCACCATAAGCTAAGAGAATTCAAATAACATGGGCGACTACAGAAGTTCATCACACGTCTATTGGCGTTGCAAATATCATATCGTTTGGACAGCAACATTTCGTTTTAAGATCCTAAAAGGTAATGTAGACAAAGAGCTAAATCGTTCGATCTGCATTTTTGTAAGTATGAAAGATTGTGAGGTTTTGGAGCTCAATGTTTAGCCAGATCATGTCCACTAAGTTGTGATGTTGGCAGCGCTCGTTTATACCGCTCGGATAACCTATCTATGCGCATGGAGATCTCGACCTGCAACTTCAAGTGGCTTAGGTGTACCTACTGTGGCTCGATGCCAAAAGAAAGGAAATGACGTGCACTTCCTTATTTAGCTTTGATTACGCGGTGCGTAAACGAGAATGTTTGGGGGTTGGGAGCGTGCTGCTCCAGTTGGCGAGCAATAAGCAGAAAAGAAAATAAAGGGTTGTAGCCGGTGCTTGTAGGGGGAAATCCACACTCATGTGCTGCAACATTCCGATGATGGCCATTAAGCTTCCTAAACCAATACCGCGCATGGTGGCATTGCTGCGCAACCGAAAGGCGCGAAAGGCTTGCCACACGCAAAACAGCACCATGATGCCAAGTAATCCCGTTGCTACTAAGCCGGATTCAAGGGCAAATTGCACATAATCGTTATGGGCGTGATCGTAAAACAGCGCAACATTACCTTGGTTATAAGCAGGAAACGTAGAGTAGAACGTGCCATTACCAAATCCAGTGAGTGGACGATCTTGAATCGCTTGTAAGGCATAACGAACCACATCATCGCGTGATTCACTTTCTAAACTGGTTTCTACCAACCGCTGACGTACCTTATCTAGCCCAAACCAATGGCTGACCACGAAAGTATCGATGACAAAAAGACTCACGATAAGGATGTAGATGCTCTTCGGTTTATGGCGATAAAACAGCAGTAGCAGTACACATCCAATACTCAAGGCAATAAAGAAGGCCATGTTACCCATTCGGGAACGAGTGAGGACGAGCGCGATCACCATAATCACTAAGCCCAAGCGGATAAAGGCTTTATCTGAGAGAGCAAGTGACATGAGCTTTTTCAGTGTACCTTTCCAACCCAATGAGGTTTGGTGGCTGAGTTGAGCAATCAATAAACCAAAACCGAGGCAAAGGTTGAGCATAAGAAAATTGGCTAAATGATTGTGATAAACAAAGCTACCTGACGCACGTTGGTTTAGGGGCAGAGAAAAAATAGGAGAGCTGTGAAGTTCGAGTAGCAGTACAACACCGGCATAAAATGCTTGGCACACCCCACTGGCTATCATAGTGGTCGCTAACATTTTTACCTTGTGCGGAGTATCAATCACCAAAGAGGCAATCAAGCAAATTTGTAGGTAATGCAGTGATTTGACGGCCGAAATAAGCACAAGCCCAGGGTCTGCGGAAAGGTTCAAGCGTGGCCAACTTTGGAGCCATGACCAGACTGTAAAAAGTGCGACAGGGAGCAAAATGGCTTTCGCACGCTTAATTGCTTGCCACCACTGAGGGGCAGGAATTGCCACTACACAGGCAAGCAGTAAAGCCGCAGCATAGATTTCATTAAGTGACCAAGCCCATGGGCGATTACTACCAAGTGGAATGGGCAACCAAAAAACAAACAGCAAAAAAGCAAAGAAAAGGATTTTTTTAAATGAAGTCATGAGTTCATCTGCTCAAATCAGTGACTTGACTTATCAATTCTAGTCACTGATTTGAGGTTATAAAGGCAAGGGTTATTTTAAGACTCGGGCTAATTCGGTGAGCTATTTCCTTCCTACTTGATGTTGCAGTGGTGTTGGCTACAACGCCAAGCCATTGGGATATCGATCAGTTTGGTGAAGCGGTTCCGCCACCATTACCATTGCCCGTACCAAAGGTATTGGTGGACCCCGGAGCAAGCGCAATCGGAGGTGGTGTAGCAATACCCGCTGCGGTTGGTTGAGCAATGGCTGCTGGGTCAGCACCACCAGCAATGGCTGCAATAAGGATATCGGCTGGGTCCATTAGGCCGGCTTCGGCAATCGCATCCACGATCGCTTGGGCAAGATCTTGCGGTGCACTCTCAATCGCGGCTTGGACAACATCTGAGCGTTGTTCAGGTTGCACACTTTTCACTGCATTCACTGCGGTTTGCACCAACTCAGCCTGCGAAGTTTGCTGGAACAGAGCGGTATAGATTTCTCGCGTTAGCAAAGGGTTCTGGCTAGCGGCAAGTGAAGCAATCTTCAGCGTATTTTGAGGGCACGTTTTCAATAAGTAGGTCAGCGTGTTGATGAGATCGGCCGAGTTTTTTAAATACTCATTAATCACGGTATCGTCACTGCATGAAGCAATATCAAAGGTGGCTGAGGGGGTAATATCCGCAGCGGTGTCTGCCCATACCCATTGACTAGTAAAAAGACTGGCAAATAGTACAAATGAAGCGCGTTTCATAATGTGTTGTGCTCGATGATTATTTATCAATATTTTAACTTAATACGAGAATGATGTTTTTTTAAATTTTATTCTCTTCGCTTTTTATCTCATTTTTGATTCACCAATAAATCTCAAGGTTAATAAATTTATCTCAGTCTTGAAATGGCTATTAAGTGTTAGTTATTTTCGTGTTTGTAATTATCTAATTGAATTTTAAACTAAACTTTAGTTTGTTTTTTCACTGTTGATAGGGTGGTGATATTAGGTTTTTATGGTTTTTTGTTACTTTATCATTTTGATTTTTATTGTTTTTTGATTGTGCTTTTCTTTTGTTTTATGTGCATTGATTTATATGCTTGTTTTTTTGTTTTAGTTTGCCCTAATTTTGTTGCAGTCTTAAATTTGATGCGAAAATTTCTATTGATAAAGATGTAATATGAAAAAAATAATTCATACATTTAAATTATCCTTTGCCAATTGCTTGCACCAAACAGGAGTATCTCGATATGAGGGAAAAAGGCCTAATCCGTATCGGTATTTATCCGGGTAAGTTTTTCTACAGACTGATTGATAGTTTTTTTATATTATTAATCATGTATCTGTCGATTAAGTCTCAACATCAGGTTGTCACCATGGCTTATATTTCGGTGGCCTTGCTTGGTGTTCTTTTTTACTCCTATATTGCTGAAAGTCTGGATATTTACAGTGGTTGGCGTACCGCAAAGCTACGTTCGCTATCTCTGCACACGGCATTTTGCTGGGCGGCTACTATCGCCTGTTTAACCTTGCTAGCCTATTTCTCAAAAACGGGGATTGAATTTTCTCGGCTAGTGGTAGGTACTTGGTTTGTAGGATCTTTTTCGGCGTTGATTCTGTGGCGAGTGTTTGCCTTTGCCACCATTTATTATCTGCATAAAAAAGGGCTGCATACCAAAAATGCGGTCATTATCGGTATGACAGCGCAGGGGCAGGAGCTCGCATCAAGCCTTAATCACAATCCTGAGTTGGGTATAGTGATGCAAGGTTTTTATGATGATCGCGCACCTTCACGCCTTGATGATGCAATTCCTGTATTGGGCAATATTAACGATGCACTCAGCCTTGCGAAAACAGGTCAAGTGCAGAATGTGTATATCGCCTTACCGATGCAAGCTCAGCGTCGTATCAATCAAATTCTGGATGCGTTTTCCGACAGTACCGTCAATACCTACATAGTGCCTGACTTTTTTACGTTTAACTTATTGCACTCACGTTGGTACACGATTGGTGATGTGAACGCTTTCAGTATCTTTGATACGCCGTTTAATGGATTGTTGAACTGGGTGAAGCGCTTTGAAGATTTGGTGCTGAGCAGCCTGATTCTGATGCTGATCAGTCCCGTTTTATTGCTCGTTGCTATTGGCGTCAAACTCAGTTCGCCTGGGCCTGTCATCTTTAAACAAAATCGCTATGGTTTAGATGGTAAACCAATCCAAGTTTGGAAGTTTCGCAGCATGCGAGTGATGGATAATGGCAGTAAGGTGCAGCAGGCCACCAAAGGGGATCCGCGTGTTACTCGATTTGGTGCTTTTATTCGTCGTACATCTTTGGATGAATTACCACAGTTTTTCAACGTACTGCAAGGGACTATGTCCATCGTTGGCCCCAGACCTCATGCCGTGGCACACAATGAGCAATATCGCACCATTGTGAACCGCTACATGCTGCGCCATAAAGTGAAACCAGGCATAACCGGCTGGGCGCAGATCAATGGTTGGCGTGGAGAAACGGACACCGTTGATAAGATGGAAAAGCGAGTACAGTTCGATCTCGACTATATCCATCGTTGGTCATTGTGGTTTGACATCAAAATCGTCTTTCTCACCATCTTCAAAGGTTTTGTCGGAAAGAACGCATATTAAGCAACAGCACTCCCTTCTTGATGAGGAGTGCTACTCTTGAATGGATAGATATTTAAATAAATACGGATAAAAAGAACGGATGAAACTGACTTCTCTTTTGAACGCCAGCGTAGTGACGCTAGTGGCGAGCCATATGCCTTTGGGTATGGCAAAGCTGACCCCAAACCCGATAGAAACCGAATCGGGTATTGCTATTGTGCCTTTTCTAAATCTTTCAACGGGTTATAACGACAACATTGCGAAAGCGGATCAGGGGCTTGATAGCTCGGCATTTTCCATTATTGAACCGGGAGTTGCTCTGCAAATTGAGCCACAAGGCAATAAAACTGAGCTTCGTTATCGGCTTCGTAACGGGACGTATTTTAGCTCCCATCAAGATAACTTTACCGATCATTATCTTGACCTAACCAGTGATTGGGAGCTCAATTCGCGCCATCGTTTAGCCTTGCAGTACAACTTAGCTTTGGCACATGAAGGTCGAGGTGACAACGACACAACCTTAGGTTTGGAATATAACCAATATGACAGTAACACCCTCAATCTAGGGTATGGTTTTGGTTCGACAGAAGCTGTAGGTCGAATTGAAACCAATGTCGGGTGGCAAAACTTTACTTACCAGAACAACCGTAACATCACCCAGTATCAGGACTGGGATGAGCTGCGCTTTAACTCAACCTTTTATTATCAGGCTCTGCCTCGTACATCATTGATTGCCGAAGTGATCGTTAACTCTCGTCGTTACGACACCATTGCACCAGGCTCAAGCAGCAAAGACAACGATCATTATTTTGCCTACCTTGGAACATCTTGGGATGCAACGGGTAAGCTGCAGGGCAACATTAAGTTGGGTTATCAGCAGAAGGATTTTGATGCGCCGAGTCGACGAGATTTCAGCTCCGCCTCTTGGGATATGGATGTGACCTATCTCATTCGTTCCTATTCGGCATTACAACTGGTTACGAATCGCCGTTCGACCGATTCTGATGGTGATGGGGATGCGATTGATGCGGCAACCTATCAAGTCAATTGGTCACACAACTGGGATACACAGTGGGCCACTGAAGCGGCATTAACTCGCTTGAGCGAGGACTACACGGAGTCTGCTCGTCAAGACGACACAACCAGTGCCAGCTTACGTGCCAGTTATGATTTTCGCCGTTGGCTAACTTTTGAATTTGGGCTAGGCCGTGAGAAAAAAGACTCCAACATCAACACGCTTAGCTATAGTCAAAATGTGTATTACCTGACGATCCAAGGAGTCATGTAGGCATTATGAAGTCCTTGTTCTCTTTGTTGTTGTGTTTGTTGTTATTACCGTCTTTGGCAATAGCTAATGATGACTTTTATCGATTGGGCGTTGGCGATCAAATTCGCATTCAAGTCTATGATGAACCCGAACTCTCGGTGGAGACCCGCGTCAGCGACAACGGTACGATTGATTATCCATTCCTTGGCAAAATTCGCTTAAAGGGTAAAACCTTAGAAGAAGTGAAAGTCGCCATCCATGATGGTTTATTAGATGGTTATCTGATCAACCCGAATGTATCTGTTTCCATCCTTGAATATCGTCCTTTCTTTGTGAATGGCCAGGTTATGAAACCGGGGAGTTACCCTTATTATCCAGGGCTGACGGTGAATCAAGCGATCACTATTGCTGGAGGATTCACTGAGCGTGCCTCGAAAACCAACCTGCAGATTTCCAGTAGTGATGATCCACAAGCCAAACCGGTCAAAGTGACCTTATTTAGCAAATTGCAGCCCGGTGACATTTTAACCGTTGCTGAAAGCTTCTTTTAAATCAAGGGTGAAATGGTACACGAGATGACAGATAAACAATTCACTCAGGAAGAAGTGCTGGATATTCGTCAGTATTTTAATGTGTTGCTGAACTATAAGTGGCGAATCTTACTGTTTTCTATCATGGTCACGGCGATCACCTTGCTGGTGGTGCTGTCGATGCGTTCAGAATACACCGCTCGAGCGACGATTTTAATCGAATCGACACAGGCGAAAGCGGTATCGATAGAAGAGGTCTATGGGCTAGATACCAAAAGCCAAGAATACTATCTGACTCAAATTGAGATCCTTAAGTCAGACACCATTGCGGAAGAGGTCATCAAACGCTTGGATCTGGCCAGTAATCCTGAATTTGACCCAGAATCAAGCATGAATGAACGCTCTGGGCTCAGTCAACAGCTATTGGAGTGGATGCCATTCCTAAAAGCGTTCAAGACACAAGATGTGGTGTTGGATCCGGAACAAGAAGAGTACCGTCACAGTCGGCTGGTTCTGTTCAAATTTAAACGTGGAATGAACATTAGTCCAATCCGCAAAACGCAATTGGTCAATATTTACTACACCACGGGAGATCCTAAACTCGCAGCGCAAATTGCCAATGAAATTGCACGTGTGTATATGGACAGTCATTTAGAAGCGAAGCTAGAAGTGGAGTTAAAAGCCAATACTTGGCTTAACACGCGAATGGGAGAATTGCGTGAAAAACTGCGTGAATCAGAGGCAGAACTGCAGGCGTTTTTGAAAGCGGAAGGCTTGGTCGATATTCAAGGTGTAGAGGGCTTGGCTTCTCAAGAATTAGAAGAGCTTACCTCACAGATGAACAAAGCGCGCGATCGACGTGTTGCGGCTGAAACACTGTATTTAGTGGCGAACAGCTACAGCAAAAACGACAGTGATTTAACAGCGTTATCATCCATCCCTGAAATTTCAAACCACCCGACCATTCGGGATTTAAAGGTGGCAGAAGTCGATGCGGAGCGCAAAGTTTCAGAATTCTCCAAACGTTATGGGCCTAAACACCCAAAACTAAAATCGGCCACCGCCCAGTTGGAAGCGGTGCGCAAAAATTTACGCTCAGAATTAAAACAGTTGCTCAACGGCATCAATAATGAGTTACAAGCCGCTAAGCAAGCGGAACGTTCGTTACAAACTGAGTTCAACCAACGCAAGTCTGAATTTCAGACTCTGACGGTAAAAAATGCCAAGTATTCCGAGTTAAAGCGTGAGGTACAGACCAACCGAGAGCTGTTTGATCTGTTCTTGGCTCGCCAAAAAGAGACCAGTGCTTCGGGGGACTTTAATACCACGATTGCTCGCTTTACCGATCAAGCCAATCCGCCTTTAGTTCCAAGTAAACCGAATAAAAAGCTGCTGGTTTTGTTGGCGTTTGTTGCCTCGTTTGGTTTTGCTTGCGTAGTGGCCTTTATTGCCGATGCGATGTCCGATACGTTTGCCGATATCAAACAGGTGGAGAAACAGTTAGCGTTGAGCCTGCTTGGGATCGTGCCCGCCATCAGTAAGCGTCGCGGAAAGCTAGATGCCAAAGCCTATTTTGATGAAGGGCTGCGCGAGTTGACGGAAGCAGTCCGAACTATACGCACCAGTTATCTGCTTGCCCATGTCAATAAAGAGCAGCATGTTGTCATGCTCACTTCAAGTTTGCCTGGGGAGGGTAAAACCACCTCGAGCATTAACTTGGCACTATCGTTAGCACAAATGGAAAAAACCCTGCTGATTGATTGCGATTTACGTAAACCTGCGGTTGCGCATCGTTTCTCGATAGCAGGCTCACAACCGGGAGTCACTAACGTATTGACGGGCACCCGTTTGGAAGAGTGCATCTACCATGATGAACAGTCGGGGCTAGATATTCTTACTGCTGGAGTCTATACCGCTAACCCATTGGAGCTGCTGTCATCGACGGCATTCAGTGAACTATTGGCCGATCTGCGGACACGTTATCAACGGATTGTGATTGATACGCCACCTTGCCTTGCGGTCAGCGACAGTTTTATGTTAGCGCAATATGCGGATTCGGTCATCTTGGTGATTGATGCAAGCCACACCCGAACACCAGTGGTGCGTGAAGTGGTTGGAAAGCTCACTCAACAAGGGACTCGAATTGACGGCGTAATTCTCAATCGTCTGAATGCGAAAATAGCGTCAGGTTACAGTGGTTACTACCATTACCAAGCCTACTATGGTGAAGAAAATAAACCAGGAGCCACAGAGTGAATAGTGTGTGGCAAGCCGGATGGCGAGCTTGCGTTATCGCATCAGTGCTGCTCGTGATCTGTCTGGCTTTCCAGCAAGGGATTGCTTCTTTATACGCTCTGAGTGCTGAAAAAGAGCTACTGACTTGGAATGACACACCAGCCAATATGTCAGCTGTTGAAGAGGCACAATTCGCTATCCAAAAGGCCATTGAGCATAATCCAGCTCATCCGCAGTATACTTTTTTGGCGGGGAGAGTCTGGCAGTGGCAAGCCTACCTAATGAAAGAGGATGCGCAGGACAATGCTTTGAAGAGAGCGAAAGCGTATTATCTCGAAAGTGTTCAACAGCGACCTACGTGGCCTGATAGCTGGGCAGAGCTATTAAAGATTGAGGCTCAATTATCCGAACGTGAAAGCTTAAGCCCAGAGCTTAATGAATATATGGCGATGGCTGCGCATTACGGGCCGTATACCCTAGCGGTGAATATGGCAATTTCACAAGTAGGACTATCGAAATGGTCTTACTGGAATCGTGAGCAGAAGTGGCTCGTTATTGAGCATCTAGCGCGTGGGCTGAATGGGAAAAACAGTCGACACCTTTTGGCTGATTACCTAAAATCGACTCACCAATTTAAACTGGCTTGCACTTTAGCTTCGCGCCGTGAGCCTAAATTAGAGATCCGCATTTGCAACACTGTCTTAAAATAGGCCGCCAAATTTATCAGCAACGCCCAGTTTCAGTGTTGCTGCTTGGTGTGCTGGGGTTATTTACCGTTCTGGCTTCTTGGTTTAAGTCACTGGGTTTTCATGCCGATTATGTGTACCGGATGGAAATCGCGGTTGGTGGTGATACGCACTTGCATAGCTTGCTCGCATTGCTGCTAACGCTTGCGCTGTATCACGTACTGTCAGCCACCAGTCACAGTTATAAAATCGTTGTTCTCACCGGTGTATTGATTGCGATTGGCTGCCTTGTCGATGAAGGAATGCAGGCTTTTTCGCCTTTGCGCACTTTTTCTATCATGGATATTTTGGCTAGCCTCATCGGCGTGACCCTCGCTAGCTTAATGAATACCTTTTTGGCTGGTGTGAAGCAACGCAAGCGAAAAAGAGCTCGTTAAGCCCTTCTTCGCCGTGAGTAAGATAACGTCAGTAAATGACGCGATAGCGGCTCGGTTTATGATTCATTGCCAACACGAGGTTGAGTAAAAAGGCTCCAAGGATAGAAAGACCGATCGTCAACGGTGATACAAAGAAGAACGAAGCAAGTAGGATCAAGCCATCAATTGCCATCTGGCTTTTACCTACCGAGATGCCAAATCTATCCTGAATAAACAAACACAACACGTTAAAGCCGCCTAAGCTTGAACGGTGGCGAAACAAAATCAGCATTCCCAAACCCATCAATACCCCACCGGCTACTGCGCAATAGACCACATTCACTTTCTCAAGCGTTATCAACATCGCGAGATGATCAGCAAATAGCGAGACTAAAGCACCTGAAATTGCACTATTAAATGCAAAACGGGCTCCAAAACGTTTCCAAGCGAGCAAGTAGAATGGGCAGTTAGAGAGAAAATAGAGCACGCCAAAGGTCAGTGGTAAAAATTGGGTCATTAACAGTGCTAAGCCGGTGGTTCCCCCCGTCAATAAGTGCCCAGCTTGTAGAAAATAGACGCCTTGTGCGACCAGAAATGTCCCAGTCAGAATCGCGATCCAATCTTCTTTGTGTGAATGTTTTTCCATAAATAAGGTTATCAAGGAAGAGAATGGCGCGGATGTTAATGAAAAGTCGATATTTTCGGTAGCTAGGGAGGAAAAATTGAGGTAAACCTATGTCACATCCGCTTTACAGGGTGTAAAGCAAAAAATTGACAGTTTTGTCGTTTAGACGCCACTTCTATCGTCAAGATGAAAGCTGTCTTCATGGTTATGAAAAAACTGCATGATAAATTCGTGAATTTGGGCTTTATGATAAAGATCAAATTATGTAGAATGCGCGCCATAAAGTGATGACGAAAACGTTTGCGTAGAGTCATTGTGTGGTTTTTTTGCAATTTCAGTCAATCTGAGTCAGGAGATACAGATGCTTAAGCGTGATATGAACATCGCCGATTACGATCCGGAGCTATACGCTGCCATTCAGGAAGAGACGCTTCGTCAAGAAGAACATATTGAACTTATTGCTTCAGAAAACTACACCAGCCCGCGTGTAATGCAAGCACAAGGTTCTCAACTAACCAACAAGTACGCAGAAGGTTACCCTGGTAAGCGTTACTACGGTGGTTGTGAGTTCGTGGACAAAGCTGAAGCTCTGGCTATTGACCGTGCTTGCCAACTGTTTGACTGTGAATATGCGAACGTTCAGCCTCACTCAGGCTCTCAAGCCAACAGTGCAGTGTACATGGCACTGCTTAATCCTGGTGATACCGTTCTGGGTATGAGCCTTGCACACGGTGGTCACTTGACTCATGGCTCTCCAGTAAACTTCTCTGGTAAACACTACAAAGTGATCCCTTACGGCATTGATGAAGCGGGCCAAATCAACTACGACGAAATGGAAGCGTTGGCCTTTGAGCATAAGCCAAAGATGATCATCGGTGGTTTCTCTGCCTATTCACAAATTGTTGATTGGAAACGTATGCGTGAAATCGCCGACAAAGTAGGTGCTTACCTATTTGTCGATATGGCACACGTTGCGGGTTTGATTGCGGCTGGTGTTTATCCAAGCCCAGTGCCTTTCGCACACGTTGTGACTACGACTACGCACAAAACTCTGGCTGGCCCACGTGGTGGTTTGATCCTGTCAAACGCTGGCGAAGAGATGTACAAGAAACTGAACTCAGCGGTGTTCCCTGGTGGCCAAGGCGGCCCTTTGATGCATGTGATTGCGGCTAAAGCCGTTGCGTTCAAAGAAGCGATGGAGCCTGAGTTCAAAGCTTACCAAGCACGTGTTGTGCAAAATGCGAAGGCTATGGTGGCACAGTTCCAAGAGCGTGGTTACAAGATCGTGTCTAACAGCACTGAGAACCACCTCTTCTTGGTCGATCTCATTGATAAAGACATCACAGGTAAAGATGCGGATGCGGCACTCGGTGCAGCAAACATCACAGTGAACAAGAACTCAGTACCTAACGATCCTCGTAGCCCATTTGTGACTTCTGGTATTCGTGTGGGTACGCCGGCGATCACTCGTCGTGGTTTCACTGAGCAAGATGCAAAAGATCTCGCTAACTGGATGTGTGATGTTCTAGACAACATCAACGACCAAGGTGTTATCGAAGCGACTAAGCAAAAAGTATTGACGATCTGTCAACGCCTACCTGTGTACGCGTAAGCACGCAGACCTGAACAACGTGAAGTTGCAACCCACGGGTTGCAACTTCAGCCAGAAGGGTAGTAGTGATAAAAAAAGCCTGCGATATTCGCAGGCTTTTTATTGGAATATGGTTTAGTGACCGCTTACTTACTCACGCTGATCATCGTGCCGGATTTGCACTTGAACATGTAGTACTTGTTGCTTTCGGTAAATTTACCCAGACCTTCCCCATCACAGTAATCCACGTTGATATCGCGCATGATGTCGAGGGTTTTCTCGGTTTTTAGAGCAAACTTCGCGCCATCGGCACATACGATACGCACTTGACCATCATCACTGACTGAGTAAATGTTTACTTCGGTATTACAGAGTTCAAAAGACGCTTCGCGGTAGTTATCTTGCTGGGTATTGGATGAACAGCCAGCCAACAGCGCTGCCACGGTAAGAGCGAATAAGCCGATACGAGTCATTATTGTTTTCCTTGTAGTCAGTTTTCACTCAACAGCGCGTTCAAGTTTGTGAGCGAAAAATAATCGAAACTTAGCGTAAGCCTATAGAACCCAAGCGCAGGATTCAAGGTTAAAGAACCGATATGGTGAGATTATGATGCAGGATCTCATCTCAGCTAAAGTATCAAGCCAGCGCATTGGCTGGCTTGATAGGGAGTATATGGGTTTATTTGACTTCTAAACCTTTGGCCTGCAAGTCAGCATGATAAGAAGAGCGCACAAAAGGACCACAAGCAGCATGAGTAAAGCCGAGTTCTAGCGCGATCTCTTTCAGCTCATCAAACTCTGCTGGTGGCACGTAACGCTCAACCGGTAAGTGGTGACGGCTTGGAGCCAAATATTGGCCAAGAGTTAGCATAGTTACGCCGTGTGCGCGCAGATCTTTCAGCACTTCGACGATTTCTTCTTTAGTTTCGCCTAAGCCCATCATCAAGCCAGACTTAGTTGGCACCTCTGGGTGCTGCTCTTTGAATTGACGCAGCAGTTCTAAAGACCACTTGTAGTTTGCACCCGGGCGTACTTTGCGGTACAGGCGCGGTGCCGTTTCCAAGTTATGGTTGAACACATCGGGTGGATTGTCTTTCAGAGCTTCTAGCGCTACTTCCATACGACCACGGAAATCGGGTACCAGAGTTTCGATTCTGATGCTCGGATTTAAAGCGCGGATCTCACGGTTACAGTCAGCGAAATGTTGCGCGCCACCATCACGTAGGTCATCTCGGTCAACCGAGGTAATAACCACGTACTTGAGCTTCATATCATGAATGGTTTGTGCGAGCTTCTTCGGTTCTTCCGCTTCAGGCGCATTCGGACGACCATGGGCCACATCACAGAACGGGCAACGACGAGTACAGATGGCACCTAAGATCATAAAGGTTGCCGTGCCGTGGTTAAAACACTCTGCCAAGTTAGGGCAAGAAGCTTCTTCACAGACAGAGTGAAGGTTGTTTTTACGCATGGCGGCTTTGATGTCTTGAATACGCTGGCTATCGGCTGGAAGTTTGATCTTCATCCATTCTGGTTTGCGCAGAACTTCTTTCTGCTCTGCTGGCATATTTTTTACCGGAATCAAGGCCATTTTATCGGCATCGCGGTACTTAACGCCGCGTTCCATCTGAATTGGTTTACTCATGATTGTATGCTTCTGTGCTGAATTCGACTTGCTCGTAGTCCAGTAGGGTAACGAGTTCTTGGATTAATGTTTGTTCAACCTGTTCCATCCCAATTGGGCTGTATAAATCGCTCAATTGAACCATTTCCATTCCAGCATAACCGCAAGGATTGATGCGCAAGAAAGGAGCCAAGTCCATCTGAATATTGAGTGCTAGCCCGTGGAAAGAGCATCCTTTACGGATACGCAGACCGAGAGAACAGATTTTTTTATTCTGTACGTAAACACCTGGTGCGTCAGGTCTTGCGGCGGAGTCAATCTGGTAGTGTTTTAAAGTATGAATGACTATGTTTTCAATATGAGTGACGAGCTCTCGTACACCAAGGTGCTTACGTCGTAGATCAATTAAAAAATATGCCACTAACTGACCGGGGCCATGGTAGGTCACTTGTCCCCCCCGATCACTTTGCACGACAGGAATATCTCCAGTATTGAGGAGATGCTCAGCTTTGCCTGCTTGCCCTTGGGTAAATACAGGGTTGTGTTCGACAAGCCACACTTCATCACGTGTCGTAGAATCACGTTGATCAGTGAATTGATGCATTGCCTGCCAAACCGGAGTGTAGTCCTGTCTACCAAGGCGTCTCACCAATAGCTGGTTTTCCATTCTTGTCATCCGCCAGAGATATATAAAGTTTTTCGATTATAAACTGCTTGCCAATAATGAACTACACATGTGGGGGAACTTTTTGACCTTGATAACAAGGTGGGTTTATTAATTTTATGAAAAATAAAGGAAAAGCAGCCTAAGCTGCTTTCAAAAAAATTTTAATATATAAAAAAACTGCGTATTTACAGTACCATTCGCACGATATCGATTTCACCTAACTCTTTATAGAGAATTTCAACTTGCTCAATTGAGGTCGCGTTAATCGTGACAGAAACGGCGTGGTAGTTTCCTTTTGCGCTTGGTTTTACTCGTGGGCTGTAGTTGCCTGGAGCATGACGCTGAATCACTTCCAATACCCGTTCTGGTAGCTCAGGCTTAGCATATCCCATCACTTTGTAAGTAAAGGAACATGGGAATTCGAGCAGATCTTTTAATTTTGCATCAGAGTTGATGTTCAGCATGGGGACACTCCAGTTTGAGCATTGGAAAAACGGGACGAAATACTACAGCCATTCGGCTAGGATCTCAAGTCAACAAAAAAGCCGCTTTATGCGGCTTTGGCAGTCGTATGTATTGATTGAGTATGGTTTTAATTAGAACCAGCTTTTGAACAGCAGAACTAGGTAATCCCACAGACGGCTGAATAGGCTACCTTCTTGAATATCTTCCAGTGCCATTAATGGGTATTGAGCAATGTCATTACCGGCCAGTTGATAGTAAAGCGTACCAACCACATCACCTTTTTTCAGCGGTGCTTTCAGCTCTTTCTCTAGTACAAAGCTTGCCGTGAGATCTTTCGCTTGGCCACGCGGTAATGTCACGTAAGTGTCTTTATCTACGCCTAGAGCAATAGTATCTTTGTCGCCCATCCAGATGGTTTCATTAACGAAAGTTTCGCCTGCTTTATGTGGAGCCACAGTTTCAAAGAAACGGAAGCCGTAGCTCAGGAGTTTTTTGCTTTCGGCTTTACGTGCGTTTTCGTTATCAGTCCCCATGACGACAGCAACCAAACGCATGTTGCCTTCTGTTGCAGAGCTAACGAGGTTATAACCAGCGCCGCTAGTGTGTCCGGTTTTGATACCATCCACATTCATGCTTTTATCCCAAAGCAAACCGTTACGGTTGTATTGGGTGATGCCGTTATAAGTGAACTTTTGCTCAGAGTAAATCGCATACTCTTCAGGGACATCACGGATTAATGCTTGACCAAGCAAAGCTAGGTCGTATGGCGTTGAGTATAAATCGGGATTATCTAAGCCATGTGAGTTGGTAAAGTGCGAATTTTTCATGCCGAGCGAGCTTGCCCAAGCGTTCATCAAATCCACAAATGCATCTTCCGTTCCTGCCACATGCTCTGCCATTGCCACACACGCATCATTACCTGATTGGATGATGATGCCGCGGTTAAGATCACTCACTTTTACCGTTGTGCCGACTTCAACGAACATCTTTGATGAATCTGGGAAATTTTTTGCCCAAGCATTTTTACTGATGACGACATCATCGTTAAGCGAGATGTTGCCACGTTTCACTTCTTGGCCGATCACATAACTGGTCATCATTTTGGTTAAGCTGGCAGGAGAGAGTTTAGTATTCATCTCTTTTTCGGCCAAAACTTTCCCTGAATGGTAATCCATCAATACGTAACCTTTAGCTGCGATTTGTGGAGCGTCTGGAGTCACGATAGGAGAGGCAAAAGCAGTGCTGCTTAGCGTGAGAGAAAGCGTAACTGAAGACGCTAACACGGATTTTAGGATTGATTTTTTCATGGTGAATGCTTAGTTCTACTTAAGTGTCCGTAATCTTAACAAAAATAACGTCTCAAACCAGACCTGATATGCTCGGGTCAGGTTTGAGTGGTCATTGAGTTTGTTTATTAATCGCTTTAATAAACGCGCTGTCGTAGCCTGCGGATTTTACTTGTTCAAGTAAGGTCTGCGTCAGGTCATCGTCAGTAAATGGGCCGAGATACAGGCGATGCGTACTATTTGTACTTTCTACGAAGCTCGGCGCCGATAAACTCTGACCTAAGTTTTGCGCCAAAGTTCGCACACGTTCAATATGTTGTGATGAAACCACCTGAATGACGTATTCCAGTGCATTGCTTTTGCTTTTTGGGCGCGGTTTAGCGGGTTTATCGACAGTGATCACTTCGATACGCACGTTGGCTGTACCGGCTTGAACAACACCGATTTTGTAGGCTGCCGCATAACTTAAGTCGATAACGCGGCCTTCATGGAATGGTCCACGATCATTAACGCGCACAATGGTCGATTTACCATTGTCGGTATTGATCACTTTGACATAGCTTGGAATGGGCAATGTTTTATGTGCAGCAGTCATTGAATACATGTCATAAATCTCGCCATTAGACGTGAGATGACCATGAAATTTTTTTCCATACCAAGAGGCTTTACCCACTTCGCTAAAGCCCTTGGGGTTTTTAATGATACGGTAACTCTGCCCACGTAATGTGTAGTCTTTATTACCCCCGAAGCTGTAAGGCTCGTATTGAGGATGAGCATCCTCAATATGTTCAACAGACAACGGTGTGTCTGGCGCTTGATCATCGGGCATATCATAACGCCCTCCCGAAGAACTACACCCCGCGAGGATTAAAGTGAGCAATATGTATAAATAAATTCGGTTCATTAAATCGTCTTCGAAAACGCTTTGCGATGCGTATGGATGGACATCAAAATACCGAAACCGGCCATCAGAGTCACCATTGACGTTCCGCCATAGCTAATCAGAGGCAGTGGTACCCCCACTACCGGTAAAATACCGCTTACCATGCCGATGTTTACGAATACATAAACAAAGAAGCTGAGTACGATACTGCCCGCCATCATTCGCCCAAAAGAGGTTTGTGCATGGCTGGCAAGGTAAAGTCCACGACCAATAATAAACAAATAAAGGCTCAGAAGGACCAAAATCCCGATCATACCCCATTCTTCGGCAATCACTGCAAAGATAAAGTCAGTATGTCGTTCGGGAAGGAATTCTAATTGAGATTGAGTTCCATGCAGCCAGCCTTTACCTGATAAGCCACCTGAACCAATCGCAATTTTACTTTGAATAATGTGATAGCCAGCGCCAAGGGGATCCGATTCAGGGTCGAACAGCGTGCGCACCCGTGTTTTCTGGTATTCGTGCATCAAGAAAAACCACAGCACAGGAACAAATGCGCCCACCGCGACTGCTGCTGCAGTGATGAGCTTCCAACTAATACCCGCCAAAAAAATCACAAAAATTCCCGATGCTGCAATCAAGATCGAAGTACCGAGATCCGGCTGTTTTGCGATCAAAATTGTTGGGGCAAACACCATGATGAGCGAGGCAGCTAAGGTTTTGAATGAAGGGGGAAGGGCGTGTTTACCTATGTAACGAGCCACCATTAAAGGTACTGCGAGTTTGAGTAATTCTGAGGGTTGGAAGCGAACGAAACCGAGATCTAACCAGCGTTGAGCGCCCTTAGATATCTCACCAAACAGCAATACACACACTAACAAAATCACACCGCAGAAGAACAATATTGGTGCGGCACTTTCATAAGTGCGAGGTGGAATTTGCGCCAAAATTACCATGATGACAAGAGCCATTGCCATACGCATAGCTTGACGATCCATCATAGCAAGGCTTTGCCCGCTTGCGCTGTACATGACAACGAGGCCAAACCCCATTAGTGCCAGTACGCCTAACAATAGAGGAAGGTCGATATGAAAACGCTCAAACAGCGCCCGGTTTTGCCCGGTTGCAGGATCCATTTTCATGGTTGTACTACCTCTTCTTTTGGTTCTGCTTTTGGCTCTTCTTCTTTTTTGCCCAACACCACGTGATCAAAAATTTGCCGTACAACAGGCGCACCATTACTGGAACCTCCGCCACCGTTTTCCAGTACAAATGTGACGATCACTTTAGGATCTTTCACGGGTGCAAAGCCAGTAAATAGGGCGTGGTCATGTAAGTGCTCTGCTAATTCACTCGCGTTGTATTTCTGACCTTCCGCTAATCCAAATACCTGTGCTGTGCCGGATTTACCTGCGGTTTCGTAAGTCATATTTTGGAAAGCGCGTCTTGCTGTACCTCTTGGGCCGTGATTCACCAGATACATGCCTTGGATTGCCATATCCCAATATTTCTTAGGTACACCTTCTATTGGAGGATAAGTGGTGTAAGCCGTCTCTTTTTGGGTTGAAAACTGTTCGCCGTTATCAATGGTGGCACGCAACAAATGAGGTGCAATTACTTTTCCGTGATTGACCAACACTGAAGTCGCTTTAGCTATTTGCATCGGTGTGGCAGTCCAATAACCTTGACCAATCCCCACTGGAATGGTGTCGCCTTGATACCAAGGCACTTTGTGACGAGCCATTTTCCATTCTCGCGTCGGCATGTTTGCTTTACTTTCTTCGTAAATGTCGATGCCAGTGAGATCGCCAAAACCGAAACGCATCATCCAGCTTGAGAGTTTATCAATCCCCATGTCATAGGCGATTTGATAGAAGAAGGTATCCACGGACTCTTCTAGGGATTTAATAATATCCACGCGGCCATGTCCCCAGCGTAGCCAGTCGCGAAATGGGCGAGTATCTGTGTTTGGGATGCGCCAATAACCAGGGTCGTTGCGGGTAGTATTAGGAGTAATCACACCATCTTGTAGGGCTGAAACGGCAATAAAAGGTTTAACGGTAGAACCTGGTGGATAAATACCGAGCGTGGTTCGATTGACCAACGGGCGACGTTTGTCATTCAGCAAATCACTATAATCTTTACCTGAAATACCATGTACGAAGGCATTAGGATCGTAGCTTGGACTAGACACCATCGCGAGAACACCATTGTCTTTCGGGTCGAGGGCGACTACCGAACCACGACGACCTTCCAATAGCTTATAGGCATAGAGTTGAAGTTCGATATCGAGGTTAAGCACAATGTCTTTACCCGGAATAGGGGGAACGTATTTGAGAGTGCGGATCACTCGTCCACGGCTGTTCACTTCAACTTCTTGATAACCTGCGGTTCCGTGCAGAAGATCTTCGTAGTAGCGCTCAATACCTAACTTGCCAATATCCCGCGTGGCTTGGTAATTGGCCTTTTTATCTTCGCGATCGAGACGCTCTAAATCTTTGTCATTAATCCTTGATACATAGCCAATGACGTGGGTTAACACTTCACCGTATGGGTAATAGCGTTTTAGGTTAGCGGTAACAGAAACACCGGGGAATTTATGTTGATTAACTGAAAATTTGGCCACTTCTTCATCAGTAAGCTGGGTGAGTAGAGGGACCGAATTAAAACGACGAGTTTGTTTACGCTCTTTTTCAAATGCCGCGATCTTTTCTGGGCTGATCTCCAAAATTTGTTGTAAGCGCGTAATGGTTTCTTCCATATTCGACACTTTTTCAGGGATCACTTCCAAGTTAAAGACGGGGCGGTTTTCGGCAAGCAGTACCCCATTGCGATCAAAAATCAGTCCGCGGTTCGGTGCGATGGGAACGACTTTGATACGGTTATCATTGGAACGGGTTTTGTAATCTTGATACTGATTAATCTGAATATTGTATAAGTTAGTGACCAGCAGCCCCATGCAGATCAAAATCGCGAAAAAAGAGACGATAGCGCGATTACGAAACAGGTGAGTTTCGGCTTGATGGTCACGGATGGGGGTGTGCTGGCGTAACATGACACTCTATTCTCGATGATAGGGGTGGTTGGTGGTAATACTCCAAGCGCGGTATAAGCTTTCGGCCATCACCACTCTCACTAAAGGGTGAGGTAAGGTTAGTGGAGAAAGCGACCAGCTTTGATCTGCGGCGGCTTTACAAGCGGGAGCCAAGCCTTCAGGTCCGCCAATAAGAATGGAGACATCTCTTCCATCGAGTTTCCAACTTTCCAATTGGACTGCGAGCTCTTCGGTATCCCAACGTTTGCCTGGAATATCTAAGGTGACGATTCGGTTGCCTTTTGGTACAGCAGCCAACATAGCTTCGCCCTCTTTTTGCAAGATGCGCGCAATATCAGCATTTTTACCGCGTTTTCCCGCAGTAATTTCTACCAACTCCAGTGGCATATCATGCGGAAAACGGCGGCGGTACTCTTGAAAGCCTTCTTCAACCCATTTAGGCATTTTGGTGCCGACAGCGATCAGTTGAATCTTCACACTTAACCCCAGAGTTTTTCCAGTTGGTATAGCTCACGCGGTGCTTCTTGCATTACATGCAGCATCACGGTACCCATATCTAGAACCACCCATTCACCTTCATTTTCTCCGTTCATACCGAGCGGCTGCAGGCCGGATTGTTTGGCTTCATTCGCCACATGCTCTGCAATAGAGGCAACGTGTCTTTTCGAGGTGCCGGTACAGACAATCATATAATCGGTAACACTGGATTTGCCTTGAACATCAAGTGTAACGATATCGACCGCCTTCATATCATCGGCTTTGTCGGAAAGAAAGTCTTTGAGTGCTTCACCTTGCAAAAGAATGTCCTCTGAATGTCATCAATAAAAAATAGCTTTCGCTTAAAACGGCGCAGTATATCACGCTTTTACTGTAGCAACGGTAGGTTTGCCTGGGGATTGCAGCATTCGAGGCTTAGTTGCTGCAAGATTGGCCAAACTGGTTGTTCATATTGCGTTTTTGCCAGTAATTCGGCTTTGGCCAATAGCCCAACGAGCCGAAACAGTGTTGTACTCGGTAAGCGCTGTAAGGCGGCAGAGTAGAGTGGTCTTCGATTCTGCCAGACACGATAGCGTTCAAAAAGACTCCCCAAATTACCCAGCTTTTGGCGCTCTTGTTGCCATTTAAGCAGTTGAGTGAGCTCTTTTTGTGCGGTGCGGATCAGAATAATCGGCTCACTCTCTTCGAGCATGAGCTGGCGCAAAATACGCTGAGCACGGTTGGCTTTGCCTTCTAATAGCGCATCCATCCAGTGATAAGGCGTGAAATGGTTATGGCGGCTCAGCGACTCTTCCAAGCGCACTAAAGTCAGTAGACCATCGGGGTAGAGTAACGCTAATTTTTCGAGACTCTGCGCTAATGCAAAGAGATTACCTTCATGCCACTGCGCCAACATTTGTACCGCTTCGGCATCCGGTTTTAAACCGAGGGCAAAACAGCGCTGTTGAACAAACTGAGGTAAACGGCTCAATTCTGGCGTGAGGCAGTTAACCCAACAGGCTTGCTGCGCAAGCGTTTTAAACCAAGCTGCGTTCTCTTGCGCCTTAGTCAGTTTGGGGCCAATCACCAGCAAGAGAATATCTTGATGCAGTTGGCTTGCGAGTGAGCTTAATTCTTTTGTTGTTTGTGCATTGATACCTGCTTCAGGAATCTCAATCTCAATTAATTGACGAGACGAAAACAGACTCAGCGCCTGACAACAGTCATACACTGAACCCCAATCGAGTCCTGCATCCGCGCTAAATCGATGTTTCTCCAAAAAACCTTGTGCTTGCGCCGTTTTTTCGATGGCGTTTTTGGCTTCTTGGATCAGCAATGGCTCATTACCGAATACGAGGTAAATCGGATAGAGCGTTTTGTGCAGTGATTCAGCCAGTTTTTCAGCGTAAAGGCGCATCGAAACTACTCACCTTTGTCTTGTGCTGAAACCTCTGCAGGACGTTCTTGAGTATCGATTTGGTAATCGGTCACTCCATCGTTTTCAATACTTTCATCATCCAAGGTTTTGCGTTCAAAGTCGGCTTTGAGACGAGCCATTTGGCGTACTATTTGAGTCGCTGCCAGTTTGCGCATTTCATCCTCAATCATGTCGCGCTCGACAGATTTCGCTAGTGCAGTCAGTGGGTTGTCTAAGTAACTGCGTGTTACGCTAGTGGTAAACGTGCGGCTGCCTAGCTTAGGCACGGTGACTCGATAAGAGGCTCGAAAAGTAAGTTCTTTTTCTGCGGCACGCGTATTCTGATAAAGCGATAAAGTGCGCTCGCCAGTGCTTTCACTTAAGAGATGCAGATTGGGCAGATTTTCAGCTGGAGCTTGCAGATCAATTTTATTGAGACGTAACTGACGATGCACCATGCGAGTAAAGCTACTGTATTGGTCATAACTGGTCAGAGACATACTCGAGAGCTCTTGTGGGATACTGTAATCTCCGCGTAAGTGGAAGCCACAAGCCGTGAGTAAGCTTGTCATCAGAACCAAGAGTGACCATTTCAAAGTAGGGAAAAGAGTGTTACGCATGGATGCTTCAGTCTCGTTATTAGGCAAAATACTTATCTCAGCTCACCAAGAGCGAAAGCTTGCTGTGCGATAAGCTGAGATAAGTAAACAGGGCGAACCCTGTTTACTGACATTAAAATAAGCCATCAGTTCAGCGAGTGTTCTCATGGCTTAGTGACTCATCGATAAAATGTGAGTTAGTTGGCAACGATGTTCAGCAATTTGCCTGGTACGTAAATAACTTTACGCACGGTCAGACCATCAATGAACTTCAGCACGTTTTCATCTTGCATACCGAGCGCTTCAACCTGTTGTTGAGTCGCATCGGCCGCGACAGTGAGTTTACCGCGCAGTTTACCGTTGACTTGCAGCACGATCAGCTTTTCATCTTCGACCAGTGCTGCTGCATCGTAAGTTGGCCAGTTAGCCGTATCGATGTTGCTTTCACCCAGCGCTACCCACATTTCAAAACAGATGTGCGGAGTGATTGGGTAAAGCATAAGGGTGATGGCTTTCAGTGCTTCATCGAGAATCGCGCGATCTTGCGCTTCCGTCATTGGCGCTTTCGTCAGCTTGTTCATCAGCTCCATGATCGCCGCAATCGCCGTGTTGAAAGTTTGGCGACGTGCTACGTCATCGGTCACTTTAGCGATGGTTTTGTGCACATCACGACGCAGTGCTTTTTGGTCTGCATTCAGTGCAGATGCCTCCAGTGCGGGTGCTTGGCCAAGCTCAGTGTGCTCACGGACCAGTTTCCATACACGACGTAGGAAGCGGTTTGCACCTTCAACGCCGGATTCTTGCCATTCCAGTGTCATGTCTGCTGGTGAAGCAAACATCATGAACAGACGTACTGTGTCAGCACCGTACTTATCGACCATCTCTTGTGGGTCGATGCCGTTGTTTTTCGACTTAGACATTTTAATCATGCCTGAGTGTTCAACTTGGCGACCAGTGGTGTCCACTGCAGAAACAATGCGGCCTTTGCCATCACGTTCTACTTTCACTTCCGTTGGCGACACCCACTCTTTGCCACCTTTGTCATTGGTGTAGTAGAAGGCATCAGCCAGTACCATGCCTTGGCATAGCAGCTTTTTGAATGGCTCATCACTCTTCACATAATCCGCATCACGCAGCAGTTTGTGGAAGAAACGTGAATAGAGCAGGTGCATACACGCGTGTTCAATACCACCGATATATTGATCAACTGGCAGCCAGTAGTTGGCTTTCTCTGGATCTAAAATGTCATCCGCTTGTGGTGAACAGTAACGCGCGTAGTACCATGAAGACTCCATAAAGGTGTCGAAGGTATCGGTTTCACGCAGTGCTGGTTCACCGTTAAAGGTGGTTTTTGCCCACTCTTTATCAGCTTTGATTGGGCTAGTTACGCCATCCATCACCACATCTTCTGGCAGGATAACTGGCAGTTGGTCTGCTGGTACTGGGTGTACTTGACCATCTTCAGTGGTCACCATAGGGATTGGAGCACCCCAGTAACGCTGACGAGATACGCCCCAGTCACGCAGGCGGAAGTTAACGGTTTTCTTACCTTTGCCTTCTGCTTCTAATTTCGCAGCAATTGCATTAAAGGCAGCTTGGAAATCCAAACCATCAAATTCGCCAGAAGCGAAAAGAACACCTTTTTCAGTGTAAGCCGCTTCAGACACATCCAGCTCGCTGCCATCGGCAGGCTTAATCACTGGGATGATGTCGAGGCCATATTTGGTCGCGAATTCAAAGTCACGTTGGTCGTGCGCAGGCACGGCCATTACCGCACCAGTACCGTAATCCATCAACACGAAGTTGGCGATGTAGATAGGCACTTCACGACCGTTCAAAGGATGGATAGCCGTTAGGCCAGTCGCCATGCCTTTCTTTTCCATGGTCGCGATTTCAGCTTCTGCAACCTTGGTGTTTTTACATTCATCGATGAACGCGGCGAGTGCGGGGTTATTCGCTGCCGCTTTTGTCGCCAGAGGGTGACCAGCGGCGATGCCCACATAAGTCACACCCATCAAAGTGTCCGGACGTGTGGTGTACACTTCAAGATCGGTGTTTTCACCTTTTACGGCAAATTTCAGTTCCACACCTTCAGAGCGACCAATCCAGTTGCGTTGCATGGTCTTGACCATTTCAGGCCAACCATCGAGGTTATCCAGATCATCAAGTAGCTCTTGTGCGTAGGCGGTGATCTTAATAAACCACTGTGGGATCTCTTTTTGCTCAACCGGAGTGTCACAACGCCAGCAGCAGCCATCTTCCACTTGCTCGTTCGCCAGAACCGTTTGGTCGTTTGGACACCAGTTGACTGATGAGGTTTTTTTGTACACTAAGCCTTTTTCAAACAGCTTAGTGAAAAATTCTTGTTCCCAGCGGTAGTACTCAGGGCGACAAGTGGCAAATTCACGATTCCAGTCATAACCAAAGCCCAGTAGCTTGAGCTGGTTTTTCATGTATTCGATGTTTTCGTAAGTCCAAGGTGCAGGCGCAGTATTGTTTTTTACCGCGGCGTTTTCTGCAGGCAGACCAAACGCATCCCAACCGATAGGTTGCATAACGTTTTTGCCTTGCAGACGTTGGAAACGAGAGACTACATCACCGATGGTGTAGTTACGCACGTGGCCCATATGCAGTCGGCCACTTGGGTATGGGAACATAGAAAGACAGTAGAATTTTTCTTTGTTTGGGTCTTCACTTACAACAAAGGTTTTGTTGTTGTCCCAGTGCTGTTGAACTTTGTGTTCAATATCTTGCGGGTTGTATTGATCTTGCATCGATGACATCCATCTTGGAATTTGTGAGTTCAGTAGGAACGAAGTCTTTCGGTTCGGCATAGAATACAGAAAGCAGGGGTTTACAACAATAGCTATACCCTTCCTACTTGAAGCTGCAGCGGTGTTGGCTGCGTTTACTCACCCCAATCACATAGTTGATCTATGCTCATGGGGATGAACGCACTTGCCGCCTACCTGCAACTTCAAGTCGTTTGGGTATTATCCGGCAGCCATCAGGCTTGAGAGAGGTGAGAGATGCCAAAACAGAAAGCAAGTTATGAAGCCTTACTGGAAGAGGTAGTAGAAACGCTCAAACACAGCTCGAATGGGGTCAATGAGATCGTTGAATCCTCTGCGAAATACGTGGATGCCGCGAATGATTTGACCAAGGATGAGCTTGCGCTGATCTCCGCTTATGTAAAAGCTGATCTTAAAGAGTTCTCACAAAGCTTCGAGCAGAGCAAAAGCGGCCCGTTTTATCTGATGATCGCCAATTCAATCTGGCAGGGGTTACTGGATATTACCGATCGCACCAAAGTCGAGTGGGTAGAACTGTTTGCCGATTTAGAACACCAAGGTTTGTATCAAGCAGGTGAAATGATTGGTCTGGGCGTTTTGGTGTGTGATCAATGTGGTCATAAAACGGAGTTTAACCATCCAACAGAAATAGAGCCTTGCATCCAATGTGGCGGAAAAGCGTTTAGCCGCCAACCTCTCAAACCCTAGTTGGAATAAAAAACGGGAAGATGAACTTCCCGTTTTGCTTTCGCTTATTTTGTTCGGCGTTGTCGCCAGAAAGCAAAAACAAGCGCTAAACCTACCCAAATATAGAGTGGAGCCGTGCCCCATTGGTAGTACGGGGTGCTACCACGAGTGGGTGTCACGGTTGCTTTTAGCACTCCTGTTTCAAATTGTGGCAACTGAGCTACGATGCGCCCGCGTTCGTCAGTGATGGCGGTAACACCATTGTTGGTGGAGCGGATCAGCGGTTTGCCCAACTCTAGTGAGCGCATGCGTGCAATTTCCATGTGCTGCAACGGGCCAATTGAGCGACCAAACCAAGCGTCATTGGAAAGTGTCAGCAGGAAGTCGGTGTCTGGTGTCACATTATCACGCACTTGTTCATTGAAAATGATTTCGTAACAAAGTGCCGCTGCAAACGCGAAACCTTTAGCAATCAAGTTGGGCTGAATATAGGCACCTTGGCTGAAGGAGGACATCGGCAAATTAAAGAAAGGTGCCAATGGCCTTAAAATATCCTCAAAAGGCACAAATTCGCCAAAAGGCAGTAAGTGGTACTTATGGTAACGCTCGGTCGGATCATAACGATACTCGCTTTGAGGGGTATCTCCGAGTGTTAACACACTATTAAAGAACTGCTTATCTTCACTTTGATTAATAATGCCTGTGATCACTGCGCTCTGGTTCATCCGAGCTGCTGCATCGAGATTGTGCAGGAATGAAGAGATCTCATATTCAAAGGCTGGGATTGCCGCCTCAGGCCAAATGATGATATCGGCATTCCAATTTTCGCGGGTGAGGTCGGTGTATTTCATTATGGTTGGCCAGCGTTGGCTAGGCAGCCATTTCAACCCTTGCTCAATATTACCTTGTACCAAAGCCACAGTCGTTGCTCGCTCAGTTTGTGGCGTTACCCATTGCATCGCTTGTAGGCCATAACCTGTCGCATAAACGATGACCGGAATTACAGCAATCAACCAACGACGATTGAGCACGGCATAAGCCAAACTGCCTGCACTGAAAATGAGCAATAAAGTAATGAGTTCAACGCCGCCAATCGGGGCAAAGTTGGCGAGTGGACTATCCATTTGACTGTAGCCGAGCCAAAGCCAAGGAAAACCCGTCATCACCCAGCCGCGCAGCCAATCAGTAATTAGCCATAACGCGGGCGCAGCACATAGCCACTTGGTTCGTGAGTTATTAGGAAAGAAGCGGCTGAGTAACCAACCGAAAAGCCCCGGATAGAGTGCGAGATACCCCACCAGTAATGCCATCAAAAGCAGACTGATAATTTTAGGCATACCGCCAAACGTATCAATACTGACGTGTACCCAACTGATACCAAAAGCAAATTGACCAATTCCCCATGCGTAAGCAATCAAAGCTGATTGCTTTGTACTTTGTTGGTTTAAAAGAAGCAGTAGGATAAATGGGCTGATTAAGGCCAAAGGCCAAAATTGATATGGGGCAAAAGCCAGAGGGGTTATAACGCCAACAAAAGCGGCCGCAAGCGGCCGCATTAGGCGATGATGTAATAGAGTTTTCATCGTCTCTTTTCTTTTTCTCTTACTTGGTAAGAGGATGAGGGCTACTCTTCCGCGACTTGCGAAAGCGCTTCCAGATCGGGAACAGTAACTTGAAGAGCTACCACTCGGCGATTATCTGCCGCGGTCACTTTGAAGTTGTAGCCTGCAATGTCTACGACTTCCCCGCGTGCTGGTAAGTGGCCGAATGCCGTCATCACCAGTCCACCGACCGTATCCACTTCATCATCACTGAATTTTGTGCCGAAAGTGTGGTTAAAGTCTTCAATTGTGGCGAGCGCTTTCACCGAGAAGGTGTGTTTGCTCAGTTGGCGAATGTCTTTTTGCTCTTCGTCGTCGAATTCATCTTCGATATCGCCGACGATCTCTTCCAGAATATCTTCAATGGTGACTAGGCCAGAAACGCCGCCAAACTCATCCACCACAATCGCCATATGGTAACGTTCTTCACGGAATTCTTTGAGCAGACGGTCAACCCGCTTGCTTTCCGGAACCACGACCGCAGGACGGATCACTTCTTGGATATTGAATGGCGCACAGTTGGAGCCTAGATATTTGAGTAAGTCCTTCGCAAGTAGAATGCCTTCCACGTGGTCTTTATCTTCGCTGATCACTGGATAACGCGAGTGCTGCGCATCAGTCATGATGGCAACCAAAGCATCCAAGTTGTGAGTACGATCGATAGTGACCATTTGTGAGCGTGGGATCATGATATCGCGCACGCGCATTTCGGCGATTTCCATTACGCCCTCGAGCATGTCTCGGGTGTCATGGTCAATCAAGTCATTCACTTCAGAGTCGCGGATCACATCGACCAGCTCTTGGCGATCTTTCGGCTCTCCCTGAAAAAGTTGACTTAGGCGTTCAAAGAAGGACTTTCTACTCGGACCTTCCGAATTCTGAGAATTGTCTTCGTTCATTATGTCTCAATTCACTAACGCTATCAGATGTGTGATAGCTCACATAGGCCTTATCTAAAAGGATAAGGGTTACTCTTTTTCTGCCAGATATGGGTCAGTAAAGCCCATTTCTTGCATAATTTCGGTTTCAAGAGATTCCATCTCTTCTGCTTCATCATCCTCGATGTGGTCATAACCTAGCAGATGCAGACTACCATGTACAACCATATGCGCCCAATGTGCTTGCAAAGGCTTATTTTGCTCAATCGCTTCACGCTCAACGACTTGGCGGCAAATCACCAAGTCGCCAAGCAGATCCATTTCCATCCCCGGAGGAGCTTCAAATGGAAAAGACAGCACATTGGTCGGTTTATCTTTACCGCGATAATTTAAATTTAGCATATGGCTTTCCTTTTCATCCACAATGCGAATGGTCACTTCGGCTTGTGGCTGAAAAGGGGTGATTGTACGGGTTAACCACTGGGCAAAATCCGCTTCGGTTGGCAGTCCGTTTTCATTTTCGACTGCCAATTGCAAATCCAGTTCAATACTCATGACGGGTTAGGCTCGTTATTGTGGCCAAGTGCCATTTCAGTTCGTTGCATTTCGAGCAATTTGCTTTCACGCTCTTCACGACGGCGCTGTTCATACTCTTTACGCTCTTTTTGATCTTGTGCTTCCCACTTCTCATAAGCATTCACGATACGGGCAACCACAGGGTGGCGAACTACGTCGTCAGCTTGGAAGAAGTTAAAGCTGATTTCATCGACTTCATTGAGTACTTCAATCGCATGGCGCAGGCCTGACTTCGCACCACGTGGTAAATCGATTTGTGTGACGTCACCAGTAATCACGGCGCGAGAGTTAAAGCCAATCCGCGTCAGGAACATTTTCATCTGCTCGACAGTGGTGTTTTGGCTTTCGTCGAGAATAATAAACGCATCGTTCAGTGTGCGGCCGCGCATGTAAGCGAGCGGAGCTACTTCAATCACGTTACGCTCAATCAGTTTTTCTACGCGCTCAAAACCGAGCATTTCGAACAGAGCATCGTAAAGCGGGCGCAAGTAGGGATCGACTTTTTGGCTCAGATCGCCTGGTAGAAAGCCAAGTTTTTCTCCCGCTTCAACCGCAGGACGAGTGAGCAGAATGCGGCGAATTTCTTGGCGCTCAAGCGCATCCACCGCTGCTGCAACCGCAAGGTAAGTTTTACCTGTACCCGCAGGGCCAACACCAAAGGTGATGTCGTGCGTCACCATATTCATCAAGTATTGAGCTTGATTCGGTGTACGAGGTTTGATCACGCCTTTTTTGGTTTTGACAAACACTTCTTTGCCGTGGGCAATGCTGGATTCGCTGTGCTGTTCAAGAACGCCGGATTCTTTGATCGCAAGATGAATCTGCTCAGGTTCAATGTCGGCAATTTGGCCATGCACCGGAACAGTTTCAACATACAGTGTTTTGATAATATCGAGCGCAGCAGCGGCAGTATGGGCTTTACCCACAATGGTGAAGAAATTGCCACGGTAATTGATTTCGACTCCCAAGCGACGTTCTAGATGCTTGATGTTATCGTCGAAAGGGCCACATAAACTGGCGAGTCGGTGGTTATCGGAAGGTTCCAGATTAATTTCTAAGGTTATGATTTTATTGCTCAAATTTGCCTCTCAGTATGTCAATAAATGTCCGATTTTGACCGGACACTTATTGACAGTGTATACGAGATTAAGGAGTAAATGTAGCAACCCCAAGCTCATCCTCGCGGCGAGTCTTCGCTTTCATTTCTGATGGAGAGGTCGCAATACGCAGATTCATCTCTTGTTCGGTGCGTACCAATTCACCACGCAGTGAGTTGGCGAATACATCGACAATCTTAACATCAACAAACTGACCGATCAGTTCTGGTGAACCTTCGAAGTTAACCACGCGGTTATTTTCGGTACGTCCACGTAGCTCCATCAAATCTTTCTTCGATGGACCTTCAACTAAAATACGTTGTTCAGTGCCCAGCATCAGGCGTGAGTAACGCATGGCTTGACTGTTGATCTGCTGTTGCAGTTCGTACAGGCGCTCTTTCTTCACCTCTTCCGAAAGATCACATGGATAGTCGGCGGCTGGCGTGCCTGGGCGAGGAGAGAAGATAAAGCTAAAGCTCATATCGAAATCGACATCACGGATCAGCTTCATGGTGTCTTGGAAATCTTTGTCGGTTTCACCCGGGAAGCCAACGATAAAATCAGAGCTGATTTGAATATCAGGGCGAGCTTTACGCAGTTTACGGATGATCGACTTGTACTCAATGGCTGTGTGCGGACGTTTCATCATGGTCAGAATGCGATCGCTACCACTTTGCACTGGTAAGTGCAGGAAGCTTACTAATTCTGGGGTGTCTTCGTACACCGCAATAATGTCATCAGTAAATTCAAGTGGGTGGCTAGTGGTAAAGCGAATGCGATCGATACCGTCAATCGTTGCTACCAGACGCAGTAACTCAGCAAAAGAGCAAATCTCGCCATCGTGAGTTGCACCACGGTAAGCGTTCACGTTTTGGCCAAGTAGGTTTACCTCACGCACACCTTGTTCCGCAAGCTGAGCGATTTCGAACAGCACATCGTCCATTGGGCGGCTGACTTCTTCACCGCGAGTGTAAGGCACTACGCAGTAAGTACAGTATTTTGAGCAACCTTCCATGATAGAAACAAAGGCAGTAGGGCCTTCCGCACGTGGCTCTGGCAGGCGATCGAACTTCTCAATCTCAGGGAAAGAGATATCCATTACTGGCGCTTCGCTGATTTGCGATTGTTTAATCATTTCTGGTAGGCGGTGCAGCGTTTGTGGGCCAAAGATCACATCGACATAGGGCGCACGATCACGAATCGAATCGCCTTCTTGAGTCGCCACACAACCACCAACGCCGATTACTACACCGGGTTTTTTGTCTTTCAGGGTTTTCCAACGACCAAGTTGGTGGAACACTTTTTCCTGAGCTTTTTCACGGATCGAACAGGTGTTTAGGAGTAAAACGTCTGCTTCCTCGGGTATTTCTGTCAGCTCATAGCCGTTTGCAGCATTAAGCAGGTCAGCCATTTTTGATGAATCGTACTCGTTCATCTGGCAGCCCCAAGTTTTAATTAGCAGTTTCTTACTCATCACACTTTCGCTCGTTCAATAGTTCTTCAATCATTTGAGCTTTAGCTCACATTCTAGCCGCCCTCTCGGCGGTAAGCGGCGTATTGTACTGCTTTAAAAACCGACTGACTAGTAATTGGCGGAATTCTCTTGTAACCCTTGTTGTGATTGACTTTTTACCTTATTACAAGCAGGGTTTTAGCGTAAAAAATGTCGCAATATTTCCCTCACTCCGTACAATGCCGTTTAGATAAGATGCTTGATGGGAAAGGGTATGAGCAGCAATAAATTTGACATCCTGGTAGTCGGTGGCGGTATGGTTGGTGCTGCGGCTGCACTTGGCTTTGCACGTCAAGGACGCAAGGTTGCGGTGATTGATTCTGGTGAGCCGCAAACTTTTGAGCCTAATCAGCCTATGGATGTGCGTGTCTCCGCGATTTCGCAAACCTCGGTAGAACTGCTGGAAGAACTTGGAGCTTGGTCAAGTATTGTAGCCATGCGCGCTTGTCCGTATCGCCATTTAGAAACGTGGGAACACCCAGAATGTCGTACTCGTTTTTCCTGTGAGTCCTTGGATTTGCCACAATTAGGTTACATGGTGGAAAACCGAGTCATTCAATTAGCTTTGTGGCAGCAATTCGCAAATTACCCACAACTAACCTTGATGTGCCCGGAACAATTAGCTCAATTGGATGTGACCGAAAAGGGATGCTATGTCACTTTGCAATCGGGCGATGCCATTGAGTGTGATTGGGTGATCGGTGCGGATGGAGCGAATTCACATGTTCGTCAATTAGCGTATATCGGGGTCACGGCTTGGGATTATCGGCAGCACTGCATGTTAATTAATGTGCAAACTGAACAGATTCAGCAAGAAACTACTTGGCAGCAATTTTTCCCAACGGGGCCTCGCTCCTACTTGCCTTTGGGGGGGAATCAGGCGTCTTTGGTTTGGTATGATACTCCGCAGCGCATTCGAAAACTGGTCGCATTAAACCCTGAACAATTGCGTAGTGAAATTCTTCAGCACTTTCCTGTTGAGCTTGGGGATATAAAGGTGTTGCAGCAGGGCTCTTTCCCACTGACTCGACGTCACGCTCAGCAATATGTAAAAAATCGCTGTGTGCTAGTTGGTGATGCAGCACATACGATTAACCCGTTAGCAGGGCAGGGCGTGAATCTAGGTTTTAAAGATGTGGTAGTGCTGTTGGCGGAAACACAGGATCATGCGGTATTAAGTCAGACACTGTTTGAACGCTATGAGCGTCGTCGTCGTCCAGATAATCTGCTGATGCAAACGGGGATGGATCTGTTTTACAAAACCTTTAGCAACTCGTTCACGCCGGTTAGATTTGTGCGTAATGTTGCACTTGCTTTAGCCGAACGCTCTGGGCCGCTAAAAACGCAAGTGCTGCGTTACGCTCTCGGTTTTTCAAACTAACCGATCCCTATTTAGGGGGTATTGGCAATATCAAAAAGGCTAGGCCGTAAAAACAAAAAACGCTGCACTGGGCAGCGTTTTTTACATCACATAAGTCGATTACTTGGTAACGCGTAGGATTGGAGTTTCACCTACGTTTACAGAACCAGAAAGTTTGTTCAGCTCTTTGATTTCATCCATGTTAGAAATAACAACTGGAGTCAGAGTTGATTTTGCTTTCTCTTCTAGCAATGCTAAATCGAATTCGATAATAGTATCGCCGATTTTCACTGATTGACCTTCTTCAGCGATACGCTTGAAGCCTTCGCCTTTCAGTTCAACAGTGTCGATACCGAAGTGAACAAACAGCTCAACGCCGTCATCCGATTCGATAGAGAATGCGTGGTTAGTTTCGAAGATTTTACCGATAGTACCGTTAACAGGAGCTACCATCTTGTTACCAGCAGGCTTGATCGCGATACCGTCACCAACGATTTTTTCAGCGAACACAACATCTGGCACATCTTCGATGTTTACGATTTCACCAGAAAGAGGTGCGATAATGTCAATTGCACCAGCGTTAGCGCTGTCGTCAGAGACTAGCTTCTTAAGTTTATCAAACAGACCCATTGTGTCATGCTCCTAACGTTTTAGATTTGTTCTGTCGAAGTATAGTATACCAATCACCAGAGATAGACGACTATTTTCATCGCCTATCTCTTTGGTATCAACCAATAATTATGCTTTCGCTGCGATGAATTTTTCTACGCAAGCTTCGATTTCTGCAGCAGTTGGCAGAGACAGAGCTTCTTCAGCCATCGCTTTGATTTCCGCATAATTGGCGTTGCGGATCACTTTCTTCACTTTTGGAATCGAGATACCGCTCATTGAGAACTCATCCAGACCCATGCCAAGTAGGAGCAGAGTTGCACGCTCGTCACCCGCCAATTCACCACACATGCCAGTCCATTTACCTTCTGCATGAGAAGCATCAATCACTTGCTTGATCACAGTCAGAACAGCTGGAGAGAGTGGGTTATAGAGGTGAGAGATCATCTCGTTACCACGGTCTACTGCTAGGGTGTACTGAGTTAAATCGTTAGTGCCGATAGAGAAGAAAGACACTTCTTTCGCTAAGTGGTGCGCAATCGCTGCCGCTGCTGGAGTTTCTACCATCACACCGATTTCGATGTTTTCATCGAAAGCATGGCCTTCAGCACGCAGTTCTACTTTGTACTCTTCAATCGCTTTTTTCAGTTCACGAATTTCTTCTACTGAAATGATCATAGGGAACATTACGCGAAGTTTGCCGTGAGCAGAAGCACGCAGAATGCCACGTAGTTGATCACGCAGAATTCCACGGCGATCTAAGCTGATACGTACTGCACGCCAACCCAAGAATGGGTTCATCTCTTTTGGCAGATCCATATAAGGCAGATCTTTGTCGCCACCGATATCCATAGTACGGATAATCACGGCATGACCGCTCATCGCTTCGGCAACTTCTTTATAGGCCTGGTATTGCTCTTCTTCAGTTGGAAGAGCATCACGATCCATAAACAGGAATTCAGTACGGTACAGACCGACACCTTCACCACCGTTACGGATGATACCGTCACAGTCTTTCACTGTGCCGATGTTGCCACACACTTCAACGCGGTGACCATCTAAAGTTTCTGCAGGAAGATCCTTCAGCTTTGCCAGCTCTTCTTTTTCAGCAAGGAAAGCAGCTTTAACAGCTTTAGCTTCTTCAATTTGCGCTTCGGTTGGATTCACAATGATTTTGTTGTTCATTGAATCCAGAATCAACATGTCACCATTCTTCACTTTTTTGGTGATGTCGTTGGTACCCACGATGGCTGGTAGTTCTAGCGAACGAGCCATAATTGAAGTGTGAGAAGTACGGCCACCGATATCACAAGCAAAACCAAGAACATAGTTCAGGTTAATTTGCGCCGTTTCAGAAGGGGTCAAGTCATACGCAACTAAGACTACTTCTTGATCGATTTCGCTGAGCGAAACGATATGCATGCCTAGAGCATTTTTAACAAAACGTGTACCGATATCACGAATGTCGGTCGCACGTTCTTTTAGGTATTCATCGTCTAGTGACTCAAGCGCAGTGGCTTGCTCTTCGATAACGGTATGAATCGCATTATCGGCAGACATTTTGTCTTTCTTGATGAGGGCTAAAATCTCTTCTTCTAGCTCTTCATCTTCAAGCAACATGATATGGCCTTCAAAGATGGCTTCTTTTTCTTCACCAAAAGTTTCAAGTGCTTTTTGTTTGATCACTTCTAACTGCGCAGACGATTTATTACGCGCAGTGTAAAAGCGCTCAACTTCGGCTTCTACTTGATCGTCAGAAATGGTGTTTGTGTTTAGGACAATTTCATCTTCTTGAAGAAGTAATGCTTTACCAATCGCAATACCTGGAGATGCTAGAATGCCTGAAATCATAGCCTTACCTTAAACTGGTCAACTGTAAACGGGAGATTGGATAATTCGCTAACGGTAACGTGTAGCTTATTTCTCGGGTTATTTCCAACAAAGCCATTTTGCGTGAACAAAATGGCTTTGAAAGGAAGACCGGATTAGTGAAGTTGGTCCATCAGAGCAACTAGGTGTTCAACCGCTTCTTTGGCTTGAGGGCCTTCGGCAGAGATAGTCACGACAGTACCCTTTACCAGACCTAGCGTTTGAAGTTTGAATAGACTTTTTGCGCTTGCACTTTTACCGTTAGAAGTCACTGTGATGTCTGCATCAAAAGCTTTTGCTTCTTTTACAAACTGTGCTGCTGGACGAGTATGAAGGCCGTTTTCTGCTGTGATTTCTACTTGCTTCTCGTACATGTTTTATACCCCAATGAGTTTATTTTTTGTAAGTTTGTCAACCAGATTTAGCTTAACCGCATCAGCTGCTTTGTGCTAGCACTGTCACAGGCTTTTCGTGTCAGAACTAAGACTGGTCAAAATTTTCCAATTGCCTTTGCTATTTGTTGCAATTTAAGCAATTGAGCGTAAACCGTCGGCTTCTTTATTTTGAAGCTAAAAATAAAACATGCCGATATTACCAAAGGTGAGGCAAGGATCAACAAAAAAGCCCCTGACTGGGGCTTTTTTAAACGAAAAATTGATTTAACCACGTATTACTGTTGGTTTTCTTTTTCGGTAAAAATGCCAGCAAAAAGTGCTGTACTCAGGTAGCGCTCACCAGAGCTTGGTAAGATGGTGACAATTGTTTTGCCTTCAAATTCAGGTAGTTGAGCTATGCGATTGGCGGCTACTACCGCTGCGCCTGAAGAAATGCCCGCTAAAATGCCTTCTTCTTCCATTAGGCGACGAGCCATTTCAATAGCTTCTTCTGACGTAACACGTTCAACGCGGTCAATTAAGCTTAAATCTAAGTTTCCAGGAATAAATCCAGCCCCAATACCTTGAATTTTATGTGGTGCAGGTTTGATTTCTTCACCAGCTAACGCTTGGGTGATAACAGGAGATTCTACCGGCTCAACAGCAACAGAAAGGATTGCTTTCCCTTTTGTGCCTTTAATGTAGCGGCTAGTACCCGTTAATGTGCCACCAGTGCCGACACCTGCGACAAACACATCGATCTGGCCTTCAGTGGCTTCCCAAATCTCAGGTCCTGTCGTTTTTTCATGAATTTGTGGGTTAGCTGGGTTGTTAAACTGTTGCAGCAGCAGATATTTCTCTGGGTTACTTGCAACAATCTCTTCTGCTTTGGCAATGGCGCCTTTCATGCCTTTTGCCGCTTCGGTAAGCTCTAAATTTGCACCTAGAGCTTTTAGCAGCTTGCGACGCTCTAAACTCATTGATTCCGGCATTGTGAGGGTCAGCTTATAACCACGAGCTGCAGCAACGAAAGCTAAGGCAATCCCCGTATTTCCGCTAGTCGGTTCAACCAATTCAACTCCTGGTTTGAGTTTGCCTTGTTTTTCGGCTTCCCAAATCATATTGGCACCGATACGACATTTAACGCTGAAACTTGGGTTGCGAGATTCGACTTTGGCAAGCACTTTGCCTTGTGACACTTTATTTAGGCGAATTAGCGGGGTGTTCCCAATAGTTAGAGAGTTGTCTTCGTAGATTTTGCTCATGTTGATGTTCCTTCATTCGTTGCGCAGCGTGGATTTGTGCGTGAATACTTAGTGAATATGAGCAGAGAATAAGTTCATATTCACTAAGGGAAAAGGATTAAAAAGTTATAAGTTATGTGGATGGTTACCTGCGAACCGTTAAGTGTTGTGGCTTAAATTCCATCACCCACATTGCCGTTGCGCCACATACAGCAACAGGAAGGATAAACAGGTTTACAATAGGAATACTGGTAAAAAAGGCCACTAAAATACCGAAACTATACGCCTTGCTTTGATTTTGTTTCAAAGTATTACGCATGTCATGGAAAGTGACTTTGTGATTATCGAAAGGGTAATCACAATACTGCATCGCGAGCATCCAAGCCGTGAAGATGAACCAAGCGAGCGGACCGAGTGTTTGCCCAAGTGCAGGGATCAGTAACAAGATGAAAAGTCCGAGTGCTTTGGGGAGTACATAAAGTAGTTTTCGCCATTCTCGGCTCAGTATGCGTGGAACGTCCTTAACTAGGGCCCATACCCCTTCTTCACCAATTGGTTCACCCGATAAATGCTGTTCTACTTTTTCGGCAAGCAATCCATTGAAAGGGGATGCAATAAAGTTTGCTAACGTACTAAAAAAATAGGAAAAAGTGGCAAGTATAGTCAGGGAGAGTAAAGGCCAAAGCACATAACTGAGCCAAGATAAAAATGAGGGGAGTTGTCCTATCCAATCCGTAATCCAAGCATCTAAATGGCTGAATAGGTAGTACATAGCACTGCCGACTAGTACGATGTTAGCGAGAAGCGGAAGAACGACGAAGCGGCGTATACCGGGAGTTACCGCTAAACGCATGCCGTAAAAGAAATAACCGAACCCGGAACGTGAGCTGATCTGCATAAAAACAGTATTCTCCTTGATTAACTGGATGAAGATTGTACTTGATTGAAGATGAAGTGAAACGACGAAACTGCAAAAAACGCGTCATCTTTTCAACTTCTCACATTAAGTTGTTCTAAATTCAACGAGAGTTTTGGTAAAGTACCCTGACAAGTCAAAACCACACCCTGATAAACGTCCTGTCGGGCGCTAGAGCTCAGAACATCAAACGGGATACTGAGAGTTTAAGATGCAGGAATTGCGATTCGTATTGATAATTGTTGGCGCGTTGGCGATAGCAGCGCTGCTGTTTCATGGTCTGTGGACCAGCAAAAAAGAGGGGAAATCTAAGTTTGGAGATAAACCTCTACGCAAAATTGATGTTGAGAGTGATGAACCACCTTCACGAGCATTTGCGGCCGAGGATGATTTTGAAATCATTCGCAAGGAACGTAAAGAGCCGGATTTTGGCCTTCCAAACCAACAGCATGATCCTTTAATTGCCGATTTCACTGCTCAAAATGATTCTGATGAACAAGAGGAAGAATATGAGCAGCCTATGCAGCAAACAAAGAGTGTTCAGCCTGAAATGCCAAGAGCACAGTCAGTAATACAAAAGCCGATCGTTGAACCTGTTATGGATGCCGCTCCTATTGTCGAAGAAACAAAAGAAGAGCAATTGGATGTGATTGTGCTGAATGTTCATTGTTCTGGCAGTCAGCCTTTTATTGGCACTAAGCTATTTGATAGCATGCAACAAAATGGTTTGCTGTTTGGTGAAATGGATATTTTCCATCGCCATGCGGATCTGTCGGGAACAGGCAAAGTGCTGTTTAGTGTTGCTAATATGATGCAGCCAGGTACTTTAATGCATGATGATCCTGCGGATTTTTCAACGAAAGGTATCTCATTTTTTATGACTCTGCCCTGTTTTGGCGATCCAGAGCAAAACTTTAAGTTGATGCTTAAAACTGCTCAGCAAATTGCTGACGATCTTGGTGGTCATGTATTAGATGACGCACGTAATTTAATGACCCCGAATCGTTTGGATGCTTATCGTAAGCAAATTCAAGAGTTTAAGGCTCGTGCCGCACAATCATAAATGGCGTTTTTAGTGGCTCAATTTATCCTGTTCTGTTTACGCTTCAGGTAATAAGTTTTGGCTATGTTAGCCTAAGATATCCCTAGTTATACTAAAAGGCTCCGTAGCGGAGCCTTTTTTCATCATCCGAGAGAATTACTATGTCCAATGTCGAGCAACGATTAACCGAGCTAAGACAAACCTTGCATGAGCATGGAGTCCGTTATTACGTAGAAGATGCCCCAACGATTCCGGATGCGGAATATGATCGTTTAATGCGTGAGTTATTGGAGATAGAAGCGCAGCATCCTGAGTTGATCACACCGGATTCACCCAGTCTACGTGTGGGGGGGCGCCCACTTGATGGATTTGAGTCTGTCATCCATGAAATCCCGATGCTTTCTCTTGATAACGCGTTTGATGACGCTGAATTAGACAGTTTTTATCGCCGTATGACAGATCGCATTCCAGCCGTACAACAAAGTCATTTTTGTTGTGAGCCTAAGTTGGATGGTTTGGCCGTGAGCTTACTGTATGAGAATGGTGTGTTGACTCGTGCTGCAACTCGAGGTGATGGTGCTACAGGCGAAAATATCACAGAAAATGTACGTACGATTAAATCAATCCCCTTACGTCTGCAAGGCGTAGATTTTCCTGTGCGTCTTGAAGTCCGTGGTGAAGTTTTCATGCCTAAAGCTGGGTTTGAAGCGCTGAATGCGAGAGCGCTTCAAAAAGGTGAAAAGCAATTTGTTAACCCTCGTAATGCGGCGGCCGGAAGCTTGCGCCAATTAGACTCCAAAATTACGGCTCAGCGCCCACTTGCTTTTTATGCATACAGTGTCGGTGTTATCGAAGGCGGCCAGTTAACTACCAGTCATTATCAGCGATTTTTACAACTGAAAAACTGGGGATTGCCCATCTGCCCTGAAACCAAAGTCGTAACCTCTCTCGCCGATGTGAAATCTTTTTATCAAGATATCTTGCAGCGCCGCCAATCTTTGGTCTACGAAATTGATGGCGTTGTGATCAAGGTGGACGATACTCAATTGCAGGAGCGCTTGGGGTTTGTTGCTAGAGCACCGCGTTGGGCGATTGCCTATAAATTTCCAGCGCAAGAAGAGCTAACACTTCTCAATGATGTTGAGTTTCAAGTTGGTCGGACAGGTGCGATTACCCCTGTGGCGAAGTTGGAACCCGTCTTTGTCGGTGGGGTTACGGTGAGCAATGCTACATTACATAACGCCGATGAGATTGAACGCTTAGGCGTTATGGTTGGTGATACCGTAGTGGTGCGGCGTGCGGGAGATGTGATCCCACAAATCGTTTCGGTTGTGCTAGAGCGCCGCCAAGCCGATGCAAAACCAATTCGATTTCCTACTTGCTGCCCTGTATGCCAATCTGAAATTGAGCGAGTTGAAGGGGAAGCGGTTGCTAGATGTACTGGAGGATTAATTTGCCAAGCACAGCGTAAAGAAGCGCTGAAACACTTTGTTTCACGCAAAGCTATGGATGTGGAAGGCTTAGGGGATAAAGTGATTGAACAATTGGTCGATCGCGAAATGGTGAGTACCCCAGCGGATTTGTTCCGTTTAAGAGCGGGAGAATTGACCATTCTTGAGCGAATGGGACCCAAGTCAGCGCAGAACGTAATTGATGCCTTAAATAAAGCTAAACAGACTACTTTGCCAAGGTTTTTATATGCTCTGGGGATCCGTGAAGTAGGGGAAGCAACCGCTCTCAATTTGGCACAACATTTCTTAACGTTAGAGGCGATTGCTCAGGCAAGTATCGAGCAGTTGATTGAAGTTCCCGATGTCGGGGGTGTGGTTGCAAGCCATTTACATGCTTTCTTTGCTCAGCAACGTAACCAGCAAGTGATTGCAGAGTTGGTGGAATTAGGCATTACATGGCCTGTGTTAGCTGCTGTGCCCGTGGCGGTAGATTCGGCTTTAGCAGGTAAAATTGTCGTGTTAACAGGCAGTTTTACTCAACTATCCCGTAATGATGCAAAAGCAGCACTGCAAGCTTTAGGAGCAAAAGTTACGGGAAGCGTGTCAAAAAATACCGACATCGTTTTTGCAGGTGAAGCGGCTGGTTCAAAATTAACCAAGGCAGCTGAATTAGGGATACAGGTTTTAGATGAGCAAGCGCTGATCGAGTTTGTAAAGTAGCAATTTTCCAACAGTTGATGAGAGTATTCTGTTGCACCTATAGCAAATCAAGTTGAAATGGGTAAGTTATTTTGATTTTCATCTGTATATCGAAAATAAAATTGAACTAAAAGTCTCTAAATAGTCTAAACCTCAGTCTTATGCTGGGGTTTATTTTTTCCAAAAAACAACCTTGAAACTTTCGCTTTAACTCCCATATTTAATTAGTCTTAAAAGTCACTTCATACTTTTTTTATATTCGACATACTTCAAATAAATAATTAGTCGAAAAAATAAAACCGATAAAAATCAATTGATTATATTGGCGTCTTGTGCGGTTGCTTAATTATTGGATCTCGATCACTTACTCCCCAGAAGTTTGCCGTGGCTCATATTTTTTTAGATAAAAATTAAGTTCTGATTGATGTTTTCTGGGTGAGGGTTAGTCTACAGGCATGGATACACGGTCAGTGTGCCAACAACTAAGAGAATCGGTTTCGATACTCGAAAAGGAAATGACTTCTCCCTTCGGCGGCCAACTTAAGGGAGAAACTCAAAAACAGCTATATCCATTTTTAGGAGTTATCCATGGACAAAATGTTTAAACGTACTCTTCTGGGTGCTGCAGTAGCGATTGCTTCAACTAGCGTAATGGCAAAAGAAGTTGGTATTAACTCAGACTTTAACGTAGATGTTTACGGCGTTGCAGCTATCTCTCTTGTTAACTACAACACGACTGATAACCGAGATGATAGCAAAGGTTATGTAGTGGAAAACGAATCTCGTATTGGTTTCCGCGCCCACAAAGATATGTTTGAAAACTTTACCGTTACGATGCAGATCGAGTCTGGTTATGTAGACAGCACAGACTGGGGCCACGGTGGTGTTTCTGGTGGCGTATTGGGCTTCCGTGATACTTATCTTGGCGCATCAGGTGATTGGGGTAATGTACGTGTTGGTCGTGTTTTGACACCTCTGTATGAAATCGTTGACTGGCCATTCTCTAACCCAGGTTTAGGTGCAGCCTTTGACTGGGGTGGTATCACTGCTCATTATGACCGTCAATCGAACCAAGTGCGTTATGATTCACCAAAGTTTGGTGGTTTCACATTCGCAGCATCTGTTGGCCGTGATGACAACAATAATGGTGGTGGCGATGCACATCGTGATTCATCTTTTGCAGGCGCGAATGCTCGTTATACCATTGATACTGTAACTCTAATGGGTGGTATTGAGTCAGCAAGTGACTTCGGTGGTGTTGCAGGAAAAGATACTTTTGCCTATATCGTTGGTTTTGAAGCCGGTCTACCAGGTGGTTTCGGTATCGCAGCTGCATTTAAAGGCGAAGAAATCGAAGAAACAGGTGTAAAACATACTCAAGATTCTTTCTCTGTAATTGGTCAATACTGGAATGGCCCTCTTGGAATCAAAGTTGGCTATGCAGCTAACCTAGATTCGGAAAAAGGTGGCGTAGATCAGGATGACGCGAATAGCATCGTATCTGCGCAAGTTATGGGTGTTATCAATGGATTTGTGCCATATATCCGTGTAGCTGGTCGTTCAGATTTCACATCTGACAAAGATACTGATATCGTAACTCGCGTTGGTCTGGAGTACGGCTTCTAATAGATTTTTTAAATCTGTTGTTTAAGTCGAGTTTCAAAAAGTATTTATTTCAAAACGCTGGCATCTTGTCAGCGTTTTTTATAACAATGAATCTCGATGAATGAATTTAGACTTATGGAGTAGAATGTTGTATGCGTAAACTACTAATTCTTTTAGCCCCTTTTGTATTAAATGCCTGCAGCGCTCTTAATGCAGATAGTAGTTTTCAAGATGTCCTCGATAGCGTGAACCAACGCTATGATTTTGTTCAACTAACTAGTAAGAGTTTTACTCCGCAAGTAAAAGCGTTAAAAGGTCCAGATATACTTAAATCATCGGTAGATATTGTTGCGAATATTCCACGATCTTCAAAAGAGGCTCCTAAAAGCTATGTTTACCTCGAAGTTAGCTATTTTGAAAATTATGATGAATATCAAACGGTAAAATACCAGGATAAGCAATATCTGTTAGAGGTAGTGCAACCTTCAAAAAGTAGTTGTTCAGAACACTGCACTGCAACACAATATGTTCGTTTTCCTTTCGATTATACGGTTCTACAAGATCACAATGATTTTACGTTTACTATTGAATCTGCAAGTCAACGATTGAATACGCAATTTACTATTGCTTCAGGATTTATGAATGCCCTTGCTAAAGAAGGCGATTTGCAACTTTCACTCGGTGGTTCTCAAGCTAGCCCTATGTTAATGACTGCTCCAGTGAATGCTAATGCAGAACAACAATCCAAATCACATGAAATGGTCGAATATTTGTACGGTGAAGCGAATGCTGCCGAACGTCAAGAATTTGCTAATTGGGCATTTGCTAACCGCGCTGAAGTGACTCAGCCTATGGCTACTCAAAATAAGTTGGTAGGAATGATGGCTGATTGGTATGGAAAAGCGGATAAAACCGAAAAAGCATCGATTCTTTCTTGGTTGATTAGCCAGGAATAATTGCATTTTTGGTGTGATAAAGGCATGGTCATTCCATGCCTTTTCTTTTTATTGCTTAAGATTGATATGAATATTAGCGAAATTGCCAAACTGACCGACCTTACAGCCAAATCGATTCGTTTATACGAAGAGAAAGGCCTAATCACCTCGCCATTGCGTTCGGAGAGTGGTTACCGGACCTACACTCAGCAGCATGTGGATGATTTACTATTAATTGCTCGCTGTCGGCGAGTAGGTTTTAGTTTGGATGAATGTAAGGCTATGCTCACATTAGCCAATGATCCGCACCGTACACGCGCCGCAGTACGCGCGCGAGCACAAGAAAAATTACAAGAAGTCACGAGTAAACTGGCTGAATTGGCCATGATTAAGCAACAGCTAGAAGAGTGGATAGCGTCTTGCCCTGGGGATCAAGGGAACGACTGCCCCATTATTGAACAGCTGAAAGGGAATTGTTGTTCAAGCTCTAAACAATAAAACCCCGTAGGGTCTTATTGTTCATATACTTTAAATGATGTTGGGAGGTATGATTCTTAGGTAGGTCTGACGACTAAGATTATTCCATCCACAGCAATCACAGAGACACGGCTGTCTTTAGCAAGACCTTGCTCGCAGCGAGCCGTCCAACGGGTATCCCCAAGAGAAACTTGAAACTCACCAGCAGGAGTATCTTCCGTAATTTGGATTACTCGGCCGATCAATTGTTTGTCCTTTTGATTGAGGTCTCGCTCAACATCTTGCTTTTTATCTTGGCTATATTGGCGTCGCCACCATAACCAAGTGGTGATCAGAGAAAAACTTGCAAAGGCCAACCACTGTAGCTGCCATCCGATTGGCATGACTGCCAGTAATAAGCCCACCAGTAAAGCAGATAGACCCAACCACAGAAAATAACCCGCAGTACCAAGTAGCTCAGCGGCGAGTAATATTAGACCGAAGGCTAACCAATGCCAGAAGTTCAATTGCGAGAGCAGTTCAATCACTTGTCACCTACTTGGTTTGTGAGGACTGTTTAAACATTTCTGCGATACCAGCAACGGAGCCCATTAAGCCCGTTGCTTCGAGTGGTAGCATGATGATTTTACCATTCTCCGCCTGCCCAATCGCTTTTAGAGCATCGGTATAGCCTTGAGCAATAAAGTAGTTGACTGCTTGCATATCACCTTGAGCAATTGCTTGCGATACCATTTCAGTGGCCTTAGCTTCCGCTTCTGCCGCTCGCTCACGTGCCTCTGCTTGCAAAATAGCAGCTTGTTTTTCACCTTCAGCACGTAAGATCTCTGATTGTTTTTGACCTTCGGCTTTGAGAATCTGAGCTTGACGAACCCCTTCTGCCTCTAAAATTGCGGCGCGCTTTTCCCGCTCCGCTTTCATTTGAGCATTCATCGCTGCAGTCAAGTCTGCGGGTGGTTGAACGTCTTTGATCTCGATACGAGTGACTTTTACGCCCCAAGGATTAGTCGCATGGTCAACAATCGAGAGGAGTTTTGTGTTGATCATGTCACGTTGGCTGAGCATTTCATCCAACTCCATTGAACCTAATACAGTTCGCATATTCGTCAGCGTTAGGTTGCGAATTGCATTTTCTAAATCATTGACTTCATAAGCTGCTTTAGCTGCATCAATGACTTGCACGAAGCAGACCGCGTCAATCACTACGTTTGCATTGTCTTTGCTAATCACTTCTTGGGCGGGGATATCGAGGACTCGTTCCATCATGTTAATTTTGCGTCCCACTTTGTCTATCAGGGGGATGATGATATTAAGTCCAGGTTTCAGAGTCAGGGTATAGCGACCGAAGCGTTCTACGGTCCAGTTATTGCCTTGTGGAACGGTTTTCACTGCAGAAGAAATGAAAATAATTACTACCAATACGAGTATTGCAATGGTGATCAATGAATCTATAGCCATGACGTATCCCTGTTTTTATTTGAAAATTGGCTCTCTTCACTAGCGTGTGAAAGAGTGCGGGGTATTTGAGCGAAGAGACATGGTCGACCCTTGGCCTAAATTGATATCGAATGCGTTGGAAGTTTCCCTCAAACAGCGTGGTAACGCCAAGGCAAGATTGGAAAAATACAGCTTTGCTCTAAAAATTGGCCAATATTTTGATATTTATGAGTTATAGAAGTGGCGCTCACATTTAAGCGCCATATGTGTTCTTGGGGGCAGTATTGTTCAGGTGAACAACAGTAATCCTAATAAAGTAGTGAATAGAGCTTCTTACGATACTGATTGGCTAGCGGATTCCCTTGACCTAGTGCGGTTAGAATATCCATAAAGGTTTTTTTCATTTCGCCATCGAGTGTATTGAGGCTATGGCTTAATAATGACCAGAGTAAATTGAGTGCTTCCTCATCGCGTTTTACTTGGTGGTACTGTCTAGCCAGTTCCATTGCTATGTTCGGATTCTGCGGGTCATCCTGCCATTGTTTCTCAAGAGCCATGATTTCTGGGCTATTAGCTGCTTGCTGATGCAGTTCAAGTTTGGCAACGAGAGTTTTGTAGTCGCCTTGTTGGTATTCGAGCGGCACGCTTGCAAGCATAGTTTGCGCGGTTTCGATGGCTCCGGTTTCTAGATAGCAGTGTGCTAAAGCCAGCTTCACTTCGCCTTTAGTGCGCCATTCATCGTTTAAGGATGCAAGTACTGGTAGTGCTTCATCAAATTGTTTTTGTGCTACTAAGTCTAACCCTTGCTGCATCAGTCGCTCTTCGTTACTGGGTAAATGGTGACTGAGCATATCTTCGATAGCCTCTATCGGTTGTGGTCCGCTGAGTCCATCGACGGGCTGGCCTTCAACAAACAGAGCAATAGTTGGTATCGCTTGGATGCCAAATTGTGCTGCAATAGTTTGTTCTTCTTGACAATTGAGGCGGGCAAGAACGAAGGCACCTTGATAATTTTCGGCGAGCTGTTCTAGTTGAGGCAATAATTGGGCACTTTCATGGCTGATAGGAGCCCAGAAATAAAAGAGCACAGGCGAGAGTGTGGAGTGCTGTAATACTTGGTGAAAGTTATGTTGAGAAACATCAATAATATTCTCTGCTTGCATAGCAAATCCTTGGTTTGGATGGCACATCGCTGGATAAACTATGGGGATGCTGCGGGGAAAACTCAAGCTTTGACTCTCTTTCTCTTACTGCTTTTAGGCGGGAGCTTAAAAACAAAAGCACCACCCAGTGGTGGTGCTTTTGTTGCTCTCACGAGCTAGCAAGCAAAGGTGTTTAAAGCAGTATAAATAAGGTCAGCGCAACACCGACACCGATCCAATTCCATTGGTTTAATGTCATTTTTTGTCGTACCACATGCAACGCTTGAGAAGATTTAATGTTTTAGTACGCGTTGTTTAGGAATATTCCCTCCGCGCACTATGAAGTTTGCCGGACAATTGTTACCAAATAATGACAATTAAATAAATTATGCGGCTTTAAATAACAGTTTATCTAGCCAGCGAGTAGGCAATAGCCGTTTTAGAACGGCAAAGATTTTCGTCGGAGTGGTGATTCGATAACGAATCTTTGGGCTAGATGACTCAAGGGCGTGGCAGAGTGGGGGCAAGCAAGCTTCTGCTGGTAGCACAAATCGGTTATTAGAGTGAGCTTTTCCCAAGCGTTCAATTTGCTGTCGATAAGCTTGGTGATGGATGCTTTGATCAATGTTTATCCAGTGTTGGAATGCATGTAATGCATTAGCGCGAAATTGTGTTTCTATCGGCCCTGGTTCTAATAAGCTGATGTGAATATTGGTGTCTTGCAATTCAAGTCTTAGAGTATCTGTCCAGCCTTCAATGGCAAATTTTGAGGCGTTGTACGCGCCTCGGTATTTCATGGCTGCAAAACCGAGGACTGAGCTGTTTTGGATAATCCGACCGTAACCTTGTCGACGAAAGTGGGGCAGTATGAGTGTGGTTAGATGGTGCCAACCAAAAAAATTGCTTTCAAACTGCTCCCGCATTGCTTGTACAGGAAGATCCTCCAATGCCCCAGGTTGGCCAAATGCCCCATTATTAAAGAGAGCAAAAAGTTGATTGTTGGAAAGCTCGAGAGCTTGCTCTACCGCAAGGTTAATACTGTTTTCACAAGTCAGATCCAACTGAATACAGGTCAACCCTTCTTGTTTTAGGCGCTCTACATCTTTCGCTGCTCGGCAGGAGGCGATAACATGATAGCCCCGCAGATGTAATTGCTTGGCAGCCATATAACCGATACCCGTTGAGCAACCGGTGATTAAAATCGATTTTGTCATTGTTATCCTTTACCTCGCCGTGTGATTTCTTGATGGACGCTGGATGAAACATTTATGTTGTTGGATTCAGTAGTTGGTTGAATGCGCGGTCAATCCGCGAAAAATGAAATTGGAAGCCCAAGTCGGTGAGTTTTTTGGGTTTGGCTCGTATGCTATCAAGTAGCAGTTCAGCAGCTTCTCCCATCAGTAGTTTTATGAGCCATTGTGGCGTATTTAAAAGATGTGGTCGTTTCAACGCAGTTGCAAGCGTAATGCTAAACTCTGCGTTAGTCACTGGATGTGGAGCGCACAGGTTATAGGTACCATGTGCGTGCTCTGTCTCGAGTAAAAAAACAATGGCACGAACCATATCAAGCATATGAATCCACGGCATGTATTGCTGGCCGTCTCCGATAGGGCCACCTAAACCAAACCGATAAGGTGGCAGCATTTTTTTGAGTGCTCCGCCGTTAGGAGCTAACACTATACCAGTGCGTAATAAGCATACTCTCGTCTGTTCAGATTGGGCTTTTAAAGCGCACTGTTCCCACTCTCGGCAAACTTTATGGGAAAAATGGGTGCTTTTAACCTGAAGGTTTTCGTCAAAAGCGTGCTCTTGTTGATCACCATAAAACCCCACAGCTGAACCACTCAAAAGCACACGAGGTGGATGTGCACTGGTGTGAATTTTTTCTACGAGCTGTTGAGTAATGTCTAAGCGACTATGGGCAATACGCTGTTTTTGGCGCGGACTCCAACGTTTATCAGCAATCGGTTCACCAGCAAGATTGATGATGGCATCGATGTTATTGAAATCGGACAATTCATCCAACGAGCAAATGAAACTCAGGTTTTGGCTAGGGATATGAGCGAAACGTTGGGTCGCCTTGGAAATATCGCGAGTAAGTAAAACCAACTCATGAGTGCTGAGTAATTTTATCAACTCAAAGCCAATAAACCCGGTTCCACCGGTGATTAAAATTCTCATAATGCCTCCTTTAACGAGTGGTTTAGTCTAGTTATTTTACTTGCTGTAGCTCTGGTTTTACGTGTTACTAAGTTTGCCAGTATTGATGGGAATTTGCACATACGCCATCGACTAGTTGTTGCAAAGTTGAATGACGTTAAAAATCACTTACCGATAGTGGCACTTTGGATTGCATATTAGGCTTCTCGATTTCTGATTTGAAGCGATCTGTGACTTGGCTGCGATCTTGGCCTGAGTAATTGGTTTGAATTTGAATCACGAGATATAGGTTATTGGAGATGATAGCCGAGTAATGTTGCAATTCAGCAAGTGCATCACAAGGATGAAAACCTTACAATTAGCAAGTTAATATTGTGAGGGTTGCCATGAAACTGTTTTTTATTTCTGATTTGCATGGTTCTTTACCTGCTACAGAACAAGCACTTACATTATTTGAAGCATCAGGTGCTCAATACTTAATTTTGTTGGGTGATGTTTTAAATCATGGACCACGAAATCCTATTCCGGATGGGTATAACCCAGTGGCGGTGGCTGAGCGGTTAAATCAATTTGCTAAACGGATTATTGCCGTGCGCGGTAACTGTGATAGTGAAGTGGATCAAATGTTGCTGCATTTTCCACTCATGAGTGATTATGCTTGGGTGCTGTTAGAGTCTGGACAGCGTTTATTTCTGACGCATGGACATCTTTACCATGGGGAGAAACTGCCGCTACTGAATAAAGGGGATATGTTAGTACATGGGCATACACATATTCCAATTGCTGAGCGAGTGGGTGATATTTGGATTGCTAATCCCGGTTCGATGACGTTTCCGCGAGGCAATTTCCGCCCGAGTTATGGAGTGCTGACCGAAGGTGTGATGCAAGTAATATCAGTGGACGGCGAAATTGTAGCGAGCTGCGTTTTAAGCTAATTGGCTTTCGGCATTTTTTGACGTTAAAGCAGCCATAAACTTTCGGCTGCTTTAGGATCCATTTGGTGGCGCTAAAGAGGGGCGGTCGGTATGGCCGAGATTGCGTTCAGGGTCGATTAAATCTCGTACTCGCTGTTTTAGTACCTTGGCTTCAGGAAAACCGCCTTCTTTCTTACGCTCCCAAATTTGTACGCCATTACAAATAATCTCAAACCGTCCACCAGTATCGGGGTGCATTGCAACGTAAGCGATTTCTTCACTAAAGGTGTGTAGTAATTCTTGACTTAGCCAAGCTGCGCGCAGCATCCAATTGCATTGGCGGCAGTAGTAAATGTCGATTTTTGCTTTGTCCATGAAACTTCCCTTGTATTACGCAACGTCTCACCCCGAGAATGGCGCTAACCCTTTCTACTTGAAGCGGCAGTGATGTTCTCTATGTTCGTTCACCACATTACATAGTTTGTTTTAAGCCCATAAGGATGAGCTTGCTTGCAACGCCAAGTCATTTAGTAGGCGTCTATGGGTTACTGAATAGCACGGTGGAACCATGATTTAGGCTAGTAAATAGGATGGTTTTCTCGTTAACAATATCCACTCGGCGGCTCTGCTGAGCATCCATTTTGAACAACTGAGTAATAAGCTGTAATTGTTCATCAGTAAAATCTTTGCTTTGATTTGAGGAGATATCTTTGAACTGCGTCGGAGTAAGGAGCAGGTAATTATCACTGATGTCCCATTCGCCAGATTCCGAAATATTGATTGTACTTTCCGCTTTGATGCCATCTGAGTAGAGTTTGACGGTAGAAACACGAACATAAGTTCTATTAGGCAGGTACTTCATATTCGAAGTTACATCGACCCTACTCAAAGGCCCCATTGCGGGGTTGTTGCTGTTGGTCTTGATTAGAGAGACCATCTTTGACTGCCATTCGCGAGAAACCAACACTTGCTCAAGTTTTAAATCGCTCCCCCAATATAACCATCCGCTAAATAGGAGAGAAAACAGTAAAATACCTAAGGCGACATGTCTATTTTGCATAGAAAAATCCTACTCACACACCTTTACGGCATCCGTGGGATTGGCCACGATGCGTAAACTAATATTTTCACCTGACACTCCTGGGTTGTGAATGTAATTGAGCGTCAGTTGGTTATTTTGTCCACCGGTTGCAATGACTTCTTGCGGCTTCAATTCTCCATGGTGCTTTTCATTATATTTCTTTATGCACAACTCAATAGACGGTAACCAAGTAGTGATATCGGGATGGTTGATAGGCATCTTAACGACAACTCCATCCACTTCTGTCAGTGGTTTAAATTTTGATTCACTAGGATTGGTCAATAGCAGTACCGCTAATGGGATTAACATGGCGATCAAAATAATGAGCCGAGATCCCCAGTCTTGCTGAGATTTCTTGGTTGCCGTTTGGGCTACAGATGGCTCATTGATGCTACCTAAGGGGGAGGCTACGCTGTTTGATTCGGAAAACTCAAGCTCAGCGTTTTGCTGGCTTACACTTTCTGTATCAGTCTCGCGCGTGACCTCTTCTTCAACGGTTTCGACTCTAGCAATCAGTTGATAGCCACGCTTAGGTACCGTTTTGACATATTCTGGATACTTGGTGGAATCTTTAAGCATCTTACGCAATGTTGAGATAGCCTGGGTTAAACTTGAATCATCAACTTCGAACCCTTGTTCTCTCCAAACAAAATCATGCAGTTCATTACGTGAAATGACTTCATTTGGTCGCTGGGCGAGTAGCCAAAGGATTCGATTTTCGTTACTGCCTAAGCGAACGATCTCCTCACTATTCTCTTTTTCAATCAAAGAATTGCTTAAGGGATCAAAGGTAAATCTATCAGCAAGAATGAATTTAGTAGCGATATTACTCATCGATATCTTCTTTTGAGTTATGTCCTAATCTGAACATCTTATTTCCAGCATCTCCCTGTCAAAACACTTAGACTTTACTGGTTTTTTATCTTCTTTGATAAAAATATCGGGTTAGAATAATCCAATCTCGATCAAAAAACAGTGTTTTTATGACTTTTGACCTTGAATTTACATTTTTTGTCCATATCTCACTTGCACATCAAGGTAATTCCATTGAATCTCGATGGATCAATAGTTTGAAACAGAAGTAAATGGAGCGATTATGAGCGAAACAGCGACCACCAATAAAGAAACCCGTGGTTTTCAATCTGAAGTTAAACAACTGCTGCACCTGATGATTCACTCTTTGTACTCCAACAAAGAAATTTTTCTGCGCGAGCTGATTTCGAATGCATCTGATGCCGCTGATAAGTTACGTTTTCAAGCACTTTCTAATCCTGAACTCTATCAGGGAGATGCTGAATTAGGGGTAAAACTCTCGTTTGACCAAGAGAACAACACTCTGACCATCTCGGATAACGGTATTGGTATGAGCCGTGAAGATGTTATCGAGAATCTTGGTACTATCGCTAAATCTGGCACTGCTGAGTTTTTCTCAAAACTTTCCCAAGAGCAGTCCAAAAGTTCGCAATTGATCGGTCAATTCGGTGTGGGTTTCTACTCGGCATTTATCGTGGCGGATGCGGTGACCGTTCGTACTCGTGCTGCTGGTTCAGCTCCTTCTGACGCCGTTCAGTGGTATTCAAAAGGCGAAGGTGAGTATACCGTCGAAACCAGCAATAAAGAGTCTCGCGGAACGGATATCATTTTACATCTTCGTGAAGAGGGGAAAGAATTCCTATCTGAATGGCGTTTAAGAGATGTGATCTCCAAATACTCTGATCACATCGGTATTCCTGTTTATATTCAAACTGCAGAGCTTGATGAAGAAGGCAAAGCCACTGAAGAGATGAAGTGGGAGCAAATCAACAAGGCTCAAGCATTGTGGACTCGTGCTAAATCAGAGGTTTCTGAAGAAGAGTACAAAGAGTTCTACAAACATGTGTCGCACGATTTTGCTGACCCACTGGTTTGGAGCCACAACAAGGTAGAAGGTAAGAACGATTACACCAGCTTGTTGTATATCCCTTCTAAAGCGCCTTGGGATCTGTTTAACCGTGAACATAAACATGGTTTAAAACTCTATGTGCAGCGCGTGTTCATTATGGATGATGCGGCTCAGTTTATGCCTTCATACCTACGTTTTGTGCGTGGTTTGATTGATTCTAATGACCTGCCACTGAACGTGTCACGTGAAATTCTGCAAGATAACAAGATCACTCAGTCATTGCGCCAAGCTTGTACTAAGCGTGTACTTACTATGCTTGAGCGTATGGCAAGCAATGATGCTGAAAGCTACCAAAAATTCTGGAAAGAATTTGGCTTGGTAATGAAGGAAGGTCCTGCTGAAGATTTCGCTAACCGAGAAAAAATTGCTAGCTTGCTGCGTTTTGCATCTACTCATGTGGATTCAGCAGAGCAGACGATCAGCCTTGCTTCTTACATCGAACGCATGAAAGAAGGGCAGGATAAGATTTACTACCTGACCGCTGACAGCTACACCGCTGCGAAAAACAGCCCGCACTTAGAGCAATTCAAATCCAAAGGTATTGAAGTCATTCTGATGTTTGATCGCATCGATGAGTGGTTAATGAACTACCTGACAGAATTTGATGGCAAGACATTCCAATCTATCACTAAAGCAGGGCTTGATCTCAGCCAATTCGAAGATGAAACCGAAAAAGAGAAACACAAAGAAACAGAAGAGCAATTCAAGTCTGTTGTTGAACGTGTGAAAGAATACCTCGGTAGCCGAGTGAAAGAGGTGCGCACCACCTTCAAACTGGCTAACACACCTGCGGTTGTGGTTACTGACGACTATGAAATGGGTACTCAAATGGCTAAGCTGCTAGCAGCAGCAGGACAACCTGCGCCAGAGGTGAAATACATCCTCGAGATCAACCCAGAACATGCTCTGGTTAAACGCATGGCCGATGAAGCCGATGAGCAAATCTTTGACCGTTGGGTTGAAGTGTTGTTGGGTCAAGCGATGCTCGCTGAGCGTGGTTCAATGGAAGATCCATCACAATTCTTGAGTGCGGTTAACCAACTGTTAACACCAGCGCAGTAGACTTTTGTCGATTATCCTAAGTCACTAAGCCCGCTTCGGCGGGCTTTTTCATCGCAAGATAACACTTTCTTAGTTGAAACAACCTAAGCGTTGTTATGCTGAACCTCGAATCACATTCTTTAGTCTTAGGGCAGTATGCCAAACGATTTCTGTGGTAGCATTAGGCACTTGAATGTGGTCATCAACGCGTGTATTTTTGCACGCCAGCTCGTTTAGCGGGCTATTCTGTCTGTTATACCGAAACTTACCGTGAGTTTTTGCAAGCGCAGTGAGCTTCGGTATAAAAATCAATTAGTATGAGGATAAAACATGCGCATCATTCTTCTCGGTGCTCCGGGTGCAGGTAAAGGCACACAAGCTCAATTCATCATGGAAAAATTTGGTATTCCACAAATTTCTACCGGTGACATGCTGCGTGCAGCCATCAAAGCGGGCACTGAGCTCGGTAAGCAAGCAAAAGCCGTGATCGATGCAGGACAATTGGTATCGGATGACATCATTTTAGGTCTGATCAAAGAGCGTATCGCTCAGGCTGATTGTGAGAAAGGTTTCCTATTAGATGGTTTCCCTCGCACTATTCCACAAGCTGATGGCCTGAAAGAAATGGGTATCAATGTTGACTACGTGATTGAGTTTGACGTTGCGGATGATGTGATTGTTGAGCGTATGGCGGGTCGTCGTGTTCATCTACCTTCAGGCCGTACTTACCACGTTGTTTACAACCCGCCTAAAGTTGAAGGCAAAGACGATGTGACTGGTGAGGAGCTAGTGATCCGTGAAGATGATAAAGAAGAGACGGTACGTGCTCGTCTAAATGTTTATCACACCCAAACTGCTCCGCTTATCGAGTACTACGGTAACGAAGCAGCAGCAGGCAAAACACAATATCTGAAGTTTGATGGCACTAAGCAAGTAAGCGAAGTGAGTGCTGACATCGCTAAAGCGTTGGCATAATTGTCATCCTGATGTTCTGATTGCACTGATAGGTGAAAAGAAGCGGCATTAACGCCGCTTTTTTTATAAACTTTTTCCCTGAAATAGACGTATAACACTTTGTAAAATGCATTTTGAAGGAAGCCATGAATAATCATAAAAAACTTGGTGTTTTGCTGTCCAATTTAGGTACGCCTCAAGCGCCCACTCCACAAGCAGTTAAAGCCTTTCTGAGCCAATTTCTTCATGATCAGCGAGTGGTGGATATGAGCCGTTGGTTATGGTGTCCTTTATTGCATGGCATCATTTTGCCCACTCGTTCGCCTAAAGTAGCAAAGTTGTATCAGTCGATCTGGATGGAAGAAGGTTCGCCACTTATGGTTTACTCTCTCCGTCAAAGGGAAAAGCTCGCTGAGCTCACTCAACTGCCTGTTGAGCTTGGAATGACCTATGGTGAACCTAGCTTACTCGATGGAGTTAGACAACTTCAGCAACAAGGTGTTGAGCAAATTGTTGTGTTGCCACTGTATCCTCAATATTCTGCAACCACGACTGCTGCGGTGTTTGACGGATTAGCAAAGGCATTTAACCCATTACCTGTAGTGCCAGAGCTGCATTTCATTCGTGACTACCACAATCACCCACTTTATATCGAAGCTCTTGCAGAGAGTGTTCGAGCTTCATGGCAGAAGTATGGGCAGGGCGATATGCTGCTTTGTTCTTACCACGGTATTCCAAAGCGCTATGCGCAAAATGGTGATATTTATCCTGAGCATTGCCAAAGGACAACTCAATTGCTTGCTGAAGCACTTGGGTTACCCGCAGAGAGAGTAGTAATGAGTTATCAGTCACAGTTTGGTAAGGAAGAGTGGCTGCAACCCTATACGGATAAAACCATGGAAGCATTGCCGAGCAAAGGTGTGAAAAAGCTAGATGTTATTTGCCCAGCATTTTCGGTGGATTGTTTAGAGACTCTAGAAGAGATCGCAGAGCAGAACCAAGAAATCTTCTTGCATAGTGGTGGAGAGAGCTTTCACTACATCCCATGTTTGAATGACAGCCCAAACCATGTTGCCTTAATGGCTGAGTTGATTAAGCCTTATCAAGCCCTATGAGCTGAGGAAACAAAAACAGCGCCTAATTAGGCGCTGTTTTCTATTGAAAGTTTTACTGAGCGGCTAATTCTAACTGTTCCGATTCACCGCGGCAGATCCGAGTGAGCTTTGGTGCAATCATGAAGGTCACCATGGCAATTCCTGCGGTAACGTAACCGATTTGGGCAAAGACATCACCGTAGATGTGTAATGATTCGGTAGCTCCAGTCACATCTGCAGGGGTCGAGGTGAGGCTCGCCACCCAACCTGCGATCACGGCCGCAGAAGCGGAGGTAAGGAACCACATGCCCATCGCAAACCCCATCATGCGCTGTGGTACGAGTTGTGCCACCATAGCTAAACCAAGCCCTGATACCAGAAGTTCGCCAATTGATTGGAAAGCGTAACTTGCGATCAACCAGTTTGAGCTGATGATACCTTGTTCGTTAGCAAACAGTGTTCCCCAACTTAGTACTAAGAATGAGAGGGCGCATAAAGCCATACCGAACGCGAATTTAAATGGCATTGCCAATTTATCGCCTAGCTTTCCGTAAGTTGCAGCCAGAATAGGGCTCGCGATCATGATCCAAAATGGGTTTAGAGCCTGAAATTGCTCAGGTGCAACCTCAAACCCAAAGATATGGTGTTCAACGTTATTAATGGCGAAGAAGTTCAGTGATGTTGGCATTTGGAAATAAAGTACAAAGAACACTACGCCTTGCAGCATAAGAATGAAAGCAACTAGCATTTTGGCGCGTTCAATACCTGAAATCTTGAACGCTTCTTTGAAATAGCAACTTAAAATAAACAGGCCTGCAACCACTAAAATGCCATGTGCCAAACTAAGATTCTGCAATAGGTAACTACATGCCAAACTCGCCACTACGGATCCTAATGCCACGAGAACTAAGTACAGTTTGTTCACTGGAGCAAGATCGGCCGGAGACCCTGTTCTTTTCAGCATGCGCTGGCAGAACAGGAAGTTCACTACTGTAATGGCTAGTCCAACTGCACTGACCCCGAATGCCATACCATAGCCCAATTTCACCGCTACAATTGGTGTAATGATCATTGAGAAGAAGGAGCCTAAATTGATCGCCATGTAGTACATGGTAAAAGCGCCATCTAAACGGGGATCATTCTCTGGGTAGATCTTAGCAAGCAGGCTCGAGGGATTAGCTTTAAACAAGCCGTTTCCAACGGTAATAAAGCCCATCGCTACATAAATTAACGTAGGACCGACTAGTGGGTGCTTCGCGGTAGAAAGTCCAAGTAAAATATACCCAATCATCATAACAATAGCACCAAGAGTGATGGCTCGTTTGGTACCAATGACCTTATCGCCGATCCAGCCACCAATCGCGACAAACCCGTAGACTAAAGCAGAAAAAGCCCCGAACAGCACGAAGGACGCAGATTCATCCATCCCCATAATTTTGACCATATAGACGGTCAGAATGGCTTGCATACCATAGAAGCCAAATCGTTCCCAAAATTCGATAGAAAAGATCAAATAGAAGGCATTGGGTTGTTTGAAGATATTTAGGTTGGACATACGCGTTCCTATATCATTGTGTCTTGCAAATGTAGAAATTGTTTGTTTGGTAGTTTTCTGCCAAACATTATTTTTATTCAACTCTTCCATGAGAGCTTTTTATTCGGCTGTTAGCTATACATGCAAAATAAATGCTAAGCAACAGCTAATGCTTTTGTAATTGAGTTGTTTCTATATGTAACTTAATGAAAAGTAATGATTCTTATGGCTTTGGTTTGGTGATTTTTGATGCGAAAACTAATTTTTCACAAAAAAGTCTTGCTAGGTTTTTTCGTGCTTAGGTCGTTTTATTGATTTTTGATGTCAATAATTTTCGCTTGATGTGGTTGTTTCATTGATGAAATGTTGGTGACAAGGTTTTGATATTTTGAGGTTACAGAATGGTTGGTTTGCAAATTTCTTCATAAGAAGTGCGTATGTCTCCCTTTAACCTCTTTGTGTAGGGATTTCATATTTGAGAGGTGGGTGTGGTAGCATGCCAAAAAGGTTGGCAAAAAAGATAAAAAATGAAACGTTGGTATTTACTTTATTGTAAACGCGGCGAGCAACAGCGCGCGAAAATGCACTTGGAAAATCAGAGTGTAGAGTGTTTTTACCCCGAAGTGTGCGTTGAAAAAATTTTACGCGGAAAGCGGCAGATGGTTAAGGAACCCCTGTTTCCTTCTTATATGTTTGTCCGCTTTGATTTTGAAACAGGCCCTTCTTTTACCACCGTGCGTTCAACGCGTGGTGTGGTGGATTTTGTTCGCTTGGGCCCACATCCAAGGGAATTACAAGGCGATTTGATTTTTCAATTGAAGCAACTCGATTGCCAGCAATTGAAAGGGGTAAGTAAACAACTTCCTGAAAAAGGGCAAGTGGTTCGAGTGGCAAGAGGACAGTTTGCTGGTATTGAGGCGATTTATCAGGAGCCGGATGGGGATACACGCTCGATCATGTTGGTGAAAATGATCAGTCAACAAGTCTCTATGAGCATAGAAAATACCGATTGGGAAATCACTTAAGCGTAAAACCAAAACCTTGTATCGTGTTATAACCTTGTGTTCTCAATAAAACGAAAAGCCAGAGTGATGATAAACTCTGGCTTTTTCATTTATGTTAGAAGATGAAACTGGCCTCTAAACGACATTAGTAAGCTTGTTTATGCACCGCTTTTACCGCGCGACCAGAGGGGTCGATACAGTTTTTGAATGATTCATCCCACTCAATCGCTTTCGCGGAAGAGCAGGCTACAGAAGGGCCGCCAGGTACACAACGTGCAGCTGATTCTAACGGGAACAGCTCTTCAAAAATTTCACGATAGACATAGCCCTCTTTCGTACTCGGCGTATTGTAAGGGAAACGGAATTTAGCGGTTGCCATCTGTTGATCGGTGACTTTCGCTTCTGCTGTTGCTTTCAGTGTATCAATCCAACCATAGCCAACACCGTCAGAAAACTGCTCTTTTTGACGCCATGCGATTGATTCAGGCAAATAGTGCTCAAAGCATTCACGCAGAATGTGTTTTTCCATCTTACTATTGCCACACATTTTATCGGCAGGGTTAAGGCGCATTGCAACATCAATGAATTCTTTATCTAGGAAAGGTACGCGCCCTTCAACGCCCCATGCCGCAAGTGATTTGTTAGCTCGAGCGCAATCAAATAGGTTTAAGGCCAACAGTTTGCGTACTGTTTCCTCATGAAATTCTTTTGCGTTTGGTGCTTTATGGAAGTAGAGATAGCCACCAAAAATTTCGTCAGCACCCTCACCAGAAAGGACCATTTTTATGCCCATAGCTTTAATTTTACGGCCCATCAAAAACATAGGTGTCGAAGCTCGAATCGTAGTGACATCATACGTTTCGATGTGGTAGATCACGTCACGAATCGCATCAAGTCCCTCTTGAATAGTGTAAGTCATCTCATGATGAACTGTGCCTATCTTCTCCGCCACTTCACGAGCTGCTTTGAGATCGGGAGCCCCTTCTAAGCCGATAGCGAAAGAGTGTAGCTGTGGCCACCATGCTGCTGTTTTCTCATCATCTTCAATGCGCAACGCGGCGTAACGTTTAGCAATAGCTGAAGTGATTGAAGAATCAAGCCCACCAGACAGTAGCACACCATAAGGTACGTCGGTCATGAGTTGGCGCTTTACAGCTGCTTCCAATGCCTGAGTGAGTTCTTCTTTGCTGCTGAGATTGCCTTTTACTTCATCATAACTGTTCCAGTCGCGTATATAGTAGCGTGTTGCAGTCTGATCTTTGGAACTAAAATAGCTACCTGGAGGAAACTCACTTAAGTTTTTACACACTGGAACGAGGGCTTTCATCTCTGAAGCAACGTAGAAGTTACCGTGTTCATCATGTCCCTGATAAAGAGGGATGATCCCGATATGATCTCGACCAATAAGATATTCATCTTTCTCTTCGTCATACAGTACAAACGCAAAAATACCGTTGAGTTCTTCAAGGAGATCTACGCCTTTGTCCCGATAGAGCGCGAGGATAACTTCACAATCTGAGTCAGTTTGGAATTCATATTGGCCCTGATAACGCTCACGGATCTCTTTGTGGTTATAGATTTCGCCGTTTACCGCAAGGATCAGCTTGCGATCTGGACTGTAAAGTGGCTGTGCGCCACTATTCAAGCCAACAATCGCGAGGCGCTCATGTGCCAAAATAGCTTTATCCGAAGCATAAATGCCTGACCAGTCGGGACCACGGTGGCGCAGTTTTTTCGACATTTCTAGGGCTACAGGTCTTAACGAGGCTGCATCTGTTTTAATGTCTAAGATGCCAAAGATTGAGCACATATGAATTCCTTTTAAATGTTTTTTAATCTGTTGGACTTAATTTGCCATTCTGATTAAAAACTTCAACCCTTACTTATGTTTTATTTTAAATAAAAAGAAATTGATTGGATATTTTCTATTATAGATTGGTTTTTTGTGAATAATTTTTAAAAAAAGATGGAAAAGAAGCGATAGGGCGAAATTCGCCCTATTTTTTAGCGATGAGTAAAATTCGGTTTTAGTTGTTCGCATACATGGCGTGCAAAACCAGTACCCGCCTCACTGTAGATATTGAATGCCGCGTGTGCTCCATGCTCAATTAAGCTGTCAATTTGATCGGGATACTCAGCAATGGCGGCAATCTGTCCTTGGTAATTGCGTTTTTGCAGTTGCTCAAGGGCGATTTGATTCGCTTGGTGATGAGGCATTGCCATCAAAACGAGTTTTACTTTACCCGTATCTAAGATTCGTTCCCAAAAATCAGGGTCAGTGGCATCGCCGGATATTACATTGCGCCCGTCTTCACGGTGGCTAAATGCCGCATCTTCACGTATTTCTACCCCAAGACAAATATCGCCGTGACGATGTCTTAACTCTTCGTAAGCGCCTAGCCCAATCCTTCCCATTCCTAAGATCAGCACTTGAGCGTCACCGGGATCAATTAAGCGATCTCGGGTGTGCAATGATTCTGCGGCTTGTTCTTTAAGCCATTTAGCTGAGCGTTGGTAAATGGCATGTCCTTTACGTTCAATAGGGGCAGCCAAGATAAAAGAAAGAGGAACAGAAACCGCAAGTGCAACCAGGATGTCACTATTGATCCACCCCATTTTGAAGGCAAGTCCACCGACGATGAGTCCAAACTCACTAAAATTAAACAGGGAGAGTGAAGTAAGTAGCGAAGTGCGCACACGGAAATGGAATTGATGGATAACCCAGAAATAGAGGATGCCTTTAATGGGTAACAATAGTAGTAAGAGCAGAGCAAGCATAATCCCAGTTACAGTGGGTTGTGCTGAAAGGCCGATATTTAAGAAAAAGCAAACTAAGAATAGCTCTTTGAGATTAAACAGCGCTTTAGATAGCTCTGAGGCTTTGTGATGACTGGCTAGCATCATCCCCAAGATCAGAGCGCCTAAATCTGGTTTCATTCCGACTAATTGGAATGAGCCAGCCCCCACAACTAATGCAAAGAAGATACCAAACAAAACGAGCATTTCACCATGGCCAACCCTGTCGAGTAACTCATAAAACAGTGGGCGCAATAACGGCAGGACAAATAAGCCTATGGCATACCATTCTGGTAGTTTTCCGGTTGATGCGGTGAGAAAAACAACGGCGAAAATATCTTGCATGACTAGAATGCCGATGGCTAAGGTGCCATAGGTCGCGTTCATTTCTCCCTTTTCTTGTAGTGATTTAACCGCAAACACCGTACTGGAGAAGGAAAGAGCAAAACCGATTAGAATGAGTTTATCAATAGAAAGGTCGGCAAGGCTATCAAGACCTAATTGTTTGAAAATGAGCAATAAAAGAGTAAATAGGGCTGTAGATAGAATGTTGTGTATCGTAGAGCCTACCCAGATTTCTTTGGCGAGTAGCGTTTTGACTTCAAGCTTTAATCCGATAGTAAATAGAAGTAGTGTGACACCTAAGTCTGCGAGCAGAGAAATGGTGTCATTGCTGCTAAATCCATAAGCGTTTAGAGCAAAACCCGCAATCAAAAAACCAACCAGTGGCGGCAAATGGCATTTTAGCGCGATAAAACCCGCTAAAAATGCAGCAGAGAGAAGTATCAAATCCATGAGTTATGTTCTTAATTTAATAATAAAAAAAACGGTGGTACCGAAATACCACCGCCATTATAGGTCAATCAGTTGCGTAAACTTAAATAAAATGCTTAGTCTTCAAGCAATTTTTGTAACAGAACCCCATTTAACATTGCGCGTTTGATCATAGCAAACGCTCCCATGGTCGGTTGTTTGTATACTTGTGAAGAGACAATCGGCAAATGTTGGTGAAATGTTTTCAGTGACTGATTTTCTACGTTGCGTTGAATCGCGGGGAATACGATCTCTTTGGCGGCGGTGATCTGCCCCGCAATGACAATCTTTTGCGGGTTGAACAAGTTTACGGTGATAGCAATTGCTTTACCTAACTGATTCCCCACTCGGACGAGAGCTTGTTTGGCGAGTTCATCGCCTGCATTAGCATGCTCACAGACATCATCAATCGAAATTGAAGCAAGGTTAGAGAGAGAAGATTCATAACCTTGAGCAATCAGCTTTTTAACTCGTGAAATGATCGCAGGGTTGGTAGCTACGGTTTCTAAACAACCAAAATTTCCACATTGGCACTGCTCGCCGAGCGGATCGATTTGAATATGACCAATCTCACCCACGTTACGGTTGTAACCGAGGAACACTTGCCCATTAACGATAATTCCTGCGCCAGTACCGCGATGGACACTGACTAAAATAGAATCTTGGCAATCTTGGCTTGCGCCAAAGTAATGTTCTGCGAGAGCAATACCACGTACATCGTTACCAACGAAGCATTCAACATGAAATTCTTCGCGAATAGTTGCGCCGAGAGGTAATTCGCTTATCGCTACATTTGGCATGTATTCAACAACCCCCGTTTCTGGGTTGACTAACCCTGGTAGAGCGATACCTATAGCGATCAATTGATCGATAAGATATGTATGTTTTTGAATAAATTGCCTAATTTGCTTGATGAGGCTAGAAGTCAACACCTCTTGCGTGTTGTAGTGAAACTCGTGATGTTCATCAATCAATGAGTTTCCACCTAGGTCATAGAGGCTTAGTTGGATGTAATCGCGGCCGACTCGAACTGCGATTGAATGGAAAGGTTTGACCTCGGTGGTCAGCGAAATAGCTCGCCGACCGCCAGTAGAGGCCTGCTGAGCCACCTCTTTGATCAAACCACGTTCAAGCAGTTGGCGGGTAATTTTGGTAACACTAGCGGGTGCTAGTTGGCTGACATCGGCGACTTGAATTCGACTGATTGGCCCTTGTTGGTCAATCAAGCGGTAAACCGCCGCACTGTTTAGCTGTTTAACTAAATCTACGTTACCAATTTGTCCGCCATTCATTATTAGTTCTGCTCGTATTGTCCGTTAACTACCGTCGCTTTAACGTTGAAGTCACGATCAAAAACAGTCAGGTTGGCGATCATACCTTTCTTGATACGACCTAGTTTATTATCAACACCGATTGCTTTGGCTGGGTACAAAGTAGCCATTCGCAGAGCTTCATCTAAAGCGATACCGACATGTTCAACCGTATTTTGAACTGCTTCAATCATCGTTAGGGCTGAACCGCCAAGCGTGCCGTTTTCATCAACACATTTGCCATCTCTGTAATATACTTTCTTACCGACAAAAATAAAGTGATCCATTTCGGCACCTGCAGGAGCTGTGGCATCGGTCACTAATACGAGCTTTTCACCCTTTAGTTTATGTGCGATTCGAATGTTCGCATAGTCGACATGGAAGCCATCGGCGATGATTCCCGCATAGACATCAGGCGTGTCATAAATGGCACCAACAACACCTGGTTCACGACCTACCATTGGTGTCATAGCATTGAATAAATGCGTGGCAAAAGAGATACCGGATTCAAAGCTCTGGCGTGCTTCTGCATAAGTGGCATTGGTGTGACCAATCGATACCACGATGCCTGCTTCTACCAATTTTTCGATGTGTTCTGGTTTATTGTTCTCTGGTGCAAGAGTGACTTTTGCAATCACATCGCGGTTTGCGCACATGATCTCAATCATTTCGTCATCGGAAGGACGGATGAAGTCAACGCTATGGATCCCTTTTTTCATCACGTTGAGATAGGGACCTTCAAGATGCAGACCTAGTGATTGATTAGGATATTGGCTTTGGTATTCGCGAGCCGCAGCAATGGCTTGACGCATATTTTCATCAGATGATGTGATGAGCGTAGGTAAGAAACTAGTGCAGCCAGATTTCAAATTGGCTTTATGCATGATATCGATGGTGTTCGCGGTAATTTCATCGTTGAACATTACCCCACCACAACCATTGAGTTGTAAATCGATAAAACCTGGGCTGAGGTTTGCGCCGTTAAGGTCAACAATGTTGATGTCTGATGACAGAGAGTCGGCTGAGCAAATCGCTTCAATTTTATCATCATTGATGATAACAGCATGTTTCACAAGCACATCATTGCCAGTATAGATTTTACAGTTTGTTAGCGCATACATAATCAGCTAATCCTCATATCGATATTCTTAGATTCATTTTAGCGACTCAATAAGGTGTGCAACACAGTTTAGGGTAGTTTCACTTAGCTGTTTTACTTCAATCAGGTCGCGAATTATCTTTTGGGCAATAGGTCGCAGTAACTGCGGCTAAAAATAAGTTCTTTGGTATTCCACCATTTTAGGTATCTAACCTAGTTATCTAGGTCAGGAATGTTGTGTTCAGCAGTGTAACACGATGGTCGTTTGACCAACAAACAGTGTGATATTAACGCTCAAAAGATGTTTTTTTACATCATAAAATAAGTTTTATGACGTGGCTAGCAAAATCATTTCGTTATTGGGAGAGTAGGTGATTAGGATCACAAATGGTAAGGTTTTAATTTGCGGAGCAAAATTAATATCATAAACTGACTTGGACTAAATTGGGCGACTAAAAAAAGTCTCCCGATATTATACAAAAATCCTATAGGGGGAACTTAAGGTGAATATTCTTGGATATGCGCAAAAGTTAGGTAAAGCATTGATGCTACCTATCGCAACATTACCTGTTGCAGCGCTTTTACTACGTTTGGGTCAACCCGATCTGTTAGGCATTCCATTCATGGCAGCAGCGGGCGATGCAATTTTTAGCCAACTGCCACTACTGTTTGGTTTAGGTATTGCGATTGGTCTATCGAAAGATGGTTCTGGTGCTGCAGGTCTTGCGGGCGCGGTAGCTTATTTCGTTTTGACTGCAACCGCTAAAACGATCGATGCATCAATCAACATGTCTTTCTTCGGCGGTATCTTCGCAGGTATCATCGCAGGTCATGCTTACAACGCATTCCACACCACACGTCTGCCAGAATGGCTAGCATTCTTTGCTGGTAAGCGTTTAGTACCAATCATGGCTGGTCTATTTGCTCTGGTTGCTGGTGCGATTTCTGGTGTGGTTTGGCCTTCAATTCAAGGCGGTTTAGACGCTCTGGCACACGCTGTATCAACTTCTGGTGCTCTTGGTCAATTTGTTTACGGTACTCTTAACCGCGCACTGATCCCTGTTGGTCTGCACCATGTTCTGAACTCTTACTTCTGGTTCGGTATGGGTACTTGTCAAGAGATCCTAGTTTCTGGTGCTCAAGCTGCTGGTCAAGCTTTGCCTGCACTTGAAAAACTGTGTGTGGATCCTGCGCTAGCGAAAACTCTCGTCGTGGGTCAAGAACATACATTCGCATTCAAGAATGCTGTAACTCCTGAAATTACCGCAATGGTTAAAGAAGTGACTGAAGTCGTTAAGTCTGGCGACCTACATCGTTTCTTCGGTGGCGATAAGAGTGCTGGGGTATTCATGAACGGCTTCTTCCCAGTAATGATGTTCGGTCTTCCAGGTGCTGCACTTGCTATGTACCTTGCAGCTCCAGCTGAGCGTCGTCACCAAGTTGGTGGAGCTCTGTTCTCAGTAGCGTTCTGTTCATTCCTAACCGGTATCACTGAACCTCTAGAGTTCATGTTTGTATTCCTAGCTCCAGCTCTGTATGCAATGCATGCGGTATTTACTGGTCTGTCACTGGTTGTGGCTAACATGTTTGGCACGCTACACGGTTTCGGTTTCTCAGCAGGTCTAATCGACTTCGCTCTGAACTGGGGCCTGGCAACGAAACCTGTAACTCTGTTCGTAATTGGTTTGGCGTTCTTCGCTCTGTACTTCTTCACATTCTCTTTCGCGATCCGTGCATTCAACCTGAAGTCACCAGGTCGTGAAGATGAAGATGTAGCAACTGAGACTGACTCAGGTGATGCGGTGAAAGGTGACTTGGCTCGCCAATACCTGAAAGCACTGGGTGGTCACGATAACCTGACTTCTATTGATGCATGTATCACTCGTCTACGTCTGACTCTGAAAGACCGTTCTGTTGCTGACGAAGTGGTTCTGAAAAAACTTGGTGCTAAGGGCGTAGTTAAACTGGGTGAGAATAACTTACAAGTTATCCTTGGGCCTCTAGCGGAAATCGTGGCTGGCGAAATGAAAGCCATCAGCCCGAAAGAAGATCTATCAGGCGTAAAACTGCCTTAATAGCTCTCTAACCCTAGCCACAAATTAAAGCCTTCGCGAAAGCGAGGGCTTTTTATTTAGAACTGGCGATATAACCACCGAACCATAGAAATAATCGCAAGAAATCCATACTTTTTATTGTGCCAAACGCAAGAATTGTGGATGATTAGCGGCAATATTTTCTGTTTTCTAGCCTTTACGGCTTAAGATGCAGAAACGCTTTCTGACAATACTAAATGAATTTTGAGGTGCTATAGATGAGTGAAGCTGAGGCTCGTCCATCGAACTTCATCCGCCAAATTATCGATAAAGATCTTGCGGATGGTAAACACACGACCGTGCATACTCGTTTCCCGCCGGAGCCGAACGGCTACCTGCACATCGGTCACGCCAAGTCAATCTGTCTGAATTTTGGTATTGCTCAGGATTATCAAGGGCAGTGCAATCTGCGTTTTGATGATACAAACCCAGAAAAAGAAAACCTTGAATACGTTGAGTCGATCAAAAAAGATGTGACTTGGCTTGGTTTCGAGTGGTCAGGTGATGTGTGTTACTCATCAGACTATTTTGATAAGTTGTATGAGTATGCCGTTGAACTCATTAAAAAGGGTTTAGCGTATGTGGATGAATTAACACCAGAACAGATCCGCGAGTACCGCGGTACTTTGACTGAGGCCGGTAAACACAGCCCATACCGTGATCGTAGCGTAGAAGAGAACTTGGCACTGTTTGAAAAAATGCGAGCTGGCGAGTTTGAAGAAGGTAAAGCCTGTCTCCGTGCGAAAATTGATATGGCATCCTCGTTTATCGTAATGCGCGATCCTGTTTTGTACCGTGTTCGTTTTGCCGAGCATCACCAAACCGGTGACAAATGGTGCATCTACCCGATGTACGATTTCACTCACTGTATTTCGGACGCGCTAGAGGGTATTACTCACTCTATCTGTACTTTAGAGTTCCAAGACAATCGTCGCTTGTACGATTGGGTATTGGATAACATTACGATTCCATGTCATCCACGTCAGTACGAATTTAGCCGTTTAAATCTAGAATATACGGTTATGTCGAAGCGTAAATTGAACCAACTCGTGACTGAAAAACTCGTTAATGGTTGGGACGACCCTCGTATGCCAACGATTTCTGGCTTGCGTCGCCGTGGTTTTACTCCAAGTGCAATTCGTGAGTTTTGTAAGCGCATTGGCGTGACTAAGCAAGAAAACATGATTGAGTTTAGCGCACTAGAATCCTGTATTCGTGATGACCTAAATGAGAACGCACCACGTGCGATGGCAGTGCTTGATCCTGTTAAAGTCGTGATTGAAAATTTCGCAGCGGATACGTTAGAAACGTTGACGATCGCTAACCACCCTAATAAGCCAGAGATGGGTGAGCGTGAAGTGCCATTTACCCGTGAATTGTGGATTGAGCGTGAAGACTTCCGTGAAGAAGCAAATAAAAAGTACAAACGCCTTGTATTAGGTAAAGAAGTACGTCTGCGTGGTGCCTATGTCGTCAAAGCTGAGCGTATTGAGAAAGATGAGCAAGGCAATATCACCACTATTTTCTGCTCGTATGATCCTGAAACCTTAGGTAAAAACCCAGCGGATGGTCGTAAAGTCAAAGGTGTGATTCACTGGGTATCGGCAGAGAAAGGGATTCCAGCTGAATTCCGTCTCTATGAGCGATTGTTCACAGTGCCAAACCCTGGTGCAGCAGATAACTTTGCAGAAACGATCAACCCTGAATCATTAGTGAAAGTGCAAGGTTACGTTGAACCAAGCTTGGTGAATGCACAAGTTGAATCTGGCTACCAATTTGAGCGTATGGGTTACTTCTGTGCGGATAGCAAAGATTCTACGCCACAAGCCTTAGTGTTTAACCGCACTGTCGGTCTGCGCGATAGTTGGGCAAAAATCGACGAAGAATAAGTTGAGATTGAGCGTCATTGAGAAAGCCAGCCATAGTGCTGGCTTTGTTTTTCGCGGAGTGAAAGCGTGCTTGCTTCACGCTAGGAATGAAATTTGTGTGAGATTGCTGCGATTATTCCGGCCGTGACACATTTTTTGCCAGCCAGTCTATAGTTTTGCCGGATGGATCCGATATATTTAACCAATCTCCGTACTTCATAATTCAAAGCACATACTGAGCCTTTTATGCGTCGATTTTTCCAACGACTTCTGCTGCCAGTGGCAGTAATAGTCGTGACTCAGATTTCTTTCGTCAGTGCAGAAAGCATTCGTCTTGTTGGTCCTGATGGCCAAGTACAACCTACGCCTCAATACAGCGATAATATTGTCCGTAATCAGGTCAGTGATGAACCGGGAACGTTTTTCGGTCCAACAACCTCGAGTCAGACGTTATGGTCGATTGCCAGTCAGTTAAGACCATCACCAAGAGTGACGGTACAGCAAACCTTGTTGGCGATTTATCAACTCAACCCTCAAGCGTTTGAAAATCAGAATATCCATACCCTTATTCCGGGAAGTACATTACGCATACCATCGTTAGCGCAAATTAGTCGTAACAGCAATCAAGAAGCGGTCAATATCATGGCTGCTCACCAAGCAAAATTAAACCAAACACCCGTTGTCACGACACCAGTACCCGCACGACCTACTCAAGTCGCTAAAACGGAAGTTGCTCCACCAGCCAACGCTGAAGAGTCACTACCCCCGAAAGTAGAGCCTAAAGCAACGCCAGAAGTAGTAAACACGATCAAGCCAAGTCCATCTACGGATAAAGAAGTGATGGCTTTGGAAGAAAAGAACCACACATTACGAGTCATGCTTTCTCAAGTGCAGTCAGAAGTCAGCACGCTTAAGCAAGAGTTAGGGGATGAAAACCGAATCCGCAGTGAAGTTGAAAAACTGTTAGAGGAAGAACGCCGTAAAGCAGAAGAAGCGCAGCGTCTTGCGCCATCAGCCATGGATAACTTGCTCTCCAATGGATGGCTAGTTGCTCTACTGGCGTTGATCCCTGGGTTATTAATTGCCATTGTGCTGCTCTTACTTTTGAATCGTCGTTCAGCAACACAGCAACAGGATATGAATCAGTCCAATGTGGTATCTGATCAAGCTGCTTCTGCGCCAATGGCTTTCGGTCCAGACCAGACTGATGATATTGGTGATGATCTGCTATTGGATGATGACCTGTTCAGCACCACGGACGAGAAAGAAGAAGCTGAGCCAGAGAAAGCATTCTCCGATGACGATGTATTTGCTGACCTTAATGAAACGGATCTCGATTTTAATCTCGATGGGCAAGACAGCGAAGATCTGTTTGTTGGGATTGATGATGATGGTGATCTGGATACTGAATTTGATGCTTTGGGTGAAAGTTCCAACGGTATCTCAGTCAATAGTGAGGACAAAGCGCTTGGGCTAGAGGAAATGGAGCGAGCGCTGAATGATGTGACTGAGCAAGTTGAGAGTGATGATCTTGCCTCATTTGATCTCGCAGATGAAGACCAAATGTCCGAGGATGACATTGAGGCTCTACTGGCTGGAGAGGAGAACAATGAACTGCTTGATGATGGCAAAGTGGATCAATCACTCCTTGATGACTTACTGGCCAGCGAATTGGACGCTTTAGATGAAGATCCAACGTTACAAGATACCGAAACGCTAGATACCCTACTGAATGATGAGCTTGACTTGCTCAATGAAGGCAGTGCTGATGAGTTTGACTTAAGTGGCGCAGGAGTCGCTGATGGCCAAGAACTCGATAATTTATTTGCCTCTATTGAAGAACAAGCCGACCTTGAACATCTAGAGGCGACAGCGGTTGATGAAACTGCGTTATTGGATGAAATGATCGATGATGTGGATAACTTAGTTGCTGAAGATAGTACCGAACTTCTTGAAGAGCTACTTGATGATATTGAGACCCCTGACATCGATGAGCTAGGGTTAGGATCCACACTGACTCAACTCGAAGATACACCGATCGAATTAGAGCTAGATAGCACGCAACTTCTGGATGAAGTTCTGGGGGAGCCAGAGCTCATCGAAGAATCGGTAGAACAGAATATTACGGAAGAAAGCACAGAGCTTCTGGATGAGTTACTGGATGATTTTGATCTGGATGATGACTCGATCAAAGCAACCGAATTTGCTGTTTCTCCGGAAAAGCTCAGTGTTGAAGATGGTACAGAGTTGTTCGATGAACTCCTTGAGATTGAACAACAGGCCGAGCAAGAGCAGCAAGAGTTGGCCGCGGAAGATGAGTTTAATAGTGACACATTTATCGATGACCTACTGAACTCAGCACCGGCTAAAGATCCTTTACTCGAGCCTCAACTGGACGAGAATGAATCATTTACACAATCCGATGATTTTGATTTCAATCCAGAGATTGAAGGCGGTATTGAGGAGGAAATCCCTCTTAAGCAAACTTTACCAGCCAATGAATTCGGTATTCCCCAAGACGATGATTGGGTCTTCGAAGAAGAAGGTACACAGGAAGCGGATGTTGCAAAAAATCTAGCTGATAATGAGTTAGAGTTGGATGAGGTACAGTCTGAAGATGATGAAGCAACTCTTGCTACACTCGAACAACCGTCTGCCAAAGAGCCACTGATTGACTCTCAAATTGAATCTGAGTCAGAGCCTCTCGCTGCTAAAGTTGCCATGCGGGAAGAGTCCGTAGATCCCGCCACTCTTGTGGATGACGATCTGTTTGATGAGTCGGCAACAGAGATGAGTGTTGAGGCACCTGAGCCTGAGCTAGCAACGAATCTTGAGCAAGACAATGAAGAGTCGTTCACAGCTCTTGATGAGCTCGACTTACCGGAGTACACCGAAGAGGACGCATTAGCCGATGCGATTCAAGAGCCAGTAGCAGAGCCTGAGCTAGCAACGAATCTTGAGCAAGACAATGAAGAGTCGTTCACAGCTCTTGATGAGCTCGACTTACCGGAGTACACCGAAGAGGATGCATTAGCCGATGCGATTCAAGAGCCAGTTGCAGAGCCTGAGCTAGCAACGAATCTTGAGCAAGACAATGAAGAGTCGTTCACAGCTCTTGATGAGCTCGACTTACCGGAGTATACCGAAGAGGACGCATTAGCCGATGCGATTCAAGAGCCAGTAGCAGAGCCTGAGCTAGCAACGAATCTTGAGCAAGACAATGAAGAGTCGTTCACAGCTCTTGATGAGCTCGACTTACCGGAGTACACCGAAGAGGATGCATTAGCCGATGCGATTCAAGAGCCAGTTGCAGAGCCTGAGCTAGCAACGAATCTTGAGCAAGACAATGAAGAGTCGTTCACAGCTCTTGATGAGCTCGACTTACCGGAGTACACCGAAGAGGACGCATTAGCCGATGCGATTCAAGAGCCAGTAGCAGAGCCTGAGCTAGCAACGAATCTTGAGCAAGACAATGAAGAGTCGTTCACCGCTCTTGATGAGCTCGACTTACCGGAGTACACCGAAGCAGATGCATTAGCCGATGCGATTCAAGAGCCAGTAGCAGAGCCTGAGCTAGCAACGAATCTTGAGCAAGACAATGAAGAGTCGTTCACAGCTCTTGATGAGCTCGACTTACCGGAGTACACCGAAGAGGACGCATTAGCCGATGCGATTCAAGAGCCAGTAGCAGAGCCTGAGCTAGCAACGAATCTTGAGCAAGACAATGAAGAGTCGTTCACCGCTCTTGATGAGCTCGACTTACCGGAGTACACCGAAGAGGATGCATTAGCCGATGCGATTCAAGAGCCAGTAGCAGCTGCTGATCATGAATCAGATTTAGCAGCAGAAGCTGAACAAGACTTCACTGCATTGAATGAATCAGCTAATGCCGATGAATCCGAAGACGCTCAGATAGTGACCACACCACAGCCAACCGAGACGGCTCAAGTCACGCAAAAACAAGGCTATGATGAAGAAGCATTACATGATTGGCTTAGTGAAAATCCTGATGGCGAAAAGCCTTTTAGTTTTGATCGTCCATTAGATGCGAAAACCATTGACAGTGCAGGCATGGATATTGATGCCATGTTGCAGATGGGCGGTGAGGATTGGAACGGTTTCCACTTAACCCCAGATCAGCAAGCTCAGTTACCTGATGAAGTACCGGAAGATGAACAAGCGATTTGGGCTAGCGAAACACCAGAACCGGAAGCTAAATCTGAAAACTGGGGATCGCAAGAAGATTTACTAGACTTCGATCCGCAGCGTGATGGCTACATGACGATTGATGAGTTAATGGCTCAGGTTGAATCGGAAGAGCAGAGCTTAAATCCTGATGAGGAAGAACTGAAACTGGATGTGGGTTTGGATGAATTCCCTGATGTGATTGGCGACATTCGAGATATTGATGTAGATAGTGGTGCAGAAGCTGCGGGTAAGTTGGATCTTGCGAAAATTTATATCGAAATGAACGATGAGAAAGGCGCAATTAAACTGCTCGAAGAGGCGATTGTTGACGGAGATGATGAGATTCGCCAACAAGCCAAACGGCTAATCGATGTTCTTAATGGGCGAGTATAATCACTCTTTAAAAGGCAGCTTAGCTGCCTTTTGCTTTTCTGGTGATTAGAAATTTATTGGCAAACTGTTTATACTTCCCGCCCCCATTTTTATTGAGACAAACAGCATGAGAATTGCGTTAGGTATTGAGTATGACGGGACTCACTACTACGGTTGGCAGCGCCAGAGAGAAGTCAAAAGTGTCCAAGAAGCGTTAGAAAAGGCGCTGAGTAAAATAGCCAACCATCCCGTTGAAGTTCAGTGTGCAGGACGAACCGATGCTGGCGTTCATGGTACAGGGCAAGTAGTACATTTTGATACTACCGCTGAACGGCAGATGGTGGCGTGGACCATGGGGGCAAACGCTAATTTACCAAAAGACATTGCTGTACGCTGGGCAACCGCGGTTCCTGATGATTTTCATGCACGATTCAGTGCTACAGCCAGACGTTATCGCTATGTCATCTACAACCATGTTTACCGTCCTGGCATTTTGAATTCTGGTGTTAGTCATTATCACGGCGAGTTAGATGTCGAAAAAATGCAGCAAGCCGGACAATACTTGCTCGGGGAAAATGACTTCACCTCATTTCGCGCGGTGCATTGCCAATCACGAAGTCCTTGGCGCAACGTCATGCACCTAAATGTGACGCGTCACGGTCGTTATGTGGTGATTGATCTTAAAGCTAATGCGTTTGTGCACCACATGGTAAGAAATATCACCGGTAGTTTGATTGCCGTTGGTCGAGGTGAACAAAAGCCTGAGTGGATCCAGTGGTTACTTGAGCAGAAGAATCGCACTTTAGCTGCCGCGACAGCAAAAGCCGAAGGACTTTATCTGGTTGATGTGGATTACCCTGCTCAATTTGGATTACCAGAAATGCCAATTGGACCACTTTTCTTACCAGATAATTTGAACTAATGGGTAGTAATTGACTCAAAAATAAACAATATTGTGCTGTAGTCGAAGAGCGAGAATAGGTACAACCAGTTTTTTGTCTACAGTTGGCATTTTCTGTGCTTTAATCCTCACGCATTTTTGTCGAATTTATCTCTCCTGCTGATGGTGGGAGATTGAGAGTAAAAGGTCTTCCATGAGTTGGCTCGAAAAAATTTTAGAGAAAAGCAACATTGGTAGTTCACGCAAAGCCTCTATTCCAGAAGGTGTTTGGACTAAGTGTACATCGTGTGAACAGGTGCTTTATTACGCGGAATTAGAGCGTAACCTAGAAGTTTGTCCTAAGTGTGATCACCACATGCGCATGAAAGCGCGCCGCCGCTTGGAAACGTTTCTTGATCAAGGTGAACGTTTTGAGTTGGGTGAAGAGCTTGAGCCGCAAGATAAACTGAAATTCAAAGATTCTAAGCGCTACAAAGAACGTATTGTTGCTGCGCAAAAAGCCAGTGGTGAGAAAGATGCACTGGTGGTAATGAAGGGTTCTGTACTCGATGTGCCTGTTGTTGCTTGTGCGTTTGAGTTCTCCTTCATGGGAGGCTCAATGGGTTCTGTAGTTGGTGCTCGCTTTGTTCGCGCGGTTGAAGCGGCGATTGAACACAACTGTGGTTTGGTTTGTTTCTCAGCCAGTGGTGGTGCACGTATGCAAGAGGCGTTGATGTCTCTAATGCAAATGGCAAAAACCAGCGCGGCGTTAGAGCGTTTGTCGAATAAAGGACTGCCGTTCATTTCGGTCATGACAGACCCAACCATGGGTGGTGTATCGGCCAGTTTAGCGATGTTAGGTGATATCAATATAGGTGAACCTAAAGCGCTGATCGGCTTTGCAGGTCGTCGTGTGATTGAGCAAACCGTTCGTGAAGACTTGCCTGAAGGATTCCAACGCAGCGAATTCTTACTTGAGCACGGTGCGATTGATATGATCGTTGATCGCCGTGATATGCGCCAACGTGTCTCTAGCCTATTGGCTAAAATGACGGGCCAAACCTCTCCGCTAGTAGTTTCTGTGAACGGCACGCCAAATGAAGCGCCTTATGCGGTACCAGAAGCCAACAAAAAAGGGTAAAGTAAGCGCTAACTAAACCACCGAATTCTATGGTTGCACGTTAGATGACTAATAAGCCAGTTCCTCAAGCCACATCTCCACTCGCGGTGTGGCTTGATTATTTAGCCCACATACACACCTCAGCAATCGATCTCGGCTTAGAGCGTGTTCAAGCCGTCGCTCAAAAAGCCAAACTGACCAAACCTGCACCAACCGTAATTACAGTGGCAGGTACCAATGGTAAAGGTTCCACTTGTGCACTCATGGAAGCGATCTTGCTTCAAGCTGGCTATTCTGTCGGCGTGTACAGCTCCCCTCATCTAATTCGTTATAACGAGCGCGTACGCATCAATGGGAAAGATCTGCCTGATGAGATGCACACCCAAGCATTTGCGCACATTGAGCAAGAGCGTGGAGAAGTGAGCTTAAGTTTGTTTGAATTTGGCACACTGGCTGCACTTTACCTTTTTGAACAGCAGAAAGTTGATGTATTGCTGCTCGAAGTGGGGCTCGGTGGTCGCCTTGATGCCACCAACGTTGTTGATCACGATGTCAGTGTGATTACTAGCTTAGCGCTAGATCATACTGATTGGCTAGGCAACGATATTACTGTCATTGGTTATGAAAAAGCGGGAATCTTCCGCTCAGGTAAACCTGCGATCTGTGGGCAACCTAAACCGCCTGCGACGGTTGCGGCGCATGCTGATGATATTGGTGCCAAACTGCATCAAGTTGAAATCCAATTCAGCTACGAAAAAACCTCAGAAACCACTTGGCACTGGCGCAGTGGGCGCTTTGAGTTAACGGACTTGCCCATTCCGTCATTGCCTTTACCCAACGCCGCGACGGCTCTGATGGCGCTCGGCTGCTCTGGGCTAGAAATCAGTGACATTGATGTTGTTGAAGGGCTACGTCATGCTCAATTGGCCGGACGCATGCAGCTGATTAGCCGTGAACCCATCATAGTGTTGGATGTGGCGCACAATCCGCATTCTGCACACTATTTAGTGGAACAACTCAAGCAGCGTTATCCGCAGCGAGTAATCCATTTGGTGTTAGGTATGCTGCATGATAAAGACATCGCCTCGACAGTGATGGAACTGAATCCAGTGGTAACACATTGGTATCCTGCATCTCTGTCTGGCCCTCGCGCTGCAACGGCGGAGCAGCTTTGCCAGTATTTACCCGCAGGCAATATTCAATATGCTAATCCGGTAGCGGCATTTGAAGCCGCGTTGACACAAGCTTCAGCACAAGATGTCATTGTGGTGGCTGGCTCTTTCCACACTGTAGGTGAAGTGTTAGAGCATTGGCAGAAGAGAGGAGAGTAGATGGCCAGTAAATTTCAAAGCCGTTTAGTTGGTACCATAGTGCTGGTGGCGATCGGTGTGATTGTTTTACCCGATGTGCTCGATGGTAAGAAAACGCACTTTAAAGAAGAGATCGCTAGCATTCCTATCAAACCGCAGCTAGAAGGTGAAGTCGAAAAGTTTGAAGTGCAGGATCCCGTTCAAGATACCATTGTGCTGCCCGAAGCACCGGTGTCCGTCACTCAAACGGGTACTGAACCCCCTTCTGTACCAGCAAGCACCGCTTCTGTACCCCAAAATCCACCACCTGCAAAAGTGGTGGAGCAGGTACCGGTTACGGCGACGAAAGTGCCAGAAACCAACGATTACCAAGATTCGGCTTGGATCATTCAGTTAATGGCGCTTAAGAATGCGGACAATGCGCGTAGTGTGGTCGCAGATTTACAAAAACGTGGCTATCAAGCGCATGTTAAACAAGAGAATGATTTTACCCGAGTGATTATTGGTCCCGATGTTTCGAAATCTAAGCTAGAAACTCAGCTACAGGAATTAGAAAAAATTACTGGCGCCAAAGGTCAATTGCTCAAATTTAAACCACTAAACCCATAAGAAAACGTTTGCGCGGCATTTTTTTCTGTTAAAATGCGCGCCAACTTAAGATGTAAGAACTCATGAACTGGTTAGATATTGTCATTTTAAGTGTGATCGGCCTGTCTGCGCTGATCAGTCTTGTTCGCGGCTTTGCGAAAGAAGCCTTGTCTTTAGTGATTTGGTTTGGGGCGTTTTATATTGCTTCTGAGTACTACGCCAAACTGGCGGTGTACTTCACCAACATTAAAGACGATATGTTCCGTAATGGAGCGGCCATCGCGGCTCTGTTCGTGGCGACTTTAATCGTGGGTGCTATCGTTAACTACGTGATCGCCCAGCTAGTCGAAAAAACAGGACTATCAGGAACCGACAGAATTCTCGGTGTGGTGTTTGGTGCACTACGCGGAGTATTGATTGTCGCAGCAGGTCTGTTCTTCATGGATGCGTTTACCGCATTTCCAAATACAGAGTGGTGGAAGAGTTCGCAGTTAGTGCCTGAATTTAGTCGCATTATTGCTCCGTTCTTTGAACACCTAAAAGCAACATCAAGTTTTCTCTCTGGCGCAATTTAGCGCCGGAGACGGTTGAAATCGAGGATTAGGACATGTGTGGTATTGTTGGAATCGTGGGAACAACGCCTGTAAACCAGTCAATTTATGACGCTTTGACTGTGTTGCAGCATCGTGGCCAAGATGCCGCGGGTATTTGTACCATAGAAAGCAATCGTTTTCGTCTGCGTAAGGCAAACGGGTTAGTCAAGGATGTCTTTGAAGCGAAACACATGCAACGCCTGCAGGGCAACGTTGGAGTCGGTCATGTGCGTTACCCTACCGCAGGCAGCTCTAGCGCCTCAGAAGCTCAACCTTTCTATGTCAACTCTCCTTTCGGTATCACACTTGCTCATAACGGCAATTTGACCAATGCGAATCAAGTTCGTCAAAAACTGTTTGAAAAAGACCGCCGTCATGTCAATACCACATCGGATTCGGAAGTGTTGCTCAATGTGCTGGCTCATGAGATTGACACAGTAAAAGGCAACGTCACTGTGGATGATGTGTTTCGCGCCGTTAGTAATGTGCACCGTACCATTCGTGGTGCTTACGCGGTGGCGGCCATGATCATCGGTCACGGTATGATTGCATTTCGTGATCCACACGGTATTCGTCCATTGTGCCTCGGTAAGCGTGAAACCAATGGTCAACATGAATACATGGTGGCTTCAGAATCGGTGGCACTGGATGCTGTGGGTTTTGACTTTGTGCGAGATGTGGCACCAGGTGAAGCGATTTATGTCACTTTTGATGGTGAGCTTTACACCAAGCAGTGTGCGGATAACCCAGCTCTGAACCCATGTATCTTTGAATTTGTTTACTTTGCGCGTCCAGATTCTTTCATCGACAAAATTTCGGTCTACAGCGCGCGCGTAGAAATGGGAAATCGCTTGGGTGAGCGCATTAAGAATGAGTACAGCGATCTCGATATTGATGTCGTGATTCCAATCCCGGAAACGTCGTGTGATATCGCATTGCAAATCGCTCAGGCGATTGAGAAGCCATATCGTCAAGGTTTTGTGAAAAACCGCTATGTTGGTCGTACCTTTATCATGCCGGGTCAGCAGCAACGTAAGAAATCCGTACGTCGTAAACTCAATGCCATTCGCTCAGAGTTTAAAGATAAGAATGTACTGTTGGTGGATGACTCAATCGTGCGTGGCACGACATCTGAGCAGATCATCGAGATGGCTCGTGATTCTGGTGCGAAGAAGGTGTACATCGTCTCTGCGGCGCCTGAAATTCGTTTCCCGAATGTGTATGGCATCGATATGCCAAGTGCCAATGAACTGATTGCTCACGGTCGTGACAATGACGCGATCTGTAAGCAAATAGGTGCGGATGCACTGATTTTCCAAACGATCGATGATCTGGTGGACGCGGTACGCTGTGGCAACCCAGATATCGTGAAGTTTGAAGCATCAGTGTTCAACGGTGAATACGTGACGGGCGATATCGATCAGCAATACTTGGATTTCCTAGAATCGATGCGCAGTGATGATGCCAAGGTACAGCGTGAAATTTTGCAAGATCTGGCGAATTTAGAACTGCACAATGAAGGCGCATAGGCGCTCTCAGTGTAATGATTTAATCGCAGCTCGATAACAAAAAGGCTTCCCGAGGGAAGCCTTTTTGTAGGTGTAATTTCTCACTACGCTGTAGTTACAGCACCATAGCGGCAATCCAGCCGAAGACAATGAGCGGCAGGTTGTAGTGGATAAAGGTTGGCACCACGGTTTCCCAAATATGCTCGTGTTGACCATCTGCATTGAGGCCAGAGGTTGGGCCTAGCGTTGAGTCTGAAGCTGGAGAACCAGCATCACCTAACGCAGCAGCGGTACCCACGAGAGCCACGGTTGCCATTGGAGAAAAACCAAACGAAAGACAGAGCGGCACATAAATGGTGGCGAGAATCGGAATGGTTGAAAAAGAGGAACCAATTCCCATCGTCACTAGTAGGCCTACGACTAACATCAGTAGAGCCGCTAAAGCTTTGTTATCACCAATGTTGGTGGATAGTGAGGCGACTAACGTTTCAACGCCTCCTGTGGCTTTCATCACTGCCGCAAAACCGGCCGCAGAAATCATGATAAAGCCAATCATCGCCATCATGTGTACGCCTTTGGTGAACACGTCATGAGTCTCTTTCCACGCAATCACGCCACCAAAAGTGAAGACCATAAAGCCCGCAAGCGCACCGATAATCATTGAACCCGTAAACAACTGCACGACCAATGCGGCAACAATCCCTACTCCAGCGATGGCGATGTGTTTGCTATTGATCGCAAAACTGTCTTGCAGAACCACTGTCAACTCAGTTTCTTGATATTCACGAGGTTTGCGGTAGCTGAAAAAGACCGCTAGCAATAGACCAAAGATCATACCAATCGCAGGCAGAATCATCGCTGTTGGCACTTGGCTGGCGGTGATGGCTTCTAATCCATTGTCATGCAGGTTTTTCAGCAGAATGTTGTTGAGGAAAATGCCCCCAAAACCGACTGGAAGTACCATGTAAGGGGTGATCAAACCAAAAGTCAGTACGCACGCGACTAAGCGGCGATCGAGCTTGAGCTTGGCAAACACGGCCAATAGAGGTGGGATCAAAATCGGGATGAACGCGATATGCACGGGAATAACGTTTTGTGATGCCATTGCCATGAGCAGCAATGAAATCAGCACAACGTATTTCAGGCCCGTAGAAGCCACATGGTTTTCTTGACCATGAATGCGACGAATCACACTTTGCGCGAGTAAGTCGGTTATGCCCGATCTAGAAATCGCGACGGCAAAGGTGCCGAGCATAGCGTAACTTAAGGCGATAGTGGCTCCGCCACCCAAACCGCTTTCAAAAGCGGCAACGGTATCATTTAAACTCATACCTGCGACTAAACCACCAACGATGGCACTGAACGTCAAAGCAACCACGACGTTCACCCGCATCAGGGCTAGCAGCAGCATGACACAAACGGAAATGACTACTGGATTCATATTTTTTCTCGGGATGTTGTGTGTTTCCCCTGCCTACCTGAAAAACAGGTGATGTGGGGATTGGCCTTACCTGTTGAAGTAGCTCATACGCAGCAGCGAGCTTCAATCTAAGTCGGCATCATTGTTATTGTCCTCATTATCATTGACCAATGGCCAGCCACCTAAAGCCTTCCATCGGTTGACAATGGTGCAGAACAGCTCTGCAGTTTTTTGGGTATCGTACAAGGCAGAATGTGCCTCGCGATTGTCAAATTCCATCCCTGCGGTTTTACACGCTTTGGCAAGCACGGTCTGCCCGAAAGCAAGACCACTCAGAGCCGCAGTATCAAACGTGGCAAAAGGATGGAATGGAACACGTTTTAATTTACAACGTTCGCTCGCCGCCATCACAAAACTATGATCAAAATGCGCGTTATGCGCCACAATGATGGCGCGGCTGCAGTCTGCGGCTTTTTGTTCTTTGCGAACCAGTTTATAAATTTCTTTTAAAGCATGATCTTCAGTGACGGCGCCACGCAGTGGGCTGAATGGGTCATAAATCCCAGTAAATTCCAATGCGGCTTTTTCAAGGTTAGCGCCTTCAAAAGGCTCGACATGAAAATGAATCGTACTTGCTGGGTGCAAATCCCCATTTTCATCCATACTCAAAGTAACGGCACAAATTTCAAGAAGGGCATCCGTCTGAGCATTGAATCCTGCGGTTTCTACATCGATAACCACAGGAAAATAACCGCGAAAGCGTTTTCTCAGGGTCTGCGCGTCATTTTTATCAGTCATGCGGGTTCTAAATTGTGTGATAAGGCTGGCATTATTGCAGATTCTGCTCGGGAGAAAAACCTAGCCTATTCAAATCAAGGCAATTAATTGCTCAAGAAAGAGGATCGGTTGTGTTTGACTGCTGAAGGTTTAGTCGGTTAACCGAGAGTCAATTCCGTTTATCGTTATCCATGTTACTATCGCGCTGGCTAGATTTTTGCATCTAAATCATCAAGTCTCGCAGGTGGCAAACCTCCACCTGAGCATGCAGTACCAGTAGTGAGAAAAAGTATTTATGAATAAATGGGTTATCACAAGTTTGTTTGCCTTGAGCACGTTGTCAGCGCCAGCTGCTTTGGCGTTGGAGGTGCGTTATGTGGCAACACCACAGCAATCTACGTGGCAAATGCAAACCAACACGCCGTTGGAATGCCGCCTTGTGCACCCGATCCCTAACTATGGGGATGCCGAGTTTTCTTCTCGTGCTGGTAAAAAAATCAACCTCGATTTTGAACTGAAAATGCGCCGTCCGATGGGCGATACTCGTAACGTTAGCTTAGTGTCTATGCCACCGATTTGGCGCCCCGGTGAGGCGGCAGATCGCATTACCAATCTACAATTCTTTAAGCAGTTTGATGGCTATATTGGCGGGCAAACGGCGTGGTCACTGTTGAGTGAGCTTGAAAAAGGGCGCTACCCAACCTTCAGCTATCAAGATTGGCAAAGTCGCGATCAACGCATCGAAGTAGCGCTGTCTGCGGTGCTCTTCCAGCAACCTTACAACGAATTTAGTGACTGCATTTCCAAGTTACTGCCTTACAGTTTCGAGGATATTTCGTTCACAATTTTGCATTACGACCAAGGCGATAGCGTTGAGTTGAACAAAGCTTCGCAAAAGCGCTTAGCTCAAATTGCCGAATATGTACGTTATAACTCCGATATTGATTTAGTGCTGGTATCGACCTACACCGATTCAACCGACACTAACAACAACAGTCAAAATCTCTCTGAAAAGCGTGCTGAAGTGCTGAGGGAATATTTTAAATCCATCGGTTTGCCGGAAGATCGAATTCAGGTGCAAGGCTATGGCAAACGTCGGCCGATTGCCGATAACGCTTCACCGATTGGCAAAGACAAAAACCGCAGGGTGGTGATTTCGCTAGGTCGTACTCAGGTGTGAAACCCTACCTATGACGATTTATTAAGAAGATGGCTTGCTATTACCCTAAAAAATACCGCCAATGGTGGCGGTATAGGGATGAAAAACGTTGAATTAACCTTCAAGACCCGCTGTCGCTTGCTTGTTTTGGATGAGTTCAATCATGTAACCATCAGGGTCTTTGACGAAAGCGATGTGCGTGGTACCGCCTTTTACAGGCCCTGGTTCACGGGTAACGATGCCACCTGCGGCTTTGATGATGTCGCAAGTGGCATAGATATCGTCAACACCAATCGCGATATGGCCGAATGCATTGCCTTTTTCATACTCAGCCACACCCCAGTTGTAGGTCAGCTCAATCACGGCTCCTTGTGATTCATCACCATAACCTAAGAAGGCGAGGGTGTACTTGTATTCGGTATTCTCATTTTTACGCAGTAGAGTCATGCCCATGACTTGGGTGTAAAACTCGATCGATTTATCCAAATCGCCGACACGTAGCATGGTGTGCAAAATACGGTGGTTTGACATAAAGGCTCCTTACTTTCCGGATAACGGTTTCTGGGAAATTAGCTTTCTGGGTACACTTTTTCTTTGAATTCACAAAGATCTTCGATGATGCAACTGCCACAGCGCGGCTTGCGTGCAATGCAAGTATAACGCCCGTGCAGGATCAGCCAGTGGTGTACATCGAGCTTAAACTCGCTCGGAACCACTTTGAGTAGCTTGTGTTCTACTTCATCAACGTTTTTACCGACCGCAAATTTGGTGCGATTGGAAACTCGGAAGATATGGGTATCCACCGCAATGGTTGGCCAGCCAAAGGCGGTGTTCAGTACTACATTGGCGGTTTTGCGCCCAACACCAGGTAGAGCTTCCAACGCTTCGCGGTCTTCCGGTACTTCACCTTGATGTTTCTCAAGCAAAATACGGCAGGTTTTGATGACGTTTTCTGCTTTGGAGTTAAACAGGCCAATCGTCTTAATGTACTCTTTGACTCCATCAACACCCAGATCGAGCATGGCTTGTGGAGTGTTGGCTACCGCATACAGTTTATCGGTGGCTTTGTTGACGCTAACATCGGTCGCTTGTGCGGAGAGCAATACCGCAATCAACAACTCAAAAGGTGAACTCCAGTTTAGTTCGGTCTCTGGCTTTGGGTTGTTAGCCCGCAGGCGCTCTAAAATTTCAATCCGTTTCGCGTTATTCATTAGACGGGTTGGCTTCCTTTACAAGGTTAGACATTGGTCACTCGTGCGCGCTCTATGGCTTGCTTTTGTTGTTTTGGTTGGCGTGCCGCAATGTGTTTATCAATCACACTTTTCGCGGCAATCAAGAAGCCAACACCGATAAAGGCACCGGGAGGTAAGAGTGCCAGCAAAAAGCTGCTGTCAAAATGGAAGATTTCGATACGCAAAACTTTGGCCCATTCACCAAGAAGCAGATCGGCGCCATCAAATAGAGTGCCGTTGCCGATGATTTCACGCAATGAACCGAGTACGACTAGCACGGAAGTCATACCGAGTCCCATCCAAAATCCATCTAATGCGGCAGGCAGGACATCATTTTTTGAAGCGAAAGCTTCGGCACGACCAATGATGATGCAGTTCGTCACAATCAGCGGAATAAAAATGCCGAGTGAGAGGTAAAGCCCGTAGGCATAAGCATTCATCAGCAGTTGTACGCAAGTCACCAGCGATGCAATGATCATAACGAAGACGGGAATGCGCACTTCTTTTGGCACATAGTCACGCACTAGAGATACTGTCACATTGGATCCAACCAATACCAGTAGGGTTGCGATACCTAACCCGAGCGCATTGGTGACGGTAGAAGAGACTGCCAGCAGTGGACACAACCCCAGCAATTGTACTAAGGCCGGGTTATTGTTCCACATTCCATTTAACATCAGAGTTCTGTTTTCACTCATGTTATTGACCCTCGCACGGATTAGGCTGACTGTGCAGCTGTTGTTTATGCTGGTTCACATACATCACCGCTTTTTTCACGGCTTGTACGACCGCGCGCGGTGTAATGGTTGCGCCAGTAAACTGATCAAACTGGCCACCATCTTTACGTACTTTCCAGTCATCTTGGTTATCTGCGGTGACCTGTTGACCGTTAAATCCTAATACCCAATTACTGATACGTAAATCAACCTTATCGCCTAATCCTGGTGTTTCTTGGTGAGCAAGCACACGCACACCCAGCACTGAACCATTATTGGCGATACCGACGATCAGTTTGATTTCACCGTTGTAGCCATCGGGTGCAATGGTTTCAATCGCAATGGCGCTTGGTTCTCCCCCCCGTTTAGCCAGATAAGCATGCATGGTTTTTGGTGTGCCAAGTTCGGCATCGTTCACCAAGGTGCAGGCTTCTGCTAGCGAGTTATCGTGGTATTTATGTGGGATCACTTGGTTCAGAACTTGCAGCAGTTGCTTCTGTTCTTGCCGTTGAATTTGGTTAGCTGTTAAAGCGTACGTCAGCGCGACCAAGCCAGTAGAAACGCAGGCAAAGACGGCGAGAATCAGACCATTTTTTCGAATTGCTGTCAGCATAAGTCGCGCTCTTAGTGTCCGTAAGTTCTGGGTTTGGTGTAGTAATCAATCAGTGGTACGCACATGTTGGCGAGCAGCACTGCAAACGCAACACCATCAGGGTAACCACCCCAGCTACGAATGATAAACACCATAGCACCGATGAAGAAACCGTAAATCAGGCGTCCCTTGTCTGTGGTGCTGGCACTGACTGGATCGGTTGCGATAAAAAATGCGCCGAGCATGGTCGCGCCTGATAAAAGATGGATAACGGGCGAAGCGGTTGTCCCCAGAGCAAAGAGCTGAGCGAGTAGCGACGTGATGACTAAACCTGCCAACATTGCCACCGGAATATGCCAACGTATGATACGCAGTTTCAGCAGCATCAGGCCGCCGAGCAGATAGGCAATATTGACCCACTCCCAACCGATACCCGCAAAACCGCTAAACTGAGGCTGAGTTAAGGTTTCACTCATGGTGTGCCCCGCTTTGAGCGAGGTTTTGATGGCATCCAGTGGGGTTGCCATGGTTACGCCATCAATACCGGTGCGGATTTGCTGTAACGACAGCCCATCACTGTTAAAGCCACCGAAAATCAGTGATACCGAATCGACCAGCGAACTGGGTTCGGCATTCAGCTCGGTTGGTGCAATCCAGCTGGTCATCTCTACTGGGAAGGAGATGAGCAGTACCACGTAAGCAATCATGGCGGGGTTAAATGGGTTTTGCCCAAGTCCACCGTAAAGATGTTTGGCTATTACGATCGCAAAGATCAAACCAATGACCACAATCCACCACGGTGAAAGCGGCGGAATGGCCACGGCTAACAACAGTGCCGTCACAACTGCACTGTAGTCGCGTAGTGCGGATACGGGGGAGCGTTTACGCAGTAGCATTATTCCTGCTTCCAGCGCCACGGCGACTGAGATAGCCAGCAGTAATTGAATCAGTGTGCCGTAGCCAAAAAAGTAGGTTTGGGCAATCAGGCCCGGCACAGCACAGGCCAATACCCAGCGCATGACATCGGCAGTATTACGTTTACTTCGTAAATGTGGGGAGCTAGCAATAAAGAAGGCCACTAGTCATTCTCCTCAGCGTTTAAATTAGATGATTGTTGTGCGGCTTTACGCGCTTTAGCACGAGCGATAGCAGCGGCAACTGCGGCTTTTTTCGGATCAGTGTCGTCATTGCTCAATGCGACTTCGGCTTGCTGAGTCTCGCTTTGCTCCGTTTCGTTTTGCTGCTGGGCTTTGCGTGCTTTAGCGCGAGCAATCGCTGCGGCTACCGCAGCTTTTTTCGGATCGGAGCCGTCATCGCTTGGCGCGCCTTCAACTTGTACGGCATCGCTTTGCTCCGTCCCGCTTTGCTCTGTTTCGTTTTGTTGCTGGGCTTTACGTGCTTTAGCGCGAGCAATCGCGGCGGCTACCGCAGCTTTTTTCGGATCGGCATCGTCATTACTTGATGCGACTTCGGCTTGCTGAGTCTCGCTTTGCTCCGTTTCGTTTTGCTGCTGGGCTTTACGTGCTTTAGCACGAGCAATCGCGGCGGCTACCGCAGCTTTTTTCGGATCGGCATCGTCATTACTTGATGCGACTTCGGCTTGCTGAGTCTCGCTTTGCTCCATTTCGTTTTGCTGCTGGGCTTTACGTGCTTTAGCGCGAGCAATGGCGGCAGCTACCGCAGCTTTTTTCGGATCGGCATCGTCATTGCTTGGTGCGACTTCGGCTTGCTGAGTCTCGCTTTGCTCTGTTTCGTCTTGTTGCTCCGCTTTACGTGCTTTGGCACGAGCGATAGCAGCAGCCACGGCAGATTTTTTGTCGTTCGCGTCATCACTGATTGGAGCTTGTGCTTCTGTCGGTTCGCCTTTTTCCGCTTTGCGTTCCCGAGCTTGGCGTTTACGCTCTTCACGCAGTTTCGCCATTTCACTGTTATCCGGCTCACTTGCGCCACTTTGTGCAGCTTCTGCCTGTTTGGCTTTGGCGCGTGCAATCGCCGCCGCAATCGCAGGTTTTACGCTGTTATCGGCTGGCTCAAGCTGCGCTTTTTGCGCTTTAACGCGTTCAATCGCAGCGGCAATGGCATCGGAGCCTCCTTGCTGCTGCATCTCTTTACGGCGATCTTCCGCCGCTTGCTTGAAGCGATTTTCGCGTTCCGCTTTGTCGCGATCCATCCGCGCTTTTTTCTCTTCAAAGCGCGCTTTAGCGCGTTCAGCGGCTTCCGCTTCTAAACTGCGGGTGCGAATTTCCGCTTTGGCTTGGCGATAATACTGCACCAAAGGAATGTCACTTGGGCAGACGTAGGCACAGGCACCGCATTCAATACAGTCTTTAAGATTTAACTCTTCACACTTATCAAACTCTTGCGCCTTGGCATGCCATTGTAACTGCTGGGGTAACAATGAAACCGGGCAAGCATCCGCACACTGACCGCAGCGAATACAGGCCATTTCATGATCACTGCTGGTTAACTCATTGCGTGTTGGCGCGAGAATGCAGTTAGCGGTTTTGGTGATCGGTACTTGCGCGTGTGGCAGGGTGAAACCCATCATCGGGCCGCCCATGATTAGGCGCGGTAGCTTTTTATCAACCTTGTAACCAAACTCATTGAGCAGAGCTTGTACTGGAGTGCCGAGCAGCGCCCAAACGTTACGCGGCTTACGGAAACAATCACCGGTGAGCGTTACAACGCGGCGGATCAGTGGCTCGCCATGCAAAATGGCGCGCGCAATCGCCTGTAAAGAACCGACGTTTTGTACCAACAGACCAATATCAGCAGGAATGCCGCCTTTCGGAACTTCCAAGTTAGTCAGGATCTTGATGAGTTGCTTCTCACCGCCTGACGGGTATTTGGTTGGGATAACGCGGATCACCATCGGCTTATCTTGCGCGGCTTGTTGCAGCGCAGCAACGGCTTCCGGTTTGTTATCTTCAATCCCGATGATGGTCAGTTTGGGCTTTAAAATGTGCTCAACAATCTCGATGCCCTGAATGATTTCTTGGGCATATTGACGCATTAACACATCATCTGCGGTGATATAAGGCTCACACTCGGCGGCGTTAATGATCAAAATCTCGGTGCGTGATAGCCCAGATTGCAGTTTCTTCGCGGTTGGGAAACCTGCACCGCCCATGCCTGAAATACCAGCCTGACGGATCAGCTCCAACAGTGTCTCGGGTGACAACTGTTGATAATCCGGCTGTGGCTGCAATTCGAACCATTCTTCTTGTTGGTCTGGTGTCAGTACAATACACAGCTCGCTCAAACCGGAAGGGTGAGCCACCGTACGCGGTTCAATAGCGCTAATGACGCCTGAAGTCGGCGCATGAATCGGCAGCATGAAGGTCGAAGTGTATTGCGTCAGCGGCTGGCCTTTTAAGACACGGTCGCCCACTTTAACCAGCAAATCGCCTGCCTTACCAATGTGCTGTTTGAGCGGCAGTACCAGCTCATTCGGAATGCTCGCATTGATAATCGGCTGACGGTTGGATTGATGTTTATTTTCAAATGGATGAATGCCGCCGGGGAAGTCCCAAAGCTTGCCTGATTTGATTTGTTCGATTAATGACAGCATACCAATCCTTAATTCACACTCTTCTGCGCAGCAGGCGCAGAATCGGTCACATTGACCACAGGGATGGCATTGAGTTGCCACTTCCAGCTCTCTGGCGTGGTTTGTATCGGGATCATTTCAATACAGTCTGTCGGGCAGGGTGCGACACACAGGTCACAACCCGTACACTCATTTTTGATCACCGTGTGCAGCGCTTTGTTACCGCCCACAATCGCATCGACCGGGCAAGCCTGAATACACTTGGTACAACCGATACACATGTCTTCATGGATAAAGGCGACCATTTTGACTTTGTTGTCCAGATCATGGGCGGAGTCTTGTACTTCGACACCCATTAGGTCAGCGAGTTTTTCAATGGTCGCTTGACCACCAGGAGGGCACTTGTTAATCGCATCGCCATTGGCAATGGCTTCGGCGTAAGGGCGACATCCGGGGTAGCCGCATTGGCCACATTGGGTTTGCGGCAAGATGGAGTCAATTTGATCAACGATGGGGTCTGCCTCAACCTTAAAGCGGATCGAAGCAAAACCCAGTATGGCTCCAAACACGGCGGCCAATGCCGCCAGAGCAAGAACAGCGATGACTATGGTACTCATTACAGTTTCACCAACCCGGTAAAGCCCATAAAGGCCAAAGACATTAAACCTGCGGTGATCATCGCAATGGATGCGCCTTTGAAGGGAGTGGGGACATCGGCGACATGGATCCGTTCACGCATCGAAGCGAACAAAATCAGCACTAGAGAGAAGCCGACTGCTGCGCCAAAGCCATAAATGATCGATTGAATGAAGTTGTGATTTTCGTTGATGTTGAGCAGTGCAACACCTAACACCGCACAGTTGGTGGTGATCAGCGGCAGGAAAATCCCTAGCAAGCGATAGAGTGTCGGGCTAGTTTTGTGCACGACCATTTCGGTGAACTGTACCACGACAGCGATCACCAAAATAAAACTCATGGTACGCAGATACTCAATGCCTAGTGGGCGTAACACGTAGCTTTCCACCAGATAGGCGCAAACGGAGGCCAAGGTCAGGACGAAGGTTGTCGCTAACCCCATGCCAATTGCGGTCTCTAGCTTTTTCGATACGCCCATGAAAGGACATAAGCCCAAGAATTTCACCAGTACAAAATTGTTCACCAGCACAGTGCCGATTAACAACAAAATATATTCGGTCATAGTTATATAAATGTTTGATTCCGATCCCAGCATTATCCTGCTTTGCCAAAGCAATAACAACCAAGGAAAGCTAAGGTTTTAGATACATGAACATAAATTATACGCAATAGGTGGCAAATAAGAGGCGAACGGTAGAGAAAGTTAAGTGATACATGAGCTAGCGTGCAAAGAAAATGGCGAATAAAAAGCCCAGTTGTTATCGACTGGGCTTAAGGTTGGATGACTTTAACGATAGATGTTCAAAGCGATAGAAACTTAGTGCGGATAGATAGTTTTCCAATCCGCTTTCATATCCACCATCGGCCAGTTTTTCGCTTTCGCTTCATCAAGGCCTTTATCCAATTTACCGATATGCGACTCGCGGTCATAACGCCATTCACGTCTGTCATCGGTGTGGTGAATGTACATTGGCAAACTCAGACCTTCGCCCGCAGCTGTCCATTGCAACATAGCTAAATCACCATCTGAGTTACCAAATGCGGCAATCGGGCGTTGGCCAATGCGTTCGTAAATCTCCTGTACTTTCATCGTCTTATCATTGTTCACCAGCATGTTGGGTAAGCGGTTTAGCACAGGTTTGCCATCGACCATCACAAACTCGGTTTCAAAGGTGCTGCCCACAATTTGCTCTGGCGGAATTTGGTAAACCTCGGTTGCCCACGCACGCATAAAACCAGTACCGCCACCAGACACGATAAAGGTTTTAAAACCGTTGGCGCGCAGATAGTCGAGCACTTCTAGCATAGGTTGGAAAACCATTTCGGAGTATTTTTTACCTGTTGTGGGGTGTTTGGCGGTCGCAATCCACTCTTTCACAATGGCATCAAATTCGTCTGTGGTCATGCCTGCATGAGTGGCGTAGAGCACTTTAACCAAATCTTCGGTATGCAGGTTTTTCAAATCACCTTTCAAAATGCTGGCGTAAGGTTCTTCGGTTTTCCATTCAGGGTGTTTGGGCGCCAGTGTTTTGATGCGATCTAGGGCAAACTGAACTTGAAAGTACATTGGTTGTTCCGACCACAACGTGCCATCGTTATCAAAGGTCGCGATACGCTTTTCCTGCGGTACAAAGTGCTCAGAATTTTTATCCGTCACTTGTTGCACAAACTCAATAATCGATGATTTTGCCGCGCTGTCGTTCCATGAAGGAAGCGGATCTTTGGCGGCGGCACTGGCTTGAGCAATAAATGCAAAGCCGAGGAGTAAGGCAACCGCGTAGCGCTGTAGAGGTAAAATATTCACAAGATGTCTCCTTATTTAGCCAACGGTAAAAATAGAATGGAGTTAAGAATCCGAAGATTCAGATGGATGTAATTCCGGTAATGCTTTGGGTAGCGTGAAGCGATAACGTTGCTTCTTGATGTATCGCCACAAATAAACGAAATCACGTCGGGAAGCGTCTTCCCCTTGTACCTTCACTGCATGATGTTGCCAGCGCGGTTCTGGAGAGTGTTTAACCAATGCTACAGACTGTTCTTGGGTATTCAGCTTTCGGTACAAGAACATGCGACTGCGCGACCACTCTTTGCGGCGTAGCGACTGATAAAATTCAAACCAAGCTGGAGTAGGGTGTGTTTGGTAATAGCGTTTTAGCCAAATCACCATGGCTAGAGTCGCGATTATGCTCAGCAAGATAGCGCCAAGTTCCCATGCGTAATACCGCAGCCATGACGCTAAGGTGTGTTGCACATGAAGGGTTTTACCTTCCAGTGAGACTTTTTCTAAAGTTTCGGTTTTAGTATTCCACCACCAGAATTCATAGGTCGGCCACTCAATATCACCCCCGTTCAGCAGTACATAAGTCTGGCTTTCGGTGCGCTCAGAAATGTAGCCAGAGCGGTTTTGCTTATCGACTAACTGAGGGGCATCAGGGTAAGCACTCCATGATGGAGAGGCTTCTGCATTCATTAATGACGGCAAGAGTACCGACAGCGAGTCGTTCGCTTCGATCGTGATAGTTCGTGTAATGCTGTCACCCGCCTTGAGTGGTTGGGTTTCGTCATCACTCCACTCTTGAGTGACTTTCACATCGGATGCGGCGAACCAATGTTTTGAAGCATCCAGTTCAGGGCTGGGCAGAGTGACGTGAAAAGGCATGGGCGTGGTTTCAAGAGTGACCGCTTTTTTCTGGTTGTTCTTATCAGCCACTTGAGTGATGACTTGCGCCACAGGAACCGTGAAATCACCACTTTTTTGCGGATAGAGGGTAATTTCCCAGCGCTGTTTAGACCAAGTTTGGCCGTTTTCTCGTTCGGTATAATTTACCGCAAACGTATTGCGCTGCTTGACTAATACATCGGGAATCTCGATGCCTTTGATTTGGGTGCCAGAGGTGAACCAAGTGTTGGTGGACACTTCGACGTGCAGCACAATTTGTTGGGTAGGTGCCCACACATCCACCGTATTTTCCGGGTCATCGCCGAGCCAAGTTTTCAATTTCACTTCGACAGTAGATGAAGTCTCCTGCGCCTGAACAATGCTGAGCGGTGACCAAAAAATAAGAAGACATAAGATGCGGAGTAAAAATCGCTTCATTACTGTTCTCCTTCTTCGGCTTCATTTCGTTTCAGAGTTTGTAGCTGAAATTTGGCTTGTAAAAACCGCTGTGGGTTGGCTTCGACACGCTTTAACCAAACTTGCGCTAACTGTGGATCGCCCAAAATTTGGTCGGCACTAAGTGTGTCGCGGATCATTTTGTCTTGCGTGGTTTTTTCGTCAGCACCTTCAGCAGTTTGTGGTTGGTCTTCCGGTAATTCGATGGAGGTTTCTTGATCGCCTATGCTGTTGGCTTGTGACTCACTGGCTTGGTTGATTTCACCAATTAAGCCTTCAATCACCTTGAGGTTATGTTCAATATCGGCTTTTAGATCCGATTCGAGCGTTTCTTTTTCAGCAAGGGTTTTTAATAACCTACGTGCCGCCAAATACTCGCGCTGTCTGGCCAGTGCACTGGCTGCGTAATATCGCCCAAGGTCGGTGTCGCTTTGCATAAACGCCGCTTGAGCCAGTCTGAACTCACTGCCGTAGTAATAGGCGATACCTTTGTTGATGGGGGATTGATAAGCCGCAGCGGCTTTCAGGTATTCTCCCCGCGTGAACCACCATTGCCCTTGTTGATCCGGCGTTAGCCATAAATCCAACCACCATTGATAGCTTTTATCCCAAAGACTCACCTCAACGGTTTGCTGTTCGGACTGGGCAACAGAGGCGGTGATTTCTGCGTAAGCGGTTTCCGGAGCCATAGTGGGGATGAGCAGCGCAAACATCAGCCCCCATTTCACCAGCCAGCCACGGCGGAACCAAAGCAAAGTAATCAGGGCTAACGGCCAAATCAGCCAGTAACCTTCATCCTGCCAAGGCATACTGGATTCACTGTTCAGCATGCGAAATCGCTCCGTTTTGCTCTCCAAAGTCCGTATATCGCTATCGTCCAGACTGAGCGAAACTAAGGTTCCACCTGTACTATCAGCCAAACGTTGGAGCGAAGCCAAGTCGAGAGGTACTTGCGCTTGAATGTCAGGATTGCCCGCTGCCAAAATCAGTAATTGATAGGGATTATCCGCAAAATAGTTTTTGAACGCCTCAATGGTGGCGTTACCAACGCCATCAGTCACCAGCAGAAGTGTGTTACCTACATACGGTGGAAGCTGTTTATGCAGCAAATTCAACGCAGATTGCGCGGCTTTGCCCTCAACAGGCATGACATTGGGGTTAATTGCGGCCAAATAGGGTTGCAAAACACGATTGTCACTGGTGAGTGGCATGGCGACATGCGCACTGCCAGCAAAAACCATCAGCCCCGTTTTGCCACCTTTGCGCGCCTCGGTTAAATCGAGGATTTTCTGTTTGCTGCGGGTCAGCCGATCGGGTGCAATGTCTTTTTGTTGCATCGATTCGCTACTGTCCAGCAGTACCATCAAGGAAGCGCTGTCTTCGCCAAAAGGCGAAGCTTCTCGCTGCCAAGCGGGACCGGCACAAATAATCACAGTTATCACCACCATCACAATCAGCATTTTGAGTGGTAATTGCTTACTCCAACCCCTTTGGTTGAGGGTCAACGCTTGGCGTAGATGCTCTGGAAAGAAAGAGAGCTGCTGCCCGCCTTCGTCTCTTTGCCAACGCAGATAGAGAATGATGAGTAGCGGGAGCAGTGCCAATAACCAAGTGGGTCGCAGAAAATGAAACTGTGACAACAATTGAAACTCCATCTGCCAACTATTCATTTTGCGTCTCCTTTTTATTTCGGAGCTGCTGTAATGTCATCCAGCTAAAGAGCACTAGATATAACACCAGAACCATCGCAATCAGGTAGTGATGTAGGCTCAATTTTGGGCGATACGATTCGCTGCTGTATTTTTGTGGTTCAAGCTGGTCAATGACCTGATATGCCTCGTTTAACTGCGGCTGATCAATAGCGACAAAAGATCGGGCTTGGGTAAGGGATGAAACGCGGTTCACCACATCCATATCCAACGGTTGTTCACCAACATTTTCTGGATCGCCCATCGCAATCACATAAATACGAATGCCTTTTGCTGCCGCGATTTTGGCGGCATCAACGGGGGAAACGAAGCTGCCTGTGTCATTTCCGTCAGTCAACACGAGCATGATTTGATCTTGAGAAGTAGCGGGGCTTTGTTCAAACACCTTGATGCCTAAACCGATGGCATCACCCAAGTTGGTGCTTTGTCCCGCCATCCCCGTTTCTGCTTCATCCAATAAATTGAGCCATACCTCTTGATCCGCAGTGAAAGGAGTCTGGATGAAAGCTGCATCGCCAAACAGAATCAGACCAAATCGATCGCCTTGGCGTTGAGTGACAAAATCGCGCAGCACTTTTTTAGCAGCGGTTAAACGCGATAATTGCTCACCTGATTCAGTGGCAAAATCTTTCTCTTCCATTGAGCCAGAAAGATCAACCACCATGAGTACATCACGTCCGAATGCCTCTCTGGTTTGCACTTCACCTAATACGCTGGGTTTGGCCAGTGCAGTAACCATCAGCAGCCATGACACAATCAGGGCAATGTGCTGCCAATGACTCGCATTGAGTAAGCCCGCTGCCACTTTGGGTGTCTCATCGAGCGCTTCAAGGATTTGAGTGAAGAAAGGCACCTTGATGGCATTTTCGCGGCTGCGATAAGCTGGAACCAGCCAATAGACCAATAACGGCAAAGGAAGCAAAGCAAAAGCCCAAGGATAAGCAAACTCAAGCTGCGTCATTCTGCTTTCTCCGGCAATGGGTGGTGTGTCAGCCACGCGTTGATCTCTTTGCTCAGTACGGCAAAATCCGGAGTCGGCGATTGAGGGTTTTCCAGCCAAACGACCCACTGCGTAAAGTGTGCGTTTTTCGCTATGTTCGAACCGCCTTGATGATAGTGATCCATTTGGTTCAGGAGTGGTTGGCCATAAATCGCGGCATTTTTCGGGTCAAGATACACCATCACGGCTTTCACTATTTGGAGCATCTTACGCGGCCACAATGCATCGTTGGGGGATAAGCGCAGCAAAGCATCCAGCGCTTCTCGGCGATAACGGTTATGCCACCAAAGCTTCGCTTTCTGATAAATGAAAAAAAACGCAAGAAACACGACAAGCAGTAACAACAGTTGCCAGCCAAGGGTTTGTGGCCACCCGCTAACCGTATCGGGGAGGGGAACGTCCTTCAATTCACGCAGCATGTAACTGCTTGGCGGCGTTGGATTCATTGAATCCCCCTCAGCATCTGAGCTAACTGCACCAAGTGATCACCTTGAGTATTGATTTCAATAAACGGCATTTTTTGTGCGGCCATCAGGCTTTTGAGATGAGTTTGTTTCTCAACGTAACGAGCGTGTAGCAGCTTGTTGACCTCTACCGTTTGCCGGCCTTTTTGCAGTGCGAGTTGGTATCTCCCGTCGCCCACGACCCAAGTGGAATTGAGCTGCTGCTCGGGCAGGTTAATTTCCAAAGGATCGGAGATGAAAATCGACAGCACATCGTTGTGTTGCTGTAGGTATTTGAGCTGCTTGAGTGACTGGTCATCCGCATCGGAAAAATCGCTGATAATCACCAAAGTAGCCGCTTTTAACCTGCGCTGGCTGAGTTTCTCCATCCATAGGCGAAATCCCACGGTTTCGCTATCTTGACTTGCTGCGCTAAGAGCTTGATTTGCTGAAACCAACTGGCTTAGCCCCATCAGGAAATTCGTGTTTCCCCGTTTTGCTGATGCCCAGTGGAGTGCTTGGCAGCTTGAGATCAAAAAGCCCACTCGGTCGTTGTTGGCAAGAGCAAGCCAGCTCACCAAGGCGGCGATTTCTGCCGCTACGACGGATTTCATATAGCGGACTGAGCCGAAATACATCGAACTTCTCTGGTCAACGCAGACGATCACTTGGTGGTCTTTCTCTTCGGTGTAGCTGCGCACATGGGGTTTCCCCGTACGCTGAGTGACTTTCCAGTCCATTTGGCGAATGTCATCCCCCAGTTGGTAATGGCGAAGCTCTTCAAAGTTCAGACCCCGACCACGCTGATGCGATTGATAACGACCCGACAAGTGCGCTCTTGAGTAGCGAGCACTCAAGAGTTTCACTTGTGTCACTTGGTTTTGCAGCCGCACTAATTGCGGCAAAGTGACATGGATTCGAGCATCATGGGTGACGTGGGGCTTACTCATCGTAGTTACCCAATGTTGACTACATCAAGCAATTCGGTGACGACATCTTGCTGGCTGATACCTTCGGCCAGTGCTTCATAAGAAAGGCTGAGTCTATGCCCGAGAACCAAGGAGGCGACTTCGCGCACATCATCAATCAAGACATGATCGCGACCTTCTAACCATGCCAGAGCGCGTGAGCATTTATCCAACGCGATGGAAGCGCGTGGGCTTGCACCCATCGTGAGCCAGTTGGCGAGTTTGGAGTGTGTATAGTGCTCTGGATTGCGAGTCGCCATCACCAATTCAATGATGTAGCTCTCCACCATGTCTGAAAGTGACAAGGCTGCAATTTGTTGACGGGCTTGAAGAATACTTGCCGGATCTATGGTGATATTGGCTTGCGGCTCACTAGCAAATACCCCGTTTTCTTCCTGGCGAACCAGACGAATGATGTCGCGCTCGGCTTCTTTGTCGGGATACTCAACCAAGGCTTTAATCAGAAAGCGATCCATCTGTGCTTCGGGCAGAGGGTAAGTGCCTTCTTGCTCAATTGGGTTTTGGGTTGCCAGAACCATAAACAGCTCGGGCAAGGTATGAGTTTGTCCGGCCACGGTAATTGTGCCTTCGGCCATTGCTTCTAATAAGGCAGCCTGTACTTTGGCGGGTGCGCGGTTAATTTCATCCGCCAGAACGATCTGATTGAAGACCGGGCCAGGTTGAAAATGCAGCGAAGATTTGCCTTCGGTTTCTTGCAGAACTTCGGTTCCGGTGACATCGGAAGGCAACAGATCCGGCGTGAACTGGATGCGTCCAAAAGAAATGGAAAGCGCATTGGCTAATGCTTTTACCGAACGCGTTTTAGCGGTGCCCGGTAAGCCTTCCAACAGCACATGTCCACTACAAAGCAGGCCTAAAATTAAGCTGCGGATGACGGTTCGTTGACCAACTACTTGTGACTCAATGGCATTCAATAATTTGATGACATCATGATGTGCACTATTGAGTTCATGACTGCTCGGTTGCTTATTGGTTTGTTCCATTTTGCTGTCCTAGAAGTACGGCCAAGCCTGTCAGCATTGGCAGTGAATAGTCGAAGAATGCTTTGATACCTGGGCATAAATAGCTAAGCCCTTCTTCACCGTCTGGCGTTTTTAGCAAGCGATTTTTAGGGCATTCTCCCCAGCAAAGTTTCAGATAAGGACACGCTTTACAGTATTTCGGCAGTGAATCTCGTTTGGCCATGCCAAACGCTTGCTGTCTTATCGAAAATGCCATCTCGTTGAGTGGACGTTCTTTTACATTGGCGAGTTTGTACTCTGGGTACACATAGTGATCGCAGCTAAACACATCCCCGTTGTGTTCGATGGCGAGTCCTTTACCACAAAACTCTGCAGAGGTGCACAGTTGTGCAGGTTTCCCCATCACCTGCGCGACGGCGGTTTCAAAAAGATTAACCAGCACTCGGCCTAAATCGTTGTTCACCCATTCTTCAAAAATGGTGATCAGGAATTGTCCCCAGTCATCGGCATCCACCGACCAATCGGTCACTATGGACATAGGATGCCCCGGTTTGGCTAACTCACTGCCGACAACCGGAATCATGCTTTGATTCCAGAATTGTGGCGCGGTGGTCTTGAAATCACTCGGTTCAACCACAGGGTTAAACTGCACGTAAGTCGCGCCCAGCTCGCGGGTCATAAAACGATAGACTTCAAGTGGGTATTTGACGTTATAACGGTTGACTGTGACCAGTGCGTTGAAACGAACACCGTGAGCTTTGATTTTTTCTACCGCGGCCATCACCAGATGAAAGGTCGGTTTGCCGCTGCGGGTGACACGATATTTGTTGTGGATCTCTTCTGGCCCGTCGATAGAAAGGCCAACAAGGAAGTGATTCTCTGCCAGAAATTGACACCATTCATCATTCAGAAGGATGCCATTGGTCTGTAGGTCGTTCTCGATACGAACGCCTTTAGGTTGGTATTTTTTCTGCAGTTCGACGATTTTTTGAAAGTAGTCCAAGCCCAGCAGGGTAGGTTCCCCGCCTTGCCAAGAGAAGACGACTTCATCACCATCTTGACTCTCAATATAGCTCTTCACGAAGACTTCAAGAGTTTCATCATCCATCATTGGTTGTTTAGGCTGGTGGAGTAGATTCTCTTTGTGCAGATAAAAGCAATATTGGCAGTCAATGTTACATTTTGCTCCACCTGGCTTAGCCATAACGTGGAAGCGGCGTTGATAAGTGGGTTGCGTGCTGAGATCTTTGTAAGCCGTTTTCAGCGGCACAAGATCGAGCAGAGTTGATGTTTGCATTGAGGTTTTAGCCATTCATAATTCCTTGGTGAATAGAAAATATGGCGCTCCGTAGAGCGCCAAACAAAATGAAATGAACTCAACGGTTACTTAGGAACAAAGCTACCGGCTTCCATGCGAGGTGGAAATTCTTTGAATGAATTCATGATTTCGCCCACTTTCGCTGAGGCTGGCCCCATTAAGAAGACTCTTTCATACATCCATTGGTCGTAGCCGATCCCCGTATCGCCACGCTCGAATGGGTCGATGCTGAGATCAAAGATCAGTGGGATACGCAGTTTAGTTAATGGTTTACGCCAAATATCTAGCCCAGTTTCCGTTTCTTGGATCATGAAATGGAACTTCCATTGGCCATAACGCAGCGCCATCAAATCACCATCATCACTCCAGTACACAAACTCTTTCCGTGCGGATTCTTCAGTTTTTCCGGTGAAGTAAGGCAGTTGGTTATAACCATCCAAATGGACTTTGTAGGATTGACCATCGACTTTCTTGCCTTTCAGTAACTCGTCTTTGACTTTATCGTTACCCGCAGCTGCGACCAGCGTCGGGAAGAAGTCTTCCAGAGAAACGATGCCATTGAGTGTAGTTCCCGGTTTGATTTTGCCTGGCCATTTGATCATGGCCGGAACTCGGAAGCCACCTTCCCAGCCCGTATTTTTCTCACTACGGAATGGCGTCATGCCCGCGTCAGGCCATAAATTGATCATTGGGCCGTTGTCGGTGGTATAGATGATGATGGTGTTATCGTCTACGCCAAGATCTTTGATTTTCTTGAGTAGCTGACCGATTTGGTCATCGTGTTGCTTGATGCCATCAGCATAGAAACCAGCACCCGTTTTGCCTTGGTACTCTTCAGGCACATGGGTAAAGTTATGCATACGAGTCGTGTTGAACCAAGTGAAGAAAGGTTTATCCGCTTTCACTTGCTTCTCAATGAAGGATTCGGCGGCATCGAGGAATTCGCCATCTACGGTTTCCATGCGTTTGCGAGTGAGCGCGCCCGTATCTTCAATTTTGCCGTCAGCATAAGAGTGAATAACACCACGAGGGCCAAACTTTTTACGGAACTCAGGATCTTTCGGATAATCCACATTCTCAGGCTCTTCTTCCGCATTCAGATGGTATAGGTTGCCAAAAAATTCATCAAAACCGTGGTTGGTAGGAAGATGTTCGTCGCGGTCACCTAAATGGTTTTTACCAAACTGCCCGGTCGCGTAGCCTAGTTGCTTCAACATAGTGGCGATAGTAGGATCTTTTTCACTGATGCCTTCAGGTGCACCTGGCATTCCCACTTTACTTAAACCGGTTCGTTTCGGCATTTGACCTGTGATGAAAGCACTACGACCTGCGGTTGAACTCTGCTGTGCGTAGAAGTTGGTAAACTTCGCACCTTCCGTTGCAATGCTATCAATATTTGGCGTGGTGTATGCCAACATACCTTGGTTGTAGGTGCTTAAGTTCCAATAACCAACGTCGTCACCGAATATGACTAGAATATTGGGTTTATCTGCTGCGTAAGCAGTTGCTGACGCTGCACCCATGGCAAGTGTGCATGCATTGAGCAGCAACTTGCTTGAGCGCTTTTGTTTGCCTGTACTCATATTCACTCCATTTTTCATGTGGATTACACGATTATTTGAACTAACATCACATGGAAGGGTTCAAAAATGTCTATTCAAACAAATACATATCCGATTCAGATTAGTCCTAATTTTAAAGAGAAACAATCGAGTGAATGTTTTAACATTCATAAATCAAATTTATAGGTGTGGTGATTTATGGACCTGAATTTAGTCCGGACATTCTTGGTGGTTGCTGAGTTTCAATCCTTTACTCAAGCGGCGGAAAAGCTTCAGCTCACCCAACCCGCGGTGAGTTCGGCAATCAAACGATTGGAAAAGCAATATGGTCAGCCTTTGTTTACCAAAAACGGTCGTGGCATTGCATTAACCAGCAAAGGACATCAACTGGTGCCGTTTTTCCGTCAAGCATTGAATATGATCGAAAGTACGATGGAGATGCGAGAGCATTTCAATGTCTATTGTAATGAAGCGATACTGCACTGCTTATTACCGCTAGAAAATGTAGCGTTAAGTGAGTCCCCACCCGATAAGCACCAACTATTAGAGCTGCTTCGGCAGCAAAATGTGGACTTAATTTTGGACACCCTATTAGCGAAAGACAGTGCTTTTGTAGTTGAAGAAATTCACCATGAGCCTTTAGTGGTTATTTGTCGAGCGGGGCATCCAAGAATTCAGGATACGTTAACCAAAGAAGCCTTTTATCAAGAGAAGCACGTACTTTACAGTGGGCTTTGGGGTAAGCTCCGCGGGTTGGAGCAAATTTGTCGAGAACCGATTGAAGATCGCCAAATTGATATTGTGTGCGGCTCAATTGCTGGAATTGCGCTTTATGTATCGCAATCCGACTCTATAGCTGTGATTTCACACTCTTTTGCACAAAAGTGGGCAAGCACATTACAACTGCAAGTGTTGGAGTGCCCGATCAGTACCAGTGTTATTCCTTATCACTTGGTTTATCACAAGCGTGAAGCCAATAACTCAGCACATAAAGCGCTACGTGAAAAAATAAAAAACCAGTTAGCAAACCATTGAACGAGTTGCTCTCGAGATGATAGGCAAGACATGGTGAGCAAATTGGGAAGACTGGAGTGGGGTGCGGTAGTTGAAATCCATAAGAGAGAAATAAAAAAAGACGTCCTAGGACGTCTTTTTTCTGAAATTTGGCTCCTCCTGCGGGACTCGAACCTGCGACATACGGATTAACAGTCCGCCGTTCTACCGACTGAACTAAGGAGGAATAGTTTCGGGGCGGATGTTAGCGATCTGAGATTGTAGTGTCAATGTTTTTCGATAAAAAAAATGTCCCTTTTTTATGTGCCCAAGGGTTTACTTTTTTGTATCCCTTACCGCTATTGAGCTGTATTCACTTATCCACTAAATTTGTGGATAAGTGTGTTGATGAATCTTGAGTTAGTTACATGGTGGCTATTTTTTGAGTAAAAGCTCAGTTTGAAAATGATGGTTTACTTTGGTTAACTGTTTGTTTTTGCTTTTTTATTTCAACTTTTCCACAATTATCTATGTTGATGAGATGAGCATGAAAAATGGACGTTAGAAAGCGAATAGAGGAAAAATTGGGGAAAACTGGTGGATTATTTTGACTTTAGAGGTCGGCACTAGGCCAAAGTAGGGCTGAGGATATTAACAAAGCGCAACGTCAGAAGCTAGAATTATTTTGAGTAAAAACAAGACTTATCGTACAGTGGCTAGGAAATCCGTTTACATCACGCTGTACGGACTCAAAAGGGGCGGAATAAGTGCTTGATCATCCATCATGCATACAGCAACAATAGCGCTCAACAAACAAGCGTGACGAGGATGCAATGAGTAAAGCATTTGAGCTGGTTTCCGACTATCAACCCGCCGGCGATCAACCCACAGCCATTAAGCAATTGTTGGAAGGTTTAGATTCGGGGTTGGCACACCAAACTCTGCTTGGGGTAACGGGGTCGGGTAAAACCTTTACGTTAGCCAATGTGATTGCCACCGCTCAGCGGCCTACGATTTTGTTGGCGCCGAATAAAACCCTTGCTGCGCAGCTGTATGGTGAGATGAAAGCATTTTTTCCCAACAATGCGGTGGAATACTTCGTCTCCTACTATGACTACTATCAGCCAGAAGCTTACGTTCCGAGCACCGATACTTTTATTGAAAAAGACTCTTCGGTTAATGCGCACATTGAGCAGATGCGTTTATCCGCGACAAAAGCATTATTAGAGCGTAAAGATGCCGTGATTGTCGCTTCGGTTTCGGCCATCTATGGTCTGGGTGATCCCGATTCTTACTTAAAAATGATGCTGCATTTACGCCGAGGTGATGTGATCAACCAACGCGATATGCTGCGTCGTTTGGCTGAGTTGCAATATTCACGTAATGATATGGCTTTTGAACGGGGTCAATTCCGAGTTCGAGGCGAAGTCATTGATATCTTTCCAGCAGAATCGGATCAAGAAGCCGTTCGGGTTGAGATGTTTGATGATGAAGTGGAATGCATCAGTCTCTTTGAGCCATTAACAGGGGTCGTGACATCGCGCGATTTAGCGCGTTTTACTGTTTACCCTAAAACGCACTATGTGACGCCGCGTGAACGAATTCTTGAGGCGATAGAGCTGATCAAGAGTGAGTTACAGGTGCGCCGCCAGTATCTGCTGGATAACAATAAGTTGCTTGAAGAGCAGCGGATTTCTCAGCGAACTCAGTTTGATATTGAGATGATGAACGAGTTGGGATTCTGCTCTGGTATTGAAAACTACTCGCGTTACCTCAGTGGGCGCTCCGAGGGGGAGCCACCTCCAACCTTATTTGACTACTTACCTCACGATGGTCTGCTGATCATCGATGAATCCCACGTCACCGTGCCACAAATTGGCGCCATGTTTAAAGGTGACCGTTCACGTAAGGAAACGTTGGTGGAGTTTGGATTCCGCTTACCTTCGGCTCTGGATAACCGCCCGCTTAAATTTGATGAATTTGAAGCACTGGCTCCGCAAACCATTTTTGTGTCTGCAACGCCGGGTGAGTATGAGCTCACCAAATCGGGTGGTGAAGTGGCGGATCAAGTAGTTCGCCCAACTGGTTTGTTGGATCCGATTATCGAAGTGCGCCCAGTAGCCACTCAAGTGGATGATTTACTTTCAGAAGCGCGTGTTCGTGCAGCGAATGATGAGCGGATCTTGGTGACAACCTTAACCAAACGAATGGCAGAAGATCTTACTGAATATCTGCATGAGCATGGAGTGAAAGTACGCTATCTGCATTCAGACATTGATACGGTTGAACGGGTCGAAATCATCCGCGATCTGCGGTTGGGTGTGTTTGATGTGTTGGTGGGGATAAACTTGCTCCGTGAAGGTTTGGATATGCCGGAAGTCGCTTTAGTGGCTATTCTTGATGCAGACAAAGAAGGCTTCTTGCGTTCTGAACGTTCATTAATTCAGACCATCGGGCGAGCTGCTCGTAACATCAATGGTAAAGCGATCCTGTACGCAGACTCGATCACCAAATCGATGCGTAAAGCGATGGATGAAACCGAGCGCCGCCGCGAGAAGCAACATGCTTATAACGAGCAGTTGGGCATTACTCCGCAGCCATTAAAACGCAGCGTGAAAGACATCATGGAGTTGGGCGATATTGCGAAATCTCGTAAGCAGAAGAACAGCAAAGTGGTGCCTTTAGCGAAAGTAGCTGAAGAATCGGCACAGTACCAAGTGCTGACACCACAACAGTTGGAAAAAGAGATCAGCAAACTCGAAACAGTGATGTATCAACATGCACAGAATTTAGAGTTTGAGTTAGCGGCTCAAAAACGTGATGAAATCCATCAATTACGTCAGCAGTTTATTACTAATAGTTGAGTAGATAAGAGAAAGCAGATAAAAAAATAGCCAATAGAATGAGTCTATTGGCTGTTATTTGTGAACATTTTCATTCACTAACAACGTCAGTTGGCTAGGTGACCCTTGCGGGTCAATAGTAACTAAGCACATATCGTGCCAACTCAATTTGGTCAATATTTGTGATCCTTGACGTTTTCTGCTGGGAAATTTCAGTACAAATTTGCAAAATGCAATTCCAAATGCAATTATTACAGCAAAATGCAAAACAAATATGGCTAGGTTATGCAACCCAATCAATCACTACAAAAAACCAAATATGTACTCATGGTAGAGGATACGGCATCGGTAGCGGCGTTGTATCGCTCTTATCTCACGCCACTGGATATTGATATCAATATCGTTGGAACTGGCCGCGATGCGATTGAAAGTATTGGTCGTCGCGAGCCCGATCTCATCCTGCTCGATTTACGTTTGCCTGATATGACAGGGATGGACGTATTACACGCCGTTAAGCAGAAATCGCCGGATGTTCCGATTGTGTTTATGACAGCGCATGGATCGATTGATACAGCGGTTGAAGCGATGCGCCACGGCGCTCAAGACTTTCTGATTAAGCCTTGTGAAGCGGATCGTCTACGCGTAACCGTGAATAACGCGATTCGTAAAGCATCGAAACTCAAAAACGATGTTGATAATAAAAATCAAAATTACCAAGGCTTTATCGGCAGCAGCCAAACCATGCAAGCCGTTTACCGCACTATCGATTCTGCGGCGAGCAGTAAAGCCAGTATCTTCATTACCGGCGAAAGTGGTACAGGTAAAGAGGTGTGTGCCGAAGCGATTCATGCTGCGAGTAAACGAGGTGATAAACCGTTTATTGCAATTAACTGTGCAGCTATTCCTAAAGATTTGATCGAAAGTGAGCTGTTTGGTCACGTAAAAGGGGCTTTTACGGGGGCGGCGACTGAACGCCAAGGGGCTGCGGAAGCTGCTGATGGTGGCACACTGTTTTTGGATGAGCTATGCGAAATGGATCTGGATTTGCAGACCAAACTGCTGCGTTTCATCCAAACCGGAACCTTCCAAAAAGTTGGCTCATCGAAAATGAAAAGTGTGGATGTGCGCTTTGTTTGCGCAACCAACCGTGACCCATGGAAAGAAGTGCAAGAAGGCCGTTTTCGTGAAGACTTGTATTACCGTTTGTATGTGATCCCATTGCATTTACCACCGTTACGGGCTCGCGGTGATGATGTGATTGAAATTGCCTACTCGCTACTTGGCTTTATGTCCAAAGAAGAAGGTAAGGACTTCATACGTTTGTCGGCAGAAGTGGTCGAACGCTTCCGTCACTATGAGTGGCCGGGTAACGTGCGCCAGCTACAAAACGTATTGCGCAACGTTGTTGTGCTCAATGAAGGGCGTGAAATTACTTTGGATATGTTGCCACCGCCGCTTAACCAAATGCCAGAACCGATCAATCGAGCTTTACCTCTCGCCCATGAAAATAAAGTGTCGGTGCATGAAATTTTCCCGCTGTGGATGACGGAGAAACAAGCCATTGAGCAAGCCATTGAAGCTTGTGATGGCAATATTCCTCGTGCAGCGACCTATTTGGATGTCAGCCCATCGACGATTTACCGCAAGCTTCAAGCTTGGAATGAGAAAGTCAAAGAAAAAGAGAAGGAGCGGTAAGCAATGAGAGAATGGATTAACCAAAGCAAAATTGATTTGCTGGCAAGAGAAATTGGCGAAGAAAATGTGCCGATTTTGGTCAACATTTTTCTTGGTGAATTGAACGATTATCAGATGAGGCTAGTGAGTGAAGCTGTAGCCGATAAATTGGCGTATCTCAAAGAGGTCAGCCATGCCCTGAAAAGTAGTGCGGCCAGTTTTGGTGCAGATCGTTTGTGTGCAAAAGCCGTAGAGCTGGATAGCCGAGCCAAATCTGGCGAGATGATTGACATCTCGCTAGAAGTGGAACAGATGCTAGAACTGCTGAAGCTGACGCATCAATGTTACTCAGAACTCGTCGATTAACTGCTCTTCAACTGCTAGTCTGAGCTTCTGCCGATCATGACGCCAGTCACGGTTGGCAGAAGCCAAATCACGAGTTACAAAGTTCCAACGTCCTTGCAGGTCAGGATGAGGGTGGTGACCTAAAACCACATCGATTTTGCGCCCCTGACACGCTCTTTCACACCACTCCAACTTCTGCTCTAGGCTCATTCTTCCCGCTGGCCCATATTCTGGGGAAAGGTTTTCCACAAAAATCACTTTTGCCTTTTGATTACGCGCAATCGCTTTACCCAGTTCTGGTAATAGCAGCGGCGGCATGATGCTGGTTAAAAAACTGCCAGGGCCGAGAATCACGCAGTCCGCTTCTTGAATCGCGGTAATTGCTTCTTTGGTTGCGGGGACTTCTGGTGAAAGGTCGAGTCGCCGCAAATCTTGCGTCATCTCGTCAACGCTGGTTTCGCCCGTTACCCATTTACCGTCTACTGAGAGTGCTGCCAGATCGGACGGGTGCTCAGACATCGGCAGAATATTCACATCGACCTTGAGCATGTTGCGGATCAGATTAATCGCATCCAGTGGACGTACGGAAAGGTTGTCCAAAGCCGTGAGCATAAGGTTGCCCAAGTTATGGCCATTGAGTTCCCCCGCACCCTTGAAGCGGTACTCAAACATCATCGAGCTGATGGAAGGCTCGGTAATAAGCTGATTGATGCAGTTGCGGGTATCGCCCCAAGCAATGCCACCTTGGCAGTGACGAATACGTCCTGTCGAACCGCCATTATCTGTGGTGGTGACTATGCCTGTTGCATTGGAGCCAAACACTTTGAGCGCCGCCAACATGCGTCCCAAACCATGACCGCCCCCGATAGCAACGACTTTTTTGTTTTCGTATAGAGACATGAGCATCTTCTTATTTTTTCATAACCAGCAGCAATTTAACTAACTTCATTCACAATGAGTACCCATTTAGGGCTAATTTCCCCAAGGTAATCATTTTTTTCTCGTTAAGGCTAGAATCACGTACAATTATTAAGTATTTTACCAACAGCTTGAGCTAAAGGGATGGAAACATCGCCCTGCTTGGCCTTAACTCCGAGCTTACCGCGCTAAGTTTAAACCTTTAAATATGCGTTGTAAGCCAGTGACAAAATGTCACAAGGGCATGATTGGAAATGATTTTGCCTCCCGTATTTGGAAAGGTGTTCTGTGGCGCAACAATTCGAAGACAGATTTCAACGTAAATTCTACTATTTACGTCTATCCATAACCGACGTTTGTAATTTCAAATGTACGTATTGCTTACCTGATGGCTATAAGCCGTCAGTGGATCGCCCTGCCTCTTTTCTGACCGTTAACGAGATTCGCCGTGTGGTGAATGCGTTTGCCCATTGTGGCACTTCAAAGGTGAGAATCACCGGCGGTGAACCTTCGCTGCGCAAAGATTTCAGTGAAATCATTCAAACCATAGCGCAAACTCCTGGCATTCAGAAAGTTGCCACTACCACCAACGGCTACCGATTAGCCAAACATATTGGTGAGTGGCGTGAAGCGGGGTTGACGCAACTGAATGTCAGCGTGGATAGTTTAGATCCGCGTATGTTCGCGCAAATCACGGGTGAAAACCGTTTCCAGCAAGTGATGTCCGGTATTGATCGCGCGTTTGAGGTCGGTTTCGAGCAAGTCAAAGTCAACGTGGTGCTGATGAAAAATCTTAACCACCTTGAGCTGCCAAAATTTATGGCGTGGATTAAAACCCGTCCCATCCAACTACGTTTTATTGAATTGATGCAGACCGGAGAAATGGATGAGCTGTTTGCTCGCCATCATGTCTCTGGCACTTCGATCCGCGACTATCTCCTCGGTAACGGCTGGCTACTCAAAGCCAGAGCCGATAACGATGGCCCTGCACAGGTGTTTATCCACCCTGATTACCAAGGGGAGATAGGCCTCATCATGCCTTATGAGAAGAACTTTTGTAGCAGTTGTAATCGCCTACGTGTGTCGGCGCTGGGCAAACTGCATCTCTGCTTATTTGGCGAACAAGGCATAGATTTGCGCGATCTCCTTCAGGAAGATCAACAAGAAAACGCATTGATTGAACGAATTCAAGCCCAGTTGCAAAACAAGGCGGAAACCCACTTCCTGCATGATGGAAACTCGGGTGTCACGCCTCATTTAGCGTCTATTGGCGGCTGAGTTTCTACCGATAATTTGACCTCGCTATCGAGGTTTAACCATTTTTAAAAGGTGAACAAATGGGTCACGCAGAAAGCAAATTTCAAGCAGCAAACATCGCCGTATTAACGGTGTCAGATACGCGTACTGAAGAAAATGATACGTCTGGTCGCTATCTGGCTGAACAGCTACAAGAAGCGGGTCATAAACTGGCTGATAAGCAGATCGTGATTGACGATATGTACAAAATCCGTGCGGTGGTTTCACAATGGATTGCGGATGAAACCATCCAAGCGATTTTGATCACCGGTGGCACAGGGTTTACCTCACGTGACAGCACACCTGAAGCGCTTAAGCCTCTGTTTGATAAAGAAGTGGAAGGCTTTGGCGAGCTGTTCCGTATGGTGTCTTTTGAAGAAATCGGTACATCGACCATTCAATCTCGCGCGGTAGCGGGTTTTGCTAACCACACGGTAATTTTTGCTATGCCGGGTTCAACAGGTGCATGCCGCACAGGTTGGACAAAAATCATTAAACAGCAATTGGATGCTTCTCATCGCCCATGTAACTTTATGCCACACCTGACGGTATAAGGGAGGTTTGATGAGTCAACTCACTCACATTAATGCTTCGGGTGAAGCCAATATGGTGGACGTGTCGAATAAAGCCGATACCGTCCGTGAAGCTCGTGCCGAGGCCTATGTGCGCATGGCACCCGCAACGCTGCAACTGATTCTCTCTGGTCAGCACCATAAAGGGGATGTGTTTGCCACAGCGCGTATTGCGGGCATTCAAGCGGCAAAACGTACGTGGGAGCTAATACCCCTTTGCCATCCTCTGCTGCTTTCTAAAGTGGAAGTACAGTTAGAAGCATTGCCGGAGCAAAACAGTGTACGCATTGAATCGCTGTGTAAACTCAGCGGTAAAACCGGAGTTGAGATGGAAGCGCTGACAGCGGCGTCGGTTGCTGCGCTCACCATTTACGATATGTGCAAAGCGGTACAGAAAGACATTGTGATTGAGAATGTTCGGTTGCTTGAAAAATCGGGCGGTAAGTCAGGACACTTTAAGGTGGATGCATGATTAAGGTACTTTTTTTTGCACAAACCCGAGAGTTAGTCGGTTGCGATAGCCTTACTGTGGATGAGCATTTTTCGAGTGTAGAAGCTTTGCGTCAGCATTTGGTTCAGCAACCGGGTAAGTGGGATTTGGCTTTAGAGGCGGGCAAGTTGCTGGCTGCTGTCAACCAATCAATTGTGCCATTTGATACGCCATTACAAGACGGTGATGAAGTGGCCTTCTTCCCGCCGGTAACCGGAGGTTAATATGGACAATCGCGTTGCCGTGCAAACGGAAGATTTCTCTATCGCTCAAGAATATGAAGCTTTAGCGCAAGGCACTCAAGCGGGCGCTGTGGTAACTTTTGTCGGCAAGGTTCGCGACATGAACTTGGGCGATAATGTGGTGGGGCTGCACCTTGAACACTATCCGGGCATGACGGAAAAATCCTTGTTGGAGATTTGCGATATGGCGGAAGAGCGTTGGCCTCTGCTGCGCGTTCGGGTGATCCATCGTGTGGGCGATATGCTCAGTGGCGATCAAATTGTGTTTGTTGGTGTGACCAGTGCGCATCGTAATGCGGCCTTTGAGGCGTGCGAGTTCATCATGGATTACCTGAAAACCCGCGCGCCTTTTTGGAAGAAAGAGCTGACAACGGAAGAAAGCCGCTGGGTGGATTCGCGTGACAGCGACCATCAAGCCGCACAACGTTGGGTGAAAGGCGAATAATCGACACGGTTATTCATCCCACGAGGTACCACTTAACATATGAATGGTGCCACGCTGCTCGTGTTTCGCGTGAAACAAGGCTTTGTCGGCCACTGCCACGAGCTTTTCTGCGGTTAATGCTTTGTCAATTTCCTCGCAGTGACGAATGCCGATCGTGATCGTGACATGATCGGCGACTCTTGAGTGTCGGTGTTGGATGTTCATTCTTTCCACCATCGACATCAGTTCTTCCGCTCGTTGTTGGCTCATCGCTGCATCTATCCCAGTCATAAAAATCAAAAATTCGTCCCCACCATAGCGAAAGCAGAGATCGAGGTTGGACTTCCATCGACGCAGTGTTTGCCCAATTTTACGCAGCACTTCATCACCCTGAATGTGGCCATACCCATCGTTGTACTCTTTAAAGCAATCAATATCGATCATCAGTAATGCCGCACTGACTTTGTCGAGTCTGGCAATTTCCAAAGCTTGAGGCAGTAGAGAGTCCATTGCATAGCGGTTATAAACCTGAGTGAGATGATCCATATGAGTGAGATGCTCTAGTTCAAGTTGGTGATGAGCGAGCTTTTCAACGGTGTGCTTGTAATCAGAAATATTACGTACCGTCCAGAGCACCATTTCTGCTCCGGGAAGAGGAATGACTAAGGCAGAGAAATATTGCTTATCGGTAGGGCCTGGGACGGTATCAAAGCAGGGCAGCTGGGTTGGATCAATATCATATTCAAGCTCTTTCGCACAATTTTGCTCAATCGCTTCCACAATCACTTCAGAGAACCAAGCTGCTTGAACAGCAGGCAAAACGTCGTATTGGTTCAACCCCACTAAGTAAGCAGGGTTATGGTGGCGTTCACTGTCGGTGCCCCCCCACGCTTCCAAATACACACCTTGCTTATTAATAAGAAAAGTCGGCTCAGGCAGTGATTGAAAGATAAACTGCAGGATTTCAGGGTTGGCAATAACCGTTGAGGAAAAAATGGAAGTCACCGACTCTGTCCCTATTGATTGATTGCGTAATAATCTATTTATAGTTCATCTTATCGTGAATAGACACTGATACATATCATCACTTTTGATGAAGTTCATGGCGTTCATAAAAATGTGAAATGGTCTAAATTGTGTGGCTAAGCTACAAAATGAGACAGGCTAAATCAGACATTTTGAACAACACTGATGTAAATGAGCATGATTTTGACGCAAAGGAGATCAGAATGGACTCACTGAAAGTAAGTGATTATATGACCACAAAAGCAATCACATTCAGCCCAGATATGTCTCTCACTGCTGCCTTGGATAAGGTTGTACGTTCAGAGAATATGGGGGGGCCTGTGATTGATGCACAGCGACGTGTGGTGGGTTTTTTATCTGAGCAGGATCTATTGGATAAATTGGTACATGCCAGTTATCACTGCCAAGATACCCATATCGTCAGTGACTGCATGCATAAAGAAGTGCTATTTGTGTCCCCCGAGACTTCGATTATCGAAATGGCGGCCATGATGAAAGTGGGAAAACCCAAAATGTATCCGGTGATCGCGGAAGGTCAATTAGTTGGGGTGATCACTCGGCGCGATGTGTTGCGCGCATTAAGTAAAACTTTGAACAGTTGTTTTCAACATCCGGTTTAGTTGGAAAATGATGCAGAGCGACCTGTTTTGTGCGTTTATCGTAAAAAATGGCTTGACCTTGAAGTTAACTCCAAGGTGTAGGCTGGCGATAGACCACAAAAAGGAGATCGAAATATGTGTGTTAAACATCAAGCGTGTCGTTCTAAATCATTACATCAACCGCTTTCTGCACATGCTACGAGTTGTTCGGGTAGCCCTAAAATTTTGTCAATCCGAGCTGAAGGTGTTGCATCACACAGCGAGGGGGATAGCTGTTGTAGCGCTACTGAGGGTGAGGGAGGCTCTACCCTTGATGAAGAGCCTGCTCGAGGTCAGATAGGTTCATCTAGTGCTACCTACCAGCAGAGTTGGCTTGTGTCAGGTATGGATTGCCCCTCCTGCGCCCAAAAAATTGAAAAGGCCGTCAAGCAACTGAGTGATGTCACTCGAGTACAAGTGACATTTGCAACTCAAAAACTGGTCGTGAGTTTTAATCAACAGGCGACTGCACAGCAAATTGAACAGGTGGTACGCGATACCGGATTTACTTTAAGCTCCCCAACGGAAGGCTCTGCGCCATCATCACAAACTCAGCCTCGATTCTGGCAGGGTGAAAATGGCCGAATTATTGGCATTGTGGCACTGATGGCGATTGGTGTTTTAGTCAGTTCAGACGACATCAGTCGTTGGATTTTCATTGCAACCTGTCTATGGGGTTTATTCCCTATCATCCAACAAGCTTGGCGTTTGGCGAAATCGGGTTCTCCTTTCTCGATTGAAACGCTAATGTCCGTTGCCGCTATCGGGGCCTTATATCTCGGCGAAACCTTAGAAGCCGCTATGGTCTTACTGCTGTTTTTGATTGGTGAGCGACTGGAAGCTTACGCGGCATCACGGGCGCGCACGGGTGTACAAGCCCTGATGGCGTTGGTGCCCGAAAATGCCCTACGAATTGAAAATGGTCAACGTATCACAGTGCCTGCGGCGCAGTTACAGCCTGGAGATATTATCGAAGTGGCTCCTGGTGGGCGTCTTCCAGCTGATGGTCGTTTGCTTGCTAGCGCGAGCCTAGATAATAGCGCACTAACGGGGGAATCGCTGCCGGTGGAGCTGACAGAGGGCGATCGTGTTTCGGCGGGTTGCGTCATTGTTGACAAAGTCGTGCAGGTCGAAATTACCTCTAAACAAGGTGAAAATGCGATCGATCGTATTTTGCACATGATCGAAGAAGCGGAGTCACGCAAAGCGCCGTTGGAGCGTTTCCTAGATAAATTCAGCCGTTGGTACACGCCATTAATGATGTTGGTCGCGATTGCGGTGATCATCATTCCACCATTGGCATTTGGTGCCGATTGGCAAACGTGGATCTACCGTGGTTTGGCGCTGCTGTTGATTGCTTGTCCTTGTGCATTAGTGATTTCAACGCCTGCTGCGATTACATCCGGTCTAGCGGCTGCGGCACGCCGTGGGGCTTTGATTAAAGGTGGGGCGGCATTAGAGCAATTAGGAAAAATCGAAACCATTGCGTTTGATAAAACGGGCACTTTGACGGAAGGTAAACCACAAGTGACGGATATCATTCCTTACCAAGATTGGGATGGCCTTACCTTATTAGCGCAGGCCGCAGCGATAGAGATGGGTTCACATCATCCATTGGCTACATCGCTCGTTGCTAAAGCGCAAGCTGCTCAGTTGGATATTCCAGAAGCTGAAGATCGTACGGCGTTGGTCGGCCGTGGAATTCGTGGCCATATCAATGGGGTAGCGTACAGTATTTTAGCGCCAAATCGAGTAGACACAGCTTTACCGGATGCAGTCGTTCAACAAGTAGCAGCTCTTGAAGCAGAAAGTAAAACTGTTGTGGTGATGTTAGAAGGAGAGAGCGTTGTCGGTGTTATTGCTTGGCAAGATACCTTGCGTGATGATGCGCGCCAAGCTGTTGAAGCTTTGCAGAACATCGGTGTGAATGCATTGATGTTGACCGGCGACAATGAACGCAGTGCTGCGGCGATGAGCCGTCAACTCAATATGGATTTTCGTGCAGGATTATTGCCCCAAGATAAAGTGCGTTATATCCAACAGTTGGCGCAAAACCAACGAGTTGCCATGGTCGGGGATGGCATTAATGATGCGCCCGCGATGAAAGAAGCAAGTATAGGTATTGCGATGGGCGGTGGTACCGATGTCGCACTAGAAACCGCCGATGCTGCAATTACCCACAACCGTTTGGTTGAGCTTGCGGGGATGATTGAGCTTTCACGCGCCACGTTGAGCATCATTCGCCAAAACGTCACCTTATCATTAGGACTCAAAGTCGTGTTTTTGGTCACAAGCCTACTGGGTATCACAGGTCTATGGGTCGCGGTGCTTGCCGATAGTGGGGCAACAGCACTGGTTACACTCAACGCGTTGCGTTTGCTCAAGTTCCGTACTCAAAATTCATCTTCTCAATCCTCATAATGGACGTTCAACTAGGGGAAGTCCCCCTAGTTGAAATGATGCCATCATTCTAATGAGCCAGCTCCTACATAGCCTTTCCGTATATATGGATAGATTTGCAGCACAGATACATTTGCATTGTGATATTGATCGATAATTTGTGAAAGTTTGTCACTCATTGCTCTTTTCCTTGTGATTGAAATCACTTAATTAGATGACTCTATCAGGTACAGTGTCTCAGTACCCTAAATGATAAGTGCGCTGAATAGACGCAATGAAGGAGCCCCCTTATGACCAAAACTGTATTTCACCTTGGTGTGACCGAAGCTGATTTAAATGGTGCAACATTAGCCATTATTCCGGGTGATCCTGCTCGTGTGCAGAAAATTGCGGAGCTGATGGATAACCCAGTTTTCCTCGCTAGCCATCGTGAATATACCGTGTACCGCGCGGAGCTGGATGGCCAGTCTGTTGTGGTTTGTTCAACCGGTATTGGTGGCCCTTCAACGTCGATTGCGGTTGAAGAATTGGCACAATTGGGTGTGCGCACTTTCCTGCGTGTTGGCACTACAGGTGCTATTCAGCCCCACGTTAATGTGGGTGACATGATTGTTACAACTGGTTCAGTGCGTTTGGATGGTGCAAGCCTGCACTTCGCACCGATGGAATTCCCTGCTGTACCGGATTTTGATGTTGCAACCGCAATGAAAGCGGCGGCACAAGAAAGCGGTGCGGCGGTACATATGGGTATCACGGCTTCTTCTGATACCTTCTACCCAGGCCAAGAGCGTTACGACACTTTTACTGGTCGCGTCGTGCGCCGTTTCCAAGGCTCCATGAAAGAGTGGCAAGAGATGGGCGTGCTGAACTTTGAAATGGAATCCGCAACTCTGTTGACCATGTGTGCAAGTTCAGGTTTGAAAGCGGGCTGTGTAGCGGGTGTGATCATCAACCGTACTCAGAAAGAGATCCCAGACCACGCGACACTGAAAGAAACCGAAGCGCGCTCAATCAAAGTCGTGGTGGAAGCTGCGCGTAAGATGCTCAAATAATTCATAGACTCCTTAGTTATTACTAAAGAGTATGACTAAAAAGCGCCACCTTGTGTGGCGCTTTCTGTTTTCCGCTTCTGTTTAAGCGACAACGAGTTGCGGCAAAGGGTGATAAAGGCTTTCCACCAGATCATTGAGCATATGATCGTAAACCTGAGCAATGGTTGATGAAAGCTCAGAGCTTAATTGGTACAGCGCATCGCTCTCCAACTCTACGTGAGTATTGTCCGTCACCTCATTGAGTTGACGCATTGCGGATGAACAGACTGGCGAGCCCAGCGTTAAGGGGCTGATTAGCGCCAATTGATTCAGCTTGCGTTGCATCATTTCACAATAATGTCTTATACGTAACCCGTTGTTTTCATTTCGAGTATCGTCAATACACAGGCGTAATTGAGTCAGTGTCTCCATTGCATCAAAAATTTGCTGCCAGTTCATATGGTACTCATCACTCAGTTCTTCACGACCTGATTCCGCTAACCATGCCAATACCACATCATCCATCAAATACATGCAGTGGCGGATCAGCTTGCCATGCAAGCGTTGATTCTTGCTCACGTTAGCTTGTGACCACTCGTTTAACACCTTCTTTAATGAGTTCTGCAAAATCCGATAAGACGGTCTGTTATCAAAATGGGCGATTTGGATCAGTTGCTCTGATTTCTCCAACAAGTGCTGTTGTAAATCTTGCAGATGGAGTTGCCTTTGCTGAGTCATTCCTTGTTGACCAAGCCCTAACTGACTAAGAGTTTGGTGAGTCAAACTACGATGCTGGCGACACAGGGCAAGTACTTCGCGCAAACAAACAAGCAACTCAAATTTACGCTGCTGCGCAGAGTGCTTTTGTTGAGAAAGTGTGTAAATCAAGCCAAGAATAGCCACTGAAACAAGCATTGAAATCGTCACAAACATAGTTACCTCCGTGTTGGTGTTTGACGGTTCCTCTCTGTATTTGAAAGAGAGAGAAGAGAGGATGTTGGGAATAGTGCAGTTTGAATGCCAGAGAATTACTGATTTAAAATCAATTAATTAGAAATTTGTTGTGATTTTTAATGCACATTTATGGGGCAAGCTGCGCAAATAATGTGAGTTAAGGTGGGTATTTTCAGGAAAGCTATTCTGAGTTCTAGGAAGAGAAGTGTGCCAGTGTAGTCGTAATGTTCAATAACAAAAAAGCCTTTGCAGTCGCAAAGGCTTTAAAGGCTCTCATCTCTCAACATTGATGAGAGACGAGAATAAAGGATGGCGAGAATTACATCACGCGCATGCCTGCTTGAGCACCTTGATGCGGTTCAAGCAACCACAGGTCACTACCGCCAGGACCAGCCGCGAGGATCATGCCTTCTGACATACCAAACTTCATCTTACGTGGTTTGAGGTTTGCTACGACGACAGTGTATTTACCAATCAGATCTTCTGGTTTGTAAGCAGACTTAATACCAGAGAAGACTTGACGGGTTTCACCGCCGATGTCCAGTTCAAACTTCAGTAACTTGTCTGATTTCTCGACCGCTTCACAAGAAAGAATCTTGGCAATACGCAGATCAACTTTCGCGAAATCATCGAACTCAATTTCAGCCGCTAGGGGATCTTTGCTCAGTTCCGTTTCTGCGCTCTTTGGTTTTGCTGCGTCTGCCGCGGCTTTTTCTGCTGCCGCTTCCGCTTTCGACGCTTCAATCATGGCTTCAACGTGTTTCGGATCGATACGGTTGAACAGCGCTTTGAATGGCGTGACCGCATGATCCGTTAGCGGAGTTGCTACGCCTTCCCAAGTCAGTTCTTGGTTAAGGAAAGCTTCAGTACGCTCTGCCAACGCAGGCATCACTGGCTTGAGGTAAGTCATCAGTACGCGGAATAGGTTAATGCCTACCGTACAGATGTCTTGCAGTGCTTGGTCTTGGCCTTCTTGTTTCGCGACAACCCAAGGGGCTTTTTCATCCACATACTGGTTCGCTTTGTCTGCCAATGCAGTAATTTCACGGATGGCACGACCAAACTCACGCGCTTCAAACAGCTCAGCAATACGATCGGCTGCGCCAGCAAATTCAGCATACAGCTCAGGCTCAGCAAATTGTGCTGACAGCTTGCCATCAAAACGTTTAGTGATGAAACCTGCGTTACGTGACGCAAGGTTAACGATTTTGTTCACCACGTCAGCATTCACACGTTGGGTGAAGTCTTCGAGGTTCAAATCGAGATCGTCAATGCGGTTGTTCAGTTTTGCCGCGTAGTAGTAACGCAGACACTCTGGATCCAAGTGATTCAGGTAAGTGCTTGCTTTCACAAACGTACCTTTCGACTTAGACATTTTCGCGCCATTGACGGTCACATAACCATGCACAAACACGTTGGTTGGTTTACGGAAACCAGAACCATCCAGCATTGCAGGCCAGAACAAGCTGTGGAAGTAAACGATGTCTTTACCGATGAAGTGGTAAAGCTCAGTTTTACTGTCTTTATTCCAATACTCGTCAAAGTCCAGATCGCCACGCTTGTCGCACAGGTTTTTGAATGAACCCATGTAACCAATCGGAGCATCTAGCCACACGTAGAAGAATTTGTCTTTCTCGCCCGGGATTTCAAAACCGAAATACGGTGCATCACGGGAAATATCCCACTGCTGCAAGCCACCTTCAAACCACTCTTGCATTTTATTGGCGGTTTCTGATTGCAGAGAGCCTGAACGCGTCCACTCTTTGAGCATGCTCTCAAACTGAGGCAGGTCGAAGAAGAAGTGCTCAGAATCTTTCATCACTGGCGTCGCGCCAGAGACGGCGGATTTTGGATTGATCAGCTCAGTCGGGCTGTAAGTTTCACCACAGGCGTCACAGTTGTCACCGTACTGGTCTTCCGATTTACATTTCGGGCAGGTGCCTTTTACGAAACGATCAGGCAGGAACATCTCTTTTTCAGGATCGAACAGCTGAGAAATCGTACGGCTTGAAATAAAGCCGTTCTTTTTCAGTTGCAGATAGATGTGTGAAGCCAGCTCGCGGTTTTCATCGCTGTGCGTGCTGTGGTAGTTATCAAAGCTAATATCGAAGCCAGCAAAGTCGCGTTGGTGCTCTTCGCTCACCATCTCGATCATTGCTTCTGGTGTCATACCCATTTGCTGTGCTTTCAGCATGATAGGTGTGCCGTGCGCGTCATCCGCACAGATAAAGTTTACTGTATTGCCACGCAGACGCTGATAACGAACCCAAATGTCAGCTTGGATATGCTCAAGCATATGACCAAGGTGGATTGAACCGTTCGCGTAAGGCAGGGCACAAGTTACCAGAAGTTTTCTTGGATCGTTTGCCATACTTAATATTCGCTTTTCTTGATAGGGACCAAATTGAAGCGATAATACTACCCTAAGCACGCAGTCACGCCAAGGCGCGCAACAGTTGATTCCCCTATCTTTTTCGGGGTTCAGTCGCAGGCTGAGCGGTGATAGCATGGGTAAAAAAGGGGAAGTTATGCAATCTATTCAATCCAAACAGGATCTCTGCCTATGGCTGAGTCAATTTTCGCATCCCGATTTAATTGCAGATTGGGCAATGTCACCGTCTGTCGTTACGATAACGCCAAATCAGCAAGTCACGATTCAACTGCCGTTTGCTGCGAACACTCTTATCAATGAATTGAGTGACTGGGTCGCCAAGCAGCAGGCAATCGGCGCGATTGCGCCTGTCACTTTTGACATTCAAGTTAAACCTCAAGCACTGGAAACTCGCGTAAGTGCGGCAGTCAAAGGGGTGAAAAATATTATTGCGGTAACTTCAGGTAAAGGTGGCGTGGGTAAATCCACGACTGCGGTGAATCTTGCACTCGCGATTGCGAAATCAGGTGCCAAAGTCGGTCTATTAGACGCCGATATTTATGGCCCCTCAGTCCCGCTGATGCTCGGTAAAACCAAAGCTAAACCAGTAGTGCGTGACAATAAATGGATGCAGCCAATTGAGGCGCACGGCATTGCCACGCATTCGATTGGTTATTTGGTTGATGAGGCGGATGCTGCGATTTGGCGTGGGCCAATGGCATCCAAAGCGCTGGCGCAGTTACTCAATGAAACCGAGTGGCCGGATCTGGATTATCTAGTGATTGATATGCCGCCGGGCACGGGGGATATTCAGCTCACTCTCGCGCAGCAAATTCCGGTGACGGGCGCAATAATAGTGACGACACCGCAAGATTTAGCGTTAGCGGATGCTCGCAAAGGCGCGGCAATGTTTGCCAAAGTGGACGTGCCTGTGATTGGGTTGGTGGAGAACATGAGCTATCACATCTGTAGTCATTGTGGCGAAAAAGAACACATTTTTGGCGAGGGAGGGGCACAAACTCTTGCCGCTGAATTTGGCTTATCCCTGCTGGCACAAATTCCGCTGCATATCGAAATGCGTGAGGATACGGATGCTGGCATTCCGACAGTTGTTGCACGCCCGAGGAGTGAACATACCCAACGTTATTTAGAACTTGCGCAGCGTGTGTGTGCTTCTCTTTACTGGCAGGGAAAACCCAAGCCGGAGAGCATTCAAATTCAGTGGGTTAATTAAAACAGCATCCTGCTCTAACAGCCAGAGTGAATGTAATCGTTTGCTCTGGTTTAAACTTATCCATCCGATATTTATATGGTCGTTTTTGCCCAATGCAAACTGGTATCGCGGTCACATTCTCCCTATAATCAGGCGGTTTATCTTAACTCCTCACAACCATGTTTCGGGTGCATAACCATGTCTGAGAATAATCAATGTGTCATCGTCGGTATTGCTGGCGCTTCTGCTTCTGGTAAAAGCCTTATTGCGAGCACGATTTATAATGAGCTACGCGCCAAAGTGGGTGACCATCAAATCGGTGTGATTACGGAAGATTGCTACTACAAAGATCAGAGTCATCTGAGCATGGAAGAACGTGTTAAAACCAACTACGACCACCCGAATGCGCTGGATCACGATTTACTGTGCCAGCATTTGCAAATGTTAGCGCGTGGTGAAGCGGTTGAAGTGCCAGAGTACAGCTATACTGAGCATACTCGTACGGACAAAACCACTACTATGACCCCGAAAAAAGTGATCATTCTGGAAGGTATTTTGCTCCTAACTGATCCACGTCTACGTGATTTGATGCACGCGACTGTATTTATGGATACTCCGTTGGATATCTGTTTGCTGCGTCGTGTTAAGCGTGATGTGCAAGAGCGCGGCCGTACGATGGAATCCGTACTGAAGCAGTACCAAGAGACGGTGCGCCCGATGTTTATGCAATTTATTGAGCCGTCAAAACAGTACGCAGACATTATTGTGCCTCGTGGCGGTAAAAACAGAATTGCGATTGATGTACTCAAAGCGCATATCGCAAAATTGCTCAAATCGTAATTTTGACCAGAGCTTTGCATCGGTTCGCTTTATTTTTACCAGTAGAAGTGGCACTTTAAGTGCCACTTTCTTTTTCTCGTCAAGCAAGGAAAAGCAGATGAAAAAACTGTTTCTTTCTCTTCTCGGTCTAGTGGTGGTCATTGTTGGCGCACTGCTTGCGTTGGTGTTATTGGTCAACCCTAACCAATTTAAACCTTTAATTGTTGAACAAGCTAAAAAGCAAACTGGTTTGGACCTCGTTATTGAAGGGGATATCGGTTGGCAATTTTTCCCTTCCATTGGATTTGAATTAGGGAAAACCGAGCTGAAAAACCCACAAGGTTTTGCAAGCCCGAATTTGTTTAAAGTCGATAGTGTGGGCATTGATGTTTCAGTCATGCCGCTGTTCGATAAGCAGCTCAAAATCGGCAATATTCGTTTGGATGGCGCAGAGTTCCATCTGGAAACTCTCAAAGATGGTCGCTCTAATTTGGATGCGTTGACGCAAGTACAATCCAAGTCAGCGGCAACGCCTGCAGTGACAGAATCTACCCCCACGTCTCAGCCAAGCTCAAGTGAGTCTGCAGCGGCTTGGAGTATTGAGTTGGGTGGCGTTTCTGTGTCCAACGCAGTTTTGGAGATCACCGATAAGAAAGCGGGCACTCACACCAAGTTGTATGACGTTCAACTGAGCGTTGCTGAGTTTGCGCCTGAGAGTTGGACGAAAGCGACCTTTGCTGCTAAGGGTGACAAAGACCAGCAAAAATTTGCTGCGCAAGGTGATGCCGAAGTACGTCTATCAGCAGATTTTAAGCAGTATGCACTACGTAATATCAATCTTGATGCGAGCTTTAGTGACCCAAGTAATCAGATCGATTCAGCTAAGCTAAAACTGGATACCTTTGAATTTGATAAAGCCAATGCGCTGACTTTCTCCGTAGCGGGTAAAGCGGCGGACATGAAGCTCAATGCAAAAGGTTCTGCGTCACTGATGGTGGATAAGGCAATTACTAAAGTCGGTTTGAATGGTTTGAAACTGGAAGCTGAGCTGGAAGGTGCAGCGTTGCCACAGTCGCCAATGAAGATTGGTTTGGATTCACAAATCTCCTTTGATCTGACGAAAAACCACTTGAATGTGCTACTGAATAAACTGACGGCCAATGCGCTGAGTTTCGATGGCAAAGCGGATGTAACGCTTGCAGATATTCCGAAAATACGTTTTAACCTGCACAGCCCTGATATTGATTTGGATGCCTTCTTAGGCACGAAAGCTCAAGAGTCACAAGCTACGCCTGCCAAGGACGCGGCTGCAACTTCCGCTTCTGCATCTGCGGTAAATGCACCAACAGAAGTGGAACCTGATCTGTCGGCTTTGAAAACCTTGGATGTTGCAGGCGACATCAGCATCGACAAATTCAAAGCTAACAATGCGCATCTGCAAAACGTCAAAACCAGCTTTGTGGTTAATCGTGGTGTAGTGGATTTGAAATCCTTCACTGCGAATCTGTATCAAGGATCTGTGCAAGCGACCGCGCAAGTGGATGCGCGTAAAACGCCCGCGACTTACAGTGTGAAGAAGCAAATCAAAGGGGTACAAGTAAAGCCTTTACTCAAAGATGTGTTGAATAATGAGATGCTCGAAGGTACTGGCAACATTGATGTGAATGTACAAGGTCAAAGTCTGACACCGACTGGGATTCAGAAAAACCTTCTAGGTACAGTCGCGATTAACTTTGAAGATGGTGCAGTGAATGGTATCAACATCGCCAACCTGATTCGTACCAACTATGCCAAAATCAAAGGACAGGACGTACAACAAGTGGATGCTGTCAAGAAGACGGACTTTAGTGCGATGACCGCGACCTTGAAACTCAATAAAGGTGAAGTGACGACCAACGATCTTAATATGCAGTCGCCGCTGCTGCGTATTCATGGTGAAGGGAAAGCCAATTACCTACAGCAGAATGTCGACTTTTTAGTGCGCACCTCGATTGTTGGCTCGTTAGAAGGTCAGGGCGGGAAAAGCATTGATGATCTACGTGATGTGACTATTCCGATTAATATTTCAGGTCCATGGAGTGATCCAAAATTCCGCTTGGTGTTTGATGATGTACTCAAACAAAAAGCCAAGAAAGAAGTGGATCGCGGTGTTGAGAAATTGACTGACAAAATCAAAGATGAAGAGACGAAGAAAGCCGTCGATGGATTGCTGAAAGGTCTATTTAACTGATGGTTCTGCATCACTGATGGAACAAAAAGGGCTGATTTTCAGCCCTTTCTATTTTTGCTGCCTTGGCGTTTTACCAATCGACACCTTTCAGTGCTTTAACGCCTGATTCGAAAGCGTGCTTGATGTTTTTGACTTCAGAAACGGTATCGGCCATCTCAATCAAAGTGCGATGTGCACCACGCCCAGTGATGATCACGGATTGCATTTTCGGTCGCTGATTGAGTGCTTCGACAACTTCCACAAGTTCGATGTAACCGTAGCTCACCATGTAAGTGAGTTCATCAAACAGCACCACATCCAGCGATTCATCCTGCAACATGCGTTTGCAGTGTTGCCATACTTCTTGTGCCGCTGCGGTATCACTGTCGCGGTTTTGGGTTTCCCAAGTAAACCCGGTTGCCATCACTTGGAACTCGACACCAAGCTTTTCTAAAAGATTGCGCTCGCCATTTTCCCAAGTGCCTTTAATAAATTGAGCTACCGCGCACTGCTTGCCATGGCCTACTGCGCGCGCAATCGTACCAAAACCAGAGGTTGACTTACCTTTACCATTGCCAGTAATAATCAGCAGCAACCCTTTTTCTTCCTGAGCGGCGGCAATTTTGGCATCCACTTGCTCTTTCACTTTTTGTTGGCGAGCTTGGTGGCGCTCTTGTTTTATCTCATCGCCTGACATGGCAAATCCTTTTTCAATCTGAAACTTGTCGCTATGATAGCTCAACTCGTCAGTAGCAAACACCAAACAAAAATAGGGATATATCATGCAAAAGGTTCTTGTGGTGTGTATGGGCAATATTTGCCGTTCTCCGACCGCTGAGGCCGTATTACGAGCCAAGGCAGCACAACTTAACGTTGAAGTGGAAATCGATTCAGCAGGCACGATAGGGTATCACCAAGGTAATCCGCCTGATGCACGTTCCCGTGTTGCTGGAGAGAAACGTGGTTATTCATTCTCAGGGATTAAAGCCAGAAAGATTCGTGATGAAGACTTTGCTGAGTTTGATTGGATTTTAGCGGCAGATAAAGAGAATTTGGCTGAGCTGAAAGCTCGCTGCCCTAAACCCTACCAACACAAGCTGTCATTGATGCTCAGTCATTGTGATTGCGGATGTGAAGAGATCCCCGATCCCTATTATGGCGGTGAGCTGGGTTTTGAGCGGGTATTAGATTTAGTGGAAGAAGCGGCAGAGCAGTTTTTACTGAAACTAAAACAACAAGGCCAGCATTAAGCTGGCCTTGAAATATCTCTTGCCGACTTGAGTTGCAGCGGTGTTGGCTGTCCCTTAGGTCGTTTGGATATAGATAAATTGCAATCAAATTAGAAGCGGTAGTTCGCTTGCACACCGATCAGCCAAACGTTGCCTGTTACATTGGCATCGAAAGCTCCACCAATCAATGCTGATGGCTTATCAGAATCATCACGTGGTTCACTGATAGTGGCATCTTTTGCAAAGATATAAGTGAAACCTGCATCCAAAGTCAGTTGCGGTGCTGCCACGTAGCTTGCGCCCAAACTTACCCAAGTACGATCCGTTTCTGGGATGGTTGCTGTGCGGTTTTTATCGTCTACTGCTGAAGTATCGTAAGCAACACCAGCACGCAGAGCGAGTTTGGCATCGTATTGATAAGTTGTACCGATTGCAAAGCGGTAGTTGTCTTCCCAGTTTTCTGATTTGATGAGATCAGATTTTTCTGGGAACACAGCAGTCAGCTCTTTGAATGAGCTCCAATCTGTCCAGTTAAGGCTGGCATGAATGGCCCATTGCTCATTCAGTTGATGGAAGCTTGCCAGTTCAGCGGTAGCTGGTAGAGCAATAGACATCATACCTGGCTTGTAGGCACCATAAGTAATGCCCTCAGCATGGCCTTCAAAATCCATCATCACTTCTGATTTATAAGCAAAACCTAAGCGGTGATCTTCATTGATTTGCCATGCAGTACCAACTTGCCAACCCCAAGAGTTGTCTTCGCCTTCCATGTATTTCAGCGTAGTGCCTTGAGGTAACTTTAGGGCATTTTTAGCGGGTGCAGTTGCACCGAAATGACCTTCACCCATCACATAACGCACACCGCCACCAATGCTCAATTGAGGAAGAATTTGGTACGCAATGTTTAGGTTCGCTTCTTTACTGATCACGCTGGCTTGGTTACCAAAGTGAGAAGCAGCAAACTCAGTACCCAGATCCGTTTCCATACCGTAGTTAGTGCCAAGGGCAAAGCCAAGTACCACTTGCTCGTTCAACTGGTGTGACAGGTAGAAATTTGGAATCACAGCATCGTGTGCAAAATCTTTTGAAGACGCCGCTGTTTGGCCAAGCAATTGATGCTTGACGGTTCCATCCACATCTACGTTCGGGTTCACGTAAATCGCACCGACCGAAACTTGTGTGCCGTTGAGGTAGGTTAACATGGCTGGGTTACGCCATTGTGCGCTGGCATTGTCTGCCATTGCTGCTTCACCCGCGTAAGCTCGACCAAGACCTGTTGCTGAGTACTCAGCAAGCTGGAAACCAGCAGCCTGAGTAAGAGTAGAAACACTGGCTAAACCGAAAGCCACGGCACAGGAAAGGAAAGTCTTATTGGTTTTCATAGAGATTGTTCGCTGAAATTCGCAAATTTAGGTCGGGGAAGTCTACGGCTAGAGCAATTACTTTAAAACTTCAAATCAACGAAAGTAATGGATTTGAAGTTTTAAACTGAAAATTTGCCATTTTCTAGATGATATTTCTAATTATAAAGATGTGGGTATTAAAATTTCAGCGTACAAATGTAGGTTTATCTATGGTGTTAATCGCACAAGTGTACGCTGATATTGAGCAATCAAAACTCAGAATAAAAAGAAAGGGGCTGATAAATCAGCCCCTTAGCAATAGGATATTTTGACGTTTTAATTAGAACGTACGGCTGTACTGTAAGCCCAACAGGATTGCATCTGCGTGAGTTGTTGCGGTGACAGAGGAAACAGTTAGAGATTCATTCACCTGTACATCTTTACCCATCAGATAAGTAAAACCAAAGTCAACATTTGACTTTGCATCGACTTGGTAAGTAAAACCTGCTGATAACCACTGGCGGTCTGAATCTGGTACTGAAATTGAAGTTACAGAATCTTGGGCACTGGTGTCATACATATAACCTGCACGCAGCGTCCAATCACTGTTCAGGTAATAGGTACCACCAATAGAGTAGTGCCAGCCATCTTGCCATTGGTATTGTTTAGAATATGTACCACCAGCAGCCAGCTGAGCGCCAATTGGAGAGCGGCTAGCGCTTAGATTTTCAAAATCAATTTTGTCGAAAGCGCTCCAGCCAATCCATTGAACACTATAATGTACGGCAAACTGGGTATTTTCGATTTTGTGAAAACCTGAGAATTCTGCGATGTCTGGTAACGGTAGAGTAATTTCTTGGCCGTAGTCATCTTTCGCTTTAAATTCAGGGCTGTAGCGGTATGACAAACCAAAGCGGTTATTTTCATCCAATTCGTAGACAGAGCCTAGGTTGAAGCCTACTGCCCAGCCATCAGCTTTATCAACATTAATTAAACTCATACCCTTTAGCGGTCCAAATGACTCACCAGCTACTCGTTTCATAGTGCCCTGACCGTAGATAAGATCTAAGCCTGCACCTAGGCTGAGCTGTTCATTAATACGGTATGAACCAGAAAGACCGAAGTTTGCGCTTTTTACATCTGTTAAACCACCATATTCTGAGGCTAGGTAGTTATCAGAGAATTCTGTTTTTGTACCAAAGTTTGAATAGGCGTTAACACCCCAAGCAAACTGGTCATTAACAGGAACAATCAGATGGATATTAGGAGCAACAGAAGTACTGCCTACATCATCTGTATCAGCGACAGGGAATGCTCCTGCCTGAGTGCCATATTTGGCATCTTTTACATCAATCATGGTCGTGATGGTTTCAAAACCAAGAGATAGAGCCATCTCATCAAATAGTGCCATAGCAGCTGGGTTACGAGACATTACTGCAGCGTTATCGGCGATAACAGCATCACCCGCAAAGGCGCGGCCAAGACCAGTCGCTGATTGTGCATTGAGCTGGAAGCCTGCAGCAAAAGCTTGTTGTGTCGCAAGCGTTACTGTCACTGCAAGTAACGATTTTTTAAACAGACGCATGTTGTTCATTAGACTTTTCCTTTTTAGTTTCGCCTCTAATGGGCGTTGATTTGAGCAACTTTATTTTGAGTAATTGCTCAGTGGTGGCTGATCCTAGTCGCTAGTATAGGAGATAGAAATCCGACCATTGTCTAATTTCACGAGAAAGTTACTGAAATGATGGCTATTTGGCAGGAATTTAGGCGAAAACTCCAAAAGTTAGAGTTTTCGCTCTATTTTAGGTATTGGACATACTGAGTAGATAGTGGGTTTAGTATGTGGAATTTAAATGGATGACTTAATCATAGGCATTAATTTATTAGCGATCGCCAAAACATCTTCACCTTGTTCTCCAACGAGAATTAGACTGGCCTTGCCCATCGGTTCTACAACGCCTGACATGCCATCTTGCTTAAACTCTAAGGCTTTTTTGCTGACAATTGGGGTAAAAAAGAGGGTGACTTTACCTTTGTCTCCTTGAAAAACCATATGCACAGCATTTTCTTTTCCAAAGCCACAATGGTTTAGGTAATAAACGTGATAAGGGAAACTTCCCTCTATTTTGAAGAAGAAAGGCTGCATTTTGGCGTTAATCTGATGCATATCTGCTTGTTCATCAGCTTGATTAACGAAGCCTTCCTCGTGGATCACATGCTGTACGGCCATTTCTGGCAAGCTAGCTTGCGCAGGAGAGATCAAAATATTGCCCCATTGGACTTGTCCAACGAGAAGCCCTGCTGTAAATGCAACCGATGCAGCGATTGCCATCGCTTTACGTACAAACTGCGGGCGGATTACTTTTTCATCTTCAACTAACGCACTTTGCCTGAATAAGATCTTATCTGCCAAGTCATCAGGAACAGCAACCTTGAATGCTTGAGCTAGATGTTTGTCGAGTTGCAACACATCATCAGCAAACTTGGCGTTAGCTTCGCTTGAAGCGATCATCGCAAGTAAATCACTGTCACGCTGTTTAGGATCAGACATGACTTTGCGGCGAAATTCTAGTTCATCCATTGTGCTGCTCCGGGTAGTGTGCTGAACCATCCATCATCTCTTTCAGTTGGTTGCGTGCTCTAAACAAACGTGTCATTACCGTGTTTTTGTTGAGTGAAAGAATGTCGGCGATCTCTTCACCGCTGAATCCACCTACAACCTGTAAAAAAAGGGGCTCTCGATACTCTACGTCTAATTTTAAAATTTGATTCTGTAACCACTCGTTTTGATGATGTTCATCATCGGTGTATTTGGCTTCATAGTCGTGTTCATCAATATCAACTAAATCAAACTGTTTACGCTCAAAACGGCGAGCATTTTCTCTGCGTAAAATGGTGATTAACCATGCTTTAGCCGCTTTTTCATCTAACAAGCTGTCGAGTGACTTCCAAGCTCTTAAGCAGGTTTCTTGCACTAGGTCTTCGGCAATCGAGCGATCCTTACATAGCCAGTAAGCATAACGGTAAAGATCGCGATGATAAGCACGAACCAGTGCCTCGTATTTTCTTTGTCTGTCCATATCATTATTGACCGGACGACTTGTGTCTTTCTTTCCAAATAAATTCAATATCGACACTGAAGTCTCCATTCATACATCGTATTTTGCATGTGTATAGTTTAGGCCAAAGTGGCGTCTCATAATGATGACGATGGCACATTAGGTGTTAACAGCAGCAAGTGAGCGAAAGAAATGAATTGCTTTTCATCAAGTTTACTTTCCTAGTCGCCAAGAAATCACCTTAAACTTGATCTATTTCAAAATCTATTGTTTCGAAGCCGTTATAGTACCTCCTGTCATCTCGTCAGTTATTACGACTGGCATTGTTGAGCAAAGATGACACTTCCTTTTGAAGGCTGACTTTACTTTCTCCTAATCAGGAAACTGATTTTTCAATTGGCGTAAGTTAATTGCTTTACCCATTCCGACCACACAGTTTTGTGTGGTTTTTTTTTGCAAAAAATCCCGAATCCTGTGTTTCTCCTGTATTTTTCCCTAGAAAGGATTGTTTAAATCACGATTATTTAAACGCTCGTTTGATTTGTTTAACATTCTCGTTACAATGCTTCAGGTCAGACCTCTTATTCGAAGGAGAAATCATGGGCAAGCAGGAAGTCAGGACTCGTTCTGGAGAACGAGTGGCGATAGTGGCGGGGCTACGTACGCCTTTCGCCCGTCAAAGTACTGAATTTGGTCAAGTACCCGCCGTTGATCTCGGCAAAATGGTGGTGCAAGAAATGATGGCGCGCACAGCCATTGATCCGAAATTGATTGAACAAGTCGTGTTTGGTCAAGTGGTTCAAATGCCAGAAGCCCCCAACATTGCTCGCGAAATTGTGTTGGGTACGGGAATGTCGATTCACACGGATGCCTACAGCGTAACTCGTGCTTGCGCGACCAGTTTTCAAGCAGCGGTCAATGTTGCAGAAAGCATTATGGTGGGAACGATTGATATTGGTATTGCAGGTGGTGCGGATTCCTCTTCTGTTCTGCCGATCGGCGTGTCCAAAAAACTGGCGGCTTCATTACTTGCCTTGAGTAAAGCTAAAACCATGGGACAAAAGATCAAGTTGCTCAGCAACCTTTCTTTCAAAGATTTGATGCCCGTCCCTCCCGCGGTGGCTGAATATTCAACTGGGCTTTCCATGGGGCAAACGGCTGAGCAGATGGCCAAAAGCTATGCCATTTCTCGCGCCGATCAAGATGCGTTAGCGCATCGTTCACATACTTTAGCGGCTCAGGCATGGGCAGAAGGGAAAATTCGCGATGAAGTGATGACCGCTTTCCCAGAGCCTTATAAAAAGTGGATTGATACCGACAATAACATTCGCCTTGACTCTAAATTGGAGAGTTATGCCAAACTGCGTCCGGCGTTTGATCGTCAATACGGTTCAGTGACGGCGGCAAACTCAACGCCGCTAACCGATGGTGCAGCCGCGATTATGTTGATGCGCGAAGGCAAAGCCAAAGAACTTGGTCTAGAGATCATGGGTTACATCCGTTCTTATGCGTTTGCGGCGATTGGTGTGGAAAAAGATATGTTGATGGGGCCATCGTATGCCACACCGATTGCACTGGATCGCGCAGGTATAACTCTAAACGATTTGACCCTGATTGATATGCACGAAGCCTTTGCGGCGCAAACCTTGGCGAACTTGAAGATGTTCGCGAGCGATAAGTTTGCTCAAGAGCAACTTGGTCGTGCGCAAGCCATCGGTGAAGTCGATATGAGCAAATTTAACGTCCTTGGTGGTTCATTGGCGTATGGTCATCCATTCGCAGCCACGGGCGCGCGAATGATCACTCAAACATTACGTGAACTGAAACGCCGTGGCGGAGGCTTAGCCTTAAACACAGCTTGTGCTGCTGGTGGTTTGGGCGCTGCAATGATTCTGGAGGTGGAATAATGGACAACAAAAAAGCGTTTCAGCTCTCGTTTGATGAGCAGCATTACGCATGGCTAGCGATTGATGTCCCTGGTGAGAAAATGAATACCTTGCAAGCGGCGTTTGCTGAAGAGATGAAAGAGGTATTTACAACGCTCAATGAAAAGAAAGGGCAAGTGAAAGGCCTTATTATCCACTCTCTTAAGCCGGATAACTTCATTGCGGGTGCCGATGTGCGTATGTTGGAAGCCTGCCAATCCGTCCACGAAGCACAAGCGTTGGCATCACAAGGTCAGCAGATGTTCCAACAGCTTGCGGATCTGCCTTTCCCTGTGATCGCCGCTATTCACGGGCCCTGTCTCGGTGGTGGTTTAGAGTTAGCGCTGGCGTGTGATTATCGAGTCTGTACGGAAGATGACGCCACTCGCCTTGGTTTACCGGAAGTGATGCTGGGTTTGCTGCCGGGTTCTGGTGGTACGCAGCGTCTCCCTCGCTTGATTGGTCTGCTTCCTGCGCTTGATTTGATCCTGACAGGTAAACAACTACGCGCGAAAAAAGCCAAAAAACTCGGCATCGTGGATGCTTGTGTTCCGCATTCTGTGTTACTGGATGTGGCAAAGCGTGTGTTGGAAGAAAAAGGGCACAAGAAGCGTGCGCAAACCGCGTTACCCATCAAAGAAAAACTGATGGCGAATACGGGGTTGGGACGTAAGTTGATTTTTGATCAAGCCGCCAAGAAAACGCAGCAGAAAACACGCGGCAATTACCCTGCTGCGCAAGCCATTTTAGAGGTAATTCAATACGGCCTTGAAAAAGGGATGCACGCAGGTTTGGAGTATGAAGCGAAGCGTTTTGCCGAATTGGTGATGACGCGAGAATCGAAAGCGCTTCGTTCGATTTTCTTTGCCACGACAGAGATGAAAAAAGATCTCGGTGCGGACGCGAAACCAGCAGCAATTAAAGCAGTAGGTGTGTTGGGGGGCGGTTTGATGGGGGCGGGCATTAGCCATGTCTCTGTAGTAAAAGCCAAAGTGCCAGTACGAATCAAAGATGTGGCTAACGATGGAGTGCTGAACGCGCTCAATTACAACTACAAGCTATTTGATAAGCAAAAACAACGCAAAATTTTGAGCAAGGCACAGTTGCAAGCTCAAATGTCGCAACTCTCTGGCGGTACGGATTTTGTGGGTTTTGATCGCTGTGATGTGGTGATCGAAGCGGTGTTTGAAGATCTCAAACTTAAGCAACAAATGGTGGCAGATATTGAAGCCAACGCGAAACCTTCCACCATTTTTGCAACCAATACTTCATCGTTGCCAATCCATCAAATTGCCAGCCAAGCGCAGCGTCCAGAAAACATTGTGGGTCTGCATTACTTCAGCCCAGTAGAAAAAATGCCGCTAGTAGAAGTGATCCCGCATGCCAAAACATCGGATGAAACGATTGCAACGGTTGTGGCACTTGCGCGTAAACAGGGCAAAACACCGATCGTGGTGAAAGATTGTGCCGGTTTTTACGTCAACCGCATTTTAGCGCCATATATGAATGAAGCCGCGCAAGTGTTGATGACGGGTGAACCGATTGAGAGTCTGGATACCGCTTTGCTCGATTTTGGTTTTCCAGTAGGCCCAATCACTTTGTTGGATGAAGTGGGGGTTGATATTGGCGCGAAGATCATGCCGATTTTGGTTAATGAACTTGGACCTCGTTTCCAGGGTCCGGATGTGTTTGATGTGCTACTCAAAGACAACCGTAAAGGCCGTAAGAGTGGCAAAGGTTTTTATACTTACAAAGGCAGCAAGAAGAAAGATGTCGATAAATCAGTCTATAAACTGCTCAAGTTAACGCCTGAGTCTAAGTTGAATGACAAAGCGATTGCGATGCGCTGCCTGCTGCCTATGCTCAACGAAGCAGTGCGTTGTCTTGATGAAGGCATCATTCGTAGTGCGCGAGATGGGGACATGGGCGCGATTTTCGGTATTGGCTTCCCTCCATTCTTAGGCGGGCCTTTCCGTTATATGGACACGCTTGGTTTAACCAAAGTGGTGGAACTGATGAATCAGCATACCGAAAAATACGGTGAACGGTTTGCCCCGTGTGACGGTTTGTTAACCAGAGCGGGCTTAGGAGAAAAGTTTTACCCCTAAGTTCGAGATGTCATCATGATTGAGAAAGAGGCCAAGTGCCTCTTTCTTATTGCGAGTTATTCTCAAAAATGTGTGCTAGGATGAAACGTAACATCAAGAACTAACAAGGAATTTAAAATGGAAGCGCTCGATTTATTGCTCAACCGTCGTTCAATCGCGAAACTGGATGTGCCAGCTCCACAAGGTGAAGCGTTAGAGAATATCTTACGTGCAGGTTTGCGTGCCCCCGATCACGGTGCACTCACTCCGTGGCGTTTTGTGGTGGCTCACGGTGATGGACTGGCGAAACTGGCGGCTGTTTTAGAGCAAGCCGAAATCGCTAATGGCAGTGATGAAGCGGTGATTAGCAAAGCCAAGAATGCACCATTTCGAGCACCTATGGTGATCACCGTGATTGCCAAGGTGACGCATAGTGAAAAAATTCCGGCTTTTGAACAGCATTTATCAGCGGGTTGTGCGGTACAAGCCATGCAGATGGCAGCGGTGGCGCAAGGGTTTCAGGGGATTTGGCGTTCAGGAAGCTGGATGTTCCATCCGGTAGTTCGTAGCGCTTTCAATGTACAAGGTGAAGATCAGATTGTCGGTTTTCTTTATCTCGGTACTCCTGGCACAACAGCGACTAAGGTACCCGAACGTGACCTCAGTAAGTTTGTCGAGTACTTATAAACTTGCATGCTGAAGATATAGAAAAAGGGCTGGAAGCCCTTTTTCTATATCTTTTTTAGCCTCCGAAGTTCGGATTACTGCAAGTGATAGCTAATCACGAAATCAATAAACAAGCGTACTTTTTCAGGCTGATGATCTTTGTGGTTATACAGCATGTAGATATCGCGCGGGTTAGAGCTCCAATCCGAAAGCACTTGTATTAAACTGCCGTCACTTAAGAATTCACGCAACATCACATCCGGCATCAGTGTGATGCCTAACCCCTCTGAGCATGCACTGCGTACCACATTCAAAGCACTGGCTTGAAAACGGCCACGATCCGTGTTGACGATGGTTTCCCCCTGACTGTTGGTTAGTTGCCATTTGAGTAGTGGATAACCTTTGAGCAGTTGATGTTGGTGCAACTCTTCTGCGTGAGTGGGTTGTGGATGGTCCGCTAAATATGTTGGGCTTGCCACCAGTATGTCTTTGACTTCTCCAATTTTTCGGGCAATCAAACTTGAATCGCGCTGTGGACCAACACGGAAAATCACATCCCACTCGGTTGGGTCAAGATCATCTGCTTGATTGCTCATCATCAATTCAATATGGATATCGGGGTATTTACGCATAAAGGTGTTGAACATCGGCATCATCATGCGTTTGGTGAGGTTTGATGGCGCAGAAATGCGAATGCGTCCGGAAGCTCCACGACATTCATCGGTGATTTCTTCCGTCATAGAAGCAAGGCGTTCTAGCAATGGTGAGCAATCTTTGTAAAAACGCTCACCGGCTTCTGTTAAGGTCAGCTTGCGTGCATGACGATTCAGTAGCCGAAGATTCAGCGAATCTTCCAAGGCTTGGATCCTGCGTGTGATGGTGGCCACGGGGATCATGGTTTTTTTTGAAGTTGAGGTATAGCTTCCATTTTCGACAACCAGTCGAAAGAGGTTTAGGTCATCTAGTTTCATCGTTTCTGACACATTATGTTGCAACACTGGCTAATTTATACATATATAAGCTGTTAAATTTTGAGTGATGTCAACTTGTATGACGATTTGCTAAAACCCATACATATTGTGATCGCTGAAAATGAGAGTACCCATGGTTTGTGTAAACCCCATTTCAGAGCTACTTTTTAATCAATCAATAATGCATTTTTAACGTAGCAAGTTATCGGTAACTTGCGCAGTAGATTTTATGAGTGGGGTCGATGTTTATGTATAAATCTCACATAGAAGATGAGAGTGAATCTCAAGCCCAATTAGATTCTGGCAAGCTCATCTTACTGGTCGATGATGATCCGGTTTTTCGCCGAATGACCAAAGGGTATCTGCAACAGCAAGGTTATAACGTACTGGAAGCTGAAAATGGTTTAGATGGGTTACGCAAGTTGAGAGACGGCGAACCAGACCTCGTGTTGTGTGATTTATCGATGCCTATTCTCAATGGAATTGAATTTGTTGAAGAGGTGAGTCTTGAATACCCCTCTTTACCATTAATCGTCGTTTCTGCAACGGAAGAAATCTCTGATGTCGCTCGAGCGTTGCGGTTTGGGATTAAAGATTTTCTACCTAAACCGATCGCCAATCATGCTGATTTGAGCAGTTCTATTAAAAATATTTTAGATAGTAACCATACCCAACCACGTGATTTTGCGAGCTGTTGGTATGGTGCGGATAATCAAGGCGGGATTCCTGAAGAGCAAGAGCTGCATTGGCATTTGCAATATTTAAAAGATAACCCGAATGCGGCAAGAGAGTTATTGAGTGCCTTATTGCCAGAAAATGACTCTCAGCTTGGAGATTGGAAGTGTAGTTATCGCTTGTTGCAGTCGGCTGAGATGATGCCATTGGTGTTTGACTATGCTTGGTTGATGAATGGTCAGTTTGTATTTTACGTAGTGGATGCAGCGAGCCATGAAGAGTGTGGTGCGGCATCGACACTGTTAGTCCGAGCCTTATTCCATGATTATGTGCGTAATTTGCGCAATTTTAGTGTTGAGTTGAAAGACTTGGCTGAGATTATTGAGTGGGGGATTTGTTGCTCTGACTGTATTGGTAAAGTTTCCGCATTGTTTGGGGTTGCCGACGTTGCGGGTGGAACATTATCTCTCTTGCCCGCAGGGTTAAACTGCCAATGGTCAAATGGGTATGTGCAACATCGTGTCACTTCTGGCGTTCAGCTTGGTGACAATAGTCTACGCAACTTTATCACCAAAGATTTGCCGATTCGTTCTGCTTGCCAAGTGACGCTGAGTAAGCCGAGCGCTTATAGTTTTACTTTAGATCTCTATCAGGGTTGTGAGGTGTGATTTTACTGTCTAAATTGTGAGTGTGGTTGGAACTTTAGAACGAGTTGGTAATAACCTTATATGTTGTCAGTGTTTGTGGCAGCGAGGTTTCGTTATAGTTCTGAGCAAATTAACAAATGGAGGCAGACGCAGAGCTGTCCAATGTAAAGTCACCCAGAAAGAGAAGATTACAATGGCAAATCAAGAGTTTAAAGAACCCTTTAATATCTATTATTTCCTAGGCGTGGTTGCGGTTTTACTGATCCCGACACTGCCAGCAACATTAACTTGGATCCGCGTACTTAACGGTTACGCCACCTTTTAATGCGTTCATCCCTACAACGTTTCTTATTCAGTTTCATTGGAATGACGAGTCTATGCCTAGGAATACTGGGCATATTTCTTCCTCTTCTACCCACCACGCCCTTTATTCTACTCGCTAGCGCCTGTTTTTTACGCAGTAGCCCACGTTTCCACCGTTGGCTGCATCAACATGAAACGTTTGGGCCGATCATTCAAAATTGGCAGCAACACCGTGCGGTTAGCAAGGCGGTGAAAAAACGCGCCACAGTTTTTATCTTACTGAGCTTTACCTTTTCTATTTGGATGGTGCCCCTCTTGTGGCTGAAAGTTGGGTTGTTTATTTGGCTTGTGCTTCTGATCACTTGGTTTGCCCATCTGCCAACCCATGAGTTGGTTGCTAACCAACAAGAAAATCACTAGCATTAGCGGGAAGTGTGCCCACTCTTCGAGTGGGCTTTGTTTTTTCAGTGCAGGTTATACCGCGCTATCGCCTGCGCCGGAATTGTTCTGTAATCACCTTAGGTGATTAAGCAACTGAAGCTAAAGTAACTATGACAACTGAAACTCTTTCTCTGATCAAATCCAGCATCAAAAGCATTCCAGACTATCCCAAAAAAGGCATTCTGTTTCGTGATGTCACCAGCTTGCTAGAAGATGCCAAAGCGTATCAAGCGACGATTCAACTTCTGGTGGATAAGTACAAAGACATGGGTTTTACCAAGGTCGTTGGTACAGAAGCGCGTGGCTTTCTGTTTGGCGCTCCTTTGGCATTAGAACTGGGCGTGGGTTTTGTTCCTGTGCGTAAACCAGGCAAGCTGCCTCGCCAAACCGTTGCACAATCTTATGAACTGGAATACGGTACAGATACACTGGAAATTCATGTAGATGCGATCAAAACCGGTGACAAAGTGTTGGTGGTTGACGACTTACTGGCAACTGGCGGTACGATTGAAGCGACCACTAAGCTGATCCGCCAATTGGGTGGTGAAGTTGAGCACGCAGCCTTCGTCATCAATCTGCCAGAAATTGGTGGTGATAAGCGCCTTGAAGGGTTAGGCTTGCAGGTTTACAGCATCTGTGAATTTGAAGGTCACTAACCGACAACGGATATTGGAATGAGTTATCTTGCTTTAGCACGCAAATGGCGTCCGACACGATTTAACGAAGTGGTCGGACAATCCCATGTTTTAACCGCTTTAGAGAACGCTTTGGCGCAAAACCGCTTGCACCATGCGTATCTGTTCAGTGGAACCCGAGGTGTGGGTAAGACCACTATAGGTCGTCTGTTTGCGAAAGGGCTCAATTGCGAAACGGGGATTACCGCCACTCCTTGTGGTGAGTGTGCAACCTGTAAAGAAATCGACCAAGGACGCTTTGTTGATCTGCTTGAGATCGATGCGGCATCGCGCACTAAAGTGGAAGACACGCGCGAGCTGCTCGACAACGTGCAGTACAAACCTGCGCGTGGACGCTTCAAAGTTTACCTGATCGATGAAGTGCACATGCTCTCGCGTCACAGCTTTAATGCGCTACTCAAAACGCTTGAAGAGCCACCTGAGTATGTGAAGTTTTTGCTGGCAACCACAGATCCGCAAAAGCTGCCTGTGACCATCTTGTCGCGCTGTTTGCAGTTCCATCTCAAACCGATCAGTGTGGACAATATTCAGCAGCAGTTGGATAAAGTTCTGCACGCCGAGAAGATAGCCTGTGACAACAAAGCGCTGAATCTGTTAGCTCATGCCGCTGATGGTAGTATGCGTGATGCACTGAGCTTGACTGATCAAGCGATTGCTCTGGGCAATGGTGCGGTGAAAAGTGACATCGTCGCGCATATGCTCGGCACGCTAGACACGGATCATGCGCTGCATCTATTGCAAGCCATCAGCCAACAAACACCGCAAGTGGTGATGGAGTGCATCGATACGCTTGCGCAAAATGGCGTAGAGTGGGATGGCCTATTGCAACAGCTTTCTACCCAATTGCATCGAATTGCCATGTATCAAGCGTTGCCTGCGACTTTGGATAAATCGGTTCCTGAAGCATCAAGAATCGAGTCGCTTGCTAAAGTGTTAACGCCGCAAGATGTGCAGCTTTATTACCAAATTGCGTTGAAAGGTCGACAAGATTTACCTTTATCGCCCACCGCGCGAATTGGCATTGAAATGTTGATGCTGCGCATGATGGCGTTTCGTCCATCTAGCGTATCACTGGCGAATGCGATCACATTGCCGAATGCGCAAATGAAAGTGCCATCCACAATGGCGCAAACAACACCTCAAGTGACTCCTGTAGCACAGGTGCAACCAGTCGTTCACTCACAAGTGTCTCAACCTGTGCAGAGACCAACTCAAGTTATGTCAAATACGGTGGCAGCGCCGATGATGACGCAAGAGCCTGAGATGGAAAGAACGGCTCCGGTCGTTCAGCGAGAAAATTCCCACTCGATGAACACCGCTGAGGATTCGGTTGTCACCAATACCGATATGCAAAGTCAAACCAGTATGCCAGCCCTAGCAGGGCTGCGTCATCAACTGCGCTCCAAGCGACAAAAAGTACAAAACAAAGGGGCGGACGGAAAAAAGTCTGACGCGACATCTGCTACTCCTGCATCTGCGCTAGAGCGTATTGCGCAGCGAGCACAGCAAGTGCAGGTGTCGCCAGATCAAAATGATGAAGATGAGTCGGAGCCAGAAGAGGAAATCTATCAATGGCGTCCAATGCAGCCCATCGAAGTCGCGGTGAAAAGTGAAGTCACACCGACGCAACTGAAGAAAGCGTTAGAGCATGAAAAAACGCCAGAAATGGTGGTGAAATTGATTGAAGAAGCCGTTGTACAAGATGCATGGTCGGCTCTGATCCAACAGCTGCAGACGGCTAAAATGGTTGAGCAATTGGCGCTAAATTCTGCTTTTGTTCGCCAAGGCGATCAGATTTCGCTGACGCTGCGTCCAAGCCATGCGCATCTGCACAATGAGAAAGCCCAGCAAGAGCTAGAACAAGCGTTGAATCAAGTTCTTGGTGAGTCTTGCACTTTGAGTATTACCGTAGGGCAAGGGGGCGAAACACCGCTTGAACTGCGTGAGCGCCTCTATCAGCAGAAGCTGACGTCAGCATTACACAGTTTACAAGCCGATCCCCACGTGCAATTTATTGAGCGCCGGTTTAATGCGCAGTTGGATGGCGACAGCGTACGACCAATTTAACTGGGGTTGAAACCGAAGTGTCTCGTCCCCACACTATGTGAAACATTCAACGATAACCAGAGAGATAAAGATGTTTGGTAAAGGCGGAATGGGCAACCTGATGAAGCAAGCCCAACAAATGCAAGAGCGTATGCAAAAGCTGCAAGAAGAGATCGCAAACATGGAAGTGACTGGTGAATCCGGTGCTGGCCTTGTGAAAGTGACCGTAACGGGCAGCCACAGCGTGCGCCGTGTCAACATCGATGAAAGTCTGATGGAAGACGACAAAGAGATGCTGGAAGATTTGATTGCTGCTGCATTTAATGACGCCGCTCGTCGTATCGAAGAGACGCAAAAAGAAAAAATGGCTTCAATCACCGGTGGAATGCAACTGCCACCGGGCATGAAAATGCCATTCTAATCTGAGCTGAATTTATGCGTACCAGTCACATGCTGGAACATTTGATGGAAGCGTTACGCTGCCTGCCGGGCGTTGGCCCAAAATCAGCGCAGCGTATGGCATTCCATCTGTTACAGCGCGATCGTAAAGGCGGTATACAACTGGCTGAGGCTCTGAGTCAGGCGATGGTCGAAATCGGTCATTGTCAGGAGTGCCGAACCTTTACCGAGCAGGATATTTGCCACATTTGTAGCAACCCTAAGCGTAAAGAAAATGGTCAGTTATGTGTGGTCGAAAGCCCAGCAGATATTGCTGCGTTGGAAGCTACCGGTCAGTTTTCTGGTCGCTATTTTGTGTTGATGGGGCACCTGTCACCACTGGATGGTATTGGCCCGAGCGATATTGGTCTTGATACTCTGGATTATCGTCTACAGCGTAAAGACATCAGTGAGGTGATCCTCGCTACGAATCCGACTGTGGAAGGTGAAGCCACCGCGCAATACATTGCGGAGTTGTGTCGTGAGCATCAAGTCACCGCAAGTCGCATTGCCCATGGTGTCCCTGTGGGGGGCGAGCTAGAGTTGGTGGATGGCACAACCTTATCGCATTCGCTGTTAGGCCGGCATAAGCTGTTTTAACTCAGTCTTAAGAATCACAATGCCGCTCAATGAGCGGCATTGTTTTATTGACAGCATACGTTATTTACACATTTTGTGGTTTTAACTGTTGTGTATGTAAGCCAACTAAGCGCTCGCTTTTCCTGCGATGGCTTTATAAATGATGGCACCTAAAATCGCACCTACAATTGGGGCAACCCAGAACAGCCAAAGTTGAGAGGTCGCCCAATCACCGACATACACTGCGACAGCAGTACTACGTGCTGGATTAACCGAGGTGTTGGTTACTGGGATACTGATCAAATGAATCAAAGTGAGGCAGAGACCGATCGCAATAGGAGCAAAGCCTTGAGGTGCTCGACTATCGGTTGCTCCCATGATCACAAATAAAAACACCATAGTCATCACCACTTCTGAGACTAACGCCGCCGTCATTGAGTATTGGCCGGGTGAATGTAGGCCATAGCCATTCGCTGCAAATCCTGATGCGACAACATCAAAGCCGGCTTGCCCTGTCGCTATGATATACAAAACACCCCCAGCAATTAGGCCGCCGATCACTTGAGCAATAATGTATGGCAGCACATTTTTTGCCTCAAAACGGCCACCTGCCCATAAACCAATGGTCACCGCCGGATTTAAATGACATCCAGAAATATGCCCGATAGCGAAAGCCATCGTTAGTACAGTCAAGCCAAAAGCGAGTGATACGCCTAATAAGCCGATACCGACATCTGGAAATCCTGCTGCCAAAACCGCACTGCCACAGCCACCGAGAACTAACCAAAATGTACCGAATGATTCTGCCAGATATTTGTTCATGTATATTCCTAATTTTTTTTCAAAATGACATCAGACAACAAGTTGTCGTAAGTATGTCTACTTGAAGTTGAGTGATGATCCTCAACGAGTGTAGTTTACAAAAGTTATGGTCGTGTAAGAGGGAAATAAAAATATCGTTATATATCAATGAAATGTTCGAAGTATTACATTTGAGAATTTATTGAATTTGTGATTTCAATGGGATTTCCAGCATTCATCTGCCGATCGTTGGAAGAAGGAGCTGTATATAACAAAACCTGAATAGCCTATTTGTAACAACTGGTTCAGTTGGTCAATTGTTCCAATTCAGTCAAATTCATGAGGGCAGCTTGATTGGTTGCACCACATACGATAGGACAAGCTTTGAAATCATGGCATACCTTTGGGCGCTCAGGGCGACCAAATAGCTGGCACAGATTATCGTCATTGAGCTGAATGCAGCGCACCCCAGCAGGTTTGCCGTGCGGCATACCGGGAATGGGTGAAGAAATACTTGGTGCGATACAACAAGCACCGCAGCCTAATCGACAATCCATCATGAACTCTTTGCGCTGGAAAAATGGGCGGCCATCCTAACAGAAAGCACAATAGGATGCACTGACTTGCTCTCTCCTTGCACTTTGGCGGCGCAAAGAGTATAAATCGACCCCCAATTGATTAACCGTAAGACAATGCAATGAGTACACCCTTCTGGCAAAGCAAAACTTTAGATCAAATGACCGAAGCCGAATGGGAATCGCTGTGCGATGGCTGTGGTAAATGTTGCCTGCACAAACTCATGGATGAAGATACGGATGAAATCTACTACACCAATGTGGCGTGTAGCTGGCTCAATAGCGAAACCTGCTCTTGTAAAGATTACCCAAATCGCTTTAGCTCAGGCGAAGAGTGTTTAAAACTCACCCGAGACAAGATTGAAGAATTTATCTGGCTGCCAGATACCTGCGCTTACCGTTTGCTTGGCAGTGGTCAAACTCTCCCAGAGTGGCACCCTTTGCTGACGGGGTCTAAAGACGCCATGCATGCTGCCGATGAAAGTGTGCGCGGTAAAATCGTCTATGAAGTGGATGTGATCGATTGGGAAGATCACATTGTGCTGATGAGCCGAGATTAAGCTCTTTCCTAATCGATGATGTTAGGGAATAAAAACGCCTTGCTTCTCGCAAGGCGTTTGTCTTTGAGCGAAAGCCAAAACTAAACCGCGTTATTTCTTCGGTTGGGCATCGATACATTGCCCATGAACTTCACGACCTTCTGGTGCCATTAGGTACAAATAGAGGGGCATGATGTCGAGCGGCGTTTTTAACTTGTCTGCATCTTCCGCTGGGTAAGCTTTCGCACGCATTCCGGTACGAGTACCCCCTGGGTTAATCGCATTGACACGAATGGTACTGTCGCTCAGCTCATCGGCCAGAATTTGCATCATGCCTTCGGTGGCGAATTTAGATATCGCGTAAGTCGCCCAGAAAGCGCGGCCAATGTGACCTACGGTTGAGCTAGTAAACACAATACGAGCATCGGCCGATTTGTGCAGCAAAGGCAGCAGTGCTTGAGTCATTAGAAACTGCGCTTTTACGTTCACTTGCATTACTTCATCAAAGCTGTCTTCGCCAATTTGATCAAAAGGGCTAAGCACACCAAGCAAGCTTGCGTTGTGTAGAACACCATCCAAGCGGCCAAACTGCTCTTCAATGGTATCCACCATATCCAGATAGTTTTGTTTGGTCGCCCCTTTCATATCTAGAGGTACGATGGCGGGGGTTGGGTAACCTGCAGCTTCAATCGCATCATAAGTGTGTTCGAGCTTTTTCACGGTGCGACCGAGTAGGATCACGGTAGCGCCATGTGCCGCGAAGCTGATCGCTGCTTGTTTACCGATGCCGTCACCGGCACCTGTTACTAAAATCACTTTCTCTTTCAGGGCATCTGCTGAGACTGAATAATTCACGTCTTACATTCCTTATTATTCTTGGTTCTTCCTATTGATACACCGCGTTTTTTTCTTGTTAACCTCGCGGAGAATGTAACAGGGAAGAGGATTTGCTTTAAGTCTTCGTGACAAGGTGGTTACAATACACCAATTCGCATTGAAGAAGGATGAGTCACTTGGAGTTTTTGTTAGATTACGGCCTGTTTTTGGCCAAGATTGTGACTGTGGTAGTCGCGTTAGTGGCAGTGCTAGTGGTGGTTAAATCGCTGGGTGGACGCAGTGGAGCGGCCAAAGGTGAACTGGAAATCACCGATCTGACCGAGCAGCACAAAGAGACCGTTGAGCGTTTAGAATCTTATCTGCATGACGACGCCTTTTTAAAAGCGCGTGATAAGGCAGAAAAGAAGAAAGAAAAAGCAGAACAGAAAAGTCGTGAGAAAGCACTTAAGCAGGCTGCTAAAGAAGGTGAATTGGAAAGCAAACGTGAACCGCATCTGTTTGTTCTCGATTTTCATGGCAGCATTGATGCCAAAGAAGTCGCTTCACTGCGTGAAGAAGTGAGCGCGATTTTGGCGGTGGCACAAGCGGGTGATGAAGTATTGCTACGCTTGGAAACCGGTGGTGGCATGGTGCATGGTTACGGCTTGGCTTCCTCACAGCTTGATCGTATTAAAGAGGCCGGCTTACCGCTGACCATTTCAGTCGATAAAGTAGCGGCCAGTGGCGGTTATATGATGGCGTGTATCGCTGATAAAATCGTCAGTGCACCGTTTGCGATTGTTGGTTCGATTGGTGTGGTGGCTCAACTACCCAACTTCCATAAGCTACTGAAAAAGAACGATATCGAATTTGAACAACTCACGGCGGGTGAATACAAACGTACGTTGACGATGTTTGGTGAAAACACCGATAAAGCGCGAGATAAGTTCAAATTAGAGTTGGAAGAAACCCATCAACTGTTCAAAGACTTCATTCGTGATCATCGCCCAGCGTTGGATCTGGATAAAGTTGCCACAGGTGAGCATTGGTTTGGTACACAAGCTAAAACGCTCGGTTTGGTGGATGAAATTCGGACTTCCGATGATTTGATTGTTGCCGCGTGCAAAAACAAAACCGTGCTTTTGCTGCGTTATGTGCAGAAGAAAAAACTGACTGACAAATTAGCTGGAGTGGCAGGTGATGCTGCCGACAATGTGTTGCTGAAGCTGATCAGCCGAGGCCAACGTCCATTAGTGTAATGGGTATGGCTACATGCTAGCACGCTGATAAATAAAACGCGCTTAGTGAACCCTAAGCGCGTTTTTTATTGGATGGCGTGAGAAGGTTTAATCCAAGCAGCCTGTTGCGGAGAATGTCTCCAATTTGTGCAGGTATTCGCTCAAATCGCCGATGTTATTTTTCACCCATTCAGGGTTGTAGTAAGTGTCGAGGTAGCGTTCACCACTGTCGCACAGTAGAGTGACAATCGAACCTTGCTCGCCGCGGCGCTTCATTTCACACGCCAGTTGCAGTGCGCCATACAGGTTAGTACCGGTGGAAGCCCCTGCTTTACGGCCAAGAATTTTCTCTAGCCAGTAAATGGTGGCCACACTGGCGGCATCGGGAATGGCGCGCATTTCATCCACCACATCAGGAATAAAACTGGGCTCGACTCTTGGGCGGCCAATGCCTTCAATTTTACTCCCACAATTGCGGGTTAATGCCGCATCGCGAGTACGATAGTAGTCGTAGAAAACCGAGTTTTCAGGGTCAACTACACACAGTTTGGTATTGTGTTGCTGATAGCGAATGAAGCGGCCGATAGTGGCAGAAGTGCCGCCGGTTCCTGGGCTCATCACAATCCAGCTCGGAACGGGGTGTTGTTCCATCTGCATTTGGCTAAAAATACTATCAGCGATGTTGCTGTTGCCTCGCCAGTCGGTGGCGCGTTCCGCGTAAGTGAACTGATCCATATAATGGCCTTTCAACTCTTTCGCGAGACGGTGAGATTCTGCATAAATCTGATCGGAGCGATCCACAAGGTGTGCCTTTCCACCATAGAACTGAATCTGTTCGATTTTTTTCCGCGCCGTGCATTTGGGCATCACCGCAATAAACGGTAGGCCAAGTAGGCGGGCAAAGTAAGCCTCAGAAACCGCTGTGCTGCCAGATGAGGACTCAATAATGGTAGTTTCTGGCCCAATCCAGCCATTACACAGTCCATATAAAAACAGTGAACGGGCGAGGCGGTGCTTGAGAGAACCGGTTGGATGGGTACTTTCATCTTTCAGATAGATATCGACGCCAGAAACGCACGGTAAATCGAGTTTAATCAGGTGTGTATCAGCAGAGCGTTGGTAGTCTGCTTCAATTTTACGAATTGCGCTGTTAATCCACTGATGGTCGGTACACATAATCCAGTTTCTCCCTTAGGTTATGAAATAAGTTTAGCTAGGGTAGGAGAGAAAAACTTTGCTATTTTGCCTATGCTTTTGTAGTTTGGGAGAAAATTTTTCTCCCAATAAGGTGGTTTGTATGTTGCTCGACAAAATTGATCGGCAAATCTTGGCAATTTTGCAACAAGACTGCACCGTCTCGCTCAATGAATTAGCCGAAGCGGTGAACTTAACCACTACACCTTGCTGGAAGCGCTTAAAAAAAATGGAAGAGGGCGGAGTGATTCGCGAGCGGGTAGCACTGCTGGATGCCCAAGCCCTCGAACTCTCTTTCACGGCGTTTGTGATGGTGACGACCAATAACCACTCCCATGAATGGTATTGCCGCTTTGTGACGGCGGTGGAAGAGTTTCCTGAAGTGATGGAGTTTTATCGCATGGCCGGGGAATACGACTACATGATGAAGGTGCAGGTCAAAGATATGCAGTGTTTTGATCAGTTTTACAAAAAATTGGTCAACAGCATCGAGGGATTGAATAAAGTGACCTCCACCTTTGCGATGGAGTCACTGAAATACACCACGAGATTGCCTCTTTAAGCGCGATTATTTAGTCAAGAAAACGCATTACGCCTTCTTGCACCGCAGTGGCCACAAGGTTGCCTTGACGATCGTAAATCTCACCACGCACTAAACCACGAGTATTGCTTGCCGTCGGGCTTTCAATGGCATACAGCAACCAGTCATCCATCTTAAATGGGCGATGGAACCAGATGGAGTGATCAATAGTGGCCACTTGGAATTTCGGGGTCATCAAAGAAACACCATGTGGGTGCAAGGCGGTGACCAAAAATCCCCAGTCGGAGGCATAAGCGAGCAGGTATTGATGGATGAGCTGATCATCCGGCATGTTGCCGTTGGCGCGGATCCACAAATACTGTTTGGGCTCGGCTTTTTGCGGTTTCAATGGATTGATGACAGTGACTGGACGCATCTCAATTGGCTTTTCACCACAGAAAGCTCGCTGCAATTTTTCTGGCAGGAAATGGGCAATTTGTGCCGCCAATTCGGATTCTGATGCGAAATTTTCTGGCCCTGGAACCACAGGCATGGCTTTTTGGTGTTCAAAACCAGGAGCATCGCCATGATAAGAGGCGGTCAGATAGAAAATTGGGCGTCCATTTTGAATCGCTTTAACACAACGAGTGCTGAAACTTCTGCCATCACGCAAATTTTCCACATCGTAAATGATCGGCTTTTCCGGATCGCCAGGAAAGAGAAAGTAGCTGTGGAAAGAGTGCACAGTTCGGTCAGATTCCACCGTGTAACGTGCTGCTGACAGCGCTTGGCCGATCACTTGGCCGCCATAAACTTGGGGAAGTCCCAAATTCTCGCTAGCACCACGGTAGAGCCCTTCCTCCAGTTTTTCCAATTGCAGCAGACTTAGCAGTTCGTCTAACGGTTTACTCATTACCCAGAATCCCTATTTTGTATTTTTGATGATTTTGTGATGCTAGTCAGATATTTGTCAATAATCTCTCTGTCCAATGACATAAATAATCATGCAGCATATAATTTGCATGTTTCTAAATCTGATATTTCCATTAGTTAGTGAGGCCCTATGAAAAAGGTTCTACTTGTTGTTATCTCTGTTCTGTTTGGTTCTTTACTCGTAGGTTGCCAAATGAATGAATCTGCTCCTAAAGCACAAGACAAAATGCAATCCATAACGGGGAGCGTTGCGTACCGCGAACGTATTGCCCTGCCTGATAATGCAGTAGTGACGGTTTATCTACAAGATGTCTCTTTGGCTGATGCGCCTGCAACGGTTATTGCCAAACAGAACTTTATCACTAATGGTATGCAAGTGCCGTTAGAGTTCAACTTGGCGTATGACAGCAGTAAAATCAAAGCAAACCACCGCTACAGCGTGAGTGCACGCATTGAGGTGGATGGTAAATTGCGCTTTATTACTGATACCCACTATGGTGTGATCACTGATACTGATGCAACTAAGCAAGTACAAATGATGTTGATTGGTGTGCGTGGCGAATAAATAAGTTGGCAAACCCAATGCATTAAACCAATGGCAGCTTTAGGGCTGCCATTGGTATTTTCGGAGTGATATTTTTCCTGTATCACTCACTTCTATCCCTTCCGCTAACAAGAATTGCCGTTGGCGCACAAAATCATCCCCTTGCAGTGATATTTTGCCTTGGCTGTTGATGACTCGAAACCAAGGTAACTGACTCCCCTCAGGCAAATGACCTAGCGCTTTGCCTACATGGCGAGCATAACCCGGATAGCCAGCCATTTGGGCAACCGCACCATAAGTCGAAACCTTACCAAGTGGAATTTGGTGAATTACTACGAAGATCTGTTGTAAAAACTGGTCCATAATACAAATGCCCAAAACAAGTTTACCAAGGATAGGTATAGGGAGTTGGCATGATACTGTCTGCCGTACAATTTCTGATTGCGACACTTTTTGCCATTGTTGCCGCTTATGTGGCAGGGCTCAGCGATGGTGATATTCCTATCATCGCATTTTTGATCCCTGCGCTATGGTTGCTGCCCAAATCTGGGTTCTCAAGCACAGTAATGCTAGTGGCGATTGCCATTTTTGGCTTAACTTTGCCACAACAACCGATCGCTTTATCTATCAGTCAGTGGGTATTGATCCCATTATTAATGGTGGCGTTTTCACCACGCAGCAACTGGGGTGTAATTTTAGTGAGCGCACTGATCTTGTTAACTTTACAAGTCGGTATCATGGTAACTCAATCCGCAGGAAAACTGGAAGGTTCTCCTATGGTTACAGTGGTGCAGATGGTGATGGTAATGTTGATTTGGTGGGCATCCCGTAGTTGGAAACCGAGCCATTCACACAGTTGGTGGGCTCTGACTTTAGTCATTCCACTCTGGGTGGCAGAGCAATTTTATGCTGTGACACTGGCTTTGTTGATCACTGGCATTATTGCAGCGTGCGAATATTTAGCTTCCAAAACTACGGCTTCATTGAATTGGGGCGTTTTGCTAGGTTGGAGCCTTCCTTGTGTGAGTTTTGCCGCTTTAGTCGTGTCTCCTACTACTGATGTTCCAAACCCCGTTTTTGTTGTTTGGATCTGTTTATTGGCAACGGCATGGACAACGGATTATGTTCTCAAGAGTACAGAAGAAGCTCCGGAGTAAGCAAGGCGGAACGCACTCATTCAAACAACTCATTCGGAATTCGATGCTTTGCATTAGCCGTATGGATGAGTTTTTGTGAAAAGATATTCAGAACTATGAGATAAATCTCCTAGCATCGATAGTGGGTTATGCGTATTTGCGGTAAAATACGCGGCAAAAAATAACACTAAAATTCAACGTTCATGCTAGTTAATACATTTTATCGCCTAGCTTTATTGTTGCTTGGTTGGATCGCTATTTCCGCCAACAGCTTAGCTAGTTCTCAACCTTACGTGGTCGCCACCGAAGCCGATGATGTGGTGACACGTGTCCTTTTTGATTCGATTGCTTACCATTTCAACATTGAGATTGAATACGTCAATTACCCTAGTTTTAACCATATCTTAATGGCGATAGAGTCTGGTCAGGCGGACTTTGCTGCAAACGTTACTTATACCGATAGTCGCGCTAAGAGGTTTGATTTTTCAAGTCCAACCAATATTGAATACACCTATCTCTATAGCTATGGTGGACTCCGCTTAAGTGACGTTCGTACGGTGGGTATCCCGAAGGGAACCATTTATGGTGAATTGCTTAAAGAGCACTACCCCTATATCCAGCAAGCTGAATACCAAGGGAATTTAGAGGCGATCGCTTTATTGGATAGTGGGCGTGTTGATGGGGTTGTCGATGCAATAAATCAATTGAAGCCAATGTTACTCAAAGGACTTGATGTTCAGTTGCTGAATGATCAAATACCGATTCAACCAGTCTCAATTGTGACTCCTAAAGGTAGGCATGGTGAGTTACTGAGTAAAATTGAACAATATGCACATACAGCTTATGTCCAGCGTCTATTACGCGAATCCATCCAAAAATATCAGCTCGATATTCGTAAACAAGCTCTGCGCCAAGCGGTAAATGATAGCGGTTTGAACGCACAACGCGTATTACGTGTAAAGCTAGAGAATAACCCGCAATACGCACTATATCTGCCAGACGGATCTGTTCGGGGAATCAGTGCCGATGTGCTATTTCAAGCTTGCGAGATGTTGCTACTTAAATGTGAATTGGTCAGTGATGGGCAAGAAACGTGGGAAAATATGTTCTCCGACTTGCAAGAGAAAAAAATTGATATCCTTGCTCCGGTAACCATTTCGCCACAGCGTAGGAATTTTGTCTATTACAGCGAAAGTTACTACCAGCCACAGGCAATTCTAGTCAAACGTGAACATTATAAAGATGATGTGTATAGCAATGTTTCTGAACTCGTTGCCGAGCGGATAGGTGTGGTCAAAGGAGATTTTTTTGAAGAGCTACTGCAGCAAATGTTGCCGAACAAGAGGTTGTATACCTACGCAAATCAGCATGAGAAGTTGCAGGGATTATTGAACAAAGAAGTGGATTACATAGTTTTGAGCCGAGCGAACTTCAATCTCCTGCTTCGTGAATCGAAAGAGATGTTACCGATCGTAGAAGACACCATGATTGGTGCATTTTATCAATATGACATCTCGATTGGCTTTGCTAAAAACCCACTAGGGGCAACGCTAGCACCATTGTTTTCTCGGGCGATCAAAATGATCAATACCGAACAAATCATTCACACTTATGATTTTCAACCAGATTGGCGGGCGACACTATTAGCTGAAAAAAAATATCGGCGCAGCACACAATGGTTATTTGCGATGGCCTTACTAGCGTTATTCATCATCGCTTTTTATCTACACGGAATTTCACATAGTGATAATTTAACTAAGCTGCGAAATCGACGAGCTCTTTATAACCGTTATCGCCGAGGTTTATCTGCACGTCATTCATTGGTGTATCTTGATGTGAATAAATTCAAAGCAATTAATGATCAATATGGCCATGAAATTGGAGATAAGGTACTCAGACAACTGGCGCAACGTATTGATCATGTTTGGCGTGGCCGTAGTTATCGTATTGGCGGTGACGAATTTATCTTGATTGGCGAACCCTCTTCGTCACATCTCCAACAAGTGGTTCAGCAGTGCGAGCGTTTTATGTTTGTCGATGCAGAACGTGATGTCAGTTTCGAAGTGACAGTAGCTATAGGTATTGCTCCGGTTCGTGAACGCATCACCTCGCTTAATGATGTTATACATCAAGCGGATCTTGCTATGTATCGTTCAAAAATTGAGTCAACACCCCATCAGTTCAAACATGATTTGGAGGTCAAAGCCTTACACATCGTTTAATCAAATTGGTGAAATGCTGTTCGGTTGGAATAGGATGTGGGCTTAAAAGGGGATTATTGCTTGCATTGCCTAAGTCGATGTTTAATAATCGCACCCGCTTTGGAGATAATCCAAACTCAAATCGATGGAGGCCCTGGTCCTCCCGCAACACTAGTTCGTGAATCTGGTCAGATCCGGAAGGAAGCAGCCACAGCGGATGATGTGTGTGCCGGGATGTGGCTGGGGCCTCCGCCCATCTTGATGTTTGCAAAATAAGTTCGCATAAATTGCAGAATATTTCGCAAATTTGCACTATAAGTCTGCATAGACTACGTTTTGTTGTAGGTTTACAACAAAAGTGACTTAGCTATGTTTGACCAAACTAAGAAATCATCTCACGTACACAACATCTGTAAGTTTATGAGCTTGAAGAATGATGCTGTTGTTCGCACTCTCTCCATTCTGGAGTTCGATTTCTGTTTTCACCTCGAATACAACCCAAACATCAAAAGTTTTACCTCTCAACCTTTTGGTTTCCACTATCTATTCAATAACCGTAAGTGTCGATATACCCCTGACTTTTTAGCAATAGGTCACAATGAGCAATCAACATTCTTCGAGGTCAAACACTCTAGCCAGATTCTTAAACCTGATTTTAAGGAGCGCTTTGAAGAGAAACAGAGAGTAGCGTTGAGTGAGTTCAACAGACGGTTAGTACTCGTTACTGAGAAGCAAATTAGGATGGGACCAACGCTAGATAACTTTAAGTTGTTACACCGCTACTCTGGATTGCGCACAGTGACCGAGTTTCAAAAGCGAGTTTTGGCTTTTATTCAACGCAAGCAAATGGTCAAGTTGCAAGAGGTGTCTTTGTATTTTGGTCTATCAGAGCAAGACACACTTATTTCTACTCTACCTTGGATTTCTTCGGGGCACGTTAAAACAGACCTCAACACGATTGGCTTTGGTCTAGAAACTTGCGTTTGGTGCTAACTATGCCACCTGACTCTAATAATATATTTGGGTTCTTTGATGAGTTTGAAGTGTCAGAAGAAGAATCACAATTGCTCCCAAAAGAGCTAATTCTAGAACCCGTTGAAATATCATCGACCATAGATAGTTTGCCAGCAAAAATTCAGGAAGAGGTTCTTCGCCGCATAAAAGTGATTACCTTTGTAGAGAAGCGCTTGAAAGGTGGGTGGACAGAGAAAAACTTGAACCCCATCTTAAGTCTCGTTGAATCAGAATTACAGCTGACTCCCCCTAGTTGGCGGACTGTAGCAACTTGGAAAAAATCCTACTCTGAAGCAGGTAGAGAACCATGGGCACTTATTCCGAAGCATACGTTTAAGGGTAATCGCCAGAAAGAAATGGATTCGCAATCCTTGATTGACGAGGCAATTCAGAACGTATACCTGACACGTGAACGACTTAGTGTTGCAGAGAAGCATACCGATATTATAAGAGTCGAGTGATTCAAATGAATCGAGGGATTGTTGAAGGAAAAATCAAGCCAATTGCCGAACGCTCTTTTTACAATCGAATAAATGAGTTACCCCCTTATGAAGTGGCGATTGCGAGATTTGGTAAACGATATGCAGATCGGGAGTATCGCTCGGTTGGTCAGCAGGTAGCTGCAACTAAACCTATGGAGTTTGTTGAAATAGACCACACCCCAGTTCCAGTGATTTTGATTGATGATGAGCTAGATATTCCTTTGAGCCGCCCGTATTTGACGATGCTTTATGACCGTTTCAGTAAGTGCATTGTTGGTTGCAGTCTCAACTTTAGAGAGCCAAGCTTTGACTCTGTTAGAAAGGCTCTGTTGAATTCACTTTTGGATAAAAGCTGGCTTAAAGCAAAGTATCCATCGATTGAGAATGAGTGGCCTTGCCACGGTAAGATTGATTGCTTGGTCGTCGATAACGGTGCCGAGTTTTGGAGTCAAAGCTTGGAAGATTCGTTACGGCCTTTGGTGTCCGACATTCAATACAGTCAAGCAGCGAAGCCTTGGCGAAAGTCAGGGATCGAAAAGTTGTTCGATCAAATGAATAAAGGGTTAGTTAACGCTCTGCCTGGAAAAACCTTCACCAATCCTACTCAACTACAAGATTACAATCCAAAGAAGGATGCGGTGGTCAGGGTATCGGTATTTCTTGAATTACTCCATAAATGGATTGTCGACTATTACCACATGGCACCAGATTCTAGAGAGCGTGAGATTCCATACCACAAGTGGCACCAATCGAAATGGACGCCTTCTTACTATGATGGTGCTGAGAAGGAGCAACTCAGAGTAGAGTTAGGATTGCTTAGACACAGGACGATTGGAGTGGCAGGGATCAGGCTGCATAACTTACGCTATCAGTCCGCCGAGCTTATTGAATACCGGAAATATTGCACACCTAATGATGGCAAAAAGCTCTTTGTTAAAACCAAAACAGATCCTTCCGATATCAGCTACATCCATGTTTATCTAGAATCAGAAAAGAAGTACATAAAAGTTCCAGCGGTAGACAACAGCGGATATACAAACGGCCTTTCACTTTTTGAACACCAGCGCATACAAAAAGTACGCAGACTGAACACCAAGGATCTTGCTGATGATGAGGCTCTTGCGGATACATTTCTATATATGAAAAAACGTATCCAGGAAGAAACCGATAGATTCCGCCGTGTTAAAAGTAGCAAGCCCAACCTTCCTAAAACAGGTAACACGTCGAAACTAGCAAAGTTTAATGATGTTGGATCTGAGGGGCCAAGCTCAATCAACGTGACTCCTGTTAGGCTCAAATCTGAGGTTGTTTCCGATGCCTCAGAGTACTTAGATGACGATGATTTTGAAGATATTGAAGGGTATTAGTTTGAATTTAACGCCAAAGCAGCTTGAGCAGCTAAAGTCCTTTGAAACCTGCTTTATCGAGTATCCCGCGATAACTGAAATCTACTCCATTTTCGATCAACTTCGTTTCAATCACTCTTTAGGTGGTGAACCAGAATCTTTCTTGTTAACTGGTGAGGCTGGAAGTGGAAAGACAGCTTTGATCAACAACTACTTGTCACGCTTTCAATCGGGTTCAACTTGGGGAAAGCAGCCAGTATTAAGCACTAGAGTGCCAAGTCGTATCAATGAACAGAATACGCTGACCCAATTTCTGGTTGATTTAGATTGTAAATCAGGAGGACGAGGGATTCGGCGCCGTAATGAAATTGCGCTTGGCGAAGCGGTTGTAAAGCAACTTAAACGTAAATCTGTTGAGCTGATTATTGTTAATGAAATTCAAGAGCTTGTTGAGTTTTCAACCGCAGAACAGAGACAAGTTATTGCCAACACATTCAAATATATAAGTGAAGAAGCAAGAGTCTCTTTTGTGCTTGTGGGTATGCCTTATGCTGATGTGATAGCGACAGAACCACAATGGAATTCGCGGCTAAGCTGGAGAAGAAAGATAGATTATTTCAAATTGTTGAAAGCGAATAGTCATTCGAGTAGAACGGCATCTTATGGGTTTGACTTAGAACAAAAAAAACATTTTGCCAGATTTGTCGCGGGTCTGAGTTCAAGGATGGGCTTTGATGAGCCACCAGTACTTACAAAGAATGAACTGCTATATCCTTTGTTTGCAATGTGCCGAGGAGAATGTCGAGCGTTAAAACACTTCTTGAAAGACGCGTTGCTTATTAGCTTCAACGACAATGCGGATACGATAGACAAAGCAATATTGTCACGCACTTTTGCATTTAAGTTCCCCTACCTAGATAACCCGTTTGATCGTCCTTTAAAGCAGCTTAGTCTTCATCAAATTGACTCTGGTTCTGCTTACCACTTAAATGCAGTCACCACTGAAGATAAAATAGTAGCCCCTCGTTTTACGGATGCTATTCCGCTGAGCATGCTATTGAGCAAAAATGGGCTTAAAGCTTAGAGGCTACTTGTCACGGCTTAGGCTGTCCAACAGCGCTGCTTTCTCTTCATCACTCATTTTGTCAATCACGCAAGCCAGTTCAGCACTTAACTCGTTTCTACAGAAAAAGTAGTTTAGTGGTACGTTTAACTCTTCAGCCATTCGTTCGAGCGTGCCAAGATCGGGTACATGTCTCCCTTTCTCATAGTGGTTCATCCGCCCACTCGCCGAGCTAGGTTCCATACCAATTCTGATACCCAGATCTTTCTGGGTAATGCCAGCTTTTTTGCGGGCTTCTTTAAGCCTCGTTGGGATTGGGTTGTCTTTATGCACTTACACATTTCTTTTCAACCTTTCGATAACTTAGATTGTCTAAGTTTTACCGATTTTTGTATACTTAGCAATCCTAAGTTTTGGATGGGTGAAATAGTGCAATGAATCGAAAAGTACCCCTTAACCAATGGCTATATAAGGCATTGATAAATAAAGAAATGGATGGTTTCACGGTACTGGAACTAAGAAATAGACTGTTGTACGCAACAGTGGGCGTATTCAACAAAAATGAACTCAGAAAAATGCTTTATCGCCAGCTTTATCAACTTGCAGAACGGGGATACCTTGAGAAAAGAAACAATCAGGCTAACGAAAAATCACGCTATTTCAAAACCTCTGCGTTCAAATCAGTAGAGTTTATTTCTGCGCATCGAACAAATTTACCATCCGCGAAAACAGGCTTGCCAAATAGCATTCAACAGCCTTTCATTCGGTATATATCCAAAGAAAAAGCGCAGTCCGAAGCTGAGCTTAGAATTCTGTTAGGGGAAGTTGAAGAATATAAGCGTGTGCTTACCCATTTTCCTGCTCAGTCAGCTCTTATCAAGCCGCTCTATGACAAATCAAAAGAATACTCAGCTAAGCTATTGGGAAGAGTTAATGCTCTGAGTAAATTGGAGTCACTGTAATGCTTGTGCGGGTCACCAAGATATGAAAGCGAGCTACATTCCGACTTTTTGTTGCTTATTATGAAAGCGGTGAGAGCTAGTGTGGTCGGTCTGGTGGATCACAGTTCTCATGGCACGTGTAAGTTAGTATCTGAAAAGCTTTGGGCAATTCCTTTAGCTATTCCTCCTTACAGAGAGCAGAAGAATATCACTAATATGGTGAATGGACTTCTTTCTATTTGCGACGAGTTAAAGTTATGTGTCGGTGATAGCCAACAAACGCAGCCTTAAAGTTGCCGGTTTGCTTTCTTAGATTTATATTTCTTGCAAATTACTGAAAAGATAAAAGTTCTTGTGGCGTACAGGGGGATTAGCCAAATTGTGTTACCATATCTGCCTTTCCGGATATTTAGTTTTGACCTTTAATCTGATGATATCTTTATAACAGTTAATCTTCACTCATCGAACCAGCGCGGATTATTATATGGATTTTTTTGGTGCTGATACTATTTACTTACTATCCAATAAGGTAACAAATGGAAAAGTCTGATTTATATCTTACATTTACAGATGAGAATCGTGCTCCAAAAGTAAATGAAGTTATTCTTTATGCAGAAGATAGCTCTTGGAATGACTTCGGTTATAAAATTGGGTGTACATTGAGAGTTCTTACTCATGAAGAGAATAAAAACTTTGAAGTTAGAGCATTTATAGGTTTTTTTGATCCAAGAAACTCAGAACTAGATGAAGAGCTCAAAAATGTAAACTACAAAACGACATCATATCTGGCGATGCTCCCTATAATACGGCAACTAGAAAAGAGAAGTGCATTAGATAAATTAGGCTTCTTCACTATGCTTCCTGATATGGAGGCTTACAGGTATGCAGTATCATATCTAGGTCCGGAGTTCTTAGAAAAGGTACTGCGAATTGTAAATGATTTGGTTCTTTACAAAGATAAAAAAAATAAATGGATTCCTCATGCTATGAATAGCGATGTTTTTAAACTGGGATTTATGAGGCATTCAAGTTCTTTTTTTGCGTTCAATAATGCTGACAGTGTGTTAGGAGGAGTAGAAGAAGAAAAGTTCGATGGGATATCCCAAGAGTTAACACTTAGGTATGAATTGGCCGGATTCGAAAATGATCATGAAATAAAATTAAAGTATGATCATACTAGCATTATACCCAAAAGGATCAATGTGCTAATCGGGAGGAATGGCCTGGGCAAAAGCCAAGCTCTCATGTCTTTTTGTCGAGCTGCTTTGAGATATCCAGATAAAGGCATTTCTCTCTCAACTTCAGATAGTAATGGTAGACCTGTAATAAATAGGTTACTTGCTATTGCAACGCCAGGCGAAACTCAAAACACCTTTCCATCAGAGAGAGTAAAAACCCAGAAGCTATACTATCGAAGGTTATCTTTAACTCGAAATGGACGCGCAAAAACCACGAAAACCATTAGTGATATGCTAGTTCAATTAGCACGTAGTGAAGATAGTATAGGCAAGAAGACTCGATGGGATATATTCATTGATGCTATCTCAAAAGTATTACCTATTAAAAGTTTGGTGATCGAATCAAGAGACAAGAAATATGTTGGTTTGGCTGATTTAGGGTGGGGTGGTGGAGAGCAGGCTTCTCTTGAAAGATGGGGCAACATTGCGCCTAATGCTGAGCCAAAAATAATGTTAGCTAGGGAAGCTTACCCGCTTAGTAGTGGGCAACTGACATTCATGAAGTTTGCCATTCTTTGTTGTTTATACATAGAGAACGGTTCATTCGTTCTATTAGATGAACCAGAAACTCACATGCATCCAAATATGATATCGGATTTTGTGGGGCTATTGGATGAAATTTTAGAAAATACAGGATCCTTGGCTCTTATTGCAACGCATTCTGCTTACTTTGTGAGAGAAATTCCACAAGATCAGGTTCATGTGTTTAAGAAAGAAGCGAACAACGTATGTATTTCTAATCCTAGACTGACCACATTTGGTGCACCCGTAGACTCGATATCAAGGTTTGTCTTTGATGACGATGCTGAGAGTAAACTCGCAGAGAAACTGTATCGACGAATCAAAAGGCAAAACACAACTTTTGAAGATATTGTTAATAAATTAGGTTACGAAATATCAGTAGCTGCAATGATGAAGTTGCGCCAGAAGATGGAAGAAGCATAATGAAAAAGCTTCCTATTCCTACCTACGACGATAAAGAGCGGACTACACAAGCATCTGAAAACACCAGAATGAGTAGTTACCCCCATCTTCGAAACCGATTAGCAGATGTAACTAGCGCATATCACAACTACTTGCAGCAGTCTGGAAATGCACTGAACATTGGTCCTATAGGTATTAGTAATGATCTAGCAAAAGCACTGAAGACGCACTACACGAGCGAACCTGAATGTTTTTCATTTATCCCATTACTACGTAGATCTTCTAGGCGCGTATGCCCCATGTGCGGTTCTTTGGGGACAGGAACGCTCGATCATTTATTGCCTCAGGCTATCTATCCAGAATTTGCGGTTTTTTCGAAAAACCTAGTACCAGCGTGTGATTGTAATACTAAGCGGCAAGATGTTGTTGCAGGATTTTGCAATCAATTCAATACTGGTGTAAGAGTTCTACATCCATATTTTGACGACTGCTTATCAGAGCGACAGATTTATTTCTCAATAGAGCCTTCCCCAGAATACCCGTTAGCGAAATTTGGGCTGGTATATATCAATCAGAACTGCAACGAATTCCCCTCAATCAAGTTTCATGTGGAGAGTGTTGTCCTTCCTTCGGGCATTGTGGCTGAAATGGTGGATATGTGGTCTAGCCTTAGCGAGTATCCTTCTGACAAAATTCACACGCTACCATCAGATGCAACCATAACTATTGAAAGCTTGAACGAAGCTTTGAGAGATGTATTAGGTAGACACGATCGACAAAAAACAACACCGAACAATTGGGAGTCTATTTTTGTCTATTCGATCATAAACAGTGAGAGTGCAAAAGAATGGATAGTTGAAAAACACAACTCTCTGATGGAGGAATGAGTCTCTACAACATCCCCAAAAAAACTGACCGCTTTAATTCAAACCACTTTTGAAGCTGAAGGGCTGCAAGAAAATCAGGATCTGCAAGAAGCACTTAAAGGATGCATCGACGCCATTGCCTCAGATTGCCTCGTGATCTCAAAAAGAGTTTTCCGACTGGGAAGACAGCTGTCGTCTTATTGATCTTCTGGCAATTATTCGAAATGCCAACTTTGTAGTCATTGAGCTAAGACGGGATGAAATCGGCGCACGGATGAAGCTTCAAGCTATTCGCTATGCTGCCATGTTCTCGCCTATGAATTGACGATATTTTGGTAATCATTTGAAAATACACTACACTAAAACTTAGATACTCTAAGTTTTAGTGGTGATATGTGAATACAGACATTCAACTTTACGCTGATGAATCGCTCGAAAGTTTCTTGCTGCGCTTATCGCAAGAACAAGGCTACGAGCGATTTTCTCATTTTGCTGAAGACATCTGGTTCGACACATTGGAGCAGCATGAAGCGATTCCCGGTGCTTTCCCTCTTGAGCTCAACCGAATCAATATCTACCATGCGCAAACTACAAGCCAAATGCGAGTGCGAGTTCTTATCCATCTTGAGAACCAATTAAAACTCAATAACTTTGGCGCTCTTCGCCTTGCGTTGTCACATTCAAAAGCTCAATTTTCTCCCGAATACAAAGCTGTGCATCGGTTAGGAGCTGATTATCCTTTCGTTTTTCTTGGTAAACGCTTCACGCCTATTTGCCCTTTATGTATTAGTGAGGCTCCATACATTCGCCAGCAGTGGCAATTTCTTTCTCAGCAAGCTTGTGAGCGCCATGGCTGTAAATTGGTTCATCACTGCCCCGAGTGTCAATCGAGATTGGAATACCAAACCACTGAGAGTATTAGCCAATGCGAATGCGGTTTTGAACTCCGAAACTCACCGGTAGAAGATGCGCCAGTGGCTGCGCTACTGGTTGCTCGATGGTTGTCAGGAAATGACTCAAAACCTTTGGGATTATTGAAGGCTGTGATGACGCTCTCTGAGCGATATGGTTTTTTACTATGGTACGTTAATCGTTACGGTGATATTGAGAACATCAGTTTTGAGTCATTTGTTGAGTATTGTTCTTGTTGGCCAAGAGTGTTGAAGGAAGAACTTGATGAGTTGGTAAACAAAGCCGATCTCATTCGAATCAAAGATTGGAAAAAGACGTTTTTCAATGAAGTTTTTGGCGCTTTGCTTAAAGATTGCCGCCAGTTACCAAGTAGGCAGTTAGAGCGTAATAGCGTGCTCACTCAAGTGTTAGCCTACTTTACAAAGTTAATGGCAACACTACCTTCAAGCAGCAAAGGGAATGTAGGCGATGTGCTGTTAAGCCCCTTAGAAGTGTCTACATTGCTTTCTTGCACAACGGATGAGGTGTATCGGTTGTATGAGTTTGGTGAGATTAAAGCAGCGATTAGGCCGCGGATGCATACCAAAATTGCCAGTCATGAATCGGCGTTCACCCTAAGAAGTGTCATCGAAACAAAGCTGACTCGAATGTGCTCTGAAAATGACGGTTTAAGCGTGTATCTACCTGAGTGGTAATTATGACGAAATTAAGTGATCTACTAGCAATTGAAGACGAGGCAATAAAACAAACTGCTCTAAAAAAGATGTTCATGCCCTATACAGAAGAGGTTTGTGTTGATGGGTATGAACAAGAAACGTTGACGATTTTGCTCAATCTCAGTTCTAGTCATCAAGCTGATAGGTGCTCAGATTGGTTGGATGTAGCTCGGGCTCAAAGGTATTTAAAAGACCGCGAAAACTTAGATGCCTCTCTTGCTGAAATCCAGTGGTTCCACACACATAACCTAAAGTTTCCAGATTGCCGTGTTAAGGATCAGCGGATAATTGCGCGACCTCTTTCTACAGCCGAGGAGTTTATTTCAAGTGCAGTATTGGATCAGCGATTGGGATGGGCTCATAACTCTGCTGTCTATCGTCACACATTGTGGTTACTGAATCCTTTTAAATGGCAATCACAGCCAGTGTGTATCCTTTCGCTTATTCAGCAGAAAAATCCAGTTTGGCTTGATCTGCTTACAGAATTTGGCTTGGATGTGAAGTCACTTGCTCGCTTACAACGTGCAATTGAAGAACAGCTTCCTGAGAATAGTTTTCCCGACAGTGTTAGTACTTACAGTAAGCAATTACGGTTTCCATGGGGTGATGATTATGTTTCGATCACCCCCGTTGTGAGTCATGCTCTTCAGTGCGAATTAGAAATAAGAGCACGAAGTCCAGAAAATAAACTCAGTTTTGTCTCTTCGTCACTGCCTAATTCTGCCAGTATTGGGAACCTGTGTGGCAGTTTGGGTGGGTATATGAGAGTCCTAAATTACCCGCTAGGTGTTAAGCAGGCCAAGGGGGGGGACGTTAACGGAAAACCGTCAAAAGAGTGGTCATTACTTTGATGACTATCAGGTAACTAACGCCAAAATTTGTCAGGTACTAAATCGCCTAATTGGGTCTGAGCCATCCAAAACACAGCGGCAAAGAGAAAGAGCTCGTCAGGTTAGGGGTAAGATTTTACGAAAGCAAATAGCCTTATGGATGCTGCCACTCATTGAGTTAAGAGATATCGCCGAATCTGAACCCAATCAGCAACAACTAGAGCATGACGACACCTTAGCTCAAGCCTTTTTGTCGTTACCAGAATGGGAGCTTGGCTCTTTGGCTAGTGAGTTTAACCGACGCTTACATCTCACGTTTCAAAATAATATGTATTCAGCCAAGTTTGCTTATCATCCCAAACTGATGCAGGTAGCTAAAGCACAAGTGACATGGGTGCTTGAGCAACTAAGTAAGCCAATTAACAATCAAGATACGGTGACGGGGGAGCAATATATCTACCTGTCGTCAATGAGAGTGCAAGATGCGGTAGCGATGAGTAACCCTTGTTTGTGTGGTGTGCCGTCTTTGACGGCCATTTGGGGATTCATGCACGATTATCAAAGGCAATTTAATCAATTGGTTAACAATGATTCCCCAGTTGAGTTTTCGAGTTTCGCTTTTTATGTTCGAAACGAGAATATTCAATCAACAGCGAAGTTGACAGAACCTAATTCAGTGGCCAAAGCGCGAACGGTTTCTAATGCGAAACGACCGACCGTTCGTAGTGAACGATTGGCGGACCTAGAAATAGACTTAGTTATCAGAGTTCATAGTGAAAGCCGAATTTCAGACTTTAGATCAGCGCTTAAAACGGCCCTTCCCGTTGCTTTCGCCGGAGGGGCATTATACCAACCACAGCTATCGATGCAGATTGAGTGGCTTAGAACATTTACAGGCAGGAGTGAACTTTTCCATGTTTTAAAAGGATTACCTGCATACGGGCGATGGTTATACCCAAGTGAAAAGCAACCTACTAATTTTGATGAGTTAGAGCGGTTGCTCACTCAAGACGATGATAACTTGCTTGTTTCTCTTGGCTACCATTTATTAGAGCATCCAACTAAGAGGGGTAACGCAATCACAGGTTGTCATGCTTATGCGGAGAATGCGATAGGGCTAGCTAAGCGAATAAACCCGATAGAGGTCCGTTTTAGTGGACGAGATCACTTTTTAAACCGCGCCTTTTGGTCGATAGAATGCAGTAGCGAAACTATTCTTATAAAAAACTATAGGGATTAATCGTTTATGGAACTTTGCACTCAATTGAACTATGTCCGATCACTTTCTGCTGGCAAAGCTTATTTCTACTATCTATCCGAAAGTGGTGATATGTGTCCCCTTAATGTAGATAGAACCCGATTGCGCGCACCAAAAGGGAGTTATTCAGAAGCATATAAGGGGAACAAGTTCGTCGACAAGAATGTTGCCCCCCAAGACTTGGCATATTCAAACCCTCAGTTCATCGAAGAGTGCTATGTAAAGCCCGGCGTTGATGAAATCTATTGCGCATTTTCACTTCGAATTCGGGCCAATTCGTTAACCCCAGATATCTGTAGTGATGATGAAGTGCGCAGTAAACTGTCTATGTTTGCTAAGATTTATAAAGAGCTCAACGGATACAAAGAGTTAGCTAATCGTTATGCGAAGAACATCTTGCTTGGTACTTGGTTATGGCGAAATCGTGAGTGCAGAAATATCACTATTGAAGTGACGACCAGTGAATTGGATACCTTTGTTGTCGAACATGCTCAAAAACTCTCTTGGTATGGTCATTGGGATGGTGATTCAACAGAATGCTTAGAAAGGCTTACAGCCTATCTGGAGCGAGCATTGTCTGACCCGACCGAATACTTCTACATGGACATCAAAGCAAAACTGCGGGTTGGCTGGGGAGATGAGGTTTACCCAAGCCAAGAGTTTTTGGATAGTCGAGAAGATGGAATCCCTACTAAGCAGCTAGCCACAGTAGAGCTTTTGAGCGGAAAAGAAACCGTCGCGTTTCACGGACAAAAAGTTGGTGCAGCGTTGCAATCGATTGACGATTGGTGGCATGAAGAGGCTGATAAGCCTTTAAGAGTGAACGAATATGGTGCAGATCGAGAATACGTTATAGCAAGAAGACATGTAGCATATGGAAATGACTTCTATCAATTACTCAGAAATACAGAGAACTGGATTGAAAGTATGACTGCTTCTGAATCCATTCCGAATGACGTGCACTTTATTATGTCTGTTTTGATCAAGGGCGGATTGTTTAATTGCGCCAAGGTCAATTAAGAGGTTCTATCATGTCTCAACGGTACTACTTCTTGATACGTTACACGAATGCTAATGCCGACTATGGCTTGCTAGCAGGGCGTTGTATCTCACAAATGCACTTGTTTATGGTTAATCACCACCAAGCAATGAATAGAGTAGGTGTGAGTTTTCCTGATTGGAATGAATCTTCAGTTGGTCAAACCATTGCCTTTGTTTCCGAGGACAAAGAGATGATGATGGGCCTCTCTTTTCAGCCCTATTTTTCATTGATGGTTAATGAAGGTTTGTTTGAGATCTCCAGTGTTTATGAGGTGCCAGATACTTCCGAAGAAGTAAGGTTTGTTCGTAATCAGACGATTGGGAAAAACTTTTTGGGTTCCAAAAAGCGTCGAATCAAACGCAGTATGGCTAGGGCCGAGTTATTTGGTATTCAACAATCATTACCAGTAACGAATGAAGACCGTGTCATCGATAGTTTTCATCAGATCCCTATTTCTAGCAGCTCTTCACGGCAGGATTATATTCTGTTTATTCAAAAGGAATTCGCAGATGAGCGTGCTGAATCTGGCTTTAATAGCTATGGTTTTGCAACCAATCAAGAAAAAAGAGCGACGGTACCTGACTTACGTTTTAACCCTTTTGACGAAGACTCTTTTTTAGTTCATTAGAAACAAAGAGTTACAGTTGTGAAAATAAAAATGGTGTTTTTACCAAGTTGTGACTTTAAGCAAGAATGATCAGATGCTTAGTGATTATATTTTATAGTGTTCTGCCGAATAGGCAGCCAAGAAAAACAATCGTGAGGATGTAATCCTCGGTTTCAAGTGTTCTGCCGAATAGGCAGCTAAGAATAGGTCAGGAAGCAAGCAACCTACCTGCTGAACAAGCAGTTAATATTCAAAACCATCAAGTTTTCTCTTGGTGGTTTTTTGTTTTACAGCTTGTGTTGTGACGGCGGATTGGTTGTGGCCATTTAAGAACAGCAACGCACTTTTGCCCCTAAGTTTGTTTCCACGCATTCGTTCTAACGACAGTCTAGCTGATTTTGCTATACTGCAACTAATCTAAATCTTCTGTCAGGTTGTATGCTATGAGCAAGAAAAAGTTGTCCGAAAAAGAGTTGTTAGAAGGGATGACTCCTTATAATACCCACAGTGATTTGCTCGCAAAGACAGAAATAAAGCCTGATTGGATGTCTTTCGCCGACGAGGTTGAACGGCTTACAGATGATTTCATAGCTAACCGAAATGAGGTTTTCGATGATCCTAGTTCCGATTTGGTGAACCCATATATTTTTCTTTCAAACCTCAAGTTAGCACTTGATAGCCTTCCTGATGGTGATATTGAACTTTATGACTTGGGCAATGAAATTGGTCGGGTTATTGCTAGTTTGAGTTCACCAAATAAGACACGTTTACGTGAAGTCACTGATGGTATTGAACATGGTTTTGATTTAAAGAGGATCTTCGAATGAGTAAGCTTGATGAATGGGTTGACAACAATATGACATTAACCGGTATCATCATAATGGTTGCTGGGTTAACGCTCGGATACATCCTTTTCTAACATCGATTGCTATGTCTTTGAAGAAAACTTCAGTCGTTGCAAGTTTTATATTTGCAACAATTCCCACAGGCTCCAATTGTTCTACAGCCTGTTGCACAAATTAGTCTAAATAAAAAGTTGCTTAGACCTTTTACTCATTCACACCCTTATCATGGGCCTTTGCAATACCAAAAGTAATCCACTTTATTCCCACTCAAATCCTAAAAATATGCCATCTGTTTGACATGAGCACCAGTTGCACATATTCGATTGTGCTAGCATCCAAAAAGTCAGCATTACACCACTTCAAAGGAGAAACCATTGGCTAGACGAGGTAGTGGTTTACGAACGGCTATAAAGATTGTTAAAGCAATAGATAGAGCTAACAAACAAGCTGCTCGTGAATCCCAGCGTAGGCAAAAAGCTAATGAGCGAGCACATGCTCAGGCAATGAGAGAGCACGAAAGAGAAGTGCGAGAAGCTCAGCGCGAATTACAAAGGCAAGAAAGACTAAATAAGTCAGCAGCAAAACAAGCTTTTAAAGATGCAGTAGCTAACGCCGCAGAAGAATACCAAGAGCGATGTGAAGAGCGAGCAGCTCTTAGGAAACAATTCATACAAGAGGTTCTAAAGTAATCAATGGATAATAATTTACTGATGTTGGCAGGCTTATCATTAATAGCTGTCGTATTAACTTATATTCTAACAAAACGCTCAGCAGATAAGAAAATCGAGCAATACAAGTCGCTAGATGAAGCACTAGCAAAAACAAAAGAGGAATATGATTCAGTGTGTATGAGCCGAGAATCAATAATCGCTGCCACTGAAACCGCAAAGCTAGAGCTAGATAAAATCAATGAGGAAACTGCCGAACTTCAAGCTTTGAAAGGACAAGATAATGTACTAAAAAAGAGCATTCAAGAGCAGCAAGCGACCTTAGAATCGACTAAATCAACACTAGATGAACTTAACTCAAGTATTGAAAAAGGTGAGCTTGAGCTAGAAGAGTTAATGGGTGATCTCGACTTATATTCAAGGCTTGATGAATACACTGCTCATGGTCATTTTGAAATGCCAAAGTACCTTTACGAAACATCTACTCGATTTGCGGAAGAGATCAAGGATATTAGGCAGCAGCAAAAAGACATGATAAAAGATAAAACAGCGATCACTTTCCCAGAGTCAACGGTGATATCTAACGACAAGTCATTCAATAATTCAGTTCTAAATGGTCAAGTTAAACTCATGCTTACTGCTTTTAATATTGAATGTGATCTTCTTATCGGTAAGGTGTCGCCGAGTTCGTTTGGGCGTACTCTAGAGCGTATAGAAAAACTTGCCAACACACTAGAAAAGTCAGCTGCGACATTAGAGTGCGGATTTAATATAGATTACATCGAACTTAAGTTCGAAGAGTGTAAGCTTCAATACCAATACACACTTAAAAAGCAAGAAGAGGTCGCTGAGCAGCAGCTTATCAAAGAACAGATCCGTGAAGAACAACGAGCTATTAAAGAGTTTGAGAAAGCGATAGCCGATGCCGAAAAAGAAGAAAAAATGTACCGAAATCTTCTTGATAAAGCACAGCGAGAACTTGCTAACGCTACTGAGCAGGAGCGCTCTGAAATGGAGAAACGGATAGCAATGTTAGAGCAGCAGCTCGCCGAAGCAGAAGCCAAAGAAGAACGAGCTAAGAGTATGGCGGAACAAACCCGTAAGGGGCATGTTTACGTCATCAGTAATATTGGTTCGTTTGGTGAGGATGTTTACAAGATCGGTCTTACTCGCCGTTTAGAGCCAATGGACAGGGTTAAAGAACTAGGCGATGCAAGTGTACCATTCCCATTTGACGTACATGCCATGATTTACACCGATGATGCTCCAGCTCTTGAAACAGCATTACACCGCGAATTCAATTCTAAACGTGTAAACGCTGTAAACCTTCGCAAAGAGTTCTTTAATGTCGACCTTGCATCTATCCAAGAAGCCGTAGAAAAGATAGCTGGAATAGAAGCCGAATTTAAAATGACTGCTTTAGCTGAGGATTACTATGAAAGCTTGAGATTAAGTGAAGCAGCATAATGTGGAAATGTACTGAGCTAGCTGCTGTAGCTAGCTCAATTCTGCCCCAAAGTTGCTTAGACCTTTTACTCATTCCCATCCTGTTCAAGAGTTTTCCCCTACTAAAACTTATCCATTCTTCTAGTACTGTTCGTTGTGAATCCCCATGTTGTATTACGGGGGTAAATTCCACCTAAGTTCAACGTTTGTGACGTATGGTCCTATATTCATACAAAAAATATGGAAATAGTTGCACCTCTAATATAGATTATCATGCGATAAGTTGCGTCTATTCATATGGTTACAAGCGTATCCAAATTAAGAGTCAAGGTATTAACAATGGAAAACCTTTCCTATCAGAAATTCTCACAAATCAACCTTAATGATCCCTTCTTCTCAACACTTAAAGCTGATTACGTTGAGTTTCCGGATTGGTTTGCTAAAAAGGCACGCGAAGACGAAAGTGCTTACGTTCTTTATAACCGACATGGTGTAATCGAAGGGTTTATGTATCTCAAAATTGAAGTCGGAGAAATTACGGATACAAATCCACCTTTACCAAATGCTACTCATCTAAAGATCGGTACCTTTAAGTTTGATTCAGCAGGAACTCGCCGTGGTGAGCGCTTTATTAAGAAAGTCTTTGACCATGCTATTGAGTACAAGGCTGATGATATTTATGTAACGATTTTCGACAAGCACGAATACTTAATCATTTTAATGCAAAGATATGGCTTCAACATCATTGCGACTAAAGAAACAGCGAATGGTAATGAAAATGTACTGTTTCGCAAAATGTCGTCTGTAACTGGCGACATTTTGCATGATTATCCAAAATTTGAAACTAGAGGTAACAGTAAATACCTGATGTCGATTTATCCCGATTATCATACACGTATGCTACCTGACTCGATTCTTAACAATGAGTCCCACGACTTGATTCAAGATGTTTCTCACACTAACAGCATCCATAAAATTTACTTGTGTGCGATGGAAGGAACCTCGAATTTCAAACCCGGTGATATTATCGTTACATACCGTACTACGGATCGTCAGGGACCTGCGAGATACCGATCGGTTATAACTTCAGTCTGTGTTGTCGAAGAATACAAAAACATAGGTGAATTCAATACGTTAGAATCTTTTCTTCAATATGCTGGCTCATATTCAGTGTTTAGTACTGAAGAGCTGACCCGCTTCTATAGGACAAAACGCTATCCTCATATCATTCGATTCACGTATAATACTGCTATGACTAAACGCGTAATTCGTGGCCGACTTATTGATGAAGTTGGACTTAGCGATGGACCTGGCTCTTATTGGGGCGTAATGAGATTAACAGATCAGCAGTTTCATCATATGCTTGATTTAGGTGAGTTAGATGCAAGTTTTATTATCAATTAAGCCCGAATTCGTCGAAAGAATTTTTGCCGGGGAAAAGAAATTTGAATATCGCAAAGCAATCTTTAGACGTAGCGATGTAGAGAAAGTGATCATCTACTCTACACTACCTGAGGGTAAAGTAGTTGGTGAGTTTTCTATCGACAAGATACTAACGGACACTCCACAAAAGATTTGGAAGCAGACAAAAACCAAATCGGGAATCAACAAAGAGTTCTTTGACGAGTACTTTGATGGTCGAGCAGAGGCTCATGCAATAAAAATTGGTAATGTGAGAAAGTATCTCACCCCTTTCAAACTAGCCGACATGAAAGAGAAGGTTTCAGCACCGCAATCTTTCAAATATTTATCGTGCGAGTTACTACCCGAGTTAGCGTTTGAATGAATAAATTGATTTTTGTTTCTGGGGTGCATGGTGTGGGAAAATCCACACTATGTAAAAAGCTAAATGAGCATGTTGATATTCCATCGTATTCTTGTAGTGAGATCATTAAGGCAAACTCTGAGTATGTTGAAACTTCTAAGGTTGTTGATAAAGCGGAAGCAAATCAAATCGCTTTGCTCAATGGCTTATCAACATTACGCAATAGCTCGATTTTTCTTGACGGCCATTTCTGTCTCATCGGTAAAGATTCACAAATCATTGAACTAGATTTTTCTGTTTTTGAGCAAATAGCTCCAGCTTTGATCATTAATGTTATTGCTGAGCCGGACGAAATACATAGACGACTTGTCTCTCGTGATGGTGATTCTATAGGTATCTCATTGATTGAGAGCTTACAGAAACAAGAAACATCTAATGCACATGCTTTTGGTAACTCTCGAAGTATACCTGTAATTGATTATGTCTCTGGTACAGATGTGTCAAACTTGCTCAAACAGATAAAATAGACTGATTAGTTCAGTTTTATAAAGACTCCTTTCGGCTGTCTCTTGATCACAAGTCTTCGAGATTGAGAGACATGGCCAATTCGTAACCCTCAAGGATGGTTTGTAATTTAAAGCTTCTTTCCCACAATACCTCTACTGAAGCCCGGCCTGTCCGCTTGGTATTTTTCCAACCCCCTAATCTGGCTAGACGCTCGTACGCCCACTGCATATCTGGCGCCTGTTGCGGTAACGGACCTCCCTCCTTTTTCAGCCAAAGTAACTTCCAGGTTTTCTGACCCAACAATGTTTCACAACATTGTTATTCCACTTCCGCTTTATATTCCTTCATAAAGCGAAGTTGGAGTAGGCGATAAAAGCCAGTATCACACTCATGCGCTCCAGATTCTCCAGTCTCTGCATTCTAGCGGTGCCGCTGCTTTCCATACCTTTCAATCAACCAACGATGCTCGTAATAGCTGACAACCTCCAGCGCCTCTTCTGAGCATGTGATAGGTAATAGTTTTTCCCTTATCCCATTCTTTAACTGTTCTCACAGTTTTTAAACAAAGTTCAGCAGCTTGTTCGACGGATAACCACATTCAACCTCACGAAAAATATAGTTTTTTGTCATTTCGTGATACTTCATTAAATTGCCCCTCAAAAGCGGGACATTCTATATATAATTAATATGCAGCTGCATTAAGTATAAGCAGATAAAGTGCGCACTGTGCGAAGGCGTATTAATTGGCAAATTTGCCTTATAAAAAGTTATTCATGAATAGCTAATATTAGAACTCCTGAAACTAATTTTTGTCCATCTTCGAGCTAGCTAGGTGTGGCTCGCTCAGGTTTGTCCAAGAATGTGCGTTCATCATCCAGTTGGGACAACTCATATTGTGTCAAATGGCCAATCAATAGGAAAACAATTACAGTAATCTTATCTCCGTTGCGCTGTTGCAAAATACCTAATCTGAAATACAATATACTGTATCTATATACAGTGTGTGTTTTGTGTGAAAGTTATCCCTATCTTTGCTCATGCAGGTATCACAGGCTTTGAGAGTCCTGCTGAAGAGTATACTCAGCTCGCTTTAGATCTAGACCGGCTTCTTATTGAGCATCCTTGTGCCACGTTTCTGGGATATGCATGTGGAGATTCTATGCAAGATGTGGGTATCTTCGACAAAGATTTACTTATTGTAGATCGCTCATTAGATATACAAGATTTCGACATCATAGTGGCAAACCTCAATGGGGAATTTATTTGTAAACAAATTGACCTCAATCGTCGATTACTCCTCTCTGCTAATGAGCGATACCAGCCCGTTCCTATCCACGAATTTGATCAATTTTCCCTCGAAGGGATTGTAACTCGCTCAATTCGCTGCCACCGAGTGAGTCCATTGTTGAGAACAAGATAATGTTTGCTTTGGTTGATGCTAATTCTTTCTACTGTAGCGCTGAGCAAGTTTTCCGCCCCGATTGGCGTGGAAAGCCGATGATCGTTTTGTCCAATAATGACGGTTGCATTGTCGCAGCAAATCGACAAGCTAAAGAAGCTGGCATAGAAAAGTTCAAACCTTACTATCAAGTTAAAGCACTTTGTGAACAGAAGGGGGTGATTGCTCTGTCATCGAACTATGAGCTGTACGCGGATTTATCTGCCAAAATGATGCAGGTTATTGGTCGCTTCGCACCTGAACAACACATATACAGTATCGATGAGTCTTTCCTTTCATTTGAGCATAGCTTTCCAGCCATTCGTTCTCTTAAAGAGCACGGAATGAAATTACGACGCGCTGTTTGGCGTGAATGTCGCTTACCCGTATGTGTCGGGTTTGGGCAAACATTGACACTCGCCAAAGTGGCCAATCATGCTGCGAAAAAAATTGAGGGATATAATGGGGTATGTGTCTTAGATAGCGAACGAGAGCGTAGGGCGGTTTTAGGGCAACTGCATGTCTCAGAGGTATGGGGCATAGGCAGGAAACTAACTCATCGATTAGAGATGATAGGAATTAATACAGCGCTCAAGCTTGCCAATTATCCTCCTGCACTGATTAGAAAAGAGTTTAACGTAGAAGTGGAGCGTACAGTACGTGAACTCAATGGACAAAAATGTAAGGGTTGGGATACCGCTAGAGCGGATAAGAAACAAATATTTTCTACCCGCAGTGCAGGGCAGAGGATTACTAACCTTGAGTCGTTGCGGCAAGCGTTGTGCAAGCATGCGAATATTGCTTCCCTTAAGGCTCGAAAACAAAAATCACTGTGTCGAGTGATGCTTTGTTTCGCTAACAGTTCACCATTTGACTCGCTTCCTGTGGTACGCCGAGCGGTTCATCGTTTTGCGTATCCTACTGCTGATGTGACTCTGATAACTCAAGCCGCCTCTCGACTGGCAGAGCAGTTATTCCAACAGGATGTGAGATTTTATAAAATTGGTGTTGGGCTGATTGACTTAGTTGACGGTCAGCATGAGCAGCCCGATCTGTTCAACCTGACCCCGAATAATCCTAAGCTTATGAATGTGTATGACACGTTAAACAATCGATTTGGGAGTGATGCTATCTTCCTTGCTGCTCAAGGCATAACTCAAAAATGGGCAATGCGGCGTGAAATGTTATCCCCTCAATACACCACCCGTTGGCAAGACCTACCAAAAATCAAATGCTGATAGTGTGAATTATGCTCTACCTAATACAGAGCTAGTTTGGTTTTGCTCCCCAATGCGCTACCTTACTTCTGCCCCTCGAGTTTATAAACAGCCATTTGACTTAATTTTTCTTATCCGAGCAAAGGGCATTTCGTCTGAGTTTTCTAAGCTAAATATGATATTGTAATCATATTGGTGTTCTTAGTGCCGCTGTTACCAATAGGAGCGCTATCACCTCTATTGATGTGATTAATCGTCACTTAAGTCACAACACCTAAAAGTTAGAACTTTAAACACAAAAGGAAACATGATGCGATTCCTCGAAAATGGACCTTCAATACCTGATGAACTCTTATTAGCCAGAGACCAAGGTCGGGTGGTATTTTTTTGTGGTGCAGGTGTTTCAAGAGCAAAAGCGGGATTTGCCGACTTTTTTGGGCTAGCTTCATCTGTAACATCTGAGCTTGGTGTAGAAACCAGCAGTCCTGCCTTGAAGCTTATAGATGCAGCTAAAGCAATAACCGCTAGTACTGGCGTGGAAGGAGTAGTTTCGGCTGATAGGATATTTGGTTTGCTGGAGCGAGAGTTCTTAACGAGAGATATATATAAATCAGTAGCTAAGGCTCTCACGCCTGAGAGAGAAATTGACCTAAGTGCACACCAAACGATGCTTAAACTAGCTACAACGAACGATGGTATAGTACGTTTGGTAACAACTAACTTTGATTGCTTATTTGATCTTTGCAAACCAGATATAAATACCTTTATCCCCCCAAGACTACCTGATCTTAATCATCCAATTGAATTTAATGGTACGGTATATCTTCATGGCAAAGTAAACGAGGATGGTACAGGTGCTGCAAGCAACGGCTTTGTCCTCTCAAGTTCTGAATTTGGAGATGCTTACTTGGCTAATGGTTGGGCTACCTCATTTGTCAAAGGGATATTGGAAAAATATGTCGTAGTTTTTGTCGGTTATTCTGCGGACGATCCGCCAATTCAATATTTGTTAGAAGCACTCAATAAAAGCTCAAGCCATCTTAACGATATATACGCATTTCAATCTGGTGATGAAGGTTACGCTAGCTCAAAGTGGCACCATAAAGGGGTAAAAGCGATTGCGTATGACGATACAAATGGGCATATCGCGCTTTGGAACACTTTGGAACACTTTGGAATCTTGGGCAGATCGGGCTTCTGACCCAGATGCATGGTATCGAGGAATAATCACAAAAGCTGGAATGGGGCCTCACCTGTTACAGCCCTTTGAACGCGGTCAGATTGCACATATTGTTTCTACAACCGAAGGAGCCAAAAAGTTTGCTAATAGTGAAATACTAGCTCCTGCCACTTGGCTTCATGTGTTTGATCCTGAGCTGAGATATGAAGTTCCTCGTAAGAATTTATCCGGTAAAGAAAACCTAGCTGATATGGTAGACCCATTTCACTTTTACTCTTTGGATTCGGATCATACACCACAGCATGTTGACCCTAATGACTTTTATAACAAACGTGAAGTTCCCACTGGTGCATGGGATGCTTTTGAGTTTAATTCACAAGATATTAAAGGAACACAAGACCAACGTTCTATCAGATTTAGAGGGGATGATTCCAGTTTCCCTCAGTTTTCTACCCTGCCTCAAAGGCTTAACGCATTAACATATTGGTTGAGCAGAGTGGCGGAACAGCCTGAAGTAATCTGGTGGGTTACGAAGCAGCAATGTCTTCACCCTTGGGTTCAGTTTGTACTTAAGTCACAATGTGAGCGTCGTTCTAAAAATATGGAAAGTACACTCAATGAGGCATGGAACTATGTTTTTGATGGCTTTGAACAAACTGATAAAAGAGGACACCGCGATTGGTTTACTCTGGAAGGAGCAATAAAGAATAATGGCTGGTGTCCCAGAAAATTACGGCAATTTGAAAAGATAACGAAACCATTCATCAAGGTCACACCTCCTTACCGCACCCCGAATGAGATCAACCGAGAGCAGATTAGTTTAAAAGACTTAATTCATTTAGATGTCCATTACCCAGAACTACCAAGAAGGCTAGAAATTCCTGATGAGTGGATAATTCGTATCGTTGAAGTCCTGAGACGTAACCTAGAGCTTGCTGTTGAACTAGAAAAAGAAATAGGAGGATACGGCCTGAGCCTGAGTTGTTCGTTAACACCGGATAAGACTACAGAGGATTCGTATAGTCGAACTTATGGTCTATCTGCATGGGTATTGCTGTTTGTTTCTTACTTAGAGAAATTAGTATTGATTGATCTTGATGCAGCTCGGAAGGAGCTTTCAAGGTGGCCATGCGCTGACAGTACTATCTTTGCAAGGTTAAAGATTTGGGCGTTAGGGAAAACCAATCTTGTGCCTAATGAAAGTATTATTATTACTTTAAATCAACTTTCAGACGAGGCATTTTGGGATAATTATAATGCTAGAGACTTGCTTCTAGCTTTCGTAGCCAGATGGAAAGAACTCGACAAATGTAGCCGTTCCGCAATAGAAAATAGAATATTGCAAGGACCTAAACCTTGGAAAAACGAAGATGAAAGTAGATTTAAGGAACGGAATGCGAGGAATATTCTGGATAGAGTAACTTGGCTTGAACAAAATGGTTGTGAGTTAACAATAGCTACGGATAAGTTAGTTGATCGGCTAAGAGATGATACGCCGGAATGGAAGCCTGAGCATGCAAAAGATGCAGCGCGCTCCTTTCAAGTTCGCAGTGGTATTGTTACCAAAAATACAGACTATTCTTTGTTAGCAGATGAACCAATAGCCTCAATCCTTGAAAGAGCAAGTGAATTATCTGGTAGACAAGCTGATTTTTTGATTGATGAAGACCCATTTCTTGGTTTATCACAAGAAAAACCGATTCGAGCTTTCAACGCTTTAACTTGTTCTGCAAAAAAGGGAAACATTGTTGACTGGGCTTGGGATACTTTCCTTTATTCTGAAGCCCGTAAGAATGATAAACCCCGATTTATGGCATTAATTGCAGAGCGTTTGTCTGGTTTTACCTGTAACGACTTGGTAAAAATACTTCGTTCAGTATCAAGCTGGTTTGAGAAGTCTACTAGCGTACTCGCTGATAATTATTATGCTACATACTATAAATTAGCGTTTAAATTAGTTGATGTAATGTCGATACAACCTGCTAAGGGTGAATCTTCAACAATACGAGGTAGTAAAGCTCCTGATTGGGCCATGGAGTCAATAAACTCACCAACTGGAAACTTAACCAGTGCAATACTGCAATCACAGCATAGCCGTACTTTTGAATCTGGAGAGTGCTTCACTGGAAATTTATTGTTATTGCTCAACCAATCATTAGCTTTACCTAATGATTTACATCGTTACGCAATGGTTATACTTAGCCGCAGTTTAAGTTGGTGCTTTTGGGTTGATCCTGACTGGACTCAACGGAACTTGCTTTCTGTCTTAAACTCTTCTTCCAGAGAAGATCGTCAGGCATTTTGGGCTGGTGTTTTATGGGGAGGAGTTTGTGGGAAAGAACTATTCACCATTTTGAAGCCAAGTATTCTGGAGTTGGCATATTCAGGAGAAGTTGAAAGCCGAGGTCATCAGGATGCTATTGTGGGATTAATTTTCTCAGCTTGGAAAATTAAAGATGAGGATAAAAGGTGGGTATCTGATCTTGAATTAAAAGAAGTATTAATTAAAGCAAGTGATGACTTTAGGTGTGGAATATTATGGCAAGCTAGGCATGGAGATAGTGAAGACAAAGAGCATTGGTTACTACCATTCAGAGAACTTATCTCAAATGTTTGGCCTAAACAGCTTGCTGTTAAATCACCCGCTGTATCAGAACGCCTTTGTGATATCGTATTTTGGTCGGAAGATCACTTCCCTGAAATTGTAAACCTAATCACTCCGTTCTTAACGAAATTAGAATGCGCTAACCATATCTACCTGAATGACGACAACGTACTTAAACAATATCCTAATGATCTTTTGTTACTCCTGAACATCATATTACCTGATGATGTTCACAAATGGCCTTACAACATGGGGGACTATTTAGACCAAATGATAGAAGCCAATACCGAGTTAGGTGATGATGAACGCTTTATCGAACTCAAAAGAAAATGGGATGCAAGGTGAGTCGATTTTAACAAATATTCGAGATTTTAAGTTACTTTTTCTTATCGGAGTAAGGCGCGTTAGAGTGAGATATCTAACGCTTTTTTGTCTAAAACTTTGTTAAACGTATGCTCATTGTTTTTCCAATGCACACGATTATCTACGAGCATTGGTTATTATGTAGTAACTTTACAACGTAATATTCCGATACCTACTCAAATATGCTGACTTTTGATGCAATCTTATGCGAACTTATTCTGCAAATTTCTTCGTAACTACTTGAAAGCTAGCTCTGTCTATGCAGACTTATGCTGCAAGCATCACATCTGTCTTTCCTAAAAGTCCAAAACTTACCGCATGTCGCTCGACTTTTTTCATATGTCGATCTAGATAAATCAATTTGGGCTAAGGTGAAACTGCCCCAAACTGGTCATAATACACACTGATGTGCCTGTTCTTCTGTGTCACCATCACTGATTTGGTTAGACGAGAATGTCACTCCATCGCAATGATAATTTTCATTGCATTAGCTTGCTCAAAGTTAATCTCATTACCGATCAAAGCCGCTAAGGCCGCTTCACTGAGCAGTAGTACACTTTGAGTATCATCGGGTGCTGGGACATGTATTTTGAGCTGACCGGATTGACGTTGTGACCAAAGTTGACTATCGACTAAGTAGATATAGCTTACCTCATCGAGTTCGGCAGGCCATTTCCGATGGAGTAAGTTTAACCACCATTGGGCACGAGCTAATCCTTGCACACCGGATAACTTTTTTGGTCGATTGATTTTTTTCGAGATGATTGCTTCGCGAGTGGCTAAAGCTACATCCAGTGAACCAGGGTAACTCTCTGCAAATGGGTTATTAAATTGCCCATCGTAAGAGCAAGCCAACACGGGTTGGCTTGCTGCATACCATAGAACAAGAATGACCCCTAAGAAGTGCCTACAGCGCACCATCTTGATCTCCTTGTTAAGGGGTAACGATATTGAACCAGAAATTGAATTTATCCAGCATTTCCACGAAGTCTTTGAACACTTGTGGATTACCTTTAAGTTCAATATCACCATCCGCAATCGCTTTTTCTAAGGTGACATTACCTAATTGCACATCATCTAGCGTTGCTTTTGTAAGCGTAAGGGTAACGTCCGCTTTCTTCGCTTGTTTACGAGTATGGTTGAGTACCGAGTTCTCTAAGTACAAAGTGTATTGTTCATCCAGATCCGTAAAGTTGATATTGATCGCGAAGGTTTTGCCGGCCGCTTTTTCTGGCAAAATACGCACTGAGAGGTAATCAAACAGCATTTCAGGTGGCATATTTTTGATAATGTCAGGAGAGGCGGTGTTGGTTCCGCCACTTTGTGGCGTACCATTTCTGAGCTCATAGGCACCTTGTAAGTAGACAGAACGCCAAGGGCCAGACTCTGCTTGGTAACCGAGCTGCTCATAAGTATCGGCTAACAGCGCTTTGCCTCGTTTACTTTGCGGGTTAGCAAACACAACATGTTTCAATGCTTCTGCGACCCAGCGATAGTTACCTTTGTCAAAATCTGCCTGTGCTTTATCTATGACCGCACTTTCTCCTCCCATGTATTCCACATACTTAATCGCGGCATTGGTTGGTGGTAAGTTGTTGAGGTCTGAAGGATTGCCTGAATACCAACCCATGTAACGTTGGTAGACCGCACGGCTATTGTGGCGCAAGGTGCCGTAGTAGCCACGAGTGCTCCAGTTTTTCTCTAATTCTTTCGGGAATTGAATGATCTCAGAAATTTCAGAGCCGATATAACCTTGGTTCATTAAACGCACGGTTTGATCATGGGTGTACTTGTACATGTCGCGTTGCTGTTTGAAATACTTCACGATCTCTTTTTGACCCCAAAGTGGCCAGTGATGGCTTTGGAATTTCACTTGAACATCATCACCCCACATCTCGATGGTTTCATTGAGGTAGGAAGACCATTTCAGCGCATCACGCACTTGAGCTCCACGCAATGTTAAGATGTTATGCATGGTGTTGGTGGAGTTTTCCGCCATCCAGAGTGCTTTTTTATCAGGGAACCAAGTGTTGAATTCTGTCGGAGCCTCAGTACCTGGTGTGTATTGGAATACCATGCGGACGCCATCAACAGTGAGTTCTTCCCCTGTTTTTTCAACAATATAGGTTGGTACGATCAGAGTCGGTAATCCTGTAGAAGTCGTCTGACCCAGACCGCCATTGACACCACCACGTTCATCACGTGGCAGTAAGGCACCGTACATATAGATTGCTCGGCGTCCCATGGCGTTACCTGCAATCACGTTTTCGGATACAGCGTGCTCGGTGAATCCGTGTGAAGCGATAATTTTAACTTTTCCTGCTTTGACATCTTCTTCATTCACAATGCCACGAACACCGCCGAAATGGTCGATGTGACTATGAGAATACACCACTGCAGTGACAGGGCGTTCACCCAATTGCGCATTAACGAAATCGAGCGCTGCTTTTGCTGTTTCTTGAGAGATTAAAGGATCAAAAACAATCCAACCTGTGTCACCTTTAACAAAGGTAATATTTGAGAGGTCATAAGCGCGAACTTGATAGATACCATCCGTCACTTCAAACAACCCATTAATCACGTTTAACTGAGCATTACGCCATAAACTTGGGTTCACGCTATCGGGAGCTTTAGCATCTAGCGTAATAAACTTTTTATACGCTTCCAGATCCCACACCACGTTGCCATTGGCGTTTTTGATGGTCACAACATCTTGTTTTGCAATCAAACCGCGTTGGGCATTTTTAAAATCGGTTTGATCTTTGAAATCCAACGCTTTGTACACAGCTTGGTTAGCTTCGATAGTCGCTTGCGTCGCCGGTTTAGATGGGATGGGCTCTGCGAGTGCAGTACCCGAAGTCAAGACCACTGCCATGCATAAAATGAGATGTCTCATATTCTTTCCTTGTATGAATTTGGTCGAACTGATTCGACAAAGAGACAGTAACAAACGCTATTTAAATATTCATAAATTAAAAAAAATTGCAGTTGGTTACATTTATAAACTTTGAACTGTAGCAGGGAAAATCATTCTCATTTCAAAAGTTATGTTTACTCTGATCGTTCATGTTTTCAGGATTTGGGATTGCTACCTCACCGTTTTTCTTGTTGACAGAAGCATTTTTAAAAATAGGATATATACATATCCATATATGTTGGAGTTGGTTATGTTACCTCACCAGTTTTTCAAATTACTTGCCGATGAAACGCGGGTACGTTGCTTACTGATGATTGCTCGGGAAGAGAAGGTTTGTGTTGCAGAATTAACCGAAGCCTTGAATGAGAGTCAGCCGAAAATTTCCCGCCATTTGGCGTTGCTGCGTGCCAGCGGCGTGGTGGTTGATATCCGTCAGGGGCAGTGGGTGTTTTATCGTATTTCCGATCAACTACCGGGATGGATGCGTAAGCAGATCCAAGGGTTGGTTGAATCCAACTGTCTTAAACAAGAATACCAGCAAGATATTCAGCGCTTAGCCGAGATGGCATCTCGTCCCCAGTGCTGTATTTAGATAAAAAGGTTTAGAGGAAAAAGGAAGATGGCAATCAAAGTCGGAATTAATGGATTTGGTCGTATTGGACGTTTGGCTCTGAGAGCTTCGTTTGATTGGCCTGAGATTGAATTTGTACAGATCAATGATGTGGCGGGCGATGCTGCAACATTGGCACACCTTTTGGAGTTCGATTCCGTACAAGGTCGTTGGCACCATGCCGTGAGCAGTGAAGCTGATGCGATCCTGATCAACGGAAAACGCATTCGCGCAACACAAGAAAAAGCGATTGATGCGGTGGATTGGTCGGGCTGCGATGTGGTGATTGAGGCCACGGGTAAACACCGTAAAGGCGAATTCTTGAACCAGTATTTGGCACAAGGAGTGAAGCGCGTAGTTGTTTCAGCTCCCGTCAAAGAAGAGGGGATCGCCAATATCGTGGTGGGGGTGAACGATCACATCTTCAATCCTGAGCAACATCGCATTGTTACTGCTGCTTCTTGTACCACTAACTGTATTGCTCCAGTGGTGAAAGTGATCCACGAAAAACTGGGTATTGCGCAAGCCTCCTTTACCACCATCCATAACCTAACCAATACGCAAACCATTTTGGATGCCCCGCATAAAGACTTACGCCGTGCGCGTGCTTGCGGTATGAGCCTGATCCCAACTACGACTGGTTCTGCCAAAGCGATTATCGAAATTTTCCCAGATCTGAAAGGCAAGATTGATGGACACGCCGTGCGTGTGCCGCTGGCGAATGCCTCGCTAACCGACATCATTTTTGATGTGGAGCGTGATACGACGGTGGAAGAGATCAATCAGCTGTTAAAACAAGCTTCAGAAAACGAGCTTAAAGGCATTCTGGGTTTTGAAGAGCGTCCACTGGTGTCGATTGATTACCAAGGCGATCAACGTTCAACGATTGTTGATGCGCTCTCCACCATGGTGGTTGGTAAGCGAATGGTGAAAATCTACGCTTGGTATGACAACGAAATGGGTTACGCCACGCGTACCGCGGAATTGGTTCGTAAAGTCGGTTTGGCATAAGGAGTAGTAAAAAATGACGCATCCAACTTGGGAATTACCGATAGCAGAAAATCAGGCGAGCTTAGTGCTCACGCCTTGTCCGGGAACCAAAGGCACACCGCTGTCGGAAAGTATTGCCCAACTGAAAGCGCAAGGGGGTTCAGCTGTAGTGACGGCGCTGAGCCATGAAGAAATGGAGCAGCATGGCGTGGGTGAGCTACCAGCGGAAGTCGAAAAAGCCGGATTACAGTGGTTTCATGCGCCGATTGAAGACGATTGCGCGCCGGATGCCGCCTTTGCGCAAGATTGGCAACAGTGCTCACCGGCTTTGCATCAGGCGCTGAGCCGAGGTGAAAAAGTCGCTTTGCATTGTATGGGCGGTTCGGGTCGTACTGGCCTGCTGGCCGCGCATCTGCTGCTTGAAAAAGGTTGGCCGCTGGAAAGCATCATTACTCAGGTGCAAGCATTAAGACCGGGTGCTTTTACCAAAGAAGTGCAAGTAGAGTACGTCCAACAGCTCGTGAATTCATAACCAGAGCAAAGAGCCGCATCACGCGGCTCTTTTTAAGAGAGTGTTTATGTTGTCCCAACTGAATGCCAATGTTCGTCAGTACATGCTCGTGACGTTCAACTACTGGAACTTTACCCTGACTGATGGGGCGCTGCGCATGTTGGTGGTGCTCTATTTCTATGATTTGGGCTACTCCAGCTTAGCGATTGCCTCGCTGTTTCTGTTCTATGAATTTTTTGGTGTCGTGACCAACTTAATTGGCGGGTGGCTTGGGGCTCGGTTGGGGCTGAATCGCACCATGAACATCGGGCTTGGTTTGCAAATCATCGCACTCTTGATGCTGGCAGTGCCAGCAAGCTGGTTGACTATTCCTTGGGTAATGGCAGCGCAAGCTCTGTCGGGGATCGCGAAAGATCTCAATAAGATGAGTGCCAAAAGCGCCATCAAAACCTTAGTGCCAGAAAATGCACAAGGCGCGTTGTATAAGTGGATTGCGATACTGACGGGTTCAAAGAATGCCTTAAAAGGCGCGGGATTCTTCTTGGGCGGCGCGTTGTTGTCCTTGATCGGTTTCCAGTACGCGGTCGCTGCCATGGCAGGTGTGCTGGTATTGGTTTTCATTGGCAGCTTAATGAGTTTGAAATCCGATCTCGGCAAGGCCAAGAACAAGCCTAAGTTTTCCGATATTTTCTCTAAATCGGCGAGTGTGAACATTCTCTCGGCGGCACGGCTATTTCTGTTTGGCGCGCGCGATGTGTGGTTTGTTATTGCCCTCCCTATCTATTTAGGCAGTGTGTTTGGCTGGGATCACAGTGCTGTGGGGGGCTTTCTGGCGCTTTGGGTGATTGGCTACGGCGTCATTCAAGGATTCGCGCCCAAAATCACAGGCAGCAAATCGGAGCATCCACCAGCAGGGCGAGCCGCTATTGGCTGGGCATTAGCACTGTCGTTGGTCACGGGGCTGATTGCTTACTGTGTGCAGATACAGTGGCACCCAGAAGTGGTGATCATCGGAGGACTCATGCTGTTTGGCGCGGTATTTGCGGTGAACTCTTCACTGCATTCGTATCTGATAGTCAGCTATGCCAAAGACGATGGCGTGTCGCTCGATGTCGGCTTTTACTACATGGCCAATGCGATGGGGCGCTTAATCGGCACGATATTATCCGGCTGGGTCTTTCAGCTTTGGGGTCTTGCGGCTTGTCTTTGGGTCTCTTTCGTATTCTTAGTGCTGACGACGCTGATCTCATTTTGGCTGCCGAATCGTAATCAGGCATCACAATTTCAATTGAAATAATGAGTTCGATGAACTTATCGCGGGCGATATGTGCTTATTCCTAGTTAATGGCTTTTAATGGAAATACAGAACCAATACATTTCAATGTTTAATTAATGGATCTTAATGTTGCGGGAATATTCTTACATTCTTTGTTTTTAATATATTGAGTTATACATGCGGCATTGGTTGTAGATATATAAGTGGTTCCTTATTATTTGATAGTTGGACTAAGTTTTTAGTTATCACGATAGTATTTTTGGTTGTGGATTGATCTGAAATGTAAAATTTTGTTTCATTTATTAAGTTTGAATAAATAAAGGCTAAGGTTTTGGATGGCGACTTATTTTTAAGGTGAATTGCTTTGTGTGACTTTATTTTTACCTGTTATCATTATTTGTCAAGAATGAAAATAAATTTTGAAGCAAATTCTCATAGTTAAAATAATTTTTTTAAGTTCATAAAATTGTAATAAGTACGCTGGTTTTTGAAAATATAAAAACAATTTACATTTACTTACATTCTTGGAAAACAGAATCAAATAAATTTCTTCCTATAATGAGACACAAATTTTTTTCAATAAAATAAGTCTCGAAATAATGAAAAGATCAGCATTAACCCTAATGCCAACCGTTCTTGCATTAGCAGTGGGAATGGCGATGCCTGCAGCGCAGGCGGCAATCAATAGTGAAGCATCTGTTGTTGGCACTGAAAGCCAGTGGTGGAATATCTACAAAGTGACGTTGACCAACAATGGCAGTCAGCCAGTTGAGTTGCGTGATGCTCGTATTGTGTTCGACACCAATCTTTCCGTTTCAACGCCTTCTTGGTCAGCACAAGGCATCTCTTACCCGAGCATGAGCTTTAGCAGCAATGCGCAAGGTTCTGTGTTTAGCAACCGCTTAACTCTAAGCTTTGATCAAGGTAGCTGGGTAAAAACGCAACTGCTGCCAGGCACAAGCATTGATCTTACCTTGGGCGTAAGTGGTGTGCTTGACCTGAGCCTGCTACAAAGCACGATCGCACTGGAAACGGATGGCGACATCGAACCGGGTCAGCCAGAAATTTCTCTGGAGCTGGCTTCACCCGTTCAAGGTGCAGAGTTCATTGAAGGCCAAACTGTTGCGATTCTGGCTAACGTTACCGCAACCAACACGACCGTAAAAACTGTCACATTCTTGGTGGATGGTGAGCAAATTGCGCTGCTTGAGCAAGCGCCATTCCAAGCGAACTGGATTGCGGCTGGTGAGGGTGCTCACTCAATCAAAGCTATCGTGGAAGATGCTTCTGGTTTGCTAAAAGAGCAAGCCGTACGTATTACCGTCAAAGCCGAAGAAATTGATCCACCCGTTGAGCCAGAAGTTCCTGTTGCACCTGTGATTGAGCTAACCAATCCACGTAACGGACAAACCGTATTCTTGGGCAAAGTCACCACACTGGCTGCGAATGCTTCTGATGAAAATAAAGATCTCACCGCAGTTGAGTTTTTGGTGAACGGCAACTCGATTGGCCGTGTCACGCAAGCCCCATATCAAATGGCTTGGACTCCGGTGGCTTTGGGTCAATACACCATCGAAGCGATCGCTTACGATGCGGCAGGACACCAAACACAAACACCAATGGTGACCGTGAACGCCAAAGAAATGGGCACGGGCAACCTAAGCTGTGATATTAAACAGATCTATCGTGAAGATGGCACCGAGTGTATGGGTGACGATCACCCACGCCGCATCATCGGTTACTACACCTCATGGCGTACCGGTAAAAACGGCCTGCCAGCGTACCTTGCTGGCGATCTACCTTGGGAAAAACTGACCCACATTAACTACGCATTTGCCAGCATCAACAAGTCTGACTTCAGCATGCAAGTGGATGATTCTGCGACCAAAATGACGTGGGAAAATGTACCGGGTGCAGAGATGGATCCTTCACTGCCATACCAAGGTCACTTCAACCTGCTGAGTAAGTTTAAGAAACAGTACCCCGATGTGAAAACGCTGATTTCTGTCGGCGGTTGGGCGGAAACGGGTGGTTTCTATCCAATGACGACCGATCTGGCTTCTTGCTCCGTGAACATGGAAGGCATCAAGGCGTTCAACAAATCGGCGGTAGATTTCATCCGTAAATACGACTTTGACGGTGTGGATATCGATTACGAATACCCATCTTCCATGAAAGATTCCGGTAACCCGATTGACTTCGAACAATCGAACAAGTGTCGTGGCCAGTTGTGGGATAACTACATGGTGATGATGACCGAACTGCGCAAAGAGCTGGATAAAGCGGGCGAAGAAGATGGCCGTCGTTACATGCTGACTATCGCGTCACCGTCTTCTGGCTACTTGCTGCGTGGCATGCAAGATTTTGCAATGCAAGATGTACTGGATTACGTGAACATCATGTCTTACGACTTGCACGGTACATGGAACGAATTTGTCGGTCCACAAGCGGCACTGTTTGATGACGGCAAAGACGTTGAGCTAGACCGCTGGGGTGTATACAGCACGAAAGAGTACCAAGGCATTGGCTACCTCAACCAAGCGTGGACGCACCACTTCTTCCGTGGCGCATTTAAACCAAGCCAAATCAACATGGGTATTCCTTACTACACCCGTGGCTGGCAAGGTGTCAGCGGCGGCGATAAAGGTCTATGGGGTCGCGCGGTTGAACCAAACCAATCTTCATGCCCAGAAGGCACTACCGTATGTGGTTGGGGTGCAGAAGGTACCGATAACATCTGGCACGATGTGGATGCTAACGGTAAAGAAATCAAAGCGGGTGTAGTGCCAATGTGGCATGCGATGAACCTGATGCACGCTGAAAAGCTGGGCATTGAGGGCATGCCAAGTTACGGCCCTGCTTGGGGTATGGATCCAAACAACCCGAAACACCTGATTGAAGGTAAATACGAGCGTGTGTGGAGCCAAGAGCTGCAAACCGCATGGCTGTGGAACGACACCAAAAAAGTGTTCCTGAGCATTGAAGATAAAGACTCACTGAAGCCAAAACTGGACTACATCGTTGATAACGGTCTGGGCGGCATGATGATCTGGGAAATGGCGGGTGACTACTCGTATGACGCGGTGAAACGTGAATACGTGATCGGTTCTGACATGACCTCTTATGCCCATGAAGTGTTTGCGGCGGCTGAGCCGATGGATATTCATCACAACGATCTGCCACAACCAGACTCGGTGATTGATGTCACGGTATCGACGACGGAATGGCCAGAGGGTGATCAAAACTACCCAATCAACCCGAAATTGGTGTTTACCAACCACTCTGACGTTGCGATCCCAGGTGGTTCTACGATTGAGTTCCTAATGCCAACGTCAACTGGCGACATCGTGAAAGATTGGAGCGGTGCTGGCCTGAACGTGATTGAAAGTGGTCATACTGGCACTAACTTCTCAGTTAACGGTGAGAAGAAGCTGTTCCACAAACTCTCAGTCACTCTGCGCTCAACTGAAACGATCCCTGCGGGCGGTGAGTACAGTGTCGATATGGTGTACTACACCCCAGTCTCTGGCGTGGCTAACGGCGTACGCTTTATCGTGGGTAACGAAACAGTTGGTCTGAAGAAAGACTTCCCAACTCTACCAGCGTTTGAAGGTGCAGCAGAAGGCGGTAATGGTAACGAAGGTGGCGCGGGTCAATCTTGTGCCGATGCGGGCATCAACCCGAATGGCTTGAAAGTGTACCCAGAGTTCCCACGTGGTGACCACGCGGCAGGCGGTGACCAACTGATCCACAACGGTTCAGTATGGCAAGCGAACTGGTGGACGAACAGTACACCATCGAGCGCCGATGCATCATGGAAAGTGGTGTGCAAAATCTAAGTTAACTACCGCTCATTAAATATAAGCCCAGCCATTTGGCTGGGCTTTTCTATGTTTGGAAAATGGAAAAGGGAAAAGGGCGGTTAACGCGCCAGCATGGGATAGGTAAAAAACAACAAGTGGGCAAAATTAAATAAGAAATGCACGCCAACACTGGCCCAAAGACGCCCCGTAAAATGGAACACCAAGCCATAGCCAAGTCCCGCAATGGTGCCGAACTGCTGCTGTGCTTTCTGCTGAATCAAACCACGAAACAGCGCTTCTTCCGCCACACACGTAAACAGCAGGTTATTGATAGCAAAAATCCACCACCATTCTGGTAACGACCATTCATAAGCTAAAGCCCCTAGCCACACCGCAACAGGCAATAAGGCAAATAAGGGCAGGAGTGTTGCGAGGGTGGCTCCCCACTTTGCGGTTTGCGTCTTACCCAGTAAGCGAGGAAAGGCGAGCAATAGTGCAAAAAAGACCAACGGTTTATCCAGATTGAGATACAGGCTAAACGGTGTACTGTGTGGACCGGCGATGACCTTATCCAGCACTTTGAGGTTAGAAAAACCAGGTAGCCAATGCAGAAATAGGGCTAAACACCAGAGCAGCAAAGCAACCCAAGCTGCGGTACGCCAATGCGCTGTACTATTAACCGCAAAATACGCCAACACAAACCCCAAGCCAGTACTTACGCCGCCGAGCAGCGATAAATGCCCTGTTGCAAAAGCACTCAGTAAAGTGAGGCTCAACAGTCCCCATGTGATGTGACGATAAGGGGTAAATCCAGCCATAACAGCAAGCGCCAACGGCAGCCAAACGAAAGCAGAAAGAGACAATAACATTTTGATATCCTTTTATATTCCTCGGAATAGGCAGTAAGAGAGACCGTTTCCGAAGTTTGGTTTCATATACCTTGAGAATAAAAGTGGCGTTGAATCGTTGAACCGTTGAACCGTTGAACCGTTGAACCGTTGAACAGGGGAAGAATGGTCGAGTTCGTCACAGAGTGACACGTCAACGAAAACCGTGATGTTCCGACTCGCCACATCAAACCGGCAAGATATAAGGTCAGGATAATGACGTGCTCAGCAAGTAGCGACAAGTTACATCGCTAGGCTTTCGCACTGGTTAAACCTGTTATTCATCCAACCTATGATGGTCATTTTCCTATAGATGAACACAAATGAAATAACCGTAAAACTCAAAAATGGCTATTATTAGGTTAATATTGAGTGTTTTTGTTGTCTATAATGGGGCGGGGAAGCGGTAAATTACTCACGTCAACTTAACGAGGAGAATCTCAATGAAAGCACGTCATCTTTTACCTGTACTCGCCGCTGCAGCGGTCAGCCTGCCCGCTCTCAGCAACCCAATGATGAGCATCACGAGCCAAGATATTCAAGAAGGTTCACGCATGGCGAACCAATTTGCCTTCAATGGTTTTGGTTGTAGCGGTGATAATCTGTCTCCACAACTGAGCTGGAACAATGCACCGAAAGGCACAAAGAGCTTTGCAATTACGGCTTATGATCCTGATGCACCGACGGGCAGTGGTTGGTGGCACTGGGTAGCAGTGGATATCGCGGCGGATCAACATAATGTGGCTCGTGGTGCGGCCAAGCAACTTAAAGGTATTCGTGAGCTGAACAACGATTACGGATTCAGCGGCTTTGGTGGTGCGTGCCCTCCACAAGGCCATGGTATGCACCGTTATCAATTTACGGTATGGGCTCTGCCTTTCGAGAAGATGGAGCTCCCACAAGGAGCGTCTAATGCTCTGGTTGGTTTTATGTTGCGCGCCAATGCATTGGGGCAAGCAACTCTCACCGCGACGTATGTGAGCGAATAATAGGAATTGCAATGAGTAAGGTCATCGTCCAGACGGGGCAGTTTAAAGGTTTACGTAAACAGCCTCTGCATAATGTCTTGATCTATGCCCCCACAATTATTTGGGTAACGCATGGGCATAAACAGCTCTGGTGGCATGACACGACGCTCAATTTCCATGCCTCTGATTGGCTGATGTTACCAGCCAATCAGTACCTCACTTTTGTGAATGTACCGCAGCAGGCACAGTTCTATTCGCGGACATTAACCTTGCATGAAGCCCCACCTGCAGAGTGGATTGCACAATCAAGCCAGTTGGAGTCGGATCCAGAGCCGAGAATCAAAGTGACTACGGCACTGGCCTATTGTTTCGAGCTGCTTTACGAGATGAGCCAGAAATCACTCAGTGAAGAAACACAGCGACAATTTGTGCTGGGTTTTTATGCCCAATTGCGTGATGCCAAAGCGCTGCACCTGCTCTTTCCTAGCGAAAATGCGTTGATGCGTGAGCGCCTAGCGCGCTACTTAAGTGTCAATCCTGGCGATGAACACAGTATCGAAACGGTAGCCACCCACTTTGCGATGAGCCGCGCGACAATGGCTCGCCATTTGGCTGCGGAGGGTACAGGCTTTCGAGAAGTGCTGAGTGAAGTGCGGATGAACTATGCGCTAGCCTTGTTGCAGGAGTTACGCCCGTTGATGGAAGTTGCCGTTGCGTGCGGCTACCAGTCTTTGACACGGTTTTCTGCGCGCTTTAAACAGCAGTACCGGATCACGCCATATCAATACTTACAAACGCTAACGGATAAGCCGTAAAAATAAAAAGAGCCACCTTAGGTGGCTCTTGAAGTATGGATTGTCGAGATTAAATGCCCGCACGTTTTAGCAAACCCGCCATCAAAGCAGAGCTAGATTTTACTTGCTTAGATTTGTTGAGCAGATTTTTGGCTAAAGCTTGGTTATCAATGCTTTTTGCGATGAACGACATTGCATGGTAGAAATCGCTGGCTGATTTGATTTTGTTGGCATCATTGAGTGGCGCAAGCAGTTTCACCATTTCGGTGCCTTTCATTTTTTTCTCAGTGGCATACGCTTCAACGGCATCCAACACTAAGTCGAGATCGCCCATGGCTTCCGCGCTTTCCACGCCATGCTTTTTCATCTCTTTTTGGTTGCGTTTGCGCAGTTGCTTAATCATAAACGCAGGTTTGTTGATTTTTCTAAAACCAAAGTAACCTGCAGCAATCACGATGACGATCCCGCCGACCACATAACCCCAAATGGAGCCGCTTGACTCAACTACAGGCTGTACAGTTTGGGTGGCAAAATCGACGGTGGTAGAAACATCAGACATCTTACAAATCCTATCGGTGGCGCTTCAAAACAGAAGCTATTAATTAATCTGGCTGCCGAGTTGGCGCATTGCGGTGCATCAATCTTTATTAAAAGTACGATTGAAAAGCACGTTTTTTTCACCAGCTTTGTCAACATCAATGGGGATGCGCATCAATAAAACCAAGCACCTCGTTGCCAACCTTTGCATTTGCTTGTCCAGTTTGCTGAGTGAGCTCACAAAAATTGTGACAATTTTGGATTTTGCCCTTCAACCGCTTTGGCTTAACTGGCAGCGCGGCGCAGACGGTCATGTACGGCGAGCCACGCTTCACCTTGTGGTGGGCGCTCTAACCAAATTTCATCTACACCCCATTTGTCCACTTCGGCCAGAGAGCGATATAACGCTTGCCCATAGGCTTTAGCGTCCTGCGGCATCGGTTTCAGTAAACGCTGTTCGTTAGCTTGCTGCTCAGAAAGATGGAGCAGAGCAATTTTTACATCACTGGCTTGGGTCGCGAACTCATTCTGTACATTGTCAATGACCCGCAGGCGCGTTTTCGGTTGATAGTGGCTATCCACGTTGCCCGGAACCGCCACTTGGTGAACTTGCGGCTGCAACACTTCTTGACCTAACACGGCGCTGAGTTCACTGGCGGTAATTGGGCCAGCACGGAGTACGCGAATTGGTTTGCTAGTTAAATCAACAATCGTGGATTCCAAACCATGCTGACATTCACCGCCATCCAATACTGCTGCCAGTTTGCCATTGAGGCCATCTAATACTTGCTGAGCAGAGGTTGGGCTGAGCTTTTTATATGGATTGGCAGATGGAGCGGCCACGGCAAGATGATGCGCTTTTAGTATTTCCAACAAAACAGGATGTGCCGGAACACGCAATCCAACCGTTTCTAAGCCGCCCGTTACTACCGGTGACACATGCTCCGCTTTGGGCAGCAACATGGTGAGTGGCCCTGGCCAGAATGCTTGCGCTAATTGATAGGCTTCGTCAGCAATATCGGTTGCCCACTCGCAAAGTTGTTCTGCCGAACCTAAATGAACGATTAACGGATGATTGGCTGGGCGACCTTTTGCGCTAAAAATTTGTTTCACTGCCTCAGGCTGGGTGGCATCGGCCGCCAATCCATAGACGGTTTCGGTCGGTATCGCAACCAGTTGGCCTTGCTTAAGTAACTGCGCTGCGCATTCAATATCAGCAGGTGTCATCGCTGAAAGCTGTTGGGTATTCAACAAAAAATCTCCGTGGTTCGGCATAACTCAATCGCATCATCCATCCGCTGATTCATTCGGGGATGGTGTTTTGAAGAGCGGCATTCTAGCAAACCTTGAAGCAGAACCCTACTCAAGATTGAGCTTGGAAAAGCACCGTTAAAGCACAGGTTTATTGTTAACTTTAAAACTAAAACTGCCCATCTCTGTCATTGACGAGTTCAATATTGGACTACACTTGAGTTAAGACATTGGTTTATATCGCAACCCTAACGTTGGAATGAGAACAGAGATGGATCGGAACTGTGCCTTTAATATTCCTACTATTGCCAAGATGGTCGGGAGTGATCTCGTGGAGCCTATGCTGATCAGTTATCAAGAGACCATGCAGTCTCAGTTGCCCAAGCTACAGGCAACCGCGACAACGCAGTCGGTGAGTGAGCTACATCGATTAGTGCACAGTATGAAATCATCGGCACGATTCATTGGTAGTGACGTATTGTCTGATCTTTGTTTCCAATTAGAGATGAAAACGGCGGCTGAACCGCAATGGCAAGGAGATTACTCGGTACAGATTTCGGAGTTGTGCAAGTGTAGTCGTGATGTGCTTAACCAGATAGCCATCTATATAGACCAGCAAAAAGCGAGTAGTAGATGACTGTAGAAGCGATGAAAGTCGTCTGTGTAGACGATGATGATTTTATGCTCAAAGCATTGGGGCGAATGATCCGACGTATGCGACCTCATTGGGAGCTCATTTTGGTTGAGGATGCCACTCAGTGGGTGATCAATGGGGATGACGCGCCTAGTGTGGTGATTTCTGATCTCTTGATGCCTGGTAAAAATGGGGAAACACTGCTGACCGAGGTTCGTGCCCGCAGCCCGCAGACACTGCGGGTACTGTTGACCGGAGATACCACGCAAGAACTGCCACGTAAAGCGCACGCCTACGCACAATTTGTATTGCCTAAACCTTTTACTCACGAAGATTTTGAGCATCTGTTTGTATGTATGGAGCGGCTCTACCAAATGCCGTTCAATTTTGAATGTCGTAAACGGCTCGGTGCGTTGGAAGATATTCCGATTTTGCCCAATTCTGTTCGCAAACTACAGCAGGTGATAGCTTCCCCTAACTGCAGTATGGATGCGATTGCCGAAACCATAGTGCATGAACCTGTGTTAGCCGCGAAGATCATTCAAATCGCCAACTCCTCTTATTTTGGTTTTCGCCGTAATACTGACTTGCTCAACGAAGCCGTTGCGCGTTTAGGCGCCGTGTTGGTGGAATCGATCGCTATTTCCTTATTGGCCATTCATCCCAGTAATTCGAATTCAGCGGAAGATCATCAATGGGTGGCAGACTGTGCATTTAAATCGAGTTCTATTGCGCGAGCCTTGGTTAGAGCAATGGGGTATTCACGCCAAGATCAAGACCGAGTTTTTGTAGCTAACCTGCTGACATCGATTGGGAAAATTCTGTTGTTGGAAGATGGCGCAAGCAAAAAAGAATTTATGGATTACTACCACCTACAATCGGGGTATGCCGATTGTGATGTGATATCGGCATACATACTGATTATGTGGGGCTACGATATTGATATAGGAGATATCATTCTCAACCAAAGATTGACAACGTTTAGCGGCGAACATTTAGAACAGCTTGGTAGTCTTTCAAGCTTGGCGAATCAGATTGAAAACTGTCGGCAAATCAGTGATTACCGACAACTTGTGCAAAACGCCCCAGAACCGATACAAGGTGTGCTCAAGGATCTAGAAGAACAGTTTTTTCCTGTTTAGTCAGTGAATTACTGCATTTTAAGGGAGTGAATTTATGGCGATTCGGCTAACGGTAGCAGATGATTCAAAAATGTCGCGAAAGTCTGTGATTAGGTCGATTCCACCCGGTTGGGATGTGGAAATTACCGAAGCACAAAATGGCAAAGAAGCGGTGGAGCATTACAACAATGGCCTTGCCGATGTGATGTTTTTGGATCTCACTATGCCAGAAATGGATGGTATACAAGTATTGGAACATTTTCACAGCATTGATGCTAAATGCTTAGTCATTGTGATTAGTGCCGATATTCAACCTTTAGTTCAGCAGCGAGTCCGCGAATTAGGCGCACTGAACTTTTTACAAAAGCCACTCGATCCGGCACAACTGGAACAGACACTTCATGAGGCAGGACTGCTATGACCATAGTACTTTCCGCAGACCACAAAGACGCATTGCAGGAATTCATGAACATCTCAATGGGGAGAGCGGCCAGTAAGCTTGCGACCTTGCTCAATCTGCACGTCACTATCTCTGTGCCGAATATCCGTGTTGCCACGGAAGAAGATATGCGTGCTTTGCAGTCGTATGCTGAAGATTATTACTACACAAGACAATCCTTTTATGGAGGTATGGATGGTGAACTAATTACCCTAATGAGTCGAATTGGCTGTGAGCAAGTGGTCAATGATCTCAACCACACTAAAGGTATGGCGGACGGGTTAGTGAGCATTGAAGAGAGTATTTTAGATATCTCCAACATCCTGTCTGGGGCAAGTTTAAAAGGGCTATGCCAACAGATTGAGTTGAAAACAAAGATTCAACCACCAGTGCTTTTTGATCCCAAGCATCAACCTTTGCCGCTGTTGCAATGGCGGTTGTCGTTAATTATGGAAATCAACTTCCTCATTGAGAAGGCCTCTTTTTCTGCCAAAACCATTATCTGTTTTGCCGATAATGAATTGGAGAAGGTGTTTGCGCATCTTGATGAACTGTTGATGTAAGGATACGGGTATGGCCAAGAGTCGTTTGTTGCTCTCAGAGCTATTGGATCAACTCTCTTTTGCGCTGTGTATCGTGCGAAACGATTATGTGATCGTTAAAGTGAACGAGTATTTTGAGTCACGAGTCATTTTTGATGGGGAGGCGATGCAGGGAAAAAATATTCTCGATCTGTTTCCTGAATCGGCTGACTACTTAAAGCGCAAAATTGATACGGCTCTGGTCATTGAATCCTCCAGTTTCAGTAGTTGGGAGCAAAAACCACATTTGCTACCTTTTAAAAGCTCTCGCCCCGTTTCTGGTGAAGAAGACAAAATGTATCAGGATCTCGAAGTGATCCCGATTCACAGTGAAGATGGCGCAATAGAGCACGTCTGCTTATGTGTTTATGACGTGACTATTCAAGCCAGCCAACAACTGGAGCTAAAGCGGGTTTCGCAAAAGCTTGAAGAAGAGCATCAAGCTCAAAAAGTGTTGATCAAAAAACTCGAAGATGCGCAGGGGCAGTTAATCCAGTCGGAAAAAATGGCCTCGATTGGCCAGCTTTCCGCAGGTATTGCCCATGAAATCAATAACCCAGTCGGTTTTATTACTTCCAATCTGCAAACCTTAAGTGATTACTTCGGCAGTTTAGAGAAAGTGCTGAAGAGCATTACTCAAACCATAGGTCAAGGTCAGGATGTTACGCTGATTGATTCGTGCCAAAAAATCCTCAAGCAAGGACAAGTGGATTTTATTTTGGAAGATACGGCGGAGCTGATCACTGAATCACTTGAAGGCTCTTCACGCGTGATGTCGATCGTGAAAAACCTCAAAGAGTTCTCACACGTGGATCGCTCAGAGTGGAGCTATGCCAATTTAGAAAACTGTATTGAGTCCACACTTAAAATCATTAACAACGAAATCAAGTACAACATCACGGTGGAAAAACACTATTCGCCGAATGTGCCAGATGTGTATTGCCAGCCCATGCAAATCAATCAGGTGTTGCTCAATATTCTGGTGAACGCGAGTCATGCAATTAAAGGTGAGGGCGTCATTGGGATCACCTTACAAGCCACCAATGCGGATTTTGTCGAGATAAGAATTCAAGATACGGGTTGCGGAATACCTGAAGAGATCCGCGAGCGTATTTTTGAGCCTTTCTTTACCACAAAACCGGTTGGTTCTGGTACTGGCTTAGGGTTGTCTGTTTCTTACGGAATTATTAATAAACACAATGGCACCATCAGTGTGGCGAGTGAAGTAGGCAAAGGCAGCGAATTTACCATTCGTTTACCGGTTAATCCGAGTCCCGAAACGGTAGGTAATACCGAACCCAAAGCGACGTAAATGGTGGGCGGTATGGTGAATAAACACTGGGTTTCATCTGAAAATAAGGTGGTTAATGGGGGGGAAGGGCATATTCCCTTCGCCCTATTGGCCTTTCTCAAAGTTCTCTTTTCAAATGTAAAACCCAAGCGCAAGCTAGATAGTTTGATGAGCACGGTCTGTGAGCTTGTACCTGAGTGTCAACTCGCATTACTCGAACATCAAGTGGATGATTATTGGCATCTTATTCAGAGCCGTGGTGTGGCGAATAGCCACCAAGAGTATGGATTATTCCCCGGATTGACCGAAGAAGAGTGGTACAGCATCCCCGATGTGCAACAAGAGTCGGTTTGGTTGGAGCACTATGCGGACTGTTTTCCCGAATCTTGTAGCGCTTTGGTTGTGAAATTTCATAGCTCAGAGAAGCATTACCAACTGCTTATTATGCTCCCTACGCGGGATGGTTTTAGCCACCATCAGCGGGATGAACTGTATGCCTTGTTCGATGTGACAAAAAGTGCCTTGTACTCCATGTTGCAGTTTCGTAAGGCGGTTATCGATAAACATCAGGTACAGCAAGAAGAAAAATTGGCCTCTTTGGGTAAGCTAGCTGCTGGAGTGGCACATGAAATAAACAATCCACTTGGGTTTGTAATGAGTAACTTCAGCTGCTTGAATGAATACGTGGCTCAGATTAAGCAGCATCCACAGATCCAACAGATTGATGATGTTCAGATACAAGAGATGATTGCTGATAGTGAAGCAATTTTAATTGAAAGCCTCGAAGGGTTATCGCGGATCAAAAATATTGTTTCGAGTCTAAATGTCTACGCTCACACCCGTGAAAATTTGGCGGAAATTGATTTGCGAGACGTGGTGAGTTCTGCGCTTGCCCTCATCATCGGGGATTTAAAATTCCGCGCACATTTTACTTACCCCATACCAGATAAGCCTTATTACATTCGTGGCACTTACAATAAGCTGCAGCAAGTATTCATTAATTTGATCATCAATGCGGTGCAATCGGTCCCTAGTGCTCGTGAAGGCCTTATTGGTATCGAAATTCATGAAGTGCGTTGGCCTGGAGAGAGTATTCCGCGGGTACAAGTGGCCATTCAAGACAACGGTAAAGGGATCAGTGCGGAGCACCTAGAAAAGGTATTTGAACCTTTCTTCACCACTAAAACCGTGGGGGATGGGGCTGGGCTTGGGTTGTCCGTCTCGCGTGAAATTATTGAAGAGCATCATGGCAAAATTAAACTCATGTCAACGGAAGGCATGGGAACACGAGTCTTGGTTACGCTGCCACTCGCGGTGAGAACGCAAGGAGTCTCCTGATGTATGCGAGCCGAGAGATCTTATTGGTGGATGATGAACCTGCGGTGCTCAATGCACTGAAACGGGAACTTCGCCCCTATTTTCCGAATCTGTATACCGCAACTTGTGCACAAGAGGCGTTGGAAGTGTTAAAGCAACATTCGATACAGATGGTGATCTCCGACTATCGAATGCCCGGAATGAATGGGGCGGATCTGGTGATCGAAATTAATCGTCATTATCCGCAGATTATGTCACTAATCCTCTCGGGGCAGGCGGATATGGATGGGTTATCACGTGCACTGAATGAAGGTGAATTGTACAAATTCCTCCTCAAGCCTTGGGATCGCACCTATCTATTACAGACCATATTGCAGTGTTTCAGTGAAAAAGAGCGCCAACAAGAATTCAATTCGATCACGGGGCTAAAAACGCAGAGTGCGCTAGATAAACAGATTTCCCTTTTGCAGTCACTGCGTGAGCAACCCTATCTCATTTTGGTCATGGAATGGCCGCAATCGCTGACAGAGAGCCAACGTCATTCCATTTCACAGCAACTCAACGATGTATTACCCGATGTGGATAATCTCTATCAAGATGGTTCGTGTTGGTTTTGGGTTATGCATCGCTTAACCCCTTGGTATCAGAGCGTATTTAAACTGCTGGATCACTTTGAAAACACTTTATTGCTAGCCGCAACAAATGGTGTGCGCTGGTGGTTGACGGATATGGAATCTTGGTCGGATGCCGTGCTGAAATCGCACCATTCCGAGCTAGATGTTCCCTCTTTATTTGAGAATTTCCCTTTGTATTGGTTGGGTAAAACGTCTGATGTTGATGAGATCAAGCAACTGTTGGGTATTTATCGCGATCTGTTACAACACCGATTCTGCGCTTTTTATCAACCTCAAAAATCGATGATATCGGGGGACGTGATTGCTTTTGAGGCGTTAGCAAGACGGGAACTGGGGCGAGGACTCTATGAAATGCCGGCTCGTTTTTTCCCTATTTTGGAGAAATACCATCTGATCCCTGATCTGACCGAAGTCATGGTGCGTGACATTCTGACCTTTTTAATGGCTGAAGAGTCAATTCTCTCGGACATCACGGTCGGTGTGAATATCCCCGGAACCATGCTTACTGATGGCAGTTGCTATCGGTTGATCGTAGATCTCGCCAAGCAACATGGTGCAGAGCAGGCATTACATCGTCTCTCTGTCGAGATCACTGAGCACGATTTGATTGCCGATTTTGATGCCGCTAAACATGAGATTTATAAGCTAAAATCATTAGGAATACGCTGTGCTTTAGATGACTTCGGGACGGGGTATTCGGGCTATGAATATTTGTGCGAAATTCCATTTGATGTTGTGAAAATCGATGGCCGATTTATCCAAAGTTTGGGTAAGTCGGATTCAAGCACAGTAATTTTAAATTCGATGATCTCCAGTATTAAGTCCTTGTCGATGCAAGTGATTGCGGAGTGGGTCGATTCGGAACCGCAATATCATATTTTAAAAGAGATGGGATGCGACATGGTGCAAGGCTACTTGGTTAGCCCCGCAATTGCCCCAGAACAAGTCCTGAAGTATCTCGATAAAGAGAGGGAAGGGCGCTATGCAAATGGATAACACTCATGATGAAAAGTTAAACATTCTGCTACTCGATGATGAAAACGATATTCTGAAAGCTCTAAATCGAGTATTGCGGATGGAGTACAACGTTGTCACCTTTGATAATGGTGCAGAGGCGCTGCAATATCTTGAACAGAACCTCATCCATATCATCATCTCTGATATGCGTATGCCGGAAATGGATGGTGCGGATTTTCTTGCAAAGGCGCGAGAAATGCAGCCCCAAACGGTTCGACTCTTATTGACTGGCTACGCGGACATTCAATCAACGGTACGAGCGGTGAATGCGGGAGGGATCCATACCTACATCAGTAAACCTTGGGACAATGAAAACCTGAAACTGATAGTGGGTAAAGCCGCAGAATTTTATCGTCTGAGCCGCGATAAAGAACGGCTCACCATCGAGCTGGAAGAACGGAATAAAGACCTTGAAGTCGCCAATCAAGCCCTAGCGGCCAATAACATGAAACTCTCGCAGTTCAACCAAGAGTTGGAAGTGAAAGTTCAAGAGCGTACGCTGGAGTTGCAAGACAGCAACAAACGATTGGAAGTATCCCTCGCCTCTCGAAATAAAACCTTCAAAGATATTTTGGCAATGGTGACGGCGATCATTCAGCACCGCACAGGTTATCCTGCCGATCACGCTGAGCGTATTGCCAACCAAGCGAAATCAGTGGCGCTTAAACTTAAACAGCCAGAAGCAGTAGCTAGCCATGTCTATCTGTGTGGTTTAATGCATCAAATCGGTTTAATTGGTGAAGCGAACAATGATTGGAAAGTCATCAAAGTGCATCAGGATACCGATATTCCCATCACACCGAATGTGAACCCTATCCTTGGCGCAGAAATTGTGGGACGAATTAAACGTTTTGAGCCGCTGATGGAAATTATTCGTCACCAAGACGAGTTGTATGACGGTACAGGAAAACCTGACCATTTACAGGGAGAACAGATCCCGATTGGTGCACGGATTATCAAAGTGGTCAAAGACTATGATTTCTTCGTGGCTGGTTCTAATAACCCAAGACGAATGCACACCAAAAGTGCGCAAGGGTATCTACGTCAGCAAGCTGGGATTTTTTACGATACCCAAGTGGTGGAAGCATTTATCACCATCGTGAGTGCAGTGACACGTATTGAAGAAGGGATGGAACTGTGCGTGAGCTTAAGCGAAGTACGCCCTGGAATGGTGATTAAACGCGATATTTATTTACCTAACGGCAGCTTGATGCTCACGGCAGGGAATGCCATGAATGAATCTTTGTTGCGTAAGTTGAAAGAGCTGGAAAAAGAGATGCACATGCCTATTGCAGTTTACATTGGTTAAGCGTTTTCCCATCTTATGGTTGGCTCGGGGCTAAAGGTAGAGTAATGAATACACGAGTGCCTTGGCCCTGTTCGCTGAACAATTGAATATCCCCTGCGTATTTTTTGATACTACTGTAGGCTTCGGTTAAACCGAGGCCTACGCCTTTCCCCACATCATGGGTGGTAAAAAAAGGGTCAAAGGCGTGTTGCTTCTCTTCTGGGCTCATTCCACGCCCAAAATCGACAATCTCAATTTCCAATTGATGTTGCTCATGGCGCAGTGACAGTTCAATACGCACATTGGGGTCGTTGATCGTATAAGCCTGAAATGCATTGTTAAGGATGGCACTGAAGGCCGTGATGAAATCGTTGCTGTAGCAATAAATGAGGGGAGGATAGAGCGCTTGTTCTTTCCAGACTACCCACTCACGTAAGCCACAAATCGTGATTGCTTGTTCAAGCAGACTTAGCGGGGAAACCCAACTGCTGTTGTGCCTATTGGGTTGAGTTTGGCAACGTTGTACCTTATCCACAATCGTTTTGATTCGGTCGACACAGTGCAAAGCATCTCGCAAGCTTTCTTCAATCCCTGAAACACTCTCCTCGATGTAAAGATCGTTTTTTATTCGGAAAAACTTATCGTGATAGCTCGTACCAGCCAACATCAACTCAATATTATCGAAGCAGATTTTTATTTGATTAAAATCTTGCTGAATCAGCTGTAAATGGCTTTTTAGTGCGCCATTAGGGTTATTAATTTCATGGGCAAATCCCGCTGCAAGAGTGCCAATCGAAACCATTTTTTCGGTTTCGACCAATTTATCTTTCATCAACGTCAGCTTGGTGTTCATCTCTTCCAACTGTTGGTTTTTGGCTAACAGCGTTTCAGTGCGTTGGTTGACTTTATCTTCGAGCTCTAAATTCCACTGTTCAAGTTGGTGCTGATAATCGCGCATAGTGGCTTCGGAATGGCGCAGTGATTGAATCATTTGCTGAAAGGAGTGTGCTACGCGGCTAATTTCATCATGCCCTTTTATATCAACTAATACTTCACGGTTACCAAATGTGATCTGATCAGTGGCGATTTTCAACTGAGTCAAACGGCGTGTGAGTGCGTTACCGAGCATATAAGAGAAGAGGGCTACCAATCCCATTTCACCGAGAATGATGAGCAAAGTCCAACGCCTTGCATGTTCAAGTTGTTTTTCGAGATAAGAAAGATCGAACCCAATAAACACCGTGCCAAATGCGGTGCCACTCACCTCTATAATATCGCTAGCCGTATAGATGGGTTGGAGTTGCGAAAAATCTTCATCGTTAATCGTATGGTAAGCCTTAAATAACTCACGCTCTCCTTTGAAGATCAATTCTTTACCGTGGGCGTTTTCTACACAGACATAGACAATGTCTTGATTGGACATCATTAAGGTCGCGGCCGATTCAAGGCTAGCCAAATCGTAGGCAAGCACGGCATTTTTCACCATGGTTGAAAAAAGAGCGATCGTTGTATGGGCTCGTTTCTTTAATCCATCATAGTTGGTGGATTCCAGATAGCTCAGAGTGAAGGTGATCAAAATAGTCAGCAAAAACGCCTCAATCAACGCCACTCCGAGCATAGTCTTTAAGCGTATCGACATCGCTTATTCCTTAAGCTGATGGGAAAGCGTCTGTATATGTAAGTCACGAATATCGTCCCAATCACTGTCTTGCGCTGCTTCTATTCCAGAAAAGCCAATCGCTTGCAGCTGTAGCAGGCCTACTTCTGTTTGTGAAAGATTCAATAAGGCTTCTTTCAAGGCTAAGACCTGAGCTTGATTAAGCCGTGGGTGGTAAGCGAATGCGTGAGGTGTGAATTTAGGGCTTTCCCAAAGAACGCGCAGTTGACTGGTTACCTCTTTGGGTGCGGTATTAAAGGTGCGTTGAATCCCCCCCCCTGCGACAAAAAAACCATTGGCAATATTAAGATATACAGAGTCGTGTGAAGAAACATATTGCGATTCAATATTAACGCCTTCTTTCTTGAGTAGTGCCTGAGGAATGATGGTGGCAGCAAAAGCCGCTGGCGAAGGAAAGGCGAGCGTTTTCCCATCGAGATCTTTAATCGAAGTTATTGGGCTGTCTTTAGCAACCACTATGATGCCTTGCAGTTTTTGATCTTTTTGTTTGGCAAACGCCATGTATCCCGGTTGTTCATGGAAAAAAGTGTAGTGATAGGGATTCATATACACCACATCATATTCACTATTTTTTACCCGTTGTTCAAACTCAGGAATGGTTGTTGCGGTTTGAAATTCCAAAGAGAGTCCCGAACTTTCCGAGAGATTTTCTAAAATGGGTACCCAGCGTTTAGCCAGTTCCTCGGGAGATTGCTGGGGTACAACACCAAACGTAAGGGTTGAAGAGAGGGCGAATGAAGAAATCAACCAAGTTAAAGCAAACCACCAATAGCGCATAAAGCCACCTTATCGATTCTAATACTAATGGCTTAAGTATAGAAAAGGCTTGGCGAGGTTGGGCGAGTATTTCCGGATTGGTGTTTTAATGATTTCGTATTGTTTGAGCTGTTCAGCAAAATTTACGTTTTGATTCGTTTTCTTGCATTACGATCAATTTGAGGGGAAATCGCTCCTTTTATACCAAACGATTGCCTAAAAATAAGCTTTGAGAAGAGTCACATTTTTACTCGATGGAGCAGTGAATTGTCACTAAGAGTTGGCTTTGTTGTGTACGAAATGTTAAATAGATCTGAGTTATCTAGCATAATGCACTGTACATTGTGTGAGCACTAGATAATCTGGCACATTGATCTGTTTGCTCTAGCTTCGGCATTCTAATTAACTGGATATAAATTGGATTGATGAAGTTTTTTACTGATGTTTGGGAAAACCAAAGAGTATAGTCGGTTTTTAATACATTTTTATGGCAAATTAATTCAATGATTGCTAATGTGTGCCGCAATCCCTGTCAGGTGTAAGTTGTCTTTGTTTAACACTTATACGACAAACGACAACAATCAGCCGTTCTGAATACCTGACATGGAAGTCATGGATGCAATACTAAAACTTGGAGTTTATGCATGTATAAGAACAAAATCACCCAAGCACTGCTTTTAAGTGCTGGTCTGGCGGTGGCAGCCACGTCTTTTTCCTCTCTTGCAGCGAATGTTCCTGCTGGTACCAAACTTGCTCCTGTTCAAGAGCTAGTTCGTGGTAACGGTACTGAAGTTGCTTCACTTGACCCACACAAAACCGAAGGTGTTCCTGAGTCCAACGTGATTCGTGATCTGTTAGAAGGCCTGGTTAACCAAGACGCTAATGGCAATGTGGTACCAGGTGTTGCAGAGAGTTGGGAAACTACAGACAACAAAACGTTCACTTTCCACATCCGTAAAGATGCAAAATGGTCTAACGGCGACCCTGTTACTGCGCACGATTTCGTGTACAGCTTCCAACGTGCTGTCGATCCAGCAACGGCTTCTCCATACTCTTGGTACATGGAATACACCAAGATGAAGAATGCGAAAGAAATCATCGCAGGGGAGAAAGACAAATCAACGCTGGGTGTAAAAGCGGTTGATGACAAAACGCTGATGTTTGAACTGGAAAGCGCAGTGCCTTACTTCGTGATGATGATGGGTCACACTACCGTGAAACCTGTTCACAAAGCGACAGTAGAAAAGTTTGGCGAACAATGGACCAAGCCTGAAAACTATGTGGGCAACGGTGCTTATGTTCTTGATAAATGGGTTGTTAACGAGCGCTTAGAGCTCAAACGTAACTCTCAATACTGGGATGACAAAAATACCGTACTGAACAAAGTGACGTATCTGCCAATTGAAAACCAAGTGGCAGAAATGAACCGCTTCTTGTCTGGTGAAATTCAAATCACGAACGAACTGCCTCTTGAGCACTTCAAACGTTTGAAAAAAGAGCACCCAGAAGCAGTACAAGTACAAGGTCAACTCTGTACTTACTACTACGGCTTCAACAATAAAAAGCCACCATTTGATGATGTTCGCGTACGTCAAGCACTCTCTTATGCAATTGACCGTGATGTAATCTCTGATGCCATTCTGGGCCAAGGTCAAAAACCGGCTTATTTCCTAACACCTGAAATCACTGCTGGTTTCAGCCCAGAGATGCCGGCTTACGGCAAATTGACTCAAAAAGAGCGTATTGCTGAAGCGAAAAAACTGCTGGAAGATGCAGGTTACAACAAATCTAACCCTCTGAAATTTACTCTGCTGTATAACACGTCAGAAAACCACAAGAAGATTGCAACCGCGGTCCAATCTATGTGGAAAACAACGCTAGGTGTGGACATCGGATTGGAAAACCAAGAGTGGAAAACCTACCTCGACACACGTCGTCAAGGCAACTTCGACGTAACGCGCGCGGGATGGTGTGGTGACTACAACGAAGCGTCATCATTCCTGACTCTGATGCTATCAAGCAACACGTCAAACGATCCTCAGTACCACAGTGCTGAATATGACGCAGTGATTGAAAAAGCCATGACTTCAACGTCAGAAGAAGAGCGTCAAAAACTCTATGCTGATGCTGAGAAGTTGTTGGCTCGCGATATGCCAATCGCGCCAATCTATCAATACGTAAGATCACGTCTTGTTTCTCCAACTGTTGGTGGCTACCCATCAAACAACGCGGAAGACAAGATCTATATGAAAGATCTTTACATCAAAGCTCAATAATAGAGCCATATAACCTAGCTATTTGAAGTTGCAGTGCGGTATGGCTGCAACTTCAGTAGGGTGGGGATAAAACTATAAGTAACGTAGACGCTGCATGTGAAATTCACGTGTAGGGTCCTTGCATTTCCTTGTCACAGATTGAAAGAGTGAGCATATGCTTAAATTCATCGCAAAAAGGATATTTGAAGCGATACCAACCATGTTGGTGTTGATTACGATATCTTTCTTTCTCATGCGCTATGCGCCAGGTAACCCATTTTCTTCAGAGCGTCCTTTGCCGCCGGAAGTGATGGCCAACATCAATGCTAAATATGGTTTAGACAAACCCGTTTCTGAACAGTATCTGACCTACTTGACCAATATTGTTCAGGGTGATTTTGGCCCATCGTTTAAGTACAAAGACTATACAGTGAATGAGCTGATCGCCAGTGCACTGCCTGTTTCAGTGAAAATCGGTCTCGCTGCTTTTGTCTTTACTGTCATTATGGGGGTAACGGTCGGAACCATAGCCGCCTTGAAGCAGAATACTTGGGTTGACTACACCATAATGTCCACCGCCATGTTAGGGGTGGTCATGCCTTCCTTCGTGTTGGCACCCGTGTTGATTTATATTTTTGCGATTAATTTTAATATTTTCCCGGCAGGCGGATGGCAAGACGGAGGGTTCCAGTACATGGCTCTGCCAGTCTTGGGGATGTCACTGCTCTATGTCGCTACCTTTGCCCGTATTACTCGTGGCTCAATGATTGAAACCCTGAACAGTAACTTTATCCGCACGGCTCGTGCGAAAGGATTGAGTTACGGTTATATCGTGGTCAAACACGCGCTGAAGCCAGCCATGCTTCCTGTTGTTTCATACATGGGCCCAGCTTTCGTCGGCATCATCACGGGCTCGGTAGTGATTGAGACCATTTTTGGCTTGCCAGGTATCGGTAAGCTCTTCGTTAACGCCGCCTTCAACCGAGATTATTCTTTGGTTATGGGGGTAACGATCCTGATCGGTTTCCTATTTATTCTGTTTAACGCGATTGTCGATATTCTTCTCGCTTATATCGATCCGAAGATTCGCTACTAATAGGACTTAGATAATGTTGACGAAAAAAGAAAATTTAGCGGCGATTGAAAACTTCTCGCAAAACCTTGAGATCCAAGGCCGCAGCCTATGGCAAGACGCGCGAATTCGCTTCATGCGTAATAAAGCAGCGATGGTGAGTTTGTTTGTTCTAACCCTGATTACGTTGGCTGTGATATTCCTGCCGATGTTTTCAGCCTACAGCTATGAAGATACTGACTGGTATGCAATGCATTCAGCACCTTCGGCTGAACACTGGTTTGGTACCGATGCTCTTGGGCGTGACCTCTTCGTGCGCACGCTGGTGGGTGGCCGTATCTCTCTGATGGTAGGTATCATGGGGGCTTTGGTTGCGGTATTGATCGGTACTCTGTATGGCGCAGCGTCTGGTTTTATTGGTGGCCGTACTGACCGTGTGATGATGCGTATTCTGGAAATCCTCTACGCAATCCCATTCATGTTCTTGGTTATCGTATTGGTAACGTTTTTTGGCCGTAACATCGTGCTGATCTTCGTCGCGATCGGTGCGATCGCATGGCTGGATATGGCGCGTATCGTGCGTGGTCAAACGCTGAGCTTACGTAGCAAAGAGTTTATCGAAGCGGCACATGTGTGTGGTGTGAGCAAGTGGAACATCATCACTCGCCATATTGTGCCGAACGTATTGGGTATTGTGGCGGTTTATTCAACCTTGCTGATCCCAAGCATGATTTTGACCGAATCTTTCCTTTCCTTCCTTGGCCTTGGTGTGCAAGAACCGATGACCAGTTGGGGCGCTCTGCTACAAGAGGGAGCAAACACAATGGAAGTTGCTATATGGCAACTGCTGTTTCCCGCGGTATTCATGGTGTTGACCTTGTTCTGTTTTAACTATGTCGGCGATGGTCTGCGTGACGCGCTCGATCCAAAAGACAGATAAACCAAGAAGAATAAAAAGGAAGTAATGATGAGTTTATTAGATGTCAAAGATCTGCGCGTAGAGTTTTCTACCCAAGACGGTATTGTTACCGCAGTGAACGATCTCAATTTCTCTCTCAAGCAGGGAGAAACCTTAGGCATTGTTGGCGAATCCGGCTCAGGCAAATCACAAACCGTATTTGCCATCATGGGCTTGCTAGCCAAAAACGGCAAAATCACCGGTAGCGCAAAATTTGAGGGTAAAGAGATCCTCAATCTGCCAGAGCGTGAACTGAATAAAGTGCGCGCCGAGCAAATCGCGATGATTTTCCAAGACCCAATGACTTCACTTAACCCATACATGAAGGTAAGTGATCAGCTGATGGAAGTGCTGATGCTGCATAAAGGTATGGGTAAAGCGGAAGCGTTTGAAGAATCCGTGCGCATGCTGGAAGCGGTAAAAATTCCAGAAGCACGTAAGCGTATCACCATGTATCCGCATGAGTTTTCTGGCGGTATGCGTCAGCGTGTAATGATCGCAATGGCTTTGTTGTGCCGTCCAAAACTGTTGATTGCGGATGAACCCACTACGGCATTGGACGTAACTGTTCAAGCGCAGATCATGGAACTGCTTAACGATCTGAAGCGTGAGTTCAATACTGCCATCATTATGATCACTCACGATTTGGGCGTGGTTGCTGGTTCATGTGACAAAGTGCTGGTGATGTACGCAGGCCGTACCATGGAATACGGTTCAGTGAACGATATTTTCTATAACCCAAGCCACCCTTACGCAGAAGGTCTGCTCAGTGCGATTCCGCGTTTGGATTCTGAAGGTGAAGTGTTACCAACCATTCCGGGTAACCCGCCTAACTTGCTGCGATTGCCAGTGGGTTGTCCTTACCAAGAGCGCTGCCATCGTGTGACGGATCGCTGTAAGCGTGAAGCACCGATTCTGCTGCCGTTTGGCAATGACCGTCAACGTGCGTGTTTTTCTGATTGGGAGGCTTGGACAAAATGAGTGCAGAGAAAAAATTATTACTGGACGTCAAAGATCTGAAAGTCCACTTTAACATCACTCCGAAATCGGCTTGGCCATGGACGAAACCTCTGACCCTGAAAGCGGTAGACGGTGTAAACGTTCGTCTGTATGAAGGTGAAACGTTGGGCGTAGTGGGTGAATCAGGCTGTGGTAAATCCACATTTGCTCGCGCCATCATCGGCTTGGTGCAAGCGACTCACGGCGAAGTGCTGTGGTTAGGCCAAGATTTGACTCGCATGCAGGAAGTGAAACGCCGTGCAACGCGTAAGCAAATCCAGATGATTTTCCAAGATCCACTGGCATCGTTAAACCCGCGTATGACAGTGGGCGATATCATCGCGGAACCACTGCAAACTTTCTATCCTGAGCTTTCTAAGCAAGAAGTGAAAGATCGGGTGAAAGAGATGATGACCAAAGTAGGTCTACTGCCTAACGTGATCAACCGCTACCCACATGAATTTTCTGGTGGTCAGTGTCAGCGTATCGGTATTGCACGTGCGCTGATCCTCAAGCCTAAGATGATTATCTGTGACGAACCAGTTTCAGCACTGGATGTGTCGATTCAAGCTCAGGTGGTTAACTTGCTGAAAGAACTGCAAAAAGAGTTAGGATTGAGTCTAGTATTTATTGCTCACGATCTCTCGGTGGTGAAGCACATCTCAGATCGTGTGTTGGTGATGTATTTGGGTAATGCGGTAGAGTTAGGGGTATCCAAAGAGCTGTTTGCAAATCCTAAACATCCTTATACCAAGGCCTTGATGTCAGCTGTTCCGATTCCAGATCCAGATCTGGAGCGCAATAAAACCATCCAGATGCTGGAAGGGGATTTGCCTTCGCCAATGAACCCGCCTTCAGGTTGTGTGTTCCGTACTCGTTGCCCTCAAGCAACCGCAGAGTGTGCGAAAACCAAACCAGTGATTAAAGGTTCGGATATTCACTCAGTCTCTTGTTTATACGCTGAGGCATAAATTCAGCCTGTGACGGGCCAAGCGCGATTCCTCGTTCGGATCGCGCTTTTTTTGTATTCGAATATTTTGAACAACACGACCAATCGCCTTGGGTTAAGTGGCGTGCCCAGTTGCTTATAATGCCTAAAAGATGAGAATTTGGGGGCAAGATGGGCAAGCTAATTAAAGGCAAATGGCACGATGTTTGGTACGACACCAAACAACATGATGGCGAATTTATACGCGAAGATGCAGGGTTTCGTGACTGGGTGAAAGCGACGCCTGATGCGCAATTTGCTGCGGAATCTGGCCGTTATCATCTCTATGTCTCTTTGGCGTGTCCGTGGGCACATCGCACCTTGATTTTTCGTGCTCTCAAAGGGCTGCAAACGCATATTGATGTGACGATTGTCTGTCCGGATATGCTCTCACATGGTTGGCAGTTTGGCATTCCAGAGCCGCTGTATGGCTACACTCAACTACATCAACTCTATACCCATGCTAAAGCCGATTACACGGGACGAGTCACAGTGCCTGTATTGTGGGATAAAAAGCTGCACACTATCGTCAGTAATGAATCTTCGGAAATCATTCGTATGTTCAACAGTGCGTTCAATGAGCTAACGGGTAATGAAACCGATTATTACCCCAAAGCTTTGCGAACGGTAATCGATGAATGGAATGATTTTATTTATCCAAACATCAACAATGGGGTATATCGTTGTGGTTTCGCGACCACGCAAAAAGCCTATGAAGAAGCCTTTGACGCGCTGTTTGCGGCGCTGGATAAAGTTGACCAGCATCTCGCGACACACCGCTATTTAGCCGGAAACCAAATTACCGAAGCCGACTGGCGTTTATTCACAACCTTGATTCGATTTGATGCAGTGTATGTCGGGCATTTCAAATGTAACCGCCAACGAATTGCAGACTATCTACATCTTAGTGGCTACTTATGCGAGTTGTACCAAATGGACGGTATTCAAGAAACCGTCGATTTTTACCATATCAAGCGGCATTACTATTTTAGTCACACTATGATGAATCCGACTCAGATTGTCCCTGTTGGGCCACAGCTTAATTTACTTAGGATGCATGGGCGGGAAAGTATTTAATTTCTCTTCATAATTAAAGAGTTCAGAAACTCAAGATGAATGAGTGATGCCATTTGCCATTTTAATCTCACTGGCATCACTCATTAAATTATTTTATATCGATAATGTTTTGATGAAGCTTGTTTGATAAATCATGTTCATGCTCAATAAAATGGCGAAATTCATTGATGAATACTTTTATTTTTTGTGTGATATGTTCTCGTGATCGAAGAATAATGTTCATGCTGCCTCGTTTGAAGTGGTAGTGTGGAAATAACTCAATAAGATCATTGTTTTCAATAAAATCCAATGCTTGGAATTCGGGAAGTTGTATTATTCCCACTCCACTTTTTGCTAAATTCTTCGCTATGTCTATAGAATCTGTTGTAATGTTTCCAGTGATGGGTATGGTCTTTTCTTCACCAAGAGGGGTAATATATTGCCAAGATTTTTCATTACCAGGATGGTTAATATTGGCAATGCAGTTGTGTTTATCCAAACAGGTAGGCGTTTCAGGAATGCCGTATTTATTTAAATATTCAGGTGAAGCATAGCAACGAAAATAAAAGTCTAAGATTTTTATTGCAACCAGAGAGTCATCCTCTGGCATAATAGGCGATATCAATAAGTCACAGTCATCAATGAATAGTAATTGTTTTGGTGTTTTAGTGACAAGTTCTATTTTTATTCTTGGGTTTTTCTCAAGAAATAGCTTAACGAAACTGTCGCTGATCCACCTTGCCATTGGGTGAAGTAAACCTATTTTAATATTTCCTTCTATATGATTTTTTTGCTGGTTAATATTCTCTAATCCTTCATTCCATTGTTGTAGTATATTTCTCGCAACGTGAATGAAGTTCTCGCCCTGTGGGGTTAGTGATAATTCTCTATTTCCTCTGTGGATGATTTTAAAATTAATATCATCTTCTAAAGATTTTATTTTTCGACTTAGAGTAGGTTGACTGATGTCCAAAGCTTTAGCTGCAGCGATAAAGCTTTTGTTATCAACTACGGCAATTAAAATTCTCAATAAATCCAAATTCATAACATATCACCAACAAGCTAAGCTTAAGTGGAAACATTTTATTTGAATTGGATCCCACTATGCATTTTGTGAAAGAGGGTATTGTCATCTAGTCGTCTGATAAAAAGGCACCCTTTCGAATATCATCTTATGGTAATGGAAATTAATAAAAGTACAAGAGATGAAAATTAAAGCAGTAGTAACCTTTTTAGCGGTCACCGCAATAGCTCCAACGTATGCCCAATTAACTGAAATAAGGCCAGATTTCTATGGTTCAATCCAAGGCCTAGTCAGTTGGGAAGATAATCAAGATAAGCAAACGCGCATTCAGGAAGCGATCCTTGGGTTACAGGGATTTATTCCATCAGAACATGTTCGCGTACGCTATAAGTTGGCTGCTGAATATTCAGATAACAATCCGAATTTAAAAGAAAATAATGAAATTATAATCAGTGAATCAAATGTTTTGTTAATGTCCCAATCATTTGGTGCATTGTATATAGGTAATGGCACCACAGGTGCATGGCAAGATCTGTACAGTAAAGTTGATATTTTCGATAGCAATAATATCAGCCGTGCGGGTGGCAATGGTACTTTATTTCGCCAAGATAAATATGGGAAAAACATTGTTGCGTACGCCTCTCCCGTGTTTCATAACTTTTCACTCAAAGTAGCAGCAATGTCACCCAAAGCGGAAAATGGCTCAGACGTTGACGTATTGGGGCTTCGTGCTTTGTATAACACGTCTAATTTTAGCCTAGTTTTCAACCGAGCTGAAATGGATCAGAAGTTTATGCCTTCTGGTTATACCCGTTGGGCTCTTTCTTCTGGCTACCGCTTTAACGATGCTTATTTTGGGGCTTTGGTTGAGTATAACGAAAAGGATCCCCAAGGGGATAGTTGGGTTTATGCACTCTCAGGTCAATACCAACATCATAGTGTGAAATATCGTTTAGGGGTGCAAGCCAAACAATATGATGCTCATGTGATGAAAGAGGATGAAACGCTTCTTCTCGCCAATATTTCTTATGCTCTCCATCCCAATGCTTCTCTGTATGGAGAAGTCGCCGAATATTTTGAAGATTCTTCTAACGACAAAATCAGCTTAGGTCTGATTGCTCATTTTTAAGGAGCTCGCATGCGTAAATGGTTATTTCTTATTTCATCCTTATTTTCGATTGGGGCACATGCCGGATTAACGGTTTCGGAGTGTGTAATTCGTGAACCTGTACCTGGTAAAGAGGCAACTGCCCTTTATTTGAACATTCATTTTGAAAATACCGATCAATTTGAAAGCTTATGTCTACCGGCTGATGAGGAAGTGCTTGGTGCTTCGATTCCAGCGTTGTCTGATGTGGTTGAAGTGCACATGACGGAAATGGTTGATGGTGTGATGACGATGCGTCGGGTGCCGAAGATCAAAATTATAGAGGGTAAGAATGAGCTTAAACCTGGCGGTCCACACATCATGCTGAAAAATCTCAAAATACAGCCAAAGGTGGGGGATGTTTATCCCGTCACTATCTGGATGACGTATACCGATGATTTACGTTGTGACGCTGTCGTGAAAACTAGTGCGGAGATTGCTCGTGCACAGGAGAGTGCACTGTGAAAAATCTGTTGAAAGAAGTACGAAATGTAAAGCGCATGGTTTTGTTAGTGCTTTTGGGGAGTGGTATCGGGTTAGGTATGCTTTCTGCCTTGCCTGCAACGGAAGTGTTGCATGCCTTGAGTACCAATGAATTTTGCGCATCTTGCCATACGATGCAACCGATGGCGGAGACGTTCTCGCGCTCAATCCATGGTGGGAACAATACCCAAGGTTTTGTGGCGGAGTGTGTGGATTGTCATCTTCCTAAATCGAATGTCGTTGAAGAGTTGTATGTGAAAGGTACATCTGGCATGCGTCATTTGTGGGGGGAGTACATCTTAGGTATGGAAAATTTGGATTATCAAGCACTGCATGAGAAACGTACCGAGTATGTGTTTGATTCGGGTTGTGAAAGTTGCCATAAGCAGATTGAACCAAGAGCGATCGCAGCAACGGAAGATTCCCCAATTTCAGATCAAACCCATCAATTAGCTTTTTCTCGCAAAGAGACAGATGCCAATTTCCAGTGTTCTTCATGTCATTACGACATCGCCCATCCTGGTTTAAAACGAGACATGCGATTACGTGAAGAGCGCTTACTGGAATCGCTTGCGGCTATGTCAGAAGGAGACCCATCATGAGATTAAAATACTGGGCGTTTACCTTGTTCTCGCTCACCCCCGTTACCTCTGCCATTGCTGCGCAAGATATTAATAATGGCTATGAAGACTACACAATAAATCGTACTTTCGAAGAACTGACTCCGAAAGATAAAGCAGTGGCAAACCGCATTATCTATGGTTGTTACATGGGCTGCCATCGTCCAGCGAAAGAGGAAGTCCCTGAAACCTTAAGTCCTAAGCTGGAAGGTTTTGACCCACAGTATTTTTATAACCAGTGGGTTGATATGGACAATGAAAGACATGCTGGTATTTCATCGCAGATGAAAGAAATCGTATACCAAAATACGCCGGAGCAGATGGCCACTGTTGCTGTGGTGTTGAGTGAACGAACCATGGCGTACAACCCTGATCCACAAGTTCTGAGCAGTGATGTGTTTGCTCGCGGAAAAGAAAAATACGACACGACATGTAAAATGTGTCATGGGGAACAAGGTGCAAGTACAAATCCAGCTTATCCACCACTGAAAGGGCAAATGCCAGCCTACCTTTTTGAGCAAATGAAAGCGTATCGAGATGGTGATCGTACCAATCGTCAAGCTCCGATTATGGCTCCGTTTGCTCGCATGCTTTCCGAACAGGATTATCAAGAGATCATCGCTTATGTTACTGGACAGGAATATAAAGCGGTTGAACGACGTGAGTTCATAACAGGGATTGGCATGCCACCAGTCAAAGGCTTCAAATTGCCAGAGACAGGCCAAATTCAGAACTTTAGCGATATGCCGGGTGAGGATAGTGATTACCCTCATACTCCAATGAGTTTCACCGTCAGTGAATCTGGTAAAGTTGTCCATGACAATAACACCCAGCTAATGTGGGAGCGCGAAAGTTCACGGATTTGGATGAATGCGGCAGAAGGCCAAGCGTATTGTGACAATCTTGAACTGGATGGTTACACCGATTGGCGTTATCCATTGATGAAAGAGTTGCAAAGTATTGCGGATATGGGTGAGTTTCGCCCCGCCATCAATACGGATGTTTTTTCAAACATGCCGCGAGCTAACTCTGGTATTTGGGCATTCCCGATTTCAGATCATCCAGATCATGTATGGCACGTAGGTTTTCCAGATGCACACATTATGGGGCAACATACAGCATCAACGAAATTGGTGAGATGTGTGCGCGCAGATAATGGTGCGGCCTATCACAACATGGATTTTGTCGACAATCGTGATGGAACCGTTACTGAGCGCATAACGAATCGTATGTGGCAGCAAAATATCGATTACAAGCGTCGTAATTGGCAAAACTCGATCAACTACTGTGAAAACCTGAATTATGCGGGCTACGATGATTGGCGTTTACCAAACATCAAAGAAGCGGTTTCAATTGTAAATTACAACAAAACCTCACCAGCGATTGATGAAGAGTTTTTTCCCAATACTCCAGTGAAATATTTCTTCTGGACCAGTACGTCCGATGTCGCAGGCCCTGCCATACATATGCGCCCATTGGGGCAACGTAAGAAGAATCAAACCCCTGAGATGCTCGACTTACGGAATACGGGAGATAATGAGGGTTGGGCACAAGGATATTTGATTGGTTCTGGCTTAGGTATGCAAAAAGATACTGAGTTCTATGCTCGTTGTATTCGAAACCCTTAGTTAATGAGTACCCTCAGGCTAATAACCTGAGGGTTTTTAATTTATGAAATTATTTTTATTTTTGATTGGCTTATGCTTGTCCAGTCAGGCTTGGTCTGAACAGCGTTATGTGGACGGCGCACGTTGGGCTTTTGTTTCCGATGCCCAAAGCCACCAGCTGGCCGTGATTGATACCTTTACCAAAAAGCATATCGATACGCTGACCTTGGGAGCGGTTCCAAGCTCATTGGTTGTCTCGGATATTCAAGACTTGTTGGTGTACATCGATGGTAAAACACCCTCTCTGTTTCTTTACGACTTATCTGAGAAGCAACATAGCCAAATGGCGCTCAGCTTTGTACCTGACCAACTGGCTTTTCATCCTGATGGTGCTCAGTTAGCCGTTGGTGGTCGAGATAAACTGATCTTTGTGATGCCATTGACGAAAAAAATGGTTGGTAGCTTCGCTAAGATTTCTAGTCCATTTAGCCTCAATTTTGATAGTGGTGGATATAACCTGTACATCACGGAGCAAAATACAGGCAATACTTTTATCTACCGTTTTCACGACGGTCAGCAAACTCAACTCCAATTTGCGAAGGGAACGGCGGTATCAGAGATCACTCTCTCACCGGACTCACGCCTAGGTATGGTTGCACAGTACGAGGATAATACCGTCTATATCCAAGATTTATTTATGGGTGAACCATTTAGCGCTATTACCTTATCAGCCAAGCCACAACGACCATACGTGAGTTCTGACAGTGAGCATATTATTCTTGCAGCAGACAATGGTGAAGGTGTGGTGGTTAATGCTTGGAGTGGGGAGAAGGTACGTGACATTCACTTTGGCCAAAACCCGAGTGCATTACGTTCAGGGTGGCTTGAAAGTATCGGTATTGTGGCGGCTCAAGATAGGCTAACTTTGTTTGATATTCAAAGCCAGAAATCAGAACAGCAAGTTGCTCTGAAAGCCCCTCTTCTAGAAGTCGTGGTGGTCTCTGATTCCAAAACCCTGTTTGCAACACAGCAAAACACCCCAACCCTTTTTGTGTATGACATACGTACCGCTCAGGCTTTAGCTCCAATTGAAACAGGCTTAAAGCAGCCATTGTACATGGTCATGGGAATAACCAACACGATTTGTCATTGAGAACTAAAACATGCGTAAAATATTTTTTCTTATGGGTTTGTGGATAGTACTCTTTCCAGTATTCGCCCAAGCTGGTTTACGGTTTGAACTTCAACACGCCACATTAGGTACGGTCACGGAGAAAAGTTGGTCTGAGCAATATCTTCTGATCGGGATCGGTTATACCTCATGCCCAGATATTTGCCCGACAACGGTAATCGATATGACCGCTGCTCTTAGCAAACTGGGTGATAAGGGAAATAAAATCACCCCACTATTTATCTCTATTGATCCGCATCGAGACACTGCGGAATACATGGATACCTATGTAAAATTTTTTAGCCCAAACATGCTAGGTTTGGTCGGGAATGATCAACAAACGCAGCAGGTTGTCAAATCTTTACGTGGCACTTATGGCTACACGTTAGACGGCAAACCGGTATACCCTCCATTACCCGAACAGTATGAAGTATTTCACTCTGCTTATGTTTACCTGTATAGCCCAGATCGTAAATTGCTAGATGTGTATGGGTATGGCATGGGCAGTACCAAAATGGCAGAAGAGATAGCGAGAAATATTCGATGAACATCAACATGGGTTTGAGGGTGACTTTAAGCCTTTTATGTTTATTAACGTATCCATACCTAGCCAACGCGGAAACAAGTTCCTGCCCATTACCCAATGAGTTCAGACAAATCCCAGTACGAGATATTCCAGCTGAGTGGGTAAACGATTCCCCGTATCGAGTCGTGTTCGTTAACTTTTGGGGAGTGTGGTGTGGTCCTTGTTTAAAAGAATTGCCATTACTGGATGAGCTGGCCAAAAGAGCAAACCAGTATCAAGTGCAAACACTTCATGTCGGAGATAATCCAAAGGCAATTCAAACATTATTTAACGCGCTGTCGATAACGCACTTATCCCAAGCCACATGGCCAGATTTTGAAGCACTAAGAGATGTGGGTTTTGTGGGGTTACCCGCGAGTTTGGTGATTGTAGGCGGACAAGCGCTTTTCCAAAGTGAAGGTTACTTGACTAGCACAGTGGAGGAATTTGAAACTTGGTTGAACTGTTTAGGGGAAGAGAGTGAAAGTCCAATTTCTATTGATGGCTAGTATGATGAGTGTTTCTCACTTGGTGCTGGCGAATGATGAGATTGCTAAAGGGGAAGCCTTATATCGAAACCCTGGGCGAGGTGGGTGCATTCAATGTCATGGTGAGCAGGGGAATGTGCCAGTAATTTCCTTATACCCCAAGATTGGTGGTCAGAGTGAGACATATCTCTATAACCAAATGATGGATTACAAAAATGGTCTACGTAAGAATGGCCTTTATGTACCAATGGAAACTGCTAGCAAGGCGCTTACTGAAGTGGAGATAAAAGCCATTGTTCGCTATCTTGCCCAAGTCAAATAACCCGCAACAAAAAAGCCCCCAATTATCAGGGGGCTTTGTATTTTAGCTGATGAGTCAGTTTGACTTATTTCTGTTCTTGACCTGCTTGGATAGCAGTCAGTGCGATGGTGTAGACGATATCGTCAACCAATGCGCCACGAGACAGATCGTTAACAGGCTTACGCATACCTTGCAGCATAGGACCGATAGACACCAGATCCGCTGAACGTTGTACCGCTTTGTAAGTGGTGTTACCGGTGTTCAGATCTGGGAATACGAATACGGTTGCTTTACCGGCTACTGGCGAGTTAGGCGCTTTTGAAGCCGCTACATTTTCCATGATCGCTGCGTCGTATTGTAGAGGACCGTCAATGATCAGATCAGGACGTTTCTCTTTGGCAATGCGGGTTGCTTCACGTACTTTATCAACATCAGCACCTTGACCAGAAGTACCGGTCGAGTAAGAGATCATCGCTACGCGAGGCTCAATACCGAAGGCCGCTGCAGAATCGGCTGACTGGATAGCAATCTCAGCCAGTTGTTCTGCGTTTGGATCTGGGTTGATCGCACAGTCACCGTATACCAGTACCTGATCAGGCAGCAGCATAAAGAAGATTGACGAAACCAGAGACGCATTTGGCGCAGTCTTGATGATTTGTAGTGGTGGACGAATGGTGTTCGCTGTGGTGTGAACCGCACCCGAAACCAGACCGTCAACTTCGTTACGCTCAAGCATCATAGTGCCTAGAACAACGGTATCTTCCAGTTGTTCACGCGCCACCACTTCAGTCATGCCTTTGCTCTTACGCAGTTCAACCAAACGCGCTACGTATTGCTCTTGTGCCACTTTTGGATCGATGATTTCGATGCCAGAACCCAGCTCAACGCCTTGCTGTGCAGCAACACGTTTGATCTCTTCTGGGTTACCCAGTAGCACACATTGTGCAATGCCGCGCTCAGCACAGATGGCAGCCGCTTTCACTGTACGTGGCTCATCACCTTCTGGCAGTACGATACGCTTGTTCGCGCTACGAGCCAGTTCAGTCAGTTGGTAACGGAACGCAGGTGGGCTCAGACGACGAGATGCTTGTGCACCTTCAGTCAGAGAGTCTACCCATGGGCCATCAATATGGCTTGCTACGTGCTCGCTGATGAATTCGATACGCTCTTTGTCGTCTGCTGGTACTTCAAGGCTGAAGCTTTGCAGATTCAGCGAAGTTTGCCAGGTGTTGCCTTGAGCTTTGAAAATTGGCAGACCAGTATCAAAGGCAGGCTTACACAGATTAACGATTTCATGCGGAATGTCGTAACCGCCAGTCAGCAGTACCGCACCGATTTCCACACCGTTCATCGCAGCCAGTGCCGCAGCAACAATCACATCAGGACGGTCTGCTGACGTTACCAACAGTGAACCTGGTTTGAAGTGCTCAATCATGTGTGGGATAGAACGTGCACAGAAAGTGATGCTCTTGATACGACGAGTATTGATATCGCCTTGGTTGACCACTTCAGCTTTCAGGTGCTTCGCCATATCGATAGCACGAGTGGCAATTAGGTCGATGCTCCATGGCACGCAACCCAGTACACGGATCGGGCTAGTGTTGAAGATTTGCATTACTTCAAGGTTAGCTTGCTTCGCGCTGTCCGCATCATCAAAGATTTCAGACAAGTCAGGGCGAGTACGGCCAGCTTCATCAACTGGTGCATTCAGCTTGTTGATGATAACGCCAGAAATGCTCTTGTTTTTGGTACCACCAAAGTTAGAGCACGCAACTTCAATACGCTCTTTCAGTTGCGTTGGGTTATCAGTGCCCGGAGTGGCAACGAACACAATTTCTGCGCCTAGCGTGTTCGCGATTTCCGCGTTTACTTGGTTAGCAAAAGGGTGTTTACGCGTTGGAACCAGACCTTCGATCAGAGTCACTTCTGCATTTTTGTTGATTTGGTTGTAACGCTCAACCACAGTTTCCAGCAGAACGTCCATTTTCTCGCTACCAATCAACGCTTCTGCAGCAGACATGCTCATCGGCTCGCCGATCTTGATGTCGCTGTTGCGGCTCATGACAGTAGAAGTCAGGTCAGGTTGGTCATTGCCAGTACGTGGCTGTGCAATAGGCTTATAGAAAGAAACGCTAACCCCTTTACGCTCCATTGAACGCAGGAGACCCATGCTCACGCTAGTCAGACCGACGCCAGCGCTGATTGGGATAAGCATAATAGTACGGGACATTGGTAAAGTACCTCAACACTATTGATACCAATCTAAGGTGCTTAGATTGAAAGTGACAAAGCTCAAGCGCAGATTAGGCTTACGCTGAGCCCCTAAATGACACTGGCTAACCTGAGTTAGCCAGTGTAAGTCGAATTAGATGTTAGTCAGACGAGCGGTATCTTCTGCAATCACTAACTCTTCGTTAGTCGCGATAACCATCGCTGGGATACGGCTGTCAGCAGTAGTGATCACACCTTCACCGCCGAAACGCGCTTTCAGGTTTGCTTCGCTGTCAACAGTGATACCGAAGATTGCCAGACGGTTCAGAACCATTTCACGGATAGGTGCAGAGTTTTCACCGATACCACCAGTGAAAGTGATCGCATCCAGACGGCCGTCCATACTTGCAGTGTAGCCAGCAACGTATTTCGCCAGACGGTGACAGAACACGTCCATTGCGCGAGTTGCTTCTTCTTTTTGACCGTAGTTGTCTTCCACGAAACGGCAGTCAGAAGTCACTTCAGTCAGACCCAGCAGACCTGATTCTTTGGTCAGCATGGTGTTGATTTTCTCAACTGAGTAACCTAGCGTGTCGTGCAGGTGGAAAATGATCGCAGGATCGATATCACCACAACGAGTACCCATCACCAGACCTTCCAGTGGAGTCAGGCCCATAGATGTATCAACTGATTGACCATTTTTGATCGCACAAACCGAAGCACCGTTGCCTAGGTGGCAGTTGATGATGTTCAGTTCGTTTGCTGGTTTGCCCAGACGCTCAGCTGCTTCACGTGCGATGAACAGGTGAGAAGTACCGTGCATACCGTAACGACGGATGCTGTGCTCTTTGTACAGTTTGTATGGCAGAGCGTACAGGTACGCTTCTTCAGGCATAGTTTGGTGGAACGCAGTATCGAACACGGCTACGTTTTGCAGTTCTGGGAATGCTTTTTGCGCTGCTTTGATACCGATGATGTGCGCTGGGTTGTGCAGTGGAGCTAGAGTTGCACAATCTTCGATACCTTTCAGTACTGCTTCGTCGATCAGTGCTGATTGAGTGAACTGTTCGCCACCGTGTACTACGCGGTGACCGATAGCTTTCAGTTGAGCTGCCAGTTCTGGCTTAGAAGCAAGAATAGTTTCAACGATGAAAGACAGAGCTTCATCGTGTGCTGCGCCTTCGCCCAGTTGAGCTTCGTGCTTGCCGTCCAATTTCCACTTGATACGAGCTTCAGGAAGGTGTAAACATTCAGCAAGACCTGAAAGATGTTGTTCACCGCTTTGAGCGTCAACAACTGCAAACTTAAGTGAAGAACTACCGCAGTTTAAAACTAAAACCAGCTTAGACATGTGTGACTACCTGTAATAATCGGTTAGGATAAAATCAGTACCAAGAATAGATGACGCCTTGATGTACGGCACTAATCTCGGTCAATAAAACGTCAATTTCCGTATCGTGGAGACGTGACAAAGTCAGTATAAATCGTCGATGCAATCCGTGCAGGAATCGTCCCAACGTTGCCTAAATTGTAAATAAGGGCAACAATGAGATTGAGAGTCCGCAGAGCATAGCGATAATAGACAAATATAACAAAAAAAATTTGAATCAATATTAGCTTTTGTCAAATTTTTGCGTCTTTTGTTGAATCATTCAACTATATTTTAGTGGGTTGAGCAAAGAGCAGCGAGGAAGTGGATATGAATAATAAAGTCGGCATCGTGCATAGCCTAAAAGATGGCCAAAAGTACATGGATATTTGGCCGATGCGCAAAGAGCTAAATCCGCTGTTTCCTGAACAACGGGTGATTAAGGCCACTCGCTTTGCGATTAAAGTCATGCCTGCGGTTGCGGCGATCAGCGTATTGACGCAAATGGTGTTTACCAACACACAAGCCATGCCTCAAGCGATTGTGGTTGCTTTGTTTGCCATGAGTCTACCATTGCAAGGTATTTGGTGGCTGGGCAACCGAGCCAATACCCAATTGCCTCCCGCGCTAGCTGGTTGGTACCGTGAACTCTATATGAAGGTTGTCGAGACCGGTTTCGCTCTCGAACCGATCAAAAGCAAACCACGATATAAAGAGCTGGCTCATGTACTGAATCGCGCGTTTCGTCAGTTGGATGATACTGCGTTAGAGCGCTGGTTTTAATTCTTCCGCCTAGAGGGTTTGCCCCGTCAGTCAGTTGTGGCCAACGGATATCGGATAGTCGGCCACGGAAATATACGGAAACATACAGTAGACCAAGGCAACTTAGCTCTGTAGTTCAAGATAACTTAGCGCTGAGTGTGGCGACTGCGGGACGTTCTTTCTTTATGAGCAGAAGCCGCTTTCGCCTGAGATTTCAAAATAGAGTCTACCGTTAATTGCATCGGTTCTTTCGGCTGTAGGCCATGAGGGAAAGTTCTTGCGCGTGGCGGGAGAGTAAACTCTTCACTGGAAGCGCGAGGCATGCGTTTAAAGCGATAGAGATAAAAATTTTCTAGTTTTTCTCGTGCCCACTCGGTCTTGTTTAAATATTTAACACTGCTGGCAATCGAAGGCTTGGTATGAAAGCAGTTAAAGCGCATTGCTGTATCTAAAATATCCCAGCCATAAAAATCCACCAGCTCTTGTAGCAAGGTTTCTAACTTAAGGCCGTGTAGTGGATTGTTCTTTTGTAGTTCGATTCTTTCTTGATCGGTCATCATTATTATCGGCTCCTAAGGGTAAATAGAGTAGGTATACCAAGATTTGGCAGATATGAGCCATGTACTTGTTGATCCCTGCGCGGCGGCGCATTCTAGCAGAGTTGATCTTACATCCCTATGGTTATCTGTTATGGGGTCACCTTAATCATAGCGTTTATCTGGGTTCATGAGAGTGAACTTGCCTACCATCCTCTGTCGTTCTACGTCGTTTGAGAAGAGAGATAGTTAACTTCACTTCCATTTTCGACATTGACCAAATTCTGAGCTTTTTTCTGTTATCTAACTGTTAAATCCTACTTCCCTTTGCCTAAAGTTACTGGTAATAATGTTGTCAGTGACACCCTAAGTGTCCAATAACAACTATTAAAGCTACATCCACACACAACATCATAAAAACTATGCTTTATATCAAGGAGTTAAGATGAGAGCAGGCAAAGTTATTGCTACCGCCGTTCTAGCCGGAGCTGCACTACTGTCTTCCCAGAGTATCATGGCCAAAACAGCCAAAGTCGCGGTATCACAAATTGTGGAACACCCCGCTTTAGATGCGACACGTCAAGGGCTACTCGATGGATTGAAAGCCAAAGGCTATGAAGAGGGCAAAAATCTAGAGTTTGATTACAAAACCGCGCAAGGCAACCCTGCCATTGCGGTCCAAATTGCCCGTCAATTTGTCGGTGAAAACCCAGATGTCTTAGTCGGTATTGCGACACCTACCGCCCAAGCACTGGTTTCTGCCACAAAAACCATTCCTATTGTGTTTACCGCAGTGACTGACCCTGTTGGGGCTAAGTTGGTGAAGCAACTTGAACAACCGGGCAAAAACGTGACGGGTTTGTCAGATTTGTCTCCGGTTGAGCAACATGTTGAACTGATTAAAGAAATCCTACCCAACGTCAAATCGATTGGCGTGGTGTACAACCCAGGTGAAGCTAATGCGGTCAGTTTAATGGAGTTGCTCAAACTCTCGGCTGCAAAGCATGGTATTAAGCTGGTCGAAGCAACTGCGCTGAAAAGTGCTGATGTTCAATCCGCTACCCAAGCGATTGCAGAAAAGTCCGATGTGATTTATGCCCTGATCGACAACACAGTTGCCAGTGCAATCGAAGGTATGATTGTGGCGGCTAACCAAGCCAAAACCCCAGTCTTTGGTGCAGCGACGTCTTATGTAGAACGTGGCGCAATTGCCAGCCTAGGGTTTGACTATTACCAAATCGGAGTGCAAACCGCTGACTACGTGGCGGCTATTTTAGAAGGTAAAGAGCCGGGTTCGCTTGATGTTCAAGTGGCAAAAGGTTCGGATCTTGTGATCAACAAAACCGCCGCAGAACAGTTAGGCATCACCATTCCTGAAGCCGTACTTGCGCGTGCAACCAGTACCAAATAAGTAAGCTCTATCCAAATGACGAGGGGTAACGCTTGGCGCGCTAGCCCCTCGTCGGAAGCGTATATTCCAAGGAGTTGGGGTATTTCAACTTCTGTAAGCAGAAAGGAGTATGTATGTCTGCTTTTGCCTTTTTTGGCGCTTTGGAGCTTGGCTTGTTGTATGGCTTAGTAGCTTTGGGCGTGTATTTAACTTTCCGAGTGCTGGATTTCCCTGATTTGAGCGTCGACGGCAGTTTCCCAATGGGCGCTGCGGTGGCGGCTACTGCGATTGTGGCAGGAATTAATCCATGGGTGGCGACAGGATTAGCCATTCTTGCTGGCGCCGCTACCGGTTGGGTCACGGCTTTTCTGAGTGTGCGATGTGGTATCTTGCATCTCTTGGCCTCGATTTTGACCATGATTGCTGCGTTTTCCATCAACATCCGCATTATGGGACGTCCTAATCTGGCCTTATTGGGTGAAGACACCATTTTGACCCCGTTTGAAGCCTTGGGTGATCCCGTCTTAATTCGTCCTCTCGTTGTCGCAGTATTGGTCGTGATTTCTGCGCTATTGGTTATTCGACTGCTCAACAGCGATTTCGGTTTAGGATTGCGAGCCACAGGCGTCAACGCTCGTATGGTGGCAGCCCAAGGGGCAAGCACCGCGTTTTACACGTATTTCTGTTTGGCTCTGTCTAATGGTTTTGTCGGTTTTGCAGGGGCTCTATTTGCGCAAACCAACAGTTTTGCGGATGTCACTTCTGGCGTTGGTACGATTGTGGTGGGGCTTGCTGCGGTTATTTTAGGACAAACCCTGATCCCCGGTCGCAAGATCTGGGTCGCTGTCGTGGCGGTCATTGTTGGCTCTGTACTGTACCGTTTAGCGGTTGCCTTCGCACTCAGTTCAGGCATGTTTGGCTTACAAGCGTCCGATCTTAACTTGGTGACTGCCGTGTTAGTGGCTTTGGCTTTGATCATGCCGAAGATTAAAAGGAATTTAAAATCAAAAAAGCGTAACGCACCTGCTCAGAAGCCCGAAGTCTCTCAGCAGGGAAGCGTGTCAGGAGAAGCAGTATGATCCGTTTACAAGATATTCAGGTGACGTTTAACCCTGGCACGATTTTGGAGAATCGCGCGTTACGCGGTGTATCGTTAGAGGTGCCTGAGCATCAATTTTTAACCGTGATCGGCTCGAATGGTGCCGGTAAGTCAACCTTGCTCGGCGCAGTAACGGGAGAGACTCCGATCGTCGGTGGCCGAGTATTGATTGATGAAATTGATGTAACTAAACAGAGTGTCGATCAACGCGCTAACCTTTGTGCGCGAGTGTTTCAAGATCCGTTAGCTGGAACCTGTGGAGCCCTCACCATCGAAGAGAATATGGCGCTCGCTTATATGCGCGGTAAAAAACGTGGTTGGAGCTTGGCGCTCTCAAACCAGCGCCGGAAGTTGTTCCAAGAACGCATCAGCATCCTCGGTTTGGGGTTAGAAGATCGTCTCGGTGACAATATTGGTTTGCTCTCAGGTGGTCAGCGTCAGGCGGTGAGTTTAGTGATGGCGACACTGTCAGAAAGCAAGCTCTTGCTCTTAGATGAACACACGGCGGCACTCGATCCTCGTATGGCGGCATTCATTATCGATCTCACGAAAAAAATCGTTAAAGAGTTCAATTTAACCGTGATGATGGTGACCCACTCGATGAAAGATGCTCTGGCTTGTGGTGATCGCACCGTCATGCTGCATCAAGGTCAGATTGTCTTGGATGTCACAGGGGAACAGCGCGCGAATATGGGCGTTCCGGAGCTACTTGAGATGTTTTCTAAAGTGCGTGGAGAAGAGTTGGCAGACGATAGTTTGCTACTGAGTTAAGTGCCTGTTTGAATAGAAAACGGTGAGGAAAAAGAGACGGATGATGAACAAGCGCTAACACTGTTTTGTGTTTTTTTGGCATAATCGCCGCAACGCAATTTCCCTACTCATCATAAGCGTTATCGGTTTATGGTGGGTTTTTCATTTCTAGAGGTTAGCAGGCAATTATGAATCAGCGCATGAGTTTAACTTGGATTATCTGTGCGCCATTGTTTGTTGTTTTTGTGCTAATCGCTTCATTCTTTCAGCAATATCTGGAAGAGCTGAACCAAAAAATTGATGATTCCTACGCGAGTATCCAGAGGCAACTCGATCGTGCAGAAAAAGTAGTGACAGCATTGGATTATACTTTCATGCATAATCAACCTCCTGCAGAGAATGTATTGTTCAGACATTCGGCTCGTGTTGTCGATAATGTTTGCCAAATCAAACCGATAGATGGACTGGTTCTTGCTCAAGGGCCTAGTTCTAATTTTGCCGTCCCCAAATTAAATTTGAGTTATATGTTGATCGGAGACGCCTCTTTATGCGATTCCAAACCAAGTCATGATCCCAGTTTACAAATCAAACTCTCTATGGCACCTATGCTCTCGTTTTTGCATGACATGGATGAATATATTTATGGTGTGCATTATGTGGATACCAGCGGTTATATCATTTCATCGCCGGATACCATCAGCGAAAAGGTAACCTACCAGCAAATTAAAGACTTTATCAGCGAGAGTCCTTTGTGGAACCATGCGATTGCTGCCCCTAATATGATTGCCGTTGATGGGCCTTATCGCTCAGTGACCAGAATTCAACATGAGTGGTTATTAACACTGATACTGCCCGTTTACCGTGACGCGGAGTATCAAGGGCTCGTTGCGGTGGATATTGGCATAAGTGAGCTATTAAAGCGAATGCCACATTTAGCATCAGGATTTGGAATTATCGATCTTGAAGAGAGGCCACTCCCCTCTAAAGCTTATCGCCCTTATCCATTAGCAAGTCATTATGCGGATTATCACCAGATAATATTTTATCAACTGGATATCAAAGCTGAGCTATTGAGTTTCTTGCAGCATAAAAAAGGTAACTTATTGGTTGCTGCTTTAATCTACTTATTCTTTACTGGCATACTGATTTACCTCAACACACGTTGGGAACGTAAACATTTCGAAGAATTAGCAGCACGTGATCCGATGACGGGTTTACTCAATCGACGTGGTATGGAAAGCTTTCTGAAAGGCAAACGCCACAGTCAATATTTAGCCATTGCCGTGTTGGATATCGATGACTTCAAACAGATCAATGATGCTTATGGTCATGATATGGGTGATAGAGTGATCTGCTACATTGGTGAGCAGATTGAAAACCATATTCGCAGCTCAGATGCCGTAGCACGCTTTGGAGGCGAAGAGTTTGTGGTTTATGTCACAGCAAAAGAAAAAGAGCAGATCACGAGAATTATGCAGCGCATTTTTGATGCGGTTTGCCGCGAGTCCCCTTTAATACTAGAGCCAGGTTTTACCGTCTCCGGTGGGATAGAGGTGGTTGAAAGTACAACCGATCGCAGTTTTGAAGATTTGTTTAAAGCCGCTGATGAAAAGTTGTATGTGGCGAAAACCAGCGGCAAAAATCAGTTGGTTTACTAATCAGTTGATTTACTGATTCGTTGTTTTACTCATTAGACAGGGTAGCTCGGCCGCAGCATGATGGAGTTGATCGCGATAGCGATGTAACTGATCAACGATCGGCTCGACTTGAGTCAACGTACGTAACTCACCAAACAGCTCATTAGCCTGAGGGTAGGCGTGGCGCAGATAAGCAAACCACTGCTTAATACGGTTTGGGTAGTATTTGCCTTTGTCACCACGCACTTCAAATTGCGTGTAGCGCAGCAACAAATCTACCACTTCATGCCAAGGCATGGCGGCGTGATTGTGTTTGACCACATTGCCTAAATTCGGCACGTTGAGCGCGCCGCGGCACACCATGAGTGAATCGACACCTGTGGTCTGTATACAAGCCTGACCATCGGCGTAATTCCACACTTCACCATTAGCAATCAATGGAATACTGCATTTTTGGCGGATCTGGTCAATGTAATGCCATTTGATTTCGCTGGCCTTGTAGCCTCCGGCTTTGGTGCGCGCGTGCACAGTGAGCTCATCGGCTTTAGCTTGCGCAACGGCATCGACAATCTCAAAACAATCTTCCGGATCTTCCCAACCTAAGCGGATTTTCGCCGAAACAGGAATGTGCGCCGGTACTGCGTCACGACACGCTTTGACTACCTGATAAATTAGCTCGGGATGCTGCAAAAGAGCCGCGCCGCCTTTGCTTTGATTGACCATTTTGGCAGGGCAACCGAAATTAAGATCGATGCCATAAGCCCCAAGCTCAGCAGCGCGGATCGCGTTTTCGGCCATCCAGTGTGGGTCTTGGCCAAGCAGTTGTACTTTTACCGGAACACCGGACGGAGTTTTAGATCCGTGCCGTAATTCAGGACAGAGGCGATAAAACACATGATCAGGCAAGAGCAGATTCACTACACGCACAAATTCGGTGACGCAGAAGTCGTAGTCATTGATTTGTGTCAGCATGTCACGCATCAAATGATCTAACACGCCCTCCATCGGGCCTAAAATAACTCGCATAGTGATGAATACCGGCTAGCGCTGAGAAAAGGGAGCGAGATTGTAGTAGTAGCACTGATAAATGTCACCCATCGTTTGCGATTCAAGTTCGGCGAGACGACCTGCCACTTCGGGCGCTTTGAGTATATAATGCGGCGCAACTTTCCTTGTATTAAGCGTTTTCTATGAATTATTCCCTGATCGATCTCAGCGCGATTGAATGCCCTGAGTCGGATCTGTTTATTGAAGGTGTGGTGCTCGCCGCTAACTTGGTGACTCGTCCGCTCGATCCTGAGCAGTGGCTCCCCGAGCTGTTTGTCGAGCAACATCAAGCGTTATTACGACCAGTGACCGAGCAAATTCATCTCCAATACCAGCAGCTTAAAGGCAATGGGTACGATTTGTTGGCGCTGCTGGCTGAGCATGCACTGTCGCGTGAGCAAGGTTTGGCAGATTTTGCGGAAGGCTTTATGCAGTTATGGCCACAAGTAGAACCTATGTGGCAGCAGGGTGCATTTGCAGATGGTTCGATTCGTATGCTGCAAGCATTATTGACCACCTTGATGTTGGCGATTGATGAAGCGCAAACCCAAGCGCAAATGCGCGAAGCAGGCTATGAACAAGTCCCTGCGCTCGCCGATTTGATCGAGCAACTGAATTTAATGGTGCACGAAGTCGCGCTTGCGGCGGATGAAGCCATGCTCGGCGCTAAAGCACAAAGTGTGAATCCGTTTAAAGGCATTGGCCGCAATGATGCTTGCCCTTGCGACAGCGGTAAAAAATTTAAACAGTGTTGTGGGCAATAGTTTATTACACATCACTGACACGTTAGAGAAGGCAAACGCTTAGGCTTTTGCTTTATTATCTTCCTCATCGCTAAATTGCTTGGAGCAGAGTCAGCATGAACAAATGGTTAGCCCTGTTATTTTGTAGTTTCTCGGCCATTGCCGCCCCTAAAGATACCTTAAGTGAGCGTTTAGCCATGAGTGAAGGCTTCAGCGCGACCTTTAATCAGCAAGTATTAAGCCCAGAGGGCAAAGTGATCCTGACCGGAAATGGCAAGGTGGATATTGCTCGTCCGAGCCTATTTCGTTGGGAAACCGAAACGCCGGATGAAAACTTACTGGTCTCTGACGGTACAACCTTATGGCATTTCGACCCTTTCGTGGAGCAGGTCACCTTGTACCGCGCCGAAGAAGCTTTAGAGCAGACGCCTTTTGTGCTGCTGACTCGTAATAAAGCCAGCGATTGGGATGCCTATCATGTGGAAGAAAAGGGTGATGTATTTACTCTGACGCCTACTGCGCTGGATTCAAACCAAGGCCGTTTCCAAATCACCATCAGTGAGAAAGGGGTGGTACAAGGTTTTAAAGTGATTGAGCAAGATGGTCAGCAGAGCGAATTTACCTTTAGTAAGGTGAAACAGCAGAAACCCAACGCTAGCGTATTTAACTACAAAGTGCCGAAAGGCGTGGAAGTTGACGATCAGCGTAACTAAATCAGCACCAAGGAAGCGAGTCGAGTGAGTAATTACAGCTTAGATTTTTCCGGCGACGAAGATTTTCGTCCGTTAGCTGCTCGTATGCGTCCACAAACCGTGGAGCAGTATATTGGTCAGCAACACATCTTAGGGCCGGGAAAACCGCTGCGCCGTGCATTAGAAGCGGGGCATATTCACTCGATGATTCTTTGGGGACCTCCGGGCACCGGAAAAACCACTTTAGCCGAAGTGGCAGCCAACTACGCGAATGCGGAAGTGGAACGTGTATCGGCAGTGACGTCCGGAGTCAAAGAGATCCGTGCCGCGATCGAAAAAGCGCGTGAGAACAAACTCAGTGGCCGCCGCACCATTTTGTTTGTCGACGAAGTCCATCGCTTTAATAAATCGCAGCAAGATGCGTTTTTGCCGCATATTGAAGACGGTACGGTCACTTTTATTGGCGCAACCACGGAAAACCCTTCTTTTGAGCTTAATAACGCGCTGCTTTCCCGCGCGCGGGTTTATAAGCTCACCTCACTCAATCAACAAGAAATTCTGCAAGCTCTGCATCAAGCGATTGCCGATACTGAACGCGGGCTTGGCAAAGTGGCGGCGGTATTTGCTGATAACGTGTTGGATCGCCTAGCAGAGCTGGTCAGTGGCGATGCGCGCATGTCGCTCAATTATCTTGAGCTGCTGTACGACATGGCTCGCGAAGATGATCAGGGACGCAAGCAGATTGATCTGCCTTTATTGGCTGAAGTCGCTGGTGAAAAAGTGTCGCGCTTTGATAACAAGGGCGATATTTGGTATGACCTGATTTCCGCTGTACACAAGTCGATTCGAGGTTCCGATCCCGATGCGGCTCTGTATTGGGCGGCTCGGATGATTTCCGCAGGCTGTGACCCTTTGTATATCGCGCGCCGTCTGCTCGCGATTGCCTCTGAAGATGTTGGTAATGCTGACCCACGGGGCATGCAAGTGGCACTCGCAGCGTGGGATTGCTTTATCCGTGTGGGGCCTGCAGAAGGCGAGCGCGCGATTGCTCAAGCGATTGTCTACCTCGCCTGCGCACCGAAAAGCAATGCGGTGTACACCGCGTGGAAACAAGCGCTGTCGGATGCGCATAATCTGCCTGAGTTTGAAGTACCGCCGCATCTGCGTAATGCCCCAACGCGATTGATGAAAGATCTCGGTTATGGTGAGGAATACCGTTACGCCCATGATGAACCGGGCGCTTATGCTGCAGGGGAGTGCTATTTCCCACCAGAAATGAGTGGAACTCGCTACTATCAGCCTACTCAACGCGGGCTAGAAACTAAGATTGCTGAAAAGTTAGCGTATCTGGCGGATTTGAACGCAAAAAGCCCACAAAAGCGCTATGAAAAGTAGTGCCTTTTGGTTATCTTTGGCAGGGTAAATTTCAATACGCGTGGCTTTGGCTAAAAAGGAAGCACACGCGCTTTCTCGCAACTCTTAAAGCATAGGATTAGCAATGCTGGATTCTAAATTACTTCGTACTGAGCTGGACGAAACAGCTGCAAAATTGGCACGTCGCGGTTTTAAACTCGACGTGGAGACTATCCGTACTCTTGAAGAACAACGTAAGTCCATTCAAGTAGAAGTTGAGAATTTACAATCCACGCGTAACTCCATCTCCAAGCAAATCGGTCAACTGATGGCGTCTGGCGACAAAGCGGGCGCAGAAGCGGTTAAGCAACAAATCGGCACCTTGGGTGACGATCTGGATGCGAAAAAAGTTGAACTGGATGCTGTTATGGCGCAATTGGATGCGATCACCCAAACCGTGCCTAACATTCCAGACGATGCAGTGCCAAACGGTAAAGACGACAGCGAAAACGTAGAAGTTTCTCGTTGGGGAACACCAAAAACTTATGATTTTGAAGTAAAAGATCATGTGGATTTGGGCGAAATGGGCGACGGTCTGGATTTCGCTAGCGCAACCAAGATCACGGGTGCGCGTTTTGTGGTGATGAAAGGTCAATTTGCTCGTTTGCACCGTGCTATCGCACAGTTCATGTTGGATCTGCACACCGATCAACACGGTTACACTGAGCTGTATGTACCTTACCTAGTGAACGCGGAAACGCTGTTCGGTACAGGTCAATTACCAAAATTCGGTCAAGATCTATTCCACACTGAGCCTCTGACTGAGAAAGCCAGTGATGAAGAGCCACGCCGTCTATCACTGATCCCAACCGCAGAAGTGCCAGTGACCAACTTAGTGCGTGACACCATTTTGGATGAAGCTGAGCTGCCTCTGAAAATGACCGCACACACGCCTTGTTTCCGTTCTGAAGCAGGGTCTTACGGTCGTGATACTCGTGGTCTGATCCGTATGCACCAGTTTGATAAAGTGGAACTGGTACAAATCACTCGCCCTGAAGATTCCATGGCGGCATTGGAAGAGCTGACTGGTCACGCAGAAAAAGTTCTGCAACTGCTGGATCTGCCTTACCGCAAAGTGATTCTGTGTACGGGCGACATGGGCTTTGGCTCGTGCAAAACTTACGACTTGGAAGTTTGGGTTCCAGCGCAGAAGACGTACCGTGAAATCTCTTCTTGTTCAAACATGTGGGATTTCCAAGCGCGTCGTATGCAAGCGCGTTTCCGCCGCAAAGGTGAGAAGAAACCTGAGTTGGTGCACACGCTGAACGGCTCTGGTCTGGCGGTGGGTCGTACTATGGTCGCGATTTTGGAAAACTACCAAGAAGCCGATGGCCGCATTGCGATTCCTGCGGTACTACAAAAGTACATGGGCGGTTTAACCCATATCGGTTAATCCCGTTTTCCTTTAAAGGGAAATTAGCGCTCAAAGCGCATAAGAATGAAAAAAGCCGACGTGATGTCGGCTTTTTTATGCTTGTCGTTTGTTGCGTAGCCTATTGCCTATTGCTTAAAACAGTCTGGTTGGCTTAACGCGGCTGCCATTGCATCCACCAGCTTTTGCAGATGTTCAGGTTGACTAATATAGGGTGGCATCAGGTAAATCAACCGACCAAAGGGTCGGATCCAAACCCCATGCTCCACAAAGAGAGCCTGAATCACTTCCATATTGACCGGAAGATTTGTCTCCACCACACCAATCGCGCCTAGCCAACGAGTCTGTTTCACCAGTGGAAAATTATTGAGTTTAGGTAGATGTTCGGCAAAAAACGCTTCGATATTCGCGACTTGCTGTTGCCAATCTCCTTGCTCAATCAGCGATAAACTCGCGCTTGCTACCGCACAAGCCAGCGGATTGCCCATAAAAGTTGGGCCATGCATAAAGCAGCCTGCTTCCCCCGCACAAACGGTATCGGCCACTTGTTTGGTCGTGAGGGTGGCTGATAGTGTCATGTATCCGCCAGTCAGCGCTTTGCCCACACAGAGAATATCCGGTTGAATTCCCGCATGTTCACAAGCAAAGAGTTTGCCTGTGCGGCCAAAGCCGGTCGCAATCTCATCCAAAATCAGCAGCACGCCAAATTCGTCACACAAAGCTCTAACTTGGCGTAAAAACTCGGGGTGATAGATACGCATACCACCAGCGCCTTGCACGATAGGTTCAAGGATTACGGCGGCAATCTGGTGGTGATGTTCAGCAAGTTTGGCACGAAAATCGGCAATATCACGCTCATCCCACGCATCAAAAAATCCGCCTTCTGGTGAGTTAGCGAAAATATGCTCGGGCAGAAAGCCTTTGTACAGGCTGTGCATGGAGTTATCTGGATCGGTCACTGACATCGCGGCAAAGGTATCGCCGTGATAGCCGTGGCGTAGGGTGAGAAACTTTGCTCTCGGCTGACCTTTACTGTGCCAATACTGCAACGCCATTTTCAGGCTCACTTCCACCGCAACCGAACCTGAATCGGCGAGAAACACTTGCTGTAAATTGTTGGGCGCGATCTTGAGCAGCTTTTGGCAAAGCTCAATCGCTGGTTGATGAGTTAACCCACCAAACATGATGTGCGACATCTGCTCGATTTGCTGATGTGCCGCTTGATTGAGTTTTGGGTGATTGTAACCGTGGATCGCTGCCCACCAAGAGGACATGCCGTCAACTAAGCTGCGCCCATCTTCAAGTGTGATCATTACGCCATCGGCTCGGCTTACCGGATAACAGGTCAGAGGTGTCAAGGTCGAAGTGTAGGGATGCCAGATATGGCAACGGTCGAAGGCTAAATCCATCATCATTCCAAAATCAATAAAAGATTAATTAGTAATCACATGTAAACCTTGTGATTTTCTTGTTGTTGACAGTCTAACGCCTGTCAGTAGACTAGCCAAGCATAAAACCAATAACCCCAATAAGGATTACACGTGGAAGTTCGTCATAACTGGACGGTCGCTGAGGTCAAAGCGTTACTGGATAAACCTTTTATGGATCTGCTGTTTGAAGCGCAGCAGGTGCATCGTCTTCATCATCCGCACAACCATGTGCAGGTCAGCACGCTGCTGTCGATCAAAACTGGCGCTTGTCCAGAAGATTGCAAATATTGCCCGCAAAGTGCTCACTACCGTACTGATGTAGATAAAGAGCGTTTGATGGAAGTCGAGCGCGTATTGGATGCGGCGCAAAAAGCCAAAAATTCAGGCTCGACCCGTTTTTGTATGGGCGCGGCGTGGAAGAATCCGAAAGAGCGTGATATGCCGCTGCTCAAAGAGATGATCCGCGGCGTCAAGGATATGGGGCTAGAAACCTGCATGACGCTGGGTATGTTGACTCCAGATCAAGCGCAGCAATTGGCGCAAGCGGGGCTGGATTATTACAACCACAACCTTGATACCTCTCCGGAATTTTACGGCAACATCATCACCACACGCACATACCAAGATCGCCTAGATACCTTGTCGCACGTGCGTGATGCCGGGATGAAGATCTGCTCGGGGGGCATCATCGGCATGGGTGAAAGCACCAATGACCGCGCTGGGTTATTGGTTGAGCTCGCGAATTTGCCGACTCATCCGGAAAGTGTGCCGATCAACATGCTGGTCAAAGTGAAAGGTACACCACTGGAACAAGTCGATGATGTGGAACCCTTTGATTTTGTGCGTTTGATTGCGGTAGCGCGCATTATGATGCCGAAATCTGCGGTTCGCCTTTCAGCTGGACGCGAGAAGATGAATGAGCAGATGCAGGCGCTGTGCTTTATGGCAGGAGCCAATTCGATTTTCTACGGTTGCAAACTGCTGACCACCCCCAACCCAACGGAAGACAGCGATATGCTGCTGTTTAAAAAGCTAGGAATTAACCGCGAACAAGTGGCGCAAAAGCCCGATGAAATCACGGAAAATGAGTTGCTGGATAGAGTCGTTGAACGGGTAGCCGCGCGCCCAACCGCCAGCGATTTATTTTATGACGCTGCGCTTTAAGTCGCGGATTGAGCAAGCTCTGAATGAACGTGAACATTCAGGGCTGACTCGCCGTCTTCAGCTTTTAGAGCGAAGCGCACAAGGCGAACTGATTCAGCAAGATCGTACTTACCTGAACTTCTCAAGCAACGATTACCTTGGTTTAGCCAATGATGCTGAGTTAGTGCAGGCTTGGCAAACCGGTCTGGCGCGCTTTGGCGCAGGCAGTGGCGCTTCGCCGATGGTGACTGGTTTTAGCTCAGCTCATGCCGAGTTAGAGCATGAGTTGTGTCACTGGCTTGGTTACGAGCGAGCAGTCTTGTTCAGCTCTGGCTTTAGTGCCAATCAAGCCATGCTGTTTACTTTGCTCGAAAAAGAGGACTTGCTGCTGCAAGACAAACTCAATCACGCCTCCTTGATGGAAGCGGGTATGTTAAGTCCTGCCACCATGAAACGCTTTAAGCACAATGATACTGAGCATCTTCGCCAATTACTGCATGAGCAGAGCAACAGCTTAGTGGTAACGGAAGGGGTGTTTAGTATGGATGGTGATTGCGCACCCTTGGCGCAAATTGCAACTTTAGTGAAACAGCGCGCTTGGTTGATGGTGGATGATGCGCACGGCATTGGCGTGCTTGGAGAGCATGGGGCGGGGAGCTGCCAAGCGGCAGGGATTCATCCCGAGATTCTGGTCGTTACTTTTGGTAAAGCCTTTGGTTTAGCAGGTGCGGCGGTGTTGTGTGATGCACACGTTGGCGATTATCTGACGCAATTTGCACGCCACCATGTGTATTCCACCGCTATGCCTCCGGCACAAGCGCATGCTCTGACTCATGCTGCGCGGATGATCCAAAGTCAGTCTTGGCGCAGAGAAAAATTGGCTGAGCTGATGGCCTGTTTTGATGAATGGTGTAGTGATACACCGGGCTATGTGTCGACTTCAACTCCAATCAAGCCTTGGCTATTAGGAGGCAGTGAACTGGCAATGGCGGCATCCTATCAGCTGAAACAGCAAGGCATTTGGGTCAGTGCAATCCGCCCACCGACAGTACCAGTCGGTAGCGCGCGACTACGCATTACTTTGACAGCAGCACATTCAAAGCAACAAGTACGAAACTTGTCTGATCAGTTAAAAAGAGTGATGGAGGAATGCGCATGAGTATGACAGCTTGCGAACTTTATACCGAGCTGAAAGACAAAAGTGCCATTGCTCAAGCTTTTGGCAAAGCCGCGCCACACTATGATCAGCATGCTGCGTTTCAACGCGATGTTGGATTGCGATTACTCGATAAAATGCCGAGTCGAATGGATGGCTTGTTGGTGCTCGATCTCGGTTGTGGAACAGGCTATTTTTCTGCGTTGTTGCGTGAACGTGGTGCGCAGGTGGTGTGCGCGGATATTTCCTTAGCCATGCTTGATCAAGCAAGGCAACGTTGTGGCGATGAAGGTATGAATTATCAGTTAGCGGATGCCGAGCAACTGCCTTTCATGCCAGCCAGTTTCGATTTGGTGTTTTCTAGCTTAGCGCTGCAATGGTGTGAAGATTTATCTTTGCCGCTGGGCGAGATCCGTCGTGTACTCAAACCACATGGTCAAGCCTTTGTCTCGACTTTGCTTGATGGCTCCTTATTCGAGCTACAAGAAGCTTGGCGGAGTGTTGATCATCATCGTCATATCAATCAGTTCATTTCCATCAATCAGGTAAAAATTGCGTTAGCGCAAGCCGGATGCGTTCAACATCACTTAGAGTTAGCGCCAATCACAGTTTGGTATGAGACGGCTTTCGCACTGATGCGCGATCTAAAAGGGATCGGAGCCAATCATGTCAGTGGGCGTTCAACCGGGCTGATTAGCCGTAGAACGTTGGCAAAAGTTGAGTTGGCCTACCAATCATTTCGTAACCAACAGGGTCTTGTGCCTGCCACATATCAGGTTTGTTTAGGGGTTATTCACCGATGAGAAATGCTATTTTTATCGCAGGGACGGATACCGACGTTGGAAAAACAGTCGCATCAAAAGCGATTCTTCAGGCGCTAGCGGCACAAAATATCGCCACAATTGGTTATAAGCCAGTGGCGGCGGGTAGTGATAAAACGGAGTTTGGCTACCGAAATTCTGATGCGTTGCATCTGATGAAAGCGGCGACAGTCAATATGCCATATGAGGATGTCAATCCGTATGCGCTGGTACTTCCCACTTCACCACACATTGCCGCCAAGCATGAAAATGTGGCTATTGATTATGCTTTGCTGAGCAATAAGCTGGAAAAACATAAACAAAACGCAGAGTTAGTGGTTGTTGAAGGTGCGGGTGGCTGGAGAGTACCCACTTCGGATTCTGATTGTTTATCCACTTGGGTAAAACAAGAGCGTTTGCCCGTGATTCTAGTGGTTGGGATTAAACTTGGTTGTTTGAGTCACGCCATTTTGACGGCAGAGGCTATTCGTACCGATGGCCTAGAGTTAGTCGGCTGGGTAGCCAACCGTATTAATCCTGGTACAGAACATTACGCTGAGATCATCGAACATCTTGAAGGGCGAATTGGTGCACCTAAGTTGGGTGAAATTCCCTATATGCCAAGCGCGAAGCGTCAGGAATTGGGTAAATACATCCATCTTGAACATGTGCTAGAAGCTGCGCCTGTAGCGTAAATGATAAACAGTCATAAAACAAAAAGGCTGCTCATCCTGAGCAGCCTTTTTAGTATGCATTGAGTTATTTTTCTGCTCTCATGCCCATCAAGGATTGCTGAGTTTCGACAATCTTCTGTTGAAGAGTCTGCTCTTTTGCTTCCAATCCGAGTTGAGCGCGCGCTTCTTGCTCGCTAATGCCTAAATGACAACAAAGTAAATCAATCGCCATTTGGTAGCTATGTGCTTCAGCCATGTGTTTTCCTTTGTTTATGGTGTAATTCCTTTGACCCTAGGAATGTAGTCGTACTCTCTTGCTATCTCAATAAGACCAAAGTCTAAGGAACGAATAATTTTATTACGGGTCGTCAACAAAAAATGACGAGTTGTACTATTGAGTAATTCATCATGTATATCATAAGCTTATGATGTGCAAAGTAAGAGCCATAGCGTATGTCTATCAGACACTAAATGTTGCAATTTCTCGCTTAACCTTGTTTTTTAAATGAAAGAACATATGTTGTAGAACAAGAACAGGCGAGAATCGAATGGTTCGGAACTCGTAACAGGAATATTAGTTTCCTTTCGGAGAGAAGTAATGAAACGTGTAATGCTCTTCTTAGCAACCAACCTTGCTGTTGTGCTGGTGCTGAGTGTTGTTTTAAATATTGTTTATGCTGTTACTGGTATGCAACCGGGCAGTCTGTCTGGCCTGTTGGTCATGGCGGCGGTATTTGGTTTTGGTGGCGCGATCATTTCACTGCTGATGTCAAAAGGCATGGCATTGCGTTCAGTGGGCGGGGTAGTGATTGATACACCGCGCAATGAAATGGAACACTGGCTGCTGGAAACTGTGCGTCGCCAAGCGAATCAAGCGGGTATCGGTATGCCAACGGTGGCAATTTATGATGCGCCAGATATGAACGCGTTTGCGACGGGGGCAAAGCGTGACGATTCTCTGGTAGCTGTTTCAACAGGTTTGCTGCACAACATGACGCGTGATGAAGCAGAAGCGGTATTGGCGCATGAAGTAAGCCACATTGCGAATGGCGATATGGTCACCATGACGCTGATGCAAGGTGTTGTGAATACCTTCGTCATTTTCTTGTCGCGTTTTATCGCTAACATTGTTGCGTCACGTGACTCGGAAGAGGGCGAAGGAAGCAACATGATGGTTTACTTTGGTGTTTCCATGGTATTGGAACTGGTATTTGGCGTGTTGGCGAGCTTTATCACCATGTGGTATAGCCGTCGCCGTGAATTCTATGCCGATGCAGGCGCTGCGCAGTTAGTGGGTAAACACAAAATGATTGCTGCGTTGGAACGTTTGAAAATGGGTCAAGAATCGCATCTTGAAGGTTCGATGATGGCGTTTGGTATCAACGGTAAACGTTCATTGTCAGAGTTAATGATGACTCACCCGCCGTTAGACAAACGTATTGCAGCATTGCGTAATATGTAATCTCTCAAAACCAGCCTTCGGGCTGGTTTTTTCTTGTCTCTATTTCCTTCCCCCAATCCGTATTTAGGCACCATTCAACCGTAACCTGACAGCCTGGCTCTCAAGCCTAAAAAACTATTCTTAGTTAGCTTTCCTGCCCATTCTTCTTATTGGGTAATTGTGATCTTCTAGGCTTAGTCTTTCGTAACAATGAAAGGTCAAAGTTATACAGAAAAAATCTTGTACAACTTTGTTAACTCAACTATGTTTGTCATGAATTGTACGAATATTAATTTTGTATAACATCAGGAATGATCACTATGGACGTACAACACGTCGCGCAGTTTTATCAAGCGTTAGACAAAAGCCAGCTGCATAGATTAGTCGAAATATATCATCCGAATGTGGTGTTTGAAGATGCTGCACACCGTATTGAAGGTCTGCCAGCACTTTATCAGTATTTTCTGAATCTTTATGAAAATGTACGGGCATGTACATTTACTGTTCATGCGCAGCACTCTATCAACGGTGGGGCGTTTCTGGTTTGGACCATGCACTTACGGCATCCCAAGTTAGCGAAAGGTGAGCAAGTCGATGTAAAAGGGGTCAGCCATTTGCGTTTTTCCAATGGCAAAGTGGTGTATCACCGAGACTACTTTGATATGGGAGAAATGCTTTACGAGCAGTTGCCTTTACTCGGTCAGATCATTCGTACGATTAAGCGGAGACTCGGCCAATGAAGACGGTATTGATTACCGGAGCTACCTCAGGGATCGGCAAACAGCTGGCACTGGATTATGCGCAAGACGGTTGGCAAGTGATCGCTTGTGGGCGAAACCAGCAAATATTGCAAGCACTGAGCGCAGAGTTTGCCACTATTTTCCCGCTCGCTTTCGATGTGACTGATCACGCCGCAACGAAAGCAGCATTGAGCCAGTTACCTTCTCAGCCCGAGCTATGGATTCTGAATGCTGGGGATTGTGAGTACATCGATCACGGCAAGATGGACGTCAGTGTTATGGCACGTATTTTCGACATTAATGTGTTGGGTGTTGCAGCGGTGATTGAAGGCATACAGTCACATTTGGCGCATGGTCATCGAGTCGCGATTGTTGGGTCGATTGCTAGTGAATTAGCTTTGCCACGTGCGCAGGCGTATGGTGCGTCAAAGGCCGCAGTGGCGTATCTCGCTCGTACTCTACAACTTGACTGGTATCCTCTTGGTATAGAAGTCTCCACCATTTTTCCTGGCTTTGTGGCCACCCCGCTGACCGATCGCAATACCTTTGCCATGCCCATGATCATCTCTGTTGAGCGCGCTGCTCAGGAGATCAAAACGGGCTTAGCACGGGGTGTATCTCAGCTCTATTTCCCTAAACGATTTACTTGGTTGATTCGCTTATTAGGGGCTTTGCCTTATGCGTGGCAAACCCGATTAGTGCAGCGTATGTTGAAAGTTAAATAAGGATATTTCGATGAAGATTGCAATTATTGGCACTGGCATTTCCGGCTTAACTTGTGGGTACTATTTGCATCGCTATCACGATATTACGCTGTTTGAAGCCAATGATTACATTGGTGGGCACACCGCGACGGTGGATGTCGAATTGGACGGTAAGCAGTATGCGATCGATACCGGTTTTATTGTTTATAACGATAGAACTTATCCCAACTTCATCAAAATGATGGATGAAATTGGCGTCAAAGGTAGACCAACTGAGATGAGTTTCAGTGTGCGCAATGAGGCTAACGGGTTGGAGTATAACGGTCATACATTGACAACCCTGTTTGCACAGAAGCGTAACTGGTTGAACCCGAAGTTTTATCACTTTATTAGTGAGATCCTACGCTTTAACCGCTTAACCAAAGCCTGTGTGGAGAATGAACTGGCGAGTGAGCAGACCTTGGGGGAATTCCTGAGCCAGCATCAGTTTTCCGAGTACTTTTGTGAGAACTACATTCTGCCCATGGGGGCGGCGATTTGGTCCTCGTCTCTGGCGGACATGCGTGACTTCCCACTCATGTTTTTTGCGCGCTTTTTCCTGAATCACGGCTTACTGGATGTAACCAATCGTCCGCAGTGGTATGTGATCCCCGGTGGCTCACGCAGCTATATTGAACCGCTAACGCAAGGCTTTCGTGACCGGATTCGCCTCAATAGTGAGGTCACACAAGTGAAGCGCGTACCTGCTGGTGTCGAAATTCAGGTCAATGGCCAAATAGAACGCTTCGATGAAGTGATTTTTGCCTGCCATAGTGATCAGGCGCTCGCCATGCTCAGCGAACCGACAACCAAAGAGCAGCAACTGCTTTCAGCTTTGGCTTATCAAGCTAATGAAGTGGTGCTGCATACCGATACTCGTTTGCTACCTAAACGCAAAGCGGCATGGGCTTCGTGGAATTACTGGTTGAAAGGGGAAGCCAATCAAGAAACGCGTTTACCTTCGCTGACTTACAACATGAATATTCTGCAGCATATTGAAGCGCCGCAGACCTTCTGTGTCACGCTCAATAGCAGCGACGATATTGACCCGAGCAAAGAGCTGCGCCAATTTACCTATCATCATCCGGTTTTCTCTCTGCCAGCAATTGAAGCGCAGCAGGCGAAATCGCAGCTCAGTGGCGTAAACCATACGTGGTTCTGTGGTGCTTATTGGCATAATGGTTTCCATGAAGATGGTGTGCGCAGCGCACTTGATGTTGTCACTCAGTTGGAAACCTATGCACAGCGTCGCGAGCAAGGAGCTGCCTAATGTCAGCGTCCAATCGCAACACTGAGTGGCGAAGCAGTTTGATGATAGGGCAGGTGCGCCATCGTCGTTTTACGCCGGTAGAACACGCACTCAACTATCCGCTGTTTATGCCTTGTATCGATTTAGATGAATGGCCGCAGTTAGCGAATAAAATCTGGGGATTGGGCGAACGCTGGTGGCATTGGGCGCGTTTTCATCGTGAGGATTACCTCGGTCAAGGCAAACTGAAACAAGCGGTGCTTGATAAAGTCGAACAGCTAACTGGAGAGCGGATTGATGGGCGCGTAGTGGCATTGATTCATCTGCGTTATCTCGGAATCTATTTCAGTCCAGTCAATTTTTACTATGTTTATGATGCGCAAGATAATTGGCGTTATCTGTTGGCTGAAGTGAGCAATACACCGTGGAATGAGCGCCATTATTATGCCATCCCTGTGACTCAAGAAGATTCAGCGAATAATGATGCCACGATTCGTTGGCAGCATGAAAAGGCGTTTCATGTGTCGCCGTTCAATCCTATCGAGCAGATGTATCACTGGCGAATCAAACCCTTGTCTCGCTCATTAATGATTCATCTTGAGTGTCATCGTGCTGGCAAAGAATTTGATGCGACACTCTCGATGCAAGCGGAGCGATTCACAGCAGGTAATTTATTACCTCGGTTGATCAAAACGCCCATCATGGCAGTAAAAGTGGTACTGGGGATTTATTGGCACGCATTTAAATTGTGGCGCAAAGGTGCACCGTTTTATTCACACCCAGAGCGGACTCAGAACAATAATAAGGAGCAACCTCATGTTAAATAGCTCGTCTATGGAAGTTTCGCGCTCTTTGACCAGTTGGCAAAAAGGGGCCCGCAGTGTCATTCATCGAGCCTTGCAACATCTTGATGGTAACTTGACGGTCATTGAGAACTTTCCTGAGCAAACTCAGACTTCTCATGAACAATTTGGCCGCGATAAACCCGATGCGATTCATGCGGTGATCGAAGTAAAGCATCCTGATTTCTACAGCCGTGTTCTGAAAGGAGGCAGTATTGCCGCTGCGGAAGCCTATATGGATGGTTGGTGGGAAAGCCCTAACCTTACGGCATTGATGCAGTTGATGGCCGCCAATTTGGGGGCGTTGGATAAGCTTGAGAGCCAAAGTAACCCGGTCACTAAATGGTTGAACCGTCTAACACATTGGCTCAAACGCAACACCATAGAGCAAGCCAAAGATAATATTCATCAGCACTACGATCTGGGTAATGAGCTGTACCAACTGTTTTTAGATGACAGCATGCTTTATTCCAGTGCGCTGTTTAATCAAGCAGATCTCTCACTTGAACAAGCGCAGCAGCAGAAGATGCAACGTTTATGTGAACAGCTACAGCTTAAACCCACTGACCATGTGTTGGAAATCGGTACTGGATGGGGTGCAATGGCGATTTACATAGCGCAAAACTATGGCTGTAGGGTCACAACCACCACCATTTCTGAAGAGCAGTTTGATTACACAAAACAGCAAATTACAGCGTTGGGTCTGAGTGAGAAAATTACGCTTCTAAAACAAGACTACCGTTTATTGGAAGGGCAGTACGACAAACTGGTCTCGATAGAAATGATAGAAGCGGTGGGCAAGGCTTACATACCTAGGTTTCTCAGTCACTGCTACGCTTTGCTCAAACCCCACGGAAAAATGGCGTTGCAGGCCATTACCATTACCGACCAACGATATGAGAGTTACAGCAATAATGTGGATTTTATTCAGAAGTACATTTTCCCCGGCGGCTTTTTGCCTTCGGTCAGTGTATTGACTGAGCTTGCCACAAAACGCACGGGATTCGTTGTTCGCAATCTGCACGACATCGGTATTGATTACGCGATCACTTTGCAACACTGGCGTGAGCGCTTTGAACAGCAACTGCCCAAAGTGCGTGAGCTGGGCTATGACGAACGCTTTATCCGCATGTGGCGTTATTACTTCTGCTACTGCGAAGGTGGTTTTTTGGCACGTAGCATCAGCACAGTGCATATGACGTTCGAACGAGATTAATGATGGCACTGGTATGGGTTTCCATATGGTTTGACCTAGTTTGGACTCTGGCGGTGTTTGGTCAGCAAAAATGGCTATGGCTAACAGCCTTACTCGTTATTGGCACCTATGCATTGGCGGCCATGAAGCGTCATCCGCTATTTGAAAAAATGGTGTGGATGGCAATTATTGGCATCTTACTCGATAGCGGCAATATGGTGATCGGCCTGCTTAGCTTTGCCGATGGTGAGTTTCCGCTTTGGTTAATGGCACTCTGGTTTGCTTTTACTTGGTATGCAGGCCATTTTCTGCCGCAGGTGAATCGCTATCCCCGATTCTTGATCTGTCTCCTAGGTGGTGTGCTGGGTAGCTTAAGTTATTGGGTAGGATACCAAAACGGTGCAGTGAGCTGGGGTTACCCAACATTTATCGTCATGTTGGCACTCTTTTTGGAATGGATAGGTATCACTTGGTGGCTGTTGAAGGTAATGAGGCATGAAAAAAGCACTTATAACCCTATTCGTTTTGCTGATGAGCGGACTTGGTTACGCCGCCGTCGCTAATGCGGCGCAAGCCGAACAAAAACCGACCAGTACATGGACTGAGTGGCCAGTGGTCGGGCAGGCGACACTCTCGTGGTTGTGGTTGGATATCTACTCCTCACAGCTCAGAGCGCCGGATGGCCAATACCATGAATCGCAGGATATTTCTCCGCATCCCATGGCGTTGGAAATACGTTATCTGCGAGACATTAAACGTCAGCAGTTAATCGATGCCACCAAAGACCAATGGCACAAGTTGGGGTTTAAAGAGCCACAAACTCAGCCTTGGTTGGCACAATTGCAGCAAATGTTACCGGATGTCGCGATGGGCGATCGCTTGGTGTATGTCTCTGATGGGCAGAGCGGTGAATTCTTCTTTGCTCACGATCATGAGTTGCAGTACAGCATAGGGACGATTGACGATGAAGCATTCAACGATGCCTTTTTATCGATTTGGCTTTCCCCACAAACTGAATATTTAGCCTTACGGAATCAACTAACAGGAATGAATCGGATTGAAAATGGTAAATGACAGACAGAACTAAGGGGAGCCGTTGCTCCCCTTAGTTATTTGTAATCTCAACAGAGATTACAGCTTGTCAGTCAGCTCAATCGCATAGCCAATGTAGCTGGCTGGTGTCATGGCTTTCAGGCGCGTTTTCTCTTCGGCTGGCAGCTCTAAACCATCGATGAATTGACGCATCGCTTCGCCATCAACACGCTTACCACGAGTCAGCTCTTTCAGCTTCTCATATGGCTTTTCAATGCCGTAGCGACGCATGACTGTTTGGATTGGTTCAGCCAGAACTTCCCAGTTGTGATCCAGTTCAGCGAGCAGTGCATCACGGTTCACTTCCAGTTTGCTGATGCCTTTGAGTGTTGAAGTGTAGGCAATGATCGCATAGCCGACACCCACACCGAGGTTACGCAGCACGGTAGAATCCGTCAGATCACGTTGCCAACGAGAGATAGGCAGCTTTTGCGCTAGGTGAGTAAACATCGCGTTCGCTAGACCCAAGTTACCTTCTGAGTTTTCAAAGTCGATTGGGTTCACTTTGTGTGGCATGGTTGAAGAGCCAATTTCACCCGCGATGGTTCTTTGTTTGAAGTGACCCAGAGCAATGTAGCCCCAAACATCACGATCAAAGTCGATCAAGATGGTGTTAAAACGTGCCACCGCTTCAAACAGCTCGGCAATGTAATCATGTGGCTCGATTTGCGTGGTGTACGGGTTCCAATCTACGCCCAGAGATTCAGTGATGAACTCTTCGCTGAATTTGTGCCAATCCACGGTTGGGTAGGCAGAAAGGTGTGCGTTGTAGTTACCCACAGCACCGTTGATCTTGGCTAGGATTTCTACGTTAGCGATCTGCTTGTACTGGCGTTCCATACGGTAGGCCACGTTGGCCATCTCTTTACCCATGGTAGATGGAGAGGCTGGTTGACCGTGCGTACGAGAAAGCAGCGGAATATCGCGGTACTCTTCGGCCAGTTTGCGAATCGCGTCAATCACGTTGCGAATTTCAGGCAGGATAACCGTGTCACGCGCTTCTTTCAGCATCAAAGCATGTGAAGTGTTGTTGATGTCTTCTGAAGTACAAGCAAAGTGGATAAACTCATTCACTGCATGCAGCTCAGGCATGGCAGCCACTTTTTCTTTCAGGAAGTATTCCACGGCTTTTACATCGTGGTTGGTAGTGCGTTCAATTTCTTTGATACGCAGCGCATCCGCTTCATTGAAGTTGGCGGCAATCGCATCAAGGAATTGATTCGCTTCGGCACTGAGTGCAGGCACTTCTGCGATCTCAGCGGTGGCGGCTAGCTTTTGTAGCCAGCGAATTTCAACGATAGTGCGGTACTTTAGGAGACCAAACTCACTGAAGATACTGCGTAACGCAATCGTTTTACTTCCGTAGCGGCCATCTACCGGTGAAACAGCAGTCAATGCTGACAGTTCCATGTTCTTCTCCTGAATATTGAGTTAAAGGTGTGAGTAATTCGAGTGGGTTGTCATCATTTAGATTCGCGCTAATAAAAGCTGCGCCTGTTCGATCATCTTTTTACGACCGAAAATCAGGTGACGACGGCGTCCACCAACCTGACGCCACAATACGGCGCAGCGGATCCCAGATAGAAGTAGGGCGCGCACTTTGTGTTGGTTAGCAGTTTGCTGTAATACGGATGGTGTGCCAGTGACTTGAATACGCGGGCCGATCGGGCTTACCACATCAAGGTAGATACTGGCGAGGTTGCTGATCATTTGATCATCGAATAAGTCAAAATGTTCAAGCTGACGCTCAATCATTTGAATGCGGTCGCCAAGTTGACTCATGGCATCGCGGCGGCCACTTAACTTACGTTCAAGCGCCATTAGGCTAATCAGATAACGAGTGATTTCGCTACCCGTCGGAGTGCTGTCAATACCTTTGACCAAGCACTCCAAACCGAGCTTGAGCTGACTTTCGTGGCCGAAAACTTCCAGTGTATTACTTGGATTAGTACACGTAATGGCTTTGAGCGAAGTTTCAAACGCATCAGAATCACAGTAACCATTTTTGGCAACTTGTTGTACAAGTGCCACAGCCTGACAAATGCCAGCGAAAGCGATGGTACGGTCGTAAATTGCGTTAGCCACGTAAATCTCCTAAAAATTGACTCTAAATGCGCTCTTCAATAATGCCGCCACCAAGGCAGATTTCACCTTGATAAAACACGGCGGATTGTCCTGGCGTTACAGCCACTTGCGGATCGTCAAACATCACTTTAATTCGATCATTACTGAGTGGAATGATGGTACAAGCGATGTCACTTTGACGATAACGAGTTTTCACGCTGCAACGTAAAGGTTCAGTGATTGGCGTGCGGTCAACCCAATGCAGTTGCGCAGCGACCAAGCCATGAGATTTGAGCAGTGGATGATCTGCGCCTTGTACAGCAATCAGCACATTGCGTTTTAAATCTTTATCCGCCACATACCATGGCTGTTCATTGCTCTCTTTCATACCACCAATGTGCAGACCTTTACGTTGTCCGAGTGTGTGGTACATCAAGCCTTGGTGCTCACCAATCACTTTCCCTTCAGGGGTTTCGATTTTACCCGGTTGGGCTGGCAAATAGCGAGATAAGAAGTCAGTAAATTTGCGCTCACCGATAAAACAGATGCCGGTAGAATCTTTCTTCTTCGCCGTGATTAAACCTTGTTCTTCCGCAATGCGGCGTACTTCTGGTTTTTCGAGATCGCCAACAGGGAATAGGCTACGCGTTACTTGTTCATGGCTCAGAGTATAAAGGAAGTAGCTCTGGTCTTTATTGTTGTCCAACCCACGCAGCATTTGTGGCTTTTCGCCATTTTGCGGGAAAGTACGACGAACATAGTGACCCATGGCGATGTAATCCGCATCCAGCACTTCATCGGCAAATTCTAAGAAGGCTTTGAATTTGATTTCTTTATTACACAGAATATCTGGGTTAGGGGTACGGCCTGCTTTATATTCGGCAAGGAAGTACTCAAATACGTTGTCCCAATATTCGGCGGCAAAGTTAATGGTATGCAGAGGAATGCCGAGTTTGTCACATACAGCCTGAGCATCGGCTAAATCTTCTGCCGCAGTACAATACTCTTCGTTATCGTCTTCTTCCCAGTTTTTCATAAACAGGCCTTCCACTTGGTAACCCTGTTGCTTGAGAAGATAGGCTGAAACAGAGGAATCAACCCCTCCAGACATGCCGACAATTACTTTCTTTTGGCTGTTTGCACTGTGCTCTACAGACATCACTTATCTACCACTTGATGAACTTGGACGGGGATTCTAACAGAAAGAATTTTTCGAGGACAGATCCGAGACACTAATCACACTTCATCTGACTTCAGTCAAATGTTGCTAAATCATTGAATCACTTGCGCTCCAAACGCTAAAGATAGGGTGTGAAATAAAATCCTCACAATGCAAACGTTTGCTATTTTTTCCTTTGTTGCTGCACTAAAAGGTGCGCGGTAGAATCGGCGCTCCTTTCATCCTTGAACCCAAGTAACCCTTATGAAATTTCCTGGCCAACGCAAATCTAAGCATTATTTTCCGGTTCACGCGCGTGATCCTCTCGTGATTCAAGCGCAAGAAAATAAGAAGATGTCGCGCACTCATATTATCGGTATTGATCAAACGTTGGTGGATATTGAGGCCAAGGTGGATTCAGATTTGATCGAGCGTTACGGTCTGAGTAAGGGACACTCATTAGTGATCGATGATCAAGCGGCTGAAGCTTTATATAACGAATTAAAAGATCAGCGTTTAATTACTAATGAATACGCAGGTGGGACGATAGGGAATACGCTGCACAATTATTCAGTATTAGCCGATGACCGCTCAACGCTACTGGGTGTAATGAGCCAAGATATTAAGATTGGTAGCTATGGCTATCGTTATCTGTGCAACACTTCTAGCCGTATGGATCTCAATTATTTACAAGGTGTAGAAGGTGCAATCGGCCGTTGCTTCGCTCTGATTACTGAAGATGGTGAACGCACTTTCGCAATCAGCGAAGGGCAAATGAACCAATTACAACCAGACAGTATTCCAGAAAAAATATTTGCTAGTGCTTCAGCATTAGTTATTACGGCTTATTTAGTTCGTTGTAAAGAAGGCGACCCTATGCCGGAAGCAACGATGCGCGCAATTGAATATGCAAAAAAATATGATGTTCCAGTGGTATTAACTCTAGGAACAAAATTTGTTATTCAGGATGATCCTAAATTCTGGCAAGACTTTTTACGTGATCATGTCACTGTGGTAGCAATGAATGAAGATGAAGCATTAGCGTTAACCGGAGAAAGCGATCCGTTGGCGGCGTCTGATAAAGCGTTAGATTGGGTTGATTTAGTACTGTGTACAGCAGGTCCTGTGGGATTATTTATGGCAGGATATACCGAAGATTCGGCTAAGCGTGAAACGTCATTACCTTTATTACCGGGATCGGTCCCAGAATTTAACCGCTATGAATTTAGTCGTCCAGCACGTAAAGACAGTTGTATAAACCCGATTCGTGTTTATTCACATATTTCACCTTATATGGGCGGTCCGGAGAAGATAAAAAATACCAATGGTGCGGGGGATGCAGCATTATCCGCCTTGTTGCATGACATGGCTGCAAATAAATACCACAAAGAAAATGTACCTAATTCAAGCAAACACCAGCATGAATTTTTAACTTATTCATCCTTTTCTCAAGTTTGTAAATACTCAAATCGTGCGAGCTACGAGGTACTAGCCCAACATTCTCCACGTCTTTCTCGGGGCCTACCTGAGCGTGAAGATAGCCTTGAAGAGGCATATTGGGAAAGATAAAAAAGGCTCCTTCGGGAGCCTTTATCATTTGGGTCTGCTATTAGAATTACAGAGAGAATTCTTCCAGAGATTTGCCTTCGTCCAGCGCCTTTTGGATCACTGAAGGAGTGCGACCTTGGCCTGTCCAAGTTTTTTCTTCACCATTGGTGTCGATGTACTTGTATTTTGCAGGGCGAGGAGCACGTTTGCTTTTTGCTTTAGTTTTGGTTTCGCCAGAAAGCGCAGAAATAAGCGCTTCTAGATCAATACCATCTTTAGCAATTTGCTCAGCAATCGCTGCCAATTTTGCTTCTTGTTCTGCACGAGCAGCAATCTCTTCTGCTTCTGCGTCTTTGCGCTCTTCAACAACGATAGTTAATTTATCTAGAGCTTCTTCAAGTTGTTCAATAGTCAGTTCACGTGCATACGCGCGTAGGCTACGAATATTTAATAAAGTCTTAGTGATTTCCGACATTACCATTTCCTGTTCACAATTTGGATAACGAGTTAATATTAAACCTAGCTTATTATACTGACAAGTTTTCGCTGTAAATATTAAGTCAAAATAACAAGAAAGTAAAAATTAATTATTAGGGATTATTTCCTCACCTTAAGAAAACTTCATATAAAAGTAACCGCAGGTGACTTATAACATGGATAAATTATTTTAGTTCTATATATCAAGGTTAGAGGTTTTTTTATGAATGAAGTTTCTATGAAATGATCGAATTGTGAGCTATGCCACTTGTTTTTCCACTTACCTCCTAGTTGCATTGATATTTTTGTTAAGTAAAATGTGTCGTACCTAATGCGAAAAGCGGGCTGAACTTGATCCAAATGAGTTGGAATAGTCAGCCACGAGGTTTTCGCCGTAGAGGAGCGGTTACGAAGAGTATCCACAATTAGGGTGATGCCTATGAGTTGTGGAGAAAGGCGTTGTCGCCGAAGTCAGTTTGCCGATCAAAGCAACTGGCTGGGGTTACATCAAATAGGTGTAACACTGCCATAGTCTATATTGTTGTTAAACTATGGAGCGCTACTGTAGGGTTGGGTGAAGTGTTCGCTTCCCTTTCGCTTAGTTCAACATAAATTAAGTTGACATGAAGTTGCTTAATTTGTCTGCAGTAGATCTCTAACCATTTTTACTGGTTTTGGAAGATCATGAATTTAATCGATTTTGCCTCTTCGCCACTCTCTGTTGTACCACCACTGGTTGCATTGAGTTTGGCAATTGTTACTCGCCGTGTATTACTTTCTCTCGGTGTGGGTATTTTCTTAGGTGCATTACTACTGGCTGACTATTCTGTTGGTCAATCTGCACAATATATTGCTACTCAAGTTGGCAGTGTATTTGTGAAAGAGGGTGCCATTAATGCGTGGAACATGAGTATTGTTGGCTTTTTGCTATTGTTAGGCATGATGACCGCATTGCTGACTCTTTCAGGTGGGACTCGCGCTTTTGCGCTCTGGGCTCAAGAGAGAGTGAAAAGTAAACGAGGCTCAAAATTACTAGCAGCATTCTTAGGCGTATTCATTTTTGTTGACGACTATTTTAACAGCCTAGCTGTTGGTTCTATCGCTCGCCCTGTAACGGACCGCTTTTACGTTTCTCGCGCTAAGTTAGCCTATATTCTTGATTCTACAGCGGCACCAATGTGTGTGGTGATGCCGGCTTCAAGTTGGGGGGCTTATATCATGACCATTATCGGCGGTATTTTGGTTTCGCACGGCATTGAAGATTACTCTGCGTTAGGCGCTTATCTTCGCCTAGTACCGATGAACTTCTATGCGATCTTTGCGTTGTTAATGGTGTTTGCGGTGGTGTGGTTCCAAATGGATATCGGCCAGATGCGCAAACATGAAATAGCCGCTTCTCAAGGTCGTGGTTTTGAAGAAGACCCTAGCACCGATGCGAAAGAAGCGCATGAGCTAAATGAAGAGCTCGATATTCACGAAAGTGAAGGTGGCACGGTTTTAGATTTGGTTCTACCTATCGTATTCCTTGTTGTTGCGACGATTAGCGCAATGATTTGGACTGGCGCGAGCGCATTAGCAGAAAGCGGTCAATCCTTTAATATTTTTGGGGCGTTTGAAAATACCAATGTCGGTACTTCATTGGTTTATGGCGGATTAGTTGGTCTGGCGATGGCCTTTGTCACCGTACTTCGTCAAAAATTGCCAACCGTTGAAATCGCAAAAACCTTGTGGACTGGTGCTAAATCGATGTTTGGTGCGATTCTGATCCTGATTTTTGCGTGGACCATAGGTTCTGTCATCGGTGACATGAAGACCGGTGCTTATCTCTCTTCTCTCGTACAAGGAAATATTGACCCACATTGGCTTCCGGTCATTCTGTTCATCTTGTCAGGTGCAATGGCTTTCTCCACTGGAACGTCATGGGGCACTTTTGGCATCATGCTGCCGATTGCGGGTGACATGGCGGGAGCCACCGATATTGCGTTGATGCTGCCAATGCTTGGTGCAGTGCTTGCTGGTTCAGTATTTGGTGACCACTGCTCGCCGATTTCCGATACCACCATCCTGTCATCGACCGGAGCGCGTTGTCATCATATTGATCACGTCTCCACTCAACTGCCTTATGCGTTAGCGGTTGCTCTGGTTTCCGCATTGGGGTACGTGGTGCTTGGTATGTTTAGCTCCCTATGGCTCGCATTAGGTGCCGCCTCCGTTGCTTTTGTGATGGTGTGCGTTCTCTTTGCTTTGCTCTCCAAGGCGAAAGTCAGTAAGCAAGTTTCTGCTTAATGAGATCAAGTATATGGAAAGGAGGCCATAGAGCCTCCTTTCTTATGTTCCAAAAGTCGTCATAAAAAAATAACCAGAAAAGTGTCAATTTGTGGTTGAAAAAAAAACTCAGCTTGGTTAGTGTGAAGGCAGTTCTTAAGCAGACAGAAACCACTAAGTATGCGTAATTTCGTAATGAACATTCATCACCATCATCATCCCTAAGGTGTCTTTCGGGAGATGTACGCATACCCGGGGGACAGGAATCTCCCGGAGTTGAAATCAGAGCCATAAAAAGATTCTAACCCTCGGGAGACCCAACCTCCCGAGGGTTTTTCGTTTTAAGCTTTGGAAAAATTATTAAATTCAACAAATTGCAAAGGAAGAATGACATGCAAACACAACGACTAAGAATCGCGATACAGAAAAAAGGCCGCCTGAGCCAAGAGTGTCAAGAACTGCTGAAAAAATGCGGTGTTAAATTCAACATCATGGGTGAGCGCTTGGTGGTTCATTCACTGAATATGCCGATTGACCTGTTGTTGGTGCGTGACGATGATATTCCAGGACTGATCATGGATGGGGTGGTGGATTTGGGTTTTGTTGGTGAAAACGTGCTTGAAGAAACACGCTTAGATCGCCTAGCACTCAATCAACGTAACGAATTTATCACTCTACGCCGTATGGATTTTGGTGGTTGCCGTTTGTCGATCGCGATTGAAAAAGATGCGGAGTATCGTGGATCGCAAGATCTGAATGGTAAGCGTATTGCCACCACTTACCCACAACTGCTCAAAGCTTATATGGATCGTCAAGGTGTGGATTTCAGCACTTGTATGCTAACGGGTTCAGTTGAAGTTGCACCGCGCGCAGGATTAGCGGATGCGATTGCGGATCTGGTCTCCACTGGCGCGACCTTGGAAGCCAACGGTCTTAAAGAAGTGGAAGTGATTTTTGAATCAAAAGCGACGCTTATTCAGCGCCCTGGCCCTTTTGCTGCCGATAAAGCCGCACTGATCGATAAACTCCTCACTCGTATGCACGGCGTACAACAAGCCAAAGAGTCGAAATACATCATGCTGCACGCTCCGGTTGAGAAGTTGGCGCAAATCAAAACCTTACTGCCCGGAGCGGAAGACCCAACAGTGCTCCCCTTGTCTGCAGACAAATCCAAAGTTGCAGTGCACATGGTGAGCTCAGAAAATCTTTTTTGGGAAACCATGGAACAGCTGAAAGCCCTCGGTGCCAGCTCAATTCTGGTGTTACCGATTGAAAAAATGATGGAGTAAGGCGATGAGAACCGTTGTTTGGCAATCGTTGAGTGAAGCTCAGCAAGAATCGATTTTAGAACGTCCTGCGATTACGGAAGGAGCAAACATCACCGCTGCAGTTGCGCTGGTGATTGCGAAAGTGCGCAGTGAGGGTGATGCAGCCCTGTTTGAATTAACCGAAAAATTTGATCGTGTAAAACCGGCTTCACTGCGTGTTTCTAGTGAAGAAATGGATGCCGCTGCCGCGCGTTTGTCGGAAACGATGAAACAGGCACTAGAGCAGGCATACAACAACATCAGCAAATTCCACAAGGCGCAGAAAGCTCAGCCAATCAAAGTGGAAACCATGCCCGGAGTGGTGTGTGAACAAGTGACTCGTCCGATCAATAAAGTGGGTCTGTATATTCCGGGTGGTAGCGCGCCGCTACCATCAACCGTGCTAATGCTTGGTGTGCCTGCACAAATTGCAGGCTGCCGTAAAGTGGTGCTTTGCTCACCACCGCCCATCGCTGATGAAATTCTCTACGTCGCTAAGCTGTGTAACATCGATGAGGTGTACAACTTAGGGGGCGGCCAAGCGATCGCCGCTATGGCTTACGGTACTGAAACGGTCACTAAAGTCGACAAAATTTTTGGCCCCGGTAACGCCTATGTGACGGAAGCAAAACGCCAAGTGAGTAACGATTTCCGCGGCGCTGCGATTGATATGCCTGCAGGACCTTCAGAAGTATTGGTGATTGCTGATGAAACGGCGGATGCCGATTTTATTGCCGCCGATCTACTCAGTCAGGCAGAGCACGGCCCAGATTCACAGGTGGTTCTGGTCACACCATCACCAGTGTTGGCCGATCAAGTGACTGATGCGGTACAACAGCAGCTTAAAGTCCTTTCGCGCGCCAGCATTGCTGAAAAAGCCTTGGCTTCCAGTCTGATCATTATTGCTGAATCGCTCACTCAAGCGGTGTCAATTTCTAACTACTACGGACCTGAGCACTTGATTGTGCAGACGCGCAACCCGCGTGAGTTGGTTCCACTGCTCGATAACGCAGGCTCCATTTTCCTTGGCGATTGGTCACCCGAATCGGTAGGCGATTACGCTTCTGGTACCAACCATGTGCTGCCAACTTACGGTTTCACCCGCACCTATTCCAGCTTAGGTTTGGCCGATTTCAGTAAACGCATGACAGTGCAAGAACTGACCGCTGATGGTTTGCAATTGCTCGCGCCCACCGTAGTCACGATGGCAGAAGCGGAAGGGTTAGACGCGCATAAACGTGCGGTTACGATTCGAGTAGAAAAATTACAGAAGGCTCAATAAATTATGGAAAAACTGGCTCGTCAACAAATTCAGGCGTTAACCCCATACCTTTCTGCGCGTCGTATTGGTGGTAGTGGTGATGTTTGGCTCAATGCCAACGAATCGCCTTTCAATAACGAATACAAAACCGATTTTGCGCGCCTTAATCGTTACAGTGATTGCCAACCTAAGGCGATGATCCAAGCTTACGCTAATTACGCTGGAGTACAGCCGGAGCAAGTGCTGACTTCGCGCGGCGCGGATGAAGGGATTGAGCTTTTGATCCGTGCGTTTTGCGAACCCAATCAGGACGCGATTCTGTTCTGCCCTCCAACCTATGGTATGTATGCGATCAGTGCAGAAACTTTTGGTGTTGAGCGTAAAAAAGTGCCGTTGACTGCCGATTGGCAACTCGATTTACCGAGCATTGAAGCCAATCTGGATCGCGTTAAATTGGTATTTGTGTGTAGCCCGAATAACCCGACTGGGAACTTGGTGAAACGTGCCGACATCATCAAACTGCTGGAGATGACCAAAGATCGCGCGATTGTGGTGATGGATGAAGCCTACATCGATTTCTGCCCAGAGGCATCGACGGTCGATTTGCTCGCCCAATATCCGAACTTGGCGATTCTACGCACGCTCTCTAAAGCCTTTGCTTTGGCGGGACTACGCTGTGGCTTCACGCTTGCCAATGCTGAACTCATCAATGTGCTACTCAAAGTTATTGCGCCTTATCCGGTGCCGGTTCCTGTCGCCGAAATCGCGGTGCAAGCCTTATCTGAAGCGGGTCTAGCTCGCGCGAAATACCAAGTGCTGGATCTCGGCGCGAATCGAGCTTACCTACAAGTGGGGCTTTCAATGGTTCCGGGTGTGCAGGTCTTTGAAGGATGGGGTAACTACTTGTTGGTGAAATTCCCTGATGGCAATGCGCTATTTAAAGCGGCGTGGGAGCACGGCATTATTCTGCGTAACTCACCGATTGAAAATTGTGTGCGTATTAGTGTTGGCAATCGCGAAGAGTGTGAAAAAACCGTCGCGTTCATCCGTAACTACTACCAGTAATTTTGTTTACAGCAGCTCGCAGCACGGGCTGCTGATGAAAAGGACATTCTTGTGAGCAAACAACAAAAAATTCTTTTTATCGACCGCGACGGCACCTTAATTGTTGAGCCGCCAGTGGATTTTCAAGTCGACCGTTTGGACAAACTCAAACTTGAGCCTTATGTGATCCCAAGCCTGCTCAAGCTACAAGATGCGGGCTATCGCTTAGTGATGGTGACCAATCAGGATGGTTTAGGTACTTCAAGCTACCCGCAAGCGGATTTCGATGCGCCGCATAACATGATGATGGACATTTTTGAATCGCAAGGCGTGAAGTTTGATGATGTGCTGATTTGTCCGCACTTTGAGCGTGATAACTGTTCGTGCCGCAAACCGAAACTTGGCTTGGTCAAAGAGTATCTGCAAGGTGGCAAAGTCGATTTCAAATCGTCAGCCGTGATTGGCGATCGCATGACCGATCTGCAACTGGCGGAAAATATGGCGATTCGCGGTATTCAATACCACCCACAAACCATGGGTTGGCTGGATATCGTGAAAGATCTCACCACTAAGCCGCGTGTTGCCCAAGTGGTGCGCAAAACCAAAGAGACCGATATTCAGGTTGCGGTCAATCTTGACCAAACTGGCGGCAACCAAATTGAAACCGGATTGGGCTTTTTTGATCACATGCTAGATCAAATCGCCACTCACGGCGGTTTCCAACTGCAACTGAAAGTGGTGGGCGATCTGCACATTGATGATCACCACACGGTGGAAGATACCGCCTTGGCACTGGGTCAAGCACTGCGTGAAGCACTGGGTGACAAGCGTGGTATTGGACGCTTTGGTTTCACATTGCCGATGGATGAGTGTTTGGCACAGTGCGCGTTGGATCTCTCGGGCCGCCCGTATCTGAAATTTGATGCGAGCTTTAGCCGCCCGCAAGTGGGCGATCTCTCGACTGAGATGGTATATCACTTCTTTCGCTCATTGACCGATACTTTGGCGTGTACTCTGCACCTCTCTTCCAGTGGCGATAACGATCACCACATCATTGAGAGCCTGTTTAAAGCGTTTGGCCGCACGCTGCGTCAAGCCATCACGGTGCAAGGTAACGATCTGCCGAGCAGTAAAGGGGTACTCTGATGACTCAGAATGTGGTGATTATTGATACTGGCTGCGCCAATATCTCCTCGGTCAAATTTGCCATTGAGCGATTAGGTTATGCGGTGACGATTTCGCGCGATCCTCAAGTGGTACTCGCCGCTGACAAACTTTTTCTGCCCGGTGTCGGTACCGCGAGCGAAGCGATGAAAAACCTCACCGAACGTGATTTGATCGAGCTGGTGAAGCGGGTTGAAAAGCCATTGCTTGGCATCTGTCTTGGCATGCAACTGCTTGGCAAATTGTCCGAAGAAAAAGGTCAGAAAGCCGATGAGATTGTACAATGCTTAGGGCTGGTCGATGGCGAAGTCCGTTTGCTGCAAACCGGCGATCTGCCGTTGCCACACATGGGCTGGAACACGGTGCAAGTGAAAGAGGGGCATCCACTGTTTAAGGGCATTGAATCTGATGCCTACTTCTACTTCGTGCACAGCTTTGCTATGCCCGTTGGCGATTACACCATAGCCCAGTGCGAGTATGGCCAGCCGTTTAGCGCAGCGATTCAAGCGGGGAACTATTACGGGGTGCAATTTCACCCTGAGCGCTCTTCAAAAGCGGGCGCACGCTTGATTCAAAACTTTCTTGAGCTTTAGGGACAAGTGCTGGTGAAGGCTGGCGCAATACAAGGAACCACAATGATTATTCCCGCATTAGATTTGATTGAAGGTCAGGTTGTGCGTCTGTATCAAGGTGATTACGGACAAGTGACCGAATATAAAGTAGACCCAGCGGAGCAGTTTAATTTGTACCACCAAGCGGGTGCCGGTTGGTTGCATTTGGTGGATTTAACTGGCGCGAAAAATACCGCAGCACGCCAACTGGATTTGATTGCCCGCCTGCTCGCGAGCACACCCGCCAATATTCAAATTGGTGGTGGAGTACGCAGCGAACAAGACGTGGTGGATCTGCTTGAAGCTGGCGCACAGCGCGTGGTGGTTGGCTCTACGGCGGTTAAACAGCCGCAACTGGTCAAAAGCTGGATGGAAAAATACGGCGCTGAGAAAATTGTTTTAGCGTTGGACATCAACATTGATGAGCAGGGTACGCGCAAAGTGGCGATTTCCGGCTGGCAGGAAGATTCCGGTGTGACGATCGAAGCTTTGATTGATGACTACTTAACGGTTGGCTTAAAGCACGTACTGTGTACCGATATTTCCCGAGATGGCACGCTAGCTGGCTCAAATGTTGAGCTGTATCGCGATCTCTGTCGTCAATATCCGCAAGTGCAGTTTCAATCGTCCGGTGGCATTGGTTCACTCGCCGATATCGAGGCACTGAAAGGCACAGGTGTAGCGGGGGTGATTGTCGGCCGCGCCTTGCTGGATGGAAAATTTACTGCGCAGGAGGCATTCGCATGTTGGCAAAACGGATAATTCCTTGTCTGGATGTACGTGATGGGCAGGTAGTGAAAGGTGTTCAGTTTCGTAACCACGAAATTATTGGTGACATTGTGCCACTGGCCAAACGTTACGCCGAAGAAGGTGCGGATGAGCTGGTGTTTTACGATATTACCGCTTCCAGTGATGGCCGCGTGGTCGATAAAAGCTGGGTCGCGCGAGTCGCGGAAGTGATCGACATTCCTTTCTGTGTCGCAGGTGGGATCAAGTCGGCGCAAGATGCTGCGCGAATCCTGGAATTTGGTGCAGATAAAGTCTCGATTAACTCGCCTGCTCTGGCGAATCCACAACTCATCACCGATCTTGCGGATCGCTTTGGCGTGCAATGCATCGTGGTTGGTATCGACTCTTATTTTGATAAAGAGACGGGTCAATATCAGGTTTATCAGTTTACCGGTGACGAAAGCCGCACCCGAGCGACGCAGTGGCAAACTTGCGATTGGGTGCAAGAGGTTCAAAAGCGCGGCGCTGGGGAAATCGTATTGAACATGATGAACCAAGATGGTGTGCGCAATGGTTACGATCTTGATCAACTCAATTTGGTGCGATCGGTGTGCCGAGTTCCGCTGATCGCCTCCGGTGGCGCAGGAGCGATGGAACATTTCGCGCAAGCCTTTACTCAAGCGAACGTCGATGGCGCTTTAGCCGCTTCGGTTTTTCACAAGCAGATCATCAATATCGGTGAACTCAAGCAGTATCTAAAACAACAAGGAATTGAGGTGAGACGATGAATCCAGCAAGCCCATTTGCCACGCTAACCGACCGTATTGATTGGCAGAAAGTCGATGGACTCGTGCCCGCGATTGTGCAGGATTTTCAGTCCAGCCAAGTCTTAATGATGGGGTATATGAACCCTGAGGCGTTGCAAAAAACCCTCGATACTCAACAAGTGACCTTTTTCTCGCGCAGCAAACAGCGTTTGTGGACCAAAGGGGAAACCTCAGGCCATGTGTTGCAACTGAAAAACATCGCGCTGGATTGCGACCAAGATACGCTACTGGTGAAAGTGAACCCGATTGGCCCTACCTGCCATACAGGCACCGTGACCTGTTGGGATGGTGATGCACAAGAAGAGTCGCAAATGGTTTGGCTTCATCAGCTTGAACAATTGTTGGCTGAACGAAAAGATGCCGATCCCAGTTCTTCTTACACGGCCTCTTTGTATGCGCGTGGCACCAAACGTATTGCGCAGAAAGTGGGTGAAGAAGGGGTTGAAGTCGCGCTGGCGGCGACGGCAGGGGATAAGGAGGAGCTGATTTGCGAATCCGCCGACTTGATGTATCACTTGCTAGTACTGCTGCAAGAGCAAGGCTTAGCCATGAATGATGTGATCAATAAGCTTAAAGAACGCCATAAGTAATTGGTAGAAGAGTTTATCCAATCCAACAATAACGCCCCATTATTGGGGCGTTGTATTTTTAGATGGCAAAGTATTAAAGAGTCATTTCACGCCACTCGCCGGGCTGCAAATCACCCAAGTTCCAATCGCCCATGGAATGACGAATCAAACGTAGAGTCGGGAAACCGATGTGTGCAGTCATGCGTCGTACTTGGCGATTGCGTCCTTCCATCAAGGTAATGGCTAACCATGTGGTAGGAATCGCAGCGCGAAAACGCACTGGGGGATTGCGTGGCCATAGCTCTGGCTCGGACATGATTTTTACTTTCGCCGGTAAAGTCGGACCATCTTTTAAGGTCACTCCGTGGCGCAATGCCTCGAGGTCGCTCTCTTGTGGTACTCCTTCGACTTGTACCCAGTATGTTTTTGGCGCTTTGGATTGCGGCTGAGTTAATCTGGCCTGCAAAATCCCATCATTGGTTAAAATGAGCAGTCCTTCGCTATCGCGATCCAAACGTCCTGCCGCGTAAACATCCTTAATTGGGATGTAATCGGCCAAGGTTTTTCTTCCGTCCCCATCGGTAAATTGGCTTAAAGTGTCATAAGGTTTATTAAACAAGACCACTTTACGCTCACTGGGCGAAATCGCTCGTTTGGGTGAGGTGATGTCGTTAGACGTAGCTCTTTTCTTGGCTGAGAAGCTTTTTTTACCCGATGTGGTATGGGGGCGAGTGGTGTTTTTTGTCGTCCTCTGTTTAAAATGCGACTTTCGTTGAGCAGGGGAAGAAGAGGAAGTGTCGCTGGGTGAGCGAGATGACATGTTAAGCACCTTGCAAAAATGTAAATAAACTGTGTTTGAAAGTTTTCCACAGGGGCGATATCGGCTATCATTTGCGCGCCCTGGAAAAGGTTTAGCGAACAAGATAATAGACTATTGTCTTCAATTTGTTTAATTATAAATACCTTCACTCAAGGACGAGCTCGAAGGCGGCTCAACGTCATTCGAACACAGGATTTGCAAGAGTGAGAAGATCGTACTCAGGTTGAGGGGATGTCGCCGACTTGAGAACGGACAGTCACACAGTGTCATTGCATCCAATGGTGCTGTTAGAACAGATAGGGAAAGTTCATGCCTACCAATAAACCTACAATTATTTATACCATTACTGACGAAGCCCCGGCTCTAGCCACGTATTCATTACTGCCAATTATTCAATCGTTTACTGCCTCATCAGGCATTGATATCGATACACGCGATATTTCATTAGCTGGTCGTATTCTGGCTAACTTCCCTGAGCATTTGACCGAAGAACAACGTATCGGTGATGCGTTAACCGAACTGGGTGAACTGGCGCAAACGCCAGAAGCCAACATCATCAAACTGCCCAATATTTCAGCTTCTATTCCACAGCTCAAAGCGGCAATTAAAGAACTGCAAGACAAAGGCTACGCACTGCCAAATTACCCAGAAGAGCCAAGCAGCTACGAAGAAGAAGCGATCAAAGCGACTTATGACAAGATCAAGGGCAGCGCGGTAAACCCAGTTTTACGTGAAGGTAACTCAGATCGTCGTGCACCCGCATCGGTGAAAAACTACGCCAAGAAGAACCCGCACTCAATGGGGGCTTGGAGTAAGGATTCTAAATCTCATGTTGCGAGCATGAGCGATAAAGATTTCTTTGGTAGTGAAAAGTCAGTCACGGTCAGTGGCGCAACCAAAGTTGCGATTGAGTTCGTGGGTAAAGATGGTGCGGTGAAGGTCCTGAAAAAGCCATTTGCGCTACAAGATAAAGAGATCATCGATACCAGCGTGATGAGCAAGAAAGCGCTAATTTCTTTCTTTGAAAAAGAAATCGCGGATGCGAAAGCGCAAGACGTGCTGTTCTCACTGCACATGAAAGCAACCATGATGAAAGTCTCGGATCCAGTGATCTTCGGTCATGCGGTGAAGGTGTACTACAAAGCGGTTTTTGATAAGTATGGCCAAGTGTTCGATCAACTGGGTGTGGACGTCAATAACGGCTTAGGTGATGTTTACGCGAAAATCCAATCGCTGCCAGAAGCGCAACGTACAGAAATTGAGGCGGCGATTCAAGCAGTGTACGCCACTCAACCTGCTCTAGCTATGGTTGACTCAGATCGCGGCATTACCAACCTGCATGTACCAAGCGATGTGATTGTCGATGCGTCAATGCCAGCGATGATCCGCACTTCTGGCCAAATGTGGGGTCCAGATGGTAAGCAGAAAGATACCAAAGCGACGATTCCAGATCGCTGCTACGCGGGTGTTTACCAAACCGTTATCGATTTCTGTAAACAAAACGGCGCATTTGATCCAACCACAATGGGCAGTGTGCCAAACGTTGGCTTGATGGCGCAAAAAGCAGAAGAATACGGTTCACACGATAAGACTTTTATTCTTGATGCTGAAGGTGTTGTGCGTGTGATTGACGAAGCGGGCAAAGTGCTGCTGGAGCAAACTGTCGAAGCTGGCGACATCTTCCGTATGTGTCAGGTAAAAGATGCCCCTATCCAAGACTGGGTGAAACTGGCGGTAACTCGTGCTCGTGCTTCAGGTACACCAGCAGTATTCTGGCTTGATCCAGAGCGTGCACATGACGCGGAACTGATCAAGAAAGTGAATCAGTATCTACCAAATCACGATACATCAGGCTTGGAAATCAAGATTCTGTCACCGGTTGAAGCAACGCAATACTCACTTGTGCGTATGAAGGCAGGACAAGATACCATTTCCGTAACGGGCAACGTGCTGCGTGATTACTTGACTGACTTATTCCCAATCCTTGAGTTGGGTACTTCAGCTAAAATGCTTTCCATCGTTCCACTGATGAATGGCGGTGGCTTGTTTGAAACGGGCGCGGGCGGTTCTGCACCGAAACACGTTCAGCAAGTACAAAAAGAGAACCACTTGCGTTGGGATTCACTGGGTGAGTTTTTGGCGTTGGCCGCTTCTCTGGAACATCTGAGTGTGGTTACTGGCAATCGCAAAGCGCAAGTGTTGGCAGATGCCCTAGACAAAGCAACGGGTAAGTTCCTCGATATGAACAAATCGCCTTCACGCCGTGTGGGTGAAATCGACAACCGTGGTAGCCATTTCTATCTTGCGACTTACTGGGCACAAGCGCTGGCTGAACAAACGGCGGATGCTGATCTGGCGGCTGAATTTGCTCCAATTGCAAAACAGTTGGCAGAAAAAGAAGCACAGATTGTCGCTGAGCTTAATGGTGCACAAGGTAAGCCCGCTGATTTAGGTGGTTATTATGCGCCTGAATTTGCTAAAGCATCTCAGCTAATGCGTCCTAGCGCGACATTTAACGCTGTGATTGACCGTTAATTTGTACATACGCTAGCCTAAAACAAAACCCGCCAATTCGGCGGGTTTCTATTTTTTTGCGCTTTCTTAGTCTAAAAAAGCACGTTGGTGAGGCAGTTGACCGCTACTTCGCTAGTTGTCCCTCGATCGGCACAACACAGCTTGCGTGGTATCCCTTAGGGCCTTGCTCCACCTGATAAGAAACCTGTTGACCGGCTTTGAGTGTACGGTATCCGTCCATTTGAATGGTTGAGTAATGAGCGAAAATATCGCCGTCTTCACCTTCTGGGCAAATAAAACCGAACCCTTTGGCATTATTAAACCATTTCACTGTACCTGTAGCCATGCTATACATCCCTCATGCATTTTATAACTGATGTTTTTTAAAGAGAAACCTCATTCTGTTGCTTAACTTTGATGAGTTCTCAAAAGTGAATAGCGATTCAGCCTATGCTTAACGTTAGTCACTAATTGACCAATTTAGACGATGATGCAACGCAGTCAATAGGACGAACGTATAAAAGCACACAGTTTTATATGAAAACTCAATTTTGCAATTGCAATTATATAAATTTGTCATTTGCAAATCGCGAAGCAAATTATTAGCGAGATTGCATATTGGTGTTGAGGAAATGAGCAATCACACTATTCGTGATCGTCATTCGCAATGTTTTATTTGCAGCGTTACAATTGCTGCATTAGTCTCTAAGTAGGAGGCGAAATTCGTTGAAGTGCGAACTGAATAGACAAGTCAAAAAGGCTAGGATTACAGCACTTTATAGTTGAATTCTCTTTAGAACGTCCTCAAATATTGAAGTGTCATGAGTAAAAATTTTGAATGGGTCTCTCCAGACTTTGATTTGCTGGAGAAAGAAAAAACGGCAGTTAAGCCACCATCTATGTATCACGTTGTATTGAACAATGATGATTACACGTCGATGGACTTTGTAATTGAGATTCTTGAGCGCTTTTTCTCTATGGATATAGAGAGGGCGACGCAAGTGATGCTCAAAGTGCATTACGAAGGAAAAGCAATATGTGGCACGTTTACTGCAGAAGTTGCAGAGACGAAAGTCGCTCAAGTTACGATGTACTCAAGGGAAAATGAGCATCCACTCTTGTGCACGATGGAGCAAGCGTAAGCTTGCCAGACAACGTGGTTGTTCCTTAAGGAGGCCTTATGCTTAACAAAGAATTAGAGTCGAGTCTAAACGGCGCGTTTGCTCGGGCACGAGACAAAAGACATGAATTTATGACCGTCGAGCACCTCCTACTTGCATTGTTGGAAAACGATGCAGCGCGGGAAGCCCTGTTAGCCTGTCAAGCCGATATCGATGTATTGCGTCGTGAACTGGATACCTTCATTGACCAGACAACGCCACTCATCCCTAAAAACGATGAAACACGCGAAACTCAACCCACATTGAGTTTTCAACGCGTGCTGCAACGTGCAGTATTCCATGTGCAATCTTCTGGTCGCAGTGAAGTGACTGGAGCAAACGTGCTTGTTGCGATTTTCAGTGAGCAAGAGTCACACGCGGCTTATCTGCTCAAGAAAAACGACATTAGCCGCTTGGATATTGTTAACTTTATTTCCCACGGCATCACTAAAGCCTCAAATCATAACGAAGACTCTTCTTCGGAGTCGTTTGGTAGCGAGAGTTCCGAAGAAGTGAGTGCCGATGAACGCCTAGAGAGTTTTGCGACGAACCTGAACCAACTTGCTAAACAAGGTCAGATTGATCCGCTGATTGGCCGTGACAAAGAGTTGGAACGTACGATTCAAGTCCTGTGTCGCCGTCGTAAAAATAACCCACTGCTAGTGGGGGAGGCGGGTGTCGGCAAAACCGCGATTGCGGAAGGCTTGGCATGGCGAATTGTGGAAGGTAATGTGCCTGACGTGATTCAGCACAGCGTGATTTATTCCCTCGATATTGGTTCGCTGTTAGCTGGCACGAAATATCGTGGCGATTTCGAAAAACGTTTCAAATCGATTTTGAAACAGCTTGAGAAAGAGAAAGACGCGATCCTGTTTATCGATGAAATTCATACCATCATCGGTGCGGGTGCGGCTTCTGGTGGTCAAGTGGATGCGGCAAATCTGATTAAGCCTCTGCTCAGTAGCGGTAAACTGCGCTGTATTGGTTCCACTACGTATCAAGAATACAGCAACATCTTTGAGAAAGAGCGAGCCCTGTCTCGTCGTTTCCAAAAGATTGATATTGTTGAGCCTTCGCTTGATGACACCACCAAAATTTTGATGGGTCTGAAAACCAAGTACGAAGCTCATCACGATGTACGCTATACCAATAAGGCGCTGCGTGCTGCGGTTGAGCTTTCAGCGAAATACATCAATGAGCGTCATCTGCCAGATAAAGCAATTGACGTGATTGACGAAGCCGGCGCACGTGCTCGTTTGATGCCAGCGAGCCGTCGCAAGAAAACCGTCGGCGTGGCTGAAATTGAAGCCATGGTAGCGAAAATGGCACGTATTCCTGAAAAATCGGTTTCTTCATCTGATAAAGACATTTTGAAAAATCTGGATAAGCAGATGAAAATGTTGGTATTCGGACAAGATACTGCGATCGATGTGCTAACCGAATCCATCAAACTGACTCGGGCCGGATTGGGCGCGGAGCATAAACCAGTGGGTTCATTCCTGTTTGCAGGCCCAACAGGGGTTGGGAAAACAGAAGTGACACTGCAGCTTTCAAAACTGCTTGGCATAGAGCTACTGCGTTTCGATATGTCTGAGTATGGTGAACGTCACTCGGTAAGCCGTTTGATTGGTGCTCCTCCGGGGTATGTGGGTTATGACCAAGGTGGTTTGCTGACTGATGCCGTTATCAAGCATCCTCACTCAGTAGTTTTACTGGATGAGATCGAAAAAGCGCACCCCGATATCTTTAACTTGCTATTGCAAGTAATGGATAACGGTACGCTGACGGATAACAATGGCCGTAAAGCCGATTTCCGCAACGTTATCTTAGTGATGACGACTAACGCGGGTGTTGCGGAAACAGTGAAAAAGTCGATTGGTCTGATTCAGCAAGATAATAGCCACGATGCGATGTCGGAAATCAAGAAGGTTTTTACCCCAGAGTTCCGCAACCGTCTTGACCACATTATTTGGTTCAACAGCTTGGATGAGCGTGTGATTCATCAAGTCGTTGATAAGTTCATTGTGGAGCTTCAAGCCCAATTGGATGCTCGTGGCGTTTCTCTGGAAGTGTCAGAGGATGCTCGTCATTGGTTGGCGGTGAAAGGCTACGATAGAGAAATGGGTGCGCGTCCGATGGGACGTGTAATCCAAGAGCAATTGAAGAAACCTCTGGCTAATGAGCTGCTGTTTGGCTCACTCGTAAATGGTGGAACAGTAAAAGTTTCATTGAGTGATGACAGACTCGCTTTCGAGTATTTCGCGACTCGTGAAGAGGTTGTTCATTAACACATATAAGTGTTTCGTGAAAAATACAAAAGGCACCCTAAGGTGCCTTTTTAATGCGCAGTGTTTATTGCGTTTATCTTGCTTCAGTTAAATCAATTAGCCTTAACTCAGCAAGATAAATATGGTACCTGTTAATGTCATCAGAATGTTGGCGATCGCATAGGTTCCAGCATAACCAAGTGCTGGGATAGTTGATTTTGCATATTCATTTACAATATCCATTGCTGGCGCACAAGTTCTCGCGCCAATAATTGCACCAAATAACAAAGCACGGTTCATCTTTAGAATGTAAGCGCCAACCAAATACGCGAATACCACAGGCACTACGCTAACTAAAAATGCTAGGCCAATCACCTGCACACCTACTTCAGACAGATGTTGGAACATTTTGCTACCCGCATTCAGCCCGATCCCAACCATGAAAATGGCTAAACCAAGGTCTTTGACCATATTCAGTGCACCTTGGGGTACATAACCAAAAGTGGGGTGGTTGGCACGCAGGAAGCCCAAAGTGATCCCAGAAAGTAGGAGCCCTACGGCATTACCTAAGCTGAACGAGACTTGACCAAAGGTCATGGTGACCAACCCAAACAGAATCCCAAGAATAAAGAAGCTGCAGAAGGCAAGCAGATCAGCCATTTGGCTGTGTACCGAGATAAAGCCGATTTTATCGGCCAGTCCTTTTACTTTACTTTTCTCACCGCTGACTTGCAGGACATCACCTTTGGCGAGCACGATATCCAGATCCATCGGCATTTCGATTTGCGCACGAACGACTCGGTTGAGGAAGCAGCCGTATTCCGAAAGGTTAAGGTCGGAGAGACGTTTTCCCGCAATGCTGTCACTTTTTACCACGATCTCTTCTTCTGAAATACGCAGGTCAAGTAGGTTGCGGTCAAACACCTCTTTCCCGTTACGAAAGCTGGGGTCAAGACGTGCATGGCTATCTGGATAACCGACTAGAGCAATTTCATCGCCTTCCTGCAAAATCGCATCCCCATCAGGGTGTGCCAGAATGCCATGACGACGGATACGCTCAATATAACAACCCGTCTGACGATAGATGCCAAGTTCACGTAGGTTACGGCCGTCAATCCAGTTAATCAGTTCAGGACCAACCCGATAGGCGCGAATAATGGGAAGATACACTTTACGTTGGCTACCAAGACCACGTTCCTGAGCGATTTGCTGCGCTGAATCAGACAAGTTTTGTTTTTGTAACTTAGGTAGTAGCTTAGCGAACATGATCATACTGATAAGGCCGATTAGGTAAGCCATTGCATAACCTACCGAGACATTATCTAAAACCAGTGACAGATCCATATGTCTTGGAACAGAGGCCAAACCTGAGTTGAGAGCATCTTGTGCACCTACCAACACTGGTGTTGATGTTAGCGCTCCCGCCATCATGCCGGCGGATAAGCCGTAATCTAGATCGAGGTAATAGCCACCAAAGTAAGCAATCCAAGTTGCAGTGACCAGAACCACCAAACTTAGAATCAAGTAATGCTTACCATCACGGAAAAATATGCCAAAGAAGTTTGGACCTGCTTCAATGCCCACGCAGTAAATAAACAGCATAAAACCAATGGTCAATGCTTCTGGGGTGAAGGAGAAGCCTAAGTGTCCCATGATCAGCGAGGTGATTAGAACACCAATGGAATTACCTAACTGGAAACTGCCAAAGCGAATTTTTCCAAAAGACAAGCCAATGGCGAGGACTACGAAAATCAGCAAAATTGGATTTTGCTCTAGTAACAAAACGACATCGATGTTCACGATTTAACTCAATTCACGCGTGACAAGAGGGGGGAATGATAAAATTTTGGGAATTGTATCCGAATATTGCAAAAAGATAAGTGAAATTTTGCTCGAATGCTCATTCTTTGGATCGAGATAGCTCAAAAGTGTGTACATAAGCATGAAATCATAGTTAACAAAAAAGCCTGCGAGGTTCGCAGGCTTTTGGGTGATCGATATTTGATTAATCAAATAGTCCTAGGTTTTCTTTTGCGTAAGCTTCGAAATCAGTACAACCACCGATATGTTGCTCATCGATGAAGATCTGTGGAACGGTTTCGACTGGTTTACCAATGGTTTTCTCTAGATCCGCTTTGCTGATGCCTTCCGCATGGATATCTACATAGCGGTAGTTAAAATCATCGCGTTTCTCTTTCAACGTTTCTGCATGCTCTTTAGCACGAACACAGTAAGGGCAGCCAGGACGACCAAAAATCACCACAAACATAACTTTCTCCTTCATTTTGTTTTCGGCTACTATGCCCGATTCAAGTAGGGAAATAAAGTGAGATTTTCCACTTAATTTAATAGGTAAAAACTATCGTTATTCAGAGAGTTAACTTTGCTTAACAAACACTTGTTGCTCGCAGTTGTGTTGGAAGAAATTGAAAATACTCAACTTAGGTGTGAGGTTGTGCAAGAACTAACAGTTTTTTTGTGGTTAATTCCGGCAAATTGCACTGGGTCAAACAAATTTCTTAGCTTTGGGCGCAATCTATTGGCTGTCTGACGTATCGGAGTTTTTGGAGGGTGCATGTTTCAGTTTATGACGGCGACACGGATCATTTTTGGTGAAGGATCGTTAGAAAGCTCCCTGTCAGTTATTAGTCAGTATGGCTATAGCGCACTGCTGGTTTCTGGGAAAAACTCTGAGCGTTATGCGTCGCTTCTTAACTACCTACATCAGCAGAATATGCGCTATCAGCATGTTGCGGTAACTGGGGAGCCGAACATCTCTATGGTAGAGGAAGCTGCGGCGTTAGGTCGACGATTCAAACCTGACATGGTGATTGCGATTGGCGGAGGTAGCGTGTTAGATATGGGGAAAGCGGTGGCTGCCATTATTCCCAACCAAGGTAATGTCTATGACTACGTCGAGGTGGTTGGGCGTAGTGTCCCTCTCAAAGCCAAGCCTCTCCCTTTTATAGCGATACCAACAACAGCGAGTTCTGGTTCAGAAGTCACTCGTAATGCGGTACTCAAGTCGGCACAAGATAGGGTCAAAATCAGCCTGCGTAGCCCTGATATGTTAGCGGATGTGGCCATCGTAGATCCGACATTGACTTATGGTACCGATCCTATTACTTCGGGGCGAGGGGCTATGGATGCTTTTACACACCTGATGGAAGCTTATGTGTGTGGGCAGCCAAACCCTTTAACCGACATGATTTGTGAGGAAGGCATGCGGCGGATAAGCCGAGCGATTATTCCCGGTTGTCTGCGAAATGATAAAAATGCGCGAAGTGACCTCTCGTTTGCTGCCATGCTAGGCGGTATGGCTTCAACTAATGCCAAATTAGGAGCGGCACATGGTCTTGCATCTGCTCTTGGTGGTAAATTGGACGCCCCTCACAGTGTAATCACTGCCCGATTAGCACCGTATGTGATGAGTGAAAATATTGAAGCAGCAAAAGAGGCGGGACGTAACGACATCCTGCAGCGTTACAAGGCTATCGCTCGCATACTTACAGGCCGCAAAAATGCGTGTCTGGAAGACGGTATCTTATGGGTAAATATGATGCTAAAGAGGTTGTCTATTCCTCATTTGACAGATTTTGGTGTTTGTTCTACCTCTTTTGAACGAGTCGCGGCAGATGCTCTGAAGTCAACTTCAATCAAAGGTAATCCAATCCCACTCACCATCGAACGCCTGACTCATATTCTTCACCAAGTTTGCCCATGTCATAAAGTAGACGGCAATATGCCTCAAATGTTACAAGGTGAAGTAGAAATTCGTCACGTATTACAGGAAGAGAGCGGTCATTTAAGTGGTCAACACTGATACGCGGGGGCGCTAGAGAAAATAACGGTGCCTAATGGCTCCGTTATTTTAAGACAATTTATTTTGTTCTAGTAAGGCGGCAATTTGTCGTAGCGTGAGTCTTTCAGCACTTCTTTAACACGTTTTAGATTTTCTCTAAAGCCAGAACCACGACGTAGGGTAAAACCTGTTGCAAGGACATCGATCACCGTCATCTGTACCACGCGACTTGCCATTGGCATGTAGACATCGGTATCTTCTGGTACATCAAGGCAAATTGACAACGAACTCGCTTTGTCGAGTGGTGAATCCTTGGCAGTAATCGCGATGACTGTAGCGCCATTTTCGCGAGCTAAGTTAGCAATTTCTACTTGGCTTTTAGTACGCCCAGTGTGCGAAATCAGCACGATCACATCATTATCCGTACAGTTAATACAGCTCATACGCTGCATCACAATATCTTCAAAACAGCTGATCGGAATGTTAAAGCGAATAAACTTATTTTGCGCATCACGCGCAACGGCTGAGGATGCTCCCAAACCAAAGAAGGAGATGCGCTTGGCTTGAGTTAATAGATCCACCGCACGGTTAATTTGCACTGGATCTAGACTGTTTTTTGCCACATCCAAACATGCCATGGTCGATTCGAAAATTTTATGGGTGTAGGCATCTGGGCCATCATCTTCTTCTACATTACGGTTAACGTAAGGTGTGCCGTTAGCAAGGCTTTGAGCTAAATGTAATTTAAAGTCTGGAAACCCTTTAGTATCAAGTCGGCGACAGAAACGGTTCACCGTTGGCTCACTCACGTCAGCCATTTTCGCCAGCGTAGCGATGCTAGAATGAATAGCGGTTTGTGGTGATGCCATAATCACTTCGGCAACCTTACGCTCAGACTTGCTGAAATTTTCCAGGTTTTTTTGAATTTTTTCTAATGTATTCATAGTGTTCACGCAGGCTAGAGAACAACTCGTTAGTTTGGGATTCGAAAACAATCGGTAATTAATCAAGAGCTTCCGGATAATTACCCTACCAACGCCAATAAACCGAGTATAAACCTAAGCGTGATAAATCCAGAAATGAAACTCTCATAAAGACCGTGAGAATATGACAAGCCTCAATTAAATTTTATAAAAACTACACTTTTGAGGGGGGATATCAAGCAGATATCTCAGCTTCTAGCCCATGATTGATGCAAGAGTTACAGCAATCTGAAATTTTATTTCTGTTTTCTGTAACTCTTGGCTAAGGTTTATTGGTTAAGAATGTTCTGAGTCAAGTGCTCGATTTGTTGCATTAGTTTCGGTGCTTGCTTCGCGATTTCACGTTGTTCATCTAACACTGTGCGGAGAATATCCTTAGTCGTGAGCGGATTTGCCAGCACAACACGGAAGACGATGGTAGCCAATTTATCCCATTGATATGGGTTTAATTGGGTGCGCGATACGAATGATTTTCCAGTTTCCCGTTGTTTCTTCTGAATAAATTTGGTCAGTTCATTAAGTAATTCATTCAGTTGGGTGCGTTGTGTGCCTTGTGATTGCATTAACGCGACACGTACGTGAATTGGCAGATAGCGGTAGGTTAGCAAACACAGCTCCGGTTGAGAAACCAACTCAAAGTCAGCCTGTTCATCAATTAAATCGGCAAAATAGCGAGCTTTCTCAATGCTCTGATTAATTAATAGTTCATAACCAGGACGGCTGATGATGTGCATGCTGGCATAAACCAACATCGCCATGCCTGAACGTGAACCTTCCAATGTATGACTACCTAAGTCTTTAGAGCCTTGGCGTAGAATATACTGTGCGTGGTGTTCAATTGAACGCATCGCATTAGGGTCTTTAAACAATACCATGCCAGCACCCATAGGGATATAGAGCTGTTTGTGTGCATCGATAGTGACAGAGTCGGCAAGTTCAACTCCATTAAGAAGCTCGCGATAGCGATTGGACATTAAGGTCGCACCACCCCAAGCCGCATCAATATGGAAATGAATTTGTTCGCGTTGGCAAATTTGCGCAATTGCGTGGAGTGGGTCGATGTTGCCGGTTTCTGTGGTTCCTGCGACCCCGACTACAGCAAATACTTTGATATTCTGTGCTTTGAGATCCGCAATTTTCTGTTCTAAATCTTGTGGGCAAATCTTGTTACGATCATCGGTTTTGACTGCGATCAGGCCTTCTTGGCCTATCCCTAGTACATCGGCAGCTTTTTTCAATGAGTAATGGCCACGTTCGGAAACCAAAATCGCCAACCCTTCATACCCGTAGTGACGCATGGCCTTGAACAGCCCCGCTTTTTCTACACCGGGAAAGTTGCCTTCTGCTTTAAGTGCATTATTGCGTGCCACCCATAAGGCGGTGATATTTGCTATCGTTCCCCCAGAGCAAAAAGCGCCTAATGAATGATCTGCGCTATGCATCCATTGCTGATAAAAATGATCAGTTTGGCCGTAGATTAAGCGATGAATCATACCTAAAACCTGACGCTCTAAAGGTGTAAATGCTTTAGACGTTTCAATTTTTACCAAGTTTTGGTTTAGGGCGATCATGATCTTTGACAGTGGCATCAAGAAATAGGGGAGTGCCGAGGTCATATGGCCGATGAAACTTGGCGAAGCGGTATGTACCGAATGTGACACCAAAGTATCAAGCAGGTGTTGAGTATGATCGGAGACAAATTGAGGTTGCTCAGGAAGATGCGCATTAGAAAAATCTTTCTCAATTTCTTTAAGTGGCTTTTCTTCGGCAACAATATGTTTACGTAAGAATAGGTTTAAGTTGCGAGAGAGCTCTTCATCGATTTTGGTTAGCGTTGAATCTGGACCTTCCGGAACAGTGAAGATCTTAAGCAAAGAATCGAAGCTAACTTGCGCAGATTTTTGTTCTGATACCATACAGCGTCATTATTATTTTGATTGATGAGTTTCAAGCGGAACAATCTAATTCAAAACGGGAGCAATGTCCCGTCTTAATTCGGAAAGCCTTAGTTGCATTTACGAGGAGGCTACGGACACTGAATCGTATCGACTTTTTCAATCGCTTGATTATAACGATTCATCGCCGATTCAATTTTTTTAGGATGGCTGAGTAGGTCGGCTAATGCAGAACGCAGTTCATAGTTTTTCGGATGAGGAGCGGCTTGTCGGTCGGCAAACGTGATTTTGGCTAGCTGACCAAGTTCATCATCTCGATTGGCCAGTTGTTTGATATCAGGTTGTTCAAGTTTCAACCAAGATTCAATGTGTTGAGCTGTGGCAACTTTGGTCGGATCATTCTGTAAGTAGTAGTGAACGGCCGCACGGTTTAATTCGAAGTGGTGTTGTCTTCCCGTTAGAAACCACTCGCTCACTTCGGTCAAGTCTGGATACTGTTCACTCGTTAGCTTGGTGAGGTCCGCATACCAGTTAAGGGATGCATCGATATAGGCATCGTATTTTTGGCTTAGGCAAGTGTTATCTGCATAGGCAGAGGCCGACATGACCGACATCAGTAAAGCAGTGCTCAGGCGATTCATAATGTTTCCTTTTGAATTGTTATTTTTGGTTGTTTTTGATGGGACTTCACTGAGGTATAGCATGCTCCCTTTCTCACGAAAAGGCAGTCAGAAGTGTTGACTGCATTACCAAGTCGTTGAGGGAAATCTACTTATAAAATATTGGTTGCTAAATTGTAAAACTCAAGACGAAGCATTGTAAATGGTTCGAGCGGGAAATCCTGCGATCTAGCTTGCAAGAGAAACAAAGAAAAGGATGAGCACAGGAACTAAGAGACTCAAAATAAACCCACTCACAATTGCCACTGGAACACATTTGACTCCCCCAGTGGTTTGAATTACTGGGAGTGTGAAATCCATAGCCGTTGCCCCTGCATACCCAATCACAGTGCAGGGTTTACGACGAATGAGCATGGGGATTAGCACTAGAGCAACAAGTTCGCGCAGTAGCTCAATCATAAAGGAAGCACCTCCTAGCACAGGGCCGAAAGCATCACCAACGAGAATACCGGCCAAAGAGTACCAACCAAAGCCAGAAGCCATCGCCAGAGCTTGATAGAGCGGTATGTCTAAAATCCAAGCAGCTATTATTCCGCCGAGCCAACTGGTTGCGATAATGATGGCGGCGATCACCATTCCGTGTTTATTGAGTAGTATTTGTTTCAGCGATAAGCCGCTATTGCGGAGTTGAATACCAATAAAAAACAGTAAGATAAAAAGAATCCAACTGCCAGCAGATTCAACCCAACTCACATCCAGTTGAAAGAGTACACCGGCAATCAATCCTGCGCCAACAACGAGGATTAATTTAGCGGATTCCAACATCATGCTTGAAAGTGGTAACTTCTTATGCGTGGTATCTGTGCTTAATGGTAAATATCGGTCAACTAACGGTAGTGCAAGGAGATTGCATCCTCCCAAGAGCACAAAAAAAACCGCAGTATATTTAACAATGGTTTGCAAGTTACTTTGCAGATTATCTAAACCCGCCAAGCTCAACCCCATTAGAAACAGAATCACATACACCAAATGGGATGTTGCGCGACTTAATAAATGGAGATGGGATGGATTACGCAGCGTAAAAAGGTAACCCACAACAAGTGGAGCAAAGATAAATATCATCCCTGACAGCATATATCCTCACAGCAACTCTTCAGATGCCACTCGCATTGATGACATCACTGAGCTTATTTTTAAATTCTATTTCACTTAAGTTACTGAGTTTATACAAAACCTCAGCGCCTTCAGTGTTGATCTCTACATCGTGCTCATCAAGCGCCTCATCTTGCTTTCTGAACATCAGCAAATGATGAGCGATACGAGCAATGTCAAGATAACTAACCTCATGGCGATCAGCAACGAGTTCACAGTTGCAGGAAACCTCTAAAAAGTCGGTATCAAAGCCCCAGTGGCGTAGCACTAATTGGCTGATAGGAGAGCACTGTGATTGGAAAATGATCAATGCAATGTTGGGATCCAAGTAGTTGCCATTTTGTAGATATAAGTGGTACTCGTTGACTAAACAAAATAGCCCAATGTCGGCTAATAACCCTACCAAAAGGGCTTTTTCGAGTTCAAGGTACTGATATTTTTTGCTATCAACACACTTAAAGGTCTGAGTGACGAGTAACATTGTCGCTCCCAATTCACGCGAAATGGTGGCGCTTTTAACTAATATCCGGTTACAGTCTTTACTGAGATTAACAGAATGTTTCAACTGTTCAATGGCTTGAGCTGTAACAATATCACGAACGCGCAAGATGCCTAGTCGAGAAACTGCGGTGACAATGTCGGTGCAAGTAATGTTACGTCGATTAAATACTACGGAATTCGCAACTCGAATAACGGTAGCTGAGAGACCAGGATCTTCAATCAGGCAGTCGGCGATATCCGTAATGGATGTCGACTCGACTAAACATAGCCTCTGAATTTTTAAGACAACATCTGGGATCGGTGGAAGGGATATTTTTCCAGTGCTGATAGAAAGCTCGACCAATTGCGCAAATTCACTTTCCAATCCTTGGATAAGTTTATGTTTAGTTTCTGGTAGCCAGTAAAAAGATAGATGACTCATAAAATACACGATCAAGCAAAGTTGAGTTCATTTTAACTATCGCTAAACTAAATAAGCAAACGGTTCCACACATTTTGCGAAATGCTCTGGTCTTTTCGTTGAACTATTGAGCGATTTGATAAATGTGGTTTAAGAATAAAGGAGCAACAAAAATTTGACGCTGTGATATCAGTCTCATAATATGCCGCAAAAGAATTGCACTGGTGTGAGATAGATCCGGACTTATTTTTCTCCGTTAACTATCATTACCTTCACAAAATAAGCAAGCTCATACTAAAGATTGAATAGACTTGCTAAAGATTTCATTTTTTCGCTTTATTGCTGCTATCTGGAGATCTTCCTTAATCGGGGACAATGATTAAAGGATCAATGGATATGAATGAGCAACAATTTTTCGACTACGTAAACAAGTTTGGCGCATACCAAAAACGCTCGATGTTTGGCGGGATTGGGCTGTTTCAACACGATGCAATGTATGTGTTGGTCAGCGATGATCGTATTTTTGTCCGTGGTGGCGAAGAGCTCGATCCAGAGCTAGTTGCCTTGGGGTGTGAGAAATATCGCCATGTTAAAAAGCAGACCACCGCAACGGTAAACTATTATGACATTACTGATTTATATGATCAGAATCACCCAGTGCTCGATTCGATTATCGAGCGTTCGATTCAGTTTTCAGTGAATCAAAGAGAATTTCAACGTTCTGCAGCCAGTCGCCGTTTGCGTGACCTGCCAAATATGCAACTTACACTGGAGCGTATGGTAAAAAAGGCAGGGATTGATGATGTTGAAACTTTTATGAGTTTGGGGGCACCTGAGGTGTTCAACAAGGTGCGTCAAGCTTATGGCAGTGATGTCGATGTGAAATTGCTGTGGAAGTTTGCAGGAGCGATTGAAGGTATTCATTGGAAGCTGCTGCAAGAGCCGCGTAAACGTCAGCTACTCGAAAGTTGCCATCAACGTCAGTAACGTGAATCGAAAACAACAAATAAGCCGGGATTTCCCGGCTTATTTGTTTGTGTTGTTGCTTCAAGTCAAAGCTAGAAATTAAAACGAGCAGTAAACATCAGCTGGTCGTTATAAAAGTCATTGAAGCGTGCTTCTGCGCCAAGAGAGAACAGCTCAGTAGAGTGGAAACGCGCATACACGGAACCTAGCCAGTCATCGTTGTTATCGATAGAAACATAACCCGCTTTGCCGCCCACTTCTAACTGTGGACCTAACCATTGGCGAATGCCGACATTCAGTTCCATGCCAGTATCTGCGCTAGAACGACTACGGTCATTGACTAAGCGAAATAGCATTTCACCAGTCACGTCCGCCCAATTGTTGACTGGAGCATGAAAGCCAAATCCAGCCGCGACATCGTAGTCGCCTTCAAATTCTGAGTCGATACGAGCAATAGCATGAGCATTAGGATGCACAGAACGGCTCATCGCAGCACCAAAAGTAACCGGGCTAGCGCCGATGCGCGCTTCTACGTAGTCATAGCTAAAGTTGCTCATTACGGTACGGCTATCATTATTATTACCATCAACAGCGAATGCTGAGCCAGCGGTAAGAAGTAGTGCAGTTGCAATGATTGTTTTACGCATAATTTAGATAAACCTATATCTTCTGATTAATTCCAAGGCCACTGCCCGCATATTTGCAGCGACTGAAGCCATAAAATCGACTCCGGATGCATGGTTTGACATCATAAGGCATTGATGTATCAAGCTACTATCAAAAAATGTCAGAGTTTTGTCGTTCAGATGAAATTTAAGCAAGTTAAGTGCCAGATTGCTATTCGCCAAAGCTTATTCTTTTGGCTGAGATCGCATTCAGAATTTTTTCTGCATCCAACACTTGGATCCAAGGCATTAAATCATCTTCATTTTCAATCACGTATTGAGTCAGTTGCTCTTTGACCGCTTGGCGCAGCTGTTCGCCATGCCATGGCTTAGCAATGTAAAAGTGTAAGCTCGCATGGTTTACCGCTTGAACGGTATCTTCGAGTCCAGCTTGGCCAGTGAGTAACATTTTGCGAGTTTTAGCTGTGTCAGCTTCTTGATTCAGTTCGATCAGAAATTGGATTCCGGTCTGCTCTGGCATGATGTGATCACATAGGATGAGCGCAAGTGGGTTTTCATCTTGCCTATAGTCATCAATTACAGATTTCGCTTCCGCAACTGATTCGGCTGCTTCAATAATAAAATGCTCTTCAAAGCAATCGAGATCTTGCACTACACTGTCGAGCACTTCTCGTTCATCATCCACACATAAAATCAGATATTTATTCATGGCTTACTCCTTGCCAAAGTGGGTGCGACTGAGGGAAGCCACACCGTCATGGTGGTGTAGAGGTTAGGTTGGGAGTCGACGTCTATCCACCCCTGATGTTGTAGGATTATTTGTTGACATACCGATAGACCAATCCCGAGACCAAAATTGCCTTCACGTTTGGTGGTGTAGTTGAGGGCGAAGATTTGCTCTTTAAGTTTTTCTGGGATCCCACAGCCGTTATCGGTGAAGCGAATCACGGCATAATCAGTCTCTTGATGGCGCTGTAGTTCAGTTTGAATTTGCAACACGCCGTGTTCTGGAAATGCATCTATCGCATTGGAAATCAGATTAGTCCAGACCTGCTGTAATGCGATGGGTAAACAGTAAATCAACGGTAACTGAGCGTATTCTTTTTCTACGCTGTGTCTTTTGAGCCGATTTTCAAATATGACGAGAGTATCTTCTATGCCTTCGTGAATATCAGTGAGTCGATAGGTTTCATCATCGGGTCTGGCATAGCCTTTTAGGCTTTTCACCATATCAGCAATACGTTGTGCACAGACTTGGATGGAGCGTAAAGTGCTGCCAGTGAGATGATAACTTTCCAGTTGTTCGAGCTGCTTCTGTGCGCTTTCAGGGCGACTTTTAGCCAGTTGGATCATGGTTTCATCTTCATCGAGCCCCAACTTCACCATTTTCTTGGCAATTAAACGGTGGTGAATGAGGGCTTCCAACTGCTTAGCTTTACTGCGTTCTTCGGAAGTGGATACGGGTTTGGCTTGCATTGCTTTATTGAGAAGTTGTGCACCTAATAGTTCAGTTTGGGCTCGTTCCCCCCCTTCAATTAAATGGCCTATATGACTAGAGAGAGTTTCGGTTCCACGTAATATGGCGGCGACAGGGTTGTTGAGTTCATGGGCTACACCGGCTACAAGTTGGCCTAACATCGCCATTTTTTCACGCTCCACTAACTGCTGATGAGCGGATTCGAGTGAGTCGAGGGTTTTTTGCAGTTCCAGTTTGGTGGTGATGCTGCGTTGTAAGCGTCGATTAAAATGGCGCAGCAGTAAGTTAGTAAAGAGTGGCAATAAACTGGTATCGTTGTGCATGACTTTGGCGAACACATCACGATCGAGTTTGATCACTTCGGTTTGCGTTAAGGTAATTGCGGTAGAGAAGGAGGGTTCGCCAGTGACAAAAGACATGCCACCCACAATATTACCTTTTTTATGGCGCACGACTTCACGTTGCTGACCGAGGTCGTCATTTTTATACAGTGCAACTTCACCTTCGGTGATAAACCATAAAAAGCGGTTTGGTTCCCCTTCCTGAGTCAGTATGTGTTGCGCTGAATAAGTTCGGCAGGCTTGCGTTTCATCTTTTTCATCAAAAAACTGGTACAGCGCGCCGATAACTTTTTCAGCTAGTTCACTGTCGGATAAACGATGATAATCTGTGATGAACCCCTCACGATAACTACGCATTTTATTATCGATATGCGCACGCAGTAGGCGTTGTTGGTCGAGTACTGTGCTGTAGGTGAGGATGTTATCCTTGTCGTGTTCGAGTACAAAAGAGGTTAATTCTTGGACTGCTGTTTTACGTAACACATTGTCTTGTAATGGATTGGTGAGGCAATAGTCTAATCGCCCTTCGTTAACCGCGTTGAGAATGGCTTGAATATCTTGCCCACAGCTGACTAAAACTTTTCTCGCATGTTTGGTGTGAGAAATCTTATCCAAGCGGATCAAAAATTCAGCGCCATTGAGTGCTTCATGGTGACTGGCTATAACTAAGGCTGCGATCTGTTCATGTTGTTCAAGAAACTCAAGCCATTGTTGAGCTTCAGTGATGGATTGCGCACTGCAAACATCGAACTTGTTGGCCAAGCTAACCAACTCTTGGTGCCATTGTTCAATACTGACCGGATTGTTGTCTAAAATGAGCAGGGCGTACCGATTCACAACCTATTCTCTCTCCATTTTTCAAGCTGTTACTGTAGCAGGGATGAGGCTTATGAAGTGGGAGCCGAGTTGGAGAATTTCTAATCGACAGTGTTGCAGTTCAATACTCTGATTTAATTCATACTTTTCCCGTTGTTTGCGCAAAGATTGACAATTATTTGTATCTTGTACGACTTTCGTCACCTAAACTAAGCAAACTCAATCCCAAGGAAACGTTTAACTATGAAATCAATAAAAATGATCGGTGCAGTGGGTGGGGCTGTTGCGCTAGGGTTATGCTGGCCGCTTGCGGTTGGGCAAATCGGCGAATCAGCCATTAAGGATGGCCTAGCCAATTTTGAAAGCGCCTCAACCAAAGCGGAGCTAGTGAATTATCAACGCGGTTATCTGTCGTCACAAATGCAGACGCGTTACCGCATAACTGATCCTGCGATTGTTGCGCAGTTAGAAGCAGAAGGGATCCCAACCGAAATTTTGGTCGACAGTAAATTGACTCACGGCTTAATGGGTGTGTCGGCTGTGTCTACCTTGCCTCAATTTCCGCAATTCCCACTGCAAATATTGTCCAATACGCACCTTAATGGCAATACCGATTACACAGTGAAGCTGGATCAGTGGAACTATGTGTTCCAAGGTGAAGAGCCGGTAACGGTTACTGTTGAACCTGCGCAAATGGTGGGTTCGGTCACCACCTTAGGTGAAGTGACATTCCAGCTCAACATGCCAAAAATGATTTTAGATTTTGAAAATCAAGCACAAATGGTACTTAGTCAGATTTCTGGTGATGGCCAAGGTAAAGAGAGTGAGGGTTTGTGGCTAGGTTCGCAGAGTTTCAAACTCGATAAACTGAGCGTTAACCAAGCTGGGCAAACTGAATTTGATGTGGATGGTTTTACTTATCATTTTACCTCTGCGTTGGATGGTACTCAGACACGCTTTACTACGGCGCATCAAATGAAAGTTGCCAATGCGAAGTACAGCGAAGGCGAGTTTAAAGATTTTGCGCTTGATTTCACGCTAGGTGATCTCGATACTGCGGCGACTACCGCGCTTTCAAAGCTCTATCAAGGCTCAGCAGAAATGACGGATCAAGAGGTTGAGCAGATTTTACCGCAGGTAGAAACGCTGTTTAATAAAGGTTTCTTTATTTCGATTGATAAGTTTGCGGCGAACATTTCCGGTGGTGATTTTGCATCGAACTTGCGTCTTTCTGTTCCGGAAGGCACACAAAATGTTCTGCAAGATCCTATGGCGGTAGTACCTGCGTTGACTGGACAAACCAAAACCTTTATTTCTCACCAGTTGGTTGAAGCTTTCCCATTTATTCAAGAAGGCATCGATCAGTTGATGATGATGGAAATGATGAAACAGGATGATAAAGGTTACACCTTAGATGCTGAAATTAAAGAAGGTAATCTGGTGTTTTCAAGCGGAAAGACCATGCCTTTAGTCATGTTGTTAATGCCTTTGATGATGTCGCAAGGTTAAAAAATTATTTTGTTGATATTTGCTCAGGAAAAGAGGCCGAAAGGCCTCTTTTCTCGCTTTTTATCTGATGAAAAAAGTGGTATTAATCACAACACTTTTCGTTAGCAGGAGCAAAGAACACATGGAGCACAACACCGATACGGTTTATAACTTTAGTGCGGGCCCAGCGGCATTGCCTAAGCCCGTCATGCTGCAAGCACAAGCTGAGTTTGTAAACTGGAATCACCTTGGCACTTCGGTGATGGAAATTAGCCATCGTAGTAAGCCGTTTATCCAAGTTGCCGATGAAGCAGAGCGTGATCTGCGTGATCTGCTGAATATCCCATCCAATTATAAAGTGCTGTTTTGCCAAGGCGGAGCGCGTGCACAGTTTGCTGCGGTACCTCTTAACTTGTTAGGTGATGCAGACACGGCAACGTACATTGATGCGGGTTACTGGGCAATGAGTGCAGTGAAAGAAGCGAAGAAATACTGCACTGTTGATGTTTTCGATGCCAAAATCAAAAAAGAAGGCAAAATTGCGGTGCTGCCAGCCAGTGAGTGGCGTATCGCCGATCAGGCGGCTTTTGTGCATTTTTGTCCCAATGAAACTATCGATGGTATCGAGATCAACGATCTACCCGTGACAGATAAGCCTATCGTTGCCGATATGTCTTCCACCATCTTGTCTCGTGAAATCGATGTATCGAAATACGGCGTAATTTACGCCGGCGCGCAGAAGAATATTGGACCAGCGGGGATTTGTATCGCCATCGTCCGCGATGATCTGCTCGATTTAGCCAGTGATTTGCTACCAGGGGTATTGAACTACAAGATTCTTGCCGAGCAAGACTCAATGTTTAACACGCCACCCACTTTTGCTTGGTATCTGTCAGGCCTAGTATTTAGATGGTTGAAACAACAAGGTGGCGTGAAAGCGATTGAGGAAGTGAACCGTGCTAAAGCAGCGCTGCTTTATGGTTACATTGATGCCTCCGATTTCTATCGGAACGAAATCCATCCAGACAACCGTTCACTGATGAATGTGCCATTTCAATTAGCAAAACCTGAATTGGATGATACCTTCTTAGAATTGGCGGAAGCGCGTGGTTTAGTTTCACTGAAAGGTCATCGTGTTGTTGGAGGGATGCGTGCTTCTATCTATAACGCGATGCCGTTGGAAGGTGTACAAGCACTCGTCGATTTTATGAAAGAATTTGAAGCGCAATACGCGTAATTCATCTGTAAGTGATGCTTTCATTGCTAACGAAAAAGGCTTCCCTTGGGAAGCCTTTTGTCATGCTCGACTCAGCATAAAGTAGAGTTTCTAAACGGTAGTGGCCTGTACGCCAAATTTGCGTACGGAATACGCTACTCGTTCGGCTGGGGTGGGGTAAATTAATGCCGCACCGAGACTTTCAATATGTTGTAAGCGTGGTAGCAGCCCAGCACCGTTGGCAATTTGAATGGCAAGACCTGGGCGAGCATTGAGCTCTAACACCATTGGACCTTCTTCTTTATCTAGAACCATGTCGGTGCCAAGGTAGCCCAACCCTGTCATTTCCCATGCGCTAGCGGCTAATGTGAGCAACCTCTCCCAGTGTGGAACGACTAAGGTTGAAAGATCTTTTCCTGTATCAGGATGATGCGTTACTGGTTTATTAAATTGCACGGCACGTACTGCTTTACCGGTGGCAATATCAATGCCCACGCCCACTGCACCTTGGTGCAAGTTTGCTTTGCCATCGGAGGCTGAAGTAGAGAGGCGCATCATCGCCATGACTGGGTAGCCTTTAAACACAATGATGCGCACATCGGGTACGCCTTCGTAGCTAAAGCCATCAAAGCAGTCATCAAACTTGATTAGGTTTTCAACGACAGCTACATCATTTTTTCCGCCAAGAGAGAAGAGTCCGGCTAACGCGTTACTGATGTGGCGTTCCACATCCTCTTTATTCATGGTTGAGCCAGAAGGTTTAGTATACACCCCATCCTTATGAGCGGTGACGACCAAAATGCCTTTACCACCACTGCCTCGCGCGGGTTTGATTACAAAGCCCGGCCACTCTTTCACCATGTTGTGAATGCTTTTTACATCACCTTGATTGCTGATCACGCCAATCAGTTTAGGCACCGTACACCCAGCACGCTGGGCGATGAGCTTGGTTTTGAGCTTATCATCCACCAAAGGGTATTTGGAGCGATCGTTATAGCGTCCGATATAAGCATGATTGCGCTTATTCATCCCCATAATGCCTTTATGGCGCAGCTTAAACGGCGAAGTGTAATCAGAAAGCGAAAACGAGAACCACATTACTTCTCCTCCACCAATGGTTTGAAGCGACGCAGTTCAGAAATTCGATATCCCGTATAAGTACCGAGTAACAAGATAACCGCTAATACAACTAGCTGTAACCCAATAAAGTTAAAGGTGAGATGCTGTACATAGGAGTTTGTCATCGCGAGGTAGATAAGAATCGCAGTAAACAGCGAGCCACCACCTTGCAACACTACTTCTTTGGCACCTTCTTCTTCCCACAGAATAGACATCCGCTCAATCGTCCAAGACAAGATAATCATAGGGAAGAAAGTGATGGTTAAACCTTCAGTTAAACCGACTTTGAACGCCACTACGGTAAAGACCGAGATAATCAAAATGACCGTGATGATGACGGCGGAGATCCGCGCGACCAATAATAAGTTGAGTTTGGATAGATAACTACGGATCACTAGACCTGTACCGACAATCAGTAGAAAACCGATGATACCGGTGGTGAGCTGAGTTTGAACAAAGGCTACGGCGATCAAAACCGGCATGAAAGTACCAGAGGTTTTCAGGCCAATGATGACACGCAAAAAGACTACGATCAGCGCTCCAATTGGGATCAGCATGATGGTCTTAAACATTGCCTGCTCTTCGAGTGGCAAGCTGTGGATCGATAAATTCAGTAAACCGTCTGCCTCGACTTTGCTGTCGGTGGCTTGCTGAGGTGTCACTTTTTGCGAAATCATACTGAACATGACTTGGCTGTTTTGTCCACCCACAACATCGAGTAAGGAGATGTTCGACTCATCCCAAACCAAAAGATTTGGATGTGTTGGTTGAGTGCCCGTTTCAGGATTAAACAAAATCCACGCCTTGCCATTCCACACTTCATTCATGTGCTGGATCGACTGGCGACGGCGGCCATCTTCAAGCTGAATCACACCAACGACTTTGTTGGGTACTTGTGCGTATGAGAGCAGTTTTTGAGTGGCTTCTACTTTGCTCATTTTATTGAGTAGCAATGAAGCATTTTGGCTTTCTGAATCGTTGAGCGCTTTAATCAGTTCACGAGTAAAAGTGACGTGATCGGCAGAACGTTGAGATGCACTGTCTATCAAGGCGATGGCTGCGGATTCTTCTGGACCGTCAAATGTGGGTTTAGCGATCTCTTGTGTGGGTGGAAGTTGAACGGCTTTAGCCTGAGGGTCAACCAAAAACTGTGCTTTGTAATAGATGGTCTGTGGGCCACTGGCTTGGCGAACTGACCACTCAATACGACGGCCAGAATCAGTGTTGAGGTAAGAGATGCCATAACCCGGTGATGACGCGGTTTCGCTAATTAGGGTATAGCCTTCTTGAGTGAGTGGTGCGGCAAGGGAAACTTTGGCTTCTTTGCCTTGGGCGTTAAATTCAATTCTGGCTTCAACATCCCACACTTGGCGTGTTTCACTGGGTGTCCAAGGTACACCATAATCTTGGTGACGCAACACACTGAGTGTAATGCCGGTCGCAAATAGCAGGAAGACAGAAATATAAAAAGGGATTTTAGAAGTCATTATCTCGCCTATTTTTGTTCAGTCTGAATGTACTTTCGGCTGACATCAACCAAAGCGATGTCACGGATAAACTCACGGCCAAGTAAAACCGGATGGCTCATTTGCGAGCGGTCCGCAAGAGTAAATTGGGCTTTTTCGTGGATCGATCCTAATTTTACCCAAAGTTCAACTACGGCTCGGCGCTCAGTGTTTTCGTTGGTGGACTGACGAATGCGAACATAACGTACCACAGGCGCTTCAATCCAGTTGTTTTCGGTTTTGGGATTCTTCTCATCGGCAAGGTGGAAACGCACCCAGTTTTTGCCATTACGTTCAAACTCTTCAATATCCACGGCATTGAGCGATGAAGTTGCAGCACCTGTGTCAACTCGGGCATCAAAGGTTTGTTTGATCGCATCAATGGTGACACTCTCGATTTCGCCGAGCACGACATCATGGCGTGGTTTGGTCGGAACGCTGTTTTGTTCATTAGAAGGTTTGGTGGATTGTGCACGTTTTTGCACTGGAGGTGGCGGCAATTTAATTTGGCTGACTTGAGTTTTGAGTTCAACAATCTGCTGCTCAAGGCTTTCAATATAATTATTTTGCTGACCCATTTGTGATTCTAAGTTAGTCATTTTTTGGGTCATGTTGGTTTCAGAGCTTTGAATCGCGGCGAGCGTCGCTTGGTGGTATTCATCGCCATTGGTAAGTGCACAGCCAGAAAGCAAACTCAATGCGGCCAAGGGTGCAATTCGCTTAAACATTTGCGACCTTATTATTTTCTAATGAGTGAATGTATAGAGATGTTATAGCAAAGGATGCGCTAAACATCCTTTGCCAAGGGTAACGTTATACCCCAATTAGCGAGTTAAAACTGTGTCAATTATGGTTTTTTGGCAATTAGAATGGCGCGACGTGGTGCCGGATAACCTTCAACCGTCTTGCTTGGGTCTTGTGGGTCAACGTAATCGGGCAGTGAATTATGCGTCATCCATTCGGTGGTTCGTTGCTCGCCTAACGTTGTGGTGTTTTCATCGACAATACGCACATCGACAAAGCCGGTTTTTTCCAACCACACTTTGAGTGCTAAAGCGGAAGGGAAGAAGTAGACATTACGCATTTGGGCGTAACGATCAAAGGGTACCAAGACAGTATTCTCATCACCTTCTACCACCAAGGTTTCAAGAATTAGCTCACCGCCTGAGGTTAACTGATTTTTCAGTTGTAGCAGGTGATCGAGTGGTGAGCGACGGTGGTAAAGCACGCCCATGCTGAACACGGTATCAAACGCGTTTAACTCCGGCATCTGTTCAATACCAAGGGGTAACAAGTGGATGCGTTGGTCATCACCCAGCAGTTTACGCACCGCTTCAAACTGGATCAGAAACAGCTCGGAAGGGTCGATGCCAAACACTTGCTGCGCGCCTTCACCCAACATACGCCACATGTGATAGCCGTTGCCGCAACCTACATCGAGCACCAAACGGTTTTTGAGTGGTGAGATGTGTGGCAGTAAACGATCCCATTTCCAATCTGAGCGCCACTCTGTATCAATATGAATGCCGTGTAGATGGTAAGGACCTTTACGCCAAGGGTGAAAGGTTTTGAGCACCGCTTCTAGCTTCTTCTGTTCACCTTGTGCGAGTGGCTCATGATTGTGTGCCGCTACCGCATTTTTCAGATCAATCACCTCCGGCTGACCGACCGGAATTTTCTTGAGATTGCGCATCCAGCGATCGAGATCACCGTGCTGCTTAGCTTGCCAATCCGTCAATTGCTGGGGCAGGGTGTTGAGCCATAGTTGTAGCTGGGGATGTTGGGCGATCTGTTGGTAAACGTTGGCGAAGTTGAACATGGGGCTAAATACCTAAACTATACTCTCTGTAAGTTGTTTCCGGTTCATGCTGGCGCAGAGAGTCTCTCAGCATGAAAAACCATTTCGTAGGCAAGCCACGAATAAAATGAGTGATTGAATAGCGAACTGGTTATTTAATCGCAAACATTGAGCCAAAATTAAAGCACTGGAACCAGACTTCAAAACTAGAAAATCCTAGCTTAGCAAAGCGCTCTTTATGATCTTGGATTGAGTCAGGGCGCATCACATTTTCAATCGCGCTGCGTTTTTGGCTAATTTCCAATTCGCTGTAACCGTTGGCGCGTTTAAAATCGTGGTGCAAATCAATCAACAGCTCGTGTGCTTCTTGATCCGAAAACACAAATTTCTCCGACAAAATCAAAATGCCACCCGGGCGTAATCCGGCGTAGATTCTCTCTAGTAATGCGTAGCGGTCATCGGGTGCGAGAAACTGCAAAGTAAAGTTAAGTACCACCACCGAGGCGTTTTCAATTTTGATGTCGCGAATATCGGCTTCGATCACCTGCACTGGCGTGTCAGAGCGATAAGCGTTGATGTGCAGCTTGCAACGTTCAACCATGGCTGCCGAGTTATCGACCGCAATGATTTGGCAGCCTTCTTGTTTGATATGGCGGCGCATAGAAAGAGTTGCAGCCCCTAGTGAGCAGCCTAAATCGTAAATCTGTGAATGAGGTTTAACAAAGCGCTCAGCCAGCATGCCAATCGCGGAGATGATGTTGCTGTAACCCGGCACCGAACGTTGGATCATGTCAGGAAAGACTTCAGCCACACGCTCGTCAAAGGTGAAATCACCGATTTTATCGATGGGTGCGGAAAAGAGAGTATCTTTTGGGTTCATAGCAGACCTCATGGCAGCGTCTTGTACCTGATCCCGATGAACAGGCGCAATAAAAGGCGCGTATTTTATGAAAAATCACAGCGTCTGTCATTAAACACATCACCTTTAGGGTAAATCAGCTGTGCCGGCACGTGAGTTCAAAACATGCTCAGTTGTGGCTGTTCTGGCATCGCAGGAAAATGAGTTAAGTCAGGCAGTACGATAGCCTTTTGTAATTGTTGGTAAAGTTGTACCGCGAGCTGAGGTGCTAAATCATTATCTGGCGTATGAATCATCAGATAAGGCTGCTTACCTTGTGCAATCCACTCAGGCAGTTTGTGTTGCCACGCACGGAAGAAGGGTAAGTTAGCGTCCCGTTCAGGATGGCCGATAAAACGGATCATCGGATGTTCTGCGGTGGCAATCGCATGAACCGGCACTTTGGGTTTTTTCTGTTGCGCGTCAATCACCGCTTCGGTATTCGGCAGCGCTGAAAATACGGGGCGACTGTCCATAATGATGCGGTCAATGTTTTGCTTAATTAGCCATTGGTTGAGCGCTTTTTCCGCTTCTCCTTTGCCAAAAAAGGCCAGATGACGCACCTCCACACCCAGTGGAAAATCCGCTGGGAACCATTGACAAAAGTTTTGCAGTTGAGCTAGGTGCTCAGGGCTAAACGCGGCGGGCAGTTGAATAGTCCACATGCCAATTCGGTCGTGCAAGGGCTGCATTAAACGCAAAAAGCTCAGCAGCTCTTCTTTGCAGTCGCGCAGTAAATGCTGGTGTGTAATGCTTTTCGGCAGCTTAAAGGTAAAGCGAAAGTCATCGTGAGTCGCGGCGCGCCAGTTGAGTACGGTACTGGGCGAAGGTGATGCATAAAAAGTAGTATTGCCTTCAACCGTGTGAAAAACGCTGGCGTATTTGGCAAGGCGTTCAGAGGCTTGCGTGCCGCTGCCATAAAATTCACTCTGCCATGCAGGATGAGACCACAGCGTTAAACCTAGGCGCAGGGGAAGAGAGGCAGTCACTCTGGTCAGGCTCCTTAAATCATCATCACGAGAGTTTTTGAAGAATACGGGATTTTAGCGCTATAATCAGCGCCTATTTTTCCCTTCTGGTTAGCCTTTAATCTTCTGTTAGCGGGATTATTGCGTTAAAAAGCAGCAAGGGGTAAGAAAAGACAACAAATTGTACGTGGAAGGTCGATCTTAAATCCCTTTCGGCGTATAAATGGAACTTTGCTGAAATGGCAGTCTGCTAAGCACACCACGACCTTTCAGCGTTAAATTTGATGACTAATTGAGATTGGGAAATTCACTATGCGTAGCCATTATTGTGGTCACCTGAACAAGTCCTTGGTAGGACAAACTGTAGAGCTGTGCGGCTGGGTTAATCGCCGTCGTGATTTAGGCGGTCTGATCTTCATTGATATGCGAGATCGTGAAGGTATTGTTCAGGTAGTAGTGGATCCGGATATGGCGGATGTATTCGCCGTGGCTAACCAACTGCGTAGCGAATTCTGTATCAAATTGACCGGTGAAGTGCGTGCGCGTCCAGAAAGCCAAGTCAATAAAGAGATGGCAACCGGTGAAGTAGAACTGTTGGCACGTAGCCTTGAGATCATTAACCGTTCAGATGTTCTGCCGCTCGATTTCAACCAAAAGAACTCAGAAGAGCAACGCCTCAAGTACCGTTACTTGGATCTGCGTCGCCCAGAGATGAGTGACCGCATCAAGCTGCGTGCGAAAGCCTCAAGCTTTGTACGCCGTTTCTTGGATACACACGGTTTCCTTGATATCGAAACCCCAGTGTTGACCAAAGCGACACCAGAAGGTGCGCGTGACTACCTAGTACCAAGCCGTGTACACAAAGGCAGCTTCTACGCTCTGCCACAATCACCACAGCTGTTTAAACAGCTACTGATGATGTCAGGTTTTGACCGTTACTACCAAATCGTAAAATGTTTCCGTGACGAAGATTTGCGCGCTGACCGTCAACCAGAATTCACTCAGATCGATATTGAAACCTCTTTCATGACCGCAGAACAAGTGCGTGCCGTGACGGAGAAGATGATTCGTGAAATGTGGCTTGAACTGCTGAATGTTGATCTGGGCGATTTCCCAATCATGCCATACAGCGAAGCGATGCGTCGTTTCGGCTCAGACAAACCTGACCTACGTAACCCAATGGAGTTGGTGGATGTGGCGGATCTGCTGAAAGACGTGGATTTCAAAGTCTTCTCTGGTCCAGCGAATGATCCAAAAGGCCGTGTTGCTGCACTGCGCATCCCTGGTGGCGCAGCACTGACCCGTAAACAAATTGATGAGTACACTGCATTTGTTGCTATCTACGGTGCGAAAGGCTTGGCGTGGCTGAAAGTGAATGATTTGGCGGCGGGCATGGAAGGTATCCAATCTCCAGTGGCGAAATTCCTGACTGAAGAGATTATCCAAGCCATCATCGAGCGTACTCAAGTGCAAACTGGCGATATCATTCTGTTCGGTGCAGATTCTGCCAAAGTCGTGGCTGAAGCGCTGGGCGCACTGCGTCTGAAAGCGGGTAAAGAGTTAGGTATCACCAACGAATCCGCGTGGGCGCCACTGTGGGTAGTTGATTTCCCAATGTTCGAAGGTGATGACGAAGGTAACGTGGCGGCAATGCACCACCCATTCACTTCACCGCTGAACCTGACACCTGAGCAGTTGAAAGCGAATCCAGAAGAAGCGTTGTCAAACGCTTACGATATGGTGTTGAACGGCTACGAAGTCGGTGGTGGTTCAGTACGTATCCATAACGCGGAAATGCAATCTGCCGTATTCGATATTCTGGGCATCACGCCAGAAGAACAACGTCTCAAGTTTGGCTTCCTGCTTGATGCGCTGAAGTTTGGTACGCCACCACACGCTGGTCTGGCATTTGGTTTGGATCGTCTGGTGATGCTGCTGTGCGGCACGGAAAACATCCGTGATGTTATCGCCTTCCCGAAAACCACCGCAGCGGCGTGTCTAATGACCGATGCGCCAAGTTTAGCGAACCCAGCCGCTCTCGAAGAGTTGGCGATTGCGGTCAAGCTCGCGACGAAAGATAAAGCGTAATCAACGCCTTGCGAAGGGTGGCATAAGCCACCCTTTTTTTCACCTGCGCTGCAGGGTAGCGCAGACAGTAAAATGATACAGACAGGATTTCTTCTTTGGCTCAGATGTACTTTTATTACTCGGCAATGAATGCGGGTAAATCGACCACCTTATTGCAATCGGCGTTTAACTACCAAGAACGCGGCATGAACCCACTGATTTTTACCGCGGCGATCGATGATCGTTTTGGTGTCGGTAAAGTGAGTTCTCGGATTGGGCTGGAGGCCGAAGCGCACCTTTTCCACGCCGATACCAATCTGTTTCAAGTGATCGCAAACTTGCATGAGGCTGAACCTCGCCACTGTATTTTGATGGATGAGTGCCAGTTTCTCTCTAAAGAGCAGGTTTACCAACTGACCGAAGTGGTGGATAAACTGGATATCCCTGTACTGTGTTATGGCTTGCGTACAGATTTCCTCGGTGAGCTGTTTGAAGGCAGTAAATATCTACTCTCATGGGCAGATAAACTGATTGAGCTGAAAACCATTTGCCATTGTGGACGCAAAGCCAATATGGTGATCCGTACTGATGAGCATGGCAAAGCAATTTGCGAAGGCGATCAGGTCGCGATTGGTGGTAACGATAAGTATGTTTCGGTATGCCGCCAGCACTATAAAGAGGCGTTGGGTCGTTAAGTTGATTCATCTCTCAGCTGGCATATATTGCCCGTGACTGAGTAAAGTAAAAGCCAGACGGATAATGTCTGGCTTTTTTATGAATAATCATGATTAGCGATTAGGCTTCACGTTTTTCTAGCTCAGTTGCCGCTTCTTCTGTGATCATCGAATCCACAATCACCGCACAAGCGGCATCACCGGTAATGTTCAGCGCAGTACGAATCATGTCGAAGATACGATCCAGTGCAAACAGCAGTGGCAGACCTTCAATTGGAATTCCGGCAGAGAGCAAAACCGCCACCACAAGGAATGAAGGTCCTGGTACACCTGCTTGACCAACCGCACCCAAGGTCGCAGTAATGATGATCGCGATGTAAGCGCCCATGCTCAGGTCAATATTGAACAATTGAGCAAAGAAGATCGCCACCAGACCGTAGTAGATCGCGTTACCTGACATGTTGATGGTTGCGCCCAAAGGCAGTACGAAAGAAGCCGTTGAGTTGCGCACACCCAGATCGTTTTTCACCGTATCCATAGTGACAGGCAGTGTCGCCATTGAAGAGGCGGTAGATAGTGCAACCGCTTGTGGCTTTTTCATCGCTTGAATGAATTTCTTCGCCGATGTTTTGCTAAACAGTTGGATCATGACTGGGTAAGCCACAAAGCCAAAAATCGCAATTGCCGCTACGTAAACGACGAACAGTTTAAACACCACCATCAGCGCGCTGAAACCAAATGTACCCACGGCATCAGCCATCAAGCCAAACACACCAATCGGGGCAATCAGCATCACTTTGTTGATCATCCATACCATGGCATCAACAATGGTGTTCACCGCGTTGATCACTGGGTCACGTTTTTCTTTGGCTTGCTTAGAAATCGCAATGCCTAAAAACAGACAGAAAACCAAAATTTGCAGGATGTTTGCTTCGTTCAGTGACTGGAAAACGTTGGTTGGGATCATACCGATGATGGTCGCCCAAAAAGTGGGGAGTTCACCTTGCGCAGCATATTCAGCGGAGAACATGCTCTCAACGCCAGAAACATCAACACCGACACCGGGTTGGAACAGTTCACCCATGATCAATGCCAGAGCTACAGCGGCGGCAGAGGTAATAGCAAAGTAACTTAACGTCACTGCACCGACCTTACCAGCAGAATGGCTATCACCCAGACCTGCTGCACCAGAAATCAGTGCCACAGCCACCAGAGGAATCACCAGCATTTTGATCAGATTAATAAAAATTGCACCTAGTGGGGCAAATAGTGTCGCATCGTGACCCATTGCTGCACCGACTGCGGTACCCGCGAGCATGGCGATCACCACTTGCACGCCGATGTTGTTTAGTAAACCCTTTGTCTTTAACACTTCCATAACCTCTGTGCTAATAAATTGTAAATTCCTAGTGTTAGCCACTAGTGTCATATCACTAAATGGGCAAAAATTTTGCTCCTGCTTTTTACACGGAATGTTTACATTTAGCAATAAGCACATCGAGCGTTTTCTCAATAGCAAAATAAAACGAGAGTGGTTTGGCGTTTTCGAATGCAAAGAAAACGTTTGCTATCTGTTTTTACGATGGGTTTGGAAGGGCGAATAAAAATTAAGGATGAGTTCGGGGGAGTGTGAATTGTTAATGAAATGATGCAGCACATCTGGATGGAAATGCCGCATCAAATGAAGTAGTGAGTTAAATTTGTGTTGCTTGTTTCATGGTTTGAGTGAAGTTTGCTAACTCAGCCAACTGTTTAGCTGGGTTATCCAGATGCGTTTCAATGATTTTCACTACTGCAGAACCTGAAATTGCACCGGCTGCACCGGCTTCAATTGCTTGTTTGACCTGAGCGGGTTCCGAAATACCGAAACCCAGTAACGCAGGTGGCGCATCGAATTGTTGCAGACGTTCAAGTAGAGCATGCACGGGCATATTGGCTTTGGTTTCAGCCCCAGTCACCCCCGCGCGTGACAGCAGATAGGTGTAGCCTTGGCCTAGTTGAGCAACCGCTTGTAAGGTTTCATCACTGGCCGTTGGTGGCGCAATAAAGATCGGCTGAATGCCAAACTTCTCTGCGGCTGCGACAAAAGGCTGGCTTTCGTTGGTTGGCACATCCGCAATCAGCACCGAATCTACACCGGCTTTTTGGCAGCGTTGATAAAAATCATCGATGCCGCGCGCGTAAACCAAGTTGGCATACATCAGTAAACCAATTGGAGTGTCAGGGTTGCGTTCACGAATCTGCGCGATCAGCTCAAAACAGACATCCGGGGTGGTTTTGGCCGCTAACGCACGCAAGTTCGCCCCTTGAATCGTCGGGCCATCGGCCAGAGGATCAGAGAACGGCATGCCAAGCTCAAGCGCATCCGCCCCTGCATCAATCAAGGTTTGCATAATGGCAAGTGACTGCTCGGGGTTTGGATCACCAATGGTCACGAAAGGAACGAAAGCGCCTTGCTGCGCGGCGCTCAGGCGTTGAAATAGGGCTTGATAACGGTTCATTACAACGCTCCTTTGTCTTCAAGTAATTTGTGTACGGTGAAGATATCCTTATCACCGCGGCCAGAAAGGTTAACCACTAACAGCTGTTCTTTGTCTGGCTCGGCATATGCCATCTTGATCGCATGCGCGAGAGCGTGTGAAGACTCCAACGCTGGGATGATGCCTTCGTTGCGAGCGAGTGCTTGGAACGCATCAAGCGCTTCATCATCGGTGATGCTTTCATATTCCGCGCGGCCGATGGCGTTGAGGTAAGCATGCTGTGGCCCTACCGATGGGAAATCCAGCCCCGCAGAGACAGAGTAAGATTCTTCCACTTGACCATGTTCATCTTGCATCAAAGGCGCTTTCATACCGAAGAAAATGCCGGTTTTACCGTGTTTAAGTGGTGCGCCATGTTGATGGGTATCAATGCCTTTTCCTGCAGGCTCAATACCGATCAAACGTACCGATTCTTCTTCGATGAAATCAGCAAACATACCGATGGCGTTTGAGCCACCGCCAACACAGGCGATCACCGCATCGGGCAAACGACCTTCACGAGCAAGGATTTGGTTTTTGGTTTCTTCGCCAATAATACGTTGGAATTCACGCACAATGGTTGGGAATGGGTGAGGGCCTGCCGCAGTACCAAGCAGATAATGCGCGGTCTCGTAGCTACCAGACCAGTCGCGCAGCGCTTCGTTACAAGCATCTTTTAGAGTTGCTGAACCAGAATGAACAGGGATCACGGTAGCACCCATTAAGCGCATGCGGAACACGTTCGGGCTTTGGCGTTCAACATCTTTCGCACCCATGTACACGCGGCACTTTAAGCCAAGCAGCGCACAGGCTAATGCGGTTGCGACACCATGTTGACCAGCCCCCGTCTCGGCGATGATTTCATGTTTGCCCATGCGTTTTGCGAGCAGGGCTTGACCCAAAACTTGGTTGGTTTTGTGCGCGCCGCCGTGCAGCAGATCTTCACGCTTCAAATAGAGTTTGGTTTTGGTGCCTTTGGTGATGTTTTGCGTGAGCGTCAGCGCCGTTGGGCGGCCCGCATACTCCTGAAGCAGAGTCATAAACTCAGCGCGGAAGGCATCATCTTGCTGGGCATCAATAAAGGCTTGTTCCAGTTGATCGAGCGCTGGAACCAAAATTTGTGGCACAAACTGCCCACCGAATTCACCAAAATAGGCGTTTAATTTAGCCATGCTTACATTCCTTTCTTATGCATGTTGCCATGCTGATAATCTAATAATTCCGTAACTGTTGGAAAACCTGTTGTAACTGGGTGGCGTCTTTTTTACCCGGAGCGCTTTCCACACCAGAGTTGAAATCCAGTCCGCGGCAGCCAAGTTGCGCCGCTTGGGCGACATTCTCGGCGTTCAAGCCACCGGCGAGCATCAGGTCGCTATGTTTTGGCAGCAAGCGCCAATCAAAACTGTGTCCTGTGCCGCCACTCTGTTCGCCGATTTTGGCATCGAGCAGATGTCGGTCTATGTGCTCTGGCAGTAGCTCAGGTAAAGCATCACTCACGCCATACGCTTTCCAAATTTCAATCGATTCTGGAAGGGCAGCGCGCAGTTCGCGTACATATTCAGCCTCTTCCTCACCGTGCAGTTGCACCGCAAATAAGCCCAATTCGGTTGCGATATCGGCGACTTGCGCGGCTGGGTGATTTTGAAACACGCCGACATACTGTAGCGGTGCGCCGCTCATGGTCAGGCGGGCTTGTTCTACATCCACAAAGCGTTTGGACTTCTCAACAAAAATCAGGCCACCAAAAACGGAACCTGCTTGGTAGGCTTTAACCGCATCATCAGGATGAGTCAGGCCACACACCTTGTGTTCGCCGAGCACAATTTTACGCACCGCCAGTTCAAGATTGCTTTGCGCCATCAGCGAGCTACCAATCAAGAAGCCATTGGCAAACTGAGCTAAATCACGCACCTGTTGGTGGGTGTAAATACCAGATTCGGAAATAATGATGGTGCCTTGTGGAATGAGCGGCGCCAAGTGCTTGGTGCGATTTAAGTCGGTGGTCAAATCACGAAGATTGCGGTTATTGATGCCGATGACTTTCGCTTGCAGAGCAATCGCCCGTTCCAGTTCTTGCTCGTTGCTGACTTCGGTGAGTACGCCCATACCAAGATCGTGCGCCACGGCGGCCAGTTCACGATATTGATCATCATTGAGCACCGATAGCATCAGCAAAATCGCATCGGCTTGATAATGGCGTGCCAGATAAACCTGATACGGATCGACCATAAAATCTTTGCACAATACAGGTTGGGTGACTTGAGCACGCACTTGCGGCAAAAACTCAAAACGACCTTGGAAATATTTCTCGTCAGTCAGTACCGAAATGGCACTGGCGTACTCGCCATACACGGAGGCGATGTAATCGAGATCAAACTCTTCGCGGATCAATCCTTTTGAAGGTGAGGCTTTTTTGCATTCGAGAATGAATACGGTGTTATCGCCGCTCAAGGCTTGATAGAAATCGCGCTCTGAGCGAGTCAGTAATGGATGAAAGCTAGCGAGAGGTTGCTTGGCTTTGCGCTCCTCAATCCATTGGTATTTATCGTTGACGATTTTGACCAGCACTTGCGCCATTTGCGCGGTTTGTACGGAAATATGCTCAGACAACTGCTCGGACATTCTACTTAACCTCGTTGTGCTAACTGCTGAACCAATCCATAGGCTTGGCCCGATTTCATCACGGCGATCGCTTGTTGGGTATTGGCTTTCAGATCTTCTTGGCCAAATAGACGCAGCAGAAGTGCAACGTTGACGGCCACTGCCGCCATTTGTGCTGCTGTGCCATTGCCCGTTAGGATCTGGGTGATGATGGCGCGATTCTCTTCTGGCTCTCCACCACGGATCGCATCCAGTGGGTAACGACTAACACCAAAATCTTCCGGGGTGAGCGTGTATTCAACCAATTCGCCTTGGCGAATTTCCGCCACTTGCGTTTCGCCATGAATCGCGACTTCATCCAGACCTGAACCATGCACCACCGCCGCGCGTTTCAGACCCATTTGTAACATGGTTTGCGCAATAGGACGAACCAAATCCTTGCTGTAAACCCCCATCAATTCAATATTGGGACGGGCAGGGTTAATCAGGGGGCCTAAGATGTTGAAAATGGTGCGAGTTTTCATGGTTTGACGCACAGGCATAGCATGGCGCACACCACTGTGGTATTGAGGGGCAAACAAGAAAGCCACGCCGAGATCATCCAAGGCTTGACGCGAATCTTGCGCGCTCATCGCAAGGTTGATTCCAAATGAGTTGAGTAGATCGGAAGAGCCTGATTTGCTCGATACCCCACGGTTACCGTGTTTAGCGACTTTCACGCCACAAGCAGCGGCGACAAAAGCAGCCGTGGTGGAGATGTTGATGGTGTTTGAGCCATCGCCACCGGTACCGACGATATCGGCAAAGTCGTAATCAGGCCGCGGAAACGGATTGGCGTTGGCGAGCAGGGCTTTAGCCGCCCCCGCGATTTCATCTGGCGTTTCGCCTTTGATTTTCAGCGCAGTCAGTACCGCAGCCATCAATACTGGATCCATTTCACCGCGAATAATTTGGTCGAAAAGCTGTTGGCTCTCGGCTTGCGTTAGCCCCTGCTGTTCATAGAGTTTATTAATAATGGTTTGCATAACATTCTCCCTGTGCGGTTACGCGAATTGAGTCTGTGCTGGCGTTGCAGACAATGCCCAATCAATGGCATTGGCCAGCAAGGTAGCGCCGTGGGTGGTCATGATCGATTCTGGGTGAAATTGAAAGCCGCAGACTTTGTCAGCCTCATTAACCACCGACATTACCAAGCCATTCACTTCTGCCGTCACGGTCAGAGCTGCCGGTACTTGCGTTGCAACGAGCGAGTGGTAACGTGCAATCGCCAGTGGTGATGGGAGGCCGCGATAAATCGCGTGGTCTTGGTGCTCCATCATCGACACTTTACCGTGGATGATTTCACCCGCACCAGCAACCACACCGCCGTAGGCTTCCACGATGGCTTGATGCCCTAAGCAGATACCAATCATTGGCACCTTGCCTTTCAGGCGTTGCAGTAGCTCTGGCATGCAGCCCGCTTCAGACGGCGCACCTGGGCCGGGGGATAACACGACCACGGGATTGTCTAATTGTTGCAGTGCTTGTTCGATCACATCAGCCGGGATGTTGTTACGGTAAATCGTTACGACATGACCGAGTGAGCGAAACTGATCCACCAAGTTATAAGTGAAGGAGTCAAAGTTATCGATAAACAGAATATTGGCCATGATCATTCCTTCCCTTGATGAGCGTATAAAATGGCGGAGATTACCGCTTGCGCTTTGCCGCGCGTTTCATCGGCTTCGGCTTGTGGGTCGGAGTCGTAAACGACACCTGCGCCAGCTTGAACTTGGGCGATACCGTTTTCCACATAAGCAGAGCGGATCACGATACAGGTATCCAAATCGCCTTCACCCGTGAGATAGCCCACCGCGCCGCCGTAGCTGCCGCGACGCGCTTGTTCAACGTCGCGAATTAACTGCATCGCGCGAATTTTCGGTGCGCCAGTCAGCGTACCCATATTCATGCAAGCTTGATAAGCGTGTAGCGCATCCAGATCTTCACGTAACTGACCCACCACGCGTGACACCAAGTGCATCACATGGCTGTAGCGATCCACTTGCAGCAAGTCAGCGACATGGCGAGTACCGGCTTGGCTAATGCGCGCGACATCGTTGCGTGCTAAGTCAACCAGCATCATGTGCTCGGCGTTTTCTTTTTTATCCGTGCGCAGTTCAAGCTCAATGCGGCCATCGAGGTCAAAATCAATGCTGCCATCGGCGCGTTTACCGCGGCGGCGAGTGCCTGCAATCGGGTAGATTTCCACTTGGTTGGTGTGCATTTCATACTTGAGCGCGCTTTCGGGGGATGCGCCAAACAGGGTAAAGCGTTCATCTTGCATGTAGAACATGTAAGGGCTTGGGTTACTCTGTTTTAGGCGTTGATAAGCTGCGAGCGGTGAGGGGCAAGGTAAGCGAAAACGGCGTGATGGCACAACTTGGAACACATCGCCCTTGACCACGTATTGTTTGAGATCACGCACGATGTCGCAAAACGCTGCATCGCTAATATTGGTGGTCACTTCCACATCAGATAAAGACTGCGCACTCGGCAAAGGCAGTTTTTGATTCACTTGCGCACGAATTTCACGCATTCGGCTTTTGAGTTGGCTGTGCAGCGCATCGCCGGGCTGGAATTGGGTTGCTTGCAGTTGGCAAGTTTCACGCTGATGATCAATGACCATCAGGGTTTCTGCGACATAAAACACGTAATCAGGGCATTGATTGTCGGCAGATGCTTCACCGAGCGGTTCAAAGTTAGCCACTAAATCGTAGGCAAACAAGCCCCCTAAAAACAGTGCGAATTTACCGTGGTCAGTGAGATTAAAACTGTGCTGCACTAAACGTAGCGCATCGAAAGAAGAAGCTTCGCGCAAGCGTGAGTCTTCATCCAACGTATCACACGGAGTAGAGAAGGTGAGGGTAAGTTTCGCTTTCTCTACTTTGCAAGGAATCAGAGCTGTGATGTTGCCATGAATGATGTTGAGCAGCGCTTGGCCGTTTGCACTGAGCGCATGATAGGTCACCTGATGGCCTTCACACACAATGCGCACTGCCGCATCCACCAATAAAAGGCTTTTCAGATTTTGCTTGGAGTCGATTTCTGCGGATTCCAGCAGTAGGCAGTCACTGCGCCCAGCGCAAAGAGCATGAAATAAAGCCGTAGGATCTTGCGTATAAGGCAATTCACTGTGTAGCACCTCAAGCGGCGCGGTTTTCTTTATGTTGATGGCCTTATTCATAAGACCTCCTTAACCATGATTCGATTGAGCACTGATCACCGCGATGAGAAAGTAAGTAAACAGCAGTGATAGGTGGAAAAAACCAATAAAAAGCCCGCTCAAATTGGCGGGCTAGGTGTGTGAGTATCTAAACTTAGAAATACACGTGAGCCCACCAAGAACTTGTCCAAGTGCGCCACCAAGCCAGTTCAGCATTCGCTGGACTGAAATTGGGTTTATGATTTGGGTTAAATTCTTGTAACATAGTGAGCCTTAGTAAAGAGCCTTGCATTTGCGTACTAGTTAACTAGTGCGGAGATGAAAAGTCAAGCCTAAAAATCAAGCAAATAAAAAATATGAGAATTGACCTGCATAGTCATACGACCGCTTCTGATGGACGGTTTACCTATCAAGAATTGATTGAACGAGCCGTCAGTTTCAATATTGATGTTTTGGCGATCACGGATCACGATACAGTGGCCGCTTTAAATGATGCTCGCGCTTACATTGCACAGCAGCAATATCCGCTACAATTAGTGAACGGCATTGAGATTTCAACGGTTTGGCAAAATAAAGACATTCATATTGTCGGTTTAAACATCGACCCAAACAGTGAGGCATTGGGGCAGCTGATTGCGCGGCAGCAGCAACGTCGAGTTGAGCGTGCTGAACTGATCGCCCATCGTTTACAAAAAGCGACGCGTGAGGGAGTGTTAGAAGAGGTTCAACATATTGCCGATGGTGCGCCGATCACGCGTGCCCATTTTGCCAAATGGTTGGTGGATAATGGTTACGCTACCAACATGCAGCAAGTATTTAAGAAATACCTCACTCGTGATAATCCGGGTTATGTACCGCCTAACTGGTGTTCAATGAGTGAAGCGGTGAGCGCGATTCACGCCGCAGGTGGACAAGCGGTATTAGCGCATCCGGGACGATATGACTTGACGGCGAAATGGCTTAAGCGCTTAATGACCGCGTTTGTTGAAGCGGGTGGCGATGCCATGGAAGTGGCCCAGCCGCAGCAATCACCACAGGAAAAACGAACCTTGGGTGATTACGCAATGGAATACCAACTACTCGCCTCCCAAGGCAGTGACTTCCACTATCCTTCTCCTTGGATGGAGTTGGGCCGAAATCTTTGGTTACCTGCCGGAGTAGAACCTGTATGGAAAGATTGGGGCTTATCCCCAAGCAATAGAGTCGAGAGACTCGATGAAGAGGAATAACCATGAGCCAGTTTTTTTATGTTCATCCTGAGAACCCTCAAACCCGCCTAATCAATCAAGCGGTCGCGATTATTCGCAATGGTGGGGTAGTGGTTTATCCAACCGATTCTGGTTACGCCGTCGGTTGTCAGCTAGAAAATAAACACGGGATGGAGCGTATTTGCCAGATCCGTCGTCTGGACGATAAACACAACTTCACCCTGTTGTGCCGCGACTTATCTGAGATATCTCTGTATGCCCGAGTGGATAATACCGCGTTTCGCTTACTGAAAAACAACACCCCGGGACCTTACACTTTTATCTTTAAAGGAACCAAAGAGGTTCCACGTCGTCTGATGAATGAAAAGCGTAAAACCATCGGGATCCGTGTGCCAGACAACAAAATCGCGTTGGATCTTCTAGAAGCTTTGGGTGAACCACTGATGTCGACGTCGCTGATTCTGCCGGGCAACGATTTTACAGAGTCTGATCCTGAAGCCATCCGCGATAGTTTAGAGCACGCGGTGGATGTGATCCTCAACGGTGGTTATTTAGGTCAGCAGCCGACTACAGTGATTGATTTCAGTGATGATGAGATTGTTGTGGCTCGTGTCGGAGCTGGTGATCCAACCCCCTTTCAGTAGTTGAATGACGTGGCCGTGAATACCTGACAAAACGGATGCTTTTATCCACAAAATTTGCGATACTACGCGGCCGCGATTTTGAGATCGCAAACAGTCATTCGACGTCTGAGAAGACGACACATAGGTAAATAAATGAGCGAAAAGTTACAAAAAGTTTTAGCACGTGCTGGTCATGGTTCTCGTCGTGAGCTTGAAGCTCTGATCCGAGCTGGGCGTGTAAGTGTTAATGGCAAGGTAGCTGTATTGGGTGAACGCCTAGAAGATGATAACGCTTTAGTGCGTGTTGACGGGCACGTTGTGTCTGTAAAAGCGCAAGAAGAGGTCATCTGTCGAGTTCTGGCTTACTACAAACCAGAAGGCGAGTTGTGTACCCGTCATGATCCAGAAGGTCGTCGTACGGTGTTTGACCGTCTGCCGAAAATTCGTGGTTCGCGCTGGATTTCCGTTGGTCGTTTGGACGCCAACACCTCAGGTTTGCTGCTATTTACTACTGATGGTGAATTGGCAAACCGTTTGATGCACCCAAGCCGTCAGGTTGAACGTGAGTATTTAGTTCGCGTGTTTGGTGACGTCAATGAAGAAAAAGTTCGCAACCTCGTGCGTGGTGTGCAACTAGAAGATGGTATGGCGCGTTTTGAAGATGTGATGTACGCCGGTGGCGAAGGCATCAACCATACTTTCTACGTTGTGATCAATGAAGGTCGTAACCGTGAAGTTCGTCGTTTGTGGGAATCACAAGGTACAACGGTTAGCCGTCTGAAACGTGTTCGTTACGGTGATATCTTCCTTGATAAGAAGCTGCCTCGCGGCGGTTGGATGGAACTCGATCTGAAGCAAGTGAACTACTTGCGTGAACTGGTAGAGCTGCGTCCAGAGAAAGAAACGGTATTGAACACTGCCCCTGATGCGGCAACGCGTAAGCGTGAACGTACCCGTAGCCAGAAAATTCGTCGTGCAGTTCGTCGCCATGAAGAACGTGTATCGACCGCACCTGGCCGTAGTGGCTCAGCTCGTCGTAAGCCGGGTGGTGAGTCAAGTACCCGTAATAAAGTAGCGAGTAAGCAGCAAAGTGCGCGTAAGCCTCGTGGCTAATTGCTTGCACAGTTCTGCTTTTCAATGATTAAAAAGCCAGTCATATCGACTGGCTTTTTTCTTACCTATTTTTTATCACCCGATTATGAGGGGAGTGATAAAAACCCCACTGCTCGTGAGCAATAGGGTCAGCAGATTACAGCGTTTGGGTTAATTGATGATAACGACCTTGCTGAGCGAGTAGGGCATGGTGATGGCCGAATTCGACCAGCTTGCCATGTTCAATCAGTGCGATTGCATCCATCTGTTCAAGGTTGATTAAGCGATGCGTAATGAACAGTACGGTTTTATTTGCAAAGTGGCTGTGCAGTAGTTGCATGATTTGTTGTTCAGTCTGCTTGTCCAAACCTTCAGTCGGTTCATCTAACAATAGGATAGGGGCATCATGCAGTAGTGCTCGTGCGATGCCGATACGGCGCTTCTCGCCACCTGATAACTGACGACCACCATCACCCAACCATGCGTTAAGCGCGGAATCTTGCAACAGTTTTTCTAAACCCACTTGGCGCAAAATTTCACTTAATTGTTCATCGGTTGCTTCGGCGTTGGCTAACTTCAAGTTATCACGCAATGTACCGTTAAGAATATCGACACGCTGACTGACCACACTGATCGCCGCACGAAGATCGCTCTCTCGCCACTCTCGAATATCGATTCCGCCAATCGTAATTTGTCCCGCTTGCACATCCCAATAACGGCACAGCAACTGAATTAGAGTTGATTTACCAGAACCAGTTTGACCCACAATCGCGACTTTATGACCTTGAGGCAGCGACAAGCTGAATTCATCAATGGTGTTCGGTTTATTGGCTTGGTAAGCAAAGTTAATCCCATTGAACTCAATGCCGTATTGGCCATTATGTGGGGTGGGTTGATCGGTAAACTCGACCTCCGGTTTCGCCAGAATGATCTCATTTAGGCGGCGTGCTGAAGTGAGTGTTTGCCCCAAATGCTGGAATGCACCAGCAATCGGCATCAGCAGCTCTACACTCGCCATTGTGGCGAAAGCGATGAGAGCAATCATAGGATCTGGGGTTTGACCACCGACACCATCGGCAGCCAACCAGAGCATCAGCACCAGTATCCAACCATTGGCGAGCAGGAGTAAGGATTGTGCTAAACCAGATACATGCGCGTTGGCGTATTGGTTACGCAGCAGCTTTTCTTGTGCCGTGAAGATCGCCTGGCGATAGGTTTGCTCCGCGCCGAAAATGGTTAGCTCACTATAGCCTTGCAACCAATCCAAAGTGCGAATTCTTAGCTCTGCTTTATGTTGTGTAAGTTGTTGCCCGTTGTGCTTGCCAAGTCGATAGAACAAGATTGGCCAAACCAACAGCACTAACAGTAAAACGCCCCCAAGGGTAAGACCAAGGGTTGTATCAAACCAAGCCACTAATGCTGTGAGCGCGGCGATGCCCAACACACCAACGGTCACTGGGTTAATCAGGCGCAGATAGACGTGATCCATGGCATCCACATCGGCCACGATGCGGTTGAGCATGTCGGCATCGCGCACGGCGCTCAAGCGTCCCGGAATCAGCGGAGTCAGTTTTTCAAAGAAGAACACACGCAAATCGGTGAGCAACTTAAAGGTCGCGTTGTGTGTGACAACACGCTCACCCCAACGTCCGGCAGTACGTCCCATGGCAAAACCACGTACAAACGCGCCGGGTAGCATGTAGTTGAATGTCTCTCTGGCGATGGTTAGCCCAGCTACCGCAGCGGCGGACAAGAACCAGCCAGACAAAGTGAGCAAACCAATTGAGGCGAGCACTGTCAGCAATGCCAAAAGCATGCCTAGCGTCAGACCGAACCAGTGTTTTTTATAAAGCTTGAGATAAGGCAACAGTTCACGCATCGAGATTCCCCTGATTCGCAGCTTGCAGGGCTTGGTTAGCGGCTAACATAGTGGCAAATAAGCCCGATTGCTGGCTCAACGCTTCAAAATGACCGGCTTGGACTAAGGCTCCGTTTTCCATCACTAAGATCTGCTCGACTGATTGCAACGGTTGTAATTGGTGAGTGACTAATAAAGCCGTTTGTTGCTGAATGCTTTCATTCAGACCTCGCATCACATATTGCTCACTGCGTGCATCTAAACTTGCGGTGGGTTCATCGAGTAACCAAAAGCGGCCGTTTTGCAACATAGCCCGAGCCAGAGCAATACGTTGAGCTTGACCAACAGAAAGGCCGGCTGAACGATCGTTAATCTGGTAATCCAAACCATGTTGTTCAACAAAATCTTGGGCATAAGCGGCTTGTAGCACCTGAGTGACTTGTTGATCGGCAATATTCTGTTTACCAAGCGTCACGTTATCTCGAATAGTGCCGTGCAGCAGCAGTGGATTTTGACCAACCCAACTGATGGTTTGTCGCCACTGCGCGTGATCCAGTTCGCGCAGCTCAATACCATTAATGGTTAAGCTGCCTTGATAGGGCATAAAGCCCAAAATGGTATTGATTAAGCTGGTTTTACCTGCACCACTTGGGCCGACGAGCGCGGTGGTTTTGCCGCTTTGCAGAGTGAATGACAGTGGACCTGCTAGGCATTGGCCTTGTGGGCTGAGCACCACCAGATCATGCGCGATGATTTCAATGGGTTGATCATCGGCCAGTGTTTGTTCACCACTATGCAGCGTGTCGGCTTCGGTTTGTAGAAAGTCGACAATCGATTCCGCTGCACCCACCGCTAATTGTTTGGCGTGGTAGTAAGTACCAAGGTCACGCAGTGGTTGGTAAAACTCGGGGGCGAGGATCAGGATAAATAGCCCTGCGAACAAGGTGACACTTGCACCGTAGTAGCCGAAGTTGAGCTCACCAATGTAACTAAAACCAAAGTAAACCGCAGTCAGAGCAATCGAGATCGAGGTGAAAAACTCTAATACCGCGGAAGAGAGAAACGCGATACGCAGTACATCCATAGTGCGATGGCGGAACACTTCAGAAGCGCCGCGCATTTGCTCGGTTTCCGCTGCTGCGCGATCGAAAAGGCGTATGGTTGTCAACGCTTGTAAGCGGTCATAAAAATGGCCAGACAGACGCTGTAGAGCTTTAAAGTTTTTCCGGCTAGCATCGGCGGCTTTAATGCCGACGAGTGCCATAAATAGCGGTACCAGTGGCGCTGTGAGAAAAAATATCAGGCCAGCAGCCCAGTTCACAGGAAAGACCACCGCGAGGATCACAAAAGGCACCATCACGGAAAGAGACATCTGCGGTAGGTAGCGAGCAAAGAAGTCGTGCATGTTTTCGACTTGCTCAAGCATCAAGGTTGCCCATGAGCCGGCAGGTTTACCTTTGATGTACGCTGGCCCTAAATCGCGAAGTTTATTGAGAATGAGTTCACGAATATAGCAACGGATCTCCTCCCCACAGCGATATCCTGCCATTTCGCGTCCCCAAGAGCAAAGGGCGCGCAGCGCGATGAGTACTACTAAACCGACAAATTGTGGGATGAGCAGGTGCTTATCGACTTGTTCAATAATCAGTTGATGGAGAATCGATGCGAGGAGTGCGGCTTGCGCCACCAGAAATAGGCTTGATAAAACACCTAACCCAACAGCTATTGCAAGCCAGCGCTTAGCCAGTTTGCTTTGCTGCTTGAGCCAGAGATTCAAGCTACGCTGTTTTTTCTTGTCCATTTGAAAAGGCTTAATGAGAATAATAATTGTAATAGGCCACCAGTATACAAAGAAAAGCCCGACGGTTATACCCGTCGGGCTTTGCAAAAATAAAAACTGGTGTTACGCGTAGAGTCGGTTATTTACCTTGGCTATCTAGATAACGCTCAGCATCCAATGCTGCCATACAGCCTGTTCCGGCTGAAGTAATAGCTTGGCGATAGTTGTGATCCATCACGTCACCGGCGGCAAACACACCTTCAATACTGGTTTGTGTTGCATTACCTTCAAGGCCAGATTTGACGACAATGTAGCCGTTTTTCATTTCAAGCTGGTCTTCGAAGATTTGCGAGTTAGGCTGGTGGCCGATCGCAATGAATACGCCCATGACATCCAAGTTTTCAGTCTGGTCTGATTGGGTATCTTTCAAGCGAACGCCAGTCACGCCCATGTCATCACCCAGCACTTCATCCAAAGTACGATGAGTGTGCAGAACGATGTTGCCATTGACCACTTTATCCATCAGACGATCAATCAGGATTTTCTCGCTGCGGAAGCTGTCACGACGGTGAATCAGGTGCACTTCTGCTGCAATATTCGAGAGATAAAGCGCTTCTTCAACTGCGGTATTACCACCACCGACAACGGCCACTTTTTGGTTGCGGTAGAAGAAACCATCACAAGTCGCACATGCAGACACACCGCGTCCTTTAAAGGCTTCTTCTGACTCTAAACCAAGATACTTGGCGGATGCACCAGTTGAGATGATCAGTGCATCACAAGTGTACTCTTGGCTATCGCCGGTCAAACGGAATGGGCGAGAAGAGAGATCGACCGCGTTAATGTGGTCAAAGACGATTTCAGTATCGAAACGTTCAGCGTGCTCTTTCATGCGATCCATCAATGCAGGGCCGGTTAAGCCTTCTGCATCACCTGGCCAGTTTTCCACTTCCGTGGTAGTGGTGAGCTGGCCGCCTTGCTGCATGCCCGTGACAAGCACAGGTTTTAGGTTAGCGCGCGCTGCGTAAACTGCGGCTGTGTAACCTGCAGGGCCAGAGCCAAGGATCAGAAGTTTGCTGTGTTTCACGTTACTCATGAAGTACTCCGATAAGGAAGAAAGGGAGTTTGCTCATTGCTTGACCTAGGTGTAAGACGCAAGCGAATGAGAAGAATTAGTTTCGATTGTAGGGAATATAAGAGGTGAATAAAAGTGGTTCTCTGAGCATAAATCGTAATTGTTTATTCCCTTCCTGCTCTGCCTGCAGTGATGCGCGCTATTGGGAAGCTGCATCATGAGATAAAGATTTTATGCTAACTGATTGGTCATATTCCTTATTTTTAAGTGTGACAGTGAAAGCTTCTGATTTTCCAATTTCTCGACTGCCGCCATTGGTGTAATAGACCATCATCCGACCATTAATTAGATTGTTATTTTTAAATATTCACATAATCAGTTTATTGAGTTGAGAATTGTTGTTTTTGCCAAATAATCGATTAATCTTAAATGTAAATAAAATGTGAAATTTATTGTGGTATGACTAACCCATTAAGGAGTCGATGATGTTACGTTCTCATCCCAATACCCTACATATCACTCAGCTGAGCCATTCGGCAACCCACCAACTTGCCCCTTCCTTTGCTGAGTTACCGCACACAAGTCACGCGGATGGGCAGTATCGTTTACGTCGATACTCAGTGATCCGTTTTATTGATGGACAAGTAGTGGAAGTCGATAAACATGATTTCATGCAAACGGATCAGATTAATCACTTTCAAGGCAATGTCGTGCGCCGTTTTGAGGCACTTCAACCGAGTACATTAAAAAGTGAAGGCCTGCGTGAGTTGTGCTCCCTGTTTATTGAAGCCAACATGTTACCGAACGGGCAAGAGATCGAAATTCACCAAATGCGGATCGCCGCAGTGTTTGATGAAACCTTGGTTGCACCAGAAGGGGTGCATCAAGATGGTTTTGATCATATTGCGATTGTCGGGATTGACCGCCACAACATAGTGGGTGGCGAAATCATGCTTTATTTAAGCAGCCATGAAGCACCGTTTTTCCGAAAAATATTGGAAAACGGTGAAGTTGCTATGCTGGCAGATGGTCAGTTATGGCACAACGCGTGTCCAATTCGTGTGGTGAATCATGATCAAGAAGGGCATATGGATGTGTTTGTACTGACGGCTAAGGATGGTCGCCATGCGCTTCACTCCTGAGTTGGTTCGTGAACAGTTTCCTGCGTTAAGCCAAAAAGTGAATGGTAAGCCAGTGGTGTTTTTTGATGGACCGGGTGGCTCACAAGTGCCGCAAACGGTGCTGGATGCGATGGTGGCTTACCTTGGGTGCTACAATGCCAACTTGGGTGGACATTACTTTTCAAGCCACAAAACGGTCGAATTGGTACAAAGCGCGCGTGAACATGTGCAGGCGCTACTGAATGCCCCATCTCCCGAGTCGATTGTTTTTGGGCCGAACATGACTTCGCTGACTTTTCAGTTTAGCCGAGCGCTCAGCCGAGACTGGCAACCTGGCGATGAAGTGATTGTCACGGCTTTGGATCACTACTCTAACGTGTCCAGTTGGCAGCAAGCTGCTCAAGATAAGGGGGCGACTGTTCACCAAGCTAGAGTGAATACGGCTGACTGCACCTTAGATCAAACGCATCTGCTGTCGCTGATTAATTCGCGTACTCGTTTAGTCGCGCTCACTTATGCCTCTAACACCACGGGGTCATTAGTTGATCTATCAGCGATTGTGCAAGCGGCGCACCAAGTAGGAGCAATAGTGTATGTCGATGCGGTGCACTATCTACCGCACTTTCTGCCGGATGTACAGGCACTAGGCTGTGACTTCCTTGCTTGTTCTGCCTATAAATTTTTTGGGCCACATGTTGGTATTGTCTATGTTGCGCCGCAGTGGCAAAGCTCGATTATGCCGTACAAAGTGGAACCCGCGACAAATCAAGGGCCGGGACGATTTGAAACAGGTACGCTCAACTTTGAAGGCTTAGCGGGGGTTATTGCTGCTGTGCAATATTTGGCGCAATGGGGAGAACCAAAGGAAACGCTGCGTGAGCGATTAGTCTCAAGCTATCAGCAATACCAAGAGCATGAACAACGACTGAGTGAATACTTTCTTCACAAACTAACTGATTTCCCAGAATTGCAGTTGCATGGTGTTCGCCAAGCTGATTTACGGACACCTACGTTTGCTCTGACCATCCGAGATGGCTCACCTTTGTCGATCGCAAAAATGTTGGGTGAGCAACATATCTGCGTATGGAATGGCCATTTCTATGCGTTGGGTCTTATTCGTCAGCTCGAATTGGAAGAAAGTGGCGGGGTGTTGCGAATTGGTTTGATGCACTACAACACGACTGTGGAAATTGATCGGTTATTTCATGTGCTCAGTGATGTTTTATCAACGTTGAACTAGGAATTCTAGGTAGCCAATATCGCTGCAGTTTTAGGTTGGAAGGGAATATCAGAGTTTTGCTCGTGGTTGAGTTCACTTTTTAATCAATATATTTCCAGTTTGCATACCACTTAATTGGTGTGTATTTCTTTGTTTTCTCAAAAGGTGAAATGCCTCTGAAAATGGAGTTTGCAACAATAAAAAAGCAGTGACAAAACGGCATACGGTGATTACTTTTGGAATCAATCTCTCCTTATTGGTTGGACCCTATTAAGAGTGAGCGTTTTAATTACCGGTTAGACACTGGAGTATGTTGTGAAAGTGGTGCCAAGAGTGTTGTTAGGGTTAGTTGTTACTACCATAGTGACAGTATTGCTTTACTGGCAATTTGGCTCAGCAAAGCGTGTGGTTATTTCTCCTCAACACTATGCGTTTTTCACCACCAATGACCAAGCCGCGGGTGGTGCATCAACCAGTTCTATACTGACTGAAGGGAATACCGCGAAGATCGACTGCGAACTGATTGCCAGTGATTATGCATGGCCATATTGCGGAATTTCGATCCACCTTAATCCAGATCCCACTCTAGGTTTAGATCTGAGTGACATTCACACCATACGACTTAATGTGGATTTGCAGGGGCCGACTGCAGAGTCCGCAGGAATGCGTTTATATTTGCGTAATTTCAATTCGCTTTATTCTACGACTGATGATGAATATACCCATAAATACAATGGATTAGAGTTTACGCCAGGTGTGGGTAAAGGCCGTATCGAAATTCCCATTCGTAGTTTGCAAGTGATGACATGGTGGCTAGTCGATAACCGTATTCCCATTGAAAATTCAGCGCCTGAGTTTTCCAATGTCAATAAAATCGAGTTTGCAACAGGCTCGGGAAGCTCGTTAGGTCAATATCAATTGAAATTACATCAAGTTGAATTGATTGGTGATTATGTAGCAGGGGAGAAGCTTTTTTTAGCCATGTTGATCATGTGGGCAGCGGCTGGAGCTTGGTTATCTGCGTTAGAAATTCGCCGTAATCGCCGAGAGGTTTTGCGGGCTCGTATGCGCCAAGAACACTTACAGCGTTTAAATCATTCCCTGCATGAACAAAACATGAAGTTTGTTGAAATGGCACATCGCGATGCCTTGACTGGAGCGATTAATCGTCACGGCATCCGCGATTGGCTGCAAGATCAAGCACGCCTTGTGCGTTGGCAGTTAAACCAGTTTAGTGTGTTGTTCATCGATATTGATTACTTTAAAAAGGTCAATGATATCTATGGACATTCACTCGGTGATGATCTATTGCGTGAGTTCGCGTTGGTGCTCAACCGTGAAATCCGTGAGAGTGATAAATTGGTGCGTTGGGGCGGTGAGGAGTTTGTCGTGTTTTGTGCACAGACGAGTCTTGAGCAAGCGGTTGAGCTAGCGGATCGCTTGCGAGCAAGAGTTGAAGACCATCGCTGGATACACGGAGGGGATTTAACTTGCAGCATCGGGATTGCCCAGATGGGAGATGAGCGTGTCACCGAAACGGTTTCACGCGCTGATGAAGCTTTATATCGCGCTAAGCGACTCGGTCGAAATCGAATTGAAGTCCACTATGGGTTAATGGCTAATTCGAACTAGTCTCTTTTATTTATCACATCTTAGAATCTATAAATAACGACTCAGAGACTAGAACTTTGATGGTTACTGAGCGGGCGTTCCGCTCTCTTCTGTGGTTGGACTATTCTCAATTTCTGCTTCATTGCTCTCAACAATAATCGGCTCTTTCGGACCGAGGAATTTCGGTTGAGTATCAAAGATAAAAAGATCAAAAACCGCATAAGCACGAGCAAAGACTTCACGTAAACGGACTTTAAAACCGGAGTGGTTACTTGGGCCCGGAACGGCCAAACAAGAAGCTTGAATGTCTTGATAGTGAGCGATAAACAGTGCTCGTTCACAATGAAAACGCTGAGTGATGATCAAGAAATTATTGGTTTCGAAGATCTGTTTAGCACGCACAATCGAGTCCAAAGTTCGAAATCCCGCATAATCTAGAGAAATATTCTCTGCTGGGATCCCTGCACGCAATAAATCGCGCTTCATTGTCCAAGGCTCATTGTATGAACGGTGTGCATTGTCCCCGCTGAGCAGAAAATTTCGTACTTTTCCTTGTTGGTAGAGTTCAATAGCTGCATCAATACGGTTGGTGTAGTACTCGTTGAGAGTCTTACCTATGTATTTACTGGTGCCCAGAACAACAGCAACTTGGAAAGGCGGGGTATTTTGAGTGTCGTTAATGATGTTATTTTGGGTTTGCCAAGTCACCCAACGATCAATCCCTAACAGGCTCACTATCGAGACGACTGTTATGAACGATAAAGTACGAGCTAACTTACGCCATGGGAAATGACGCAATCGAGTTGCGACAGAAAAGGCGATTGAGCGCAGAGTTAGATTTGATGGTTTCTTTGTGCCCATAGGCCTATCACAACAAAACAGCTTACGATAACGGTCAGCATCATGCCGGAATCCAGTTGCGCGAGTGTCCGAGCAACGTAAGGGCTCGCTTTGATGATGATTAAACCGTATCCAAACGCGTTAATAAAGATAAACGCTAACGTGCGCACCAGAAAATGTTGATTCCGTAATATTCTACGCAAAAAGGCATTGATTTCACCACCGAGCATCACCAAAGAACAGGCGATTAATGCGGTTGAAATTTCGCTAAGGTAGGGCATTAGAGCCTGACCCGCAGGGGCAAGAAAAGTCAATAATTGCATCTGATTAAAAAGCCCCTGAAAGCAGGGGCTTCTCCATGAGATTAAAACGCAGTACGCTTGTAACGACGATAAACTGGTTGCCAGAAGTGTTGATCGATTGACGCTTCCAATGCTTCATCGGTAATTTCTGGTGCAACACCTTGTTCAATGGCTTTCTTCGCGACGGCGAAAGCAATTTTCTTTGACACTGAGTGAATCGATTCCAATGGCGGCAGTAGTGGACCATGACCATTAATCGCCAGTGGTGAGCAGCTTGCCAACGCACGACTCGATTCCATAAGCATCTCATCGGTTACGCGACGAGCATTTGCAGCCAGAACACCCAAGCCAATTCCTGGGAAAATATAGCTGTTATTGCATTGTACAATCGGGTAGGTTTTACCCTCGTGTAGTACGGGGTCAAATGGGCTACCGGTTGCCACCAAAGCTTCACCGTTAGTCCAGCGAATAATATCGCTTGGCAGTGCTTCCACTCGGCTTGTTGGATTAGACAGCGGGAATACAATTGGACGTGGGCAGTGCTGATGCATCTCTTTGATGATCTCTTCACTAAAGAGTCCCGGCGCACCAGAAACACCGACCAATACGGTAGGTTTAGCGTTACGAATCACATCATGCAGTGAGTAACCGTTGTTCTCGGTTGTCCAGTTTTGCGTGTTGGACTTCTTTTGAACCAAACGCTGTTGGAAATCGAGCAGATTTGGCATGCCTTCTTCCAATAGACCCCAACGGTCGACCATGTAAACTTGTGAGCGTGCTTGTTGATCACTGATCCCTTCAGACACCATTTGTGCGATGATCGCTTCCGCGATACCACAACCTGCGGAACCCGCACCCAAGAAGGTGATGCGCTGTTCACAAAGTTGGCTACCCGCAGCTTTGCATGCTGCAAGCAGTGAGCCCACAGTGACTGCTGCCGTACCTTGAATGTCATCGTTGAAGCAGCACACGCGGTTTTTATAGCGCTCAAGCAGCGGCATCGCGTTCTTTTGGGCAAAATCTTCAAACTGGATCAACGCATCAGGCCAACGACGTTGCACCGCTTGCATAAACTCTTCCACAAAGTTGTCGTAATCCGCCCCTGTGATACGCGGATGACGCCAGCCCATGTACATTGGGTCAGCAAGGCGTTGTGGATTGTTAGTACCCACATCAAGCACTACAGGCAGAGTGTATGCAGGGCTAATACCGCCACAAGCAGTATAGAGAGAGAGTTTACCGATTGGAATACCCATGCCGCCGATGCCTTGGTCACCAAGACCCAGAATACGTTCACCATCGGTGACTACAATTACTTTTACGTTATGGTTTGCCGCATTATTGAGCAAGTCATCGATACGATCACGGTTGGCATAAGAGATGAACAGACCGCGGCCACGACGGTAAATGTTAGAGAAATTCTCACATGCTGCACCCACGGTAGGGGTATAGATGATCGGCATCATCTCTGAAATATGGTTTTGCACTAAACGATAGAATAAAGTTTCGTTGGTATCTTGAATGTTGCGCAGATAAATGTGCTTATCCATATCACTCTCAAAACCGCGATATTGTTGGTATGCACGCACAACTTGCTCCTGAATGGTTTCAGTAGCTTCAGGCAATAACCCCTCTAGGTTAAAGGATGCGCGTTCTTCAGCACTGAAGGCGCTACCTTTGTTAAGCAGGGGGGTACTAAGAAGAGCAGGGCCTGCGTAGGAAATGTACAGCGGACGTTTATCGTTATTCATGTTCGGCCTATTGATTGGTAGGGTAGAAGTGAAACGCGAAAATGATACCGACTTGCTGGTTGGATTGTAAATAGACAAACCCATTGCAGCCATTGATTATCCTGCTTCTGTGCGCAAGCCCAGTGTTTAAAACATCCATTAAAATAGATTGTGAGTGATTTGCATACAATCCGTCTACTTTGCCTACAGATCGCAACATATTTATACGCTGGGAGAGGAATTATCTTTCTTCATCCAAATAACAGATTGAATATGGATTGAGGCTATTTTGTTTGAATAAGAAAATATTAATCAACAAGACACATATCATTTTAAAATTGTAGGTGCAGTGTTATCAGATTGGTTTTTATATAGCGATTAAAACCGATTGCCAGACATAACAGACTATTTTTTTATATCGTATTGCTATATAGGCAAGGTTGGTCAATAGTGGTTTTACTGTGTTGCCAATCGTGTCGGGGGACTGAATGGAAAAAGCAAGGATTAGCGCAGTGTTCGATTACACCACATTTTTAGGTGCATCATGTGCAAAAAAATGGACTTTCACTGAAGCGATAAGCTCATTTGCACCGATTTTTGGGATTGCTTGGATAGATGCAATAAAAGAGCAGCAAAGCCCTGAAGAACGATTATGGGATGTCGCACTAAAAAAGCTTTCTACTCGATGCAGTGATGAGTCTAATTTGATCGCGTTAGTGAAGCTGGCTAAGCAAGAAGGCATTGACGAGTTGACACTGGTGATGCCCTACGCACTTGATGAGCAGCAACTTACAACGATTCAAAGCAAAAGTGCTGCGCAGATTGAATCGACCAATCAAGACGAATTTCTTATTAAGTTGTAATGGCTTGAATGAAAGACATTACATATCGATCGATTAGGTAATATAAAGGGACGTTTTCGCCCCTTTATTCGCTTCATCATTCACTATATTGGTGCATGGCTTAGCGTTCTATGAGCCCGTATTCTTTGTCTAGAATATCAATGATCTCTTGCTTTGGCTGATTGCTAAGGTGAATCGGCTGCCCAGTAATTTTTTCTGCAATACCTAGATAGGTACGTGAGATATCGAGTAATGCTTCTAATGGTAAAGCATTATCGCGTGCGAGCGCTTCACGCTCTGGCATACGTTCTTTATTGAGCAGAATGTCTGGATCAGGGAAGTAGTTCAGCAAAAACTGGCGGAAGCCTTCTTTCGAGTTTTCAACAATCTTGCCTTGCTGATACTGCTCAGCGTCCCAAATACGTGATGAATCAGGTGTGCCCACTTCATCCATATAGATCAGATTTTGTTGCCCTTGCTTATCAGTCACATAGCCAAACTCAAATTTGGTATCGACAAAAATTTGTCCCACCTCCTTTAATGCTTCACTGATTACAGCAAAGCCTTGCTTGAGCAGTGTCTCGTAATGGTCAATGTCTTGTGGCTGACTGAAGTTAAATGCCGTGTAGTTGTTTTCAATATCATGGCGCGAGATATTCACATCATCAGCTTCAGGTACTCCAGGAATGCCACGTAAAATACCTTTGGTGGATGGTGTCATTAGCAACTCTGGCAGTTGGCTATCTTTTTCTAACCCTTCAGGCAAAGTGATACCACAGAACTCACGCTCACCTTTTGTATAGGCGCGCCACATCGAACCGGTGATGTATTGACGACAAATCGCTTCAATTTTGATTGGCTGCGCTTTTTGCACAATCCAAACAAATGGATGTGGGATGTCGAGAATGTGACTATCGGCTAAGCCGTTTTGTTGGAACAGTTTGAACCAGTGATTAGAAATTGCATTGAGTGCAGCTCCTTTACCAGGGACCCCATGAACCCCTCCTTCAGCATGCCAAATACAATCAAATGCTGAAATTCGATCGCTAATCACCATGATGGCGAGTGGTGCATCATCGGCAACGGGGTAACCTTTCTCTTTAATCAGGCGTTGACTATCTTGCTCCGTCAGCCAGTACACCGAGCGAACTTTTCCGCTGTGTACTGGTTGATGAGTGCGAATGGGGAGGTCGTCATTGACGGCAAGGACTTGATCTGCAAGGCTCATTGAGACATTCCTATTTAAATTCAAACATCGTTTTGCAATTTTACTTGGTAGAAAATCGCAGGCTGAGCGCATAATACCAGAACTAATTTCTGCCGCCAGATAAAAAGCAAACGTTTGCTTTGTTTTTATTTTCTTATGAAAACGGGGCAGTCAGTGCAACGAATAAGTAGAGTGCCTGATAAAAAACAGTTCACAATCATGTTGTTTAGCAAACTGAAGTAACTGCTTTTGAGTGACCAAGTCTATCGAACTGGAGGCGACAATAGCACTAGCCGTTTGACAAGCAATCGCTTTAGCCACTATTTCAGCTTCGGAGTGTCGTTTAGAGGCTTTAAGGTGCACTATTTTACCGCAATTAATATTCTGCTCGCTCAATGCTGTAGTGTTTGGGCGTTGGCACTGTGCTGTATAGAGAATCCATTGTGAACGCAGAGATAAATGAGCGAGTCGCTGCATAAGGTTAGCTTCACTGTTTAGGTCAATGTTTGGACGTAACGCACTTGATGTACGTGATGGTGGTAGTCCGAAATGTTTGAATTCAGTGTGTAACATAATACTGTCTCTCCATACATGCTGTATGTAAATACAGTATTGTTGATTGGGTGGTTTTGCAACTCTTTTTTGGATAAAAAAAAATCAGAGATGGGGTCTTAAATGGTGGTTTTTTGTTTAAGATGTTGTTTTTTATTGAGTTGTTTTTAATGCGAAAGGAGTGGGTGTGAATTGTACGGATTGTATTTTTTGTGAGCTGCATCCGAAGCTTAATCTCTGGTTATACAGCGGCAGATGAAAACAGAAAAAGCGCCATAAAGGCGCTTTTTCAAAGGAAAAGGATGGGTAGGTCATCGGATGGCTTGTTGTTTTTCTCGGAATGCCATTTCAGCTAAATTAAATTGCCGTACATCCATACGAGCGAATTCATTACAGGTTTCACATGAGTGATGGGCTTTGCCATCAACATATTCATGTCTTGTTAGTCGTTTTGGTTGCTTACACCAATCGCAAATACCTTCTACGCTATACATTGTTTTCTCCCACCGTGACAGGCGTAAATCTCGCGCGGATTATGGCATGCTTTAATTCAAAAAGTTAACTATTTGTAATTATCCTTGTGAAGGAGATCGATTGCGTAAGCGCTGATTTTTCAAGGTTTAGATGAGCATTTCTAGGGCTTACGCTTGTTTTTGTAACGATCTGTTAACTGCGTCCATCACGATTTTAACCGCGCTATTTAATCGCTTCATTTCTTCATCACTGCCATGCAGATCTGGATGGTAGATTTTTGATAACTGTTTATAGCGTAGCTTGATGGTTTTCACATCCAGTGGTTGGTTTTGATGAAATCCCATCAAAGAAAATGCAATGGCGACTTTGTGCCCATCGAGGTCGGTGCTTTGGTTTTGCTGTAGACGTTTACACTCTAGGTAAAGATGATCAAGCTGCTGTTTTTGCCTTTTGATAATAAATTGCTGTTCTTTCCATTTGGCTTCGTAGTCGAGTCCGGAGGTGGGATGTGCAGTTTTATATACTCTGCGCCAGATCATGCGAATGACAATGATCGCTAGCAAGATGACCAAAGTGGTCAGGGTGGGGAGTATCCAGTCACTGTTGAGCGCTTGCTCCGTTTTTGGGGTCGGTAGTGTTGGTGGTTTACTGAGGTCTTGATCGATGACTTTATCTAATTGATCGATACTGTTTAGCTGCTTTTCACGTTGTTGGTTGAATTTTTGCTCTAGCAAGCGAGCGTAACCTTGTTCTGCTGCAGAGTCATGATTAGCATTAACTCGATACCAGATTTCAGCTAAATCGAGTGGCTCAATTGGCGTTGAGTGTTGTTCATACCATTTTGCTAAGGTTGTGCTGGCTTGGGCATTACCAGTGAGTGCGAGTTTGATAAGCCAGTACTGGGCTTGTAGGGCATCTTTCTCTACTCCTTGCCCTGTTATAAAAGCGTTCGCTACTTGTGCGATTGCGGCAGGATGATTTTGCTCAGCTGCCTGTAAAAACCAATAGAAAGCTTCATTCAAATTTTGCGGGACAGACGTGCCAGATTGATAGGCGATCGCGAGTTGGAATTGAGCTTGTGGTTCACGTTCCTTGGCCAGTTTGATGAGCTCAGTGATACCATCGGCTGCCGCAAGTGGAAATGAAAACAGCAAAATTAGCCACAAATTCCGAAAACGCATGGTTTTTCTTTCCCTGAAAAAAGACAAGAAGCCCAGTGAATACTGGGCTATTTATTCTGCGATGGAAAGTGCTGAATGTTGACTGCAAAATCCATCGCTTTGGCAACATTACACTCTATTTGAGTGGCAGAATTTGAATTTCAACGCGGCGGTTGCAAGCGCGTCCTTCTGCAGTGCTATTTGAGCATAGAGGGAAACGCTCACCATTGCCACGCGCGATTGCACGGCCAGCTGCAACGCCCTGAGAAAGCAAGAATGCACGCACTGATTCAGCACGCTTCTCCGAAAGCACTTGGTTGGTGGTATCACTGCCTGTGCTATCAGTATGACCTTCAATCACTAGACTAGTGTCAGGGTATTCGACCAGAATACGCGCAACTCCACGTAAAGTTTTGTGGATATAAGAATCGAGCTGATAGGAGCTGCTAGTAAAACCGATGCCGTTTTCCATGCGTAGCATCAGTTGATTTTCACCGACACGTACCACTTGAACCCCGGAATCCAATAACGCTTTGCGTAACTCGGCTTCTTGTTGATCAAAATAGTATCCAATACCACCACCAACCGCTGCTCCACCTGCGGCTCCAATTAATGCGTGTTTACGACGTTCTTTGGCATCATCGCCTGTCGCTAACCCAACTGCAGCACCTGCGATCGCACCTAGCAAGGCGCCTTTGGTTGCCGAGTTTGTTTCTGTTTCACCTGTCGTGGCATTTTGGCGTTGAGTCGCCTGACAGCCAGACAATGCCACCACAGCTGCTAACAATAAAGTTGCTTTATTCAACACATTCTCTCCAGTTATTGAATATTGAATGATATGACGCGCAATAAACGAGAAATTGCCTAATACGTCAATTGGCGGATTGTGCTTTTGACCAATCTCTTACAAATGCTTATTCAAGCAGCTTTGGTGCTTGTGCGCCGTGAATAGGGCGATTGACGGAGACGCGGCGGCCTTTTTTAAGGCCAGTCTCATAATCCGCAGTGAGATTCTTCATTGCTTCTCTGAGCTGTTGTTTAAAGGTTTCGCGGTCGATATTTTCGAATTCTTTATCAATATAACTATTGATTTTGTTCATAGAATCTTCGTCCGGAGTGATGATCGGCAGCTTTTCTAAAGCACCTTCAATCCAGCCTGAAACAAAAGAATTAACTCGACGAGTGACTTCCAATGAGGATGTCCCTGACCCAGCAAAACTGTTACGAAATTGCCCTGTTTGCTCATTCATCTCGCGGTAAATAATGTCAAAAGCGAATGCCGCAAAAATGGCGCGATCCGCTTCACCGATAAACTCAACGCGTTTTAGGCCTTTGTGGTTGATGAGCACTGCCTCAACTCCAAAGCGTGTGTTGATGCCACGGATCACCCGTAAAATGCCAGAGGAAATGCTCGCTGGAAGTAAATGGGTTGACTGTGTTTTTCCCATTTTGATGAACTCAATATCATCTTTATCGAGGCCATATTTTAGCATCAGGTTATGCGCCATTTTGATCGCGTTCGCGGCTTCATTAATGTTGGCGGAGTTTCCTAGCTCTAGGCATTTAGCGATTTTTTTAAGGGCTTTTTGTTTATCCATTGGCAAGTAAAACAGCTTCGGTACGGCTTAAGAAAAGTCCGACATTCTAGCGTTTTTACTCAGAGAGGAAAAGGGAAGAGGCCATATCTTACGAGATGGCCTCTCATTTAATTTTGGATTGAGCCGGTGTTTAGATTCCGAGTTGGTCAAGTAAATCAGCTGCTTCATCCTCTGATTTTGGAGTAGCTGCAGGCGCGAGAGATTTCTTTTGCTGTAGTGCTGCTTCTAAAATGTCGTCAGGGCTTTCGTCTTCTTGAACATCAAATTCTTCTAGTTGGATAAATTCAGTTTTGTCCATCGCTAGCTCAAGGTAAAAAATATTGTTATTCGCAGTGGAGAACGTTACTCGGCGTGCTTGTGGACGGTCAAGGTTGGTATCTACCGATAAGATCACCTGTTTGTTCAGAGAAAGCATTTTGGGCTGGTTTTGAGTGATATTGGTTTGTAGTTCTTTGCGTACTTTGTTAGTGAAATCGCCCACTAGCTGGTTCATTAATTCACCCAGTACATCACCCACTTCATCTGAAGTATGCAGTACCGCGAGTTCATCTTCTGGCATGCCCATGTTGCGCATGTAATTGGTGTAAACCTCAAGCGCAGCTTTGGCAGTAAAGTTGATGACCACGAGACCGGTAAAACCCCCATCAAACAATACAAAACAGCCGAAGTCAGGTTTCAGTGAGGTTTTATTAATTTTTTGTACCATTGCAGAATAGTGAATCGGTGAATTCGTTGCGGACGTGAGAACCGTAGAAACCGATTGGCACAGCATAAGTAGGATATCTTCCGTTGTTACTATTTGATTTTTTTTCATCGTTTTTTCCATACAGTTCTAAATAAGCGAAATAACAGAATGGGTCAGCAATAAACAAAGTTGAAAAAATTCTGTTTCCCCCCATTCTGGCATTCAGATTCTGATTTGATCACCATTTTAAATGTTGTAAAGTGACCAAATTCAAAGATTATTCTTTAAAATCCAACAATAACCCAAAGCTGATTGGATCAGCGTAGTAGGGGCAGGAAGCAAATGTTACCAAGACTTCATCACCAATCCGACGTTGATCCGGTGGTTTTAACTTTTTTACACGAGTTAAATGCCGCAGGGTTTTCTGGCGATATTGAAACCCAATACTCCAGCCGCCTTGCGGTGGCGACGGACAACAGCGTCTACCAACAATTGCCTCAGGCGGTTGTTCATCCTAAATCTACCTCAGATGTAGTCCTTATAGGAAAGATTAGTTCAAAACCTGAATTTGAGAGAGTGACTTTTTCACCTCGTGGTGGTGGTACGGGGACCAATGGTCAATCACTGACCAAGGGAGTAGTGGTCGATCTTTCGCGCCATATGAATCGCATCTTAGAGATTAATCCACAGGAAGGTTGGGTGCGAGTGCAGGCTGGGGTAGTCAAAGATCAACTTAATGACGCAGTTCGCCCTCATGGCTTTTTCTTTTCACCAGATCTTTCGACCAGTAACCGCGCGACGCTTGGCGGGATGGTTAACACTGATGCCTCAGGCCAGGGGTCGCTACAATATGGCAAAACGTCAGATCATGTGCTCTCGCTGCAAGCAGTATTTGCCGATGGTTCTCTGCTAGAAACCGATCTCTCACAAGGATTACCTGAAGAACACAGTTTTGCGGCGCAAGCCATGCAAGTCGCCGAACAGGTTTGCCGAACCAAGCGTGAGCAAATTGTCGCGAAATTTCCGCCGCTTAACCGTTTTCTCACTGGCTACGATTTAAAAAATGCTTTGAATGAAGCGGAAGATCGCTTTGATATCACCCGGGTATTGTGTGGCGCAGAAGGTTCACTGGCATTTATCACCGAAGCTAAACTCAATTTAACGCCAATCCCCAAAGCTCGCACTTTGGTGAATGTGAAATACGACAGCTTTGATTCCGCACTGCGTAATGCACCGTTGATGGTTGAAGCGAAAGCTTTGTCGGTAGAAACCGTTGACTCGAAAGTTCTCAATCTTGCCAAAGAAGACATTATTTGGCACAGCGTAAAAGACTTGCTGGCCGATGTGCCGGGCAAAGAGATGCAAGGCATCAATATGGTCGAATACGCAGGCCAAGACAGCGCGCAGATTAATGAGCAAGTCGCACAATTAACCGCGCGCCTTGATGAGATGATGGCTAACCAGCAAGCGGGAATTATCGGCTACCAAGTGTGCAGTGACTTGGCGAGCATCAACCGTATTTACAACATGCGTAAAAAAGCGGTGGGCTTGCTCGGTGCGGCGAAAGGCCGTGCTAAACCGGTCGCGTTTACCGAAGATACTTGTGTGCCACCGGAAAACTTGGCTGATTTTATTGTCGAATTTCGCGCACTGCTCGATTCCAAAAATCTGGCTTACGGCATGTTTGGGCATGTGGATGCGGGCGTATTGCATGTGCGCCCAGCGCTTGACCTGTGTGACCCAAAACAAGAACTGTTGATGCGTGAAATCTCCGATCAAGTGGTCAAGCTGGTGGCTAAATATGGCGGCTTGATGTGGGGAGAGCACGGCAAAGGTTATCGCTCTGAGTACGGCCCAGAATTTTTTGGTGAGGAGCTGTTCACCGAACTGCGTCGTGTGAAAGCGGCGTTTGACCCTCACAACAAAATGAATCCGGGCAAAATTTGTACCCCGCTGGATACGCCGTTTGAGCTGGTAAAAGTCTCCGACACTAAACGCGGTTTTTACGATCGCCAAATCGATGTCAAAGTGCGTGACAGCTTTAAACAAGCGATGGAGTGTAACGGTAACGGTTTGTGCTTTAACTACGAAATCAGTTCTCCCATGTGTCCATCAATGAAGGTGACGGCAGATCGTCGACATTCACCAAAAGGGCGTGCTGGGTTGGTGCGTGAATGGTTACGACAACTGACCGAGCAGGGGATTGATATCCTCGATCTTGAGAAAGCCACTTTAGAATCTTCCCCAAGCATCAAGTCAATGCTTGATCGTGTTCGTCACGCTTTTAGCAAAGATAAACAGTATGATTTTTCTCATGAAGTTTATGAGGTGATGAATGGTTGTTTGGCCTGTAAGGCCTGTGCAAGCCAGTGCCCGATTAAGGTGGATGTGCCCAGTTTCCGCTCGCGTTTTCTGAATATCTATCACAGCCGTTATCCGCGTCCAGTCAAAGATTATTTAGTCGCGAATATCGAAACCTTATTACCTGTGATGGTGAAGGCTCCGCAACTGGTGAATAGCGTGTTAGCACAATCTTCGGTGCAGAAGTTAACCGCTAAAACGGTGGGTTATGTCGATGCGCCACTCTTGTCGGTACCGACACTCGCGCAGCGTTTGCAACGTCATCCCGTTGTCCTGTTTGATATGCAGCGTTTGGCGGGGTTATCGCAAGAAGAGCGCGAGCAACATGTGTTGATTGTGCAAGATCCGTTTACCAGTTATTACGATGCGGATGTGGTCGAAGATTTTGTCGCCCTGCTGCTTAAATTAGGCAAAAAACCAGTATTGTTGCCGTTTAAACCCAATGGCAAAGCGCAACATATTAAAGGCTTTCTACGCCAATTTCGTTCGACGGCAGCGAATACCGCGGCATTTCTGACTCAAGTCGCGGATCTCAATATCCCGCTAGTGGGCGTCGACCCAGCTTTGGTGCTTTGCTATCGCGATGAGTATGTTGAAATATTAGGCAAAGAGCGCGGCGAGTTTTCGGTTCTGACGGTTCATGAATGGCTCAAACCACGTCTGTCGCAGTTTACGCCTCAAGTAACCGATGTACAGCCTTGGTATTTATTGGCGCACTGTACGGAGAAAACCAAGCTGCCGAATGCGGAAAAAGAGTGGGTGGAGATCTTCCGCCACTTTGGTACGCAGCTCAATGCGGTGGCGGTAGGTTGCTGTGGCATGGCGGGTACCTTTGGTCATGAGGTGGATAAATTAGTCATGTCTCGCGATATTTACGATTTGAGTTGGCAACCCGCATTAGCGTCGCTACCGAAAGAGCGCTGTTTGGTCACCGGTTACTCGTGTCGTAGCCAAGTGAAACGGTTTGAGCAAATCAAACCTAAGCATCCGTTGCAGGCTCTGTTACACTTGCTATAAACAGAATGCCCAGTGACTCCACTGGGCTTTTTCATTCAGTTGAATTGAGGTGATTATGAAAAATTTAGAATTAAAGGTTCCTCCCGTTGCGGTTTTTCTGGTGGCCTTGGCGTTGATTCATCTCTCTTCCATTCTATTTCCAACGTTAACCATTACACTACCGTGGCCAAGCCTAGTGATGGCGCTCTGTTTTTGCAGCTCAGGTTTCTGGGGGATTGCAGGTTTGTTGGAGTTTCGTCGTTTTAAAACGACGGTGAACCCTATGGCTCCGGATCTCGCGGCCACTGTGGTAGACAGCGGCGTTTTTGCACTCAGTCGTAATCCTATGTATCTCGGCTTACTGCTCCTGCTGTTTGGGCTTGCTTACTGGCAAGAAAACGCTCTCAGCTTGGTGATAGTTGGCGGCTTTGTGCTGTACATGAATCAATACCAAATCGAGCCTGAAGAGCGGATTTTAGAAGCTAAGTTTGGCGAGGCTTATTTGCACTATAAAAAACGGGTTAGGCGTTGGTTGTAAGCTTATAAGCGTTCGAGAATCGCAGTAAATTTAGGTTTGCTCGCAATATTAGGCGAAAAAAACGCACAACCTTCGGTTATTTTGATTGGTTGAAATAATATCTTTATGAAAAAAGATATTTTTGATAAATCAAAGGGCTAGGTTGTGAAAAAGGCTTATACATTATTGGCGTGCTCGATCATGCCACTATTTTTTCCTGCAATACTTCACGCTGAATCAGCAGCGAGTGTTTCTCCACGTATTATCAATGGTTCTGACGCCGCCATAGGCGATTGGCCTTCGATTGTGGCTTTGGTGAAACGTAACCAAAATGCATTCGACGGACAATTTTGTGGGGGCAGCTTTTTGGGTGGTCGTTATGTGTTGACGGCAGCGCACTGTGTAGAGTTTATGGACCCCGAGAAACTGGATGTTGTGATTGGAATTAATAACTTACACAACGAAAATCGCGAGGGAATTCGTGTTCCAGTTCGACGCATTTATGTCCATGAAGACTACCGTAATACGAATTTAATTAATGATATTGCGGTGTTAGAACTTGCGAATGAGGTTGCTTCACCGGCAATGGTGATCGCTGATGCTGCAACACGAGCATCAACGGGAGCGGGAACTCGTATGAGTGTCGCGGGTTGGGGAACTACCGCTCCATCTGGTTCTGCCGTGTACCCGACAGTATTACAACAAGTGGATGTTGAGCTACAAGACCAAAACGTCTGTTATGGTGCTATGTCTCCACTCAACCCCTCAGGTATGTCTGCCAGTGAAGACTCAACGAGTTTCTGCGCTGGAACCTCGAATAATTCAGATTCTTGTCGCGGTGATTCAGGTGGCCCGCTGATCATTACCTCGAGTGGTGTTCAGCTAGGTATTGTTAGCTGGGGTTCGAATGTTTGTGCTTCGAATGGCACTTATGGTGTTTATACTAATATCAGTTATTTTTCAGATTGGCTGGCAGCAAAAACCAGTGGTTTTAGTTATCAACAGTACATCAATTTAAACCCCATGCCGTTAGAAGCATTCAGTCGTACCTTTACTTACAATAACTTTAGTAGTAGCCCATTAACGTATTCCATGATTGAAGGTGTTGATAATCCTTATGCTCCAGCGAGGGTGACGGCTAATGGCTGTGAGAACCAAACCCTGAATACGAATGAGAGCTGTGATATCACAGTCCAATTCAACCCACAATTTTACCTCAACTATGAACATAACATTGAGGTGAGCTTTTTAGAAAACGGCATCACATATAAAACCGCTAAAACGACCGTTACTTATAAGGCGATGAGATATGCGGACTTAGATGTGATGGATGCACTCGCCAATATTCCGAGAGTCGATATTTTAAGTAGTGAATTTGCTTGGATTGGATCTGGCAGTGGGCTACGTTCTGGATTTATTGGGGATTCACAGAACTCAGAGTTGGTTATTAGAGGGGTTCCAAGAGGCAAACTGTCTTTCGATTATCGAATGTCATCGGAAAACACAGATAGATTTGAGTTGTATTTAAATGGTGAGTATCAAGGTCGAGCTTCTGGGTATGCCGCTGGTTCCGTTACGCTGAAGATGCTTGATGCGAATAATATTGTTGAATTCCGTTATATTAAAGATGAGAGTTATGCTGTCGGGGAAGATGGTGTATTTATTACGAATATTCGTTATTCCTCCAATTTGTCCACTGATAGCTCCTCAAGTTCGGGCTCCTCAGGTGGTGGCTCCATCGGCTGGTTTGGTTTGTTGCTATTCGTCCCGTTGTGGATGAGAAGAAAAGCTTCTTGATTATTAATTGCGAATATAAAAATAACCCGCTGTGCGCGGGTTATTTTTTTGCGTTAGATTTAGATGTTCTACGAATTATGCCGCTTGCTCAATTTGGCTGAGAAAAGCCTCTTTGCGCTCATTGAAACGATTTACGAGATCATCAATTTCCGCTTGGTCATAAGGTTTTAAACCACTGGCCACCATACGCTTAAGTCCTTTTCCTACCACTTGTCCTTCTTCTTTGAAGGCGAAGTTGAGTGTTACTAAGCCACGTTTGCCATCGACATCAAAGGTCGCACCGGTAAATTCTACTTCCGGATGGGTGAGATCAAGTCGGGAAAATTCCACTTCCATTGACTCATAAATCACTAATGGACGCTGACAGTTGATCATCATCTGCTGCTCTTCCATCAACGGCACCATGATGTGCGGGAAGTTCATTCCAGAAAACTGCACATAGCTGGTGACCACATGCTCAATGAAGGCAGGGTTACGGTTAACTTGGCCTTCATGCGACATATGTAGGTATTCTTTGCCATTCGCATCCACTACCGCACTTTCTAGTTCACACTTGTTTTCAATATGCAAAGCAACGCCATCGCTCACCATACCTGAGAAGTCAAAACGCATCTTCTGGCTAATGCCTTCTTTTTGCAGCAGTACGGCAAAAAGCAAATCGCCTGGTACGCAGAAACGCTTGCTGTCTTCGTCATGGATTGGGTTGAAATCGCCTGCCACCAGTTTGGCAAAGTGGCTAGCCTGTTGGCGAGTAAATTGAAATTGGTGTTGTTGGGTTGAATGGTATGCCGTCAGAAACATGGTTATCGCTATCTAAACTAAACTGCGGGCATTATAGGACAGAATCTCGCAATCATTGGTCTATCCAGTGGATATGTTCTTTTTATTTGAAGTTGCCACGTCAAGCGGTTTTAGCATAAGAGCCCCAGAGGGGCTCTTGAAATGTTGATTTGTCAGTCATTTAGTGCTGGCTTGGCAGTAGCTGCTCTGGCATCAAACGGTTGTGTACTGCGAGTAGTAGTAGGGCATTGGCTTTTTCGATATCCGGCGCAAAATAGCGGTCTTTATCGTAAAACGGTACTTTTTCACGCAGTATTTGCCTTGCTTCCTCAATGCGTGGTGAGGACTTCAATGGCGCACGAAAATCCAATCCTTGCGCGGCTGCAAGGTATTCCACCGCCAAAATACCACGAGTATTTTCGCCCATGTCACGCAGTCTGCGTGCGGCAAAGGTGGCCATGGAAACGTGATCTTCTTGGTTGGCTGAAGTCGGTAAACTGTCCACTGACGCAGGATGCGCAAGGGTTTTGTTCTCACTGGCTAAGGCGGCTGCAGTGACTTGCGCAATCATAAAGCCGGAGTTAACCCCACCATTGTCGACCAAAAAGGGCGGTAATTTACTCAGTGCGCTGTCAATCAGCAGTGCCATGCGACGCTCGGATAGGCTGCCGATTTCGGCAATTGCCAGTGCCAAGTTATCTGCGGCCATGGCGACAGGTTCAGCATGGAAATTGCCACCAGAGATGATGTCGCCATCATCGGCAAACACGAGTGGGTTATCAGAAACCGAGTTGGCTTCCACTTCCAACACCTCAGCTGCACTCCGAATTTGCTGCAAGCAAGCCCCCATGACTTGCGGTTGGCAGCGCAGAGAGTAAGGATCTTGCACTTTTTCACAATTGCTGTGGGATTGGCCAATTTCGCTGCTGACATCGAGCAGGTGACGATACGCTGTTGCAGCATCCATTTGGGTACGATGCCCACGCACGCGGTGGATACGCGGATCGAAGGGGCGACGGCTGCCTAGCGCAGCTTCGACTGACATCGCGCCACAAACGGTGGCTGAGGCAAACAAATCTTCTGCAACAAATAACCCTTCCAAAGCAAAAGCCGTGGAGGCTTGAGTGCCGTTGAGTAGCGCTAGCCCTTCTTTTGGCGCGAGGGTGATTGGCTCTAGCCCTGCAATTTTCATCGCTTCCAGACCGGAAATGATTTTGCCGTTGTAACGGGCTTGGCCTTCGCCGAGCAACACTGTGCTCATGTGAGCCAGCGGCGCAAGATCGCCCGATGCGCCAACCGAGCCTTTTTTCGGTACGCAAGGATAAATCTGGTTATTGACGAGCTCGATCAAAGCTTGGATGACTTCAAGACGGATACCGGAATAGCCACGCGCCAAGCTGTTGATTTTAAGTAGCATCATCAAACGAACAGTTTCATCCGACATCAGCTCGCCGATGCCCGCTGCATGAGAAAGCACGATGCTCTTTTGCAGCGTTTCCAAATCTTGCGAGGCAATTTTGGTGTTGGCGAGCAAGCCAAATCCGGTATTGATACCGTAAACGGTACGTCCTTCGCTGATCACTTGTTCCACCACTTGGGCGCTTTCGGCAATCGCAGGAATCGCTTCCGGATCGAGGGATAACACCACGGGTGAACGGCTCACTTGACGCAACTGTTTTAAGCTGAGTTGGCCGGGTTTAATCATCAGGTGCAACATGGTTTCTTTCCTCACTTGAGTTTGGCCAGCTCGGCGTTGAGCATAGGTAAGTCGAGTTTTTGTTGTTCTGCACAGCGTTTGGCGATGTCATAGCCTGCATCAGCATGGCGCATTACGCCTGTGGCTGGGTCATTGTGCAGTACACGAGCGATACGTTCGGCGGCATCATCACTGCCATCACAGCAAATCACCATGCCGGAATGCTGTGAGAACCCCATACCTACGCCACCACCGTGGTGCAGAGAAACCCAAGTTGCTCCGGCTGCGGTGTTGAGTAGGGCATTGAGCAGTGGCCAATCAGAGACTGCATCTGAACCATCGAGCATGCCTTCTGTTTCGCGGTTCGGGCTAGCGACTGAGCCTGAATCGAGGTGATCACGGCCAATCACGATTGGCGCTTTGAGCTCGCCATTTTTCACCATTTCGTTAAAGGCTAAGCCTAAGCGAGCGCGATCTTTTAAACCCACCCAGCAAATACGAGCCGGTAAACCTTGGAAGTGGATTCGCTCACGCGCCATATCCAGCCAGTTATGCAGATGTGGGTTGTCAGGGATCAGCTCTTTGACTTTTTGATCGGTTTTGTAAATGTCTTCCGGATCGCCAGAGAGTGCTGCCCAGCGGAACGGACCTATCCCTTCACAGAATAGGGGACGAATATAGGCCGGCACAAAACCGGGGAAGTCGAACGCATTGGTAACACCTTCTTCCAGCGCCATTTGGCGAATGTTATTGCCATAGTCCAGCGTCGCAGCGCCGCGAGCTTGCAAATCAAGCATGGCGCGCACTTGGATCGCCATCGAAGCTTTGGCAGCGTTGACGACTTCAGCTTCATTTTGTTGACGCATCTGCGCGGCTTTTTCCATGCTCCAGCCGAGTGGCAAATAGCCATTGAGTGGATCGTGTGCCGACGTTTGATCCGTCACCACATCAGGGGTGATGTTGCGTTTGACTAATTCGGGGAAGACGTCGGCAGCATTACCCAGTAAGCCGACAGAAATCGGACGATCGGTATCGGCGATCATTGCGAGCGCTTCATCAAGCGTGTTGGCTTTTTTGTCGACATAACCAGTGCGCAGACGATAGTCGATGCGTGATTCATCACACTCCACCGCAATCATCGAGAATCCTGCCATCGTAGCCGCCAAGGGTTGCGCGCCGCCCATGCCGCCCAAGCCGCCAGTCAAAACCCAACGGCCTTTGGCATCACCATTGAAATGCTTTTTCGCAACCGCGACAAACGTCTCGTAAGTGCCTTGCACTATGCCTTGCGAGCCAATGTAAATCCAAGAACCTGCCGTCATCTGGCCGTACATTATCAAGCCTTGCTTATCGAGCTCGTTGAAATGTTCCCAGTTTGCCCAGTGTGGTACTAAGTTGGAGTTGGCAATCAACACACGTGGCGCATTTTTGTGGGTTGGGAAAACCCCCACCGGTTTACCCGATTGCACCAGTAAAGTCTGGTCATCTTCGAGGCGCTCCAGCACTTCGACGATTTTATCAAAGCACTCCCAGTTACGCGCCGCACGGCCAATGCCACCATACACCACCAACGCATGAGGATGTTCAGCCACATCGGGGTCGAGGTTATTCATCAGCATGCGAAGTGGGGCTTCAGTGAGCCAAGATTTGGCGCGCAACTGCGTACCACGAGGGGCGCGAATGGTGCGCTGAGTGTCCAGTCTTTTTCCTTGTGCAGATGACTGTGTCATGTTGAGACTCCTTTTGATTCACGGGTGGCTGATGGATTGCACTTGTTCGGCCATCGCGTTAGCAATGTCCCAACACAAACGGGCTGCTAAGCGCGCCGTATGTTGATCGATATCGAAACTCGGGTTGTACTCGGCGATATCGGCAATCATCAGTTTGTTTTTGTAATGAAGAATTCGGTCGAAATAGGGGGCAAGCGCTTCTATGCTCACACCACGCGCGGCAGGCGCACTCACACCGGGCGCGCTGGATGCCGGAAACACGTCCAGATCAATGGTGAGATAGAGGTAATCACAATCATCAATAAAGTGTTGTAATTGAGTAAGGTGATAGTTGAGTGACAAAGACGAAAAGGCTTTGTCTTCAACATACCAAACACCCAGTTTATCTGCGCGTTCAAACAGCGCGGGCGTGTTGCTGGCGCGGCTCACCCCTAGGCAAGCGTAATGAAAATCCCAACCTTGCTGCTGGCAAAAATGGTGGATTTGATTAAATGGCGTGCCTGAGCTTGGGCGCACCGGAACGAACTCTGTTTCAAACCCAGATTCAAACGCACGTAAGTCAAAATGCGCATCAAAATTGATGATGCCGATCCGTGGTTGCTTTACGCCTGTTGCCAAGAAATGTTGTGCTAAACCCTGAAAGGTTGCCCAAGCAATCTCGTGTCCGCCACCGAGCACGATGGCTCGCGCATTAGGTAAGGCATGGCTGATGATTTGCGCGCAATCTTGCTGAGCTTGTTCTAATTCATCACCCTCACAGCGAATGTTGCCCAAATCGTAAATGGGTGTTGGATGGTGCCACGCCAGATTGGCCAGCGCTTGCTTGATCAGGTTGGGAGCATGCTTGGCTCCGGTGCGACCTTTGTTGCGTTCAACGCCCGCATCACACTCAAAACCGATCAGCGCTACCCCTTGAGGCTGATTGGCTAGCTCGTCCACTTGAATTGGACAAGCGATATGGTGCACACGACGCCCAGCTTGACCGTCTTCGGCATCATGGCGGCCTTGCCATTGGTAAGTGTGCTCTGTGGTGAGGTTAGGATTCATAGCTCAGCTCTCCATTAACCATGCGTGCATGCAGGCGAGAAATGCCGACTTGATAGCTCAGCTCGGCAGGGTGCTCGATATTCCAAATCGCCAAATCAGCATCGTAGCCTTCTGCTATTTGTCCACGGTTTGCAGCGTAACCCAAGGCTTGCGCTGCATGGCAAGTAACACCGCGTAGTGTCTCTTCCGGTGTTAGGCCAAACAAGGTACAGCCCATATTCATCATCAGAGATAAATCGGCGAAGGGTGAGGTGCCGGGATTTAAATCGGTGGATATCGCCATGGGTACGCGGTGCTGGCGTAGCCATTCAATTGGCGGCTTCTGGGTTTCACGCAAAAAGTAGAATGCGCCGGGAAGCAAGGTCGCGACCGTGTTGGATTGCGATAAAGCTTTCACGCCCGCTTCATCAAGGTATTCGATATGGTCAACCGAGAGTCCCCCCATGCGAGCGGTGAGTGCGCTGCCACCTAAGTTAGAAAGCTGCTCAGTATGACCTTTGATTTGCAAGCCATGCGCTTGCGCGGCATGAAACACGCGTTCAGTTTGCGCCACGCTAAAACCAATCGACTCACAAAACACATCCACGCTGGTGGCCAGTTGCTCCTGTGCGACAAGCGGAATGATCTCTTGGCAAATATGCGCGATATAGTCATCACTACGGCCTTGAAATTCAGGAGGCAGTGCGTGCGCGGCAAGTAATGTGGTGGTGATTTTGACGCGGCGATGCTGCTCCAGCGCTTTGGCGGCACGCAGCATTTTAAGTTCATCCTTGAGCGTTAAACCGTAGCCGGATTTCACTTCAACGGATGTCACACCGCTACGCAGCAGGCCATCCAAACGCGGTAGCGCCAGCTCGATCAACTCTTCTTCACTGGCTTGACGGGTCGCGTTAACGGTAGAAAGAATGCCTCCGCCTTGGGTGGCGATGGTTTGGTAGGGCACGCCTTGTAAACGCAGTTCAAACTCATGGGCACGACTGCCGGCATAAACCAAGTGGGTGTGGCAATCAATCAATCCCGGTGTGACTAATTTACCTGTACACGAGATAGGATGTGCATCGCTGGGTAGGTCAATATCTTGCCCTATGTGCTCAATCCTACCCTGATTAATCACCACGGTTTGTGGTTCAGTAACTTGATAACCTAGCGACCCCGGTTGCATGGTTACTAAACGCGCTTCGGTTAACACACAATTCATCGCTTTCCATCCAGATATCGACATGTCAAATGTATATACAAATAAATAGTGGAAAGCGTGAAAGTTCGCAACTTGAATGTTGCGAAAATGTGATCATGTGGGACTATTGGTTAAAGAGGACTTTCGAGCTGAGTTTATAACGCGATCCCGGATGATAGAGCAGGGCTGAGCTAACCAGCTTGTCACCACTCCAAGTGCGGCGATTGAGTAGCAAACAAGGTTCATTTGCAGCGAGTGCAAGGGCTTGTTTGACATGTGCATCTGCAACGATGGCTTCGACCGTGTGCTCAATCGCGCTCAGTGGACAGTTTTGCGACAAATATTGATTAGGCGTAATTTGCGTAAAGTCTTGGTCTAAATAGTGTGGTGCAGAAAGGCTATTCACCCAGCGCACCTCCAGTTGCATTGGGATGTCGTTAGCGTAGTGAATGATTTCACTGTAAAACACTGGGCTACCCACCATTACACCGAGCTTGATGGCGACAGCTTCATCCGCATTCAGTGCACGCTGTTCAACCACTTTGTTGTGATACTGCTTACCGCGACTGAGGATTTCATCAGCGATGTTGCGAATATCCAGCAAAGGTGATTCTGCTTTCTCTTCTGCCGCGCAAACAAAGGTGCCCAAGCGTGGACGGCGCTGTAATTTGCCTTCACTGACCAGATCGCGCAGCGCTTTGTTGACTGTCATGCGGCTGACTCCGAATTGCTCCGTTAACTCTAATTCGGTTGGGGTACGATAGCCGACAGGCCAACGACCCGACTCGATGTTATCGAGCATAAATTGTTTGATTTGCAGGTAGCGTGGTGACAAGTTTCAACTCTTTCAAAAAATCATTTGCATAGACAAATCATTTCTTTGAAATCGGTGTTTTGCAACTTTTTATGTTTAAGTTGCCACATTGCGCAGATTTTTAGGGTGTGATTGTGCTTGATATTGATGGAGCTAAAAGAGCAACGCCAGCTTGAAAGCTGGCGTTGCGAAGTTTAGTCACGCTTCCACAGCATATGACAAAACTTCTGATCTGGGTCACGACTGATCAGCATGCGCGCGAATACATCGTCCAGCACATCGTTCTCTTCGTTCACCAGACCAATGCGAACTTCGGCGTAGATTTCCTTATCGACTTCAAAGCCCACTTGATCATCCCAGTCATCGCCGACATCAACCATTTCAGCCGCGCCGCGATCGTCAAACTGTGCCGTGAACAGAATCACATCCACGGGTTCGAGGTTATCTGGCGCCATCTCTAGGAAAATGTCGTATGCGGTATCAATGGTGTCGTCGATAGAAATTAGCTCAGCCATAAGATTACGCTCGGTTCATGAATTTGCGTTCAGCAGTATTGATAACGATACGATCGCCCGTTGCAATGTACTCTGGAACTTGAACCACTAATCCAGTCGGCATACGCGCTGGTTTAGTACGAGAAGACGCTGAAGCACCTTTGATTGATGGGTCAGTTTCTTCAATCGCCATTTCAACGGAAGATGGCAGTTCAATCGCAACTGCTTCACCGTCAACCAATACTACGCTCATGCCTTGAATTTCTTCAGTGATGAACAGCAGTTCGTCTTCGATTTCATCTTTCTTAAAGTTGTATGGGGTGTAGTCGTCATTGTTCATGAAGACATACTCATCGCCATCAATGTAAGAGAAAGAGATCGGGCGTTTGTTCATTTCTACGGTGTCGAGCACGTCGTCAGATTTGTAACGCTCATCTACGCGAGCGCCAGTATTGAGGTCAGTACAACGCAGTTTGTAGATTTTTGAACCGCCGCGGCCACCTGGAGTGGTCACTTCGATGTCTTTGATCAGCAGAGTTTTACCGTTAGAAACGATGGCAAAACCTTTTTTCAGTTCACTTGCCTTTGGCATGAAATATATCCTTCGTGTAAAAAGTGGCAGCATTATAACTAAAGGTCGGGGGGAAAAGGAATATCTCTCCTTAGGTTGCGTTTTGTCTCACGAGTTGCATGATGAAGAGCTAACCGGAGTGATGCTTTGCTAAGCAATAAAACGGTGAGCTATTGATTGATAGCCGCGCATCGTGGAACATATGGGCTCTGCATATCAAGTGAGTACGTGAACGGTATGACTCTGCCGGTGATTGACCCGAAACAGCCTTTTCAACCTGAATACCAAAGCGCGATTGCCGATTTGGTACGCTTTTGGCGAGCAGGGGCAGGGCAGGCGCTGCACAGCATCTATCTTTACGGCAGTGTGGCGCGCAAAACGGCGCAACCCAATCGTTCTAACTTGGATGTGGTGGTGGTCACTCATGGATCTTTTGAAGAAAATCGTGCCACATTAATCAACACGATTCGTTGGCGTTTTCAAAAAAGTTATCCGTGGATCACTGATGTATCCATCAAACTTGCAACGGTTGAAGAAATCGCGACTTTAGAGGCGATTTTCTCTTGGGGTTTTATGCTGCGCCATTGCTGCGTGTGTGTATATGGCGATGATCTGGCGGAGTGTTTTGGTCATTACGAACCGAGTTGGGAAATTGCCAAACATTGGAATATGGATGTGGGGGATTGGCTTGCCTATTACCGAGATAAAATTGCTAAAGCGGCTAATCAACAAGAGCAGATCAATGCTCAGCAGATGGTGGCCAAAAAACTGCTGCGTGCCAGTTACTCACTGATCATGTATCGCGACAAACAATGGTTTGACGACCCCATTGAGTGTGGAACTCAATTCTTACGCTATCACCCAGAGAAGCAACTTGAGATCGAACGCCTTGGTTTGCTGTTAAAACCCCGTGCGATTCCCAAACGCTCGGTGGTTGGTCTGCTCGATAGTTTTGGCCCTTGGCTTGTTTCTCAATATCAAAAAACCGAATTCCGGATCGGCTGAATCATTATTTAGGATAGGCTGAAATTCCAAATAATGAGAATCATTATTTGGGGTAAGTGAATTATTATTAACCACGTAATGAAAAAAACGTGGTGGCTTATGCTCACAGGATTCAGTAAACAGATTGCCTCTTCCATGCTCGCGATTAGAGAGAGTATGGTTTGGTTGCTGCCTTGTTTGCTGTTGTCCTCTCTGATCTTGTTTGTGGCTAGTATTGGTGAGTTGCTTTTTGGGGGGCGAACATGGTGGATTGAAAACCTCTATCGAGCGAACGAATCGGTCAATTTAGCCTTTCCCTATCTGATGACCGCGGCTATCTCATTTGTGTTGGCCACACAGTGGCGGCTCCCTCGCCCTCCTATTGCTCTCCTCAGTATTTTCTTTTTGATCATCTCTCGCTCATGGAGTGATTCCGCAGAGTTTGTTCAAGTTTTTTATGTTGCGATGGCTATTTTAACGCCACTTTATGCCGTGCCATGTATTGCGAAGTTAAGTCGTTTCCGGTGGACGCGGATTACGTCCTCTGAGAGTGCAGGGCAGATTGTAAAAGAATCACTGAATATGGTCATCCCCGCGCTACTGACCGCTATTTTAGTGGTGGTAATTAACGGTTTTACTCTGAATTTGCTAGCTTCTATCTCGTTTGGTTCGCTAATGGATGTCAGCTATGCCAATGAACCTTATGCCTTTGGCTTGGTTTATACCTTCTGCAATTCAGCCTTGTGGTTCTTTGGGATCCATGGCTATTACGCGTTATTGCCTTTCGCTCAAATGCTGCAAGAAGGGATTAATCTTAGCTATTCGACCATGTTAGCTGGAGGGGATGTGCCATATCCGATGAATCTCTCTTTAATGGGGGCATTTGTCTTTATTGGTGGTAGTGGGTCAACATTTTCATTGGTACTTATGTTGTTACTTTTTTCTAAACAGCGCAGCTACCGTTTATTGGCTTTGGCGAGTATTCCCATTGGCTTAGTTAACGTAAATGAGCTGATGCTGTTTGGGCTACCGATCATTTTTAACTTACGCTTGCTTGGGCCTTTTATTCTGGCACCGATGATAAATGTATTGCTTTCACTGGGTGCGATACAAATGGGATGGGTAGCGGCACCGAGTGTTCCTATTCCTTTTAATAGTCCTGTTCTAATTAATGCTTGGCTTGCCACCAATGGGGATTGGTATGCCATATTGCTGCAACTCTTTAATGTTTTTGTGGGCTGTCTACTTTATGCTCCTGCCGTATTGCGCATGAATCGAGCATGGCAGGGCCCCAAAATTAACATGGCCACCATCGATACTGTGTATACCCGAATGAGGGAAGAAGCGCAGATTTTACATGAAGATCCTGTCATGCAGGCTAAACGTAAAGAGCAAGAATTGTTAGCAATGGAGCGGCGTTTGCTGACTATTCAAAATAAAGAATTTAGCTTGGAGTATCAGGTGCAAATGAATCCCACCGCCAGCGAAGTCAAAGGTTGTGAAGCGCTGTTACGCGTGGTGGATTCCGAGGGCAAAGTAGAATATCCGGGAACTTTTTTGCCTTGGCTTGAAAATGCAGGTTTGATGAAAGAGATCGATTTATGGGTATTTCGACAAGTTGTGAAAGACATTCGGCGATGGAATCAACAAGGTATCTATATGCCAGTGAGCATCAATATAACAGCCGAGACGCTAGTCGATGATGAGTATATGGACGTTATTACACGTTTAATTGAACCTTTTAGTGGTCAGATACATATTGAGTTGACTGAGCAAACTTTACTTTCAGATGAAGAGAAACTCTCTCCAATGTTGGAACAACTGCATTTATTGGGCGCGAAAGTGTTTATTGATGATTTTGGTACAGGCTATTCCTCGTTAAGTTACCTAAATCGTTTTGATATCGATGGCATTAAAATTGACCGCTCATTTGTATTGGCTCTAAATACGGAGAAAGGGCGTAAAGTCTTTGCTAGTATGCAATCCTTTGCGCAAGTACTGAATCTAGAGTTGGTGGTAGAAGGGGTTGAAACAGTCGAACAGTTGAACCAAATTGAGCGGCAGCACTCGGTTGCTGTTCAGGGCTGGTATTATGGGAAAGCGATGAAACTCGACGAGTTGATCGATTTTGTTCAAGCCACTCACCAACAATCCCACAGCCGCACTAAAACAAACCTAACTGTGGTGCAATAAGCTTGTCAAAGTGCTTTCCGATAAACGGCAAAATTGCGTCTGCGACTGGTTTTAGTTGTTTATCGATGTAGTGCTGATAATCCATCGGACTTTTTGAATAGTCTTTGGGCTCTGGTCCATTCACGGTGATCAAATATTCAATGCTGCCGCGATACTGATACTGTAGAGGCCGCCCGAGTTTGGCATTTATTTCATCCGCCATTCTGGCTGCGCGTACTTGCGGCGGCACATTCTTTTGGTACTCATGTAACCGTCGGCGTAAACGCTTTTGATACACCAATTGTTCATCCAATTGGCCTGCCAATGTCTGTTCTACGATAGTTCGAATATAGGATTCTGGATCCTGTCCGTGGAAAATCAATTGATACAGCTGATGTTGAAAACGTTGCGCGAGTGGAGTCCAGTCGGTGCGTGCGCTTTCCAAACCTTTAAAAATCAGTTGCTCATTGCCATCATCCCCTTTTAAACCCGCATAGCGCTTTTTGGATCCCGTTTCCGAACCGCGAATGGTCGGCATTAAAAAACGGCGATAGTGGGTTTCGTATTCGAGTTCAAGAATCGAAGTAAGGGCATATTCTTGCTTTAAATGCTCTGTCCACCATTGGTTGATTTCACTCACCAAAGCATTACCAATCGCGTCGGCTTCTTGCTGAGAGAATTGCCCACCGAGTGCGACAAACGTTGAATCGGTATCGCCATAAATTACTTGATAGCCGCGCGCTTCAATCAATTGCTTGGTCTGGATCATGATTTCATGGCCGCGCATGGTAATGCTCGATGCCAATCGCGCATCGAAAAAGCGGCAGCCTGATGATCCGAGCACACCATAAAACGAGTTCATGATGATTTTGATCGCTTGCGAAAAAGCCTTTTCTTGGTTGCGTTTGGCTTCATCGCGCGCTGCCCATAGCTTTTCGATCATCTCAGGCAAAAAGTGTTTGGTACGATGAAATTGACCACCGCGAAAGCCCGGAACCGCGTGATCGGCTTGTTTGCCTATCGGTAGCTTTAATCCTTCAATCAACCCAAACGGATCAATCAAAAACGAGCGAATAATCGAAGGGTAGAGGCTTTTAAAATCGAGCACGAGTACCGAGTCATACAGCCCCGGAATCGAATCCATCACATAACCGCCTGGGCTGGCAATCCAGTTTTCTGGCTGCAAATTGGGGGCGACATACCCTGCGCGATGCAATTGGGGGAGATACAGATTGGTGAATGCGGCCACGGAGCCACCAATGCGATCTAACTCGACACCCGTTAAACGTGAACGCTGGATGGCGAAATCGAGCAGATGGGTGGTGGCAAAAATCTTATTCACGAGCACGCAGTCTTGCAGGTTGTAGCGAGCTAACGAGGGCTTGTCGTGACGAAACATCTGGTTAATTTCGTCCATCCGATCATGTACGTTATGAATCGCTTTCCCTTCGCCGAGCAGCTCTTGCGAGACGGATTCCAAAGACCATGAACGAAAATGGTAAGTTGCGGTTTTTAACGTGTCGATACCATCGAGTACCACACGCCCAGGAATACTGATAAAGCCTTGCTGAGTTTGGCTCGCCGTGCGGAAGAAGCTTGGTTGCTGAGCTCGTCCAATAGTGAGTTTCAGTTTGTGGAACTCCGCGCGTTTGTGCAGCAGCCGGAAATCGAAATCCACCACACTCCAACCAATAATTACATCAGGATCAAACTGCTCAAACCATGCAATAAGCGCTTTGAGTAACTGGTATTCATCCTCGACCCATTGAATCGGCGTTTCTGCGGGCTCCGGCTGACCAACCATAATCACTCGGCTGTCCATCGGGCTATCTAAACCAATGGAGTAGAGCAGTCCTTTTTCAGAGCATTCGATGTCTAGTGATACCATGCTTAACGTTGGTAAGTAATCACCTTGACGGCATTTGGCTTGTTGAACTTGACGATAAGTATTGAACTCGGTCATTGAACCGGTAAATTCGATACTGCCTTGAATAAAGCGTTCCATCAGGTAGCGATCTGCTAAGCGTATATCGGCCTCGAAGGTTAAAATTTCTGCGTGAGCGAGTTTCTCTGCGAGTGTCTGGCTGTCACGAATCGTATTGGTATAACAAGCCGCCAGAGCTTGATCTTTAAAACTACGCAAAGAAAGAGGCGTTAATAATGGTTTTAGTGCGAGTTGGCTAGCGATAACCTCGATATTTGGGCAAGCAGACTGCTCCACGAAAAAGACTGGGTTCTCACCACGAATAATCAATTGGGTTGGGCCAGATGAGGTGGCAAGCCATAACTCAATTTGGGTTTGTCCTGCCACATCACGGGCGTGACGCGTTAATACAAACCCGGGTTCAATCTTCAATCTGGCTCACCTTTCTCGACACACCTACACTTTTGCACAAGCACATTATACTAATAGTGAAGCTGATTACATCGCGTTGTACTTCTTGTTCACAATTAGGAAGAAGAATCGGTATAACCCAATTGAAAATATGAAGTGAAATAACCGTTTTATATTCACCAAACCTTTCAATTGGTCGAGTATGATTTTCATTAACTTATTGATATTTATGTGTCGTATGTGTGGTTCGACACTTTGAAAAATAAGTGCTTGCTAAAGTGTAGGTTTCAGATCATATTCACGGGAGAAAAGTTGCCCGCCCTTTGGGGTAACTTCGCTGTAATCCACTGTCTCGGTGGGTGCAGAGCCAATAGATAAGTGTGGAGATACAAGTTTGATTAGTGTTTTCCTTGTAGATGATCACGAGCTGGTTCGCACAGGGATACGACGTATTATTGAAGACGTCCGTGGAATGAAAGTAGCAGGGGAAGCTGACAGCGGTGAAGAAGCAGTAAAATGGTGCCGTACTAATCATGCGGATGTCATTTTAATGGATATGAACATGCCGGGTATTGGTGGCTTGGAAGCAACCAAAAAGCTGTTGCGTGTTAATCCAGACATTAAAATTATTGTATTGACGGTACATACCGAAAATCCGTTCCCAACCAAAGTGATGCAAGCGGGTGCTGCAGGTTATCTCACTAAGGGCGCGGCGCCGGATGAAATGGTCAATGCGATCCGTATTGTTCACAGTGGTCAGCGTTATATTTCTCCAGAAATTGCGCAGCAAATGGCGTTAAGCCAGTTTTCGCCAGCGTCTGAAAACCCTTTTGCTGACCTCTCCGAACGCGAATTGCAGATCATGTTGATGATCACTAAAGGCCAGAAGGTGACGGACATTTCCGAACAGCTCAGTTTGAGCCCGAAAACTGTCAACAGCTACCGCTACCGTCTGTTCGCCAAGCTGAATATCAACGGTGACGTGGAATTAACCCACTTAGCTATCCGACACGGGATCTTAGATACTGAGAAGTTATAGTGTCGATACAGTTTGATTTTGCCCCCTTTCTTAAGACAGTCACTAATCAGCCTGGCGTGTACCGGATGTACAACGCTGAGGCTGAAGTGATTTATGTCGGTAAAGCCAAAGACCTCAAAAAGCGGCTAACAAGCTATTTTCGCAAGAATCTGGACAGCGAAAAAACCAAAGCTCTCGTCAGCAACATTGCCAAGATTGACGTGACGGTCACTCACACCGAAACGGAAGCGTTGATTCTTGAGCACAACTACATCAAGCAGTATCTGCCTAAGTACAATGTGCTATTGCGTGATGATAAGTCTTACCCCTATATCTTCTTAAGTGCGCACAAGCACCCGCGGTTGTCCTCACATCGTGGTACCAAAAAACGTCGCGGTGAATATTTCGGTCCTTATCCTGATTCGGGAGCGGTGCGTGAAACTCTGCATCTGATCCAGAAAATCTTCCCCATCCGCCAGTGTGAAGATACGGTATACAGCAACCGTACTCGTCCTTGCTTGATGTATCAGATTGGGCGTTGTGCCGGACCTTGTGTTAAAGGGTTGATTTCTGACCAAGGCTATCAAGAGATCGTCCAATATCTGCGTCTTTTTCTGCAAGGCAAGGACAACCAAGTGTTATCGATGTTGGTTGAAAAAATGGAGCAGGCGAGTCGTGAGCTGCGCTTTGAAGATGCCGCCAAAGCGCGTGACCAAATTCAAGCGATTCGCCGCGTACAAGAGCAGCAGTTTGTGTCGGACGACAGTTTGGAAGACCTGGATGTACTTGGCTTTGCACAAGAAATTGGCATGGCTTGCATTCATATTTTGATGATTCGTCAAGGCAAAGTGCTCGGCAGTCGTAGCCATTTCCCGAAAATTCCAAGTGACACATCGCAGGTCGAAGTGTTTGAGAGCTTTTTAAGCCAATATTATTTAAGTCACAGTGAAGCTCGCAGTATTCCGGCACGGATCATTTTGAATCGAGGATTGACCGAAGAAACCGAGGCGCTACAAACCGCGATCAGTGAACTTGCAGGGCGTAAAGTCACTTTCCATGTCAATCCAACAGGTACGCGAGGTCGTTATCTGAAACTCGCCAATACCAACGCGCTGACGGCGATCACGACTAAGATTAATCACAAGATGACCATTAGTCAGCGCTTCAAAGCCCTGCAAGAAGAGCTGGGGATGGATGCGATTACCCGCATGGAGTGTTTTGATATCTCGCATACTATGGGTGAGAGTACCATCGCTTCTTGCGTGGTCTTCAACCAAGAAGGGCCAGTGAAGCAAGAGTATCGGCGTTACAACATCACTGGCATCACCGGTGGGGATGATTACGCGGCGATGGCGCAAGTGTTGGAGCGCCGTTACAGCAAGCAGCTTGATAGCAGCAAAATTCCCGACATTATTTTTATTGATGGTGGGAAAGGGCAGCTTAATCGTGCGTACGAAATTATCTCCTCATGTTGGCAGGATTGGCCGAAGTACCCGAAGATCATCGGCATCGCCAAGGGGGTGACACGTAAACCTGGTTTAGAAACGCTGATCACCATTGATGGTGATGAGTTCCATCTACCGAGTGATGCACCTGCACTGCACTTAATTCAACACATTCGAGATGAAAGTCATAACCACGCGATTGCAGGGCATCGTGCTCAGCGTGGAAAAACACGTCGCACCAGTACGCTTGAAGGCATTGAGGGCGTAGGGCCAAAACGGCGTCAAGCTCTGCTTAAATATTTGGGTGGTATGCAGGAATTGAAACGTGCATCTGTTGAAGAAATCGCCAAAGTGCCGGGCATCAGCCACGCATTGGCAGAAAACATTTATCAAGCATTGAAACAATAAGAAAAATACAGCAACATTAACGCGCCATCGAAAAGAGCCTATACATTATGCGTTTCAACATTCCTAACCTTCTCTCCCTGCTCAGATTATTTCTGATCCCTGTTTTTGTGGTGACCTTTTATCTTCCTTTTGAATGGGCTCCCTTTGTCGCCGCGATGGTGTTCTGGGTCGCTGGATTCACCGATTGGTTAGATGGAATGTTGGCACGTAAATTAGGTCAAACCTCACGTTTTGGCGCTTTTATTGATCCGGTGGCTGATAAAGTGTTGGTGGCCACGGCGCTGATTCTGATCACCGAACACTATCACAGTATCTGGATCACCATTCCGGCGGTGACCATGATCGCTCGTGAAATCATCATTTCTGCACTGCGGGAATGGATGGCGGAAATTGGCAAACGAGCCAGTGTCGCGGTGTCTTGGGTGGGAAAAGTGAAAACCCTAACACAAATGTTTGCGCTGTGGGTGCTGATCTGGCGTTATGACGATTGGATGATTTGGCTTGGCTACATTTCTATCTATGTGGCAACAGTGCTGACCTATTGGTCAATGGTGCAATATCTGGCTGCGGCCAAAGATGATTTACTTAACGAAGAACATCATTAGAAAACGGGCGAAAGCCCGTTTTTTATCGCCGAGTGATAGGTGCGCAGAACAAAAAAGTGAAGCTTGAGATCCAGTTATCTCCATAAAAATCCGGTCTTTTTTGCTAATAAAGTGAGCAAATATCGTGTTTTTGCACGTTAAATAGGCAAACGATTAGAAAGGCAAAAAAATTGTGTTGACTCAATAACTCGAATGCGTAGAATGCATTCCCGTAGTCAGGCAGTCACCGAGACAGTGAAGGTCTGAAATTACAGAGGCGCGTTGGCAGAGTGGCCATGCAGCGGATTGCAAATCCGTGGACCTCGGTTCGACTCCGGGACGCGCCTCCATTGCGACACTAGCTCAGTTGGTAGAGCGCAACCTTGCCAAGGTTGAGGTCACGAGTTCGAACCTCGTGTGTCGCTCCAAATTAAATGATATGGCGTTAAGCGGTATCAAAAGATGGTGTCTTCCATCGCAAAGATTTTGCGTGCCCTGGTGGTGAAATCGGTAGACACAAGGGATTTAAAATCCCTCGACTTTCGAGTCGTGCCGGTTCAAGTCCGGCCCGGGGCACCATCTCCATTTCGCGACACTAGCTCAGTTGGTAGAGCGCAACCTTGCCAAGGTTGAGGTCACGAGTTCGAACCTCGTGTGTCGCTCCAAATAAAAAGCCCTGCTCATTGAGCAGGGCTTTTCTGCTTTCTAATTAATCACGACGGTGAATGGCTGGCGGAAAACGTCATCTCATTGCAAGATTTGCACACTGCGTTATTTGAGCTATCGCGCTATGCGGAATATCACTTCAAAGAAGAAGAGCAGTTGATGCGCAAGGTTGGCATCTCTGAACTTCATTTAGAACAGCATATCCAAGTGCATCGCACCTTTATCTCAGAAGTCTTCAGCATGCAGGCCTTTATCCATGAGGTTGATGATCGCTCAGCAGTACAGCTGTTAGAGTTTCTAACCCATTGGCTGGCATATCATATTCTTGGAATAGATCAGAACATGGCAAGGCAGCTTAAGGTTATCCAAACAGGACTTAGTCCCGAAGACGCTTATGTACAAGAAGAACGGGAAAAATGCGGCAACAGAGCCTTTAATTAATGCACTGAATGCGTTGTTTGACCAAGTTTCGGAGCGTAACCGTGAATTAGTTAAGCCTAATCAGACGCTAGAAGAAAAAGTCATAGAGCGAACTCAGCAGCTTTACCAAGCCAATCGGCAGTTGGAGATGCTATCGTTGACTGATTGCTTAACTTGGCTACCCAACCGCCGCAAAGCAATGCGCCAGCTTGTTTTGCATTGGTCTTTTGCTCGGAGCTCCTCGCTTGCGTTATGGTCGATGTTGATTGTTTTAAAGAGGTGAATGATACCTATGGCCATGATGTTGGGGGCAAGGTTTTAACTGCGGTAGCTCATTACTTGAATGACCATTTTCGAAGTGATGATGTGGTATGTCGTTTAGGCGGTGATGAGTTTTTAGTGATCTGCCCCAATACGGATATGAACGGTGGGCGGCAGATTGCAGAGCGGGTGCGTGCTGAGATCGAGCGGGTTATATTGCAAAGAATGGGGGTAAAAATAGAGTGAGTATGGCGCTTAAGGAGGATTAAAAGGCCGTTATAGCCTTTTTAACATCCATACATCGCAACCATTATGCTCAGTCCCTGTCATGGGGTGTGTTAAGTGCTCAAAACCAAGCTGTTGGTAGAGCTTGATTGCTTGGGTCATGCTAGAAAGTGTATCCAGATAACATTTTGTATAACCTTGCTGCATCGCAAAATTCAAACAGTGTTCGCTGAGCTCTCGCCCGACGCCATGCCCACGGCTTGCGGGGAGTAGAAACAACTTCTTCAGTTCACACAAATCTGTATGGCCAGCAAAAGGTGCAATGCCACCACCGCCGACTACCTTCCCCTCCAATAACGCAACAAAATACGCGCTACGATCTTGCTCACGATAATGCTGACTCATGGCAAGCACTTCGGCATCCGAAGGGCCAAACCCTTCACCGATGGCACCAAACTCAGCGCCAACAGTTTGGATAATCTGGCAAATAGCAGCATCAAATTCAGGTTGAATGGGGATAATTTCCAGTGTCATTGAGATTCCTTGTGATTGGTTTTATGACGACGATGGCTGTTTTTTAACACGCCCAAATGAGTTGTCAATCAATGCGCTTTGGCTAAGTGCTTTTCAAGTGCATGAATAATGCACCAATAATGCATACACGGTGGATTTCAATTTGGCTTTAATCCTGGCTTTCGGTACTATGTACAGCTATTTGAAAACCCCAAGAATCCCTTACGGTGACACTATTGGCGGTCTTGCGACTCCCAAAGAAACCTACTCGGGCTCCTAAAGGAAACTGCTGATTGGCAGACGAGGAAACGATGCAACATCTACAAGAGATTATTGCTAATGCGACCGCGGCGATTAACGCTGCAGAGTCGCTGGTCGCACTGGATGAAGTGCGTGTTCAGTATCTGGGCAAAAAAGGTGAACTGACGGTTCAACTGCAAAGCCTAGGTAAGCTACCGCCGGAAGAGCGCCGTGCTGCTGGCCAAGAAATTAACGTTGCGAAAGAAGCGGTGCAAAAAGCGCTGGCTGAGCGCAAAGATGCGCTGCAAAGCGCTGAGCTGGAAGCCAAATTAGCGGCTGAAACCATCGATGTGACTCTACCGGGTCGCCGTATCGAAAATGGTGGTTTGCACCCAGTGACCCGTACTATCGAACGTATTGAAAGCTTCTTTGGTGAGCTTGGCTTTACTGTAGAGTCTGGCCCTGAAATCGAAGATGATTTCCATAACTTCGATGCTCTGAACATTGCAGCGGATCACCCAGCGCGTACTGATCACGATACTTTCTTCTTCAATCCGAAGCTGATGTTGCGTACTCATACCTCTGGCGTGCAAATCCGTACTATGGAAGAGCGTCAGCCGCCACTGCGTTTCATCGCGCCGGGCCGTGTTTACCGTAACGACTACGACCAAACGCATACACCAATGTTCCACCAAGTGGAAGGTATGCTGGTTGATGAAAACGTTAACTTCGCTCAGCTGAAAGGCATCCTGCATGACTTCCTGTGTAACTTTTTCGAAGAAGATCTTGAAGTACGTTTCCGCCCATCTTACTTCCCGTTCACTGAGCCTTCAGCAGAAGTGGATGTAAAAGGCAAAAACGGCAAATGGCTAGAAGTGCTAGGCTGCGGTATGGTGCACCCAAATGTTCTGCGCAGCGTAGGTATTGACCCTGAGAAATACTCAGGCTTCGCGTTTGGTATGGGCGTTGAGCGTTTAACCATGCTCCGCTACGGCGTGAATGATCTGCGTGCATTCTTCGAAAACGATCTGCGTTTCCTAAAACAGTTCAAGTAATTCAGGGTCCCAAAGAGGTATATACAATGAAATTCAGCGAATCATGGCTTCGTGAGTGGGTTAACCCGGCAATTACCACTGACGAATTAACCCACCAAATTACAATGGCGGGTCTGGAAGTGGATGACGTACTGGCAGTAGCTGGTGTGTTCGACGGCGTAAAAGTGGGTCACGTGGTTGAGTGTGCTCAACACCCAGATGCCGACAAACTGCGCGTTACCAAAGTTGATGTGGGCGAAGAAGAGCTTCTGGACATCGTGTGTGGTGCAGCCAACTGTCGTCAAGGCCTGAAAGTTGCGGTTGCAACCGTAGGCGCGACGCTACCAGGCGATTTCAAGATTAAGAAAGCCAAACTGCGTGGCCAGCCTTCACACGGCATGCTTTGTTCATTCTCTGAGCTGGGCATCGATGTTGAATCGAACGGCATTATGGAATTGGCTGAAAACGCACCGATTGGTATGGATTTCCGCGATTTTCTGTCACTGAACGATGTGACTATCGATGTGGATCTGACGTCTAACCGCGCGGACTGTTTCAGCATCCGTGGTCTGGCTCGTGAAGTGGGCGTACTGAACCGCGCTGACGTGACTGCGCCTGCGGTGAATGCGATTGCTGCGACCATTAATGATACGATTGCGATTGAAGTGAAAGCGCCAGCGGCGTGTCCACGTTACCTTGGTCGTATCGTGAAGAACGTGAACGTTCAAGCGCAAACACCACTGTGGATGCAAGAAAAACTGCGTCGTTGTGGGATCCGCTCTATCGATCCGGTGGTTGATATCACTAACTTCGTGATGCTGGAACAAGGTCAGCCGATGCACGCGTTTGATCTGGCGAAGATTGAAGGCGGAATCGTGGTTCGTCTGGCTGAGCAAGATGAAAAACTGACTCTGCTTGACGGTTCAGAAGCAAAACTGAATACAGATACGCTAGTAATTGCGGATCAACAGAAAGCGCTGGCGATTGCCGGTGTGTTTGGTGGCGAACATTCTGGCGTAGGCACTGAAACCAAAGACGTATTGCTTGAGTGTGCTTTCTTCGCGCCAGACCACATTCGTGGTCGTGCACGTAGCTACGGCCTGCATACGGATTCTTCAATGCGTTTTGAACGTGGTGTGGACTATGCTCTGCAACACGCAGCGATGGAGCGCGCTACAGAGCTGTTAGTTGAGATCTGTGGTGGTGAAGTTGCACCAGTGGTAGCAGCAGAATCCGTCGCCGATTTACCAAGACCAAACCAAGTGACACTGCGTCGTACCAAACTCGACAAGCTGCTGGGTCATGCGATTCCTGATGCGGACGTGGTAGAAATTCTTGAGCGTCTGGGCATGCAAGTGGCGACTATCGCAGAAGGCTGGCAAGCGACTGCGCCAACATGGCGTTTTGATATTGCTATCGAGCAAGATTTGGTGGAAGAAGTAGGCCGCATCTACGGTTACAACAACATTCCTAACCAAGCGCCTGTGGCTGCGTTGAACATGAACCTGCATAACGAAGCGAAACTACCACTGAAGCGTGTTCGCGATCTGCTAGTTGACCGTGGTTACCATGAAGCTATTACTTACAGCTTCGTTGAGCCTGAACAGCAAAAACTGGTTGTACCGGGTGTTGATGCGCTGATCCTGCCAAACCCAATTTCTGCTGAAATGTCGGCGATGCGTTTGAGCCTGATCCAAGGTCTACTGAACACTGTAGTTCACAACCAAAAGCGTCAGCAACCTCGTGTTCGTTTGTTTGAATACGGTCTGCGCTTTATCCCTGATGCAGCAGCAGAAAACGGTATGCGCCAAGAGCCAATGTTGGCGGGTGTGATCTCTGGCGCTCGTGGTGAAGAGCACTGGAACATGGAAACCGCGACGGTTGATTTCTTCGATATGAAGGGCGATCTGGAAGCGGTTCTTGAACTGACAGCAAAAGGCAAAGCCTATAGCTTCGCAGCAACTAAGCATCCAGCACTGCATCCAGGTCAAGCTGCAGCGATTATTGTTGATGGCAAAGCGATTGGTGTGATCGGTACAGTTCACCCTGAACTCGAGCGTAAGTTTGGCCTCAATGGCCGCACTATCGTGTTCGAGATTGAGTGGAATGCGATCAATACACGCGTGATCCCAGAAGCCGCCACGATTTCTAAGTTCCCAGCAAACCGTCGTGATATCGCGTTGGTGGTTGATGGCAACATTGCTTCTGGCGAAATCGTTGAGGCATGCCGTGTTGCGGGCGGTGAGTTGCTGAAAGATGCGAAACTGTTCGATGTTTACGTGGGTAAAGGCGTTGAAGAAGGTAAGAAGAGCCTAGCTATTGCGCTGACTCTTCAATCGGTTGAACGCACTCTTGAAGAAGCGGATATCGCTGCTGCGGTAGAGGCGATTGTGCAAGCCGTATCTGCCCAGTTTGGTGCGGCTCTGCGCGACTAAGTCAGAGAACACCTCGCTTCTAGCAAGATGGTAACAGGCTCCTCGGAGCCTGTTTTTTTATCGTAACAATCTGGAACTAGGCCAACAACTCTCTGATTTCTAGATGAAACTAAGAAAAAAAATTTTGGCGTATCGAAAAAAATTATCTACGCTAAATAGTGATAAGGATCTGAAATTAATTTAGTGATAATGATGTAAATAACTAAAAATTCAGATTTTTTTCCTCTTGCTGTTCAAGAGAAAATCAGTGATTTTGGGAGAGAGATGTAAATTGTAACGTTTTGAATCGCTTAGTGAGTAATAAAAAAGTTGGCGAAAATCAGAAGGTTGGCATACACTTTCACTGTTCGGCTGTTCGGCTGTTAGGTTGTTGATTGGTCGAGCAAAAATTGCTTTGGCGCTGCCAACCAGCAGCAAGGTTTAACTTAGCTTTGAGGGAAGTTTTATGGCGCTCACAAAGGCCGAATTGGCTGAAGCCCTATTCGAAAAGCTCGGCATGAGCAAGCGGGATGCCAAGGATACGGTTGAAGTGTTTTTTGAAGAAATTCGCAAAGCACTCGAAAGTGGCGAACAGGTAAAACTCTCTGGTTTTGGTAATTTTGACCTACGAGATAAGAATCAACGTCCGGGTCGAAACCCAAAAACGGGTGAGGATATTCCTATTACCGCTCGACGTGTCGTAACGTTCCGCCCAGGGCAAAAATTAAAAGCCCGTGTCGAGAACATCAAAGTCGAAAAATAAGACCGAGCAATAGACCACGCCTATAAGCGTGGTCTTTTTGCTTTATACCCATTTCAATGAAAAAACGTAACCAGAACGTTTGGGTTGCGTCTTTACCTTTGTCCTGCTCGACGCTGCTAGGGTGGTTTTTTATGCTGCTTGAATATGTGTTGTGATGTAAGGTTGCCACGCTTGTTGATAGAGTTCTCGTGACGTTAAGCGTATCTTGGCAATTTGAGCCTGTTCCCATTCAGTTAAACTACGCTGCTCTTGGTGAGCGGTACGCTCAATATTTTGTATTTGCTCATACAGCTGATGCTCAGCACCACTTTTGACTTCAGCAATCGCGGCTAAATGAAATTGAACTTCGGCGATGATTTTGGTTTTAGGCAGTTGAACCAAAATGTTGAGATCGCGATACCCCGACTCCGCTGGATTCTTGAAGCGGTTCTTCACTTTTACTATGGTTGCTTCACGGTTCAATGTCTCGTAGGCGTTTACAAGGCTTGCCACATCATTCGCGACTATAGTAGCTCGGGCTAAATCGGTAATGCGTTCTGCTTGTCCATCTAATTCCAAAGCCACTTTTTCTAATGCACGCTGGTGAGATTTAGTTCCAGCGAAATAAGCTTGCGTTCTTGTGAGTAGGGCAGTGCTCTTACATAAGGTTTCTAATTCGATCTGGGCTTGGTGTGCTTTACTGTACAGCACATCAAAATCTTGGTAAGGCTGGGTGACGGGATAATTCTGGCTAGAGATACCGTACAAACCACTTAAGCTATGGCGAAATAGCTTAGAGCTGACTTCATTTTGTTGGGACTCTTCTCGATTATCTTCCGTTGAGCTTGAGATTAATGGAACGGCCGCCATAACTGGAGCACGGCTTAACAGCAATAGCATCAATGCTGTGGTACGTAGCAATAGACTCATTCACTCTCCTTAGCTTGCGCTGTTGGGTCAAAAAGTGGACCTAGAAGGCGTTTCCTGACAGGGCAATTAAAGTTTGTTCAATGCGTTCAATTCCGCTCACTATGATCAATGGGGTTGAGATGCATGGTTTCCAATTGCCCTCCCGCTTCCATTTGTAAGAGTTTGTTATCCATCACATATCATTGACATAAATTCAGACTGTGTATTTTAGGTGGAGTTCCGTTATGACAAGTAAACAAATGTAACGTTAGTGGCTTTAACGATGGGGCTAAAATCGTGCTACCGAAAATTGGGGAGATCCGCTACTCTTGGCGGCAGCAAATGAAAAGGAGTGAGAGATGCGAGATCCTGAGTTTTGGCATAACAAATGGGCTGCGAACCAGATTGGTTTTCATCTGGAAGATGTGAATCCGTTACTGATTCGTTTTTGGTCTGAAACAGCACCTAAACGTGATGATAAAGTGCTAGTGCCTTTGTGTGGTAAGAGTGAAGATCTAGTATGGCTTGCTAATCAGCATGACAGTGTGCAAGGCATTGAACTGAGTCAAATTGCGGTACGCTCTTTCTTTGCCGAGCATTTTTATACCCCGACGGTGACCCGACTCAACGCGCAACATGAGTTGTATCAGTTTGATGAGTTGGCGATTTTTACCGGCGATTTTTTCACGGCTCCCGTTGAATCTGTAGATTTGATTTATGATCGCGCAGCGCTAGTGGCATTACCCAAAGAAATGCGTTCAGACTACGCGCAGCGTTTGCTGCAACTGCTTAAACCGGGTGGACGGGTTCTACTGGTCAGTATGGACTACGTGCAAACTGAGCTGCCGGGGCCACCATTCTCAGTTCCTGAAGCGGAAATTCGCATGTTGTTTGCTCATTGCGAGGTTCGCAGGGTTTATCAAGATACGACTATCGATCCTCATCTGAATAAGCGAACTACAGCGGGTTTGAGCCGTTATGCGGAAGAGGTTTGGGTGATTGAGAAAGGTGAGTGACTTTTACTCCATGACCGTCACTAAGTAGAAATGAAAAAAGCGCGCTGAAATAGCGCGCTTTTTGATGGTGCTGATAACGATAGGGTGCCGAATTAGTAATGGATCTTCACTGCTTTCGCACATTCAATCGCACGATCAGTGGCTTCCTGTGTGGTTTTGCCACGGCTTAGCGCTACACCCAAACGGCGGCGACCTGCAATGTCTGGTTTTCCAAATAAACGCACTTGCGTGTGAGGAATGCTTAATGCGTCGTCCAATCCACTAAATTGAATGTTTTGAGACTGGCCTTGGCCAAGAATCGCGGCTGAGGCTGATGGCCCATATTGCACAATTTGGCCAATAGGCAGACCAGTAAACGCGCGCACATGCAGAGCGAACTCAGACAGTTCTTGGGAAATCAGCGTGACCATTCCGGTATCGTGTGGGCGAGGAGAGACTTCGTTGAAGATGACTTTATCGCCTTTCACAAACAGTTCAACGCCAAACAAGCCGTAACCACCGAGAGCATTGACGACTTGTTCTGCTACGTATTCAGCGGCTTTGATGGCATTTTCCGACATCACTTGTGGTTGCCATGATTCACGGTAGTCTCCATCTTCTTGACGATGACCGATAGGTGCACAGAAATGAACACCATCTACGGCACGTACTGTCAGCAGCGTGATCTCGTAATCAAAGTCGACAAAGCCTTCAACAATCACACGGCCTGCGCCACTGCGCCCGCCTTGCTGAGCGTACTGCCACGCGGCTTCAATTTGTTCTGGGGTGCGAATAACACTTTGTCCTTTGCCTGATGAGCTCATGACTGGTTTACAAACACAAGGTAGACCAATGGTTTCTACTGCTGCGGCAAAGCTTTCGTAGCTATCCGCGAATTGATAATGGGAAGTCGGTAGACCCAACTCTTCCGCCGCGAGTCGACGAATGCCTTCACGGTTCATCGTCAGGCGAGTCGCATTGGCGGTCGGAACCACATTCAAGCCTTGCGCTTCTAACTCGACCAATTTGCTCGTGGCAATCGCTTCAATTTCGGGTACGACAAAATGAGGTTTTTCTAAATCAATGACTTGCTGCAATGCATCGGTATCAAGCATATCAAATACATGGCTGCGATGGGCAACCTGCATGGCAGGCGCATCGGCGTAACGATCACAGGCGATCACTTCGAGGCCAAGACGTTGGCATTCAATCGCTACTTCTTTACCGAGCTCACCAGAACCAAGCAAAAGTACTCGTGTTGCGTTATCCCGAGTTGCTGTCCCAAACATAGACAATCCTTATAGTTATTCAGTCAACATTAGCAAAAAACAGCGGCCATGATACTGGAACAAAGCAGAAAAGAAAACGTTTGCTTCCCGCTGTAACCAGTCAGATTAGCTCATGTTTGGTCAAGTTGATGACAGTTTTGTGGAGAATGTCCATCATAGAGAAAGGGCGATAAAGAGCAAAATGGGTAGGCTCAATAAGCTGAAGAAATTCCCAAATAGCACCATAGCGGCAACCTGAGCCGGTTCTATGTGGTAGCGTTCGGCAAAGAGGTAGTTCATCACCGCGGGTGGCAGCATGGTAAACAGCACCATCATTTGCAGTTGTAGAGGGGGTAGGGGAATGAAAAGATAAATCACCACAAACGCACAAGCGCCAGTAAGTAAAGATTGCACCGTAGAAATGATGCCCACTTTCAGGCCCTCTAAACGCAGATTGATCATTTGCGACCCGAGTGAAAGCAGCATCACCGGAACGGCGGCTTGCCCGAGTAAAGCGGTGGCGTTGTATAAGGGTGACCAGACAGAGACTCCACTTAGATTGAGTAGTAAAGCCAGTGAGGATGCTAAAAAAACAGGAGCGCTGAGCACTGTTTTCAACACGCTGCCTTTGCTTAACATGGCAACGCCTAAGCTAATGTGCAGACACATAGAGACCACAAACAGCAACACGGCAGAGGGGAGTGCTGTTTCGCCAAAAGCATAAGTAAACAGGGGAATCGCTAAATTACCGCTGTTGCGAAACATGTGTAGCGGAGCCCATGTTTTAAATGACCATCCGCCCAAACGACACACTCCTAGCATCAATACGCCAGGCAACAATACGGCAATGAGAGCTGAGATTAGCAGGGGTGTCTGCTGTGTATCCAGCGGCATGTTGACCAGTGAAGAAAACACCAACGCAGGCACAAAGGCCTCCATATTGATGCGATTGATCGGGCGAAAATCGGGTTTGAGCCAGAGGCCAATCAGATAACCAATCAGCACCAAGCTGATGACCGGAAAAAGTATCGCAACGATTTGTTCGAACATAGCTCGCTAGAGATGCGTGTAAAAAGCGCAAATTATCAGGCTTTATTCAGAACGTCATGGTAGGTGATGGAAAAATGTGCGCACGACAGCTTTCGCAAGCGGTTTAGCAAAAGTGTTGGTACAAAAAAGTGAAGAGGCCAGCGGCCTCTTCTTTTCGATTTACAGTGAAAGATAGGAGAGCGGGATATCCGGATTAATCACTTCCAGTGTCGCTTGTGTATCGGCAAGATGGCTGATTTTACCGGTTGTACTTTCTACTAGTGCAGCGGCTTCGATTTCCTCAAACGATTCACCCATCATCATGGCTTGTGCTAAGGCCACTTGTAGCGGTGGCAAGCTTGGGTTAAATGCAGCATTTTCGGCATACGCGCCAAGGTAAACTGCACCACTGCGCATTTTCAGTGCAACCCCACTGAAGTTTTGGGTATAAGGTGAATGGCTGATGTTCATCGCACGCAGGGCTTGTTGGATCAACTCTTCATCATCGTTAGTGGTTTTACCATGATTGACTGGGCTCATCAGGCCTGAATCAATACCGAGATCGGCAGGGCCAAACGATTCGGGTAGATACTCTTGTAAGCTTTTTGCTGCACGTTTTGGAAGCTGGATTCTCAGCGAAGAGGCGGTGGTCAGCTCATTCATAAACTGGCGACAATGGCCACAAGGACTGAAGTTGATGGTAATGTCGGCAACGCCTTGTTCACCTTTCATCCAAGCATGGCTGATGGCGCATTGCTCTGCGTGAACGGTTTGACCTAATTGTGCACCAGTGAATTCCATATTTGCACCAAGATAGAGGCGACCTGAGATGCCACGTACGATGGCGCCTACATAAAATTCGGAAATAGGCGCAAAAGAGTAAGCGGCGGCAATCGGTAAAAGCGCAACGCGCAGGTCGGCATCTTCAAGTCCGGAAAGGGTCAATAATTGCTGGTACTGCTCGGCAGAGAAAGTAGCATCGAAATTGTTGGCCAGCACCAATTCGCGTAAGTAAGGGGCAAAAGAGGCGGGCATCTGTTGTAATGCTTGTTCAACACGGTTTCTCATAGTGATTCCTTTTCGTAGCATGGGATCCTATTTTAGGGAATATGAGATTTTATTTAGTGATTTAAGTCACACTAAAGGCTGCAATAATTATCAGTGTTTCATTGTTAGAGTGATGTCACACATGATATCGATTGCAGCCCGATGATATGTGATATCACTCTAAGAGTGGTTTAGTTCAGCCAGAGAGCCAACGCGAATAAGCTTGGTGCAAAAACCGAAGTAATAACGCCGCATATCACTAAAGCTAAAGAGCTAAAGGCGGCATCACGCGGATCTTTCTCGGCGCATGTTGCTGTACCGAGAGCGTGAGAAACGGTTCCCATCGTCAAGCCACGAGCAATCGGGTGGGTAATGTTGAGCAGTTTGTAGATGGGGTAAGCAAGGATTGCCCCAAAGAGGCCAACGAGTAGTACCAAAATCGCAGCGATAGCCGGTTCTCCCCCCAATTGACGGGCGACTTCCATGGCAATCGGTGTCGTTACTGATTTCCCCATTAATGCCGCGATTAAGGGGATGTCCGCTCCCATGGATACTGCAATCAAGCTGGCTGTGATCATCGACATCACACTGCCCACGCCACACGCTAAAGCGATAAGACGCCAGTTGGCACGAATTTGCGGTAATTGTTCATAGAGCGGGTAAGCCAGAGCAACCACGGCAGGTTGCAGCAAGTAACTCAGCCACTGATTATCGGCATAGTAGGTTTCAAAAGGCACTTTCAGATAGGTCAGCAACGGGATCAGTATCCCAATACTGATTAACAATGGGTTGGCTAACGGTGTTTTGCATTTTTGTGCGAGCCAACGCGCCGCGAAAAACACCAGCAGAGTGATGATCAACCACATGATTTTTTCCCCTTCTTCAGCATGCGATCCAGTATCAGTCCCAGTGTCACCATAACAATTAAGGTGCCACCGATAGCGCTGGCAAGGATCGGTGCGATGTTAGCCAGTAGCGTATCGAAGTGCACCATCAAGCCGACACTGATCGGGACGAACAGTAAAATCATGTAGCGGATAAAAAGGGTGGCGCTAGGTTTGACCCATTCGACAGGTACTAAACCGCTGGCCATCAAGCCAAATAGGATCAGTAACCCTATGATGCTGCCGGGAATGGCAATGCCTAACCAAGTTTGTAAGTTGATGCCTGCCAAGAGACAGAGAAAAATCAGTCCCATCGAGACGCAGTATTGAGCTATTTTTTTGATCATTAATGAAGTCAGCAAGTAAAAATAAACGTTAGTGAGCGAGCTTTTCAACGTAATGGTAGACGGATTTTAAAATCGCCATTTTCTTTTCGTCAGTCTGATGTTCATGAACTAAGTTTTCCAAATTGAGCATATAGCTTTCAAGGTTACGTTCAAAATAGTCACGACAATGCGCTGCCCAGCGGCGCTGCTCGGCATCGGTTAAGGTATGTGGGTAATGGCGAGCGCGGTAACGGAACAACAGTGGTTCGATACGTTTATCTGCCACTTTAATCTCAAGGCTGCCAAGATTATCCGGTGATGTGGTACGAATGATCTCCATCGCCGCACGATCGGCAGGCGAGAAGAACCCTTCATACAATTGGCTATCCACATTGTTTTCCTTGGCAAACTCGCGCTCTTGACTGAATACCGTCACCAGTTTTTCACGAATTTCTGGGTGCTGACGAATCACATTCAAATGGGCAAGACACTGTTCGCGATCAATACCAATCTTTTCAGCATTCTCTGCTGTCAGAGTCTTGGCTGGAGCAAGAATAGGGCATTTGTTGAGATGCACTAATTTCACCGGAACGGGCAGTTCATCGGGCGCTAAGTCTTCATAACGCGTATAGAGGCGTGCTTGCAACGCATCTGCATCCAAATCCAACAGCGGCTGAGGGTCTTTACCCAAATCCACCATAATCACCGCATTTTGATTGGTCGGATGCCAAGCAATCGGCACAATCCAACTGGTGTAGTGACGCTCACGTCCAAGCATACCGGAAACATGCATCAGCGGGGTTTGGTTAACGATATCAATCAGCTCAGTCAGCTTGCGTTTGTGGCGCATGTTGAAGAAATAGTCGAACAACTTAGGCTGCGCGGCTTTGATCTTTTTCGCCAATTCAATCGTGGCAATCACGTCAGCCATCGCATCGTGCGCGTTGCTGTGCTCAATGCCGTTGGCAACAGAAAGGTGTTCTAACTTAAAGCTAGTAAAGCCTTCATCATTCTCTGGCCATTCGATGCCTTCAGGGCGCAGAGCATAGCAAGCTCGGATCACATCCAGTAGATCCCAACGTGAATTGCCGTGTTGCCAGCTCCAGGCATACGGGTCGATAAAGTTGCGATAACAGGTGTAGCGTGTCACTTCATCATCAAAACGAATGCTGTTGTAGCCTAAGCTGGTGGTGTTTGGCGTGGAGAGTTCAGCGTGAATACGGGCGATAAATTCTGGCTCTGGTAAGCCTAAACTATTCGCTTTCTGTGGAGTAATTCCGGTGATCAACGCCGCTTCAGGAGCGGGTAGATAATCATTTGGTAATTGGCAGTAAATCACCAGCGGCTCACCAATGATGTTGAAATCCATATCGGTACGAACACCCGCAAACTGACTAGGGCGATCCTTCGCGGGATTCACTCCCCAAGTCTCGTAGTCGAAAAAGAAGAATGTGGGCTGGTATTCTTGCTGCATGTGGCCTTACCAAATCGCTGAAAGTTGCCGTCATTAGACCATCCTGCCCCTGACATAGCAATTGCTGCTCTTTCGGTAATCCGTTATTTGTTCAGCCTTTCAACAAAAAAGCCGATGCTTGGCATCGGCTTTGAAAAGAACGCAAGATTATGCTTGCTGAGTTTGTTGCTCAGATTCTTCGCTTGTCTGTTTGAGCAAACGGCTTGTGACTGTGCCAGCTGTCATCGAACCCGATACGTTGAGTGCAGTACGCGCCATATCAATTAGTGGCTCGATAGAAATCAGTAGTGCGGCGATGGTTACAGGCAAACCCATGGCTGGCAGCACAATCAGCGCTGCGAAGGTTGCACCGCCGCCCACGCCCGCGATCCCAAATGAACTGATGGTGATCATCGCAATCAAGGACACGATAAAGTGGATATCCAGAGGATTAATGCCCACTGTTGGGGCAACCATCACAGCCAACATCGCAGGGTAAATACCCGCACAGCCGTTTTGCCCAATCGTGGCACCGAATGACGCAGATAGGTTCGCAATCGCTGGTGGCACATTCAGTTTGGTGATTTGCGCTTCTACATTAAGCGGAATCGTGGCGGCTGAGCTACGTGAAGTAAAAGCAAAGGTCAGCACTGGCCAGATGTTTTTAAAGTAAGTGGTTGGGTTCACACCCACCATAGCTACGAGCAGACCGTGAACCACAAACATCAGTGCAATCGCAACGTAAGATGCAACAATAAAGCCCAATAAGCTCAGAATGTCTGAAGCGCTTGAAGTCGCGACCACTTTTGCCATTAGGGCTGCAATGCCGTAAGGCGTCAGCGCCATGATCATTTTGACAAGGCGCATCACAATCGCTTGTGCGGCTTCAACAAAAGTACGGATTGGCGTTTCTAATTCTTGCTTATCGGCCATCACTTTGCGTGCTGCAATACCAGTAAGCACACCGAAAATCACTACTGCGATGATGGAAGTCGAACGTGCACCCGTTAAATCAGCAAATGGGTTAGTTGGAATAAAGCTTACTAAAAGCTGTGGGATGGTGAGATCAGCGACGCTTGAAGCTCGGCTTTCCAATACTGCAATGCGTGCGGTTTCACGTGCGCCTTCTACTAAACCTTCCGCCGTCAAACCAAACGCTTGAGTGATCAGGATGCCGATCAGCGCTGAAATCGCGGTTGTTACCAGCAAAATACCTATGGTCAGGCCAGAAATTTTGCCTAATGAGCCGTTTTTATCCAGTCGTACGACCGCTGAAATCATGGAAACCAGTACCAGTGGCATGATCACCATTTTCAGCAAACCGACATAACCGTTGCCTACAATACCAATCCAAGAAAGTGTTTCTTTAATTGCTGGATGGCCTTCGCCCAGAACGACTTGCAGCGCCAAACCAAATGCACTACCAAGAACTAAACCAAATAAAACCTGACGAGAAAGGGTGGATGCTTTTTTCTGTAGTCCGAAGAGATACAGCAATAAGCCTGAGAAAATCACAAGTGCTGCGATGGTAACCACTGACATAATGAGATCCTTAAAAGGGGGGGAGTGAAATCTAACCGAAATGGCACTGAACAAGTGCTAGAAGTAACGGGTTAGAGCATCAAATGAGAATGATTTTCTGGGAATATAGCGATCGATATCACGAAAATAAACTGTGAAAAAAACATGTTTTATAACTAATGGTTATCAAAAACAGAGGGTTGATTGATCGCTGTGCGATTTGTGGGAACTTTGTGCAGTAGATGGTGTTTTTGCGAGTTGTCGATCTAATGAACATCATGAAATAGAACGGGGAAATTCACGGTCTGCTCAATAGTACAAAAAGAGGAGGTAAATATGTTGAATTGGCAACAAGTGCTGGACTTTGCAAATCAAGGTAATCCAACACCGGATTGTGAAGTGATCCGCAGCGAAGCTGAATGGCGCGAAATACTCAATGAACAGCAGTATTACGTGATGCGTCAGCATGGTACCGAAAGAGCTTTTTCCAATGCGATGTGTGAACTATTTGAACCAGGGTTATATCAGTGTGCAGGGTGTCAAACCTTACTGTTTGATTCCGCAACCAAGTTTGATTCCGGCACAGGATGGCCTTCGTTTTCACAGCCAGTGAAAATAAATGCCATCTCTTACCATTTGGATCACCAGTTAGCGCGTGCCAGAGTGGAAGTTTGTTGCAACACGTGTGCTTCACATCTAGGGCATGTGTTTCCTGATGGCCCGCTCCCGAGTGGTTTGCGCTATTGTATTAATTCTGTCGCTGTCGAAAAGCTCAACGCACATTAAGCGACCTACATCAGGTCTGGCCATAACCAGATCTGATGTTTCTCACGCACTTGATTTCTTGTTGAACAATATCGCCAGAGTGCTGGCATTAAGTCAGTGCTAGTGGCACTCGTTTGCCTTTTTTAGTGGCTGGTTTGTTGGGTTTTTGTTTTGGTGATCTTTGGTTAGCAATCATGGTACAACTCCTTGTTATTTCTCTGGTTAGGTAGACCCACTGAGAAAGGAAAACCAAACTTAAGCATCAAAGATGGAAGCGCTGTTCATACCAAGAGTATAGAACATTCTGTATCAATCGTTTATATGAGGGAAATTATCAGTAATTTTGCTTTGCGGCACGCTAGGCAAAATGTGCGAAGGTTTTTGCTTTGTTGTGTAGAGCGAGTAGACTGTGCCGACTCCGCCCCATGCCTAATAAGAAGTAAGGATGACTGCATGTTAGATCGCACTTTTAGCGCCGAAATCCAACAACGAATTGATCAAAAAACCAAACCACTCGCTGCACTCGGCCAACTTGAGCGTGTTGCTCATCAACTCGCTCTGATCCAAAGTCAATCCAAATCAAATGCCGTTAAACAGATTGAAATTCATCAACCTACTGTGCTGGTGTTTGCTGGCGATCATGGCATTGCCGCACAAGGTGTGAGTATCGCGCCAAGCGAAGTCACCGAACAAATGGTGCGCAATTTTCTTGCCGGTGGTGCCGCTATTAACTGTTTTTGCCGTACTGAGTATGCCGCCATGCGCGTTGTCGATTGCGGTATTTTGCGCGCGCAACCTGCGCATCCGGATTTGATTGAGCAAAGATTGGGTGCGGGAACAAACAATTTTGCGCAGCAAGCTGCGATGGGCCCAGAACAGGTTCAAGCTGGCATTACGTTAGGCAAAGCACTGATTCATCGCGAAGTTGATGCGGGATGTAATCTACTGATGTTTGGTGAAATGGGGATAGGGAATACCAGCAGTGCAGCGGCAATTTTAGCGGCACTTTCAGGGTTACCCATCGATGTGTGCGTAGGTCGCGGTACAGGCATCAGTGATGAACAGTTCCAACGTAAAATAACCTTAGTCACACAAGGTGTTGAACGCTGCTTAGGTGCTGAGCCGCAAGAAGTGTTAATGCAGGTCGGTGGCTTTGAAATCGTACAGATGGTTGGCGCATTCCTTGGGGCGTATGAAAAGAAAACTCCCGTATTGGTCGATGGTTTTATTGTTTCTGTCGCGGCTTATGTGGCAACGTTGATCGAGCCGAATGTGCGTGATTACTTACTGTTTGCTCATCGTTCACAAGAAGTAGGGCACCGAGCTGTATTGGAATTGCTTGGTGCAGAACCATTACTGGATTTAGGTCTACGTTTAGGTGAAGGAACAGGGGCTGTATTGGCTCTTGGGATCGTGCGTGCCGCCGTTGAGTTTTATAATCACATGGCGAGCTTTGCAGATGCTGGGGTGACCGTATAATGAGGCCGATTCTTCGTTATCAACTTGAACTTTTTCTATTGGCGGTCAGCTTCTTTTCACGCATACCGGTGCCTGTGAATCTACCTTATAGCAGCGAGCGCATGAATCAGGCCGGCCGCTATTTTGCGTTAGTCGGTTTACTCCTCGGGGCAATTTGTGCGCTCGTGTACTCCTTAGCTACCCAACTTTTTTCTACCAACATCAGTGTGTTTCTGACGATGGTACTTAGCCTATTACTGACGGGAGCATTCCACGAAGATGGGTTAGCGGATATGGCCGATGGCATCGGTGGAGGAATGACCGCAGAGCGCCGTTTAGCGATTATGAAAGACAGCCGCATTGGGACTTATGGAGCCTGTGCTCTGCTGATGGCTTTATTTGGTAAATACTTGCTGCTGACTGAACTTGCTGATCTAACCTCACTGGTGCCGATATGGTTGCTTGCGTATACGTTAAGCCGTGCGGTGGCTGCTTCTTTGATTCGCAATACCCCCTATGTTTCCGACACCGACAGCAGTAAAAGCAAACCTCTTGCGCAGCAACAGTCGGGCACTGATGTTGCGATTTTAGCGCTCACGGCTTTGGCAACCTTACTGGTGTTTTCATGGCAATTCATGGCAGTGATGATCGCGGCAAGCGTGATTTTTAGGCATACCTTCCGTACGTGGTTGATCAAACGCATAGGCGGTTTCACGGGCGATTGTTTGGGAGCTGCACAACAGTTAATGGAATTGATTATCTATATGATCCTGTTAGCTTTTCTACAACATGAACTGATGATTTAGGAGACAAGGTGAGCGTACATTTGATTTTAGGTGGCGCACGCAGTGGTAAATCGAGTCATGCGGAATGTCTTGCTAAACAGGCTGCACAAAAGCAATCGGCAACCTTGCATTATGTTGCAACTGCCACTGCCTTTGATGAGGAGATGCGTGCGCGAATTGCGCATCATCAAGCAAGGCGGAATGCCGAGTGGATTGAGCACGAAGTGCCGCTGGTACTCGCAGACTATTTAGCTCGCTTCCAAAAAAACGATGTGGTGTTGGTGGATTGCCTGACCTTGTGGTTGAACAACCTGCTTTTTGAACATGAACAATCGCTTTCTTCCTCGTTGATTGATGAGTATATAGAGCAACTGCTGGCCGCGTTAGCACAGACCCAAGCCCAGGTGATTTTAGTGAGTAATGAAGTTGGGATGGGAGTAGTTCCTATGGGGGAACTGACTCGTGTCTTTGTTGATCATGCAGGTTGGATGAACCAGAAAATCGCTGCCTTAGCGGATTCGGTGACTTTAGTGGTTGCAGGGTTACCACAGTGTTTAAAAGGCGAGAGCTAACGTTATGATCCGAATTTGGTTACTGCGCCACGGAAAAACGAAAGGGCCTGCCGCGCTCAATGGTGTGACTGATGTTGCGGTTGATAGCGAAATTCAGCAAGCGATCGCTGATCAACTGATGAACTTACCTTTCTCGCGAGTAATTAGCTCTCCTTTACGTCGTTGTGCGGATCTGGCGCAGTTGATTCAGAAGGTACGTCCGGAGATCACGCTTAACTATGATGTTAATCTGCGAGAACTGGATTTTGGTCAGTTTGATGGACAATCTTTTACTGAGCTAGAAAGTGAATGGCCACTGCTAGAGGCCTTTTGGCAAGATCCTGCAAAACATACCTTACCGCAAGCCGAACCCTTAGCCGATGCGTATCAACGAGTTTGCCAATCTTGGCAAGCATGGTTGCCTCAGTTGGAGAGCGATACACTCATACTCTGCCATGCAGGAACCATCCGCTTGATTTTGGCCGAAGTGTTGGGGGTGGATTGGCGCAATCCGAATTGGTATAGCCGTTTAACCATACCTCATCAGTCGCTGACTCAACTGAACCTTTATCCTGGTGAGTCACCTTTCGTGAGCGTGAGCAGCATCGGAAATGCGCTTTGAGGCTGTGGATCCCAGAATTGAATATAGTGTATCTCATTGAATTAGTGCTAGAATCTGCGTCGGTATCGTCGCCATCTGGTTTGGTGTGAATCATGTTCGACTCTCTTGGCTCGGTTAGGGTGAGAGGTCATAAGTGCGATCGTTTCGGCATAAATTGTTCGTACAATTTCTTAACATACCGCTGTGCAATAAAGGAGTAGCGCATGACGAAGTCTCTCTTCCGCCAATCTTTTCTGTTCGATAGCTTAGATCTTGCTCATTCCATGGTCACCCAATCGCTGTCTACAGCTCAAGGTGTAACCCTGACGCTACACCAGCGTGGCGTGTTAGAAGTCATCCCTGCACAGTATGATGCAACCACCAAAAATGTAGTGATTTCTTGCGGCATCCACGGTGATGAAACGGCACCTATGGAGCTCATGGATAAGTGGATTGACGATATTGTCAGCGGATTTCAACCGGTAGCAGAGCGCTGTTTGTTCATTCTGGCTCACCCTCAAGCTACAGGGCAGCATACGCGCTTCATTGAGCAGAACCTCAACCGCTTATTTGATGATAAACCCCACGTGCACAGTATCGAGTCTGCGATTGCGGATAATCTGAAATTGCTGCTTACACAATTTTTTGCCAATACAGAAGAGTATTCTCGTTGGCACTTGGACTTACACTGCGCAATTCGTGCGTCTAAACATTATTCCTTTGCGGTGAGCCCAAAATCACGCCATGCAGTGAGAAGCCGAGAGTTGATCCAGTTTGTTGAACAAGCTCATATCGAAGCGGTCATGCTTTCAAATGCCCCATCCAGTACGTTTAGTTGGTACTCAGCAGAGCATTTTGCTGCTCAAGCTTTAACCTTAGAGCTTGGCCAAGTTGCTCGTTTAGGTGAAAACAAATTAGATCGCCTCTTAGCCTTGGATTTGGCGATGCGTGATCTGATCTCTCGTCATAAACCTGAACATCTACCAAGAAAGGCTGTGATGTATCGAGTGAGTCGAACCATAGTGCGACTTCACGATGATTTTGATTTTCGCTTCAGTGATGATGTGGAAAACTTCACCGCCTTTATGCACGGCGAGGTGTTTGGCCATGATGGTGAAAAGCCATTGATGGCGAAAAATGAAGGGGAAGCGATCGTATTTCCGAATAGAAATGTGGCAATAGGACAACGGGCTGCATTAATGGTGTGTAAAGTGATTACCCGCTATGAAGATGACCAATTGGTGTACGACTGATTGTGCATTCACATGAACCGCTTTCTATTTGAATGGCTTAACGGTAAGGTTAGGCCATTCTTTTTTTTATGAATAATAAGATGGATTTTCATCGATTACTTCAGCATAAACAACAACGTTGGCGGCGCAGCGGCTATCTGCTGCTTGGGTTATTTTTCAGCTTATGTGCGGTTTATCTGCTCGTGGGAGAGTTATGGTTGTCGCCATTTTCCACGTGGTCTTCACTTGAACAGCAATTGGTGTGGGAGCTACGCCTGCCAAGGCTGCTTGCGGCGGCGGTAATTGGTGCTTCTTTGGCGATTGCAGGCGCAACTTTACAAGTGTTGCTCGGCAACGTGCTTGCTGAGCCCGGTGTGGTGGGCGTTTCCGGTGGTGCGAGTGTTGCTATGGTCATCTTGCTGCTGTTCTTCCCAAGTTTAAATTCTCCCGAAGCATTTATGGTTGTCGCCGTGCTAGGAGCATTGCTGTTTACCCTGCTTTTGGTGACGATGGCACGCAAATTACGCTTAACTACGGCGAGGTTGCTGTTGGTCGGTGTTGCACTAGGTATATTGTCAGGCGCAGTGGTCACTTGGGCATTCTATTTCAGTGATGATTTAGGTTTACGTCAGTTGATGTATTGGCTGATGGGCAGTGTTGCAGGCGTTAGTTGGTATCAGCATACACTCTCCTTGGTCTCAATTCCGGTAGTAGTTTGGTTAGCATTACAAGGTGGTTTGTTGGATAAGCTGATGCTAGGGGAAGGTCATGCGAAGCAACTCGGTGTTGATATTCATCGTGTCCGCTGGCGTTTGATCCTAGCTATTGCGTTATTGGTCGGTGCCTCTGTGGCAATGGGGGGCGTGATTGGTTTCGTGGGATTGGTGGTCCCTCATTTACTGCGTTTAACGCTAGGCTCTGAAAATCGACTCCTGTTACCTATGTCTGCCCTGTGCGGCGCTCTGTTATTGGTGAGCGCGGATCTGATTGCGCGTATGGCGCTGGGCAGTGGTGAGCTACCCCTTGGTGTGGTCACGACCACTCTGGGGGCGCCAATATTTATCTGGATGTTGGTGAGAAACCATGATTCGTGTTAATAGTTTACAGGTGGATTCGCGTCTGCTACCTCTCTCACTCAGTGCCAACGCTGGCGAGGTTTGGCATGTGATTGGCCCCAATGGCAGTGGCAAGAGTACCTTTCTGGCGGCATTGGCGGGGTTGACGTCATTTTCAGGTTCAATCCAGATTGATGAGTTGGAAGTGGGGGAGGCTAGTCTTTCTGAATTAGCCCTGCATCGTGCCTATCTTGCCCAAAATGATAAACCCAGTTTTCAATTGCAGGTTTTCCAATACTTAGCGCTTTCCATCCCTGCCGGTATGGCGATTGATAGCCCAGAAGTGGCCAGTGAAATTGATGAGATCAGTCGTCTGCTGAATATTGATGACAAGCTGCATCGTTCGATCCATCAACTTTCCGGTGGCGAATGGCAACGCGTACGTTTGGCTGGCAGTTGCTTACAAGTCTCTCCGGCGTTAAATCCATCTGCCCGTTTGCTGATTTGGGATGAACCCGCAGCACCGCTCGACATTGCTCAAGAAAGTTTGCTGTACCGCCTGATTGAGCGAATGGGCGGACAAGGACTGACTATCATTATGGCTAACCATGACCTCAATCGGACTTTGCGACACGCAGATAAGGTTCTGATGCTCAAAAATGGGGTGTTGTATCGCGCAGGCTGTGCTGAAGAGGTGCTTACTCAAGAAGCACTACAAGCGGTGTTTGGAGCGTCAATTCGCCGTATCGAACTTGAAGGTCATTACCATCTTCTGTTTGACTGAGTTCCCCTTGAATGATCGTCAACCTGATATGAAAAGCCACCTTAGATTAAGGTGGCTTTTTACTGCTCATTGATTGGGCTTAAAAATGAAAACGCCAAATTATTGTGAGATTTGCTATTGAGTCAGCGCCGCCAAGTTAGCCGGACGATAGTAAACGGATTTGAGCACTTTACCCTGACGAATGGTTTTTGACTCAGAGATAAAATCTTCGGCACATTTTGCAATGATGTACTCACCTTGGTGAACCGCCATCAGTTTAATACCTTGTTCCGCATAGAATTTCTCAGTATCTAAATACTCTTGCTCGTTACGGCACACTTTGCTCATGTTGGAGCTATGCACTTCATCCCAGCAAGGTAGGAATTCGATGTTTAAGTTATTGGCAACATGCAAAAGAAGATCAATCAGATAGCTGATGGCGAGATTGTCTGCCATTTTAGCTTGTCCCAAATGCACCAGCCGTCCCATAAGAACGTACACGGTATCCACAATGGCATCTGCTTGTTCAGTTTTATTATCGGCTTGTGCAAGCTCTGTCAGCTCTTCTATCGCCAAAGAGGTATGTAAGGTATCAGCCTGCTCGTTTAAAGTTTGTGGCGCGGCGACCGGCAGATCAAAGGTTTGACGAAACTCACTGATATCGCGATATAAGTGGTTGAAGATCTCTTGCGTCAGCTTGGTTAATTGCATGCTTGCGTTCCGGGTGGTGTTTAACAGGAGGGCAAGTGTAACAAAGCTTGCTAAATGGGGCTATTGCTGAGCATAGGTTGGGGCGGCAAAATTAATACGGAAAAACAAAAGGCGCGAAAACGCGCCTTATCGGTAGGGAGAACCGAAATACCTATAAACCTACATAGGGAATAGGTTACAGGTAGAGTTTGGCCAGTTGTGATGGCTCTAATTCTTTACCTTCTAGACTTGCGTTCCAGTTTGGTCCAACGAGAACACCATCTTCATCTAGGGTAATCAACCAATCTTCAGCAAATACATCAAATGGGATTTCAACCACTTCAAAGTCTGCCCACTCTTCGACATTATGAATTTGCGCATCTTCTTTTGATGACCAGAAAGGCATGACTTCACTTTCTTCAAATTCAGTCGATTCACAAGAGAGCCAACCTTCTTCGTTACGTAAACCCCATACTAGCTGGGTTTCTTGGGTTTCTTGAATAAACAGCGCTAGATTCGCGTCGATATCTGCCGTTAATTTGCTCATTTTGTTCTCTCGCAGTAGATAATGGCGTAAGGGTAGCACTTTCATTGGGGAATGCCCATGATGATCTCCGCGCTGTCTATAAAAAGAGTTAGATCACAGTTTAAAAGTCGTTAGTTTCTGATCAAGTTGACGAGATAAGTCTGCTAGTTTTTCGCTCTCTTCTGCCAAATAAGTCGCAGCTTGCGACATTTCTAACGCAGCATCATTAATTCCGCTCACGTTGCGATTCATTTCTTCAGCAACGGCACTTTGCTCTTCCGCTGCTGTTGCAATTTGTGTTGCTTTATCACTGACATGTTGGATGTGATTCACAATCAGAGATAAATCGTTACCAGCATTTTCGGCTGTAGACACACTGTTTGCGGCTAGGTCCTGACTCTTTTGCATCGCACTTGCCGTGCTCACCGCAAGTTGTTGTAAGCGGTTGATCATGGTTTGGATTTCGTCTGTAGAGTGATGGGTTCGGCTAGCTAAATTGCGCACTTCATCGGCAACCACCGCAAATCCTCGGCCTTGTTCCCCTGCTCGTGCCGCTTCAATGGCCGCATTTAGTGCGAGGAGATTAGTTTGCTCTGAAATGCCACTGATGACAGACGTGACCTCACTGATTTGCATCACTCCTTCTTTCAGTTTGTTCACTTGATCTGTTGCAATCCCGAGCTCAGTGGATAGGGCGCGAATACTATCAACACTGGAATGGACGTCTTTGTCACCCAGATTTGCCTCCTTACTGGCGTCGCGCGTATCGCGTGCCGTATCTTCCGCATGCCCAGCAACATCGGCCACAGTGGCCGTCATCTGGTTCATGGCTGTTGCGAGTTGGTTTAATTGATCACGTTGAGAGACGACAGCCTGGCTCGTTTCTTCTGCTGAGGATGCAATGCGTACAGCCGCTTCGGCAACAGATGAGGCAGACTGAACCGATTCGACTAAAGCATCGCGCACAGAGGCAATGCTGTCGTTAATACGCTGCGCCACAATGCCGAGTTCATCACGCCCCTTAACTCGGATTTTGGCTGTGAGGTCACCTTTGGCGACTTGTTTCATCGCATCTTTAATTGTGTCGAGCGGCTGGATAATGGCACGACTGATGATCACGCCGAGGCCTATCATAAATAAGGTGACGACTAAGGTTGCCAAACCCATTTTGAGGAATTGCTGATAGACAGCAGTTTGTATGTCATCGAGCAACATACCCGAGCCAAAAATCCACCCCCAAGGCGTAAAACCGTTCACATAAGAAAGTTTATCCGCGGGCTTGCCTTGCTGATTTTGCCAAGGATAGATCAGTGAGCCTTGTTGGCCATTGCGCGCTAGGTCGACCATGGTGTACCAAAATTGCCCTTCGGTGTCTTTTCCGGGGCTGCCCATTTGTTTTCCGATTAAATCTTGGCGGATTGGGTGCACAATCGTGTAGCGTGACTCGTCAATCACAAACATGTAATTGTTGCCATCAAAACGTAGCGCGTTGATCAGTGCCTTGGCTTGCTCTTGCGCTTGTTCTTTCGGTAGGGTTTGGTTGAGATAAGCAACTTGAGAAAGGGTGCTCTCTAAAACAGCCTTTAAGCGCGCTTCACGTTCGGCAACCAAATTTTCTTTTAAGGCATTAGCGGAAATGAGTAGTAAGCCCATAAAACCAATAATACCAACGATAACAATAGCGGCCAGTTTATAACTGACCTTAATATTCTCTAGCTTCAACATGACGTTACCACCTAACTGAGCATTGTGATGATCTATGTCTTATTTAACTGCGTTATTGTTTTGTAGGTAGTTGCAGATAAGATCACCTAAAAGCATGGATGACATCGGCTGATTTGCCACTTGTGCACGCTTAATATGTTAACCAGTTCAACTATTTGGTGATAATCAATGTAATTATTTCAAGATCCAGGGGGGAGGCGAGCCTCCCATGTCATGGTAAATGGTTTCGGTAGAGAAGGTAAAAGTGGGACTCAACTAAGCTTCAAGTGTTACACGGGTATCTGTGCTCAAAGATTCAAGCTCTTTCACCACGTCGTCAATTTCAGTATCGATAGGTAGACGCATTGCGACGTTTGCCGTAAATAAACTTGAGCTAATACCGCCGCCGCCGGCGATAAATACGCGTTGGCAATCCATATCCAAAATGCTGATCCCTTGCCCATCAAGAAGATGGGTAATTTCGTTGACGATACCGGCTCGGTCATTTGCATCAAGGCGAATTTGATACACTGTGTCATCGGCATGGATGTGGTGATCGGCATCCTCAACTTCAACTAAGAGTCCAGGATAAGATTCGAATGCCTCTTTCACTGCCGCTGCATTCTCCTGTGGTAACTCAATTTTGATCACGGCGGCAACTCTATCTTCGATGAAGTTCACTTTGCTGATCAGCCATTTGCCACCATTGTCATGGGTGACGGCTGCCAACCGTTTGATGGTGGCAGGTGTTGCTTTCCCGACAAAGTTTACAATGAAAATGTTGTTCATGTTGGCCTCCTGACAAGAGATTCGCGTAGCTCGCTCTTTGAGTGTAGGAGCTTAGCTAGGTTAAGAATTGACGAAAGTCAATTTTTGAACAGGCAGTATCAATGGAGAGACAATAATTCTACTTGCGCCACAGATTTACTGCCTAGGTTTAAGAGGGGGGAAGCTAAAAAGGGAATAAAAAAACAGGCAACCCAATAATGTTGCCTGTCTAATATTTGTAGCTAGCTTAAGCATGGCTAGAAGCTTATTTTTAGGTTAACGCCGTAATACTGAGAGTCTATAGGAGCACCTGCATCCAACGCATATTTGGCAGCGCTAGGGTTGCTTGACCAAGGGCTGCTCTGGAAGGAAACATCTGCAGAGCCTCCCCACGCATTACTTACCCAACCGTGTATATGGCCAATGGGGTTGAGGAAGAACAGCGTTACCCCTCCAACTGTATCTGACCCCATTAATTCGCCACCATTAGCGACAATGTTTTGTTCTGCTTCAAACATAAGTTCACCCACCACGGCACCAAAGAATGGGGTGACAAAAATATCTTGCCATGAGGGCACTTCTGCGAAGGCTTCAACGCCATATTCCCAGAAGAAAGTTGACATGGTTGCAGAATAGAGGAATGACTCAAACTCGTTAAATCCTGCATGGCGCGCAGCGGTGTAGTAAACGCCACCGAAGTAAGGGTGCATGATGTAGTTGAGGAAGTGCTCATCACGATCCCACGTTGGCCCCGAGCTGACGTTATCTTTCCATTTTTTGCCAAGGCCGCTGAGTTTGCGATCTTCCGCATCCCATTTGGTGATGGATTCTGGGAGTAAAGTCATTAATCCTGCGGTCATAACACTCAGACCTAAGATGGTATAGGTCTGGCCTTTGAGGTAGTCCCAATCACGAGTGTCTTGCACCATCAGATATTTCGGTAGGGGGTCATCGAGTTTGAGTGATGGATCATCATTAAGGCTCAAAGAAAACGGATCACCGAGAGAATCGGTATAATTATTGCCTTAGGCATAATTATTGCTTAAGTAGCAGCCGGTCTGTTCACAGCCCATTTGGTAGGCAAAATCAGATTGGAAGTTCACATCTTGTTGTGCGTTTACGCAGGCTGAAAATGTCAACAACATCATGGCGGTGATGTTTTTTTTGGGCACAGATGTCTCCACTAAAAAGGTAATTCGTCGATGAGGGTCACAATTATCCATAAAACTCACCAACAAGAAAGCTGATAATTGAACTTGTTTGAAATTGCTTAATGGATAAAACGTTCTTTTCTATTAGTTGCTGGTAGTTCAATATAGCAACAGCATTTACATCAGGATGGCAAATATGTTGAAAATAGCAATGCTCAGTACCGGCGAAGAGGTTTTGCACGGTGATATTGTTGACTCTAACGCAGCTTGGTTAGCGCGGGAGTTTTATCAGCATGGCTTTTCATTGTCTAAACGCTCTACCGTGGGTGATAGTCAACCTGCTTTGGTTGAAGAATTGATGATGCTGAGTTTTAACTCGGATGTTGTAATCGTCAATGGAGGGCTAGGGCCAACCAGCGACGATATGACCGCTGAAGCTGCCTCACAAGCAGCAGAGCAGCCTCTGGAGCTCAATACAGATTGGCTGACTCGGCTTGAGACATTTTTTGCTGGGCGCGGCCGAACTATGCCAGAAAGTAATCGTAAACAAGCGATGTTGCCAGCGAATGCGGAGTTGATTGATAACCCCGTGGGAACGGCATGTGGTTTTAAAATGCAGATTAACGATTGTTGGTTCTATTTTACGCCTGGAGTTCCTAAAGAGTTTTACAAAATGGTCAGTGAGCAGATCTTGCCTGATTTGCAACGGCAATTTCCTTCCGTACAAGGGCAACAGTGCAGCCGCTTGTATACCTTCGGTACCTCTGAATCTTCAATTTCGGATAAATTGGATAAAATGCATCTGCCGGAAGGTTATACCTTGGGCTATCGCTCATATTTACCATTTATTGAAGTTAAGCTGTTTGGCCCTGAGCAAGATGATGAATGCCGCTTAAGCTTGCTGAAAATTATTCATGCGCACTTAGAGCAATACGTAGTGAGTATTGATGAGCCGATGCTTGCATATCTTGGTCATGTGATGACGGAAAAAGGATTGACACTGGCGTTTGCGGAGCAATCTACCCATGGTTGGTTGTCGAGTTGGTTACTCAGTGAATCAAAAATTGAAGCTTTAGCTGGGCATTCATGGATTTTGAGTCATCGAGTCTCTTCTGAACTTGCTCATCAAGACCCACTTGCTGCGGCGTTTGCATTAGCAGGAGCAACCAAGGATAAGTGTGGAACACAGATGGCGTTGGTAACGGGATCATTGAAAGATGATCAAGTTTCGGTTGCACTCTCCACTCCCAATGGAGAGTGGGGGCAAACGGTAAAATTTGTCCGCCGTTTTACTGCCCAAGAGCAGAAAGAGTGGATTGCGACACTGGCGGTAGACATGCTGCTTCGCTATCTCACTGGGCGTCCTATGTTTGTTGGTTACAGTGCAGTAGAGCGAATCAAAGAAATGTACCTACCAAAGAGTGCGCTCAATTAAAATCAGAGTCTTACTCTAATTGCTTGAATAGAAAGATATTTTATATAGTTATGCATTCTGAGCTAACTGAATGAATCTTCTGCTTATTCTGCATATTGAGGGATTGCTATTCGTTATGCGTATTTTGTCTAATCATTAAGCAGATGATTTATTTAGAGAGCTTATTTTGTCTCAAAAGTGAGGCTTTAAACCCTTGGTTGGATCGGTAAACTGACTTTTCACCTGAAAGTGGAAGCAGGAGGCTGACATGTTTCAACACTCGAAGATCTTGGTTTGGTACAGAATCGCTAGTCAAAAAGTGGTTTTAGGAGAAGCACATAGCGATGGAACAGAGGATGTTGTTTCGATCTGGTTACACGCTCCGGCACAGTTCGATCAAGCTAGCAATCAAGGCTATTGGTTATCTCTGTTTGATGATGGCGGACGAGAAATTGGCAATAAGTGGGTATCGATGAGAACGGCGGATGCAATCTTGTGTGGGGGGAATAGAGCCAGAGCCTAAGCTCTGGCTAGCGTATATTCTTGGCAGTCGTCGTTTACTGGTGGCAACTAATATCTTTCTACACTTGAATCGTCTAGACAGAACCATTGATCAAGCACGTTTGGCTTTCAGTTGGTAAGTCACTTGCTCAATTTCCAGTGCCGTTTTAGCACGACAAATGCATGGAAGAATCTCGTTACCTTGAGTGTAAGCCATGGCAAAACCAACATACTCGACCTCACCAGAGACTAACTGGCAACGACAGGCACCACAGTGCCCATCGCGACAGTTGTATTCTGGTTCTAACCCCGCTTGTTCCATGCTTTCAAGCAGGGTGTGGCTAGGATTAGACTCAATGGTCAGCAGTTTGTTGATTTTGATTGCCGCCATTAAAGTTCAAAGCCCTCGAAATCATCGGTGCTTACTTCGTTGTCGATTTGGCCAACTAAGTAAGAACTGATTTCAGCTTCTTGAGGAGCAACTTGTACGTTATCAGAAGATAACCAAGCATTGATCCAAGGAATCGGGTTGGTGGTCGCAGTTGGGTAAGCTGGCTCAAGACCCACGGCTTGCATACGAATGTTGGTAATGTACTCAACGTACTGGCACAAAATATCTTTGTTAAGGCCAATCATCGAACCGTCTTTGAACAAGTAAGCTGCCCACTCTTTTTCTTGCTCTGCCGCTTCTTTGAACAGATCAAAACTTTCTTGTTTACACTCTTCTGCAACTTGCAGGAAGGTGAAATCGTCCATACCGTTGCGCAGGAGGTTGAGCATGTGCTGAGTACCTGTCAGATGCAGAGCTTCATCACGCGCAATCAGTTTGATGATCTTCGCATTGCCTTCCATCAACTCACGTTCTGCAAACGCAAATGAACAAGCAAAGCTCACGTAGAAACGAATCGCTTCCAGTGCATTCACTGACATTAAGCACAGATACAGTTTCTTCTTCAGATTTTTGAGGGAAACATTGACCGTTTCACCATTGATCTGATGCTGGCCCTCACCGTAGCGGTGGTAGTCGTTAGTCAACTGGATCAAATCATCGTAGTAGTGGGCGATGTCTTTCGCACGCTTGAGGATGTGCTCGTTTTCAACGATATCGTCAAACACCACCGCAGGATCATTCACGATGTTACGGATGATGTGCGTGTATGAGCGTGAGTGAATGGTCTCAGAGAAAGACCAAGTCTCAATCCAAGTTTCCAGTTCAGGCAGTGAAACCAGCGGTAGCAGTGCGACGTTCGGGCTGCGGCCTTGAATTGAATCGAGCAGAGTTTGGTATTTCAGGTTCGAAATGAAAATGTGCTTCTCATGATCAGGCAGTTTGCCGTAATCAATACGATCGCTTGACACATCCACTTCTTCCGGACGCCAGAAGAAGGAGAGTTGCTTTTCAATCAGCTTCTCGAAGATTTCATATTTTTGTTGGTCGTAACGTGCGACGTTGACAGGCTGACCAAGAAACATAGGTTCTTTTAGTTGGTCATTCTTTTTTTGGGTAAAAGTACTGTAAGCCATTGTTGCCTTCATCCGTTTGGCCTCTTGCCGGAGCAAGAGGCATGCAAATCAAAGAGTTAAACTATTATCTCGTGGTTTAGCTTGAATAAGCTTAGATTTTACAAGCACCGCTTGCGCAATCGTCTTCTTGTACTTTGACAGCATCAGTTTGCTCGTCTTTCGCGCCATCACGAGTGTTATGGTAATACAGCGTTTTTACACCAAACTTGTACGCTGTCAGCAGATCTTGCAGTAGCTTCTTCATCGGCACTTTGCCTGAATCGAAATTACTTGGATCGTAGTTAGTATTGGCAGAGATCGCTTGGTCAACGAACTTTTGCATGATACCCACTAAGTGCAGATAGCCATCGTTCGAACCGATGTTCCACAGCAGTTCATAGTTCTCTTTAAAGCGAGTGAATTCAGGAACCACTTGCTTCAAGATGCCATCTTTTGACGCTTTGACCGAAACATAACCACGTGGTGGCTCTATACCGTTAGTCGCGTTAGAAATTTGCGATGAAGTCTCTGATGGCATCAATGCCGTCAGGGTAGAGTTACGCAGACCGTGTTCCATGATCTCATGGCGTAGCTTGTCCCAGTCATAATGCAGAGGTTCTGCACATACGAGATCGATATCTTTCTTGTAAGTATCGATAGGCATCAAGCCTTTAGCGTAGTTAGTCTCATGGAACAGTGGGCAACGGCCTTGTTCTTTCGCCAGCTTCATTGAGGCACGTAGCAGGTGATACTGCATTGCTTCAAACGTGCGATGAGTCAGACCATTTGCACTGCCGTCAGAGTATTTCACGCCGTTTTTCGCTAGGTAGTAAGCGTAGTTGATCACGCCTACACCCAGAGTACGGCGGTTCATTGAAGAACGACGTGCCGCAGGCAGTGGGTAGTCTTGGTAATCCAACAGTGCATCCAGAGCACGAACCACAAGGTCAGACAGCTCTTCAAAATCATCCAGTGACTGGATTGCACCTAAGTTAAATGCAGAAAGGGTACACAGGGCAATTTCACCGCTTTCATCTTCCACATTTGCCAGTGGTGAAGTTGGCAGTGCGATTTCCAGACACAGGTTTGATTGACGTACAGGCGCAACGGCCGCATCAAATGGGCTGTGCGTGTTACAGTGGTCAACGTTTTGGATGTAGATACGGCCAGTTGAAGCACGTTCTTGCATCAGCAGAGTGAAGATTTCTAGCGCTTTAACGGTTTTCTTCTTAATTGAAGGATCGTTTTCGTACTTCACATACAGACGTTCGAACTCGTCTTGGTCTTGGAAGAACGCATCGTATAATCCCGGAGCATCAGAAGGAGAGAACAGGGTAATGTTGCCACCTTCAACCAGGCGCTTGTACATCAGTTTGTTGAGCTGAACACCGTAATCCATATGACGAACACGGTTTTCTTCAACACCACGGTTGTTTTTCAGAACCAGCAGAGATTCTGCTTCACCGTGCCATAGAGGGTAGAAAACCGTTGCTGCGCCACCACGAACACCGCCTTGCGAGCAGCATTTCACCGCCGTTTGGAAGTACTTGTAAAATGGGATACAGCCAGTGTGGAACGCTTCGCCACCACGGATTTCAGAACCCAGCGCACGAATACGACCTGCGTTGATACCAATACCAGCACGTTGAGAAACGTAGCGAACAATGGAGCTCGCCGTTGCATTGATAGAATCTAGGCTGTCGCCACATTCAATCAGCACACAAGAGCTGAACTGACGAGTCGGAGTACGTACACCCGACATAATTGGCGTTGGCAGCGAGATCTTAAAGGTCGACGTCGCATCATAGAAACGTTTGACGTAATCAAGGCGCGTCTCTTTTGGATACTTAGCAAATAGGCAAGCGGCCACTAAAATGTATAGGAACTGTGCACTTTCGTAGATTTGACCGGTAACGCGGTTCTGTACGAAATATTTACCTTCAAGCTGTTTCACCGCAGCATAAGAGAAATCCAGATCGCGACGGTGGTCAATGAACTGATCCATCAGCTCCAGTTCTTCACGAGTATAGTCTTCCAGCAAATGTTTATCGTATTTGCCTTTCTCGACCATGTTGGTCACGTGCTTGAACAGCGTTGGTGGTTCATATTCCCCATAAGCCTTTTTGCGCAGGTGGAAAACCGCAAGACGCGCAGCAAGGTATTGGTAGTCTGGTGTTTCTTCGGAAATCAGATCCGCCGCCGACTTGATGATAGTTTCATGGATGTCTGAGGTCGTAATGCCATCATAGAACTGAATATGAGCGCGCAGTTCTACTTGTGAGACAGAAACGTTTTGCAGACCTTCGGCAGCCCAAGTGATCACTCGGTGGATCTTATCAAGATCAATAATTTCTTTGCGGCCATCACGCTTGGTGACAGTAAGTTGTTGGTTCATTCTGCTTCATTTCCCTAACAAAACTGATAAAAGCCGTATTTTTGTCTAATTCTTGTAAATTGAATCGCGGCTTTTGTGATCAAGCTCGCCCTACATATAGCGTCATAAACACTATATGTAGGGGTGCTTCAGTGTTCGGGTTACAAGATAGTGCTATGAGAGGTCTATTGCAAGTTACAGTTAGGGGACAGATTGTGGATAACTAGCAAAATTAAAAAAATCAGTTAGTGCCTACTTACTGATGATCAAAGAGCAGAGTTGATTGTAAAAAACGCCTTTTCCACATCGCTTTATTCGTAACCACAAACGAAAAAAATTTTCTTGATCTTTAAGGAAAAATTTACGCCGAAATCGGATCGTTCAAAATGGAATCAAACGCACGAAAAATAGACTAAAAAAGTGCGGTAACCTGTGCTACCGCGGCGATTTTTTAGCGTTGCCTATGCGTTAAACTAGGCGGGTATGGACGATGTAATTCACATCGACATTTGAACCTAAACGGTAGGTATCGGTCAGTGGGTTGTAATGTAGACCAGTGATGCCTTGTTCTTGCAACGCTGTTTGGTCAATCATTTTCAACAGTTCTGATGGACGAATAAATTTATTGTGGTCATGCGTGCCTTCCGGAACGATCTTCAGCAGCTTTTCTGCACCCACAATCGCAAACAGATAGGATTTGACGTTGCGGTTAAGGGTAGAGAAGAACACATGGCCGCCGGGTTTAACCAGTTTGGTGCAAGACTGAATCACTGAAAGTGGGTCTGGAACGTGCTCCAGCATTTCCATGCAAGTCACCACATCATACGTTTGCGGGTTAGCCGCCGCATGATCTTCAACAGTGCTTTGGATGTAGGTTAGCTTCGTGCCCGTTTCGAGCGCATGCAAACGCGCCACTTCCAAAGGCTCTTTGCCCATATCAAGGCCGGTCACTTGTGCGCCTTCACGCGCCATGCTTTCCGCTAAAATGCCGCCGCCACAGCCTACATCCAACACTTTTTTGCCAAATAGACCGTTGGCTTTCTCTAGCACATAGTTAAGACGGAGAGGGTTGATCTGGTGTAAGGGCTTAAATTCGCCTTCCAGATCCCACCAACGAGAAGCCATATCCTCGAATTTTTTGATTTCGTTGGGATCGACGTTTTGTGCTGAAGCCTGCTGAGTAGAAGCCAAGTGTGTTGAAGCCATCTTGTATCGCCTGTATTACGCATCCGTGAAGAATGGGCATTATAGCGCGCTGAGTAAATCGCACCAGTTGAGATGCCAGATTTGGCGATGAGCGTTTAAAAAACAACCATCTAACTTTGCCAACTGCAAGGAATGTGTAAATTCTCGGCATTTAAGACGCAACCAAGGTCACAACCTGATAAAAGGTCAGGGAAAGTAATGCCGAAGCGTAGAAACATGTGTTATATTTTTTCACCTTATAAGTATCAAGAATATCCAGTTCTCGACTGACTTGGCGCTCAATCTTGTAGTGAGCCCCGTTTCAGTAAGAATTTGGGTATACCGATCAAACTATAGAGGGATAATGGCTCTATGAGCGATCTAGCTAAAGAGATCACGCCCGTAAACATCGAAGACGAGCTACGCAGTTCGTATTTGGACTACGCGATGTCGGTTATCGTGGGTCGTGCTCTTCCTGATGTGCGTGATGGCCTTAAACCAGTACACCGACGCGTACTGTTCGCGATGAATGTGCTGGGCAACGACTGGAACAAAGCCTATAAAAAATCTGCCCGTGTGGTAGGTGACGTAATCGGTAAATATCACCCTCATGGTGATAGTGCGGTTTACGACACCATCGTGCGTATGGCGCAGCCTTTCTCACTTCGTTACATGTTGGTCGATGGCCAAGGTAACTTTGGCTCGATCGACGGCGACTCCGCGGCGGCAATGCGTTATACCGAAGTTCGTATGTCGAAAATCGCGCACGAACTCTTGGCAGACCTAGATAAAGAAACCGTTGACTACGTTCCGAACTATGACGGCACCGAGCAGATCCCTGCGGTATTGCCGACAAAGATCCCGAACCTGCTGATCAACGGTTCATCCGGTATTGCGGTGGGTATGGCAACTAACATTCCTCCGCACAACTTAGGTGAAGTGATCGATGGCTGTTTAGCCTACATCGATAATGAAGCAATCACCATTGATGAGTTGATGGACTACATTCCTGGTCCAGATTTCCCAACTGCAGCGCTGATCAGTGGCCGTAAAGGCATCATTGACGCGTACAAAACCGGCCGTGGCAAGGTTTACATGCGCTCGAAAGCGGAAATCGAAGCCGATAAGAACGGCAAAGAAACCATCATCGTCAGCGAAATTCCTTATCAAGTGAACAAAGCGCGCTTGATTGAAAAAATCGCTGAATTGGTGAAAGAGAAGAAAGTCGAAGGGATCAGCGCACTGCGTGACGAGTCTGACAAAGACGGTATGCGCATTGTGATTGAGTGTAAGCGTGATGCGGTTGGCGAAGTGGTTCTGAATAACCTGTATGCCAACACTCAGCTGCAAACCACCTTCGGTATCAACATGGTGGCACTCGATAACGGTCAGCCTAAGCTGTTTAACCTGAAAGAGATGCTGAAGTGTTTCGTCGACCACCGCCGCGAAGTGGTGACTCGTCGTACTATTTTTGAACTGCGCAAAGCGCGTGAGCGTGCCCACATCCTTGAAGGTTTGGCTCTGGCTCTGGCGAACATTGATGAAATCATTGAACTGATCCGTCATGCCGCCACGCCTGCAGAAGCAAAAGAAGGCTTAATTGCCCGTGGTTGGGATCTTGGCAACGTTGCGGCAATGCTGGAGCGTGCGGGTACGGATGCGGCGCGTCCTGAGTGGCTTGAGCCGCAATACGGCATTCGTGATGGCAAGTACTTCCTGACTGAGCAACAAGCGCAAGCGATTCTGGATCTGCGTCTGCACAAGCTGACCGGTCTAGAGCACGAGAAGATCCTCGATGAGTACAAACAGCTTCTCGAAGAAATTGCGGCATTGATGCACATTCTGGCGAGCACAGAGCGCTTGATGGAAGTGATCCGTGAAGAGCTCGAAGCGATTCGCGCAGGCTTTAGCGATGCGCGCCGCACAGAAATCACGGCAGCAACTCACGACATCGACATGGAAGAACTGATCGCCCGTGAAGATGTGGTTGTGACTCTGTCACACGAAGGTTATGTGAAGTATCAATTACTGAGCGACTACGAAGCACAGCGTCGTGGTGGTAAAGGTAAGAGCGCAACCAAAATGAAAGAAGAGGACTACATTGAGCGTCTTCTGGTTGCCAATACCCACGATAACATTCTGCTGTTCTCAACTCGCGGCAAAACTTACCGTATGAAGGTTTACCAACTGCCGTTGGCAAGCCGTACTGCGCGTGGTAAGCCAATCGTGAACCTGCTTCCTCTGGAAGAAAACGAGCGTATTACTGCGATTCTGCCAGTGACAGAGTTCAGTGAAGATAAATTCATTTTCATGGCAACCGGTGACGGTACTGTGAAGAAAACTTCACTGGATCAGTTTGCTAACGTTCGCGCCAATGGTTTGATTGCGGTGAACCTACGTGATGACGACGCGTTGATTGGTGTTGAAATCACCGATGGTGAAAGCGACATTATGCTGTTCTCTAAATTCGGTAAAGTTGTTCGTTTTAAAGAGTCTGAAGAAACCGCTGTTGTGGATGAAAATGGTCAACCTGTGCTGGATGAAAATGGCCAGCCAGAGATCAAGTTCAAAGGCGTAAGACCAATGGGTCGTACCGCTGCGGGTGTTCGAGGCATGAAACTGGCTGACGGCGACCAAGTGGTATCGCTTATCGTACCGAAGGCCGAAGGTGACGTGCTCACCGTAACCGAAAATGGTTACGGTAAGCGTACCAGCCTGTCTGAATACCCAACCAAAGGTCGTGGTACTCAGGGTGTGGTTTCGATCAAAGTCTCTGAGCGTAACGGCAGCGTAGTGGGTGCAGTACAAGTGGCCGAGGGTGATGAGTTCATGATGATCACCAATGCCGGCACATTGGTACGTACTCGCGTGGCGGAAGTCAGCCAAGTGGGCCGTAATACTCAAGGCGTTACCCTGATCCGCACTTCGGAAGGTGAAAGTGTGGTAGGTCTGCAGCGTATCGATGAAATCGAAGAGTCTGAATTGCCAGAAGGCGAGGAAGCACTTGTTGAGAACGATGCACCTGTTGCACAAGATGATGATGGTGAACAAGAGTAATCTGCTCTGTCATATCCCCACCTAATCACACTTAGGTAGGGAAATTCATAAAGTGCCTAATCAAAGCCGGACAACCGTCCGGCTTTTTTGATCCCGCTTACAGCCTATAAGCCCCACTCAGTTTTCTCACAAACAGTTAGTTATACTGACTCGGAAAATAGTTAAGGAGTCAATATGGATGGGATGACGCTGATACTGGGTGTCGCTGTGGTAGTGGCAATGGCGATTTATCTATTGATTCGACCCCCGCGCCGAGTCGCAGTTGGGTTTGTTGGAATTGTGACTATGGTGAGCGTGGGTCTTTTTTTATGGATGCAGCAGCCAGAGCCTAAAGCCCAAGTTAAGGCCGAAACAAAATCACTGACTCAGACAATGAGTGATTTGCAGGAAGCGTTACGTAAAGATCCCAATCAAGCCGATTTATGGTTCTCTTTGGGGCAAGGCTATTTATTGGAGAGTGATTTTCCCGCGGCTACGCAATGTTTTGATTACGCGATTCGATTGACCGAGTTTCCGACCGCCAACCAATATGCCGCGAAAGCGACAGCGCTTTACTACCAACATAAGCAAAACATGAGTGATGACGTGACTCAGCTTTTGAATACGGCTTTAGAAATTGAACCATTTAATGAAACGGCACTAACACTGATTGCTCAAGACCACATGATCAGCTTTCGTTATCAGCAGGCGGTGGAAACTTGGCTGCACTTATTGGACTCTCCCGATCTCGCTCTCGATAGAGCCAAAATCATTCAACAATTGGATCTGGCAAAATCACGAGTGGTCAAAGCCAGCTAAATCGTCACCAAGCACTAACTACCTTCGACTCGAAGCCGTTATTTTGTTTGAACTTATCTTGTTTAAATAGAAGAAAAGCCAACGCACTGTTGGCTTTTCGTTGAAGGCACTCCATGTCACGAGAGTGCAGAATCGAGGTTTAAACGCTGACTTCTAGCGTCTACTGACTTTTCGTCTAATAGTTAGCTTCGCGTTGCTCTGCTTTCTTATCCCATTCAGGAACGACAGTATCGAGGAAGTGCTGTTTCTCTGCTTTCATCTTCTCCATATCCATGCCTAAGGCCGCTTGGGCTTTCTCTTTGCTTGAGATATCAGGTTGCTTAATCGGATCCGTGATGCCTTTAGTGGCTAATAGACGAGCCAGTTTAGTACGCGCATCCGCCGCGCGATCCACCGCGGTTCCCAACACTTCCAAAGCGACTTCAGGCGCATGCATGTGCACACCATGTGAAGCGATGGAGTAGTCCCAACGCCATTGCGCATGACGGATATCTTGCAAGATCGATTGCATCTCTTGTTCCGTTGCACCGGCTTTCCATGCAGCTGCTGTTTCAAAGTGTGCTGCAACGATTTGTTTTTCAGCCGTCAGCTTCATTTTCAGCACTTGCGCTTTACGAGTCGCGACAATGTTTTTCAACTCATCTTTACTTTGGGTATGGCAATTGGCACAGGTATTTTCAAAGCGATCAAATGGGTTACCGATTTTATGGTCGGTATACACTGTTCCATCTTCGTTTTTCACCTTAGGCATGTGGCAATCCGCACACACCACATTATTTTTGCCATGGATACCAGCACGCCACGTTTCATATTCAGGGTGCTGCGCCTTAATCATAGGGGCTTTGGAGAGTTGGTGCGTCCAGTCACTGAAATTCAGTGCATCGTAATAACGTTCCATAGAATCCACATCAGTACCCATATCCCAAGGGAATTTCACAGCCTTGGTAGGGCCTGCGAAATAGTATTCCACGTGGCACTGACCACACACGCCCGCTTGTTGATCGAGGCGTGACATTTGATCAAAGGGTTTGCCAATCGCCTGATATGCACGCTCTACATAAGGACGGGTGATTTTCAGTGCCGGTTCACCATTTTTGAACGCTTCACTGCGCGTGTCATGGCAGTCCGCACAACCAATCGGGTTAGAAATTTCTTCACCCAAACGCGCCCATTTGCCTTCGAAATAGCCGTCTTCACCACGTTCTTCAATTACTCTTGCCACATCGGGTGATTTACAGCTCCAACAGGCCATTGGCATTGGGCCTGAATTAGAATCGGTTGGGCCGCCAGTACGCAAGGTTTGGCGAACATCATCTAATGCGTAAAAGTGGCCACGAGCCTTGTTATAGTCTTTGGCAAAGCCGTAGCCCGCCCATAACACAACCATATTTGGATCTTCGGCCAGAGCATCTTCGATAGGTTTACTCTCTGACGTCTCTTTCCATGTTTTGTATTGATCAGGGTGTTGTGCCTGATAAGTCTCGTTACGCGGGTCTGCAAGTTTGTTTTCTGTTTCTGCAGACACGCCAAAACTCGCTACTCCCAAGGAAGTTGCGCTCATGAGTAACAATGCTGCTGATTGTTTTATCCAGTGCTTTTTCACAATGGCTTCTCCATATTCCGTGTTGGTTTCTGCGTTGTGGGGCTGAATATCCAAATTAAGAAAGGAGAATGCACAAACTATTATTGTTTATATTTTTAAAAACAAAATTAGGCATATTAATAATCATTGTTTTGGATCAATTTACCACTGTGACCAAGCTTCAAAAAAAATCCATATACCTCTAAAGTGGTATGAAATCTCTAAATAAATAGAGAAAAGGCTAATGCTTGAAATTAAATAATTTCCAATGATTTAGGTGATGTATCTCACTAATTCTTGCTTGTGAAATACCCATAAAGGAGAAGGGGGGATATTCTATTTATATAGCGTTGTGGCTTATCCAAAATAAGAATTGATTGCATTTGGTGAATAATCGAAACCAAGAGTAATTATTTTTCTGATTTTGATAACAATCCTTATCAGAAATAAGGACAGGATAATATGGGCAAAGTTCAATTTGCCATAGCCATAATGCTGAAGTCCCTTCTTGCATTTTGTCTCTATGGATATTCTATTTATGCCGTCGCGGAATCTTCTGATAAAAAATCGGAGGCATCTCCACAACGCCATGAAGTCACTTTCATCCGTGATGCTGATTACAAATGTGTTCAGTGCCATAAGGATGCCAAAAATACACTACTGGAATCACACAGTGAGCAAGCGCTGCAACAAGAAGGGCGTGAGCTGAACTGTACTAATTGCCACAGCAATATTGGCCCAGAACACCGGAATGGTGCTGAGGACGTGATCAAGTATTTCAGTGCGCAATCGCAACCCGGCACAGAAAAGGTTTATCTGGATCCAGAGCAGATCTTGCAAGCCAACAGCGTTTGTATGGACTGCCATCAACCGGAAAAACTCCGTGAGAAAAGTTGGACGCACGATGTACATGCGAAAAACCTCACCTGTTCTAACTGCCATACGGTTCATGCCATGGATGCCAAAGTGCTGAGCTTTGATCACAAGCAAAAGATAAAGCTGTGTGTCGATTGCCATTCCGATTTCAAAGCGAAGGAAGAGGAGAAATAACATGAGCTGTTCAAGACGTCATTTTCTCGCGGGTTCCGGAGCTTTAATCATGACCACGGGCATTGCGGGTACGGCAGTGATCAATAGTCGCTATGTGCTTGCCGCTGTGCAGGAAGAGGACAATAAACGTTACGCCATGGTGCATGATGAAACCGCTTGTATTGGTTGTACCGCATGTACCGAAGCGTGTCGCGAAGTGAACAAAGTACCTGAAGGAGTCTCCCGTTTGGAGATTATTCGCAGTGCTCCGCAAGGTGAGTTTCCGAATGTGGATTACCGTTTTACTCGCAAATCTTGCCAACATTGTGAGAATCCGCCTTGCGTCTATGTCTGCCCAACGGGTGCGGCTTACAAAGATGAAACGACAGGCATTGTTGATGTACATAAGGAGCGCTGTGTGGGTTGCGGTTACTGTATTGCTGCTTGCCCTTATCAAGTGCGTTTTTTCCATCCGGTCACTCATTCGGCGGATAAGTGTAACTTCTGCCGTGATACCAATCTGGCACAGGGCAAACTGCCTGCGTGTGTGGAATCTTGCCCCACTAAGGCGCTGACATTTGGCGATTTAAACGATCCGACCAGTGCAGTCAATCAACTGCTGGCGACCCGCACGGTGTACCGAGATAAAGTGCAGCTAGGTACCAGCCCTAAACTGTATAAGATCCCGCATCAGAAAGGGGAGGTGTAATATGAACACTTTACAAACCGCTTTTCATTTTGATTCTTTAGTGTGGGATTGGATTATTGCCATCTATTTATTTTTGGCAGGGATGTCCGCCGGTGCCGTCATGATCTCGCTCTATTTGAAACGCAACGTAATACAAGGCGATGCGGCAGAAAATGGGATTATTAAAGCGACCGCTTGGCTGGCACCGTTCGGAATTATTGCCGGCCTGACGATTTTGATTTTCCACCTCACTAAGCCACTCGAGTTTTGGAAGATCATGATTTATTACAACCCCACCTCAGTGATGTCGATGGGGGTGATTTTGTTTCAAGTGTATATGGCGGTGCTGTTCGTTTGGATCGGAATTATTTTCAGACCTGTGATCATGCGACTCTTGAAGGGCAAATTCACCGTAGTGGATGGTTTGCTGCTGAAAGCCAAGCAATTTGAAAATGGGATTGAAATTTTCCTCGCCATTTTAGCCATTACTCTTGCGGCTTATACGGGCTTCCTGCTTTCGGCATTAAAAACTTATCCGATGCTGAATAATCCGGTGTTGCCAATCCTGTTCTTATTCTCCAGTCTTTCATCTGGTTTCGCGGCTTGTTTGATGGTTGGGGTGTGGATCTTTAAAGAGCCGATGAACAGTCCAAGCATTGCCTGGCTGCACAGATTTGAGCGCCCGACTGTACTGTTTGAGTTGTTTGTGTTGGTAACTTTCTTTACTGGGCTGATTTTCAGTGGTGGTCAAGCACAGGCTTCCGCGTGGAATGCCATTTCAGGCGGCTTCTGGGCTAACTGGTTTTGGTTCGGTGTGATTGCACTTGGTATGGTGCTGCCTTTGGTGCTGAATGCGCTATCTCCGAAATCCATCAAACATTCGCTCGGCTTTGTACTGTTTGTCACCTCGCTTAGTTTACTTGGGGTGTTAATGTTGCGTACCTTTGTGTTGTACGCCGGACAGATGACCGTCATTTAAGCGTGATAGGAAAAGCTAATGAGTGACTTAGGGCTGTTTTTACTCATTCTGGTCGCCGTGTTAAGCACGGCGATGAGTTTTTTGGGGCTAAGTCGCTTTCGCTCTCTTTCCTTACATCTATCGAGTTTTGAGCCACAGCAAATATTGCTTACCAAAACCTGCCGACTGGTGTTCCTCTGTGCTTTGTCGGCCTTGGTGCTGTTAGCGTATGCGTTCCTCAGTGATAATTTTGCGCTGCATTATGTTTCATCCCACTCCAATTCTGCTCTGCCCGTGTTTTACAAAGTGGCAGCCGTATGGGGAGGACATGAAGGATCGATGCTGTTTTGGGTGATGACGCTAGCAGGATGGTCTGCAGTGATCTCCTATCAGCGTTGTTACCCGCAATCTTATCAATTCAAAGTGCTGACCTTGATGAATGCGCTGGTTGCCATGTTCGCGTGGTTTACCTTGTTCACCTCCAACCCCTTTGAATTAAACACGGTTTTGCCCAGCGAGGGGAGAGATTTAAACCCGATGCTGCAAGATGTCGCGCTGATTTTTCATCCTCCTTTGCTGTATCTCGGCTATGTAGGTTACTCCACCGTGTTGGCGTTTGCTCTGGCCGCATTATGGGAAAAAGAGATCCCTACCCAATGGGTGGAATGGTGCCAGCCGTGGGCAATGGGCGCGTGGCTGTTTTTAACCTTAGGCATCGGGTTAGGTTCATGGTGGGCGTATTACGAGCTCGGCTGGGGTGGTTGGTGGTTCTGGGATCCCGTTGAAAATGCCTCTTTACTGCCTTGGCTGAGCGGAACGGCGCTGTGTCACACCTTATTGGCTAACCGATACCACGGTGTATTGCAGCGTTGGTGTTATGTGTTGGCACTGATGACGTTCAGTTTAAGCATTATAGGCACGTTTATTGTGCGCTCTGGTGTACTGACTTCCGTACATGCGTTTGCGGTTGATCCCGATAAAGGTATTGCGTTGCTTGCCATTCTTGCTTTGGTGCTGCTTGTGGGCTTGGGCAGTTTTGTCCTGCGTTTAGACGAGATTCGCTCAGCATCTCTTACTCACTGGTGGAGTGCACCATTTTTGATGCTGATCGCGACAGGGTTATTGGCAATCGCCGCATTTACCGTTGGAATGGGTACCTTTTACCCCATGTTGTACACCTTGTTTGGGTTTGGCAGTATTTCAGTCGGTGCGCCGTATTTCAATTCCATGATTTTGCCTTTTGTCTTCTTGGGCATGTTGGCATTAGGCGCAGTTCCATTAATCAAACACAAAAACCGACGACCAATCGCGCTAGGGCTAGCGTTACTTTCCATACTACTGGGAACCACGTTATATCGGCTACAGGTGGATAACCCAGTTTTGTGGGTTCAACTGTTCTGGACTTTGGGATGTTGGGTTGCCAGCACACACTTGCTCTGTTTATTGGAGAAAAAAACGCGAGCGATCCCTATGCTGATGGCGCATTTGGGGTTGGCATTTCTGGCTGTGGGCACGGCAATGAATGCTGAACACTCTCAGGAAATCGCGAAAAAAATGGCACCGGGAGACACACTGACATTTATGCAGTGGCAGGTAACCTATCAGGACATAAACTGGGCAATAGGGCCAAATTACACGCTTGAGAAAGCGCGATTTACATGGCAAAAAGAGGGGGCGAGTTCTTTTATCATGGAGCCCGAACGTCGCCATTATCCAGTACGAGTGATGAACATGAGTGAACCCGCTTTGCATGGACTGTGGAATGGGGATTTGTACGTTACGCTTGGTAGCAAGTTTAGCGAGCAGAGTCATTCCGCAAAAAGCTATGCCGTAAAGAGTTACGCTGTGAAGTTACAGTTCAAAGCTTATATAGGCTGGATATGGTTAGCAGCACTGATGTTTGTAATGGGCAGCGTTCTGGCGTTAGTGAGTCGCTGGAAAGAGAGGAGAGTGCAGAGTGTTGAAAGCCAACGTTATACGCTTGCTTAGTGTGGTCTTAGTGATTGGTGGTGTGCTCGCTGCAATTGGCTTGGGGCTGGAAAATAAAAATACCAACAAGGCAGAAGTGAGTGTGGTCAAACAGTTACCGGCGTTTGATGCCCCAGATTTACTCGACCCAAACTCACGCGTAACGCAGCAAGATTTTCTCGTTTCGGACTACAAACTTCTCAATGTGTGGGCTTCATGGTGTGGCATTTGTTTGAGTGAGCATGACTTTTTAAACACATTAGCCCAGCAAGGTGTTCCAATTTACGGCTTAAATTATCGGGATGAATCCCGTGCGGCAACACGTTATTTGCAGCAACACGGCAACCCATTTGTCAAAGTGGCTCAAGATCCACAAGGTTCAGTGGCGTTAGATCTTGGTGTGATTGGCACACCGGAGACGTATTTGATCAACTCGGCAGGAGAGATTGTTTTTAAATATTCAGGGCAATTGACCCAAGAAAAATGGCAACGTTATTTTCAAACATACTTTAAGCAGGAGAGTTAATTGTTATTCCGGCTGGCTTTCTTTCTCTTTTTCATCGTATCGCCATTGCAAAGTTGGGCGAGTGATCCGCTTTCAAGCTCAGAAGGCGTTAATGCCGTTGAGTTTTTTGAGTTTGATTCCGCTGAGCGGCAACGAATGGCGACCGAGTTGGCGAAATCATTACGTTGTCCGCAGTGCCAAAACCAGAACTTGATTGAATCAAATTCGCCGATCGCCAAAGACTTACGCTTTAAAGTGTTTGTGATGGTGAAAGAAGGGAAAAGCGAGCAAGAGATTGTCGATTATATGGTTGAACGCTTCGGTGATTTTGTGTTGTACCAACCGCCATTTAAAGCTCAAACCTGGCTGCTATGGTTGGCTCCGGTAATCATTCTGAGCCTATTTTTGATTTACGCCGCCCGGTCGGTACGGCGTAAATAGCTACCAGTCAGACAAAATACGGCACAGTCTGGATATAAGACGTACTTCTGGCCGTATTTTTAAATAGATAAATATGGATCAAATCAGAGGCTAAAATAAAAATTGCACGGATGTTTTTCATATTGATCTACTTGCAATGTCTTTAAATAAAATTTTATTAAAATACGACTAATTATTAGTAATATTTTTGGTTGAATTGATACAAGCAGCGGTGATTGAGTGCTGGCTGTTAATTTATATTGATATACCTTTCGGCATTAGAAAATAGTTTTTCACATAATTTCTTCTGGTTCATATACTCTGATGTGCCTTGCTCCATTGAGTCTAGAACTTCTTTCGCTGCTTGATATTCTGAGACCATAACAGAGAATTGCTCTTCAAAGTTGTTTCTTTGTGTTTTTTTATTTGATTTTCTTACGGGTTTTCGCATTTTTGATTCCTTATAGATCCCAAAGTTTCTTCTGTTCTCGTTCTAATAAAATATCTTCAATTTTTTTCTTATCTTGTGAATGTTATCTTGACTTTCATCTGCATTAAGAACTTTTACTTTGGAATTCTTTGATTTAGAACCAGTGATTGGTTTTTTCAAATTTTGATCTCCTTCCCTAACGTAGAAATAAGCAGCTCATCGAACATCACATTTTGCGAATGTTTAATTGCAAAATAAATTTCATCCTAGAAAATTAAAATGATCATTAGGTGATATGAAATGAAAGTGGATAAGATTAAAAACGACTTATCTGATTTACAGTAGGAAGACAAACTTTAACATTGTCACTGTAAGATTGATGAACAAAGAACGGTGTTTTCTTTATTTGATGAAGATTGAATGACTAGATCTCATCATCTAAACAAGATCTAGTCATAAATATTTATAGCACAGTAACGTTAGCAGCTTGTGGGCCTTTATTACCTTGCTCTACGTTGAAAGCAACTTTTTGGCCTTCAGCTAATGTTTTAAAACCGTCGCTAACAATTGATTTGAAATGAACGAATAGGTCAGCACCGCCGTTGTCAGGAGTGATAAATCCAAAACCTTTAGTTTCGTTAAACCATTTTACTAGACCAGTTGTTTTATTAGACATATATATCTCGATAGATTAATTAGATTGAAAGAGAAACTACTAAATATGGAATGAAGAAAAAGTTATCGCAGGATATATATGACAAACTGAATCAAAAACTGAGAAGATCTTAAACTAAATTTTATATCAATAGCTCACTGTTAGAACTGGCGCTACTATACACGATGTACACACAATAGATACGCATTTCTTTGTTTTAAATTTTTATCCTTTTAAATCAGTGTGTTAGATCTTGTTTTTTGAGGGTGCTAAGGTTGGAACTAAGCTATACCCCCAAAAACACTCCGTATTTGTCATCGGTTTGCTTCGGTATAATGCCCGCCCAATTTCCAAGTGTCGTATTTAAAAGGTCATACCATGAGTCAATATGTTGTCTGTGCGCTCTACAAGTTTGTTGAGCTCAATCATTACCAAGAGCTGAGAGCGCCACTACTGGCACTGATGGAAGAGAACCACATTCGGGGCACATTGTTGTTGGCGCAAGAAGGCATTAATGGCACCGTCGCTTCTTCTCGCCAAGGAATTGATGCGCTGCTGGCGTGGCTAGACAACGAGCCCAGTTTAAAAGGCACTGTGTATAAAGAGTCTTTGGCGAGTGAGCCGCCGTTTAACCGCACTAAGGTCAAACTCAAGAAAGAGATTGTGACTATGGGTGTAGAGGGCATCGATCCGCGTCATGTGGTGGGTACTTACGTGAAACCGCAAGATTGGAACGAGCTGATCTCTGATCCCGAAGTGTTGGTGGTGGATACGCGTAACGACTATGAAGTGCAGCTCGGTACCTTTAAAAACGCACTCAACCCAAAAACCGAGACATTCCGCGAGTTTCCGCACTATGTGCAAGAAAACCTTGATCCGCAAAAGCACAAAAAAGTCGCCATGTTCTGTACCGGCGGGATCCGCTGTGAAAAATCCACCGCGTATTTGAAAGAGCAAGGCTTTGATGAGGTGTATCACCTTGAAGGTGGTATTTTGAAATATCTTGAAGAAGTGCCTCAAGAGCAAAGCCTGTGGGAAGGGGATTGTTATGTGTTCGACGGACGGGTTGCGGTAGGGCATGGCCTTGCGGAAAGTGACTATCAAATCTGTAATGCTTGTCGTCTACCTATTACGGAGGAAGACAAACAGAGCGAGCAATACGAACAAGGCGTCAGCTGTCCGCGTTGCTTTGGGTCACACACCGAAGAGCAGCTAGAGCGTTTCCGTGAGCGTGAAAAGCAAGTTCAATTGGCGAAACTGCGCGGTGAAAGCCATATCGGCGAAGAGAGTGCACACGTCATTGAAGCTCGCCGCGCTGAAAAATTGGCACGCAAAGCCGCGCAGCGTGGCCAGAAAGGTTAGCGAGTTGTGAGTGGGGGGCAGGTCTCTACCCACTCACTGCTTGAAATCGCTGACGAAATTCCCTCGGAGTCATGGCTTTGAGGGTTTTAAATTGGCGGTTGAAGTTCGACAAATTTCCAAACCCAGTTCGCTCGGCAATTAACGCAATCGGCAGCGCAGAACTGGCTAAAAGCTCACACGCTTTACCAATCCGAAACTGCTTCAAATGCTCCGAAAAACTCATCCCATAATGCTTTTCAAATAAGCGATACGCCGAGCTTTCACTCAAATGTAAGTGATGGCATAAGTCGGTGATTTTGATCGCTTGTGCGTAGTGCTGCTCCACATACTGTTTCGCCAGCTGAATTTTCTTGTGAATGTCGCTGTTACTGGCGAGTGGTGTCATCAAATACGGCGCAACGGATAGGCGCTGTGCTTGCGGATCGTCCGCCATCAACAGCAGAGACTCAATTACGCGCAAGCTCTGGTAGCTGTGAGCTTGCTGCTCAAGATTTTCCAGTAAATGGGCGACTTGAACTGCGGTCTGCTCGCTCAGGTGTAAGCCATAAGCGGCATTTTGCTGTAGGCGTTTTAAGGCTTGAGCCTGAGGTAACACGCTTTGCAGTTTATCTAGCCACTCTTGCTTAAACCAGATAATCGTAGAGTGCAGGGTTTTGAATTGATTCAAGTGCTGGCGACCAGCAATCATATGCGGCAAACCGGGGCCATAGAGCAAAAGGGTGTTGTGCTCAACCCCACCAATCGCATCACCTGCAAAATAGTTACCGACAAAACGTTGATCTGGGTTCTGGTAGAGCACCAGTTCATACTCGGTGTGATAGTGCCAAGGACAAGAAAACTCTTCTTTATTCATGTTGCTGTGGAATTCTCGTAATACCCAATCCTGACTGATGCCACTCATCACATTTTCAATTAAAGGCCGCATAACGATTTACGTTGGTTTTCCACCGATCAATTTGTGGATATAGATTAGAAGAATGGCTCAATTTCTGTCAAATGGTAGAATGGTTTTGCCGGAATAGTATTAGAACTGGCTCGAATAACATCAATACAGAATAAGCAGATTCAGTACACTAGCCGCCTTATCCATCCATGATATTTCATCTTCAGTTTTGCTACGGAGTTACTGCATGTATCGAGACAAAACCGCCTTACTGTTTATTATGTCGACACTAGTCACGGGTCTGTGCGGGGCTTTCTTTTATCCACTTTCTAGCTTGTTTATTGTTGAGGCGCTCGGTGCTTCACCGATGCAACTGAGTCTGTATATGGTCATGGCGGTGGTCAGCTCAGTCATCGTATCGCAGTGGTTGGCGCGTCAGTCAGATCGTGATTGGCAGCGTAAAACCATCTTATTGGTCGCATTGCTCTGCTATTTGATCACCGTGATCAGCTTTATGTTTATTCGCAGCTACAGCCTCGCCATTATGGTGGTGGTGGTGTTTGCAAGCGTAAGCGGCGCGTCATTTGGTCAGCTTTTCGCGCTTGGTCGTGAATACGCCGATCGCCATTTAACCGATAAAACCACCTTTCTCGCCACCATGCGTGCCGGCATTGCGATAGCTTGGGTATTTGGTCCACCGGCGGCGTTTATGCTCAAAGCCAGTTTTGGTTTTAGTGCTGCCTTTGCGGTTTCTGCCGCGATTGTTTCTTTAGCCATTGTGTTGATTGCCCGCTATTTGCCTGCAGGGGAGAAAACAGCAGTGATTCAACCGGATGGCACACAAGTCGATTTAAGAAAATACTCGACACGTAAGCGGGGGCTGATTGTGTTGTATTGTGTCACCTTGGTGTGTACGTTTGGTGCCAACAACCTCTACATCACCAGTATGCCGCTTTATTTGTCTCGCGAATTGATGGTGCCTGAGCGCTGGTTAGGCTTGCTGTTTGGTACCGCGGCGTTGTGTGAAATTCCCGTAATGTTAATGGCAGGAAAGTTGGCTCAGCGCTGGGGAATGAATAAATTGCTGATGCTTGGGATCACCTGCGGTATTTTGTTTTATGGTGTGATGCTCACTCACGCTGGGTTTGTTGCCATGATGGCGGCACAAGTGCTCAATGGCTTTTTTATTGGCGTGTGTGCAACGTTAGGAATGGTGGTTCTACAAGACATGATGCAAGACCGACTGGGTACGGCATCAACCCTGTTTTCGAGCATGCTCAGTATCAGCACCTTAGTGGCGAGCTTGTCAGTCGGCGTAGTGGGCGAATTTTATAACTACTTCAGCACCTTGTATGTTTCTTTAACTGGGGCGTTTAGCGCACTGATTTTGTTGATGTTGTTTAGTCAATTACAGCGCAAAGTGACACAGGCTGAATTGGCTCAGAGTGCGGTATCAGTCTATTAGAAACGGGTGTCGATGAGCGTTCATTTCGATCGTTCATTGCTTGTACAAAGTGATAGGTGCGTAATTATTCGGTAAATCGTAAAAATATGTGACCATACTTCCATATCTTATGGTGTTATAAGAAATCTTTATGAAAGAGGGTATTATTTTTAAGAAAGTAAAGTGATTGTGGGGAAATATGGTGGACAATTTAATTATTGCCCAGTTGAAGAAGGAGTTCTACGCGCAGTTGAGCGCGTTGCAAGCTCATTCTGCACCACAATCAAAACCCACCCTTTCCGTGCTAACCGATGAAGAATTGAGTCAGTTAGAACAAATGTGGATTGAATTGTGCGTCTGGAAAAAGTCGCAAAACTGATTTTCTCTCCTTATTTTGATGACAGAATGAACCCAACCCACAACGGTTGGGTTTTTTATTGCTCAAAAAGTCATTTGTTATAACATAACAATTTAAGCGTCCGAGTGATCTTTTCTTTGAAAAAAGGGGTATCAGCCCTCATAGTTAGGACACTATTAGAGACAACTTATGCAAATGTTGAGAAACGTGCATCCCGTTACCAAGATTCAAGTGAGTGCAAATATGGCGGAAGTAAGAGCCAGAGTCGATTTCAAAGTCGGAGCCAAAAGTAATATTGACGCAGAAATCCTGTCATTTCATGGACTGCAATCTGATAAAGAGCATGTTGCGGTTATTTTCAAAGCAGCGGATACCACCCAAGAAGCACCTTTAGTGCGTATGCACTCCGAGTGTTTAACGGGCGATGTTTTCCATTCTTCTCGTTGTGATTGTGGGGAACAGCTAGAAGAAACCATTACCAGAATGGGCGAGTCAGGCGGCATCATCCTGTATTTGCGTCAAGAAGGGCGTGGCATTGGTTTATACAACAAGATTGATGCTTATCGTCTACAAAGTCAGGGTATGAACACCTATGAAGCCAATAATCATCTTGGTTTTGGTGATGATTTGCGTGATTTTACCGAAGCAGCACAGATGTTGAAGGCATTGGGAGTGCATAAGATCCGCCTTGTGACCAATAACCCTAAAAAAATCCGTGAGTTGAAAGAACACGGTATTGAAATTGTTGAGGTTGTACATACCTCAGCTCACATCAAAGCGGGTAATGAAAGTTACTTGAAAGCCAAAGTCTCCCACGGCAAACATCAATTTAAGCTGTAAGTTTCCGTTTTATAAAGACTTTTAGCCATCTGGTGAAAAATTCAGAATGTTATTAAACCCCACGCTTGTGGGGTTTTTTGTATGTGTGCTTGAAAAAAAAATGTAAATTTGTATTATCTGCAACGAAATGACAAATGATAATAATTTGCAATACACATTAAGCCATACAAGGATGACACATGAAAGTTAAATCTATTCTCACTTCTGCCATCTTAGCTTCGCTGACGCTGACTGCTTCAGCCAGCTTTGCAGCAGCACCGACTCAAGCTCAAGTGGTTGAACATTACGCCAACATTGCACATGCCGTTTATGCGGATTCTCGTCTTACCGCTCAGCAGCTGCAAAAATCGATTGATCGTTTTTTGCAAACGCCAACAGCGAAAGGCCTAGAAGAGGTAAAACAAGCGTGGTTGGCTGCTCGGGTTCCTTATCAACAATCTGAAGTTTTCCGTTTTGGTAACACGATCGTCGATGACTGGGAAGGTCAATTGAATGCTTGGCCATTGGATGAAGGTTTGATCGATTATGTATCAGGCAGCTATCAGCATGAACTCGGCAATGAAGGCGCCAATGCCAACATTATTGCCAACACATCATTGACGATTGGTGCTAATAAGGTCGATGTAAAAGAAATTACCCCTGAACTACTGGCGAGCCTTAATGAAATCGGTGGTTCTGAGGCGAATGTGGCGTCAGGCTACCATGCGATTGAATTCTTGCTGTGGGGGCAAGATTTGAATGGCACTAAGGCGGGAGCGGGTGCGCGTTCTTATACCGATTATCTGCAAGGTAAAGAGTGTACCAACGGCAATTGTGATCGCCGAGCGCAATACCTCAAAGCAGCCGCTCAACTGTTGGTGACTGACCTTGAATGGATGGAAAAACAGTGGGCAAACGGGGAGAAAGGTAACTACCGTCAGCAACTGTTGACCGAATCCAGTGAGAATGGCTTGCGTAAGATGCTGTTTGGTATGGGTTCTCTTTCTCTGGGTGAGCTAGCGGGTGAGCGTATGAAAGTTGCGCTTGAAGCGAATTCAACCGAAGATGAGCACGACTGTTTCTCGGACAACACCCATAACTCGCACTACTACAACGAGCAAGGCATCTATAATATTTTCACTGGCACCTACACTCGTGCGGATGGATCTGAGCTGAAAGGCCCAAGTCTGTATGAGTTAGTCGCAGAAAAAGATGCCAGTGCGGCAAAAGAAATCCTGCAACAGTTTGAAACTGCCAGAACCCAAGTCGGTGAGTTAGTCACATCAGCAGAAAAGAATAATCAACATTTTGATCAGCTCATCGCAGCCGATAACACCGCAGGCCATGCAATCATCAATCAAGCCATCATGGCACTTGTGGTTCAAACAGGCTCTATTGAGCGTGCTGCAGGCATTATTGGCATTGATAACCTAAACCCAGACACGGCGGATCACGAGTTTTAATCTGTCACTCTAGTTATCCTTTCCCTCTGCAAATCAGAGCAGGAAAGGGATCGTTCGATTTTGCAATAAAACCCAATCCTAGATGTATTAATCAATAAAAACGGATTGGGTTGTTTTTCCAAGAACGTTTTCACAGGAACCATGTCATGAAGTCCTCTTTCTCTCTGCTGCTGTTTGGCGCCGTATTGGGCAGTTCTGCCTTGGCTGCGGAGATTAAATCGGGTGGTGATACCAGTACCACCAAGGAAGGGGCGAACGCCTTTTCTATGCCTGCGAGCAATTTACCGATCACCAAACGCCTTGATTTTAGTGTGGGGAACAGTTTTTTCCGTAACCCTTGGGTACCGGCACCCGCTTCAACGGATGCTCGTGATGGTTTAGGGCCTTTGTTTAACACCAATGGTTGTCAAAACTGCCACATCAAAGATGGGCGCGGTCATCCACCGGAAGCTAATGATACCCATGCGGTGTCCATGTTAGTGCGCTTGAGTATTCCGGCAGTGACTGAGCAACAGAAAGCGACTTATGCCCTCAATGGCGTTGTGCCGGAACCCACTTATGGTGGTCAGCTACAAGATTTTGCGCTGCCAGATCAAAAGCCCGAAGGGCGCATTCACATCACTTATGATGAAGTGGTGGTCACTTTCGCTGACGGTACGCCTGTCGCCTTACGTAAACCGAATTTGAAAATCTTGGATCTTGCTTATGGCGACATGCATCCGGATGTACAAATGTCGGCGCGGGTCGCACCACCAATGATTGGACTTGGACTTTTGGAAGGGATTGCAGACCAAACCTTACTGGAATGGGCCGATCCCGAAGATCGCGATGGTGATGGTATTTCTGGACGAGTCAACCAAGTACGTGATGTACGAACCGGTGAAACTGCGATTGGCCGCTTTGGTTGGAAAGCAGGGCAGCCTAACATCATGCAGCAAAATGCGGCCGCCTTTAATGGCGATCTGGGGTTAACCAGCCACCTGTTTCCACAAGAAAACTGCACGGAAAAACAAACGCTGTGCCGCGAGCTACCGAGTGGTGGTTCACCAGAGGTCAGCGACAACATTTTGGATTTCGTCGAGTTTTATGCTCAGCACTTAGCGGTTCCCGTGCGTCGCAACGTACAAGATCCTCAGGTGCAATTGGGTGAAAAACTGTTTGTCCAAGCGGGCTGCCAGTCTTGCCATAAAACAGACGTAGTAACGCAAGAAAATGCCGACCGTCCGGCACTCTCAAATCAGCGTATCCAGCCTTACACGGATCTGCTGTTACACGATATGGGCGAAGGCTTGAGTGATGGTCGCCCGGAAGCGTTAGCATCCGCACGTGAGTGGCGTACCGCACCTTTGTGGGGGATCGGTTATACCCAAGAGGTGAATGGGCACACCTATTTCTTGCATGATGGTCGAGCGCGCAACGTGATGGAAGCAGTACTGTGGCACGGTGGTGAAGCGCAAGCGAGTCGCGACAAGGTACTGCAATTGGATAAAGCACAGCGTGAAGCGCTGATGGCCTTTTTGAATTCGCTGTAGGAGATGAGGATGAAAAAAACGCTGACTCTTTTGGCTCTGTCGCTACTGACCGCGTGTCAGAGTGCCTCAAATCCTGACCATTCCAGCCAAGCGGTGTTTGAGTTAGAACGTGAATATGCGCAAACTCTCGCTGATCAGACCGAACAGTTGCAGCAGAGTGTGACTCAATATTGCCAAGCGCCGAATGGAGACATCACATCACTTAAACAGCTGTGGCAAGCTAGTATGCAGGCGTGGATGCGTTTGCAAGGCCAGCAGCGTGGCCCGAGTGTGGCGCTGGATCTAAGTTGGAACATGCAGTTTTGGCCAGACAAAAAAGACACGACTGGGCATAAGATGAAGCAGTTAGTGGCTCAGCCTCAAACATGGACGGCGGATGACATCGCGAAACAGAGTGTTGCGGTGCAAGGCCTTGGTGCATTGGAATGGCTGATCTTTGATAGCAAATCCGTTCTATTGACTGAGCCACAACAGGTATGCCCTACCGCGATGGCGATTAGCCACCATGTGCAGCGCAATGCGCAAAACATTGCTCAGGCTTGGCAAGATAACCCGTGGCAAACGCTGGATGAACAAGCGTGGCGAGCCGAGTACATCGCTCTGCTTTCTAATCAACTTGAGTTTGCCCTGTCTAAACTTAATCGACCACTGGCGAGCATTGGCCAGCCACGGCCGTATTTTTCCGAATCATGGCGTTCTAAAACCTCGCTCAGTAATATGCGCTATAACTTGCTAGCGATTCAGGCGTTGTATCATGCCGATGGACAAGGGCTGGATGCCATGTTGCGCGAGCAAGGTATGGTCACGACGGCAGATCGCGTCTTAGCTCAACTAGCGGGGATTATCGAAACATGGCCGCAACAAGCCAGCCTGTTTAACATGTTGCAAACCAAAGCTGGGTATCGAGAGGTGTTAGTGCTGCGTGATAAGTTCGAACAACTGAACTATTTGCTGCACGATGAAGTGGCGGTGGGGCTTGGCGTGGTGATTGGGTTTAATGCAACTGATGGTGACTGATGCAACTCGCCGCAATTTGCTGAAAGCGGCACTGTTTGGTGGTTGTACGCCTTGGCTGGTCAATGCTTGTAGCTCCACACCATCATCCGTGTGTGCCTTAATTGGCTGCGCGATTGAGGGGCGCGAGCGTTTCAGTGTGGTAATGGCAGATAGCGCGGGACAAAAAATAGGCCAATTGTCTCTGCCAGCCAGAGGGCATGGGATTGCCATTCACCCTCATTTGCCACAGGCTGTGGCGTTTGCGCGGCGACCGGGGCAGTTTATGTCGGTGTTTGATTACCAAACGGCGCAGCAAATTGTGCTGCGTCCTGCCGATGCACAGCGTTACTACTACGGGCATGGTGTGTTTTCAGCAGATGGCCGCTTTTTGTATGCTACGGAGGGGGAGCAAAAAAACAGCCGTGGCGTGATCGGCGTGTATGAGGTTGCTGAACGCTATCAGAAAATTGCTGAATTCAGCGGCTTTGGTGTTGGCCCTCACGAAGTGATCTTGATGGCAGATGGTCGTTTGGTGGTAGGAGTCGGTGGTGTGCATACCTTTGGCCGTGAACCACTGAATCTGGACACCATGCAGCCGAGTTTGACCTACCTCTCTGCACAAGGTGAGGTATTGGAGCAAATCACACTTGCCGATCGCCATTTGAGCATTCGTCATCTGGCACATGATGGTGCGCAAACCGTCTTGTGTGGTCAGCAGTATCGCGGCCAGCCGGATGACTACCCACCGCTAGTCGCCATGCACAAAGGTTCAGGGCCACTCATTCCATTGCAAGCCGAGCCTGAGCAGTGGGCGCGTTTTAATCACTACATTGCGAGTATTGCTGCGACGGAGGAGTTGATTCTTGCGACTTCACCTTTGGGAAATTGCTATGGAATTTGGTCTAAAGCCACAGGCGAACTGGTGGAGCTTGCTGCACTAGCAGATGCTTCCGGCGTCGTGGTTCGCCATGGTGCCTTTCAGGTGAGTTCGGGGTCTGGGAAAATCATTTTGCAATCGGCACCAGAGCACTCTCAAGCCTACATGAGTCAAGTGATGTGGGATAACCATTGGTCAGCGATTGGATGAATGAGCATGCTTGCGTATCAAGAGCGCGATTTATAACCAAGGAATGAGAAAATGTAGAACGACTGACGATAAAACGAGACATCGGTGAAAATATATCTATCAACAGCTTAAATTTGCGACTGACCTTTGCCATACTTGATGCATCTTTGGCCAAAAGGGCGTTTTGATGAAAAGCAGAGTTGTTGTTGCTATCGCGTTGTTATTGTTTGTTATTCCATGTTCAGCAGCTCAACGCTTTGTCGAGTTGGGTTGGCTTGAATCCAACGCTCCCGTCTATGAACAAATGGTCAATCCTGCATTGGTTGAAGAGATTTATCAAAATAACAATGACCAACTGTTGTGGAGTGATTTAACAACGGCAAAGCATTTTGAAACTCAATTAGAAGTTATTCATCGTGCGGGCTTTAGCCCATTCTTTAAACAACAACTTTTAGAGTTAAAAACATACCGTCAGCAAGACAAGTGGCATGAATATGACCTATTGGCAACGGATACCTTATTACAGTATCTCAGCTATGCAGAACTTGCTCCGCAAATTGGCATTTCATGGTTCTTTGAAGGGCAGCTCAATAAACCGCTTGCTGCGCCGAGTGAAGAAGCACAGCTTGCCTTGCATATGGCTATCGGTAATCAAACGCTAGATCAGTTGATTGATGAATACACACCGAGAGATCCTGACTATCAGCAATTGCTTCACACCTATCAATCTTTATTGGCAACCGAATCTCAGGATATTCCTCTTTATGAGCAGACTGGATTAAAGCGTCTGGGTGATCCCTTAACGCATCGTGATGCGTTAGTGCATCGTTTATCTTTAGTGAATATCGATATCACCGAGGTTCGTGACGATATTACGTTTTATGATCAGGCTCTAGTGAATCCGATCAAGCAGTTCCAGAGTATGCATGGTTTAAAACCGGATGGCGTTGTAGGGCCGGAAACCATGAAATGGCTGAACAAATCCATGGCTGAGAGAGTCTCATTGTTGGCGCTTAATGCTGAACGCTTGCGTTTGTGGCCAGCACCGCAAGATACCGCGATTGTGGTGAATGTACCGGGTTTTGCGATGAAATATTGGGATGCGGGACAGGAAGTGTTTGAAGCCAAAGTGGTGGTAGGGCGTGTTACACGCCCCACTCCTGTTATGAATACCAAACTGGATTCGCTCATCATAAACCCGACTTGGAATGTGCCACGTAAAATCATGGTGGAAGATATCCTGCCGATGGTGAAACGTGACCATGAATACTTAGCGAAGCATCAAATGGAGATCATTCGTGGTTGGAATGATCCCGAAGTGGTGGATCCGCAGCTCATTGATTGGGCCAGTGTTGACCCTGAAACTTTCCCATATCGGATGCGTCAGCAGGCTGGAGTGCAGAATGCGCTCGGCATGTACAAATTCAATACCCCTAATTCACGTGCGATTTATCTGCACGATACGCCAAGTAAACATTTGTTTAATAATGCTGCACGTGCCTTTAGTTCTGGGTGTATTCGTGTAGAGAATGCACAGAAATTCGCACAGACTTTGTTAGAACAGCAAGGCATTGTGCTCAATGAGCTTCCAGAGAAAACCAAAACCATCGCGCTGAAGAAGCGGATCCCTGTGCACATCATCTATCAAACCGTTTGGTATGAAGGCGGGAAATTGCAGTATCGTGACGATATTTACCGTTACGACACCTCGGCATTGAGTGATGGTGACACGTATCCAAATTTGACTAAAATTTGACAGCAGAAAATTTCCTTTATTGCTCAAGGAATAAGCTAAGTATCGACTTGAATTAGTGATAGCTAGCACGTTTTATGCATTTGATATCGGACCCAGAGTTCGGTACTTTCCGTATCGATAAAGCTAAGTTCGGTAGGTAATAAAGTGCAAACAACACGACGAGATTTTCTAAAACTGACCGCAGGCGGAATAATTTTAGCCGCATGCACCCCCAGCATTGCACTCGCGAGTTATGCCGCTAAACCAAGGGAATTGGCGTTGAGTAATTTGCACACAGGCGAAAGCATTGAAACGCGTTATTTCAATGGTAAAAACTATGTTCGCTCAGAATTGAAGCGTTTGAATTACTTGTGTCGTGATTTTCGTCGTGACGAAGTTCATGCCATGGACAAAGTGCTGTTTGATCAGTTATGCCAGATTCAACAGCTATTGGGTACTCAAGCGGAAGTGCACATTGTTTCGGGTTACCGCTCTCCAGCAACTAACAAACAGTTACGTAAAAAATCGAAAGGAGTGGCGAAGAAGAGCTACCACATGTCGGGGCAGGCTATCGATTTTCGTTTGGATGGCGTGTCACTCAAGAAAATCCGTGAAGCCGCGATTAGTTTGCAGGTGGGTGGCGTAGGTTACTATCCGAAAAGTCAATTTATCCATATCGATACGGGGCCTGTTCGTCAGTGGGTTGGAGCCTAACTTGTCAAAGGCTGGCGTTAGTGACATAGTGCCCGCCAGTTAAGAATCAGACAGGATAGGTTTATGTCTTTACAATATCAGGTGGTGCCAGTTACGGCTTTTTCTCAGAACTGTTCGATCGTGTGGTGCGATGAAACCATGGAAGGGGTCGTGGTGGATCCGGGCGGTGATGTGAAACAATTGGCGATGTTGATCGCTGAGCTCGGTGTGAAAGTGACCCAACTGGTACTGACTCATGGTCATCTGGATCATGTTGGTGGCACTGAGCCACTGGCTGAAGCTCTTGGTGGTACTCGCATTGTTGGTCCACACAAAGCAGATAACTTCTGGCTGCAAGGCTTGGAAGGGCAAAGCAAAATGTTTGGTTTTCCGCTGACTGAGGCTTTTGAACCGGATCAATGGCTGAATGATGGTGACGTGGTCACGTTTGGTAAGCAAACCCTGCAAGTTCTGCATACTCCGGGTCATACACCGGGACACATTGTACTGTTTAGTGAATCAGCACGACTCGCTTTTGTGGGTGATGTGTTGTTCAACGGCAGCATTGGTCGTACCGATTTTCCACAAGGGGATTTCAATACTCTCATCGCTTCGATTAAGAATAAGCTGTGGCCATTGGGTAATGATGTAACTTTTATTCCCGGTCATGGGCCTCAATCCACATTTGGCCGTGAACGTGCCAATAACCCGTACGTAGCGGACGAAATGCCTCTTTATTAAATCCCTTTCTACGGATTATGCTCTGGCTCGGCGGCGGCAAGATAGCGCCGAGCCAATCCGACAAATTCTTCCGCGCTTCGATCTAAATCCTGCTCTGCAATAAACACATCATACCCAAAGAATTTCCGTTGATACTGCATTCGATTGGCAAGCATGGCTTGTAACCCACTGTATTGGTTGCCTTTTGCATCCACGTAAGGGGTTGAGTCCAAAACCAAATCTTCAAATTGACCCTGCTTGGCTTGTTGCTGAGCACCAAGGTAGAGTAGGGCACGTTGGCTAAGTAGTAGTTGGGTTGAGAGGCGGGGGCAAATACTGCTAAGGTAAGGCGAATAATCTTTCAGACGAATCCCCACCCACGGCAATGGCTGATGCCACCCTTCGCGCTCATAGCTGCATACGCCGATTTGGCTGATGTTATTCCATTTTACAACCCATCCGCCCTGATAAAAATGCTGCTGAAAATGGGTTGCGGTCAGTGTGTAAGCGACTTGCCCTTTTAGAATCAACCAATAGGCAAGCCCTCCCCATGTGAAAAGTGCCAGTATGCCAATTAAGGCTTGCATGGCAGATTGCGCAATCCAGAGCACTAAAATGATGAGTGCAGTGGCGAGTAAAACTAACCCCTTGATGATTCTCGGAGTGAAATGGAACTGATGATTGTAAAGTTGCAAAGTGGCCATGCGTTCCCCGTTTTCGAAACACTCCGCACAAATTATAGCCATGCGATCGGCTAGAAGATCAATTGTCGCGGAGAACTTGACCTCATCCCTACAAACGGCGGGCGTAATTTGTTATAAAGCGCGCTTCAAAATTTTATGGTTGCCTTAGGGCAATGAAATGGAGACCGACCCGATGAGACTAGCTCATAAGCGTAAAGTGCAGGCTAAACTGCAAAAGCGCATTAAAGCGATAGTTGCAAACCTTGCTACGGTAAAAGCAACGGTGAAACCGAGTACGTCTGTGCAACAGAAAGCGCAGCCCGTGCACTCAAAGGCCCCTTCGGCACACAAAGTAGAGCAAGCGGCAGCACCCACTGTGATTAGCCAACTGACTCCGAAACAACAACAAGTTCTTGAAATCGTGCGTGATGCCGTTGAAGGCATTAACCCAAAAGCGATCGGTTTGATCGCAGGTCAAGACGAAGCGAAAGCCTCAGCATGGGCTGCAGGCGCGCTGAAGAAGCTGCTTGATGAAAAGCTGGTCGAGAAAAACCAAGCCGGTAATAAAGTGACTTACACTCTGGCGGTGTAAGCCAGCCACAAAGCTCCGCCTCTCGGAGCTTTGTTTCCTTTTATCCAAACCTCAAGCTGTTTGACCATACCTTTGTCACAGTTTTTACTCTTTTCTTTAAAATCCTATCCCGCAGAAATTAGTACGTAATAATTAGTCTATTTAATTTAAAAATAGAGTTTATCTTACTGATTCTATTCACAAAATGATTTTGTCCTACGTATTTTTACTTACAACGAATGGCTAAGTGGTGATTGACAGTTGTTACTAGGCTGCGTGGTCTCGCCGATTTTTTCTGCAGTGAAAATCAACCACATTGTTGACGAGCCTGTCGCAGGGTGCGCAGGTATTGATAACCAAGGACGTCAAACAATGAGTCTTATCCATCAATCTGTATCACGAGTCATTAAACGGAGCGTGCTGGTCATTGCAGCAGGTGTTTCGCTGCTGGCGACTTCCGCGTTTGCTGAAGAAAAAGTTTATCGCTTAACGCTGGCTGAAACTTGGGGGCCGAACTTCCCGATTTTTGGTGACACCACAAAGAACATGGCGGCAATGGCAGAGAAAATGTCCAATGGCCGTTTGCAGATCCGTATCGATTCTGCCAACAAGCATAAAGCGCCGCTGGGTGTGTTTGATATGGTGAAATCAGGCCAATACGATATGGGACATTCAGCTTCCTATTATTGGAAAGGCAAAGTGCCGAACACGCTGTACTTTACTTCTATGCCCTTCGGTATGACTACAGCGGAGCAATACGCGTGGTTTTATCACGGTGGTGGTATGGAGTTGATGGATAAAGTTTACTCGCCACACAACATGCTTTCTTTCCCAGGTGGTAATACCGATGTGCAGATGGGTGGCTGGTTTCAAAAAGAGATCAACACTGTTGAAGATCTTCAAGGTCTGAAAATGCGTATTCCTGGTTTTGCGGGAGAAGTGCTAGCCGAGCTTGGTGCTAAGCCAACCAATATTGCTCCGGGAGAGCTGTATACCTCATTAGAGCGCCGCACGATTGATGCGTTGGAGTGGGTAGGCCCATCGCTCGATTTACGTATGGGTTTCCACAAAATTGCCCCTTATTACTACACAGGTTGGCATGAGCCAGCAACGGAGCTGCAATTCTTAGTCAACAAGCGTACATGGGAGAAATTGCCAGAAGATCTGCGTGAAATCTTGCGTGTCGCAATGCGCACCGCGGCTTATGACATGTATGTACAGTCTGTGCATGAAAGTGGCAAAAACTGGGCTTCTATCACTCAAGAGTATCCAGATGTCAAAGTCAAAACTTTCCCAGCACCTGTTATCAAAGCATTACGTGAAGCGAATGACCGTCTGTTAGCAAAACATGCTGCGGAAGATCCTCTTGCTAAAGAAATCCAAGAATCACAAGCCAACTATCTAAATCAAACACGCAGTTGGACAGACATCTCATTACGCGCTTATCTCAACAGTGAATCGCAATGATATGTTGAACTACGTCTAGGAAGTCCAAGAAAAGTACATAACAATAAAGCTCCGTGCACATTAGTGATACGGAGCAATTTGATTCGACAGGGAGTTGAGAATGAGAAGTCTGATTTATGTTGAGCGGATATTTAACCGCCTCAGTGATCTGCTGGGGTGGATCTCCAGCGTTTTGTTTATCTTGTTGGTGGCGAACGTGGTGTATGACGTTGTGATGCGCTACGCCTTCAATGATGTTTCTATCGCATTTCAAGAATTAGAGTGGCATCTGTTTGCCACCGTTTTTTTGCTCGGTATTCCATATGCGATTAAAGCGGGCGGCCATGTACGAGTCGACTTGTTCTATGAACGTTTATCCATGAAAGCGCAAGCCGTCATTGATGTGCTTGGCACGCTGTTTTTCCTCCTGCCATTTTGTCTGTTGGTGGTCTATTACGGGATCGATTTTGCCAAGGAAAGCTATGAGCTTGGCGAAACCTCCGGTGATCCGGGTGGCCTACCTTACCGCTGGATTATCAAAGCCATGATTCCCGTCGCCTTTACGTTTATGGCTGTAAGTGGTGTCGGTCTGGTAATTCATTCGCTCAATAAAGTGTTTAACCCCCGTCTGATCCATGCAGACCTCAACCAAACGAAGTAAGGGAAACGTATGATTGGTATTGTGATGTTTTTCGTTGCCCTGTTTGCGCTTTTAATCGGTTTTCCAGTGGCGTTTACCTTTGGCGGTATTGCACTGATTTTTGGTGTTTGGGCTGAAGGCATAGAGATGTTTGCGTTTATGCCTTACCGCATTCAATCGATTATGGAAAACACGGTATTGATGGCAGTGCCGCTGTTCGTGTTTATGGGGCTAGTGCTGCAAAAAACCAAACTGGCGGAACAGTTACTCGAATCTATGGGGCGTCTGTTTGGTGGCATTCATGGCGGTGTTGCGATTTCCACCGTGCTAGTCGGTACCTTATTGGCGGCTTCTACGGGCGTGGTGGGCGCTTCTGTGGTGGCGATGGGGCTTATCTCTTTGCCTGTTATGCTCAAGTATAATTACGACAAAGGGTTAGCGTGCGGCACAATTTGTGCGTCAGGGACGTTAGGGCAAATCATTCCTCCTTCAATCGTATTGATTCTATTGGGTGACGTACTTGGTGTGCCGGTTGGCGATCTGTTCCAAGCAGCTCTTTGGCCGGGTTTGATGCTGGTCGCAGCTTATATCATCTACATCCTGATTTACGCCAAGCTTCATCCGAAAGCAGCGATGCCGATTGAGCCGGATGCAGAGTTATCTCGTCGCCAAGAAGTGATTAAAGCGCTGAAAGCGGTTATTCCACCTTTGACACTGATTATCGTGGTATTGGGTTCTATTTTCGCAGGTGTGGCAACACCAACTGAATCTGCCGCTTTAGGTGGTGCTGGTGCTATTTTACTGGCGCTGGCTTATGGTCAATTCAGCTGGAAAATGGTGTATGACGCGTCAAAAGAGACAGTCAAAGTTACGGCCATGGTGTTTGCGATTTTACTGGGGGCAACGGCTTTCTCTATGGCGTTTACCTACACGGGTGGCGATGAACTGGTCGAAGAGTGGATGATGAACCTACCGGGTGATAAATGGGGCTTCCTGATTGTCACTATGCTGGTGATTTTGGTTCTTGGTTTCTTCATCGATTTCGTGGAAATCTGTTTCATCATAGTTCCGATTCTGGCTCCAGTAGCTGTGTTGCTCGATGTGGATATGACGTGGTTTGCGATCTTGATTGCGATGAACCTGCAAACATCGTTTTTAACACCACCGTTTGGGTTTAGCTTGTTCTATCTCAAAGGCGTTGCGCCTAAATCGGTCACGACGATGGATATTTATCGCGGTGTCGTGCCTTTTATCCTCATTCAAATCTTGGTGTTGGTTTCGATTATGGTGTTCCCAGGCTTCTATGGAATGTGATCCGACTCAAGACTGAGCGTGTCAAAATTCAATCGCTCAGCACAAATTGTTAAAGTGAAACTGCTTTTCGAAGGGTCGAAAAGCAGTTTTTGTATGAGGAAAAGGAATGCCTCTCAAAGCCAAATTGATTTTACTGGCTTTACTGCCTTTATTGCTTGCGACAGCAAGTATCAGTTGGATCTCGATTCATCAAGCCAAAACCTTAGGTCAGCGTGAAGTTGAGATTTTCCGCGCTAAGTTAATTGAAGAGCGCGAAACCTCATTAAAAGACAGTGTTGATGTGGCGTTCGATGCGGTGAAATTAATTGCCAACAATCCAAATCTAACGGAAGCGGAAGCCAAAAAGCAGGTTAAAGCGGTTTTAACCAATATCCGTTATGGTTCTGATGGTTATTTTTTTGCTTACGATGCGCAAGGAACCAATTTAGTCCATCCCACTCAGCCAGAACTCGTGGGGCAAAACTTGTGGGAGCTGCAAGATGAGCGTGGCGATTATCTAATTCAAGCTTTGCTGTTTCAAGCCCAATCCGGCGGTGGTTATCACCAGTATTTATGGCGCAAACCTTCCACGGGAGAAACCGTCCCTAAACTCAGTTACTCCGCTTGGCTTGGTAATTGGCAATGGATGATTGGTACTGGTTTATACATTGAAGATGTCAGCCATGAAGTGGAAAAGATGCAAGCGGCGATCAATACCAACATCGATACCACCTTCTTCTCTGTGGTGGTGATTGTGATCATCACAGTGGCCGTGATCATTGTCCTCACCTTAGCGATTAACCTGCATGAGCACCGCTTAGCAGACAAAAACTTGAAAGATTTGGTGCATAAAACGGTGCTTTTTCAAGAGGATGAGAAGAAACATCTCGCGCGTGAATTGCATGATGGGATTAATCAACTTCTCGTTTCCAGCAAATGCCATCTTGAGTTGCTGGGAGGTCAATTGCAGGACCCAAAACAATTGATACATGTAGAAAAATCCCAACTCTCCCTAATGACGGCAATTAACGAAGTTCGGCGAATTTCGCACCATTTACGCCCCAGTGCGTTGGATGATTTGGGCTTGCAAGCCGCGTTAACCACCTTACTGGAAGATTTTAAGCTGCACTCGCAAATGGAAATTGAGATGTTGTTTGACACCCAGCCAGGTAAGCTAAAATCGGAAGTGGCAACGACCTTGTATCGTGTTGTGCAAGAATCGCTCAACAACATCGAAAAGCATGCCAAAGCACGGAAAGTCACTGTGTTATTGCAGCAAATGGGCCAGATGTTGCAACTCATGGTGCGTGATGATGGTGTAGGTTTTACCAGTAAAGAAGCACTACAAAAACGCGGGATTGGTCTACGGAATATGCGCGAACGTGTGGAGTTTATTGGTGGTGAATTTGAATTAAGTAGTGAGCCACAGTTGGGCACTGAAATTACTGTTTTATTGAAGTTGGATGGAAGCGTTTATGGATAAACCAATCAGAGTCGTGATGGTCGATGACCATCAAGTAGTATTGGATGGTTTTATTGCGCGCTTAGAGCAAGAGCCTGAGATTGAAGTGGTTGCGACCGCGAGCAATGGCTTGGAAGCGCTAGAGTTAGTTAAACTGCATCAGCCCGATGTGGTGCTGATGGATGTCAGCATGCCGATCATGAACGGTATTGAAGCAACACGCTTAATTAAAGAAGAAGTTCCTAACACCAAAGTGTTGATGCTAACCATGCATGATAACCGCGAATACATCATGCAAGTGATGCAGGCGGGTGCGATGGGTTACATGCTCAAAGAGATCTCAGCGCTAAAAATGGTGCAGGCGATCAAAACGGTTAATCAAGGTGCGACTTACTTTTGTGAATCGACCACCACCACACTGTTCAGCCAAGAGATTATACCTTCCGCGAATAAACCCAATCCACTTAGCCGTCGTGAAGAAGCGATTTTGCGTATGGTTGCACAAGGGTGTAGTAGTAAAAAAATCGCTTCTTTACTTAATATCAGCTACCGCACGGTTGAAACTCACAGGCAAAACATCAAGCATAAACTCGACATTCACTCCACAGCAGAGCTGGCTCAATACGCGCTACAACACGGCTTGCTTGAGTGAGCCTATTCAGGTTGGGTGATACTGCCAATAGTGAGCACGGGTGCGGCATCCATATCCTGCGCATTCATCATGGCCGAAATACGTTGCACTGAAGAGAGCAGCAAGCTTTGTTCCCAATCTTGTAATTGATGAAACTGTTCCACAAAACTTTCTTGCAACGGCAGTGGTGCTTGAGCCAGTAGCTTACGCCCGCCATCGGTTAAATGAGCATGCACTTTGCGTTTATCGCTGTTACTACGCACACGCTGCACATACCCATTACGTTCCAATCTGTCCAGAATAGTGGTTGCTGTGCCTTGGCTCATATTGGTGTGCACGGCCAGCTCTCGAATTGTGGCTTCTTCACCTAAGTCGTGGATGGAACGCATCAGGATTAATTGTGGTCCGGTGAGTCCGGCATCTTTATTAAGTTTTTTTGAGTGCAGATCAATAGCGCGGATGATCTGACGGAGTGCGACTAATACTTCTTCGTGCTTTTCCACAGTGGCCCACCAAATTTGTGCTGAATCTGCCGCGAACCATACCTTACTTCCCTTGGTTTTTAAAGCGTTGAGCTAAGAGCAACTTTCACTCTTATTGTGTTTCATTTGATGTTTTTAATTGATCTAAAATGTTTTGAGTGCAAATTAATTTGTTTTTGTTTGAATTATTACAGTCTTGGGTTTTGCGTGGTTTTTAGCCAGAAATGTAGTGGATTAGAGTGGTAAACTGGATTTTTTCTGTGATCTGTGTAAGATGATCGTGCTTTTTATAAATGGAATTAACAGTGAGTACAAAGCAATTTGTGATTATTAATTTGAAAATGCTTTGTTGTCATTGTTATTGAGCTCGGTTTAAATGACTCAGAGAGGATACTTGATGAAAGAAATTGATAAGTACAGTATCGATAATACGGATTACACCGTTGGGCAAGATAATGTACAGAAATGGGGTTTTGATGTGCATAATCCTGTCTTTGGAATCAGTGCAGGTTTTATTGGCGTATTTTTATTACTCACCGTTTTGGTGGATGCCCATGAAGCCAAAGTTGGGCTAGATTCATTCAAACAGAGCATCATCGCGAGCTTTGACTGGTTATTTATCTGGTCAGGCAATTTGTTTCTACTTTTTTGCATTGGGTTGGTGATTTCACCTTTTGGCCGAATCCGTTTAGGAGGGCAGTCAGCGAAAGCCGATCACTCCTTTTTATCTTGGCTCGCCATGCTATTTGCTGCCGGAATGGGAATTGGATTGATGTTCTGGAGTGTTTCAGAGCCTATTGCTTACTACACCGGCTGGTATGAAACACCACTAGGTGTTGAAGCTAATACACCGCAAGCAGCACAACTTGCGATGGGGGCAACTATGTTCCACTGGGGGCTTCACCCGTGGGCGATTTATGGTGTCGTTGCGCTTTCCCTGGCTTTTTTCTGCTACAACAAAGGGTTGCCACTTTCAATGCGCTCAGTCTTTTATCCGTTATTGGGTGATCGTGCTTGGGGCTGGGCTGGGCATATCGTGGATATTCTCGCGGTATTGGCCACTCTGTTTGGTTTGGCAACGTCACTGGGGCTTGGTGCGCAGCAAGCGGCTTCAGGGATCCACCATGTATTTGGCGTTGAGTCAGGTATTGGCCTACAAATTGCGGTCATCTGTGTCGTTACCGGTTTAGCCACATTGTCTGTTGCTCGTGGAATTGATGGTGGTGTGAAAGTGATCTCTAACATCAATATGGTCGTGGCATTTTTACTGCTGTTCTTGGTTGCAGTGATTGGTTATAGCGTAACTTTTACCTCAATCCCAGCCACGTTATTGGCTTATCTGCAAAATCTCATCCCACTGAGTAATCCTCATGGTCGTGAAGATGAAGTCTGGTTTCAAGGTTGGACAGTCTTTTATTGGGCGTGGTGGATCTCATGGTCACCTTTTGTTGGTATGTTCATCGCTCGTGTTTCTAAAGGACGCACAATCCGTGAATTTATTGTGGCGGTATTATTGATCCCAACCTTAGTGACCTTGGTATGGATGTCGGTATTTGGTGGCCTCGCTGTTGATGAAGTAATGAATAAGGTTGGTGCACTTGGCCAAAATGGATTAACCGATGTTTCGCTCGCGATGTTCCAACTGTTTGATTCACTGGTTTACGGCAAAGTACTTTCGGTGATTGCGGTTGTGCTGGTATTAGTGTTTTTCATCACCTCATCGGATTCCGGTTCACTGGTGATCGACAGTATTACGTCAGGTGGTAAATTAGATTCTCCTGTATTGCAGCGCGTATTTTGGGCTGTGTTGGAAGGGGCAGTGGCAATTGCCTTGTTATGGATTGGTGGTACAGAAGCCGTGCAAGCATTACAAGCGGGGGTAATTTCAACGGCGCTGCCATTTACCGTCATTTTGCTGCTTATGTGTGTCAGTTTGTGGAAAGGGCTAAAGACAGAGCCTGAGTTTTCTTCCCAAACTAAAAGCCTTAACCAGCATTGATATGAGAGGTGCTTGGCAAAAATGGTAAGGGATATGAGTTTCCTATCTCTTCGAGAATGCATAAAAAAGCGCGGAGAGTTCCCCGCGCAAACTATCTGACGATAGATAGGAGCAGCTTTTTACAAAGCTGTGAACAAGGTGTTCTGAGTGTTAGGTGTCCAGTCTTGCTGAGAAACATGAGGGACATTAACCAAATAGCGTTTGCCTTTATAATTTACTACATCACCTTGGTCATAGGCGACATTGAGCGTCCAATTTGTCGCAGGGTCAGCATTTGTCCATAAACTAGACGTTGATGATGGTGCCCAATCCTCTTGCGCCGTGTGCGCTGTTACTGCTTTGTATACAGCCCCCTGATGCAGCACATACTCTCCAGATTGATAACTCTTACCAACTGTCCAACGTGGAGTGTAATTATCCATTGTATCAAATACATAACCTGCTTCTTTCGCAAGACGGATAAATTCAGCCAGTTTTGGTAAGTTCTGAGTTGCCCCCATACCACGTTTACCGTCTTCAAATAAAAATTCGTGTGTTAGAACAATGACTTTATCTGCATGCAGTGGTGTACCACAGGGGAATTTTTGTGTTTTCGAGTTAATCGGTTCAATCGTTGTCGGTGAACAGCTGTTTAATGCTTTATCCACATAACTCAAAAAGGGTACAGCTTCGGTTAAGCTATTGGCAGGCATAGGAATACCCCAGTTTTCTGGCGCCCAATCTACATCCCAACCATGAGTTTGATAACCTTGGTTCGCAAGAATGTTTTGTACTTGGATGGATGCTTTAACACTGTTTGAAGGATTTGCTGGATCACAGACATAACCAGGTTCCCAAGGTTTCAGGTTGTCTGAAGTCGCACATAAGCCATCCGCTTGAAAGTGTTTTGTCACTCGCCAGCCATTGGTATATGGCAGACGAGCAAGTTCATTCCCCTTATAGTTAGGGTAACTACGAATGGTGGGCAGGTACTTTTCAAGAGTGATCAGGTTTTGTTCAAATGTGGCTGCATCATGAACGGGATCTTGATAAGAGTTGATTTGGTGGTTGCCTGTTGCATTACAGTCAGCTCCACTTGTTGGGCCAAACTCTTCAACACAGTTGTGGATCATATGGTCGTAGCTGTGGTTGCCCACAATATGACCAGAATCTAGTGCTAGTTTTAAAGCCTCCAAAGAGCGATCTTCATTTTCATCACCAATGCCATCCAAGTGCCAAGCGTTAAAATAAAATGTAGCTTTTACACCTCCTTGATTTAAAACCTTAATCACTTCGATAGACGCGTTGATCGGCCCGTCATCAAATGTCAAATAAATCGTGCCCTTAGGAGTGCTGTTTGCAAGTGAAGGGCCAGAAATTGCCAGAGTTATTGCGGTTAATAGAGCCAAGTTTTTTAATTTCATTTTAAAATCCATTATTTAAATAAAATATTTTGGAGTGACGTTGCGAGTGTCTTTATTGATATAAATGACAAATTAGCCCATGGTGCTTATTTGACTTCTCTAATTATCCTATCCAGAAAGTTATCCCTAGAAATAGTGCCAACTATCTAAAATGGGATTTTGTTCACGAATAACGCAACCGGTTGCGCTTTTTTATGTTGTTTTAATTTGCTACAGTTTTTAGGTCGATATTTAAACAAGGGAAGTTTGGGTCATGAAAAAAATCCTACTCTGCTGTAGTGCTGGGATGTCTACCAGTATGTTAGTTAAGAAAATGCAGCAAGCTGCTGAAATAAAAGGGATTGAGTGTAAGATTGATGCGTTGTCGGTCAATGCGTTTGAAGATGTAATCCAAGAGTACGATGTCTGCTTATTGGGTCCTCAAGTGCGCTTTCAGTTGGAAGAACTGCGTAAAACAGCCAATGAATACGGAAAAAATATTGCTGCGATCTCTCCACAAGCTTACGGCATGATGAAAGGGGACGAAGTTCTTCAACAAGCATTAGATTTAATTAATTAAATCTAATTTTTTACAGAGTATATTTTAATTCCATCCTCATTAATTAAATGATGGTCTGTATAGTCTTTATCTAAAATATAAGGTGAATCCTATGAAGCTTTATGATGCGATAATTGGAATCGTAGAAAAACATATAGCACCCATAGCTGCTAAAGTGGGTAACCAGCCCCATGTGAGAGCGATGCGTGATGGTTTTATTGTCGCGATGCCATTTATCATTGTGGGTAGTTTTATTTTAATTTTTGCATTTCCTCCTTTTTCCGAAAATACCACCAATGCTTTTGGTCGAGTATGGCTAGACTTTGCGACTACTCATTTCGATACCATCATGATGCCCTTTAACATGTCGATGGGGATCATGACCATATTCGTTTCTCTGGGTGTCGCGTACAGCTTAGCGAAAGCTTACAAAATGGACGGTATCACGAGTGCGGTACTTTCATTGATGAGCTTTTTATTGGTTGCAGCGCCAGCGAAAGAAGATAGCTTATCTATGGCGCACATGGGGGGCACAGGGATCTTTACCGCGGTTATGTGTGCTTTCTTTGCTGTAGAGCTGTACCGCTTTATGAAAAAGTACAACATCACTATCCGTATGCCAGAGCAAGTGCCTCCTGCCATCGCTCGTTCATTTGAAGTGCTGTTACCAGTATTAGCGATTTTCCTGACACTTTATCCATTGAGCCTCTTTGTTCAAGTGGAGTATGGCATGCTGATTCCTGATGCAGTTATGGCAATGTTCAAACCATTAATCAGCGCATCTAACACATTACCAGCGATTATCGGTGCGTTGTTAGTGTGTCAACTACTCTGGTTTGCGGGGATTCATGGAGCCGCGATTGTGGTGGGCTTATTGTCGCCTATCTTCTTGACTAATATTGATGCGAATATTGATGCGTTTGTTTCAGGTCAACCAGTACCAAATATCTTCACTCAACCATTCTGGGATTTTTACATATTTATTGGCGGTTCGGGTGCCACTCTAGCGTTAGTGATCCTAATGTCATTCAGTCGTTCAGCACACCTAAAAAGCATCGGTCGTATGAGCGCAGTTCCTGGATTCTTCCAAATTAACGAACCCGTGATCTTTGGTAGTCCAGTAGTGATGAACCCGATTCTGTTTCTCCCCTTTGTTTTCGCACCAGTCATCAATGCTACGATTGCCTATTTTGCTATTCAGTTAGGTTTTGTAGGGATGGGAGTGGCAACAACGCCTTGGACAACTCCTGCGATTATCGGTGCTTCATGGGGCAGTGGCTGGTCATTTACTCCAGTGTTGCTCGTTGTAGGCCTGCTGATCCTTGATCTGTTCATTTACTTACCCTTCTTCAAAATGTTTGAGAAACAAGTGCTTGAGCAAGAACAACCAACAGAAAGTAAAGTGAAAACGGCTGAGCCCAAGGGCCAAGGCGTAACAGCATAGTACGGCATAAGGCTGTCCGTTTGGGTAGCCTTGGCTTAGGAGATAATAATGGAACAAGAACTCGTCGTGATGGAAATCATTTGTAATGCCGGTGAGGCGAGAAGCCTGTGCTATGAGGCATTGCGTTTGTCGCGAACCAAATCATTCGAGCAGGCGGAAGAAAAACTCCGTCAAGCGAAAGAGTGTCTAAACAGAGCCCATCTCATTCAAACGCAATTGATTGAGGAAGACCAAGGTGAAGGAAAAGTGCCGATGACTTTGGTCATGGTACATGCCCAAGATCATTTAATGACCACGATACTCGCACAAGAGATGGCAACTGAAATGGTGGCATTACATAAACAGTTAGCAGGGTGAGGGAATAGCATGTCTCGAAATGCATTAAAGCTGGCGATCATCGGTGGTGGCAGTAGTTATACACCCGAATTAGTGGAAGGAGTTCTAAAAAGATTAGATTTTCTTCCCGTAAAACAACTGCACTTTGTCGATATTGAAGTGGGTACTGAAAAATTACATATCATTCGAGACCTTGCTCAACGAATGGTTGACAAGGTTGGCGCGGACATTGAAATCAAAGCGGGATTCGATCGGAGAGAAGCGATTGCTGGTGCGGATTTTGTGATGACTCAATTTCGTGTTGGAGGACTTACAGCAAGAGCAAATGATGAGCGAATTCCACTGAAATATGACGTAATTGGGCAAGAAACTACAGGGCCTGGTGGTTTTGCCAAAGCACTCAGAACAATTCCAGTGATATTAGACATTTGTCGGGATATAGAAGAGTTAGCCCCCAATGCATGGATGCTGAATTTTACCAACCCTGCTGGTTTAGTTTCTGAAGCCGTCAGTAAATACTCGAAAGTCAAAAGCATAGGTTTGTGTAATGTTCCCGTTTCTATGCAGATGATGATTGCTGAGATAATGGAGTGTGAACCCAAGGCACTGCAGCTTGAGTTTGCTGGACTAAACCATTTAGTTTGGGTGCATCAGGCTTGGCTAGATGGTAAAAATATTACCCAAACCGTCTTGGAAAAAGTGGGTGATGGTGCCAATTTCAGTATGAAAAATATCTGGGAGGAACCTTGGGATCCTGAGTTTTTAAAGGCCTTAGGGGCAATTCCTTGCCCATATCATCGCTATTTTTATCAAACAGATGCGATGTTGGCAGAAGAAAAACTGAGTGCTAAAGAAAAAGGAACGAGAGCTGAGCAAGTCATGGCCACTGAAAAGGCCTTGTTTGAGCTCTATCAAGACCCAAATCTTGATCATAAACCCAAAGAATTAGAAGCTCGTGGAGGGGCTTATTATTCAGATGCGTCACTAAATTTGGTCGATGCCATTTACAATAACCGCAATGGTATACACGTGGTTAATGTGCCGAATAATGGTGCGATCAGCTCATTGCCAAATGATGCTGTGATTGAGTGTAGTGCGGTGGTGGGAAGCTGGGGGGCAAAACCTATTGCAGTGGGTGATCTTTCTCCAAAGGTCAGTGGGCTATTACATCAAGTGAAAGCGTATGAGCAACTGGCGATTGAAGCAGCTGTACATGGCGATTATAACCTTGCTTTAATGGCTTTAACCAATAACCCACTGGTTCCGGATATTGGCCGAGCAAAAGCAATTTTGAATGATATTCTGCGTGAAAATGCCGCTTATCTGCCCCAATTTAAACTGACTACATGGTAACTCTAATAAGGTGAATCTCTAGATGAAGGTGATTTTTAACGCGGATGACTTTGGTTTAACCCCTGGAGTCAACGAAGGCATCGTAAAAGCGCATCTTGGTGGGGTAGTTAAATCAACTACTTTGATGGTGGGCATGCCGGCAGAGCAACATGCTGTTAAGTTGGCGAAGCAACTGTCGCAGCTAAAAATTGGCCTTCATCTGAGATTTACGGCAGGACGTCCTTTAACGGGTGAAAGAAATTTAACCGATGAAAATGGTGTCTTTACCACTTACCGAAACTTCTGGAAGCGCAGAGATTACCAACCGCATGCGATCTACCATGAGGCGATTGCCCAAGTTGAGCACTTTCTCAAATTGGGACTCACTCTCAGTCATATGGATAGCCATCATCACGCCCATACGCATCCACAATTTACCCCTATCATTTATGAGGTTTCTAAGAAGTATCACGTGCCGCTCCGATCAATCGGAATGGCAGGGGAGGAAGAGTTTGGATGCCGCTACCACTTTACTGATTTTTTTTATGATCAACGTTTGGGCATAGAACCCTTGATAGCACATTTGCTTGAGCTAAAAGAAAGCTTTGATCTAGTTGAAGTTATGTGTCACCCAGCTATGGTTGATTCATTATTGGAAAAGTGTAGTGGCTATGCCAAACAAAGAGAAGAAGAGCTGCGTATTCTAACCAGCTCACAATTAATACAATTGTTGGTAGAGCATGATATCGAAGTCACGGATTACTCGGCATTGAATTTTGCTCCTATCCACACCTGTGTATGATGGGGATGTCTCGCCGAGTTGAACCTTGTGTAATTAATTTTGGTGAAAGCGGGCAGTTCCTTGTTTCTCTGAAGTTTTTGACTTCCTATAGGCTCCAAATATGGCAAGAATTAAAGATGTTGCTGAATTAGCAGGTGTAAACCGCTCCACCGTATCTAGAATCATCAATGGCGAAGGGAAATTTAAAGAAGAGACTCGACGTAAAGTTGAGCAAGCCATGTCTCAACTTAATTATCGACCGAGTGCGATAGCGCGATCCTTAGCCACTTCTTCATCCAACATGATGGGCCTTCTGGTTACTTATTATACTGGGGGTTTTTTTGGTGAAATGATGGAGCAAGTGCAGACCGAATTGGATCAGCACCATAAATTTTTGATCACCGCACAAGGACATCACTCTGCACAAGGAGAGAGAGACGCGATACAGCGTTTCCACGATTTGCGCTGTGATGGTTACGTTTTACATAGCCGATATTTATCGGATGATGATTTGCGCGCTTTAGCGCAGCAAGATACCCCCTTTGTTTTGCTAGATCGCCATGTTGAAGGCTTGGAAGAACGCTGTATCACTTTTGATCATCGTGGAGCAAGCGAGCTGGTAGTAAATCATCTTGTGCAACAAGGGCATAGAAAGATCGCTTGTATTACGGGACCACTACACAGACACAATAGTTGTTTACGTAAGCAAGGTTACTTGGATGCATTAGCTCATGTTGGCATTATTCCGTGTGAGTCGCTGTGTGAAGAAGGAAACTATGGTCGCAAGAGTGGCTATTTGGCGATGCAGCAACTTTTGGCTCGTCATCCAGAGATCACCGCTGTTTTTTCTTGTAGTGAAGAGATGACGACTGGGGCATTACAATACTTGCACGAGCAAAGAATCAATGTACCAGAGCAGATCTCTTTAGTCAGTTTTGATAGTGTCGATTTGTGCGAGAGTCTTTACCCAACAGTGACAGCTGTACATTTCCCGATTAGTGAAATGGCGCGAGTGGCAGTTCAGTCATTGATCGAAATGCTAAAGCAGCAACCTACCACAGGGGCGCAGAGTTTTAGCCCGATTTTGAAAAAGCGTAAAGCCGATCAACTCATGCTCTCGGCATTGGAAAGTGAAAAATAGCAGAGATAAAGTGGCCTATCGCAAAAAAGAGGATAGGCCACAGACTTTAGCCGTTATGACACAGTGTTGGCGGAAGTTTCGCGACTTGTTGTATCAGAAGTGGATTACCTAAAACATAGCTTAGCTCCACTTTGGTTAAGAGGGCGAGTAGACTTTCTTGGCTTTCTGCTTCTTGCACTTTAATTCGAGCAACCGCGTCTAAAGGTTCAATCGCAGAGCCTGGTTGACGTGAGGGGAGTTTATCCATCATGGCAATATGCAGAGCAATCAAGTTGTTGTCGGCAAGAACCATGCGTGCGCTCCACACCTCTTGAAGATCAGTAACATACTCTTCACGACGAGCTTGTGCCGCAAGCACAATTGCCGGAGTTTCAATTTCTTCAGGTGTGGCAAGAATACGCTTTTTCTTAAACCAAGCACCGATTGAGTGTGAAGCCGTCATCCCAGAAAGTGGGACAGAAAGCCATAATCCAATTAGAGCTGGTGACATCCACGCGAGTAGCGTCCATGAGTCAAGCATGGCTGCATAACCTAGTAACACACCGGCTGCCATATGCCAGCGGTGTCGATACAGTAAATCGATGACAGGCAAGCTGCCATCATCACGGCGTTGTGGAGCCCAGCCACTGTCTCGACCAAACAGAATAGAAACAACAGCCCCACAATGGATTAGCATCATGATAGGTGCAACTAACGCAGAGAGTAAGATCTCAGTAATCGCACTGAGCATGACCCTAAAGCGTCCACCTAAGGTTCGGCACATTGCGCTATCAAACATCAGAAGCAGTAATCCGAAAATTTTCGGGCTGAATAGAATACCCATAGTGATGTAAAACAGTTGTAACGCCCGAGCAGAGTCCATCACCGGCCATGTTGGGAAGAGCGAAAACTGCTCAGTAAAATATTCAGGGCGAATATAGTGCGCTTGTAGAGCCAGTAATAAACCGGACAGGATCAGCAATAACCAAAATGGTGATGATAGGTAAGACATGATGCCCGTGGTCAAGTGTAGACGACTGATCCAGTGCAGACCTTTTGTACCTATGATCCGACTGTGTTGCAGGTTACCTTGACACCAACGGCGATCGCGTACGGCTAGGTCAATGATTGAGGGGGGACACTCTTCAAATGAACCACTCAAATCTGCTGCGATAGTCACGCTCCAACCCGCACGGCGGATTAAAGCCGCCTCCACGAAATCGTGGCTCAGAATATGCCCCCCAAACGGAGGACGGCCAGACAAATGGGGTAGTCCAGCAGCACTCATAAAGGCTTCGGTACGAATAATCGCATTATGCCCCCAGAAGTTACCTTCTTTTTGAACCCACCACGCAAGGCCTGTTCCTACGATTGGTCCATAGATGCGTGCGGCAAATTGCTGCACACGAGCCATGAGCGTCGTGCCATTGATCAGAGCAGGAATTGTTTGAATTAAGCCTGCGTCAGGGTCACTTTGCATGCGCTGAGCAAGTGAAATCATCGTACTAGGTTGCATTACACTGTCTGCATCGAGTACCAGTAAGTGTTCATAGGCTGAACCCCAACGGCGGCAGAAATCGGCAATGTTACCTGCTTTACGTGCAATGTTTTTACGGCGGCGACGGTAGTAAACGTTGGCTTGACCTGTTGTTTGTTGACGCAGTAACCAGAAAGCTTGCTCTTCAGCCAAAGCGACTTCAGGGTCGGTGGTATCACTGAGAATGAACCAGTCGAAAGCATGCCCATGTTCACTCTGGGCAAGCGCTAAGGCCATGGTTTCAACGGCGGCAAAAACGCGATCGGGTGCCTCATTGTAAGTTGGCATGAGGATTGCCGTACGGGTTGTGAGTGGTTGTTCTATCACCACTGTTTTCTTTCGGCTAGTTAAGACCCAAAAGCCCGCAATAGAGCCAGAGAAAGCTAAAGCGATCCAACAGAAGTTGATTGCAAACAGCATTAATACGGCGTATTCAACGGGAGTTAATCCACCGACTAAAAAGACACCGCGCATTTCATTAATCGCGAAAGCAGAGAGGAGTAGAGCAAAGCCAACAACAAACACACGGCGCAGAGGGTTAGACTTCACTCCCCCCGATTGAATTGCTGTGCGAGGAAAACCTTCACTGAGCTGTTTCAGGTTTTGCTCAGGCATATCGCCGTGTTGTTCTGGTGGCATGGCAGTGCCCCCCATTAACTGGGAGGCACCTTGTTCAACCATAGGGTTTGTCATAAAAAATCCGAGTATTAGCTACAGGGTCCAACGATACAACCAAGTTTCTACTGGACGCGCTTCTTGCAGTGTCAGCTCTGCACGTAGTTCGGCCAGCGTAACTTCGCCTGGATCAAACTCAAATGATAGGCGATAGCCATTATTGGCAGGGTTATCACGTAGTACAACGTTACTGATTATCCCTGCATTGCTGCGTACTTTAGGTTCCGGCATTTGTGCAGGTTTGGCACCTTGTACTTGGTAATCAACGACAAACAAGCGTTTTGGCGTTGGCTTGGCAATATCAGCACGTCCACTTGCAGTTCGACTAACAATGATCGCTTGTGGATTCTCTTCTGGTTGTGCGCCCCAATTGAGGTGATAAGAGAAGCGATATTCACTGCCCGCAGCAAGAGGTTGTGCCGGTTTCCAGAAAGCGACAATGTTGTCGTGAATTTCTGACTGGGTCGGGATCTCTGTTAATACCACTGCGCCAGCCCCCCAATTTCCTACAGGTTCAACCCATAGGCTTGGACGTTTTTCGTAATGAGCTTCCAAGTCTTGGTAATTGGCGTAATCACGTTCACGCTGCATCAAACCAAAACCTTGTGGTGAGTTGTCCATAAAGGCGCTGACTTGCAGAGTGCTAGGGTTGGCCAATGGGCGCCACAAACGCTCTCCGCGACCATTGATCATCAACAAACCATCCGAGTCATGTACAGATGGACGGAAATCATCGGTCTTCTCACGGCCATTAGGCGAATGCATGAACATACTAGTCGCAGGGGCTAAACCGACTTTGCTTAACTCTACGCGTGGGAAAAGTACTGCTTCGACGTCCATACGAGTGTTTTCTCCCGGACGGATTGAGAAACGATAAGCTCCCGATACACTTGGGCTATCTAGCAAAGCATGAACCACGATCAAGTTAGTATCGTAGTTCGGTTTTTCAACCCAGAATGCACGGAAGATAGGGAACTCTTCACCAGCTAGATCAGCCGTTTTGATTGCCAAGCCACGAGCTGAAAGACCATAAGCATTACCTTTACCAAGTGCACGGAAATAACTTGCCCCTTGGAAAACGAATAGCTCATCGAAGTAAGAAGCATTGTTTAGTGGGTAGTGCACGCGTAAACCGCTGTAACCGATATCTTCGGTCGGCAGTTTTTGTTGAAGAACTTCACCCGCACTGAACATACTTGGGTCATAGCTCAAGTGGGTAGATTTGTTGCCTTCAACAAGGGCAATCTCAATTAAGTCTTGGAAGAAGAAACCACGATGGAATAATTGCATCTGGTAAGGTAAACCATCCGCTTTCCACACTGCGCTATCGGGTTTAAAACGAATATCGCGGTACTCATCATAATTGATATTTGCCAAACTCTCCGGTAGGGGATCTTTTAAGGCAACATAAGGCTTTTTCGCTAATTGGCGAGCGAGACGAACCACGGTGTCATTATCGAAAGCACCGGTTTTGGCAAAACGAACCACATTTTTAGCCTCCCCATTTTTGGTTGGCTTAGTGGGTTCGGGATTCACTGGTGCAGAAGGTTCAGCGTTTTTGATATCTGTAGCAAAGCCTTCATCAGACATCAGTAGTGCAGCTCCAAACAACAGGGAGATAAGTAAAACCATTTTTTGCGCGTGACGTTGCACGGCATTAGACACACGAATCATATGAAATGAACCGATAAAAAGTGAAATACGACGAAAGCTTAAGAGTTGGCTGTAATCTTGCTTACCGGACGGTATCGCAGGGAAACACAGGTCTCATTCAGCGCGAAAGATATCAGAATTGGGAAAAAATGCACAACATATGTTGTTGATAACTGTCTTTATCAGATATTTTCTATTCATATGCTTATATCCTTTTGTTATATGTGAACTTGGAATGCAAATCACGCTTAAGTCATACTTCCTGTCGCGTTGATTTTTTGTCAGCGGTCAAAACTTCGTTAACAGAAAACCTTATATCACATCTGGTTAATCCTGGTCTGTGACAGGTTGTGAGAAAAAATGACAAAACGAGTGCGTAGTATGCAAATAGTGTTTACTATCGCCATCCCTTTGTTCCAACCTCTTGTTTGAAAAATGAAATTAACACTAAAACACAAACTGATTGGCGCAAGTTTATCGGCAGTGGTGGTGATGGCAACGGCATTGACTTGGCTTTCCGCCAGTCAATTGCAACAGCAAACCAGCAATGCTGTTTATACTCGTGCTGACGCGATCTCTTCGACGGCTGCTCAAGGTATTTCTGACTGGATTTCAATTCGTAAATCCATTAGCTCTGCATTCAACGACTATGTCACCGCACAAGATGTAGTCCCTTATTTACAGCAGGCACGAAATGCGGGTGGCTTCGATGATATCTTCTATGGTACGACAGAAGGGGCGATGTATCGTTCGCACCCTGAACGCAATCGTGCTGACTATGACCCTCGTACACGCCCTTGGTATAAAGATGCAGCAAGTGCGGGTAAGCAAATCATTACCACCGCTTATAGTGACGCGATTACAGGGGCACTTTTGGTCACTATCGCGGAGCCTATCCGCATACAAGGGAGCATGAGTGGTGTTGTTGGTGCAGATGTATTGATTGACCAGTTGATTGCTGATGTGATCAGTATGGATGTAGGTAAAAACGCCCATGCTATGTTGATTGATGGCCAAGATGGCGCTTTCCTTGCACATCCCGATAAGTCTCTATTACTCAAATCTGTCACTACACTTTCCTCTGAGCTGGATATTCGTACGATTGAAAAAGCTGCAAATCAAGGTGAACTGATTGGGCTAGAATTGAAGGGGATAAAAAAATACTTCTTCTTTGCTGCGGTTCCAGATACTCCTTGGTACTTTGCAGTTCAAATGGACAGTAATACTGAGTATGCCGCTCATTCTGAACTGCTTACTGATTTGATGATTACCGCTCTGTTAATCACTTTAGTTGTTGTGGGGATTGTTTCTTGGTTGGTCAGTTTCTTATTCCGTGATTTAAGTCGAGTGTCTAAAGCGTTGGAAGAAATTGCCTCAGGCGATGCTGATCTTACCCAACGCCTTGAGCCACGGAGCGATGATGAAGTCGGACAGTTAGCGAGCAACTTCAATACTTTTGTTAGCAACATGCATAACATGGTGTTGAAACTAAGTCATGTTTCAAAGGCACTATCACAGCAGGCGAACGTAACTGCGGCACAAGCGGAAGAACGTAGTAACCGAATTCGTTTGCAACAAGATGAAATTAATATGGTGGCTACTGCGATTAATGAGATGGCGGCAGCAACTCAGGAGATTGCTGGTAACGCCGATCATACTGCTCAAAATTCCGGAGAAGCAGTAACGGCTTGTGTTCACGGTAGCACCCAAGTTACTCAGACTCAGCGTTCGATCCAGTCTCTGGCGGAAGAAGTGCAAGTGGCCACAGAGGTTATTCAGGAGCTAGAAGCTCACGGGCACCAGATCAGTACCATTCTTTCGACCATTCAAAATATTGCTGAACAGACCAATTTGTTAGCACTTAACGCGGCGATTGAAGCTGCGCGCGCCGGCGAGCAAGGCCGTGGTTTTGCGGTTGTTGCGGATGAGGTGCGCGTACTTAGCCAGCGTACTCATGCTTCGACCAAAGAAATCCAGCAAATGATTGAGACATTGCAAGCCACTACGGGTAAAGCGGTTGGCATTATGGATGACAGCCGTCGTTTGGCGGATACCAGCGTTGATGATGCGAATGCGGCTTCGGTGAGCTTAGAGCAGATTCATAAAACGGTTGAGCGCATCAGTGACATGGCAACTCAAATTGCCTCGGCGGCAGAAGAGCAAGCTTCGGTCACATCAGAGATTACGCGCAATACCGTAGGTATCCGTGATGTTTCAAATGATTTAGCGCATGAAGCGCATTCAGCGGCAGAACAGGCGGCGGAACTTTCTGAGCTTTCTCATGAGTTGGAGCAAGAAATCCGACGTTTCAAACTCTAAGTCGGGTCTTTAACCGAAAATGGAGCGCATTGCGCTCCATTTTGTTTTGCCATCCTTAAACCACCTTTTTAGAGGTGGTGATTGTTTCACAATAAATTACAACCAAAGAGATTGTATGGGTGTCTCTGGCCGCAAATGGTGTGCATATTGCGCTTGAAAAAGCTCAGCGGTCGCAATCGCATCGGTCAGTGCTTGATGGGGGGAATACGCAGGAAGGCCATAACGTAAGCGTGATTGCCCAAGCCGCACTGAAGGAATTGGGCTACGTAACAGGCGTTGCCAGAGTGAGCGTTGCGTATTTTGTACTGAGAGCTCGATTTCTAATGTATCAATGATAGGAAACTCTACCGCTTCCTCCCAAAGTTTCAGGGTCGTTTGGCGCAAAAATTCACGCTCAATGTGGCGAAAATGTGCAACAACGATTTTTCCACGAAGGGCATCGAATAACTCACTAAACACCACTTCAGGTTCTTGGGCATGTTTCAGTTCAGTGTGTGTGATGCCGTGAATGACAACAGAATCTTCTTCCAAAGGTCGACTGGGTTTCACCAACCAATACCGCGCTTGTTTTAGGGCGATACGCTGGGTATTGAATGGAACTAAGCCAATGCTTAGGATGTCATCTTGCTGCGCATTCAGTCCTGTAGTTTCAAAATCAAGTGCCACGAGAGGACATTCGCAAATTGGGACTGAACCATCCACTACGGGGTGAGCATAATAGTTTTGCAATACGGTTTGTTGGGCTTGCTGGGCCAAATGTGCAAATCGCGAAGGCCAATAAATGGCAGACTGAAACATAAGACTCACTTAAAGTGTTGATTCGCCTGATAGCGGTATTTGAGAAAATTCTGCCCATTGCTGAGAATTTGAAATGCATCCTTTAAGTTGCGTCGTTCAAAGTCAGAGAGATTTTCGGGCTCGATGCTGTTATCTGCCTCTCTCTTTTGTTCCACATCGATGGCTTGATGACGAATACGCACCATGGCAATAAACTCGAGTGCATCACGCAGATCTTTACCTTTCCCTTGCGGAAGTAAGCCAGCTTCAATGACATCATCCAAACGTTCAAACGAGTTTTTTGCTCTAGATCCTGCGGCGAGTGCATGAACGCGAATTAAATCCGCCAACGGTGCTGTACCTCGGCGTTTCAAATTAATCGAATTATTGTGACGTCCATCTTTTTCCATTACGAAGTTTTTGAAAAAACCGAGCGGTGGGGTGCGATTGAGAGCATTACGCGCTAAGCAGGCTAAAAAGCGTTGATTGCGTTTTGCGCGGCGTACGATAAAACTTGAAAGCTGTTCTGCCCACTTGGTTCTCCCGTAAACGCCATCCAGATCGAAAAAGATAGATGCATTGAGTAATGCTTGTGGGTTTGGGTTGTCAATCCAATCAGCAAAACAGTTCTCCCAATCTTTGCGAGTCATACGCCACTTGGGGTTACTAGCCATGATCTCGCCATCACAAAGTGGGTAACCACAGAGGTCTAAGCCATGACAAACCGATTGGGCAAATTGCGTGAAATATGCACCATGTTGTTGTGTGTCATAACGATCATCCAAAATCAGGGCATTATCCTGATCAGTCACAATCAGCTGCTCATCGCGCCCCATGGACCCAAACGCAACAAAACAGTAAGGCACAGGGGCTTCGCCTAATTCTGCTTCTACCAACTCAATAATCCGTTGTGTAAAGGCTCGGCCAATGGTGGACATCGCAGTGCCAATCATGTGTGAGTTGGCATCTTCATTGACGAGCCGTACGAAGCTCGCTTGCACTTCACTCGCGAGTTGCGCTAATTCATCGATGCTGGTCTGTTGATAGATACGGCTCACCAAGAGCAAAGAGTTTTGTGATTCATGGCGCACGATGTCCGTCATATCTATGATGCCAATAGGCTGTTTTTCTCTCAGTACCGGAAGATGGTGGACATTATTGCGTAGCATCACAAGCATGGCTTCATAAACGTAGGCATTGTGATCAAGAGAAATTACCTCATGGGTCATCACTTGGCTCACGGCTTGCTGGGTATCAATACCATGTGCAAGAACTCGGCGGCAGAGATCTCGCTCGGTAATAATGCCGACCACAGGTGTTGAGTCATCTTCTGCATCGTGCAGAATGTAATCATCTAGGATAAGCAGAGCAGAGAGATTCTCGTCCGCCATGCGTAGTGCTGCCTGTTGGATGGTGGCCTGTTTATCAATGGTTGGCGCTGGGCGAGTTAACAACTGCTTCACTTTACTGGTGATCAGGTCATTTTGCTCTTTTTGTTTCTTAACCGTTTGGCGTAAACGTGCCGACTGTTCGACTTCCACGAAATCGGCGAAGCTATCAAATTCTTGATGGAGGCGATGAAAGAGGGCTTCTGGGATGCAGTACAGCAGCGTATCTTCAATCGCGGTGACCGCGAAAGAGACTTGGTTACGCGTCAACAAGCCCATCTGTCCAAAAAGGCTACCTTCGGTGAGTCGGTTATACAATTCACCATGACGGCGATAGACTTCGACGGCTCCACTGCGGATCAGATACAGGTCATTGATGGCTTGTTTGTGGTTAATGATCGGTGTGCCTTTGCGAAAATAGGCAATTTCAATCTCTTGGGTGACTTCGGATAACAGGTCAGATGGTAGGGCATCAAAAGGGGGATGCTGTTGCAGAAATTGCTGAATCTCGATTAACTCGGCGTCCATGAAGGCTCCTCTCGTTACAAACATCTGTTTTGCGATGTTTTTGGCGGTTTGGGGCAATCATACTACATCATATTGCCACGTTAAGCCTAATCTGAGGGGAGGGCATAGAGCTAGGGAAAGTAACGTTAAAATCAATTCTGAAAAAACAAAAAACCGGCTCTTTGAGCCGGTTTTGAGAAAGCATGGTTGCTGCGAACTTACATGACCGCAGCGATGCCTTTGCACAATGGCAGCATGTTAGATTTTGTCATGCCAGCAACACTGATACGACCTGACCCCACAATGTAGATACCCAGTTCCGATTTCAAACGTGCGACTTGTTCTTTATTTAGACCAGAGAAAGAGAACATACCGTTTTGGCGTTCGATAAAGCTAAAGTCAGCGTTTACGCCCACTTCTTTCAATGTGTTGACGAATAGCACGCGCATTTCTTGAATGCGTTCACGCATTTCAGCCACTTCAGCTTCCCACTCCGCACGTAAGGTAGGGTTGTTCAGAATATAAGTCACAACCGCAGCACCGTGAGCCGGTGGGTTTGAGTAAATTGAACGAATGATTGCTTTCACTTGTGAAAATGCAGTTTCAGCCACTGCTGCGGATGGTGCTACGAGAGTGAATGCACCAACGCGCTCGTTGTACAGGCCAAAGTTTTTTGAAAATGAACTTGCGACAAGAATTTCTGAATTGTATTTGGCAAAAGTACGCAGACCTGCTGCATCTTCTTCCACACCAGTCGCAAAACCTTGGTAAGCAAAGTCAAACAAAGGTAGTAGACCTTTATCGGCAACTAACTTTGCCAGTACTTCCCATTCTTGTTCAGTTGGGTCGATGCCAGTTGGGTTGTGACAGCACCCGTGGAGCAGTACCACATCGCCTTTCGCTGCTTGCTCTAAATCAGCCAGCATAGCAGCAAAGCTCTTGTCTTTAGCTTCGGCATCATAATAAGCGTATTGCGTGGTTTCTAAACCCGCTGCATTGAACACACCGTGGTGGTTAGCCCAAGTTGGGTTGCTGATCCACACTTTCACATTACCCAATTGGCGCTTAATAAATTCGCCAGCAACACGCAGAGCACCTGTACCACCTGGGGCTTGTGCGGTTTTTGCCAGTTTTTGGGTCACTATGTTTGAATTTTCGCCGAACAGCAGTTTTTGTACGGCTAAACCGTATTCAGCAGTCCCTTCAATCGTCAGATAAGATTTGGTTTTCTCTGATTCAAGCAGTGCTGCCTCTGCTTTCTTTACGGTAGCGAGAACAGGGGTTTCGCCTGCTTCATTCTTATAAATACCTACACCGAGGTTAATTTTGTCGGTACGAGGATCTTTTTTGAACTCTTCAGTTAAACCAAGAATTGGGTCTGCTGGGGCGGCAACGACTTTTTCGAACATAATGCACATCCATGTCAAGTTAGGGTGGGAAGGGATGATTGAACTCATCAAAATTTACCGTATTTATACCTTCCTCGAATTCTGGTGACAACAGTACCTGAAAGAAAATATCGAAAAATTTTTACTTGGCTGAGAAATTGGGAATAGTAGGTCATTTTGTGATGTAAAAGCCCTAAGCTTTTCAGTTTAGGGCTGGGCTTTATTAATAAGATAGTGCTGATGCATGGGTTGCTATCGAACCGTTTCCACGTATTTTGGGATTATTACGTATTAAATTTTCAGCAAGTCTTATGATTCAGCGTCTTTAAAATGTGCCGCAATCGCGATGAATTTGTCTTCAACAGCAAGGAAGGCATCAACTACGGCAGGATCAAAATGACTTCCTGAGCCTTCGATAAGAATGGATTTAGCTTTCTCATGGCTAAACGCAGGTTTGTAGACACGAGCGGAAATTAAGGCATCGTAAACATCGGCTAATGCCATCAAACGACCTGAGAGCGGAATATCCTCACCTTGTAATTGAGAGGGGTAACCTGTGCCATTCCACTTTTCGTGATGGGTTAGGGCGATTTCTTTGGCAATAGCTAAGAATGAACTGGTGCCTAAATGTTTTTCGGCAATCGCAAGCGCTTGCGCACCGATACGTGGATGATCTTTCATGACCATGAACTCTTCATCGGTGAGTTTTCCTGGTTTGAGTAGAACCAAATCGGGGATGCCGACTTTACCGACGTCATGCAAGGGCGCGGATTTATAAAGCAGTTCAATGTAATTGGGAGTCAGCAACGGTTTGTATTTCGAAGACTGTGCCATGTGCTCTGCCAGTGCCTTAACGTATTCCTGAGTACGAAGAATATGAGCACCTGTTTCATTATCTCGCGATTCAGCGAGAGCTGAGAGGCTGACGATTGCGACATCTCGTGTCGTCTTCACTTCATTTTGCGTGGTTTCTAAGCTGTCCAGCATCTGGTTAGTCAACATGGCTACGTTGCCTAGCTCATCGTTAGAATAAATGGGTACACGAACTTGGAGGTTGCCTTCAGTGACCGCTTGTAAAGAGTGTTCTTGATGAGCAAGGATCTCTTTCATCACTCGGCTCCACAGCATCAAAATAGCGGTAACATAGCCACCAAGAACCAAAGAAAGGAAGACAAACTCTTTCAGAATGCTGATTTTTCCACTGCCATCAAGTAAGTGGGTGGGATGATTCTCTAGCCAGTAAATGTCTTTCAATGCCACCATACTGAGCACTATGGTCAAGGTACAAACCAAAATAAAAATCAGACCGATCAATTGATTCACTAAAGAGCGCCGCTCATGGGCAAAGAGCGCTACTGTCATGGACTGTGGTGTTTGGCGTAATGTGCGTAATTTGGCACTCAGTTGCAGTAAAGCTCCCGTAAAAAAACCAAATAAGGTCATGCCAAACAACACTTTCAAATTGCTATCGAGCGTGAATTGGTAATGAAAGTTGTAATAGGCTGCGAAGGGGATACTGATACAAAACAGCAGGCAGGTATCTAATTGAGTGAATTGTTGCTTTTTTGCCCATGAGTGATGACGAAACAGTGTATGGCGGATTAACCAAGCGAGGAAAAATACCACGCTAACTTGGGTGGCAATTTCACGAGTGGTCAGAGTGGCAAGAAAAGGGCAGACACGGCTCGTGTATAGAGCAAACAGTGCTCCTGCGAGCGCATAAAGCCCAAATGTGAGTTTGATATTGTGGATAGTATTTTTCATAGCAAGCGGTAGTACCAAAGGTCAATAAGTTACAGCAACTCAAGTATAAACTGCTTAATTAAAGCAAGTGCGATTTATTATCATTTTTAATGAAAGTTGCGAATCTTATAGGCATCATGAAGTAATCACCACCTTTGAAAGATGATTTTTTGAGTGGTCGTATCACTCCTTAATGCTAACTACCTGATGTAATGTGTTATTTGGCTCTCAACCTTTATGCAACGAGGTTTTTCTATTCGATTTGAGTGCTTATGGTCAGAGGTAAACAGAAAATGAGGAAGCACATGAGCCGTGATTTGAAAGATTTTTCAGTTCAGTTACCCATAAACCGAGATTTGATTACCTATCAAATGGAGGTCAAAGAGAAGCTGTATGACTTCAACCATACACGTCCAGCCCAGCATGCTGAACGGCAAGTGATATTAAATTCGCTCTTGGGTGCGGCAAACGGTGTGACGATAGTGCCTCCGTTTTTCTGCGATTTAGGCCATAACATTCATTTCAAATGTGGTGGTTTCTTAAACACCAACGTCATCATTTTGGATATTGCCCCAGTGATGATTGGTGAATATGTGCAGATGGGACCGAATGTGGTGATCAGTACCGTTGGGCATCCACTTGATCTTGCACAGCGTGTGTTACCGATTGCGGCTGGCAACCCGATTGTGATTGAAGATAACGTGTGGCTTGGCGCGGGCGCGATTGTGCTTGATGGCGTTACCGTTGGTGCTCGCAGTGTCATTGGTGCTGGAAGCGTGGTAACAAGAGATATTCCGCCTGATTGCGTTGCCGTGGGGAATCCATGTCGAGTGATTCGCCAAATTGAGCACAGTGAAATGCCGTCTGAAGTGGAATTAGAGGAAATGTGGCGTGATCTCGACTTTATTGAAAGTGAGAAATAATCGCTGTCCACCGCATTAAATGCTGTTAAGATGCCGCTCGTAGTCGGGGAGCCTGAGAGCGCATGAAAGAGTGCGAATTGAAGGCTGAGATCGCGTAGCGAGACCCGTTGAACCTGATTCAGTTAGAACTGACGTAGGGAACTATCCTCAACAGCTCGTATTGTTTTGCCATTCATCTGCGGTTTGGGATCAGTTCCTGTTTTTCACAGGAGCCTTTATGCCACTAATCTCTTCAAATCCTACCCCTATAGTGCTCACCATTGCTGGATCAGACAGTGGCGGCGGAGCGGGGATTCAAGCCGATATCAAAGCCATTTCCGCAACTGGAAGCTATGCTTGCTCGGTGATTACCGCGATTACTGCGCAAAATACGCAAGGTGTTTCAGCGGTATTTCCTCTACCTCTAGAGATTATTGAGCAGCAATTGGAGGCGATTTTCTGTGATATTCCTGTCTTGGCGGTAAAAATTGGCATGTTGGCGGATGCCCAAATCATCACTCTGGTTGCCAAAAAATTGCGTCAATATCAACCCCAATGGGTTGTGCTCGATCCGGTGATGGTTTCAACCAGCGGGCATCATCTACTCGCAGAAGATGCCGTGATCACCTTAAAAAATGAGCTGTTGCCACTTGCTAGTCTCATCACGCCTAATCTACCGGAAGCGGCCGTTTTAGTGGGGATGACAGAGCAAGAATGGCAACAAAATCCACAGCAGGGCATTGTTGCACTAAGTCAGTTAGACGCTCAAGCCGTCTTGCTCAAAGGGGGGCATAATCATCAGCAAAGGGACAGTGATGATTTGCTGATCGAAGCGAACGATATCTACCCTTTCCGCGCGCCACGCATTGCCACCCAAAACACACATGGTACGGGGTGTTCACTCTCATCGGCGATCGCCTCCTATCTTGCGCAAGGTTATGCGTTGAAAGAGGCGGTTGAGAAAGCAAAGCAGTATATCCATCAGGCGATCTTGCATGCTGATCAACTGAAAATCGGTCAGGGTTATGGACCAGTACACCATTTTTATTCGTTACAAATGGATAAACGTGAAGAATAGTGAGTTTTGGGTATAAAAAAACCGTCTCGCTAGAGACGGTTTTTGCATTCGACAGAGTGCAATTAGAAGCTTGCGCTGCGTGGCGTACGTGGGAATGGAATCACATCACGCACGTTGCCCATACCAGTGACGTAAGACACGAGACGCTCGAAGCCTAGACCAAAACCTGCGTGCGGTACTGTGCCGTAACGGCGTAAGTCGCGATACCAATCCATGTGCTCAGGATCGATACCAAATTCACGCATACGTGCATCCAGAACATCCAAACGCTCTTCACGTTGTGAACCACCAATGATTTCACCAATGCCCGGAGCTAATACGTCCATCGCTGCAACGGTTTTGCCATCTTCGTTCATACGCATGTAGAACGCTTTGATGTCTTTTGGATAGTTCTTTACGATCACTGGCGCTTTGAAGTGTTCTTCTGCGAGGAAGCGCTCGTGCTCAGAAGCTAAGTCGATACCCCACTCAACTGGGAACTCAAACGTTTTGCCACAGTTTTTCAGAATTTCGATCGCATCGGTGTAATCCACTTGTGCAAAATCTGAATCTACAAACTGTTCAAGACGGGCAATCACTTCGTTGTTGATGCGGTCATTAAAGAACTCAAGATCGTCACGACGCTCAGCCAGTACCGCTTTGAACACATACTTCAGCATGTCTTCAGCCAGTTTTGCTACGGTGTTTAGATCCGCGAACGCGACTTCAGGTTCGACCATCCAGAATTCCGCCAAATGACGGCTAGTGTTTGAGTTCTCAGCACGGAACGTTGGGCCGAAAGTGTACACTTTGCTGATTGCACAAGCGTACGCTTCCGCGTTGAGCTGGCCTGATACAGTAAGGAACGTTTCTTTACCAAAGAAGTCTTGGTTGTAATCCACTTTACCTGCATCAGTACGCGGTAGGTTTTCCATATCCAGCGTTGATACGCGGAACATTTCACCCGCACCTTCTGCATCAGAAGCGGTGATCAGTGGTGCAGAAACCCAGAAGTAACCTTGTTCGTGGTAGAAGCGGTGAATGGCTTGTGCCAAGCAGTTACGAACGCGTGCTACGGCACCGATCACGTTAGTACGTGGACGCAGGTGAGCCACTTCACGCAGATATTCGATAGAATGACGAGTTTTCGCCATTGGGTAAGTGTCGGCATCTTCAACCCAACCCACTACTTTTACCGCAGTTGCAGCCAGTTCAAACGCTTGACCAGATGCTGGAGAATCAACAATTGTCCCCGTTACTTCAACAGAGCAACCTGTCGTTAGCTTCAGGACTTCATTGTCGTAATTATTCAGATTATTAGGAACCACGGCCTGAATCGGGTTGAAACAAGAGCCGTCATAGATGGCAAGAAACGAAATTCCAGCTTTGGAATCACGACGTGTGCGAACCCAGCCGCGAACAGTGACTTCACTGTCTACTGCGAGCTTGCCGCTTAGTACGTCATTTACAGGCGCGTAAGTCATGTTTATTACAGTCTCCGTTGAGATAAAAGACACCCCAATGTCATTTGCAGCAATCGTTGCGCAAAAAATAGACGAAACATTGGGTTGTAGAGAGTTTTACAGATTCAACGGAACATATTACCTGTCAATTTGCCAGCTTCAACCTTTAATGTGGTTTCCGCGCAGAATTCTTGCTAATCAAAGTAAATTGATTGAGCAGTGACTCCAATTGCTGCGACAAATGTTCAAGATCGACACTGATTTCACGCGTTTCGCTCGCTGAATGCGAAGTGTCATCGGCATGATGAGTAATCACGTCCACTTTATTTTGAATTTCATGGCTGACTTCTGTCGTGCGCTTGGTTTGTTCTTGAATCCCCATCGCGTGATTGAGCACTTGTTGCATTTCAGTGACCACATTGGTCATGACTTTAGAGAGTTCTTCAATTTCTGTTGAACGTTGGTGAGCATGAGAACACACCGTATCAACTGAAGTAAGAGAGGCTTGGCTATCACGTTGGAAGCCGGAAATGATGTTTTCAATGTTGCCAGTCGCCTCCGCTGTGCGTGATGCTAAATGACGGACTTCATCGGCAACCACGGCAAAACCTCGGCCTTGTTCGCCCGCGCGGGCCGCTTCAATGGCAGCATTCAGAGCCAGTAGGTTAGTTTGTTCGGCAATGCCTTTAATGACGCCAAGGATGGAGGAGACTTGGGTTGTTTGATTGTTCAAGTCCACAATACGTTGTTTAACCGATTCAATATCGCCCACCAGATTTTTAATATCTTCACTCGCGACATGAGCTTGTTTGGCACTTTGCTGAACAATGTTAGTGGTGTGATTGACCAATTTAGAGGCTTCTTCGGTGGCAAATTCGACTTGCTGCTGTTTGGCTTGCATGTCGGTAATGTTGAGTTGTACTTCAGAGGTTTCTTTTTGCTGATTATTGGCTGCCTGATCGGTGACTTGCGCCACATTCGTGAGCTTTTTAGCCGAGTCAGCAAGGGAATGGGACGTTTCTTGCACTTGTTGCAAGCTGTCTGACACGGTATCCATCAGTGAGTTGATAGATACCGCGAGTTGCCCGAGTTCATCTTTTCGGTCATTAGCTAAACGATGAGACAGATCTTTACTCTTACTCACATCACACATGAATGTGGAGATTTTTTGTAGCGGCAGGATAAGAATACGGCGCATAAAAAACAGGGTGACCATAAAACCGAACAAGGCGATCACCGACATAATACTTATGCCAATGAGTGTTCGATGATTCACCATTTGGGTTAAGTGGCTAAGGTTAAACTCAAGGCGGATCACCCCAAGCACTTCACCTTCCGGAGCCATGTGGCAAGCCACACAGTTGGTTCCGCGATAGTTCTCACTGGATTTCATGGGCAAAGCTACCACGATCCCATTCCCCCAATCGCCAGAATAAGGTTCGATTACCGTTTCACCGGCGAGGGCGCGTTGATCGATGGCATCTTGTGGCTTTTGCTCTGGCATTCCTGGGCCATAAAGTTTGTTCACGGTTTCTGCGCGGATCACCCTGACTTGTTCGATGCCATCTTGAGCCAAGGCTTTTTGGCGCAAGGTTTCCTTTTGCGCCATGGTGCCAGTGAGCATCATCATGTTCAAACTATCAAAGTAGTTACTGGCTTTATCGTGTAGTTGCTCACTTAACACGGAATGAATGAGATCTTTTTGCTGCCAATATTGGTAGGAGGTTGAGCCTGCCAAAACTAAGGCAAACACGGTAATTAATGTCAGCAGCAATTTACTAAGAATGGATGAGTTCATGATAGTTTTGTAATTATAAGTGACCCCGATTTATGTAAATATAGCGTTAATTCGCTAGGTGACAAACGTAGACCAATTGTTAGTGTGACCTTAACCAAAGTGTGAGTTTAAATATGAGGGATGACGCATACTCTTTTGTGATGGTTCAACATATTAAGCTGCTGATTATCACCTAGTGCATTGATTGATCAGGGATGTTTTTAGGTGATGTGTGTGAGAGGGGCGGTTGGCTAGAATTATGTTTTGAATAGCCTTGTCTCAACGCGGGAGATTTCTTAGTATTGCGGCTCTTTTAATGCCCCGAGAATGATGATGAAAACAGAATTATACAAAGAGTTTATGTTTGAGGCTGCTCACCACTTACCGCACGTGCCTGCTGGACATAAATGTGGACGCTTGCATGGCCACTCTTTCTTAGTTCGTCTGTACGTTGAAGGTGAAGTGAACCCTCATACCGGTTGGGTGGTTGACTTTGCTGAAATTAAAGCGGCATTCAAACCGATTTATGATCGCCTTGATCACTATTATCTGAACGATATTGAAGGTTTAGAAAACCCAACCAGCGAAGTGTTGGCAAAATGGATTTGGCAACAGCTTAAACCCAGTTTACCGCTGCTGAGCAAAGTCGAGATCAAAGAAACTTGCACGGCAGGTTGTATTTATCGCGGTGAGTAGCGCATTGATGTGAGATGTAATCTGATCATGCCAAGCATAAAAAACGCCCGGATATCCGGGCGTTGTTGTAACAGTAAAAAGTGCTGCTATTAGCAGATCACTTTGATTGCCAAGCCACCTTGTGAAGTTTCACGGTACTTAGCATTCATGTCCTTGCCAGTTTCCAGCATGGTTTCAATCACTTTATCCAGTGAAACACGTGGGGCAGAAGAACGACGCAGCGCCATACGAGTTGAGTTGATCGCTTTCACCGCTGCAATACCGTTACGCTCGATACACGGAACCTGTACTTGTCCTGCAACTGGGTCACAAGTCAAACCAAGGTTGTGTTCCATTGCGATTTCAGCCGCCATACAGACTTGCTCTGGGCTACCGCCTAAAAGCTCAGCTAGGCCCGCAGCGGCCATAGAACAAGCCACACCGACTTCGCCTTGACAGCCTACTTCCGCACCTGAGATAGAGGCATTACGCTTGTACAAACCACCAATTGCGCCAGAAGCAGCGAAGTAGCGGATGTAGTCTTTCTCAGTCACGGTTTGGATGAACTTGTCGTAGTAGGCGAGTACTGCAGGGATAATGCCACACGCACCGTTGGTTGGTGCAGTGACTACACGGCCACCAGCTGCGTTCTCTTCGTTAACCGCAAACGCATACATGTTAACCCAGTCAACTACCGCCATTGGATCGTTGGTGGTTTTTTCTGAAGTCAGCAGTTGTTGACGCAGTGCTGCAGCACGGCGTGGTACACGCAAAGGCCCAGGCAGGATTCCTTCGGTGTTCATGCCGCGTTCCATACACTCGCGCATGGTACGCCAGATGTTGGCGAAATAGGTGCGCACTTCTTCGTCTGAGTGCATGGCTTTTTCGTTCGCCATTACTAGCGTGCTGATAGAGAGGCCACTCTCCTTACACTGGTTCAGCAGTTCTTCAGCAGAGCGGAAAACATAAGGAACTTGAATGAGAGATTCACTTTCTTTACCGAAGTGTTCTTCATCAACGATGAAACCACCACCGATAGAGTAGTAAGTTTTGCTGAAGATTTTCTCGTCATTGATCCATGCGTGAATCTGCATGCCGTTTTCGTGCAATGCGAGATTAGTGCGGTGGAAATTCATGCCTCCTTCACGAGGGAAAGAGACGGTATGACAGTGCATACCAACAGGAAGACGTTCTGTTTCTTCTACACGAGCAATAAAGCCCGGAATCGAATCGATATCCACTTTCTCTGGCGTATTGCCTGCCAGACCCATGATGATAGCAATATCCGTGTGGTGACCTTTCCCTGTCAGTGATAGCGATCCATAAACGTCCACGGTGATTTTAGTGACGTCGCGCAATTTTCCCATTGAGCGAAGTTCATCAATAAACTCTTTACCCGCTTTCATCGGTCCAACCGTGTGTGAGCTCGAAGGACCAACACCGATTTTATAGATGTCAAATACACTAATCATTTTGAATGCCTCAAAACTAAGCCCCCCTAAGGTTAGGGAGGCTTTTGGTATAGTTATGTTTTGTGTTTTAAGCTCATACGCAGAGGTAGAGATTAAAGAGCGCCGTAGATTACAGAACTAATCGCAGCCAAGCCACAAATAACTGTAAAAATCTGTACAGGTGCTGAAGTCTTGAACTTCGCCATTGCAGGCACTTTGTGCATTGCAAATACAGGTAGCAGGAACAAGATTGCGGCAATCATTGGTGCGCCCATGGTTTCGATCATGCCAAGGATACTTGGGTTAACAATCGCAACAATCCAAGTGGTGATGACGATGAAGCCCAGAGAGATTTTTTCAATCTTGCTGATTTGCATATCGCTGCGAGATTTCACCAGACCAACCAGACCTTCATGAGCACCTAGGAAGTGGCCAAAGTAGCTTGAAGTGATCGCTGCGAATGCCACGATTGGGCCTAAGTAAGAGATGATTGGTGAAGCGTGTTCGTTTGCTAGGTAAGACAGAACAGAGATGTTTTGTTCTTTCGCCATGGCCAGTTCTTCAGGAGACAGTGACAGTACCACAGAGAATACGAAGAACATGACGAAACCCATCAGCATCATGGCTGCGCCGCCAGTGATCATATCGGTTTTCTTCACCGCATCGTCACCGAATTGTTGACGTTGCTCTTTAGAGAATTGAGAAATGATTGGGCTGTGGTTGAAAGAGAACACGATGATTGGAATAGCAAGCCATACGATATTTGGCATTGCTGACCAGTCAGGCGCTACTTCAATCATGGATGTGTTCCAATCTGGGATCAGGTAGAAAGAGAGAGCCAGCAGAATGAATACCAGTGGGTAAACCATAGCAGAAGTGGCTTTCAGCATCAGTTCTTTACCAAACACTACGCCCGCAGTCATAGCAATAATCAGCGAACCAGAGAGTAGCCAACGAGGGATGGATCCCATACCCATTTGGTTTACTAGGAAAGAGTCAACGGTGTTTGTGATACCAACGCCATAAATCAAAACGATAGGGTAAATGGCAAAGAAGTAGGCGAAGGTGATGAGGTTTGCACCCGCTTTACCGAAATGTTCTTCAACAGTATCAGTGATGTCTGCATCAGGGTTTTTAGCAGAAAGAACAAAACGAGCGAGGGATTTGTGAGCGAACCAAGTCATTGGTGCTGCAATTAAAGCGAGAATTACTAATGGCCAAAAACCACCTGCACCGGCTTTAATAGGCAGGAATAGAACACCTGCACCGACTGCTGTACCGAAAAGGGATAGAGCCCATGTGAAATCTTTGTAGGTCCACTTGCTAGCAGAACGTGCTGTAGAAGTGGCCGCTGTTGTAGTATTCATGTGTTTTTACTCATTTGGGGAACAGGAAATAAGTCGGCGTACATTTTTGCACATTTTTCACAGAATAAAACTAGATCTAAATCATGATTGACCGTGCTTATTGAAACTTCTATCAAAAACCTATTTTTGATCACGAAATTGGCGTGCCACATGTGAGAATTGTTAATGGTTTGGATTAGATAAAGTTATCTGTGAGTAAATAATTCTCAGTGGATGATTTGGCAAACGTTTGCCTTAATTCGATATTAGATTTTCTAATCAAAACATGGCCGTTAACAATAATAAATAAAAAGAAAAGTTAGACTAACTCATTGTAATTAATAAGTTGTTTTTGGAGGGATTGGATGATTTGTGCAGTCATACCCCATATAAAATGTTGTTTATAGGGAATGGCGAACACACGATGACGGTGGTTTTTTAGCTGAAACGTTCCTGTGTAGAGCTTTTTTCGATCGAGCAAAAAACTGATCGGCACTTCGAAAACTTCATCGACTTCGTTGTGATCGAGCTGAATTTGGTAGTCCGATTCCACAAACGCCAAAATAGGCGTCACCGCAAATTGGCTGACAGTGACTAACTCGGGTAGTTGGCCGACAATGTGGATCTTCTCTTCATTGATGCCTATCTCTTCACGCGCTTCACGCTTGGCGGTTTGCTGCAACGAGTGATCGCTTTCTTCATATTTGCCACCTGGAAAACTAATCTGCCCAGGATGGTGCCTTAAATGCGCTGCTCGTTTCGTCAAAATCACCTGCAATCCTTGTTGCCGTTCAACCACACCAATCAATACTGAAGCTTTACGCAGTGAATCGGGTGCTAAATGAGCGACTCGCAGCAAGCTTTCCTGATGATAGGCTGCAGGTAAATTGAGCTGAAACTGCTGGATAAATTCGTTACGGCTGATATTTCGCAAAGATGGCCTCTATACCGTGATTAACGTACAACACATGTTATAGCGTGTTTTGAAGAATCATGCTGCTGAGTGAAGCACATTTGACCGATTGTGAACATGTAAAATGTGAAAATGGCAGCGAAGGTTTTACTCGCTGCCATTATGAGTGGATGGGGAAAGATTAACTCTCCAAAGTCGGGAGGATTCGGCTCAGTTTATCGAGCGTTTCTTGGTATTCGGAGGCGCACTCGCTATCCGCCACTAAACCGCCGCCTGCCCAAGCATAGAGCTGTTGCTGATAAGCCACGAGAGTGCGAATGGTGATGCTGGTGTCCATTTTTCCATGGCGACTGAGATAACCGATGGAGCCGCAATAAGCGCTACGTCGATGGGGTTCAAGTTCTTCAATAATTTCCATCGCCCGAACTTTGGGGGCGCCAGTAATGGAGCCACCGGGGAAACAAGCACGGAGCAGATCGGCCAATTCATAGCGTTCATCGAGGGTTGCGCGAATCGTGCTTACCAGATGGTGCACAGCGGGAAAGCTCTCCACATCAAATAGTTTCGGTACATGAACACTGCCCGGTGTAGCCACGCGGCCAATGTCATTACGCAGCAGGTCAACAATCATCAAGTTTTCCGCTTGATCCTTTTCCGCCGTAGCCAAATCTTGCATTAACGCTTTATCTTGCTGGCTGTCAGCACTACGGGGGCGAGTGCCTTTGATCGGTTTGGTTTCAATCACCCGATCTGCCACTTGCAGAAAACGTTCTGGAGAGACGCTTAAAATAGCGCCTTGTGGTAGACGCAAAAAGGCGGAGAAGGGCGCTTGGTTGCCAGCTTCCAATTTCAAATACGCTTGCCATTCACTGCCGGTGTAATGAGCCTGAAAGCGCTGCGCGAGGTTGATTTGATAACAGTCTCCGGAACGCAAATACTGCTGTACTCGGGTAAATTTATCTTGGTAGGCGGCATAACTCATATTGGAGCGCCAAGGTGAAGTCAGCGCAAAATCCGAAGAATCTTTTTGGTTCGCCACTTGTTGTTGGCTTAACCAAGCCCAAGCATTCTCAACGCCTTCACCGACTAACTGCGCCGTCTGCTTTTGATGATCAACCACCAGTGCCCAAGGGTAGATTCCCACCGCCATCTCTGGCATGGCAATGTCTTGTTCTGCTAGGGTCGGAATGGTTTCAACACGTCGCCCCAAATCATAAGCGAAATAGCCAAGCGCACCGCCGATAAAAGGCAATTCATGTGCACAAGAACGTTCTGGCAAGTAGTGTTGCTGAGTTTGTGCCAGTAATGTAAAGGGATCTTCTAGTGACAATGTCACGCCATTCTGAGTGCTGATTTCCGTTTCATCACCAAAGGTTACTAAAGTGGCTAAAGGATTGGCGACCAGAATATCAAAGCGGCTATCCATATGAGTGGTAGAAGCGGAGCGCAGCAGCATCGCCCAAGGTTGCTGTTCAATGTGCGTGAAAAATTGTTTAGCAATATCAGGGTGATAAGTTAACTGTTTGTGTTCAATTGACAAAATTTGGTTGTTATTCATTTGTGTAATTTGTGACAGAGAAACCGTTCATTGCGTAGCATCGTGAGGAAAGCAAGAGTATCATAAAAACCTCATACAAAGCTGCTACTTAAAGAGTGAGAGCTTTCTTCCATTTGGAAAGCAGTTGTCCACATAAATAGCGGCAGTACACGGAAGCATAACAATAACGAGGCAAGCAATGACGGTAATACGCAAGCAAGATGTGATCAGCAGTGTTGCTGATGCGCTGCAGTACATCTCCTACTACCACCCATTAGACTTTGTAAAAGCCCTAGAAAAAGCCTACCAACGTGAAGAAAGCCAAGCGGCGAAAGACTCGATAGCTCAGATCCTGATCAACTCTCGTATGTCAGCGGAAGGACACCGCCCTATTTGTCAGGACACTGGTATCGTTACTTGCTTCGTGAACATCGGTATGGGTGTGCAATGGGATTCTACCGATATGACAGTGCAGCAGATGGTGGATGAGGGCGTGCGCCAAGCGTACACCAACCCAGATAACCCACTGCGTGCCTCGGTATTGATGGACCCAGCGGGCAAACGCATCAATACCAAAGACAACACCCCAGCTGTGGTACACATCAACATGGTGCCTGGCAATAAAGTGGATATTCAAATTGCGGCCAAAGGTGGCGGCAGTGAAAACAAAACCAAGATGGTGATGCTGAACCCATCGGATGATATTGCGGAATGGGTAGAGAAAACCGTGCCGCTGATGGGTGCGGGCTGGTGCCCACCGGGCATGCTCGGCATTGGTATTGGCGGTACTGCCGAAAAAGCCGCGGTACTGGCGAAAGAAGCCTTGATGGAACACATCGATATTCATGAGCTGATCGAACGTGGCCCCCAAAACGCTGAAGAGGAGTTGCGTTTAGATATTTTCAACCGTGTGAATAAGCTTGGTATCGGTGCACAAGGCCTTGGCGGTTTGACCACTGTGGTGGATGTAAAAATCAAATCTGCGCCAACTCACGCGGCGTCAAAACCTGTGTGCTTAATTCCGAACTGTGCGGCAACTCGCCATGTGCATTTCACTCTTGATGGCAGTGGCCCTGCGCAGCTAACACCGCCTAAGTTAGAAGATTGGCCACAAATTACGTGGGAAGCAGGAGCGAACACGCGCCGTGTGAACCTTGATAACATCACCCGTGAAGAGATCCAAACTTGGAAAACGGGTGAAACCGTATTACTGTCTGGCAAGATCCTCACCGGTCGTGACGCAGCACATAAACGCATTCAAACTATGCTGCAAAAAGGCGAGAAATTGCCTGAAGGCGTGGATTTGAAAGGCAAGTTTATTTACTACGTTGGCCCAGTGGATGCGGTGGGCGATGAAGTGGTTGGCCCAGCAGGCCCAACAACCTCAACCCGTATGGACAAGTTTACCGACATGATGCTGGAAGAAGTGGGCGTCATGGGCATGATTGGTAAAGCAGAGCGTGGCCCAGCAACCGTTGAATCGATCAAGAAACACAAAGCCGTTTATTTGATGGCGGTTGGTGGTGCGGCTTACCTAGTGGCGAAAGCCATCAAGAAAGCTCGCGTAGTTGCGTTTGAAGATCTGGGTATGGAAGCGATCTACGAATTTGAGGTCGAAGATATGCCTGTAACCGTTGCGGTTGATTCAACTGGCGCGAATGCGCACCAAATTGGCCCTGATACTTGGCGAGTAAAAATCGCTGAAGCAGCCAAGTAAAGGGTTTCATCTCGTTCTTTAGTCGAGACACTTGGCAAAAAAATGACAAAGGTGCAGCGCAAGTTGCACCTTTTTAATATTACAATTCATCCCGTTATCGATACGTCAGGAGTTATGCATGCCTCGTTTTATTCAAGTTCTACAAATTATTATTGCGGTGGTGATTGGTGCAGTGGTCGGTTATGACCTCATTCTGCATGGCATCAGTATTTTCAATGAGAAATACGTCACCATTACCTGCGTCCTGTTTGTGCTGCTCGAAGTCGCTCTGTTTGTGATCTATAAACTGATTGAAGAAGACTAATTTATCCTCATCACCTCTATAATTTGAACGATCCTTCAACACAGTAGAGGTGAGTTATCTACCAATATTTCGCTAGATTCCTAGGCTGAAAATGGCGGGAGTATTCACCCAGGCAACTTGAAGTTGCAGCTTACTACCGCTGCGGCTTCAAGTCAGAAGGGCTATTCATCTCACATTAAGCTTGAGTTTATTAAGCTGTGCTAAAGCCTAATTTGGAGTAAAGAATGCAGCGGATTCGTCAAGAAATGAGCGATTTTATCCATCGCGGTATGGATTCTCATGTGCGTTTGGCCGTGACGGGGCTTTCTCGAGCGGGCAAAACCGCCTTCATCACCTCGCTGGTTAATCAGCTATTACACACCTCCACCCATCAGAATTTGCCGCTATTGGCTGCGGGGCGTGAACAGCGTTTTATCGGTGCTAAACGTGTGCCACAAACCAACATGATGGTGCCACGCTTTGCTTATGATGAAGCGCTGGCGCAACTGCAAAGCAGTCCTGCACAATGGCCAGTTCCAACGCGAGATGTGAGCGAGATTCGCTTGGCGATCAAATACAAGCCGAAAAAACGCAGCAAAAAGTTATTAACTAGCAGCGCGACTTTGTATCTCGACATCATCGACTACCCCGGAGAGTGGTTGCTCGATTTACCGCTATTAGAGATGGATTACGCAACCTGGTCAGCACAGCAATTCAATGCCCTGCATGGCTTGCGCAAAGAACTTGCAGCAGAATGGTGTGCAGCCGTTGAGCAGCTTGATATTAGCCAAGAAGCTAATGAGCAAACCTTGGCAGAAATTGCGGCGTGCTATACCGACTATCTGCATCAATGCAAAACCAATGGCCTACATTGGGTGCAACCGGGGCGATTTGTACTGCCCGGAGAGTTGGAAGGTGCGCCTGTGCTGCAATTCTTCCCATGTCATGCACCGCAAGATTCTGTGAGCAAACAGAGCTATTACGCCTTGCTGCAAGCGCGCTATCAGGAATATCAAAACAAGGTGGTGAAAGCTTTTTACAAGCACTACTTCGCGACGTTTGATCGCCAAATCGTGTTGGTGGACTGCCTATCGCCACTTAATGTGGGACATGAATCATTTCTGGATATGCGCAGCGCCCTTGAACAGATCATGCAAAGTTTCCGTTATGGTCGTAGCGGGTTACTCAGTCGTCTATTTGCACCGAAAATCGATAAAGTTTTGTTTGCTGCCACCAAAGCAGATCACGTGACGCCAGAGCAGCATGTCAACATGGTTTCTCTATTGCAGCAGATGATTCATCCCGCTTGGCAACATGCGGCGTATGAAAATATTGAAATGAACTGCATCAGCATGGCCTCGTTGCGTGCCACGCAATCGGGCTACATCATGCAGGGAGATAATAAGGTTGCGGCGATTCAAGGTGTGACGATGGAAGGAGAATCGATCACGCTATTCCCCGGTGAAGTACCGCGCAAATTGCCAGAACCTGATTATTGGCAGCGACAGCCGTTTGATTTCACGGCGTTTCGACCACTGCCAACGGCTAGTGATGAACCATGTCAGCACATTCGGGTTGATAAAGCCCTCGACATTCTGATTGGAGATAAACTGCGATGAGCGATCTCAAAACCAAACAGATTTTTAATGAGCCGCTGCAAGGCAGTATTGAAACGCCGACTTTCACGGCTCAGCAGCAATTCAGCGCACAAGAAAAGTTTGTGCCGATGAATGTTGAAGAACCGGCAGAAGAGCTAGAAGCACAGATTGATACCATTATTCGCCCTAGTAAAGGGCGCAAGTGGTTCGTGGGCGGTTTGTTTGCTGCATTCAGTGGTTTGGTGGCATGGCAGGCTGTCGATAGCGTAGTGCAAGCTATTCAAAGCGCAGACTGGCTCAGCTTAGGTTGGGCGGGCTTTGTAAGTTCTTTGGCGACATTGGGGTTAGGTGCCATTGGCAAAGAGTTGTGGAAACTGCGCCGCTTACGCCAACATTTTAGCGTGCAAGAGCAAGCCCAAGCCCTGATCGATAAAGATGCAGTAGGGCAGGGGCAAGCCTTTTGTCAGCAGATCGCCAAAGAAGGTAAGGTTGATAAACAGGGTTACCAGCGTTGGCAATCGGCGCTCAATAGCAGCCATAGTGATGCAGAAATTCTCGATTTGTATGATGCGTTGGTGGTGGCCGAACAAGACAAACAAGCCAGCCAAATTGTCACTCGTTATGCCACAGAAGCGGCCGCATTAGTGGCGATTAGCCCGCTAGCGATAGCCGATATGTTATTGGTGGCTTGGCGTAATTTTTCCATGGTGGATCAACTGGCAAAAGTGTATGGCGTTGAATTGGGCTACTGGTCACGCGTAAAACTATTTAAAGCCGTGCTGCTGAATATGGCGTTAGCGGGAGCCAGTGAATTGGCAGTGGATGCCAGCGTTGATCTGTTTTCGATGGACTTAGCAGGACGTGTTTCGGCTCGCGCTGGGCAAGGTGTGGGGGTGGGTATTCTGACTGCGCGTTTGGGCATCAAAGCGGTAGGTTTGTTGCGTCCATTGCCTTGGCATCCCGATCGTCAACTCAAACTGAGTTCGGTACGCAAGCAAGTGGTCAGCAAAGTTGCGGGTTTGCTTGCGAAATAACCTTCAATCCTCAGAAACAGCGATCCGCTATCACGGATCGCTTGACGCCGATCTGGGCTTGGTAGAAACTACTGTCAACTTTTCGTGACACTTTCAAACAGGATCCCATCAAAGTGCGTCTTGAAGTCCTCTGTGAAGACCGTCTCGGTCTGACCCGCGAGTTACTGGATATTCTCGCATCTAAAAGCATCGATTTACGAGGGATTGAAATCGATGTGATCGGCATTATTTATCTCAACTGCCCCGATATCGATTTTGAAACCTTCAGTGAATTGATGGCGGAAATTCGCCGCATTCCAGGGGTAAAAGATGTGCGGAAAATTCAGTTTATGCCGATTGAGCGGCATAACACCGAGTTGATCTCACTGCTCAATAACTTGCCTGATGCCGTTCTGGCTATCAACCTCAAAGGTGCTGTAGATATGGCTAACCATGCGGCAGAGGCTCTATTTAATCGTGAAGAACCTAGCATGATCGGCCATCACATCTCGGCATTGATGCCGGCATTTAACTTCTCGCGTTGGATGGAAGGCAGCAAATCACGCCTACGTGAAGACGTCGTGTTGGACGGCTTGGATTACGTTATGGAGATTATGCCGGTTTATATTTCGGGCGATTCCAAGCAATCGACCTTAGCCAGTGCGATGATGATATTACGCGCTGCGGCGGTTGGAGTAAGCTCCACCACTCAAATTCCGCTACAAAGTAACTTAGGCTTTGAGCATTTTGTCGGTGTCTCGAATCGACACAAAAGTCTAATCAGCCAAGCGAAAAAACTGGCCATGCTTGATCAGCCATTGCTGATTGAAGGGGAGACGGGTACGGGCAAAGAGATGCTCGCCAAGGCATGCCATAACCGTTCGGATCGTTCTTCTGCGCCATTTTTGGTTTTGAGCTGTGCTTCGATGCCGGATGATGTGGCTGAGACTGAACTGTTTGGCCATGCGCCGGGGTCCTTTAACCATCAGCAAGGCCATAAAGGGATTTTTGAGCAAGCCAATGGTGGCACCGTATTTCTTGATGAAATTGGTGAAATGAGCCCACATTTGCAGATTAAGTTGCTGCGTTTTTTGCAAGACGGCACCTTCCGTAGAGTAGGGGAAGAGCATGAAATTCATGTGGATGTGCGAGTGATCGCCTCAACTCGTCATAACCTTGCGGATTTAGCAGAATCACATCGTTTCCGTGAAGACCTATTTTATCGGCTTAATGTCCTCACATTGCGTATTCCTCCATTGCGTGAGCGTCCAAGTGATGTGCAGCCGCTGCTCGAACTCTTCATCACCAAGCACTGTAATAAACTTGCCATGATCAAACCTAAGGTCATGGATGATGTGTTGGACAAACTGAGCCAGTATCAGTGGCCTGGCAACATGCGCCAACTGGACAATATGGTGTTGCGCGCCTTAACTGAAATTGATGGGGATGTGTTGGGCATTGAGCCATTTCATTTGCCGCAAGTCGACAGTGTTAGTTCTGCGCCCAGCATTAACCTTGATGGTTCGCTCGATGACATCATGAAGGAGTACGAATCGCAGGTGTTGGATCGTCTATTCCAATCCTTTCCTTCCAGTCGTAAGTTAGCGAAAAGACTGAATGTTTCTCACACTTCGATTGCGAATAAGTTGAGGGATTATGGAATAAGGAAACGCTGATGAATGGAATATACAGCGAATGTCATTTCTATCAAACCGATGGTGAAATTGTTGTGCGCTGTGCACAAATGACCGATGCCGAACGTTTGAGTCAGTATTTTGTGGGTAATCGAAATCACTTGATAGAGTGGGAGCCGAAGCGTGAAGCGGAGTTTTTTACTGAGTCTGGCTGGCTACAAAGGCTGATCAAGCTCAATGAACTGCATAAGATGAAGCTTGGTTACTATTTGCTGATTTTGGATGCACAAAATGAAACCATGCTAGGAACCATCTCGTTTAGCAATATTACCCGTTTCCCATTTCATGCGTGTAATGTGGGTTACTCGTTGGCCTATGATGTGCAAGGGCGAGGCGTGATGACTCGTGCTTTGAAGATGGCTTGCCAGTACATGTTCAGTGAGCACAATTTGCACCGCATTATGGCCTCGTACATGCCGCACAATAAGCGTAGCGAAAATGTACTCAAGCGTGTGGGTTTTGTGCTTGAGGGGCATGCCAAAGACTATCTTCTGATTAACGGTAAGTGGGAAGATCATAATCTCACTGCACTTATCAATCCCAATTGGAAGGAATAGAAATGTCGGAACGCTTAGCCCAACAGATGACGCTGTTGATGGAGCTTGATCGCCTTAAATCCGTGTTGCGCCGAACCCGCGTGAAAAGTGCTGAAGGACGTTTAGAAAACAGTGCTGAACATAGCTGGCATGTCGCACTCATGGCGATTTTGCTGCAAGAGCACGCGAATGAAGCCGTTGATATGCAAAAAGTGCTGACAATGCTTTTGCTGCATGATGTGGTGGAAATTGATGCCGGCGATACCTTCGTGTACGATTCTGCCGCTTCAGCTGAGCAGGAAGCAAAAGAGTGGCAAGCTGCACTGAGATTGTTTGGTCTCCTCCCGAAAGAGCAAGGCGAAGTCTTATTGGCGATTTGGCAAGAATTTGAAGCGGCACAGAGTGCCGAAGCTCGCTTTGCGAAAGCGTTGGATCGCTTAATTCCTATGCTGTTGAACTACCACAATCAAGGCCAAAGTTGGCAAGAACATGGCGTCACTCGTGAGCAAGCGCTGACGGTGAATCGCAAAATTGAAGATGGCTCTCAAACTCTTTGGGAGTACGCAAAACACATTATTGAACAAGCGAGCCAAAACGGCTGGCTGAAAGTTTAAGGAAACTCAATGTCTTATTTGCCTTTGGATCAATACCAAAGAAAATGGATTTTTACCCATGCCTCAATGCCGGTTCCTGAAGCCGATCTGGCTCAGATAAAACCGATGGAACCACTACGTGCAGCACAGTTTTGGAAAGAGAACATCAGTGCGACAAGTCCTGACGCTGAGCGCTTGAGCTCACAAGACTGGCCACGTAAAGCCAATAACTGGTCAGATGAAACGAGCTGGATGGCAGAATGGGAAAGTGATGAGCCAGAACTGCCTGAAGCATTGTCGGCCCATCTGCCATGGCAAGATGATGTGACGGTGTATTTCTGTTACGAGAAATACAACGTGCTGGAAACCAAATGGTCAATCTTTAAACGTCATTGGAAAAATTTCCTGTTTTACGATGATGGTCCATTCTTGCTTGGCCGCCGCCGCAAAGAGGCGCTCTGGTTTAGTAGTGAAGGTAAAGTGAAACTCGGGCTGCGCCCATAAAAAATCCGGCTTTGGCCGGATTTTTTAACACATAACGTTGTGATTTTATTCTTGAGTGACTTTGGTTGGTGTTTTCGCTGCAGAAAGCGTCGATCCCATGGATGCGGTGATGATCATGAAAATCGCTAGCCATTGTGACCACTGCAGTGTTTCACCCAAAATCGCGAGCCCCGCCATTGCTGCAATCGCAGGCTCTAGACTCATCAAAACACTGAAATGTTGTGTTGAAAGTCGGCTTAGAGCTGCCATTTCTAAGCTATAGGGTAGGGCGCTCGACATTACTGCAACCAGTAGCGCCATCGGCAGAATTGACCAACTGAAAATGGATGCCTCAGCCAACTGAGTCGCAATCGGGAAGTAGATGACCGCGGCGACAAGCATGCCAATCGAGACCGTGATGCCACCAGAGCCCACGCTGCCTGCGCGCTGCCCAAACCAGATGTAGCCAGCCCAGAATCCACCCGCAATCAATGCTAAAGCGACACCAATCGGATCTAGCGCGTCGACCCCATTCATATCTGGCAGTAAGAACACGATGCCCAGAATGGCCAACGCCACCCAGATCAAATCCTTTTTGCGTTTTGATGACAGTAACGCCAGTAGCAGCGGACCTGAAAACTCTAGCGCGACACCAATTCCCAGAGGAATACGTTCAATCGCGAAGTAAAAACTGAGCTGCATGCCGCCTAAGCTCGCTCCATAAATGATCATTGAACGCCATTGGGGCCAGCTTAAACGTGCCCGCCATGGGCGAAAAATGAGTGCAAGAATGATGGCGGACAAGCTGATCCGTAGCGCTACTGTGCCACCAGGACCCACTAAGGGAAACAACTGTTTAGCGATCGAAGCACCGGATTGAATGGTGACCATAGCCGCAAGTAAGCTAAGAATAGCAATGAGTAATGGAGATTTTATAATTGGCATAAATACCTAAATTTACAGCAGAAAATGCTGCTCGATTATGCCGTAAAAACGATGAAGGAGATAGGTGGACATGAATGTCCACCTGAATTTAAGTTCTTAAACCTATCCACTATGAAAAGAAGCCTTGTTGCCTACTGCTTGATTTTCTTTGGGCTGGGCAGTGCGGCTTACTTAACGTAAAAGCGCGGGTTGCTCGTTCCCCATAAAGTATACAGTTCCGGGAAAATCAGCTCTGCGTTATTTTCCATTTCGCTGACCGCGATGCTTTGTTTCTGCTGTTGACCAAATAGCGCTACTTCTTGGCCTGGTAACACGCCTTTAATGTCGGTGACATCCACCATGGTGGTGTTCATCGATGTAACGCCAATCACTTTGGCACGTTGTCCGTTGATGAGCACTTCAGCTTTGTTGCCCATTTTACGTGGGTAACCATCAGAATACCCTACGGGTAGGTTAGCCAGTACACTATCACGGTTAGTGGTGAAGGTGCTGTCATAACCTACCGTTGTACCTTTTGGTACATGGTGCAGTGAAGCGACACGGGTTTTGAAAGAAACAATGGATGGATATTCAGGGTTAGTTGGCAGATCCCCATACAGCACTCCACCTGGGCGTACCATGTCTAATTGAGCTTCTGGGACATTTAACGCAGTATAAGAGTTAGCCACGTGCAGCGTGATATCTTCACGTTTCAGGTTGGCTTGTTCCATTAACCAAGCTGAACTCTCTTTGAACTTGGCCAATTTAGCGCGCACTTCGTCAGCATTGTAGTTCGGGAAGTGAGTCATGATGCCCACGATATTCAGTGAGGGCTGAGTTGCAATAGAGACGGCTTCTTTTTTGCCTGCTTCAGTAGTCATATCGATACCGTTGCGTCCCATCCCACCGTCATTCAGTGCCATGTGAACCTTGACAGTTTTACCATTTTTTTTCGCAAGCTCTGCCAGCTCCATAGCTTGTTGGTGAGTGCCAATCAGTTCTTCGATGTTGAGGTCTAACACCGCTGACATTTCACTTAGGCTTGCTGAGCGAACGCGGATGAGTTCACCTTTAAAGCCACTTTCGCGTACTGCGCGGGCTTCTGCATTACTTGCCACACCAACACAAAGAATACCTTGCGCAATAATGGTTGGCATTAAACCACGAATGCCGTTGCCGTAAGCATCGGCCTTCATGATGGCGCAGATTTTGGTGTCGCTATTCATGTGCGATTTGAATTGCTCAATATTACTTTGGAACTGGCCTAAGCTAATCTCCAACCATGAGTTACTTTGCTGAATTTGCGCAGCATCCGGTAAAACAGTATCGATTTGCAAAGGTGCCGCGGAGAGAGAGAAAGAAGGCAAAGTGGCTGCGATAGAGAGAGAAAGCAGCGTAGCTTTAAAATACATAGTATCTCCTGTTGTTATCATTCATGGTGTAAAAAACGCCCCCGAAATCGGAGGCGTTTGGGGATTAATGAATTTTGAATCGACGTAGAGTGTCTTGTAGCGTGACGGCGAGTTGGCTTAATTCATGGCAAGCCTGCGCTGTTTGTTGTGAACCATTAGCCACTTCTTGTGATGTCAGATGAATGTTCTCAACATTACGGCTCAATTCATCGGCAACGGAATCTTGCTCACTACACGCGCTAGCGATTTGGGTACCGACATCTGCAATACTGGCAATTGACTCTTCAATTGAAACCATCAGTGATTGCGAATGATTACCTTGCTCTACACATTTCTCGATGCTGCTATGTGAACGCTCGGTCGCGTCTTTGGCTTGTTTCGCCATCGCTTGTAGCTTTTCAATGATGGCTACGATTTCACCAGTAGAGTCTTGAGTTCGACCCGCTAAGGTTCTCACTTCATCGGCGACAACGGCAAAGCCGCGTCCGGATTCGCCAGCGCGAGCAGCTTCAATAGCGGCGTTAAGGGCGAGAAGGTTGGTTTGATCTGCAATACTGCGGATCACATCGACAACAACGTTAATTTGGCTCGACTGATGCTCAAGCTCACTCACCGTTTCACCCGCTTCACCGATAATGTTAGCCACTTGTTGGATTGAGCGAACCATAGAGGAGTTTTCACGCGCACCCTCTTGTGATTTCTGATTAACCGCTAAGGTTTGACTTGCCGAATCTTCAGTATTGCGTGCGACATCCGCGACAACCGCTTTCATCTCTGCCATAGCGGTTGCCACTTGGGTAATTTGGTATTGCTGCTCTTTCATGCCATCGGCAGATTGGTTAGAAATCTGCGTCATCTCTTCAACTGCGCTGCTGAGCTGAGTCACGGCAGCGATGATTTCATCAATCAATTGACGTAAATTTTGCTGCATCTGCTCTGAAGCATCGGCAAGGTTGCCGAGCTCATCATTTCCGATTGCCTTTCGATCCATTTTTTGTGACAAGTCACCTTTGGCGATGGCATTTGACTGTTTCATCACAATCATAAGAGGACCACAGATCAGCCGTGTCAGCACCAAGGTCATGATCACCATAATGAACAAAATTGCTAAATTGCTAGCAATCGAGGTGGAGTTTAATGTTTGCACCGAGTTTAAGATTTGTGACCGATTGCTATCCATCGCTTGATGCAGAATGCCGATCAAAATAGTGAAATCACTTTCCAGTGCTTCAAAAGTTGAGAGCGAATTAAGCAAGATGGGGTAAGCGGCATCAGCACCTTGAGTCAAAAGGGTTTGGTTAAATTGTTCAGTGACAGCAGTGTATTTACTCCAGTTTCCCATCAAGCGTTTGAACGTTTGCTCCTCTTCTCCTGGCCAAACGGTTTTTCCGTAAGCAATGAGAGAACTGTCGATTTCCGATTGCACACGGTTATTGCGCTCAATGGTCTGCTTGATTTGCTCGCTGTCTTTAATGGGGAGAACCGCAAATTGAGTACGACGCCAGTAGGACATTTTGTCTTTTATGGCATCGACATTTTCCATTGCTGGTAGAGTGTCATCGGTGTAATTCAGTAATTCAGATTGGATTCGATTCAATTCCGCTATCAGATAGATGGCGAACCCTAGGCTAATGACTGCAATCACGGAGAAAGAAACTGCAATTTTTTTACCTATTGACAAGTTTTTTAGAAACATGAATGTTTTACCCTTGGTTGATGTCATTCGAAGTCGAGTGAATAACAACATCCTTATCTGCGATAACGTTAAATAAGGTTAAGTGTGTCTCAAAATTGCCGGCATACTATCATTTCAATTGTCAGTTGACGACTCTTATAGATAAAGTTAGCAAAGACTGTAGAAATCGCCGAAAAATTTATTTTTTTGGGTTTTAATGGTCCCGGCTAGCTTATTGAACCATCAACGATTTGTTAACTGTGACTCACTTTTGTGTATTACTCAGCTAATAAACTTTAATCATTGATCTAACACCAAACATTTCTTTTTTACGCATCAATAATACCTATTGCCGCTCTGATAGCGTGCATTCTCCTCGCCAAACACAAAATCAATTCTCAGGAAGAGTGAACATGATGCGCCCTTATCTAAAATATATTATTCCATTGCTGATCCCACTATTGGTATTGATGCTGCCAACGACTGCATTTCCATTTGATGGGCTGACCGTGATTCAGCAACGGGTGATCGCCATTTTCCTGCTAGCTGCTTTGCTATGGGTTTTTGAACCGATTCCCATCTACTCGACTTCGGTTGTGATCATTGTGCTAGAAGTGCTGATGTTGTCGGATAAAGGTTTCATTCTGTTTAGGTTAGGTGAGGGGCATGCAGAGTTTGGAGAATTGCTCAAATCAACCGAAATCATGGCGACCTTTGCTAATCCTATTATCATGCTGTTTTTAGGTGGTTTTTTCCTTGCTATGGCGGCAACAAAATACCGTTTAGATGTCAACTTAGCTCGTGTATTGCTTAAACCATTTGGTAATAACCCCAAATATGTGATGTTGGGATTGATGATGATTACTGCGGTGTTTTCAATGTTTATGTCCAACACAGCAACTACCGCCATGATGTTATCGATTTTAACACCGGTCATCGCCCTTTTTGGCCCGAAAGACCCAGGACGGGTCGCATTTGCACTCTGTATTCCTGTCGCTGCAAATATTGGGGGGATCGGCACTCCGATTGGTACGCCACCTAATGCCATTGCTCTGAAATATTTGGTCGGTGATAACTTAATAACTTTTGCGGAGTGGATGGCGTTTGGGATTCCATTCGTAGTAATTTTAATGGCTGTGGCTTGGCTATTAATTGAATTTATGTATAGAGCGGAGCAGAAAACCATTGAATTAACTATCAAAGGTAAGTTTCTGAAAACCCCAAAAGCGATCATTGTTTACATTACTTTTACCACCACGATTTTATTGTGGATGATGGGTTCATTACATGGCATGAACTCTTATTCGGTGGCATTAATTCCCGTGGCAGTATTTTCAATCACAGGGATCATAGGTAAAGAAGATTTAAAAATGATCTCTTGGGATGTGCTTTGGTTAGTGTCTGGGGGTATTGCTTTAGGTTTAGCTTTAGACAAAACCGGACTCGCAGAATTAATGGTAAACAGTATTCCGTTTGATCAATATTCACCTTATGTGGTGATTTTGGGAGCGGCAATTCTCTGTCTATTAATGGCGAATTTTATGTCGCATACCGCCACCGCAAACCTGCTGATGCCGATTATGGCAGCATTAGGCGCTTCTATGACATCCTTATCGCCACTTGGTGGAGAAGTCACTCTCATTTTGGTGGTGACATTTGCAGCTTCGCTTGGTATGTCCCTACCTATTAGTACTCCACCAAATGCACTCGCACATGCGACTGGCAACGTGCAAAGTCAGCAAATGGCGAAAGTGGGGGTGATATTAGGGATCCTTGGTGTATTAATGAGCTTTGTCATGGTGTGGGTCCTGACTATGATCGGCCATTAAGGAAGTTCTATGGCCAAAGTTGCGGCGGTTATTGAACGCTATTTTCACCATCCTGAACGCAGTATTACCTTGCCAGCAGGGTCCATCTTGTTGGCACAAAACGGTTATAACGATCGGTTGTACTACATTCGCAGTGGCCATGTTTCTGGATTTTTCGCTGAAAAAGGGGAGCGCAGAATCAAGGTGTTTTCTGCCTCACAAGGCGCATTTATTGGTGTGCACAGTTTTTTTTCTGGTTCGTGGACGGCATCTTCTACTGTCATTGCTGACAGCGAAGTGGAACTGGCATGGATTGATCGCGACACACCGGTACATGATATTGAGCACTATGGTTCACTCAGCACACAGTTTATGCCAGTTATTGTTGCTGAATTATCTCAACGGCAACGCCGTGCCACTCAAGAAGCGGTAGCAAAAGAACGTGCGCTAGAGCGGCTGCATTCTGCCGAGCAAATGACCACACTCGGTCAACTTGCTGCAGGTATTGCGCATGAATTGAATAACGCTATCGGAGTGGTGAGCAGTAAATCGGAGCGTCTCGAATCGCTGTTTATGGAATTGTTGGAAGAGGTGCACCCAGAAGCGAGCCAGTTTTTCGATTTCGGCCTACTGTTTGGGCAAAAAGTCTCATCCAGTGAAGCGCGCGATCGTGGCGCATTGTTTGAAAAACAGTATCAACTCCCTAAGGCTGTTGCGCGTGAGCTGGCTAGGGCTGTTCCTGCTAATGAGCTTTCCGCCCATTGGCTGAAAAATCCACATTTGGCAATTCGTTACTGGCAGATGGGACGAGATCTCCATGATTTAAGAGTGGCAGCCAAACATTCGGTTGGTATCGTTAAATCGGTTAAGCAACTGGGTCGCGCTGATATTTGTTTGAATGAAGACGTGGATTTGAACAGCACTATCAATCGTGCGTTGGCCCTGTTGCAAAGTGATTTGCGCCGAGTTTCAGTACGGATGAGGCCAGGAGCTCTCCCCATGATTAAAGGGTCGCAGACCGAATGGGTACAGGTTTGGATTAACTTAATCAAAAACGCTTGTGATGCAATGGTACAAACGGCTGAGCCAACGGTTGATATACAGACTCGTTATCACCGCCAGCGGCTGTACATCACGGTTGCGAATAATGGCCCTGAGATATCCGAAGTAACGCGAAGAAAAATTTTCCAACCGAGTTTTACCACAAAGAAAGAGGGGCTCTCTTTTGGATTAGGACTGGGCCTTGCAATTGTTAAACGTATTGTATCGGGTTATGGCGGAACGGTTGCGGTAAAAAGCGATCAGGACAAAACCATTTTTAGGATCAAATTGCCAATTGAGGAATACCATGGAGAAGCTGAATATCATTTGCGTGGATGATCAACGTGAAGTGCTGAGTGCCGTGTTACAGGATTTAGAAGCGCTCAGTCGTTGGGTCAATATTGAAGACTGTGAATCGGCGGCTGAAGCCTTGGATCTGATGGATGACCTTGATGCTCAAGGGGAACTGATTGCCGTAGTGATTTCTGATCATGTGATGCCAGGCAAAAGTGGAGTTGAATTGCTCAGTGAGATCAGTGCTGATTCCCGTTTTACCCATACGAAGAAAGTGCTGCTCACTGGGCAAGCAACTCACACGGATACCATTAATGCGATAAATACTGCGGGAATCCATCATTACTTCGAAAAACCATGGAATGCCAAAACCTTGGTCGATAGTGTTCGTGGTTTAGTTACGCACTACGTCTTTGATCGTCGACTGGATTATACCGAGTGGCAAAGTGAGCTTGATAATGCCATTGTGCTTTCCCGGTTGCATGGATGAAGTCGCGCAAAAAGGCGCAGCTTTTGCTGCGCAATCATGGCCACAGTTTGGTGGTTTCTTGAGCTCAAAACGGTGAGGTTACCTAATAAGGTTCGGTAACTGTGCGCTAACGAATATTTTTTCTTTGCGAAAGGCTGTTAACACTATCGGCATTATGCAATGATGTGCCCGTGCTTAGTGTATTGATGGTCTTGGAAATTCATCAAGGACGATTTTAATCAGATAAGAAAATGCGGTTCGTTATATTCAGTAACTTCTCTACACTTCTACATAACAATCATCGGTTAACGATGAACTCATCTTGTTGCGTTGTGACTACACTCTCAGTGATTAAACGGATTCAATTAAGTGGCAGCTGACTCTATTCCTCGGCGCGTGCTCAAAAAGCGTCGACGTGCACAAAAAAACAAACCACGATTATGGCTATTTGTTGTGCTCATTCTTGGCACCGCAGGCGGTGCAGCACTCTTTCATGAAATGGAAACATCAACGCTGCAATCGCGTGAAATCAGCCGCTATGCTGCAGGATTAACCTATCAAGTTGAGCCTGGTGTTAGCGATAAAATAGCCTTTCCTAGCTATGGTCCTTTTGACCAACGTTTAGGCTATGTGGCTTTGCCTGGTATTCAAGAGCGATTACTGCAGCGTGGTTTTGCCATTAGTCAGCAGGTTCGTTTTTCCGATGCGCTCTATCATTACGCACAGTCGGGCTTGTTTGTCCCTTATACCGAGAAGGTACAAGCGGGATTAACCTTGATTGACTGCCGAGCTGAACCTGTTTACCAGTTTCGTTACCCTAGCTATCACTATCCAGAATTTACCGCGATTCCAGACTTAATCGTCCAGTCCCTGCTATTTATCGAAAACCGTGATTTATTGAGTGAAAAGAATCCCCTAATTAACCCCGCGGTTGATTGGCCCCGCTTTTTTAAAGCAGCTCTTACGCAAATAGGTAAAGCGCTTGATCTGGATGGGCAATCTGCAGGGGGGAGTACATTAGCCACGCAAGTTGAAAAGTATCGTCACTCGGAAGATGGTTTAACGTATAGCCCGCAAGAAAAAATTCGCCAGATGGTTTCTGCAAGCGTACGCGCATACCGTTTGGGTGCGAATACACTGGAAGCTCGTAAGTTGGTGGTTTGGGCGTATTTGAACTCCGTACCTTTATCTGCTGCACCAGGCTATGGTGAAGTGCATGGTTTGGGTGATGGCTTGTGGGTGTGGTTTGCCGCCGATCCCGATCGCGTTAATCAACTGCTGGATTCGAGCCTGAATCATGCCAGTGATCTGGCTGAGCAAGGTTTGGCATTACGTCAAGTGGTGGCGCTGATGATTGCACATCGTCGTCCATCTTATTACTTGGCACTTGCTGGGCGAGACGATCTTAATACCTTGACGGATAGCCATATAAGGCTTTTCTATCGTGAAAATTTGATTTCTCAATCTCTGATGAATGCTGCACTCTCCGCCCATTTGCAATTCCGTGATTTTGTTCAGCAGCCAGCGATGACTCGCATCAATACCAACAAAGGCTTATTAGCCGCACGTACCAATCTAAGCCGTCAACTTGGCGTGAGTCTATATGATTTAGACCGCATGGATCTGCGTGCCACTACCACTCTGAATTTTGAATTACAAAATGAAGTCACGCGCTATTTGCAGAAATTAGCCAATCCAGAATTTGCTGCAGAGATGGGTATCTTAGGTTATCGCTTACTGGCAGCCGAAAAAACCGGAGACGTACGTTACAGTTTTACGCTTTTTGAACGTAGTGACGAAGGATTTAAAGTCCGTGTACAAACCGATAATACCAATCAGCCTTTCGATCTTAATGAAGGAAGTAAATTGGAACTCGGTTCAACTGCGAAGCTGCGTGTACTGACCAACTATTTGGAAATTATCGCGAAGTTGCATGATAAATATCATGATCTTTCTGTGTCGGAACTTCGCCGACAGGCTGTGGAAGCGCAAGATGATTTAAGCCAATGGTCCATCAACTGGTTACTCGTTAGCCCACAACGAGATCTCTCAACTATGTTGGAAGCCGCGTTGGATCGCGAATACTCAGCCGATCCTAATGAGCGCTTCTTTACTGGTGGTGGTCTGCATACGTTTAATAACTTCCGTAAGGAAGATGATGATCGTATCCCGACTTTACGGGATGCGTTGCGTGAATCGATTAACCTACCTTTTGTCCGTTTGATGCAGGATATTGAACGTTACACTTTATACAGTGAAGGATATCGTGCCCAACTGATGAAGGATGACAAAGATCCACGCCGTATGGAGTATCTTCGCCAATTTGCGGATAAAGAGGGGAGAGCGTATCTGCTACGTTTCTGGCGCAAATATAAAGATAAGACCGCTGATGAACGGATGGTAACGCTGTTGGAAGGATTGAAACCGAGCTCGGATCGACTAGCAGCGGTACATCGCTACCTTCTACCTGAAGCTTCTTTGAGTGAGTTCATGGTGTTTATGGATGATAAGCTTCCTATCGCATCGCGCGATAAACTCACCAATAAACAACTTGAAAAGTTATACAACAAGTATGGTCGCGGAAAATATTCGCTTCCCGATCAAGGTTATATTGCCCGAGTTCATCCGTTAGAGCTGTGGTTGCTCGGCTATCTAAATGACAATAGCCAAGCCTCATTTAGTGATGTGGTTGCCGCAAGCAGTGACAAACGACAAGAAGTGTATAGTTGGCTGTTTAAAACTCGTCACCGTAATGCGCGTGATAGCCGAGTTCGCACCATGCTTGAAGTGGAGGCGTTCTTAGATATTCACCAAAGTTGGCAGCGTTTAGGCTATCCATTTGATCACTTAGTTCCTTCGTTGGCAACTGCGTTGGGGAGTTCAGGAGATCGACCTGCTGCGCTTTCTGAGTTGATGGGCATCATTTTGAATGATGGCATCCGTGTGCCAACAAGGCGTATTAACCATCTGCATTTTGCTCAAGGAACGCCGTTCGAGACAGAGTTTTCTCCAGTTGAGACACAGGGAGTGCGAGTGTTACCCGTTGAGGTGGCAAGAGCGCTGCGCGGAGCTTTATCACAAGTGGTTGATAGTGGGACAGCAAGAAGGATTTCTGGCGTATTTAAACTTCCGGATGGAACCCCAGTGGTGATGGGGGGCAAAACGGGAACGGGTGATAACCGCATTCAAACCGTCAACCGTTTAGGGGCCGTTGTTCAATCACAAGCTCGTAACCGAACGGCGACCTTTGTGTTTTATTTGGGGGATCGTCACTTTGGTACATTAACGGCTTATGTGGCAGGTAGTGAGTCAGAGAAGTTCACCTTTACTTCTGCGCTGCCAGTTCAAGTGCTCAAAGGTATGGCACCTATTTTGTCCCCTTATCTGGCTCCGCAAGCGCAAGAGTGCCAACCCACGGTGAAACAATAACCGATAGCCGTTTAATAAACGTCAGGCAGGAGAAATCCTGCCTGACTTGTTTTCACTTTTGTTCCACTTATCCGACATTTTCATTCTCAAGCTATTTATCTTTTATCGCTTGAGTTTGTAGATCGTGATTCATCGGTTCAGATATCTGATAAAGCCTGTTTTGATGAGCTTCACATGTGGTTTCACAGTCGCACACTTTGTCTACCCCGACATTGGCTAAACCACCACAACTGCCTTGAATCGGTTTACGCTTGGCCATCACGCCTAGCGTCATCAAAATCGCAAAAATGACAAAAAATCCGAAAGCCAATAGATAAGTCATTACGCATCTCCTCTCCACAATCGTTTGATTGAAAAGCCGCGATAGGTCGGCATGGCAAGCCTATTCATCGGAGCTGTGCATTTACGTTGGCGATGGCAACCCTGTGCATGCTGGGGTTTATTGGGGGAGGTTTTTCCATAACTCAATTCAGTAACTGATTGCAGTTGCTCTATCACGATATCGCGCAGCTCAACCCCTCTAGGTAAAGAGTAGACTCTGAACCCTTCATTGAACAATGCCTGTAACATGGATTGCCCAATCTGACGAACCACGACTGCGGTTACTTGGTAGTGGCGAAATTGCTGCAAAAGCTCCTTTTTTCTCTCACAAGAAATTTCTTGCTCAACAGTAAATTCACTTTGCGACACTAGATGGTCTGAATCGATAACGCAAAATGTTGGCGCTTTAGCGAAATGGTTACAGGGCATGCCTTGGCGGCAAGGAACGGCATAGATCATCATACTTTCCTCAGTAAGTTAACCTCGCTATTGTGTTCTTGTTATTGGCATATGCCAATAACCGATTGTGCAAACTTATCTGTCACCCAGTGAGGGGGGAATGTTCTTTCACCCTAACGCTTTTTGTTTGTGTTTTAACATCAAGAGAAATACTCATCTATGCTCATAATGGATGGCTTGGTGATAAAAGGCTATCCACCAAGGATATTGGTTTTTAATCATCACCTTAAAAACGGTCTATACTTTTCTAACATAGGTAGCGTTCACCTCAGCATTGAGTTGAACGGAACTCATATGTAAACGTTATCACTTGGTGCTTTTGAGCTGTAATCGAAACTGATGCTCTGAAATGAAGATTATTGCGTGAAAGGAGGTGTGAATTGTTATTGGCTTCAAATATTTTAAACAAACCGTTACAACTTTTCCGTTTGAAGAACAATTTTTTAACTGCTTCACATTAATTACGGTTTTTAAAACTATACTTCCGAGTAAACGTTTTCACAGTTATGCAGCATTCGTGATTGCATTTCGGTCGAGAGAACGTTTTCCCTACACATGTAATACAAAACAACAAATAGGACTTGTTCAATGAGAAAGTTAACTGTTTTAGCAATGCTTTCTGCTGGTATGGGTTTCGGTACACAGGCTCTGGCAGAGACCACCATAGGTTTTACCGTTTATAAATACGATGACAACTTTATGTCTGTTGTTCGCCAAGCGATTGAAAAAGAAGCCGCTGGGGATAGCAACACGCGAATTTTGATGAATGATTCACAAAACAGCCAGTCCATGCAGAACGATCAAGTCGATGTCATGCTTGCTCGTGGAGTGCAGGCGCTTGCAATCAACCTAGTTGACCCCGCAGCAGCGTCTACCATCATTCAGAAAGCGAAAATCGATGGTGTACCTGTGGTGTTTTATAACAAAGAACCTTCAGCCGATGCTATGGCAAGTTACGACAAAGCTTACTATGTGGGTACAGATTCTAAAGAATCGGGGATTATTCAAGGTGACCTGATTTCGGCGCAATGGAAAGCCAATCCATCATGGGATAAGAACGGTGATGGCGTACTGCAATACGTGATGCTGAAAGGTGAACCCGGTCACCCAGATGCAGAAGCGCGTACAACTTATTCTGTAAAAACGATCAATGACAATGGCATCAAAACGCAAGAACTGCATCTTGATACGGGGATGTGGGATACCGCGATGGCAAAAGATAAGATGGACGCGTGGTTATCAGGTCCTAATGGCAGCAAAATTGAAGTGGTGATTGCCAACAATGATGGTATGGCGATGGGCGCGATTGAAGCTCTGCGCGGTGCTGGCCAAAAAATTCCGGTATTTGGTGTGGATGCATTGGCGGAAGCGTTGGCGCTGATTAAATCAGGCGATATGGCTGGTACGGTTTTGAATGATGCGCAGAACCAAGCGAAAGCCACGTTTGAATTGTCACGTAATTTAGCCAATGGCAAACCTGCCGCAGACGGTACTCAATGGAAAGTAGAAAACAAAGTAGTTCGTGTTCCATACGTTGGTGTTGACATCAATAACGTTGAATAACGTTAGAGAAATAGAGGAGAGGGTGACTTCTCCTCTTCTTTCTTTTCTGACATCAAAGCATTGGCATTAGGCATTATTGCCTGATGCAGAGATATATCACGCCGTGTGTACCACGCATTGATATGGGTTGTCTGAATTTTTGCATAATAAAAGTGATGCCATGGTCAATCAAGCACATGAATTCCTGTTAGAAATGACAGGGGTAAGTAAAGAGTTCCCAGGGGTGAAAGCCCTCGATAAGGTGAATTTAAAAGTGCGTCCGCATTCCGTACACGCCCTTATGGGAGAAAACGGAGCTGGAAAATCCACCTTGCTTAAATGCCTATTTGGTATTTATGAGAAAGATGAAGGAGACATCATTTTTCTCGGTCAACATGTGAACTTTACCTCATCAAAAGAGGCACTAGAGTCTGGTGTCTCAATGGTTCACCAAGAGTTGAACCAAGTAAAACAGTGCTCAGTCATGGATAATATTTGGCTTGGTCGCTATCCCACCAAAGGTTTTTTTGTCGATCACGACAAAATGTATCGTGATACCAAGGCGATCTTCGCTGAACTCGATATCGACATCGATCCGAAGGTCAAAGTCGCCACCTTGTCGGTTTCGCAAATGCAGATGCTCGAGATCGCGAAAGCGTTTTCCTACGATGCCAAAGTGGTGATTATGGATGAACCCACCTCTTCCTTGACCGAAAAAGAGGTAAATCATCTCTTCACCATCATCAAAAAACTCAAAGAGAAAGGCTGTGGGGTGGTGTACATCTCGCACAAAATGGAAGAGATTTTTTCTATCTGCGATGAAATCACCATTTTACGTGATGGTCAGTGGGTGGATACGCGTCCCTTGAAAGGGTTGGATATGGACAAGATCATTTCGATGATGGTTGGCCGTGAACTGACCCAGCGTTTCCCTGAAAAAAGTAACGAGCCGAAGAATATTATTCTTGAGGTGAAAAACCTCACGGCACTCAATCAACCCTCGATTCAAGATATTTCGTTTGAATTGCGAGCTGGCGAGATCTTGGGTGTGGCCGGTCTGGTTGGTTCGCGTCGTACCGATATTGTCGAGACCATTTTCGGTGTGCGTGAACGTAGTGCCGGACATGTGTTACTGCATGGACGTGAAATGAAAAACCACGATGCCCATGAAGCGATCAGAAACGGCTTTGCGTTGGTTACTGAAGAGCGCCGCTCGACTGGGATTTATTCCAACCTCGACATCACCTTTAACTCTCTCGTTGCTAACGTGGATGAGTACAAAACGCCTTACGGTTTACTCAGTGATAAGAAAATGAAGAGTGATACGCAGTGGGTGATTGACTCGATGCGAGTGAAAACCCCATCACATCAAACTCATATCGGATCGCTTTCTGGCGGCAATCAGCAAAAAGTTATTATTGGCCGCTGGCTACTGACTCAACCTGAGATTTTGATGTTGGATGAACCCACACGCGGTATTGATGTGGGTGCGAAGTACGAAATTTACCAGCTGATTTTAGAGCTGGCGAAGAAGGACAAAGGCATCATCATTATTTCCTCTGAGATGCCGGAACTGCTCGGTATTACCGATCGGATCATGGTGATGAGTAACGGCCGCAATGCAGGTATTGTGAATACCAAACAAACCTCTCAGAACGAAATTTTAGAGCTAGCCTCTCGATACCTCTAAGGAAATGACTATGGATGCTGTCAAATCATTTGCAATTAAACATTTAAAAGAGGGTGCAATTTACGCAGTGCTGTTTATTCTGCTTGCGGTTATTGTGATTCAAGAGCCCTCATTTCTTAGCTTACGTAACCTCAGTAACATTCTGACTCAATCCTCCGTGCGCGTGATTATTGCACTGGGGGTAGCCGGTTTGATCGTGACCCAAGGCACTGACTTATCAGCCGGTCGCCAAGTGGGTTTAGCGGCTGTTATCTCGGCCACTTTGCTGCAATCGATGGACAACGTGAACAAAGTGTTCCCAAGTTTGGGTGAAATTCCGATTCTTGCGGTCATCATTAGCGTCTGCTTGATTGGAGCGATTATTGGTTTGGTGAATGGTGTGATAGTTGCTTACCTCAAAGTAACACCGTTTATTGCGACCTTAGGTACGATGATCATCGTGTACGGCATTAACTCGCTGTACTACGACTCGGTTGGTGCGTCACCGATTGCAGGTTTCGATGAGCGCTTCACCACCTTTACCCAAGGTTTTATCCGCATCGGCGATTTTAGGTTCTCCTACATCACCTTCTACGCCATTATCGCGATCATTTTTATGTGGATACTGTGGAATAAAACCGTGTTCGGCAAAAACATTTTTGCGGTCGGCGGTAACCCAGAAGCGGCGAAAGTGTCAGGTGTTAACGTGCCATTGACCCTGCTTAAAGTGTATGCACTTTCCGGTGTGTTCTATGCTTTCGGCGGTATGCTTGAAGCTGGGCGAATTGGCAGTGCGACCAACAACTTAGGTTTTTTGTATGAGTTGGATGCGATTGCGGCATGTGTGGTGGGCGGCGTTTCATTCGCTGGTGGGGTAGGTAGTATCGCAGGGGTCGTGACTGGGGTACTGATCTTTACCGTGATCAACTACGGTATGACCTACATCGGTGTTAGCCCTTATTGGCAGTACATCATTAAAGGCTCGATTATTATCTTCGCTGTAGCGCTGGACTCAATGAAATACGCAAATAAGAAGTAACCAGATTTAAACTTGTATGTTTAAGGCCTGACGTTGTCAGGCCTTTTTGTATAGAGAAAACCCACATCTATGCTGGGGGGGTAGTAAAGCTTTCAGCTATAAGTCGGTTATTTATGATTGCTCGCACCATTCCACGGAAAATAAACAGGTGTGCTGGCATCATTGCATACCAATACAAAAGGCCGAGAAATCCTTGCGGGTGCCACCAAGCGGTGACATTGAGGCGCCGTTTATCACCTAAATCATCAATGGTGAATTCCAAACGCCCCAAGCCGGGGCCTTTCATGCCAAACAGCAATGACAAAAACTGTTTAGGTTGGCAGCGAATCACTTTCCAAGAATCAATAAAATCACCTACTGCCAGTTCAGCCCCTGCCGGATAGCGGCGAATAGGCTTACCTCCGCCGAAAAAGAGATCGAGCCATTCACGAGTTCTCCACAGTACGTTGGCAAAAAAGTAGCCTTGGTCACGGCGGCCGATGGTGCGGATCACTTTCCATAAATCTTGGCTGCTTAATTCTGTTTCAATACTTGCACCGGCTTGTTTCGGGTAATAACCAAAACCGGGCTGCCAACGCAAAATGGCGTTGGGGTCAAAGCCCCAAACTTGGCTGCGTACAAAGGTGCCTTCGCTTTTAATGGCTTGAGACACCGCATCGTGATAGGAAATTAAGGCTTGCGGATAACGGGTTTCAATCGCTTGGCAGTCAGCAATAAAATCATGGGTTAATCCTTCCAAAAGTGATCGACCTATTGTGCTTGGTACGGAAGTCACCATGCCTAACCAGCGTGATGCCATACGCGGTGTTAAAAATCGTGTCGACCACAAGCGAAACGGCTTGCCGGTGAGTTCGCACAAAATGCGAAATTGTTCTCGATAGCTCAATACATCGGGTCCACCAAGTTCAAACATCTGATGTTCGCGTGGCTGCTCTAAGGCAAACTTAAGCAGATAAGTGTTGAGATTGGCTAATGCAATCGGGTTGGCTTTGGAGTCGACCCATTTTGGCGTGATCAGCACGGGTAGGTTATACACAAAATCACGCATGATTTCGAAAGCAGCAGAGCCAGACCCAATGATGACGCCCGCTCTGAGTTCGGTAATCGGAACATGAGATTGGCGCAAGATTCGTCCTGTATCGTAACGAGCTTGCAGGTGTGGCGAATGACCCGATTCAGGCTGCAAAGAGCTTAAATAAATGACATGTCGTACCTGATTATGTTGAAGGTCGAGGGCATCTTTTACGTTTTGTGCCAATGAAAGCTCGTAATCAACAAAATCTCCGCCGTGAGCCATTCCATGCACTAAGAAAAACACTAAGTCATAATTTGGAATAGTGGCGAGCGTTTTGGGGCGATCCGCTAGATCAAGATTGAGTAGTGTTAAGTTGGGATGAGTAGGCAAACGCGCATTCAAAGTCTCAATATGACGAGAAGCAGCCGTGGTGTGGTATCCCGCATCCAGTAACAGGGGGAGCAGTTGTGCCCCTACATAACCTGATGCACCTAACACTAATACCTTTTTCATTCGGCCATCCGTTTTAATCGTTTGTTGTGATTATGCACGCGTGAGTATAATAACGGCTGTTTTTTCTGCTTGCTATGCCTTACCCAATTCGAATTTCGACGTTAAAAGGGTAGGGCGTATCACACGCTTTGGAGTGATATTGTGTCTGTTGTCTCTCAAGTTTTATCCCACATGAGAGGGGATTTCTTTCGCCGCTTGATCGCCATCGCGCTGCCGATCACGATACAAAATATCATGTTTTCCAGCCGAGGGTTGGTGGATGTATTGATGCTGGGGCAATTAGGTGAAGCAGAAATTGCGGCTGTTGGCGTGGCGGCGCGCGCCACTTTTGTTACCACTATCATGCTGGTTGGCGTGACGACTGGCGGTGCGTTGCTGACTGCGCAATATTGGGGCGCAGGTGATCGCAAAGGTGTGCGTGAAAGCACCGCGCTGACGTGGTTAGTTTCTAACTTCTTTGCCTTTTTTACTGTTTTGCTGTTTTTACTCTTTCCACAGCAAATCATGTCGTTGACCACGGAATCATCGCAAGTTAACGCTTTGGGTAGCCAATATTTGATCATCACATCGTTCACCATGTTTGCAGTGGCCTGTGTCAGTAGTATGGCCGTGGGGCTACGTGCCATGCATAAACCGGGTATCAGCACTTTCTTCAGTGGCATCGGGATTGTTTCCAACGTTTTACTCAATTGGATTTTGATATTTGGTAAATTTGGTTTCCCTGCCATGGGCATTGAAGGGGCGGCCATTGCAACACTTTTGAGTGGTGCGATTGAAGTTGCCTGTTTATACAGCTATCTCTATGGCAAAAAACATTTAATGGCCTTTGGCTGGTTCGATGTGAAAGCTGTGATTGATTGGACCAAAATCAGCCGTTTTCTGCGCTTGTCTCTGCCAACGACCTTTAACTTTTTGATTTGGGCTGCGGGTCTATTTACCTATCACGCGATTATGGGGCAGACTGGTGTGCAGGGACTCGCGGCTTTGTCGGTGATGACGCCGGTTGAATCCATATCACTCAGTCTGTTGATTGGTATGTCGAATGCGGCTGCCGTTTTAGTGGGTAATCAGCTTGGAGCAAAAAACTATCAAGCCGTTTACTACCAAGCGATCGGTGTAACGGTGTGTAGTGTGTTGGTAGGGGGAGGCGTTGCAATCTGTCTTTATTTAGTACAGATCCCTGTGCTCGGGGCTTTCACAGCATTAACGCCAGAAACTCGGGATCTCTCAGAAAAATTCATCCTGATTCTCAGTTTAGGCATTGTGCTGCGCTCATTACCTATGACGGTGATTGTTGGTGTGCTACGGGCAGGGGGAGATGTGAAATTCTGTCTTGGCCAAGACGTCGTGGCACAGTGGTGTATAGGTATTCCGCTAGCCGCTTTTGCTGCGTTGGTGCTTAAGGTCGATCCTGAATGGATTTATTTGCTGTTTCTTACCGAAGAAGCGGTGAAATGGTTTGGTTCGCTACACCGTATGAAAAGCAAGAAATGGATGCGGAATTTGATTGAAAATTAGACGCTCATCGCTCGATTGGTGCAAATTAATGCATATAGTGTGACCTGCTAGCCAAAATGCTTTCTCCTCTTGGGGTTTTGGTGTAGATTCTGTCTCCAGTTTCATTTTCGGTAATGAGTGGTTTGATGTTACAACTGATAGACCTATGCAAAGGCTATGTAGACGGTGATGAGTTTCATCCTGTGTTGCAGGGGGCTGAGTTGACGTTAAACCAAGGTGATCAATTAGCACTGATGGGCGAAAGTGGCTCTGGTAAAAGCACCTTGCTTAATCTTATCGCGGGTCTTGATACTGCCGATTCAGGTGAAATCTGGTTTCCCGGATTCCCCATGCATGACACTTCTGAGCATCACCGCACGGCGTTTCGTCGTGACAACATTGGCCAGATTTTCCAACAATACAATCTACTCCCCACCTTAAACATTGCGGATAACATTCGTTTTTGTCGTCAGCTCAAAGGGCTTCCTGAAGATGCAGGTTTGTGGCGGCAAATTCTTTCGGCACTGGATCTTATGCCTTTGCTTGGCCGATACCCTGAAGAAGTTTCCGGTGGACAACAGCAAAGAGCGGCGATTGCCCGCGCTTTGTACATGGAACCGAAAATTTTACTGGCTGACGAACCGACAGGAAGTTTAGATGAACGCAATGCTGAAGCTGTCATGCGTTTGTTGACCTCATTGACTCGCCAACTTAATTGCGCGTTGCTTTTGGTTACGCACAGTGAAAAAGTGGCACAGCATATGGATGGCTGTATTCGTCTGCAAGGAGGACAATTGCATGTTATGGCCCGTAGTTAAAGCGCTACTGGGTCATTATCGTCGCTATCCGTTACAGATTTTCCTAGTCTGGCTTGGCTTGACGCTTGGAGTTTCCTTATTAGTTGGCGTGACGGCCATCAATCATCATGCGAGACAGAGTTATGAGCACGGTGAGCAGCTGTTTTCTAATCCTCTGCCTTATCGCATCCATTCAAAACACGCTGCTAACAAAATTCCGCAAGGGTTCTACGTTCAACTGCGCCGTGATGGCTTTCAGCAATGCGTGCCATTCGATGATTATCGTTTCAGTACAATCTCTGGCCTAGATATCATTTTGCAAGGGGTGGATCCGGTTGCTTTGTTATCGCTAGATAGCGGTAAAACGCTTGAGCAACAGACAGGGCTACAACTGATGAACCCACCATATCCAGTGATGGTTAGCCAAGAATTAGCTAAGCTACAAGACTGGAAAGAGGGGGATTACATCCCATTAACGGATGGATCTCAGCTAGGCCCGATCACTATTGATACCCATAACCAAGTTACCGGCATGCGAGTAGTGGCTGATTTGTCTTTAGTGCGTATGCTGAAAAAGGGCTCGGGGCTGACGGTGATCGCTTGTGCTGATATGCCGCCCGCCAAGTTAGAACGTTTGAAGAAGAGTTTGCCAAATGGTTTGACTTTGGTGCGCAGTACGCGATCTGAATTGGAATCTTTAACTCAAGCTTTCCACTTGAATTTAACTGCGATGGGTATGTTGGCCTTTTTGGTGGGCATTTTCATTTTTTATCAAGCCATGTCTCTGTCTATGGTGCAGCGTCAACCTTTGGTTGGCACCTTAAGACAAATCGGTGTGAGCGGTTGGCAACTAACCCAAGCGATGTTGGTCGAACTATTCCTGTTGGTGTTTTTTAGCTGGATATGCGGTAACGCATTGGGTTTGTTACTCGCCAATCAATTAATTCCTTCTGTTGCTAGTAGTTTAGGGTATCTGTACAACGCTAATGTAGATTTGGCGATTGGTTGGGACTGGTCATGGAGTAGCTACAGTTTATTGATGGCTCTGTTTGCCGCATTGGCTTCCTGTGCTTGGCCTCTAGTGCGTTTATTGCGCTCACAGCCGATCCGTTTATCTGCTCGTCTCTCTTTGGTGCGATTCGCCGGCAAAGAATTCAAGTTACAGGCATTGGTTTCGTGCGCTCTTTGTGTGGCCGCGATTGCTATTTATCAAGCGCCGAAAAGCCAACAGTCGGGCTTTGCCATTATCGGTTTCATGTTACTCAGTGTTGCTTTATTTACGCCGTACATTATTTGGACGCTATTCACTAGCTTCTCCTACACGTTGCGTTGGGTAAAAGTCCGTTGGTTCTTTGCTGATGCCGCGGCAAGTATGAGTTACCGTGGTGTTGCTACAATGGCCTTTATGGTCGCTCTAGCCGCGAATATCGGCGTGGAAACCATGGTGGGAAGTTTCCGAGATACCACGGATCGTTGGCTTAGTCAGCGGCTTGCAGCAGACATTTATTTATATCCAAGTAACAGTATGGCATCGCGTATGAGCCAGTGGCTAGGACAGCAACCTGAAGTTGATTCGGTGTGGTGGCGATGGGAGAAAGATTTTTCTTCGCAACATGGGCCAGTACAAATTGTGAGTACTGGTGCATCCGATGGTGAATTGGACTCTTTAACGGTTAAGTTGGGCGTTCCAAACTATTGGTACCATCTGCATCATGCACGTGGCGTGATGGTCAGTGAATCGATGGCACTCAAGTTGGGTATCCGTCCCGGTGATTTGATTGATTTGCCAGAGCCAATGGGTTCTGGGTGGGCGGTGTTTGGCATCTATTATGATTACGGCAATCCTTATCATCAAATTATGATGTCACATCAAAATTGGATGAAAGCTTTTGCGGGTACCGGTAATGTGGCTTTGGCGGTAGTGCTTAAAGAAGGTTTGACTGGCGAGAGTATCAAAAAGCGGCTTGATACGATTTTCCGTCTTGATGCCGACCGTGTTTTTGATAATACCAATATCCATAGTCATGCAATGCGGGTGTTTGATCGCACTTTTTCTATTGCGGGAACGCTAGGCAACATCACTTTATTTATTGCGGTGTGTGGCATTTTCTTCTCAACCTTAGCGGGAGAAACATCACGTCTACGCCACATCTCATTGTTGCGCTGTTTAGGGGTTTCGGGTAAAGAGCTCGTGTTGATCGGGGGCTTGCAGTTGTTTGTTTTTGGTGCGATCTCCTTATTAATTGCTCTCCCACTGGGTTTGACCTTGGCCAAGTTGGTGATTGATATTGTCATTAAGCACTCTTTTGGTTGGACTATGGAATTGCAATTGGTTCCGGGACAATACCTTTACACGGTTATTGGGGCGATGGTGGCGCTTATCTTGGCCGGTGCGCTACCTGTTATCCGCCTAGTACGAAAATCACCGATGAAATCGTTGCGAGAGGCCTTATAAATGCTCCGCCTTCATAAGCGTACCAACAAATGGATTTGGCTCTGTTTAGGGGCGTTATTTTTTATCGTGGGTTTTGTTGGTGATGAGCAGGATGAATATCGCAAGATGCTGCTGATCGCTGAAGATAAGCAACATGTTCATAACCAAGCGGTGTTTGATCCTGTTTTACCTAATCACCCTGTTCAACTGCCTGCTGATTTTTCCGCACACCTTGAGTTTGAGCAAGAGTGGTGGACACTGTACGCGTGGCTCGAAGATGAGTCGGGCAATGAATATAGTGTGCAGTGGCATTTTTTGCGTTTGGCCCTGGATGAGCGTAATACTGCGGGATGGCAGACTCCACAACTTTACTTTTCATCGATCGTGATCAATGGCAAGAAGCTAGTGTTGCGTGACCAGAAAGTTGCACGAGGAGGGATTGGGCAAGCGGGGATAAATGATCAACCTTTTCGCATGTGGGTTGACAATTGGATTTGGCGCTCGCTTGGTGTAGGTCCTTTCCCCGGAAATTTGCATCTGGCTGCTGATCATTTTGCTCTCAATTTACAATTGCGAGCCCAAGGTTCTTATGTATTGGCAGGGGATCGTGGTTATCAGATCCGACAAGACTTACTTTCGTTGGCAAGTTATCAATTCCAACAACCCGATATCACTGTACACGGTATGTTAGGCCTCAATCCTAACCAACCGACACTTCGCGTTAAAGGCCGCGCTTGGTTGAGTAAGGAGTGGGGGAGTGAGCTCGTTGCTAAAGATTATACTGGCACCGATCGCTTTGTAATTCCTCTTGATGGCAATCGTTGGTTGTCAGTAAATCGATTTCGGCATGACGGAGCACCAGATTATTTCAATGGCATGCTAATGGATCGCAATGGTAAGAATAAGGTTTTAACAAACGCTGAGATACAGCTCGAACCTCTTTCTGCATCGTTACTTAGCAACGGTAAACGCGTACCGCTTCGTTGGCGTTTAAGTATACCTAAGCATCAAATCAATGTGTCTATCGAACCGTTAGACCGAGAAGCTTGGCAACCTTTCCTCATCCCTTATTGGGAGGGGCGGATAAAAATACTCGGTAGCCATAATCAGACGGGATTTATGCAGTTATCTGGTTATTAAGTCTTGGTGTCCAATCCCAATAATTAAGAAAGCGCTTTATGCGCTTTCTTAATTATTGAAGCAACATAAAATAACCCGTTACCATTTTTCGGTTAGCATAAAGCTACTGGTGTCTATACTGAATTCAGGTGAAATTCACAGTGAAATGGATAAAGATTCGGAAAAACCGAAGTAAAGCATCATTACAATCGATTTTTCCATTACGCCAAGCCTAGCTACACTCTGGGTCATTCTGTTGTTAATCAATTATTAACATAATTTAAGGACAAACCTATGTCTGACATGATTCGAGACTTCTTTAAAATGGAATCGGCAGGGGGCATCTTGTTGGTGATTGCTGCGGCGATTGCTATGGTCATTGCCAATTCAGGAATGGCTGAAGGCTATCAAGCCTTTTTGCATACCTATCTGTTTGGGATGTCGGTTTCACACTGGATCAACGACGGCCTAATGGCGGTATTCTTCTTGTTGATCGGTTTAGAAGTAAAACGCGAGTTGTTGGAAGGTGCTTTAAAATCGCGTGAAACGGCCATTTTCCCGGCAATTGCTGCAGTGGGTGGTATGCTTGCCCCTGCACTGATTTACGTGATGTTCAATTTTAATGATCCAGAGGCAATTCAAGGTTGGGCGATCCCTGCCGCGACAGATATTGCGTTTGCTCTAGGGATTATGGCCTTACTGGGTAAACGCGTTCCGGTGAGCTTGAAAGTGTTTCTATTGGCGCTTGCGATCATCGATGACCTTGGTGTTGTGGTGATTATTGCTCTGTTCTACAGCAGTGATCTTTCAACCATCGCGCTGACGGTTGGCTTTATTATGACAGGCGTACTGTTCATGCTTAACGCTAAACACGTGACTAAACTCAGTGTGTATTTAGTGGCGGGTTTGATTTTGTGGATTGCTGTATTGAAATCGGGCGTACATGCAACATTGGCTGGAGTGGTCATTGGTTTTGCTATCCCACTGAAAGGCAACAAGGGTGAGCACTCTCCACTGAAGCATCTGGAACATGCACTGCATCCTTATGTGGCGTTTGGTATTTTACCGTTGTTTGCTTTTGCGAATGCGGGGATTTCTCTGCAAGGAGTATCCATCGATGGTTTAACGTCTATGTTGCCACTAGGCGTTGCATTAGGACTGTTCTTAGGTAAACCACTGGGCATATTTAGCTTTAGTTGGGCTGCGGTAAATCTGGGGGTTGCCAAGTTACCAGAAGGGATTAACTTTAAGCACATCTTCGCCGTATCGGTACTGTGTGGAATTGGTTTCACGATGTCCATTTTCATTTCGTCACTGGCCTTTGGCCAAGCGAATGCCGCCTATGACACTTATGCTCGTTTAGGGATCTTAATGGGGTCGACAATGGCAGCAATATTGGGTTACGCCCTGTTGCGCCTTTCGTTGCCACTGAAAGCTAAATAATAGATTTATTGCATGTCGAACAAAAAAACCTCCGTTACGCGGAGGTTTTTTATGCCAAGTTAGCCAAAGCTCCCTGTCCAAGAGGACATTCGGAGGAAGTGAAAAACATGTCCGATGTGAGCCGAGGCGCGGTGTGCTGTAGCTTATAACTGTTTGTCGTAAATTCGCTATGCAAATGATACGAATAATTATTAAAAACGATTGCGCTTGACTTTCTTTTTATGATAAGGTTCGCGCCAATCTCGGACTGAGCTTCTGGGGGACACGCGTGGTGACCATTCAGGCTGATTGTGACACCACGTAGGGTAGGTATCGACAAGTCCTTTTGTCGATAGACGGGATACTCTTGCTGCGGGGCAGCATGTGCATGGGATACCCAACATTGAACTCACTTAATTTATACGCACTAATCAGCTTTGTACTTCCTCTATGCCCTGTTCAACAGGACAGTAGCATTACTGAACCTTGATTCTCTGATTTAGCATTTTGTCATCTGAGTGATGACCTATATTCCGGCTTGCCTATGCGCAAACGCGGAGCATTTTGCTATTCGCCATTTCCATAAACCTAAATCGGAAAGGCGGAAACGAATCATCTCAAGGGGAAAAAGATGAGTACAGCCTTTGAAGTCGATAACCACATCGCAACTCTATTTTCAAATCAAGTGCCGTTATTAGACGGTCTTTACGATCTCACGCCAGACCAAGTGTTGCTTGATCAAGCCGCGCATGAATCTGAAGTGCGTTCCTATCCACGTCGTATTCCTATTGCCATTAAGCAAGCCTATGGCTGCTTGGTGGAAGATACACGTGGGCAGATTTTCTTGGACTGTCTAGCGGGCGCAGGCACTTTAGTACTTGGCTATAACCATCCAGAAATCAACCAAGCACTGAAAACACAACTCGATTCTGGTTTGCCATACCAAACGCTGGATATCGCCACCGAAGCGAAAACCCATTTCATCAAAACCGTGAAAGGCTTTTTGCCCAAAGCGTTGGGTGAAGATTGTGTGATCCAGTTCTGTGGCCCATCGGGTGCGGATGCGGTTGAAGCAGCAATCAAGCTAGCCAAGCAAACAACGGGTCGTAACACCATGTTTGCCTTCCGCGGTGCTTACCACGGTATGACTAACGGTACTATGGGGATGATGGGTAACCTCAATACCAAGGCGCGCCGTACGGGCTTGATGTCCGATGTGCATTTTATGCCTTTCCCATACAGCTTACGCTGTCCGTTTGGTTTAGGTGGTGATGAAGGCGCGAAAGCGAGCATCCGCTACATTGAACGTCTGCTGAATGACGATGAAGCGGGGATCATGAAACCCGCTGCAATCATCGTTGAACCAGTACAAGGTGAGGGTGGTGTTATCCCTGCGCCAGCATTCTGGTTGCGCGAACTGCGCCGTATTTGCGATGACCACGGCATCCTATTGATTTTTGACGAAATCCAATGTGGTGTAGGCAAAACAGGCTACAACTTTGCATTTGAAGAGTCCGGCATTATTCCTGACGTCCTTTGCTTATCAAAAGCCATCGGCGGCGGTTTACCAATGTCGATTCTGGTTATCAACAAAAAGCACGACACATGGCGTCCGGGTGAGCACACCGGAACCTTCCGTGGCAACCAGCTTGCAATGGTATCTGGCGCTAAAGCGCTTGAAATCATTCAGCGTGATAACCTCGTTGAGCATGCGCGCAATGCCGGTCAATACCTACGTGCAGGCCTAGAAAAAATCCAAAGCCGAGTCAATTGCGTTGCCGAAGTGCGAGGTAAAGGTCTGATGCTGGGTCTTGAGATTAAAGATCCAAGCGGCGAACTGAACAAGTTTGGTGAGCCAAAATCAGCGCCACAACTGACACTGGCGATTCAACGTGCGGCACTAGAGCGCGGCTTGATGGTAGAGAAAGGCGGCCGTGATGGCTCAGTTATCCGTTTCTTACCACCTGTCATCATCTCATTTGAACAGTTGGATTTCGCACTACGCGTGCTTGAAGAAGCGATTCTTGCTGCAGGCGGTGGTAAAAAAGATCCTGAGCAAGCCAACCAAGAGTGGAAAAAACACTTTATTCATACCGGTCACATGGGCAGCCAAGAGTTCTCACAAGTGATGAACCATACCACCGCTGCGATGAAAGCTGTGTTTGAAGAAATAAAAGCACCTTACTCAGGTCTTGACCCTAAAGTTCTGGAAGAAGCAATTTACGCTGTGGATCTGGATAACAAAAATGCATCACTAAAAGACGTTATCTCTGAAACCGCTGAATTGGTGGCGAAAAACTCCATCATGGTTCAACACCCTGACTGTATCGCGCATCTACACACTCCACCATTAATGCCTTCCGTCGTTGCTGAAGCTATTATTGCGTCACTGAACCAATCGATGGACTCATGGGATCAATCTTCTGCGGCAACCTTTGTTGAGCAGAAAGTAGTGGATTGGATGTGTGAAAAGTATGAACTGGGCGCGCAAGCAGACGGTATTTTCACCAGTGGTGGCACGCAAAGCAACCAGATGGGCTTAATGCTGGCTCGTGACTGGATCGCAGATAAGCTCAGTGGCCATTCAATCCAGAAATTGGGCCTGCCTGAGTATGCGGACAAGCTGCGTATTGTTTGCTCGAAAAAATCCCACTTCACGGTACAAAAATCGGCGTCTTGGATGGGGCTCGGTGAGAAAGCGATTCTTGCTGTTGATGCGCTACCCAACGGCACGATGGATGTGACTAATTTGGAAGCTGTGGTTGAGCAAGCCAAAGCTGAAGGGCTCATTCCCTTTGCGATTGTGGGCACCGCAGGAACCACAGACCACGGTGCGATTGATGATCTGGTGACGATCGCCGATGTGGCTGAGAAGCACGCACTATGGATGCATGTGGACAGTGCTTATGGCGGTGCGTTAATCCTGAGTAGCCATAAGGATCGACTGAATGGTATCGAGCGTGCCCAATCCATCAGTGTTGATTTCCATAAGCTGTTTTTCCAAACCATCAGCTGTGGCGCATTGCTGCTGAAAGACAAGCATAACTTTAAGTACCTGCTGCACCATGCAGATTACCTAAACCGTGAGCACGATACGCTGCCAAACTTGGTCGATAAGTCGATTTCGACCACCAAACGTTTTGATGCCCTAAAAGTGTTTATGACCATGCAAAACGTGGGACCTAAACAACTGGGCGCCATGTACGATCATCTGCTCGCTCAAACCAAGCAGGTGGCGGAACTGGTTCGTCAGCATCAAAGCTTCGAGCTTTTGGCTGAACCCTCTTTGTCTACCGTGTTATTCCGCGCGGTAAATGAGCAAGCTTCTGATCTGGATGAACTGAACAAAGTGGTTCGCCTTCAGGCGCTGGTACGTGGTGTCGCGGTGCTTGGCGAAACCATCGTGGATGGCAAAACGGCCTTAAAATTCACAATTTTGAACCCATGTTTGACGATGTCGGATTTCGACTCTCTACTGGCTAAAATTGAAACTCTAGCGGTTGAGCTAGCGGACTAAAGGTAAGGGAACTATGTCTATTCTACAGATTGGTGCAGGCGGCGTGGGTTGGGTTGTGGCACACAAAGCCGCACAAAACAACGACGTGCTGGGTGATATCACGATAGCATCTCGCTCGATTGCGAAATGTGAAAGAATCATTGAGTCGATCAAAGGGAAAAACAACCTTAAAGACACTTCCAAGAAACTAGAAGCGCGTCAGGTTAACGCGGACGATACTGAATCACTGGTGAAACTGATTAATGAAGTAAAGCCAGATTTAGTGATCAATGCTGGGCCACCATGGGTTAACGTTGCCATTATGGAAGCGTGTTACCAAGCGAAAGTATCCTATTTGGATACTTCCGTTTCGGTTGATCTATGCTCTGAAGGTCAGCAAGTTCCTGAAGCGTACGATGCACAATGGGAGTTTCGTGACAAATTTAAGCAGGCAGGGATCACCGCGATTTTAAGCGCAGGTTTTGATCCGGGCGTAGTCAGCGTATTTGCGGCCTACGCGGCGAAATATTTGTTCGATGAAATCGACACGATTGATGTGTTGGACATTAATGCCGGCGATCATGGCAAGAAATTCGCGACCAATTTTGACCCTGAAACCAACTTGTTGGAAATTCAGGGTGACTCCATCTACTGGGATGAAGGTCAATGGAAGCGCGTGCCTTGCCATACTCGGATGCTGGAATTTGATTTTCCCAAATGTGGAAAATTCAAAGTTTACTCCATGTCACACGATGAACTGCGTTCATTGAAAGAGTTCATACCGGCTAAGCGTATTGAGTTCTGGATGGGATTTGGCGATCGTTACCTGAATTATTTCAATGTGATGCGAGATATCGGCTTGTTAAACCCAGAGCCGCTGACGTTAGCGGATGGTACGGTCGTTAAACCACTACAAGTACTGAAAGCAATGCTTCCCGATCCAACCTCGTTAGCACCTGGCTATAAAGGGCTGACGTGCATTGGTACTTGGGTACAAGGCAAGAAAGAGGGTAAAGCGCGTAGCGTATTTATCTACAATCATGCCGACCATGAAGTGGCTTACCACGATGTAGAACATCAAGCGATTGCTTATACTACTGGCGTTCCCGCCATTACGGCTGCGTTACAGTTCTTCCGTGGTGAGTGGGCTGAAGCAGGGGTGTTTAATATGGAACAGCTTAATCCTGATCCTTTCCTAGAAACGATGCCATTGATTGGCCTTAACTGGGATGTGATGGAGCTTGAGCCGGGGCAGCCGGATATTCAAATCGTCAAATAATGTACGCAGAGTGTGAAAAACTCCGTGGATAATCCTAAACAGCTATAACCTAATGGTTATGGCTGTTTTTCCATTTTTGCTACGGATCAGTATGAATGGAAACAGTGCAGGAAAGAGGAACTGACATGCAAAAAAATGAATTGAAAACCCCATACTTCATGATTGATGAAGCAAAACTCATCGCGAATCTTGAGATTGCCAAACATCTGAAGGAAATCTCAGGTGTGAAAATGGTGTTGGCACTGAAGTGTTTCTCAACATGGGGGGTTTTTGACATCATCAAACCCTATCTGGATGGCACAACGAGTTCTGGTCCCTTTGAAGTGAAATTGGGCTATGAAACTTTCGGTGGTGAAACCCACGCTTATTCAGTGGGTTATAGTGAAGATGATGTGAAAGAAGTCATCGATATCTGCGATAAGATGATCTTCAACTCACAATCTCAATTAGCGGCATACCGTCACTTAGTTGAAGGTAAAGCATCTTTAGGTCTGCGTATCAATCCTGGCGTGAGTTACGCGGGACAAGATTTAGCGAACCCAGCTCGTCAATTCTCTCGTCTAGGTGTACAAGCCGATCATATTGATGAAGGTGTGTTTGACACTATTGATGGCGTCATGTTCCACATGAACTGTGAAAACAAAGATGTGGATGCGTTCATTGGTTTATTGGATGCGATTTCAGAACGTTTTGGTCGTTACCTCGATAAACTTGACTGGGTCAGCCTTGGTGGGGGCGTATTCTTTACGTGGCCGGGTTACGATGTCGATAAGCTGGGTGCAGCACTGAAAGCGTTCGCTGAGCGTCATGCAGTTCAACTTTATCTTGAGCCGGGTGAAGCTGTCATCACCAAAACAACAGATCTTGTAGTGACTGTCGTTGATATTGTTGAAAATGGCATGAAAACCGCGATTGTTGATTCAGCGACGGAAGCGCACCGTTTAGACACATTGATTTACAAAGAACCCGCTTCAGTGTTAGAAGCTAGTGATAATGGTCAGCACGAATATGTGATCGGCTCTTGTTCTTGCTTAGCCGGCGATCAATTCTGCGTAGCTAAGTTTGATGAACCGTTACAGGTCGGGCAACAACTGCACATCCTAGATAGCGCAGGTTACACCATGGTCAAACTCAATTGGTTCAATGGCCTGAAAATGCCGTCAGTGTATTGTGAACGTCAAAATGGTGAGATCCAGAAAATCAACCAGTTTGGCTATGAAGATTTCAAACGCACTTTATCTATGTGGTCTATCCAATAAAATCCTGGATAGGGTAGGAGGTCAATCAATACCGTTTCTTACCAATACAATAGCCGTGAAAAATCATAATGCCGATCGTTTTAAGTAATTGAACGATCCTATGCGGGCTTCATAATCGGTCTCAACATTGTTGAGGCCGATTTTTTATGTCTGAGTTTTCCTAAGACCATCATATCAATGCTTTTTCTAAGCATATCCCTCTAGAATGGGGGAAGAAGCCGTCAAGCAGACCGGACGAGCTTCTTTGCGTAAAAGACGCTTCCCCGCGGAGCAGGCTGTCTGGCTGGTTTTAGGGATTGGATTGCTGCGCAACCGTTCTATTCAACGTGTCTGTGACCAACTGGAACTGGCTTTCCCGGAGGCTAAAGGGGAGCTGCCTCCTCTCGTCACGAGCAGCATCATAAAGGGAAGAGAAAAACTGGGGGGCTGAGCCGATGCGTTATCTCTTCATGCTAACGGCGGCACAGTGGGAGAAGCAATGTGACTTCGACAAGGTATGCGGCTTGACGGTACTCAGTATCGATGGCACCTACTTTAAAACTCATGATACTGACAGCAACCAGCGATTTGGCTATGCGCAAAAGTCAGCCTCATTCCCCTCAGCGCTTGCTGTCACCTTGATGTCGACCAAAACACACATGATATCTGACGCCGCGTTTGGGCCAGTGACGTAAAGTGAAATCGCGTATGCACAGCAATTAGTGGGGTCAGCACTAGACAATTCCCTCACTCTCTTTGACAGAGGCTTTATGTCAGCCGAGCTTTTTGCTAGCTGGCAGGGCTGTCGTCAAAACACGCACTGGCTGACGCCCATTAAATCTAAACTCAGGTATAAAATTATTGAGTCATACAGTGACTATGACCATCTTGTTGAACTGCCAGTCTCTCCTCAAGCTCAGCAGCAAGCTCCATACTTGGGAGACACTTGGACTTCGAGACTGGTACTCATCCCTTCACCAAAGGGAGAGATAAAAGGCTTTATCACGTGTTGCCTATGTCTAACAACGTATGCGTTGGAAGCGCTGGTCGACGTTTACTGGCAACGTTGGGAAATCGAGCGGGGTTACGGTGAGCTGAAGCAGTATCAACTGTCGAGCAAGCCCTCTTAAGAAGCTTGAAGTATGAAGGAATATATCAAGAGATGTGGGGCATCCTCACGTCTTACAACATAGTGCGTTTAGAAATGGCAGCGATGGCCGCGGAGCATAAAGTTGAGCTGTTGAGGATAAGCTTCATCAACGCACTTTACCTCATTCAAGATGAATTTATCTGGTCTGACGGGAGAAGCCCTGGTGCTATCCCAAAGGCGCTAAAAATGCTTCGAGAAAATGGAAAGCGGCTGATATTGCCTAACAAAAGAAAAAGGAAAGCTTACCCTAGGGCAGTATTGAAGAAAGCTTTAAAGTATCCAGCGATAGTCAGAGAGAAAAAAGCCACTCGCTCTTAAGCGAGTGGCATTATGAAAAATCACGGCTTTTTTATTGCAATATCAGCAACTACATCGGAAGCGTCGTAAAAATTGTCCACTCTTTGACAACTTCACCTTTATATCCAACAACGGTTGCCGTAACGCGGCGGTTACGAGCGTGACTCACATCATCGGTACCATCTGCTTCCAAAACACTATCTCCATATCCCACAATGTTGACGCGATTCGGCGTTATACCGTAGCGCAGTAATTGGTCGCGAACCGCTTCTGAACGCTGCTTAGAAAGTGCAAGATTATGTTCTGCACCTCCGACTTTGCTCGCGTAACCTTGTAGTTCAATCGATGTTGAAGGATAAGTTTTCAAAAACTCAGCCATTTGACGAATCTGAGTCAAAAATGCTGGTTCAATCGCGCTAGAATCATTGGCAAACAGAATATGTAACTGTTGCATTTGTGATGACTTAACAAATGTGCCGCAGCCATCATTGTCAATTTCAGATCCTCGAGGAGTATCTGGACAGAGATCGCGAGCATTAATCACACCGTCATTATCATCATCTTGCAGATCTGCAATCTGGTTTGCTAATGGGGTTGGGCGATAATCATATTCATCTCCCTCGTAATTAGCATAATCATTTTGTTGCGCCAAGGCAGAGGTCGTCACCGAGCAGACAAAAAGTGGCAGAGCCCATGGTTTTATTGACATATTAGTACTCCACCTTCACTGTCCATTCCTGAGGAATGTCGACTCGTAATGCATCTAATAAGTTGCCCGATGCATTCATTACTCGATATTTTGCATATTGCTCAGAGTATTTGGAGTCCAAATAATCTTTACGTGCTTCGAACAGTTCATTTTCTGTGTTAAGGAGATCAAGCAAGGTGCGTTGGCCAATTTGATACTGTTTACGGTATGCAACCACGGTTTTTGATGCCGAGTCAACATGGTCTGCTAAGAACTCTTTTTGTTGCAAGGTGAGGTCCAATGCACTCCATGACAAACGCAAGCCTTCTTCTACAGTTCGGAATGTTTTCTCTCGTAAATCTTTAGATCTATTCAACTGATAAGCCGCACTTTCGGTACGATCGCTATCACTACCACCATTGTAAAGGTTATAACGCAGTCTAAGCATAGCGGTCTGTTCATCACTACTCCCTTCTATTCCCCCTGCATCATTGCGCCAACTTTGTGCGGCTTCAAAAGAAAGAGTCGGGTAATTGGGTGCCTTCGATTGCTTGTATTGGAAGCGAGCGGCATCGACATCAGCTTGGGCAACCTTGATAACAGGGTGAGTATCATGTGCCATCGCTAATGCTTTATCTAATGTCGGTGGTAGAGCGTATTCATCAGCTCGAGGGAATTCCAAACCTAGAGGCTCTTGGCCAACGAGACGACGAAATTGGGTGTGAACATCGAAAAGATTGTTCTGGGCCGCCAGTAAATTACCATGTGCTTTTGCTAAACGAGCTTCAACTTGAGTAACATCCGCAGTTGAACCAATTCCTGAATCTGCTCGTTTTTTGATATCTCGATAAATAGCCTTGTGAATGGCTAAATTATTTTCTGACAAAGTAAGAATTTCATAAGCTTTAGTTGCATCAAGATAAATCTTGGTCACTTCTAAAGCCATGTTGGATGCATCTGCCAATAATTGATATCGATCCCCTTCAGCCTCCGCAGCAGTTCTATCCATATCGTTTAATGTTGCGGAGCCATCCCAAATTAATTGGGTGAGCGTTAAAGTTGCATCTTTACGCGTCAAATCAGTACTTCTATTGCCACTGGCTTCAGCTGGATTGATTCCTTCGTAGCCAATACCCGCATCTAGGTCAATCTTCGGCAAATAAGCACCAGATGACGCCTCTGCATCATACTCACGACTTTTAAATTGATTAAAAGCACTTTTTAATTCCGGGTTGGATGCCAAGGTGATGGAAACCGCTTGTTCCAACGTCTGTGCAGAAACCGGATTGCTCAATGCGATAGCCAGTGCAATCGCTTTTAATGGTAATCCTTTCAAAACGTTCTCCAAATATAAGTCATTTCTCAATGAACGATCTTTAGTCTAATCCAGATTCATTATCATTTATAAGACACAGGGGATATTTGGCGCCAATATCATGACGCACACGAGAGGCGTATCACAAATTGATCTCATAAAACCCAAATAACTTAGTCATAACGATGTAAACTGAAAGTATGAAATGATTTCATTTCTGAATAGTTTTGGAATAAAGTTAACAACTCCAACGACTAATGATGTGATTTTAGTTCAGAATTCATGTTGTTGCTAGATGAAACCATGCTGGCAATTCACTACCACGATGAAATATTAAACATATTTTTAACTAAAGTTAACATTAAGCCGTATTCATTACTGTGGCAAAGGAAGAGTGTTGGCACAAAGACACTCAAAAGAACTAGGATTTGAGGCTATATATGGGAATTCACGCTTTGTTATCTTTAACAAATCTGGCAGCTAACCAGTTACTTGTTATTGATAAAAATGGAAATGTTGTCGTAATCAATGCGGGTGAGGCCATTCCAGAAGGAGCAATAGTCCTCGATCCTAATGGATCTAGCTTAGCTAGTGAGGTAGAGAATAAGCCAAACGTACGACTTATCGATGGTCAAGGTAATGTCCAAGTAATAACTGATGATATACAACAAATCTTAGCCGCATTAGAGCAGGGGGCAGATCCCACAGCACAAGAAGAGAATGCTCCAGCGGCTGGAGGCGCCCAAGGATCAGCATTAACAACAACTGCCGCCATTGAACGTGATGGCACAGAAATTATTGCTGCAACTCAATTTGATACCTCTGGCTTTGAGGCTCTGGGGCTTTCTAGAACACAAAGTTTGAGTTTGCTCAATTTATTTCAAGCTTCTATCACCCCAGTTACCCCTATTCCGCCAGTTGACCCAGAAGAGCCTACTTCTCCAATTGTAATTAGCAGTATTACAGGCGATGACACAGCCGAAGGTAGCAACAATACCTTTTCCGTGAGCCTATCGGGTAGTACTATCGCTGAAACTACAATCGGGCTGACACTGGCTGGTGATACCGCTACCAAAGGTGTTGATTTCAATGGTACTTCAGTCGTTGTTGTTATTAATGGTGTGAGCCAGACAGTGCCAGTTAATGAAGATGGCACCTTCCAAGTGACAGTTCCGGCCAATACAAACAGCTTTAGCGTTCAAGTCTCTACCATAGATGACAATATTTACGAAGGAAATGAGACCTTTACCCTAAGTGGTGCGGGCACAAATAGCACAGTCACAGGCACAGCGACCATCACAGATGATGGCCGCAACGGCGGCACAGACGATCGCCCAAGTGTTGAGAGCATCAGCAGCCCAACCGTCTCTGAAGGCGACAGCGCCACGTTTGACGTCAGCTTGAGCAACGCGAGCACGACAGCGACCACCGTGACTTTGACATTAGCGGGTGGCAGTGCGACTGCAGGCACAGACTTCACCAGTACCGAAGTTACCGTCACTTACAAAGACGGTACGACTGAGAAGGTAGCTGTCAATTCAGAAGGGCAGTTCACGGTCAAGGTTCCTGCTAACGACACCACATTCAGCGTGTCTGTAAAGACCACAGACGATAACGTGTACGAAGGCAGCGAAAGCTTCACACTGAACGGAAAGACCGCAACCCAAGAGACGGCGATTACCGCCACGGGCACCATCCTCGACAACGACAGTGTACCGGCCATTCAGTCGATCGGCTCTAGCGCCGGTAACGTGAGCGCGACCGAAGGCAACGACCTGAGCTTCATGGTGAAACTGAGCAATGCCAGCAGCACTAGCACGTCCTTCGACTTCCTGCTGCAAGACGGCACTGCCACGTCTGACGACTACGGTTCAGCCACCTTCAGCAACGGCGTGACCTACGACGCGGCCACTGGCAAGATAGCGGTGCCGGCGGGCGTGACCAGCTTCACCGTGACCGTGCCGACTGTGAACGACACCGTCGACGAGCTGGATGAAACCGTCAAGCTGACCATCGGCGGCAAAGATGCGGTCGGCACCATCGTGGACAACGACAATGCACCGGTCATCAACGACGCGACCGTGAATAACGTGCCAGAGAGCATCACGAACGGCACCGAAGTGTATAACGTTCAGGAAGCGAGCACAGGCAACGACACCGACCTAGATGGTGAAGCATTGCAATACACCTTCGTGCACAGCGACAACACTCGCAGCACGACCAGTGAAGACGGCGCGTTCAGCATTGACCCTGATACCGGTAAGATCACCGTGCTCGACACCACAAAAGTGGACTACGAAAGCGCGACATCCATCGTCCTGACCGTAGAGACGACCGATGGAGTGAACACAGATACCGCGGACATTAAACTTAACTTAACCAACGTGGATGAAGCTGGCAGCTTTACCGCTCAAAGCTTCAACTACGCGGAAAACCAAGTGGCGGACGCGGTGGTTGGCACCTTGTCGGGCGGCGACCTAGACGGCGTGACGAGCTACCAGTTCAAGCACACAGACGGCTCGTTACACAACACCAGTCAAGATGGCTTCTACACCATCGATGCGAACGGCAATATCCGCATCACGGCCGCGGGCGTGGCGTCGGACGTGAACGACTTCGAGAAAGGCGCGAACAGCGGCGACTACCAAGTGGTGATGACCGACGGCTTCGGCTCGACAGCGGAAGCGACGGTGACCCTGAAAGAGAGCAACGTGGATGAGTCAGGCTCGTTCGTTGCGCAGACGGTGACGTACGCGGAAAACCAAGTGGCGGACGCGGTGGTTGGCACCTTGTCGGGCGGCGACCTAGACGGCGTGACGAGCTACCAGTTCAAGCACACAGACGGCTCGTTACACAACACCAGTCAAGATGGCTTCTACACCATCGATGCGAACGGCAATATCCGCATCACGGCCGCGGGCGTGGCGTCGGACGTGAACGACTTCGAGAAAGGCGCGAACAGCGGCGACTACCAAGTGGTGATGACCGACGGCTTCGGCTCGACAGCGGAAGCGACGGTGACCCTGAAAGAGAGCAACGTGGATGAGTCAGGCTCGTTCGTTGCGCAGACGGTGACGTACGCGGAAAACCAAGTGGCGGACGCGGTGGTTGGCACCTTGTCGGGCGGCGACCTAGACGGCGTGACGAGCTACCAGTTCAAGCACACAGACGGCTCGTTACACAACACCAGTCAAGATGGCTTCTACACCATCGATGCGAACGGCAATATCCGCATCACGGCCGCGGGCGTGGCGTCGGACGTGAACGACTTCGAGAAAGGCGCGAACAGCGGCGACTACCAAGTGGTGATGACCGACGGCTTCGGCTCGACAGCGGAAGCGACGGTGACCCTGAAAGAGAGCAACGTGGATGAGTCAGGCTCGTTCGTTGCGCAGACGGTGACGTACGCGGAAAACCAAGTGGCGGACGCGGTGGTTGGCACCTTGTCGGGCGGCGACCTAGACGGCGTGACGAGCTACCAGTTCAAGCACACAGACGGCTCGTTACACAACACCAGTCAAGATGGCTTCTACACCATCGATGCGAACGGCAATATCCGCATCACGGCCGCGGGCGTGGCGTCGGACGTGAACGACTTCGAGAAAGGCGCGAACAGCGGCGACTACCAAGTGGTGATGACCGACGGCTTCGGCTCGACAGCGGAAGCGACGGTGACCCTGAAAGAGAGCAACGTGGATGAAGCGCTTAGTATTTCTGGGTTGAATGGGGCGAATGCTGAATTAACTGTTCATGAATCGAATCTTTCGGATGGTTCGTCACCAGATAACTCTGCTCTTAGTAAAGTAGGGAGTTTTAGCTTTACTTCTATTGACGGATTAGCGTCTTTAGTTATTGCTGGTCATAGTTTCAATGTGACCGAACTGCTTGCATTGAACTCCTCTGACGCAACGATTTCAACGCCTTATGGTGAACTAACCTTGACGGGGTTCAGTGGTGATCTCACTGGTGGAACGATTCAATATGAATATACGTTGAATGAAAATGTGGATAACGATTCAACCACTAATGCAAATGGCGCGGACTATACCGATCATATCTCTGTTACTGTCATTGATGTAGATGGTAGTCAGGTCACTGATAGCTTAGATGTTAAAATTGTCGATGATGTTTCTACGGCTCTTAATGATAGTGGAGAAGTAGACATTGTTGTTGACAGTTTCACGGTATCTGGTGTGGTTGCTAACTGGACATCATGGAGTAATGGTACCAACGTAACCACGTTTGATGGAACCAACGCACCAAATGGTGGCGGCTTAGACAATGACAGCGGTAAAGACCAAATCCGTTGGGGTCAACCCGCCAGTTCATACAGCTCTGGCTACGGATTTATCGATAACGATAGTGCTCTAAATGGTGAGTTCGCCTTAAACCAAGATATTATTTTAGGTACTTTTACTCATTACAATTATCCCGTTTATTCAGGTGGTGCGATTACCAGTGCGAGTATGGATGTTGCGTTTTCCGTGACAGATGCTCACGGTGTGCTCACACCTGTGACGTTGAAACTGAATTTTGATCACAATGAAACGCCAAATACCAATGATCCGGAAGCATCAAAAGACATCATCAAAGTTGGTAATACTAATGTGACTTTTGAGAATGCAGGGGCTCTCTATACCTTGCAAGTGATTGGCTTTAGGATCCCAGGCACTAATCAAATCGTGACGGAAATTAGAACGGGTGAAAACGCAACGAACAGCTATGAATTAGTTGTACGTGTTGGCCCTGGTGAAGGGTATGAATTGCCATCTACATCAGGCAACGTATTAGCCAATGATGTTTCTGGGGCAGATGTCGATATGACGGTTGTCGGAGCTGCCTCTGGTAATCACGTGAGCTCCGGTGTTTCAGGCAGCGTTGGCTCTATGATTGCGGGTCTGTATGGTAATTTGATCCTACTCGCTGATGGTAGCTACACATACCAAGTGACAGCGAATGCATCTTCGATTCCTAATGATGCAATCGAAACTTTCACTTACACCATGAAAGATGGCGATGGTGATACTTCAACGGCGCTACTTTCTATCAATGTGAACCGAGTTACGATGGCGGATTTCAATGCTAACCAAGATCATAAGGTTGGTTTGGAAGACTCCGAAGTAGCGGGTAATGTGTTAGCCAATGATGGAAGCAAAAACACCTCAGTGGATCATTTCACGGTAGGTAATGATGCCACTTCTCACGCAGTGGGTAGCCCTGTTAGTTTAGAGCAAGGTGAACTGACGCTCAATTCGGATGGCAGTTACACATTTAAGCCGGCAGATAACTGGAATGGTGAAGTTCCAGTTATTACCTACACAACCAACACTGGAAAAACGAGCACACTAGCCATCACCATCACCCCTGTTGATGATGCTACGGTTACTCAACCTGATCATAAGTCGATCTCAGAAGATACTATTGCGACAGGTAATGTGCTGGCGAATGATAGCGATATAGACAGCACTCTCTCTGTGACCAGTTTCCATGTTGAGGGCGTCAATGGGGTTTATACCGCTGGCAATACGACGTATCAGCTGGCTGAAGGTACTTTAGTGCTTAAGGCAAATGGTGATTATACCTTTGATCCAAAAGATAACTGGAGCGGCTCACTGCCAGAAATTACCTATACCACCAATACCGGAGCAACCGGAACACTGAACATCCATGTCGAGGCGGTGGCTGATGCACCGAACCTTACTATCAACGGCTATACCTCTGTTGCTGCAATCAATTTCGAGGATGCGAGATTGAATGGCAGTTGGGATGGCGTGGTTGCGAATCAGATTCACGGTTTGAACACGATTGGAACATGGTATACCAGCAACAATAGCGGGAAAGTTGAAATCGGTTACGAAAATATCTATGTATCCGGTGGTTCTTCAACAAATAAAGTTATGGAAATTGAGTTCAATAATGGTGACAAGACGCTGTATACCAATATTCATGCTCAAGCGGGTCGCTTTTATGAGCTAGAGTTTGATATTGCAGCTCGTGCTGGTTCTGTGAACAGTTCAGGTTTAACCATTAAGCTTGTTCCTCTGAACGCTTACGGTGTTCCTATCATGGCAGAAGCAATCACGCTTTATGATTTCAATCCAACCAATGCGGACTGGTTGAAAGATCAAAAAGTCACGCTTCCTATAGATCAAACTGGGGAATATCGTCTGTTGTTTGAAGGAGATAATGCTGATAGCTATGGGGCGATTTTAGATAATTTGGCATTTAAAGTTGTTGATAATATGGGCTACCGCGGAGATTTCATTAAACTGAGTGAAATTTCCACTTCGCTGAATGATACCGATACCTCTGAAACCTTGAGTCTTAAATTAAAAGGAATGCCAGAAGGTTCGATATTAAAAGACGAGCAAGGTCATGAAGCCACGGTAGGTTCAAACGGTGAGGTAGATATTACAGGATGGGATTACAGCAGCTTACAAATTAAGACGCCGAGCCATGGTAATTTCAATATCACCGTTGAAGCCACGGCCACTGAAAGCAGTAACCAAGATAGTGCAACCACGAGTGCGACAATTCCGGTTACGGTATTACATCCGAATGAGTATGTGGGACGTGGCGGTGTTGATTCTTTCTTGTTGACCAAAAACCATGGTGATAATGCTAACTTGAATATTGCGCTCAATGCTTATTATGAAGGCACCACAGCGATCGCACCTGTGACACAACAAGTAGCCGTAACGATTGATACGGACTTGGTGATCCATTCAGGAGATAGTAACGATTACATCGATTTAGGCATTAGTCGCGCGGATAATACGGTTTATACCGGTAGTTCAATTCCTAACTTTAATAATTCTACGCCGTCACAATCTACACTGGCGGATAGCGCGTTTATGAAAAATGACGTGATTACTGATCATGATGGTGTGTTATTACAATCGGTACAAAGCCAAATTCAACCGATCACCGATACGGTGAATTTAGGTAGTGGTAACGATACCGTTTATGGCGGAGGTGGAAACCTTGCCGCTTATGGCGGAGCGGGTAATGACACTCTGATTGGTGGTGATGGCAACGATGCACTCAGAGGTGGTGCGGATAATGACTATCTTTCAGGTGGTCGTGGTAATGACGTTTTACGTGGTGATTCAGGTAACGACGTTCTGGTCGGTGGCCTTGGCAGCGACATTCTAACTGGTGGCTCAGGTGAAGATCTCTTCAAATGGGTTGATGGTGATTTAGATAATAGTAAAGATAGGATTACCGACTTTACTATTGGCCAAGACAAGATCGATTTAAGCGATTTATTCTCTGATGAAACCAGAACGTTAGATCAACTGCTTAATAGTCATGTTATTGAGATTACTGATAAAGGACAAAACTCGGAAATCGTTATCAACAAGGGATCGACAGAGCACGTTACAATTCAGCTCGATGGCGTCGCTGCGAGTGATTTACTCTCTAATTTGGAAAACATAATCCACATAAAAGATTAGTCACGCTTAAATAAAAATCCCGCCAATCGGCGGGATTTTTGTCTCTGGATAGAATGAAGTCTACTTCGTATTAGTTGGCACGATTAGCCATCAATATGCGGATGTGTTTAGCGAAACAGATAAGGGAAAAGCTGTTTTCTTTCTTGTGCAGAAAGGCTGCTAACTCTTGCGATATTGGTCTCTGGGATGGCTTCTGGATTTGGGTAGTGTTTCAGCACTTTTTCCATGCTCTCTTCACGGATCAGGTGAAAGATCGGGTAGGGTGAGCGGTTGGTGAGGTTCTCATCATCTTCTGGATCTGTGCCTGCAAAGCAGTAATCAGGATGGAACGTCGCGACTTGAAACACACCTTCCCAGTCTTGTTGGCGAATTAATGCTTCCACCCAGTCGATGTAAAAATTGTAATCAACAAAATCGTGCAGCAGGTTTGGGACAACGACGAGAGTCGTTTCAAGCTCTTGCGGCTCTTTAGTATCAAGCTCAAGCAATTGATCGTAAATATCTTGCAGCAGTGCTTCTTCATCACTGGCTTCACTGACATAGATTTTAATTTGCTGATTACGCTGTGGTTTTGCGGCAAATGGGCATAAGTTTAAGCCGATCACGACCTGATTAAGCCAGTGATCGACTTCTTGAATGATGGTTTCCGTTGACATGTTGAGCTCAGATTCTTCGTTTTACTTTTATCATGTGGCGCTGAGCATAGCACAACTTAGGCTGAAGGGCTGACCAAAGCCTGACTGCCTTGTGGCGTTTGTTTATTTTGTTGGCTTAAGCGCCAACCAAGGATAAACAAGACGAAGTAAAGCCCCAACCCACCGAGTGTGACCATTTCCCAGCCACCGTGTTGCCAACAGTACAGCAGATAAAAGCCGCCTAAACTACCGCCAATATAATAGTGAACCAAGTACAGTGCGGTCGCGGTGGCTTTGGCTTGCGTAGCTTTTTGACTAACCCAAGCGTAAGCCAAAGTGTGGGTGAAAAAGGCGCCGAAGCTAATCAAAATCAAACCGACCAGCATGGCGGGTATCGCTTCAATCAGCGCAATCAGCATCCCCACCAGACTGATGAGTGCGCCAAGCATCATGCCGGGAATAGCGGAGAAACGCCGGTTCCAGTTGGCGGTGAGCTTTGAGCTCAGTGTTCCAGCCAAATAACAGACGAAAATCAGTGAAGCAATACCGATGGGCAATGAGTAGGGTTCGGCGACTAAACGGAACCCCATAACAGAATAGAGGTTAACAAACAGCGCGAAGTTAACCCCGCCAATCAACATAGCGAGCCAGAGTGTGCGGTTTTGCAGATGTTTGACCAACGCACGATTGTGATGGAAAAACAGCCCACGCTGCGGTTTAAAATGCTGCTGAATGGGCAGCAAATACGCGACCAAAAGTGCGCCGAGCAGAGTAAAAATGGCCATTGCAACGACCGCATGTTGCCAACCAAGGGCATCGGTGAGTAATCCTCCAGCAATGCGGCCGGTAATACCACCCAGTGAGTTTGCGGCAATGTATCCGCCAATCGCTTTACCAAACGCTTGCGGAGAAAGCTCTTCGACCATGTACGCCACCGCAACCGAAGCAAAAGCCGCTAAAGCCACGCCCATTAAAGCTCGGGTGAGTACCAAAAACCAAAATTGCTCCGCGTAAAGCATGGCTAAACCAATCACAGGCATAGCAAATAAGCCGGTCAGCATCACTAAGCGTCGCCCAACTGCTTCCGAAGTGACTGCCCAAGGCACGAGGCAAAGTGATAAAGCTAAGGTGGAAGCAGCAAATAACCAGTTAATTTGGGTTTCCGAAACCGCAAAGTGATGAGCGAGATAGGGCAGCATAGGTTGGAAAAGATAAAGGTTACAGAAGACTAAAAATGAACCAAAAGCGAGGGCAAAGGTCACTTTTAAATATTGGGGAGAATGCAGTTCAATCATACAGCGGATCCGAGATGCGAAAAGGTGGCGATGTGATCACGATAGCAGTGGCATCTCGATTAATAAAATATATTAAAGTTATGGTTGTGATATGCGGAATATATGATGGAAGTTCGACAATTGCGCCATTTTGTGACCGTAGCAGAATGGGAAAGCTTCACCTTAGCCGCGCAGCAATTGCATATTGCGCAGCCGGCGCTGAGCATTTCGATTAAGAAATTTGAGCAGCAGCTCGGTGTTACCTTATTCAAAAGAGATGAAAGAAAAGTCGCGTTGACCCATGAAGGTGAAGTGTTGCTTGAACATGCCAAGCGCATTTTGCAACAGGTCAATGATGCTCAATTGGCGGTCGATGAGCTTAAAGGCGTCGTGAAAGGTGAGGTACGCCTTGGCGCGCCAAGTATGATGGGCTCTTATTTTTTCCCGCAAATCATCATGGCGTTTAAAAGCCACTTTCCGAATCTGAAAATGACGGTGATTGAAGCGGGTACTCAATCGATCCGTAAAATGCTGCTGTCAGGTGAGTTGGATATTGGGGTAATTTTGAATCACGATCTGCCGGACGATTTGGCAGCAGATCCGTTGCTCTCTTCGCAAATGGTTGCTGTGGTTGGTAAAAATCATGAGCTAGCAGAACGCCGTCACCTTACTTTTGCCGAGTTTTTTGAGCATGAGCTGGTGATGTTTAAACTCGGCTATTTTCACCGAGACTTTATTGATAAAGTGTGCCGAGAACATAAGTTCACAGCAGATTTTTCTTTTGAAACCAATTTGTTAGCTATGATTTTAAGTATAGTGAAACATGAGTATGCGATTACCGCGCTGTTGGAGTTGGTAACCAGCAATGAACCGGAAGTGAAGGCGATTCCGTTTGAACCGCCGGTGTGGCTTGATCTCGCATTAGCTTGGCGTAAAGAAGGTTATCTGTCCAATGCCGATCGTACTTTCATCGAATTTGTGAAAAAGTACGTTTAGAGCCAAGAAGAGCATTCATCTTTGCTGCTATTAATCTTTACTGCTGTAGATACGTTCAAAATTGGTGTGGTTCCAGCCGATCATCAAACGATCACCAATTTTTAGTACCGGAACACTGCGAGCGCCGAGAGCATCAAGCTCTTTGCGGCCGCGTTCCATTTTTGCGTTGCATAAGCGGTACTTAATGCCTTTTGAGTCCAGATAACGCTGGGCGTCTTTGCAATGTGGGCATTTATCTTTTATGTACAAAACCACGCGTTTCATTGGAATCTCTCATGTATCAAAAGGGCGCAAAGTGTAACGAGAGTCGGCTGGAGATGCAAATATCCCCTTCCTACTTGAAGCGCTGATACTTATTGGTGTAGGTGATTCTTGAGTGGAAATTGAGTAAACTTGCCGACCTTTTTTGTAACCCGAACTGAGCACGCGAAATGAGTATGCACCCTGCACTGAAGTACATTCAGGGATATCCCCAACACATTGTTGAACAAGTTGCTCAACTGATCGCAAATGACAAGCTGATACCTTGGTTTGAGCAGCGTTATCCTGAGCGGCACGATATCCAGAGTGAAAAAGCGCTGTTTGACTTCACCATGGCTTTAAAGAACCAATATATGAAGAAAACGGCTCCACTGAGTAAAGTCGTGTATGACGGAAAAATTCATCTCATTAATAATGCGCTGGGGTTACACAGCTACGTTTCTCGGGTGCATGGCAATAAACTGAAAGCAAAAAATGAAATCCGAATTGCCAATGTGTTTAAACAAGCACCTGAGCCGCTACTGCGCATGTTAGTGGTGCATGAACTGGCGCATTTAAAAGAGAAAGAACACAACAAAGCGTTTTATCAGCTCTGTTGCCATATGGAACCGAATTATCACCAGCTCGAGTTGGATGCACGGTTATACATGATGGTGCTAGAGCTCAAGGCAGGCAAAGCATGAACACTCCACTTAAGCCAAAACATGGGCAAAAAACAAATCGAAAACCGAAAGCCAATAAGCCAGTTGTGAAAAAACAGCAAACTAAGCAGCCGCCAACCCACAAAGTACAAGGTGAGGAAGCCGCTGCCGTTAAATCTGGGTTACATCCACGCAATCGTCATCGTGGGCAGTATGATTTTCCGGCACTGATTAAGGTCGTGCCAGAGTTGCAATCCCATGTTATGAAAAATCCTAAAGGGCAATGGACGATTAATTTTGCCGATCCGATCGCGGTCAAGTTACTCAATAAAGCGCTTTTGGCTCTGCATTACGGTGTCACCTATTGGGATATTCCAGAGGGCTTTTTATGCCCGCCCATTCCGGGTCGTGCGGATTACATTCATCGCGTGGCCGATCTGCTGCTTAAAGACAATCCCAAGTTAAACCCTTCTCAAGTTACAGCACTGGATATTGGCGTGGGCGCAAATTGTATCTATCCGATTGTTGGAGTGACGGAATACGGATGGTCATGGGTTGGGAGTGATGTCGATCCTGTCTCAATACAACAAGCGAGTTTGATTGTTCAAAGCAACTCGAAGCTGCAAGGGCATATCGAATGCCGCCTACAAAAGAACAGCCAACATATTTTTAACGGCATTATTAGAGCGGGAGAGCGTTATATGCTGACGACTTGCAATCCCCCTTTTCATGCATCCTTAGCTGACGCTCAGCAAGGAACCCAGCGAAAGTTGACCAACTTACAGGCAAATCAACGCAAGAAAGGTCGCTTAGCAACGCCAACCTCAAGCCACCCAAGGCTAAATTTTGGTGGTCAGAAAGCCGAGTTATGGTGCCCAGGAGGAGAAGCGGCTTTTATCGGTAAAATGGCGGTAGAAAGCCAGCAGTTTGCCGAGCAAGTGCTGTGGTTTAGCACTTTGATTTCTAAGGGTGACAATGTGCGCGACATGAAAAAACAGCTCGAAAAATTGGGCGCTCAGTCGATACATGTAATAGAGATGGCACAAGGGCAGAAGATCAGCCGTTTTATTGCTTGGAGTTTTCAAAATGCAGAACAGCGCAAGCTGTGGTGGCAGACAAAGTGATAATCTTTTACTTAGGCACTAGATTTAAACAAGAAGCCCATGTGATCTGAGACTCAACGAAAGGAGGGCAAGATGAGAATTGAAGACGTTCCACTCTATGCCCCCTGTCAACCGCACTGGTTATGCGTTCCTTTTATGAGTATTTTTACGCTTTTGCTGTTGATTGGGCTTGGTTTCTTTATTCGGGTTATTTACCGCGAATACCAAAAAATTCAGCGCGCCAAAAAGGTTCGCCGTTTGCGCCGTATTCACTATCGAGATCGCAAAGGGAGTGGCCGCCCGACCAATATCAAATAAGTGTTATGAAAGTGTTGCAAGTAACGCTTGATATTTTTGCTCCAAAGCGGGGTTTCCTGCGCGCTTTTCAAGATCTATCAATAGTTTGAGTGATGCCTTTTGGTAGCCGTAGCGCTGGTTTAGATTCATTAAACGCAGTCGTGCTTGAGTGTAATCTCCCGCATCAATCTCCATTTTGGTGAGTTGTAAAATGGACAGCAGCCGAGTGGGATCATGATCCACCGCACGCTTGAAATATTCACGTGCGTTGTCATTTTTACCCGCTTTCAACGCACACAATCCAGCGTTTTCATAACTCGCTGAAATCAAGTAGTAATAGGGTTGCTCAACCGCACGGCGAAAGTATTCATCGGCCGTGTCGTATTCTCCCTGTTTACACAAAAAGGTGCCAAAGTTATTCAGTACATTGCCGTTTTTGGGGTTTTGATTTAATGCTGAACGATACATTTTTCGAGCTGAATCATTTTCACCGACCGCTTCAAAATAGTGAGCCATAGAGAGTTGCGAGCGATAGTAATCCGGTGCATGTTGCAGCGCTTTTTCTAGGTTTTCGCGAGCTTTGATCATACTGCCATTAGCCAAATAGCCAAGACCGAGAGCGATGCGAGCTTCAGCCATCTCAGTAGGGTCACTTTGTGCTGCAACTTCTGACGTCTCTGTTACGGTGACACAGCCACTTAGGGCAAGTCCAATTCCTAATGCAAACACTCTTTTCATACATACCTCCAGTCAAAGTTCCCAATGATAGGCAATTCAGTCTGAAGGCCGAGCTGTGAGGATGAAGTCTGCGAGTCAGTTGGCAAATCTATCTTTATCAGATGATCTGAAGCGGCCGCGGAGTTGGCTACGTTCGATCACGGTTATTAATAACGCTAAGTGGTTTGAGAATGGATAGGCTCGTACTCTGTGGCTTGGAAGACAAATTGGAAGGGAATGAAAAGGCCGCACAGAGCGGCCAAGAGAGGTTATTCATCTTTGGTGAAGTTTGCTTCGCTGAACTTTTCTAAATCATACGGTGTTTGTTGATAAACACAGTAGTTAAGCCAGTTAGAAAATAGTAGGTGTCCATGGCTACGCCAACTGGCACAAGGCTTATTATCTGGGTTGTCATTGGGGTAATAGTTTACTGGAATTGCAGGGCTTAGCCCTTCACCTAAATCGCGTACATATTCGCTATGTAAGGTAAAGGCATCGTATTCAGGATGTCCGGTAACAAACACGTTGCGTTTATCTTTAGTGGCGGCAAGATAAACACCTGCCATATCAGAGGTCGCAAGAATATCGAGGTCGGTGTGCTCTGCCAGATACTCAGCGTCAAAGTCAGCGTAGCGAGAGTGTGGTGCGAGGAAGCGATCATCAAAACCGCGAAGTAATGGATGAAAAGGTTTGTGAATATCATGGTAATACACGCCGGATAATTTCTCTTCACGAGTGCGTTTAGGCAAGTTGTACAGCAGTTTTAGCCCTGCTTGCGCTGCCCAACAGATGTAAAGAGTGGAAGTCACATGCGCTTTCGCCCAACTCATGATGTTTTGTAAATGTTCCCAATACGCGACATCTTCAAATTGCACTAAGCCCAGCGGTGCGCCCGTGATGATTAACCCATCGAAATTGCGGTTTTTGACCAGCTCAAATTGGCGATAAAAAGTGTTGAGATGTTCTTCTGGGGTGTTTTTGCTTGGGCGATCATCGATGCGCAGCAGCTCAATATCCACCTGTAAGGGGGAATTGGAGAGTAGGCGTAAAAATTGAGTTTCCGTCTCAATTTTTTTTGGCATTAAGTTTAAAAGTAACACCTTGAGTGGGCGTATCTCCTGCGTCGAAGCACGCGATTCCGACATAACGAAGATGTTTTCGTTACGTAGCACATCACTCGCGGGTAATTGGTCGGGGATTCTAATCGGCACAGCTTTCTCCCTAAGCTCGATATGGACGTCTAAACATCTAGACTTATAACTCAACCGAAAATTATTGTCGATAGCAAAATGCATGCATCCTTAATCTAAGTTAGTATCACTCAGTTCATTTTCCCACTGTGATCTTATTATGCGCCCCCATTTAACCCTTATTCGCGGTTTACCCGGTTCTGGCAAATCGACTTTAGCCAAAACGTTACCAGCTGTGCATCTGGAAGCGGATATGTATTTTGTGAATGAACAGGGAGAGTACCATTTTCATCCTGAGCTGATAGCCCAAGCGCATCAATGGTGTCAACAGCAGACGGAGTATGGCTTGCAGCAGGGCAAAAATGTGGTGGTATCCAACACTTTTGTGCGGCATTGGGAGATGGCGGTGTATCGGAAACTTGCCCGAAAATATCGAGCTAAGCTGACGATCCTTGTGTGTCGGGGACGCTATCAAAACGTGCATGGGGTGGATGAAGCCACTGTTGAACGTATGCGTCAACAGTGGCAAGAGTAGAGATTACTGTGGATGTTTCGCTGTGCGTTTGAGATCTCGGCGTAAAAAATAATATGCCAAACCACCCCATACCAAAGCTTGTGCCCAAAGTAGCGTCCATTTCGGTGCGATGGTTGACCAACTGGCCGCCATTTGGTTTAGACCTAGGAAGCCTTGGATCCCCGGTGTGCTTGGGAAGCACTGCGCAAGCCAGACTAAAGGCGCAGGGATCATTTCCACCGGCCAAATAAATCCAGCGGTAAAAATCAGTGGCATCGAGCTAATTAACACCACCAAAGTGACCAGTTCGCGTCTCGGAGTCACTGCCCCCAATGCGATACCGACAAAATTGCAGGCTAATAAAAACGGCAGGAGCAGACTGAGTAGATCACTTGGTTTTGCTAATGTATTCACGCCATGCAGATCAAAACTGGCGCCGAAATAATATAGGCTTAGGAAGTAATAGACCGTAACCAATACGAGACTGCGCACCAACAGCAGTTTGGCGGGAGAAACTCGGCTCCAATAGCCGTGACCTTGCTTTTGGGTTCCGACCATAAGACCCGCTGCCATGATCAATGTTTGTTGCAGGATCAATACAAAAACGGCGGGTACGACGTAATCCACATACCCCATACGTGGGTTAAATGTGGGCTTGAGATTGGTACTGGTCGGCGAAAAATGCTGCGCCGCAAACGCCATCGGCTCACCTTCGATCACTAACCGGCTTACTTTTGTTTGCGCAGCGAGTGTGCCGCCTGCTTGGGCTAAGCCTTCAACAATCGTCCCATAAACCAGAAAATAAGAAGCATCGCCTGCATAAGCAAGAGTTGGGCTTTTACCCAGTAGCAAATCTTTGTAGAAATGTTCAGGAATCACTAAGATGCCTGCAACTTTCTTCTCTAAAAATGCCTGCTTGGCATCGGCAATCGTATGGTCTCGCCGAGCAATTCTGACTTGCGGTGTGGCGTCTACCATTCGCTCTAATTGATAACTGGCTTGACTCTGATCGAGATTGACCACCGACACGGTCTGCTCGCGCGGGATCTGCTTGGCGTAAGGAAGTGGGTAGAGGAAAGAATAAAATACTACGCCGCCGAAGATCGTCAATACGACAACGGGGTTGGTGATGAGCGCTTTTAATTCTGCTTTGAACAGTTGCCACAGACTCATACGGCTTCTCCGGCTTCACGAGATAAATGTTTGCGGATCAAGATCAGCACTAAACCAAGAGGCAGTAGGTAGCCCACCATGGCCGCTAAAGGCTGTAGAGAGGTGAAAGCCTCCAGACCATAGCTAACTTGGTTGACTTGCACTTCAATGTAATGGCTGATGGGCAATAGGCTACGCCATGCTTGTGCGAGGGAATTCATGTCACTGGCTGGAAAAGTGATGCCCATAAACGCAAAACTGGGTGCGGTGAATGCACCGGCAAAGCTCATTGCACGAGCGGGATCGAGCGTGAGGAAGTAGAAAAAAGCCCCCATGATCACGCAAGCGATAACCGTAATGGCTTGTGCAAACAATAATACTGAAAAATGCCCAAACATCGGCCAACGCAGCACATCATAAAACCAAATTAAAAAGCCGAGCCCTTGCAGCATAAAAATCGGTAGATAAGGGAATAGGGTGCGAGTTAAATGTCGCAGCGGTGCATCGGCTAGCCATGTTTTCAAGCCATAATGACGATAGTTGGCCGCCAGAATCAAAATAGTGCTGACGACAATCGTGATTTGCCATAAAGCAGGAACAATGGCCGAGACCAGAAATTGTGCGTAGTTGGTATTTGGATTAAAAAGAGGCGTAATTTGGGTTCGCACGGGAACTGAGCGCCCCATTGCGGCCAGCGTCGTGGTATGACTTTTAGTGGCGAGATTCTTCACCACATCAACCTGTGCATTAAACGTTCCTTGTGCTTGCACAACGGCAGAGTTCACCAGCTTGCCAACCAGAATCATCTGGCTGTTGTAAAAGGTCGTCACTTGCGGCTGCTCTTGGCGATAGATCGCTTTATCGAACTGGGTGGGGATCACCATAAAGCCATAAATCTGATTACTACGCATCGCTTGGCTCGCGTCATCTACACTCGCATAATGCTCACTGACTTGCAGAGTTGAGGTGGCATCCACTTCTCGGATCAGTTGCCGAGAAAGTTGGCTGTGGGAAAGGTCGACTACACCGAAGGGTAGATCCCGTGCGATACCTTGTGAAAAAATCCACCAGATGGAAGCCGCAAGGAGTAGCGGCACCCAAGTTAAGCATGAGAGTAACCATTGATCGTGACGCAGTAACGTCCATTGAGCAGGGATGGCGTGTTTCATCTTAAGTTTAATCACAACTTACAGCTTAACCACAACGCTCATACCCATGCGTAGTCCCTCAGTGGGTGTGACAGGACGGGCTTCTACCTCAAAAGTTCGCAGATCGAAACCTTGGGTTGCATCTGTTGAGCGCCATGTGGCAAAGTCGCCCATCACCGCAACATGAGTGACTTTAAACGCCACGTTTTTATCCAGAGCGGGTAAGTACGCTTCAAACTGCGTACCTTGAGTGAAGTGTTTAAGCAGATCCTCACGAACATTGAACACCGCCCAAGAATCTTGGGTATCCACTACGGTGACGACAGGAAAGCCTTGAGGGGCCAGTTCGCCACTGTGCATTAACACTTGTGATACTTCACCATCAAACCAACTCTGAATCTTAGTATCTGCGGCATACGCCTCGACTTCCGCGACCGCGCCTGCCGCCATACGCGCTTTTTCGAGCGCAGCTTGCTTGGTTTCTTCACGTGCGCCAGCTTTCGCGAGTTCATACATTTGTAGTGCGGCACTTTCGGTGTATTTGGCGGCTTGCCACTGAGTTTTCGCTTCGTCGCGTTTTTGTTCAGGCATTACGCCATCGTCATAAAGGTTATTCACGCGAAGATAGGTTTTTTCGGCGAGATCCGCTGCGGCTTGAGCTTTAAGCCACTGATCTTTAGCGGCCTGAATTTGCTGTTCACGCGCGCCGTTTTCTGCTTCTTGAGCCAGTGCGCCGGCGGCTTTTTGACCAGCGATCGCTTGCTCTAATTTGGCATCAATTTCAGGGCTGAGCAGGGTAAAAATCAGTTGGCCTTTTTCAACTTGATCGCCCTTGCGTACCAAAACCTGATCAATACGCCCCGGTACTTTGGAGGAAATGCTGTATTGTTGCGATTCGATTTGGCCTTGCAACGTAACAGGAACGGGCTGATACGCTTGATAAAAGCGATAACCAATCCAACCGACAACGGCAACAGCAGTGAGGGTCATTAAGGTGGTTTTTACTGTTTTCATTGCGATTCCTTTTACTTGGCAGCTGTATTTTTGTGTAGTGAAGAGAGAGAGACTGCCGATTGATGATAAGTGGAGAAACTGTTCATCTCGCTCGACAGCGCCAGTAATTTATTCAGTGAAATAAGATAATTAAAGCTAGCCAATGATTGCTGAGTGCGAATGCTCGCCAGATAGAGTTCGGCATCCACTACATCAACAGAGGTGGATAAACCTTGGCTGAACGCTTTTTGGCGTAAACGCAGGTTCTCTTGTGCCAGATTCAGACTGGAATTCAGCCCTGTGACTTCTTCTAACGCTTGTTCGGCTTCCAGATAGGTTTTTTCGACCAGCACGCTGAGATCTTGCTTAGCTTGAGCTTTCAAATAACGCACTTGATTGACGGCGCTATTTGCGGCTTTCACTTGCTCGCTACGCCCACTGTTTTCGATTAACGGAATGCTTACCCCAACACCAACGAGCCAGTCGGGTTTCATTTGACTGGCGAGTGAGTCATCTTCATGCAAACTGTAATCACCATAAAGGTACACATCCGGATAGTATTTCCCTTGTTCGGCCTTAATTAGACTACTGGCTTGTTTTTCTTTGGCATCGAGCAAACTTAAACCTGGGTAAGTGTTTAGAGTTTGCTCAATAAAGGCATGCATTGGCGGTAAGCTGGTATTGATAAACAACATTCCACTGGGTTCAACAGTTTCTGTGGCGCCTAAAATTTGAGTTAACGCACTTTGCGCTATGTCTAACGTTTTTTGTGCTTTCTTACGTTCGACTTTGGCTTTATCCAGTGAAGCATCGGCTTGCAGACGTTCAACGTGTGCAATTTGCCCTTGTTGCTCTAGCTTGAGCGCATGATCGCGATGTTGTGTCAACCCTTCTTCTACAGCAATTCGGGTTGTGAGCACTTCTTTCGCCAGCACCACACTGAAGTAATATTTGGCTAAATCTTCATAACGCGCTTGTACTTCCATCGCCAGTTGGCTTTGCGCTTCATCCTCTTTGCCTGCGGCGGCATCTTGTGCTGCGGTAATTCGCCCACCAGTAAAAATCGGCCAAATTGCACGAATGGAGGATGTGAAAATATCGCGTTCAGTGATGGTGGATTGAATCGATCCTAACCCTGCAAGTAGTGGTGCGAGTGTCGGAGGTAAAGCTGGCAGAGGTTGACCTGTGCTATCAAAGATTTGTTTTCCTGACAGCGTTACATCTTGATCAAGTCGAGTAAAATTCGCACCTACGCTGACCGAAGGTAAGTTCAGGTTTTGTGTGGCGTCTTTTAAATGGGAATAGCGTTCAACATTCGCTCTTTGCGCTGCCAGCGAATTATTCTGTTGTTGTAACATCTCCCAAGCGTCTTGGAAGGAGATAGGGGCTGCGTGGGCAGTCGGCATGGAGAGTATTGAGCAGACCACCAGAGAGAGAAGTTTCGCTTTCATTTTGGGCTCGATAGAGTGATTTTAGAGCTAATGCTCTATTTTTTGAGTGATGAAGTCAAACAAAGAGTGAGTGGATGCAGTATAAAAAACTGACTTCGCCTTGCAAGTCCGACTTATGGTCAATAAACAACAACACCCAAACAGGGTTTGGGTGTTGAATCGATTTGCAACCGAGTAATCTCAGGACGTTTAACAATGCGGGTAAGAGGGACAGTGGTAATCGGCTCTCCAAACAAGCTTTTTGGTTCCCTGCATCGTTGTAAGTACGTCTTTGCCTGACATTTGAGGAAATGCAAACAGCACGCGCAATTCATCATGTGTCTCGGGTTCTACTTCATAAGCCCTGACGTGAGTGAAAGTCGAGTGCAAATGGTCGCAAAGCATGTCTTTGGAAAGGCAAATTCCAAAAGCATCTCTTCTCATGTTCCTATTCCTTCTGACGTAATGTTTGAGTGAACTTGGCTGCAATTGCTATTTTGTTTTTTATGCCTGATTGCATCCCAACTATGTTTATGCTCACTGCGCGTTAATTATAGTCCTGTATCTTTTTATATGTGGTGGCGAAAGAGACAAATGTTGTGACTTGTGCCATAAATCTGATATGCAATCAGTTTTGTTTGTTTGGTTTTAGAGATCTCCCCATCCGATCTGACTTAGTGAATCTCGTGCTAGCCTCACACTTATGGGTTGTAGGTTTCGCACCCATGTTAAATTGGTGTTAGCTTTCACTCGCCAAACAAGGAGTGAAAAATGGTGTGGAGCAGTATTACTTTCCGCAAGCGAATGCTAATCATCATGACATTATCTGGGCTGATAGAGTTGCTACTTTTGGTGGCGGCTGGCTTTATGTACGTGAAGCATTCACAAGAGCAAGAGGTTGGTCAAAAAGCCTTAGGTGTCGCTTCATTTCTTGCTCAAACACCCGCAGTAGTCGCAATGATTGAAGCTGGTGACGCTTCTATGATGCAGCAACAATCTTACCGTGAGCTTACACATCTGATTGGTGCCGCCTTTATTGTCATTGGCGATAATAAAGGCATTCGACTTGTGCATCCGCTTGATGAGCGGATTGGTAAGCCGATGGTTGGAGGAGACAATGATCGAGCCTTGCTCGATGGCGAAGCGTATGTCTCCTTTGCACAAGGTTCTTTAGGTAAATCAGTGCGTGGTAAAGCCGCTGTGGTTAACCGCAGTGGTCAGATTATTGGCGTGGTTTCTGTCGGTTATTTGATTGAGCGTTTACAAGATAAAATTGAACCATTTCTGCTTTATTTAATTGCTACAGCACTGATGGTTGTTGGCGCGAATGCGGTGGTTTCCAGTTATGCATCTCGACGTTTCCAACGTGCGATTTTGGGCTTTGAGCCAGAAGAAATTGCGCGTTTGTACGTTGAACTCGATGTCACAATGAGTACCCTCAAAGAGGGGATTATTAGTATTGATGACAAAGGTATTCTACGTTCTATCAATAAAAGTGCTTGTGAAATATTAGGATTGAGCCGAGAGCAGGCGCTTAATCGAAAGTTAACGGCCACACTACCAGAAAGCGATCTTTATACTGTGCTTGCGACAGGACGCACTGATCACGATATTGAGCTTTACCTTAATAAACATTGGATTATTGCCAACCGTAGCCCGATTGTGGTGGAGGGAAAAGTGGTTGGGGCGGTATCCAGCTTTCGTTTGCGTGATGAAATTAATGAGCTGACCGAACAGTTAGCCCAAACGCGTGAATATGCTGAAATGCTTCGTTCGCAAACTCATGAGCACCGCAATAAATTAAATACCATCAGTGGGTTGTTGCAAATGGGGGAACAGGATGCGGTGCAACAATTGATTGGTCGAGAAACGGAGCACTATCAATCACTGATTGAGTTTCTACGCGAAAGGATTAAAGACCCCCTAATTGCAGGCATGCTGTTGGGTAAAACGGAGCGGGCGCGAGAACTGGGCTTAGAACTCTTGGTTGAAGATGGCGCACGTTTGGAGAGCCTACCGCCACATATTAATGCCGAAGATGTGGTAACGATTTTAGGTAACCTGATCGATAACGCATTTGAGGCGACACTGAGTGCGATAAGGACACTTGCTGTTGTGCCACAGGAACAGCGTATTGTAGAAGTATCGATCAGTGATTTTGGAAACGAAATCATATTAGAAGTGGATGACCAAGGTTGCGGGTTGCCTAAAGGTTTGGAGCATTGGCAATTGACCGAGAAAGGAGTATCGAGCAAAGCCAAGCAAAATCGAGGTGTTGGGCTCTATTTAGTCAAACAACTGGCCGATCGTTATCAAGGACAACTGGAAATGCACAGTAAGGAGCAAGGCGTCAGAATGACGGTTTATTTACCCAAGGATGCAATGTAATGAATGCTCGAATCCTGATCATTGAAGATGATGCAGCAATTGCGCAGCTTCATCATCGTTATCTCACCCAATTGGAAGGCTTTGATGTTGTGGGCATTGCCACCTCACAAGCTGATGCACGCTTGCAGGTTGATGTTTTAAATCCTGACTTAGTGTTATTGGATGTGTATTTACCCGATGGCACAGGGCTTGAGCTTTTGCAGTGGATCCGAGGACGCAATGTACATTGTGATGTCATCCTAATTACAGCCGCTCGTGAAGTAGACACGTTACAGCAAGCGATGCGTGGTGGTGTGGTGGATTATTTGCTCAAACCTGTGATATTTCCGCGACTCGAAGCCGCACTAAAAAAATATCAGATGCGTCAAATTGAGTTGAAACAGTTGGCGGATTTTGATCAGCAGAAAGTGGATAAAATGCTTACACCGCATTCTGTTGAGGTGATGCCTCAGCGTTTACCGAAAGGGATTGATGCGTTGACATTGGATAAAATTCGCGTGCTATTTCAAGCCTCTGGCATGCTGACGGCTGATGAAGCTGGTGAAAAAATTGGGGCAAGCCGCACAACAGCTCGGCGCTATCTTGAGTATCTTATCAGCTCAGGGGAGTTGGAGGCGGATCTCAGTTATGGTACGGTGGGGCGACCTGAACGGACCTATCGCAAAGTACATCGTTATCCAACCTGATTAGACGGATTGAACAACTGCATCTAAAGTTTAAACAGATTACACGAATGTGATGGGGTCGACAGATGCAGTGGCGTTTTTGTTTGACAGCTGTGCTCGGTGTTGTTCTTGGATTAAATCTAACGGCTAGCGTTTACGCCCAACAAGGGTTGGAGTCGCTCACCTACTATACGGAGAATTATCCTCCGTTAAATTTTTCACAAGATGGTAAGCCCACTGGTATTGCTGTGGATTTACTGCAACAAGCCGCTGCTGCCGTGGATGTAAATCTAAGCGCTGAGCAGATTTTGGTGCAACCTTGGCCGCGCTCTTATCGCTCCGCGCTGTTAAAGCCCGATGCTGCCCTTTTTTCAACGACTCGTACGGCACATCGTGAAAATTTATTTAACTGGGTGGGACCGATTGCCGATATAAAGGTAGTTGTGTTGGCACGTAAATCGAGCCATATCAAAGTCAACGACCCAATAGAGATAGGCAAATATCGAGTTGGTGTGATCCGTGATGATATCGGTGAGCAACAACTGTTGCAGTTTGGTGTACCAAGGGAGTCGATGGTTGAAGGTTCAACCTTCAAAAGTCTGGCGGAGCAATTGTTAAAACGGCGAATTGATTTACTCGCTTACGATGAGAGAACTGCGCTTTGGTTGATGAGTCAAGAGCGTTTTCCGCTCGAAGAATTTGAAACTGTGTACGTTTTAATGCAAGGTTCACTGTATTATGCATTTAACAAAAATATAGATAAGTCAGTATTGGATGATTTACAAAGAGGCATCGAACTTGTGAAAACGAGTGTTGATGAAAACGGAGTAAATCGCTACCAAGCCATACTGAATAAATATCAATAACCATCCCGAGAAGATGTGACGATTATGAACAATCCAAGCAGTACAATTTTGACTGAAAGCGGCACTAACGAGTTAGAGATCATCGAATTTCATCTTGAAAAAGTGCTGCCCAACGGGCGAACCAAAACCTGTTATTACGGGATAAACGTTGCAAAAGTTCGCGAAGTTATCCGAGTTCCGGAAACCACCGATTACCCGAATGCACAACCGCATATGATTGGCGTGTTCTCTTCACGGGAAATTTTAACGCCATTGGTTGACCTAGCTGGGTGGTTGGGTGTTCCAACGTCAACAGATATCAGTAAGAAGTATGTGATAGTGACGGATTTCAACCGGATGACAAACGGCTTTCTAATCGACAGTATCAGCCGTATTCACCGTATCTCTTGGAATGATGTGGAATCCCCAAGTCAATTCCTTGAGGCGGGAGAGCAAGACTGTGTGGTTGCGGTCGTGCGCCAAGATACCAAGCTGATCATGATCCTTGATTTTGAGAAGATTATTGCCGACATCAACCCTGAATTGAGCATGGAAAAATACGATGTGACGGTAGATAGAAAAGTCGACCTGAATCAGCGTATGGTCACTAAACGTAACGCGAAAACCGTTATGGTTGTGGATGACTCAGCCTTTATCCGTAGTTTGATTCAAGACACGCTTAGCTCTGCCGGTTATAACATCATTGCTTGTAAAGATGGCGGTGAGGCGTACGAAAAACTGATGGAAATAAAACAAACAGCGAAAGACGAAAATATTCCAGTAAGTGAGCTTGTTGACGCTGTGGTAACGGATGTTGAAATGCCTCGTATGGATGGTATGCACTTACTAAAACGACTGCGCGATGACGAAGCATACAAGGAAATGCCAATTGTTATGTTCTCTTCTTTGATGAGTGAAGATAACCGAGCCAAAGCATTAGCTTTGGGGGCTAATGACACGATCACTAAGCCTGAGATCGGCAGAATGGTGTCTATGATGGATAAATATGTTCTGAATCTTTAAGAAAGTGGAGCTTAGCTCCACTTTTATCAAATTGAGTATTTGCACCGCTAAAATGTGCTCTACTCTGGGGTAACTCCTTTATTTTCCGCACAAAATCATCAAGTCAAACTGGCCTTTCGGTAAAACATCAGTTATCAATGATAAATCATCGTTAATATCGACCTTTAGGGTTGCTCGACCTGCAGTAATTTGCGGGCACCTATAAGGTTTTGGCACCTCTTCTTTTGTGTGGTTCATAGCTTATGCTTGAAATCTTTATTGTCGTCATACTGTTAGTGCTATTTTTCTTTGTTATTCAGAAGTATGTGATTCGTCACGACGATACCAAAGAGTACGCCTATAAAAAGAAAGGCCCGCTGCTGGATATGAAAGAGAGCGCTTTTTACAATGCGTTAGTGAGCGCAGTAGGGGATCATGGAGTCGTATTGGCGAAAGTGAATATGACGAACGTGATCACTCCGAGCAAAGTGGCGAACAAAAAACACTGGTTCATTGCTTATAACAAGATCTCGAAAAGCTATTTTGATTTTTTGGTTTGTGATGCCAGAACACTTGAGCCGAGAGCTGTTATTGAGTTGGATGATGGTAGAGAGCTGCAAAAAGGCAAAGTAGAGCGTGAAAAACTACTGCTTCATGTGTGTAAATCAGCCAATATTCCACTGATAGGAACCAATATCAGAATGAGTTACCAAGTCGGTAAACTTAGACGACTATTGGCGGCTCATATTGATTTAATTCAAGCAGAGCAAGAAGTGAGATTCTGTAAACGTTGTGGGAGCCCAATGGTGATTAAGGTCGCTACGCAAGGTGAGTATCGTGGTCGCCGTTTTTTCACTTGCAGCAGACAGCCGCATTGCTCTTACACTGAAAACTATAATGTGGTTTACGAATTTGAAGAAGAGGAGAATGCAGATAACAACTAGCTATGCGTTTTCCGTTTGTTGCGTGGTGACATCATTTTTATCTTGTGTATGTCTGAATAAACGAACTTGGTTTCTTCCTGCTTTTTTAGCTCTATAAAGTTCAATATCAGCAAATTTCAGGAGATCATTGAGTTGATCTCCTGACTGATATTCACAAACCCCAATACTGATTGTGAGTTGAATTCGTTTATCCCCATACGCGAATAAATGCTGGCTGACGATGGCTCTTAATCGTTCGCAAACTCGCTCTGCTTGCGTTAAGGATTGATCGAATAAGGTTACGCAAAACTCTTCGCCTCCGATCCGGTAAAGATTGTTGTCACCAACCACTTGCGTTAGCAAACGTGTAGTGTCGATCAGTACCTTATCACCCGTATCGTGGCCGTATTGATCGTTAATCGATTTGAAATAATCTAAATCGATCACGAGCAAACACAGAGATGTTTGATCACTAAACTTCTCAAAATGTTCAAATGAAGTGGTGAGTGACAACCTATTGTGAGCATTGGTTAATGGATCTCGTGAAGCTAGATAGAGTAGGGAGTTTTCAATTTTACGCCGATTATCTTCGTAAACATGTGCAACGACCCAAATACCAATATAAGCAAAACATAGATGGAGTAATACTGACCACGAAATCACCGGTTCATCATGTGACTGCCAATAAACAGTACCGCTTTGCAGAATGAGGAAAATAGCGGAAGTGGTGAAAGCAAAGCGCGCTGAGGTGAAAATATAAAACAGAATCGGTACGAAACAGCTCCATACATATACGCCCATGCCAAGGGGTTTTAGATAGGTAGCAAGTAGTGTTGTTCCCGTTAGAATAAATAGATAAAGATGAATTTGCCCTTCGGTATGCGCTCGTCGTTTGGAGAGCGTATGGATGTAGAGCGAGTAAAGAGCGCAGACTAATTCAATCAATGCCAATTCAAGGTGAACTCGTGACAAAAAATTGATCAGAGCCATTAAACTGGCAATGATTGCCCAAAAGAAGCTCAGGCCACAAAGCACCGAAGCGCGCAGCGTGTGTGTGTTGTCAAATAGCCTAGCATCCATGCACTCACCCTCTCCGGGGCTTAAACGTAAGCGTTTATAGTACAGAGTTGAATGGGGTGATCAACTTTGATCTTGAATGCAAATCACAAAAGTAGACGGCGCTCTAATTCTTTCAACGGCAGAGAAATTTGCAAGTCAGTGAGTAAAGAAGAGGGGTTGGAGAACAAAAAAACACCAAACTGATGATGGAAAAGCCAAACGATTCAAAAACAAAGAAATTGGGCTTGCACGCCAGAAAAACTGCCGTTAATATCCACCTCGTTCTCAAGCGATGCGTCCGTAGCTCAGTTGGTTAGAGCACCACCTTGACATGGTGGGGGTCGGTGGTTCGAGTCCACTCGGACGCACCATGAGGAACAGCAAAACAGTATGCGTCTATAGCTCAGTTGGTTAGAGCACCACCTTGACATGGTGGGGGTCGGTGGTTCGAGTCCACTTAGACGCACCAAAATTCTCAACAAAAAGCCCGCTTCTGTAGCGGGCTTTTTGTTTGCTCACATTTTATTTTTCTTCCTATCATCCTCTAGGCTTCTTCTTCCTGCCGCCTTATTTCATGCCACTATCAAAAATTTCCCAAGAAACCTCCGTTTTTACCCTGATAGATCAAACAATAGCCACCAAATCCATACAAAGAGTCTGGATATTGGGTATGATGTCACACGAAGATTTCCCTGATTTATATAGGGTTAAAGAATAATCAAAAGATTTGCGATAGGCAGCTATTACGTTGCCAAAGAGTCGTTGAAGTTGTGATATGACGGGGGATGCATGATTCAAATCATCATAAACGGCAAATACCGAATTGTTGAAGCAGGGCAAACCTTGCTGCAAGCCGCCAAAGTGTGTGGAGAAGAGATTCCATCACTGTGCGGAATGAACCGCTCGGGTGAGAAAATTGCCTGTGATCTGTGTGTGGTTGAAGTGGAAAGTGGTGGGGTTCGCCGTGCTTGTGAGTTAGAAGTTTACAATGGGCTAACTGTAAACACTCACTCGGATGCCTTAGCCGAGCATCGCCGTAAAGCATTGAACAACATCATGGCGGATCACTACGCTGATTGTGAAGCCCCGTGCAAGACTGCTTGCCCAGCAGGCGTTGATATTCAATCTTATCTGTATCACATCGCTCAGAATGATCATCAAAAAGCGATTGAGGTGATCAAACGTACCTTACCTATGCCACTGTCGATTGGTCGAGTTTGCCCCGCTTTTTGTGAAAGTGAGTGTCGACGGGCGTTGGTGGATGATCCTATTGCGATTCGCCAATTAAAACGCCACGCTGCGGATGCCGATTTAGCCGCTCAGGAAGAGTATGTTCCGCCAAAGAAACCCGATAAAGGTCAACGCATTGCTGTGGTAGGAAGTGGGCCGGGCGGCTTAACGGCGGGTTATTACCTCTCCAATGAAGGCTATCATGTGGATGTGTTTGAGGCGATGCCCAAAGCGGGGGGTTGGCTGCGCTATGGCATTCCTGAATACCGTTTACCTAAGTCGATCCTCGATAAAGAAATTGAGCTGATGTGTCGTAATGGAATGCAGATCCATACCGATCATAAGTTAGGGCAAAAGATACGTTTATCTAATCTTAGCCAAGAGTACGCTGCCGTGTGTCTTGCGGTAGGGGCTTCAAAAGCGGTTGAGATGAATTATCTGGGTAGCGATTTGCAAGGCTGCTATTTGGGGGTGGATTACTTAAAAGATTTTGTGACTGAGCAAAGCTGCGTTACTGGCAAGAAAGTCGCCGTGATTGGTGGTGGTAATACCGCGATCGACTGTGCTCGAACGGCAGTCAGAGCTGGAGCTGACACAACACTGATTTATCGCCGAACTCGTGATGAAATGCCGGCAGAAGATTACGAAATTGAAGAAGCAGAACACGAAGGTGTGAAGTTTCACTTCTTGACCAATCCGGTTGAGAATCTGGCGGATGAGCAGGGGCGAGTCTGTTCGGTTACGCTTGAAAAAATGGCATTGGGTGCGGCGGACTCTTCTGGTCGGCGCCGACCTGAGCCCACGGGCGAATATTTTACGGAAGCGTTTGATACAGTGATCGCCGCTGTTTCGCAACAAGCGGATTTGAGCTTTCTAGAGGGTGACAATGTCACAATTCCTTTGACCCGTTGGAACACCGCTGATGTACATCCAGAAACGTTGCATACCGGATGCGGTAACATTTTCAGCATCGGCGATTTTCGGCGTGGCCCAGCCACAGCGGTTGAGGCAGTCGCGGATGGGCGGCGAGTCGCGCAAGCGATCGATCGTTTTTTACATGGTGATATGGCGTCGATGCCACTTAAGCAATTCAATTCGCGCAAAGAGCAGCAACTCAAGCAAGTGGATCCACTGCATTTTGCGCATTTACAGCAGATCGCACGTACCATTATGCCGGAACTCACGGCTCAGCAGCGCGAGCAAAGTTTTGCGGAAGTGGAGGTAGGTTTTAACAACACGGATGCGATGGCAGAAGCGGCGCGCTGTTTAGAGTGTGGTTGTCAGGCGAATACCGACTGTGATTTACGTGATTACGCGACCGAATACCAAGCTGAGCAGCACTTTACCTATTCGCTAGAGGTATCAAGTCACGAAGATTGGCAACAGCGACGTCAGCAAGATCCGCGGCACAAATATCAGGTCGATCGCAGTGGGGAATTTATTGTGTTTGATGCCAACCGCTGCATCAGCTGTGGCCAGTGTATTCAGGCGTGTCGTGAGCAGTCGGTGCAAGGGGTATTGAGCTTCATGCAGACCGAAAAAGGCCGCCCCGTGGTACGCCCAGATTGTCGTCCAAATTTTGGTGGGCAAGGGGTCAGTATGGGCGATTCTCGTTGCGTGCAATGTGGAGCTTGTGTGCAGGCTTGTCCTGTAGGAGCGATGACCGACGCTCGTGATAAGTCACAAGGTCGAGATACACCATTGACCAAGGTGGAGACGATCTGTACCTACTGTGGTGTGGGTTGTAAGTTGGTGTTGCATGTGGATGAAGCTGCCAACCGAATTCGCTATGTGGAGGGTGGGCAATCTCCAGTTAATGAGGGAATGTTGTGCGTGAAAGGGCGCTATGGCTTTGACTTTATTGCCAGCGATGAGCGGCTTACTACGCCACTTATCCGTAAAGATGGTTGGTTACAACCGGCATCTTGGGATGATGCTATTCAGTTGATTGCGCAAAAATTCACAGCGATTAAGCAAGATTTCGGTAGCCGAGCGTTAGCGGGATTTTCTTCCGCGAAAACCACTAACGAAGATAACTATGCCTTCCAGAAATTCATTCGTCGTGAACTGGGCAGTAACAACGTTGATCACTGTGCTCGGTTGTGCCACGCCTCCACGGTCACGGGGTTAGAAGCCTCACTGGGCAGTGGCGCTATGACCAATGACATTCCGAGTATTAAGCACTCAGATGTCATTTTCATCATAGGTTCTGATACTTCTGCCGCGCATCCGGTGATTGCTTCTCATATTAAACAAGCGGTTCGTCATCACGGGGCGCGTTTGATAGTCGCTGACCCTAAACGGATCGCAATGGCTGACTATGCGGCGCTGTATCTGGCGCATCGTCCTGGTACAGATGTCATGTTGATCAATGGTGTGATGCAACTGATCATCAAAAATGGTTGGTACGACCAAGAGTACATCGAAGAGCGGGTGGATGGTTTTGACACCATGTTGCAAGAAGTGATGTCACCGGCTTATGCGTTGGACAAAGTGGCAATGGTCACGGGAGTAAAAGCGGAAGATATTTTCGCGATGGCGCGTATGATCGGTACGGCTAAACGTACTGCAGTGTATTACTCAATGGGGATCACCCAGCACACCACTGGTCATGATAATGTACGTTCAATTGCTAACCTACAGTTGCTGTGTGGCAACATTGGTATGGAAGGCGGTGGCATTAACCCTCTACGTGGACAGTCGAATGTGCAGGGCGCGTGTGATATGGGCGCACTACCCAATAACTACCCAGGTTATCAGAAAGTCTACAATCCATTGGTGAGAGAAAAATTTGCTCGTGAATGGCAAGCGCCAAATTTGCCAACCGAGCCGGGGTTAACGCTGACTGAAATTATTGATGCGGCTTGTCGTCGAGAAGTGAAAGCCTTGTATGTGATGGGGGAAAATCCAGTTCTGAGTGATCCTAACCAAGCCCATGTGATTGAAGGGCTACAAGCCCTAGATTTTCTCGTGGTGCAGGATATTTTCCTCACCGAAACCGCGCAATATGCCGATGTGGTTTTGCCTTCTTGCTCGTTTGCAGAAAAAACGGGGCATTTCACGAATACGGAGCGGCGTGTACAGCGCATCAACGCGGCGGTTCAGCCCCCAGGTGATGCCAAAGAGGATTGGTGGATCATCCAGCAAATTGCCAATGCAATGGGCGGTGATTGGCACTATCAACAAGTGGCTGAGATTACCAATGAGATTGCTCGCGTAACGCCACAATACGCTGGTTTGAAGTGGGATAACATCACGCGTGAAGGCGTGCAGTGGCCGAGCAATAAGCACAATCCGGCTGGAACACGCATCATGCACCAAATGCAGTTTACCCGTGGGAAAGGGCAGATGGAGGGGATTCCGTTTCGTTATGCAGCCGAGTTGCCGGATGATGAGTATCCATTGGTGTTAACGACTGGCCGCGTGTTAGAGCAGTTCCACACTGGAACGATGACGCGCAAAACGCAGGGGCTGAATAATCTCGCAGGACCAAGAGCGATGATCAGTGTACAAGATGCGGAAAGCTTAGGCATTGGTAATGGGGATATGTTGAAAGTGACGACTCGCCGCGGAGAGATTGAAATTGCTGCATTTGTGACGAAGCGAATGCAGCAAGGCGTGGTGTTTATTCCTTTCCATTTTGTGGAATCGCCAGTTAATCGCTTGACGACCACTGCAACCGATCCACACGCGAAGATCCCTGAATTTAAAGTTGCGGCGGTCAGAGTTGAACGACTTAATGCTCACTAATTAAAGGTCAATATTGTGCGCATAAGAAAAGCGGCTCGTTTGAGCCGCTTTGTTTTTGCTGACAGTAAAGGTTAGTTGGCTGGCTTTTGAGCGGTAAAGAAGTCGTTGTAAAGCATGTATAAGTGAGCGGCACTCCAAGAGAAGTTCGGCGCACCTTGCTGCTCACCCGTGAGTGGGTTGTAGTTCTCACGAATTGGACCATCTTGTACTAAGCCATCGGCATGGTTGAAGAAAGCGCTAGCCATATCCACCGCATCTTGGTGGTAGCCATAACGCTCCATTCCTTTTAGGCCAAAGTAGAATTGGTCAACCCAAACACGGCCTCGCCAGTAAATATCGGCGCCAAATGCAGGGCTAGAAAGTGCTGCCGTACCCAGTGGAACATAAGTATTAAACTCCTTTGGATCTTTCATCACTTTGACGATCGCATCGGCATGAGCTTGGGTCGCTGCACCGTTGAACAGGGGAGACCAGCCTTCAGGGCCTTTACCACGTTCAACAATCGGTTGACCGGCACAGCCGTTCGCTAATGGTTTATCTTCGATGCGGATGTCGTAGAAGAAGCCTGTTCCTTCATCAAACATACAGGTGTTGATGTATTTGGCGAGCTTATCTGCTTTGGCACGGAAGGTTTTGGCTTGCTGTGGTTGACCTAAAATATCGGCCATTTCAGCCAGATATTGGTTATCACTGTACATATAACTGGCTTGATCTACCGATTCTTGCAGCAGTGAATAACCCAGCAAGGTGCCATCTTCAGCGCGGTTTTGCGCAAATTTTACGACCCAGTCAGAACGTTTACCGCCATTGGCGAGGTATTTTTCGAGCTGATCTTGATCGATAAAACCAAACACGGCGGCATCATCACGACCCGACTCCCATGATGCAGCTGTTTGTGCAGGGCTTTCGATGCGATCGTAATCGCCTTGTTTCACCACCTTGTCATACGCCGCTTGGCCTGTAATGGTTGTGGTTTTATCGCCTTTGATGACCTCAAAGTACATTTCACCTTCAGCATTGTTATGGGCTTTATCGCGCGCTGCACCGTACTCAGGTACGCCATTGCCGTTGTGGTCACGGTTACGCAACCACCAGTCATGGTAAGCGATCAATTTCGGGTACATTTCTTCTAACCACGCTTTATCTTGAGTGGTTTTGTACACTTCCATCACTGCCCATGCAGCAAGGCTTGGCTTGGTATTTCGTTCATTCCAGTTACCACCATCACCGCCGCGCTCTGGGCTTAGGTTATAGGCAAGCAAATCGGGAATGTAGCCAGCATCCCATGGACGAACTGCATCATCAGCTTGGATTTGATAAGCGAACATTGCACGGATGTTATTCTTTGCCACTTCTGGATTAAAGTGTGCCATGGCATAGGCTTGTTTCCATGTATCCCAAGGCCAAGTTTGGTTACCCGAGAACCAACGTGCGGTAACCGAAGGGGTTACAGAATCAAACTTCATCGCACCAGCTACACCACGCCAGTTGCCATTTAAGGTTTCCATGGCTTTCACCGCCACGCGTTCTTGTTCTAACGTTGCTTCTGGGTTGCTCAGTCCTTGCTCTAAATAGTTTTCCCAACGTTGCTCGGAAGCCACTAAATAGCTTTGCGGATGGGCCAAAATGTCCGCAATTCTGGCTTGCTCAGTTTGGTTTTCTTGCGCAGTTAACACATGAGTGTAAGTGGTGTAGAGGGTTGTTGAACCTTGAATGCTTGTTTTGGAAACGAAGCGATGACCATCCACTTGGGTTTGCAGTTTGATCGATTTATGAATTTGGTATTCAGATTCACCAGAGGTCAACAGATCCCACGTTGAACGTACTTTGCCAAACGTCACTTTCAAACCATCGTCGGTAGCGACAAGGGTACGCTGGTAGTCAGGGTACTGCTGATCAATGGTTTTATCTGACTGTGGTTTACCTTCTTTGGCATGGTATTTTTCTAGCAGTTCACCATCCCATACCAACTCGACTGGCGTATTTGTGGTGATTTTGGTTTCCAGTAATGAGGTGCGGTGAGAGGCAAAACGCAGCGTCATTTCCACGGTCACATCCGTTGAGCTGAGTTTTTGGATCAATGCCCCCGGGATGCTATACGCCTCCATGGTGAACTCGATTTTCTGGCCATCTTTATACACACTCAGACGGTCGAAATTGTCGGCCATAAAGTTGATGTACTCTTCGGTGAGCAGTGCCGTACCTGTAAATCCCCCCATGCCATCTTGTGAATCAGGCAGCAGATGGCCATGCCAAGCACCCATATCAAAGAATGGGTTAAAGCGTTGGTGGTCATCAAAATCGTAATCACGCATGTACTCTGGCGAGCCAGTACGATCGATCACATTTTTAAATTGAAAAGCCTGTGGTTGGTTTTGGGTCGTTAATTGCGTTGCGCAGCCCGCTAGGGTAAGGGCGCTGGCAATCGTGATTGCCATTAATGATTTTTGTGGTTTCATGATCAATTCTCCCTTGATTACCAGTAGAAGTACTGCATAACAAACAGTTGGTTGTCGGAATCGGATGTGTCATTGCTGAGATAAAATTTGCTGTCAAATGCGGTAGCGTATTTACCTTGACCATATTCCCACCAAACGCCAGCGTTGATGTAAGACGTCGTTTCATCTGCTTGGTTGTGATAAGTACGTTCAGCAAAGTTGTATGCGGCAGAGAGGTAAACCCCTTGCATCGCTTCATACCATGCACTGGTTTGTAGGCCGGTTTCACGACCATCGTTATAGGAAGAATCATCCCCAGTATGATGCCAAGTACGAGCGGCGACGTTTTTGTATTGAATGCCGAGCAGGTAAAGCTCACCTTTGTCTTTGGTGACTTCGGCCCCCGCCATCAGCGTAACGGCATCGGCTAAATCGTATTGTAGATAGCCATTCACCATGGCTGCGTGAGTATATTTATCAGCGTAACGGTCATATTTACCGAAGTGTACTAGCGCATCATCTTCGTCAAATTTACCCTCTGGCGCAGCACTGATACTGTAGCGAAGTGAACCTTCAAGGTTTTGCATTTTCACTGCAAGATTCATATCTCTTGAGTTAGGAATGACATAGCCATAGTCAACGGTTGCATCTCCCCACCACTGCACATCATCTAAAGAAGAGTCCATGCGGCCGAAGATAAATTGCGTACCGTGATCGGTTTTGTAGCCGGCATAAAAGCGGTTGACTCCGCCTTCAAAACCACCCCAACCATGGCCGGTGGCCCAAGGATTGCCAACACTATCCGCTTGTACAGTCCAACCTTCACCGTAGATGAGACCAAACCAGTTTCCGTAGTTCAGTTCTAAGCCGCTTTCAATATAAGTACCATCGCTGTAGCGGCCTTTATCATTGCCCTCTAGGGCTGTGTGCCCACCAATGCCCAATTCACCATAGAAGTTCAGTTTCAAATCGGTTTGTGGCGGTTGGTTATCGGAATGGGGAGTGTGTTCAAGGGTATTTTTCCCAAAGGCGGGTAAAGCAGCAAAAATGCACACCGAAAGCATGGTGGCTTTAGTAAAAATTGTCTTCATTTTAACTTCTCAATTTTATGATGAATGAATTGGAGGTACTTTGAAAGTATTAGGGGTAAGTAAAGGCGATACTCTCATTGTACGCTCCAATTAGTGCTGAATTCTAAAGCCATAAATGAAGTGGTGTTAATTGGGTTTGTGAGGGAGTGTGATCTACATTTAGTAAAACTTTACTTTCTTTTTAGTGCTATTGATAAGGTAGATAAATGGGCTTGTAAGTAGAGATGTGTGAGTGAACTCAGTTCAATAAGGCGCGAATATGGTTAGCTAGAAATGATCAGGATAGGGTGATTCATGAAAGGTAATGCGCCACAAAGAGAGTGGCGCATTGGTAAGTACTAGTGTTGAAGGATGGAGTGTGGTTTTGCGGCAGAGGCCTCGGTGATTTGATTTTTCTTCTCGAAGCGAGAGATCCACCACCAAGCAAGGCCAGAGAAAACCGCCGTCATAAATACGTTGATGAAGAAGGCTTCAACCAAGTCGACCCCTGTAGGGAAGGCTGACGCCGACATGCTGACCACGAAAATGGCAATTAAAACAGAAACCACTGACATACCGAATTTACGTGAGCCCATGCGGAAGTCGCGCGGCGTATCATCGTGTTTTAGACGGAATACAAAGTAAGCCACCATGATAAAGATAGGGGGTAGCATTGCCGTACCCGCGGTGAGATTGATCGCTTTGTTCATCATGTCTTGCACGGATTCTGAACCAAAACCGTTTACAACTAACATTAGAAAGACAAAAGCAAATTGCCACCAAGCAGCACGCACAGGCACACCATGTTCATTCAACTCCGTCGTTTTTTCGCCATACACGCCTTTTGGAATTTCTGAGAAGTGAATTTTCACTGGTGCAGCCGTCCACATCATCATAGAACCAAACATTGCGATGAAGAGGATGATGCCAACAAAGCGGCCAACCAAGGTTTGCGAAATAGCGAAGTAGTTAGCCATCCCTGTGAAGATTTCCACCATGCCGCCAGCATAGGTGAGGTCTTCACGCGCCACAAACACGTTCACAAGCAGAGAGCCGATGGCGTACATCGCACCAATCACAATACCCGCGATAATGATCACTTTGATGAAAGACTTATGGCCGCCTTTAACATCGTTAAGGTAAGCCGCGGCCGTTTCTGCACCGCCAGCGGCTTGGAAAATCCAACACATAATGCCGAGTGTTGCCCAGTTAATGGTCGGGGTCATCGCTTGCAGAGTGATGGGTTCAACGGGAGTATGATCACCACTTAATGCCATTAACGCACCAAGAACATAGATAGCGAAGAGTGCAAATACACCGTAAGCCACGATTTCAGAAATTTTACCTAGCCATGATGCGCCTTTGGTTGAAATGTGGGTGGCAAAAGCAAACAGCACAATGGAGATGATCGAGGTAATCATCGGTGAGAAGCTGTACTCGTAGCCCAACATGGCGTAAGACGCGTAGGCAATAACGTTAGGTAGCAGTGAAACGAACCAAAACAGGTTCACAAACCAGTACAGGAATGATCCGAGATAGGCCGCTTTACTGCCCAACGGTTTTTTTAGCCAATCATACATCCCCGATTCGGAGTTTTTATTGGCAGAAACAAACTCTGCGATGATGAAAACAAAGGGAATAAAGTAGATAGCCGTAGCCAGTAAGAAAATCGGTGCTGAACTCAGCCCCAGTTCAATGTTGTTATTGACAATATTGCGCACGTTAAAAACCGCCGCAAATGTCATAGACAGCAAGCCAAATTTGCCGATCGTGCCGCGTACAGATTCAGACATGGTAATCCTCCGGTGAATCACGTCAGTGCCCCACTTTGGTGTGGGAGAGTGTGGGGGCGGTGCATTGCCGGCCCCCGTTTCGTTATTTATTCAGCATGTAGCCATCTTCAATGGTGATTTTCAGCACCACTTTACGAACGGGTTGCTCGCCATGAAAACGGTAGGCGTGTTGGGTATCAAACAGCGCGATTTGGCCTGCTTTTACTTCAACTTGCTGACCATGCCCTTGAAAATATTCTCTATCCGTTTCGTCACGATAAGCCTGAGTCACGGTGAGTTCCTGTTTGGGGGCGAACTCTATCGTTTCACTGCCAGCAAGGTAGTAATGCACATCAAAATAACGGCGATTACCGACAAATTGCTCCGAGTGTGCGGTGATACCTTCTTCCACCATGTACACCAGTGAATCAACGATGGAGTGCATTACGCCAGGTTGAATGTTGTCGATGTTATGGATGGCTTCGATGCAGCGATTCCATTTTTTGCCACCACGATAAGCCACGATGAATTGTTGTAAGTTGTCTAATACGATCATGATTACGCCTCGTTGCTGGTAGATTGAGTGTGGTTTGGGGTGAAAAACGCGTTATCAAAGTCGTGTTTCACCATGCTTGAGGCGCTGCAATCACCGGCTTGAAGTGGGAGTAATGTAAGCCCGTAGCGGAATTTATCCATATACACTCGATAGGAATCGAGCACTTCACTGCCCCAAGAGTTCGAGCCTAACCCCATCACTTGATGATCTAAGTTGAGGGTGATGTAACCGCTTTTCTCCAACTCGTTGGTGTGCTGAGCTTCATGCAGATTTTGGTTGGTGTAGAACCAAGCACTGAAGTTGATCTCTTGCTGTGGTTTGACCAACAGACCTGTACCATGACGATTGGTTAAGGCTGCCCAACGCACGTTTTGGCGGTTGCCATTGTTTTGTGGGAAGGGATAGTTCACAAACATATCTGCCACTGTGCTGCGGTAAACATCAATCATGCTGGCTTGGCAGCTGTCTTGATAGTTTTCTTCTGGTCCACAACCGTAGTAATTCACCTGATCAAACTGACCATTGATACCCAGATCCAAACCGATAGCAGGGATAACATGCGGGTAGTCACCGTAGCGTTCACCGCTTAATTCCACATTCAACTGACCTTGTGAATTAATCTGGTAGCGATAGGTACAGCGCATCCCAAAATCAAACACTGGTGGTGCAATGATGCTGGTGGTCGTGATCAACACCGCCTCGTTTTTCAATTCCACGCTTAGGGTGCGGAAATGTTCTTGCATGATCTGCAAATGAGCCGGATGCCAGTAGCCTTGATATTCCTGTTTATGGTTATCAATCATTGGCTTAAAGAAGCTCAGTTTCGGCTCAGATTGGATCAGCTCCTCGCCATTAATGCGCCATGAAGTCAGCTTGCCGTTCACTTTCGAGAAGATCAGCGTGAAGTTGTGACCTTCAATCACATGCTCTAAACGGTTTTCATTGACCACCAAAGGTTGCGCATTGTGATTCACAAACGGAGTGTAATGCGCAGTATTGGCTTTCAAGGCAAACTGGTACACCGCAACGGGGTGATTCGCTTCACTGTAGAGAGTGCGGCTATCTTTACGCACGGTGAAATTGATGAAGGTTTCACGCTCATCCAGCTCAGGCAGATTAATCTCAATTTCACGTTCAGAGTTGGCTGCTAAGTCATCGGCTTTCAGTTGCAATGTGGCGAGGGTTTCTCCTTCAGCACGAATGTCTGCGGTAATGGTGTGGTCGTGCAGGGTTGAGAACCAGAACTTGTTTTCAAGGACAAAACGCGCTTTTTGTTGGTCAGGGGTGATGACTAAATCGCGGATTTTGACCGGTGCAATCACCTGTTTGTACTCTTTTAGCCCTTGGCTTGGGGTTTGATCCGAGAAAATTAACCCATCCATACAGAAGTTGTAGTTATTCGGATAATCGCCGAAATCACCACCGTATTGATAAAACGGATTGCCTTGCTCATCGTGAGCCAGAATTCCGTGGTCACACCATTCCCAAATGTAATGACCTTGAATGTGATCGTGTTGATAGAACACGTTTTGATATTCGCTCAAACCACCAGGGCCATTGCCCATTGCATGGGCGTATTCACATAAAATGCGCGGTTTAGCATGGGGGTGCTCACCGAAGTAATTCATCATCTGCGCGCGTGAGTACATGGTTGAAATCACATCCACCACTTCCGCATCACGGTCTTCCTCGTAATGCACTAAACGCGTGTTATCAATGGCTTTAGTTGCATGGTACATGGCGCGAATATTACAGCCGTAGCCAGATTCATTACCCAATGACCACATAATGATCGACGGGTGGTTTTTCTGGGCATGGACATGACGCACGGCGCGATCCACAAACACTGCTTCCCATGCAGGATCATTGGTAATGCGTGACAAGTCACCAATGTTGGCAAAGCCGTGGGTTTCCAGATCGGTCTCAGCCATCACAAACAGGCCGTAAATATCACACAGCTCATAAAAACGTGGGTCGTTAGGGTAGTGCGCGGTACGTACCGAGTTAATGTTGTGTTGTTTCATCAACATCAAATCTTTTTCCACGCGATCCATGCCTACCGCACGACCTTTGAGATGGTCATTATCATGTCGGTTAACGCCGTGCAGCATAACGTATTGATTGTTGATGTAGAACAGACCATCGCGCACTTGAATATCACGGAAGCCAACTCGTTGTGGGATTACTTCCAATACCTTGCCTTGAGGGTCTTTTAAGGTAATAAATAATTGATAAAGATAAGGATTTTCCGCCGTCCAATGGATTGGGTTGACTAGGTCTATGGCGAATTGTACTGAACTCAGCTTTTCAATTGAGAGTGCGCGGCACTGACCTGTGGCAACGGTTTTACCTTGATCTTCCAGTACATATTCCAAGCTGTAATCGGCAGCGGTGGCGTGAGAAAGATTTTCCAATTCAACTTGACAGTTGAGCGTGGCACTTTGGTAATCGGTGGCAAAGTCTGTGCGAATAGTGAGATCTTGAACGTGAACTCGTTCTTTGCCGATCAGGTAAACATCACGGAAAATACCGGCAGTCCACCACATGTCTTGGTCTTCGATGTAGGTTGAATCTGCCCACTGCATTACGCGCACGGACAATAGGTTTTCACCTTGCTGTACCCATGTGGATATGTCGAATTCGGCTGTCAGTCGGCTGCCTTTACTAAAGCCCACGTAGTGGCCATTCACATACACTTCAAAGTAGGTTTCTACGCCATCAAACTTGATGATGGTTTGTTGGTCTTGCCAGTTCGCCCCCAAAGTAAAGGTGCGCTGATAGGCTCCCGTTGGGTTATCGCTAGGTACAAAAGGCACATCAATTGGGAATGGAAAGCCCTCATCGGTGTATTGTAGTTTGCCGTGGCCTTCCATCTGCCACATGTTTGGTACAGTAATATTTCCCCATTCAGTCATAGAGTTAGAGTAAAACTCTTCAGGAATGAGCTGTGGGTTATTGAAATAATGGAAACGCCATTGTCCGCTTAGCTGTAAAAATAAGCGGCTGAGTTCACGCTGAAACGTTTTGGCTTGTGGCAAAGCATCATAAGAGAAGAAGTAAGCACGCGGTGGCATGCGGTTCTCATGTAAGTGCAGAAAGTTTTCCCAATGATTCACGTTTATTCTCCCTCGGCTACTGTGATCTGAGATCGGCCGATGTGTTGTTCGATAAGTTGGGTATATCATCAAGGAAAGATATTAGTAAAAGTTTTACTAAATGAAATTAGTGAAAACGTTTACCTTTAACTTGATCACGGAAAGGAACGAGTTTTAAACAGCAGATGTGATCTGGATAAAGAAACGGTTAGTGAGAGGTTGGTGGTGGCTTCTTCGGGTAAAAATAAAGTAAAAAATGTGAAAGGCACTCGTGATGAGTGCCTAGTAATAAACATGAAAGAGGAAGTTAACCCACTCTTTCTACAATGATAATGTCTAATACGGCAGATTCATCATTTGATAGCACAGTTGGCTTTACTGAGATCACTGCATTGTCAGCATTGGTGAAATAGAAAATAGGGAGATGTAAATCTATATTTGTATTATTTAAAGCAGGGTTTTCAACCCATGAACTTCCACCACCGGACATATGTGACATACAGATAGTACGAGAAGTTGAATCGGTTTGATCAGCAATACCACATTCTATACCTTGGCTACTCCCATTACTGGAAATCATTTGCATATAGATAATTGGGCTGTATCGATACAGTGAGCTAGAATCACTGAAATTGCCCACTTTTTCAGTGAAAATTATAGAAGCTTCTTGCCCTGGCATAATATACGGTGCTGTAAACATGGCATTTTTTACATCAGCTTCTACTAACGCTATTAAATAAGAGGTATAGTTTGTTATTGAAACTTCTAAGCGATAGGTTGGCTCCTCTCTTTTTAAATTTCTGGCACCGCCAATTAAGGATACACAACCACTAATTAATGCTGTTGCTGCATTTGTTGCGGCAAGGAATCCAACTCTTTGATTTGTTTCTTCCGATGTTGACAGCAGATATTTCGAATAGAATCGACCATAATCTCTCAAAAAGTTTTTATTTGCTTGTTCTGAGGTTGTGGCTTGTATTTCAAGTTTCATTCTATTTTCCTTATATGGCAAAAGGTAGGAAGTTTACGCAAAAATCAGATGAACTCTGCTTCTGAACCAGACTTGCAATTGAAAATGAAGGTTTCTCTCCATTACCTAATACAGATAACCCTGTCACTGTGGTATTAAAATCCCCTCTGTCGAGGATGATATCTGCAGAGTCTGTGAAATTAACCTGTTTAAGTCCATGACGTGAATCCCCAATAGGTGAGAACTGGAGCCTGAAACGGATGTAAGAGTCTTTTTCATAGTCCATAGCAATCAACCATAGCGCTAAATCTATATCGTTCATTGAGTTGGCATGATTAATTGAATACTTGATTTGCCCATTGTCCCCTGGTGACAATGTATTGAACATGCCTGATATATAACCGGAGCGGAACCCAGCACCACCTGCGGTATGAACCCCAATGATATATGGAGTGTTATTAGTGAAACTGATGGTTTTAACTGCTTGCCCAGAATTTGGACGAACAGTAGACATTATTCCACCAGTGGAGCCAAGAATATAACCAAAAGTTTCTAATGCATCGGCTTTGGTTGTGGCGGTTCTGGTTGGGGACTGATTTTCTAAAAACTTTAATGCGCCTTGTGCAATCGCTATGCTGATATTTGAAGCGCCTTCATAAGTGTAAATGGTTCCGTCTGATACGCTAATCATTCTATTGTTTATATCTTCGTTCATATTCCACCTGTTCTATTGTGTTCTTGATAAATTACTAATCCATCATTGAAATGTTGTTAATGTATAAGTGAATGTATAAGTGATATTTACATTCCATTTGTTAATCTATGTGGATGCATTGTTAATTACAATGATGCTTTTTATCATGTGTTCCAATAGGTGAGGCGTATTGAAGATTTTTAACTTTATCTTGATATGAATAGTTTTATGGAAGATGAAATCAATTAACTAAAAGTTATTGACCTGATTTAGATTTCTGAATGTTAATTGTTAGATATGAAAATAAAAAAGGCACTCGTGATGAGTGCCTGAAAAAAGAATTTAAGTGAGGATTAAGCGCGTGTTGTGCCACGTAGTTTTAATTGACTCGGAACATAAACTTTCAAAGGTAAGACACGCCCATCACGCGCTTTTTCAACCAACAAATTGACCCCTTGAATCCCCATCATTTCCGAATGAATACGCACGGTTGAGAGGGGAGGAAAAGTAAAACGCGCGGTTGGAATATCATTAACGCTGATCAACGAGATGTCTTGGGGGATGTTTAAGCCATGTTCTAAAATAGCGCGTAGAACGCCAATGGCAATTGAATCAGAAGCCACGAACAGGGCTCGTGGAAAATCGGGGGTGGCGAGCATTTCTTTGGCAAGTCGATAGCCCGATGAGCTAGAAAAACTACCACGATAAATGTCTTGCGCGTTGACCACTCCTTTGAGTTGACCATATTCAGCAAAAGCAATTTCACGAATGTCTGGGTAGCCAGTTTTATCCTCTCCGCCAATAAACCCAATTCGATCAAAACCTTGAGCAATGAAAAAGTCAGTGACTTGTTTACTGATTTTAATGAGGTCAATGTCGACAGAATCGAATTGTCCATTGTCGTCGCTGAAATCGAGATAGCAGAGATTATCGGTTAGCTTACTGGCTTTTTGTAACGTTGCCGTGGTGGTTTTTCCAACCAGTAAAACGCCGGTAATCCGCTTTAAGTCAGGATCTATCTTGCTTTCATAACCGTTGGTTAGCTCAATGCCGAGTTTTTCACATTGAGTTTCGATTCCGTGGCGAATGGAGAGATAGTAAGGATCGTTGATTTCGGCTTCTTGGCGATAGTTATACAAGGCAAGAAAATGGTGGTTAGGTATCGTATTCACGGTATTTCTTTTTGCGCTGCTGGTGCGGTACTCCAGTTTCTCGGCAATCTCTAGAATGCGATGTTTGGTTTCTTCTTTCACACTCAAGGTTGGGTCATCATTCAAGACACGAGAAACGGTTGCCAGTGAAACCCCAGCTTCTGCAGCGATATCTTTTAAAGTTGCCATGCTTTTTGTTTCTCTCCCTTTTCCATTTTCAAAAACGAACCCTTTGAAAGGCTTTCACTAAATTCTCTTATCAGTCATTTGGGCTATGCCGTCGCACGGACAAACCAAAACGGAACTAATCAACGGGTGGATAAATGTTAACTGGCTGCCATTGTAAACAAAGCACAAACAGATGCATTGAGTTTTAGTAAAAAAAGTCTTTTTTTACTGGTTGTTTTCGAATGTCATCACGAAAAATCAGCCAATGTGAGGCTGATTGTGCTTTCAGTAAAATGTAATTTGAGGTTTTATTTAAGTAGTGACTTGTGTAAACGTTTACACAATGCAGTGTTGATCACGTTTTTAAAGTGAGATTGCTTGCTAAGCTTAAATGAGTGAAGAAACGACGAGTTTCCGTGCGCCGTTAGCTTGCGCATCAAAGAGGAGAGTGTGAAGTGAAAGTATTGGTGACAGGTGGGATGGGCTACATCGGAAGCCACACCTGCGTGCAGATGATAGCTGCGGGCATTGAACCCATCATTATTGATAACTTGTGCAATGCCAAACTGGCGGTGCGTAAACGTATCGAAGCACTGACGGGCAAACAACCTCTGTTTTATCAAGGTGATATTCGAGACGAGTCTTTTTTGGATTCCGTCTTTTCTCAGCATCGTATCCACGCCGTGATCCACTTTGCGGGGCTCAAAGCGGTGGGGGAATCTGTTGTTAAACCGCTTGAATACTATGACAACAACGTCAATGGTTCTCTGGTGTTAGCACGCTGCATGCGTAAAGTCGGAGTGAAGCGTTTGGTGTTTAGCTCCTCGGCAACGGTGTATGGCGATCCTCAACATGTGCCCATTACCGAAAATTCACCAACCGGTGCCACAACTAACCCTTATGGGCGCAGTAAACATATGGTGGAAGCGTGTTTAAGTGATCTTTTTCAAGCGGAAAAGGATTGGAGCATCACCTTACTCCGCTACTTCAACCCAGTTGGAGCGCATCCTTCAGGTACTATGGGTGAAGATCCACAAGGCATTCCTAACAACCTCATGCCCTTTATTGCTCAAGTTGCGGTGGGGCGGCGTGAGGCATTATCCGTTTTTGGCAGTGATTACCCAACACCGGACGGTACGGGCGTACGGGATTACATCCATGTGATGGATTTGGCCGATGGGCATATTGCAGCTTTGAAAGCGGTCGGTGAAAAAGAAGGCTTACATATTTACAACTTAGGCACGGGTAAGGGGTCAAGTGTTTTGGATATGGTTGATGCTTTTGCGAACGCATGCGGTAAGCCAGTGCCTTATGAACTCTGCCCACGCCGCGCCGGTGATATTGCCGAGTGTTGGGCAAGTACCGCTAAAGCAGAAAGCGAACTGGGTTGGAAGGCGACTCGCACTATCGCACAAATGACCGCAGATACTTGGCGTTGGCAATCAAATAACCCCAATGGTTACGCTGATTAAAGATTTCTCAGAATAAAGAATTAAATTCAAAGAGTTGAAAAATGTCGAAGATAGAGTTTAACCCTGTAGATCACCCACATCGCCGCTATAACCCGTTAACAGGGCAGTGGATTCTCGTTTCGCCGCATCGTGCAAAACGACCTTGGAGTGGTGCAGATGAAAAGCCGGCATTAGCCGAGCTGCCCAATTACGATACACACTGTTTTTTATGCCCAACTAATACCCGTATTTCGGGGGACGTGAACCCCAACTACTCGGGCACTTATGTGTTTAATAACGACTTTGCGGCATTGATGGTGGATTCGCCAGCGGCGCCTGAGTCGGAAAACCCACTTTTCAAAACTCAAGGGGTGCGTGGTTTAAGTCGAGTCATCTGTTTTTCTCCCGATCACAGCAAAACCCTGCCAGAGCTGTCGGTGGAAAAAATCCGTGGCGTGATTGAAACGTGGAATGAGCAAATAGAAGAACTGGGCAAAGAGTACGTTTGGGTTCAAGCCTTTGAAAATAAAGGTGAAGCCATGGGCTGCTCGCAACCTCATCCGCATGGGCAGATCTGGGCGAACAGCTTTTTACCCAACGAAATTGAACGCAAAGAGCAACACCTTAAAGCCTATTACCAACAGTATGGTCGCAATTTGCTAGTGGATTACGTGCAAGCAGAGTTGAAAGATGGCTCGCGTACGGTGGTGGAAACGGAGCATTGGTTGGCGGTGGTGCCGTATTGGGCGGCTTGGCCGTTTGAAACGCTGTTGTTGCCGAAAGCCCATATCCGCCGTATGAATGAGCTCAATGATGAGCAGCGTGATGATCTCGCCCTTGCCATCAAAAAGCTCACCAGTCGTTATGACAACTTATTTCAGTGCGCATTCCCGTATTCCATGGGCTGGCACTATGCACCGTTTTTTGAAGCTGGCACTGAGATTGAGCATTGGCAATTACATGCGTTGTTTTATCCGCCACTGCTGCGTAGTGCAACCATTCGTAAATTTATGGTTGGTTACGAAATGTTGGCAGAAAGCCAGCGTGATTTAACGGCGGAGCAAGCGGCAGAGCGTCTGCGTGCGGTGAGCGATGTTCATTACAAAGAACAAGAAAAACACCAATAAGATCAATTTTGAACTGCGCACGCTCAACGGTAGCGCGGTTTTCCCCTTTTAAAGCGAGAAGTCCTATGTCTGAACTGATTCATAACGTTACCACTGCATTTCAAGAGGTGTTGGGGTATGCGCCAAGTCATCTGATCCAAGCGCCTGGGCGCGTTAACTTGATTGGTGAGCACACCGATTACAACGATGGTTTTGTTTTGCCTTGTGCGATCAATTATCAAACCGTTGTCGCGGCCGCGAAGCGTAGTGATGACCGTGTTCGCGTGGTTTCTGTCGATTATGGTCATGCGATTGATGAGTTTGACCTCAATTCAGAGATTACTTTTGTGCCAGAAAAAATGTGGGCGAACTACATTCGTGGTGTTGTGAAGTGTTTGCGTGAGCGTGGCTTTATTTTTCATGGTGTTGATCTCGCGGTGACAGGCAACGTGCCACAAGGTGCGGGATTAAGTTCTTCGGCGGCGTTGGAAGTGGTGATCGGTCAAACCTTCAAAGAGCTTTATCAACTGGAGGTTAGCCAAGCGGAGATCGCGCTTAACGGTCAGCAAGCTGAAAACCAGTTCGTGGGTTGTAACTGCGGCATCATGGATCAGATGATTTCCGCCAAAGGACAAGCCAATCACGCTATGCTGCTGGATTGCCGTAGCCTAGAAACGGAAGCCGTTGCGATGCCAGAAGAGATGGCCGTGTTGATCATTAACTCCAATAAAAAGCGTGGCTTAGTGGAGAGTGAGTACAATACTCGCCGTGAACAGTGCGAAACCGCAGCTCGCGCCTTTGGCGTAAAAGCGCTGCGTGATGTCAGCTTAGAGCAGTTTAATGCGCAAGTGGCGAAACTCGATGAGGTGGTGGCGAAGCGTGCACGTCACGTCATCACGGAAAATGCTCGTACACTGCAAGCGGCGCATGCGCTGCGCCAGCAGGATATGGCTCGCTTGAGTGTGCTGATGGCGGAATCTCACGCTTCCATGCGCGATGATTTTGAAATCACGGTCAAAGAGATTGATACATTGGTTGACATTGTCAAAACCGTGATCGGTGATCAAGGTGGGGTGCGCATGACGGGTGGCGGCTTTGGTGGTTGTGTGGTGGCGTTAGTGCACCCAACTCAGGTGGAAGCGGTAAAACAGGCAGTTGAACGCCAATACCAAGCGGCGACAGGTTTAAAAGAGTCAATCTACGTTTGCCACGCGACATCGGGCGCAGGCTTGATTAAACACGGGTAAGTCTATCGATGGACACGTTATTTCCTAGCATGACAGAGCAGGCGGCCTATGATGGCCAGCCTGCTAATCTTATCGAGTTGACCAATCAAGCCGGAATGCGCGTAGTGCTGATGGATATCGGTGCGACATGGCTAAGCTGCGTTATCCCCGTAGGGGATGAAATGCGCGAAGTATTATTGGGCGTGAATAGCATGGCGGATTTTTTGCGCCAAGGCAGTTATTTAGGCGCAACTGTTGGACGTTATGCCAATCGAATTGCTCGTGGAGAACTCATGATTGATGGGCTGCAATATTCGCTTTCTACCAATCAAGCGGGGAATACTTTACACGGTGGTGCGGTTGGGTTTGATCGTCGCCGTTGGCAAATCAGGGCGCAAAGCGTACAGAGCGTGACGTTTCAACTGCTGTCTGAAGACGGCGACCAAGGCTTTCCGGGGAATCTGCACGTTGCGGTGACTTATCGTTTGGATGAGCAAGGAAGCGTGAGTATTGATTACCAAGCGACAACGGATCGCGCCACGGTGGTGAACCTCACTAATCATGCTTACTTTAATTTGAATGGTGCAGAAGGTGGCACCCAGTGCCTTGACCATAAGCTATGGATTGATGCAGCACTGTATGTACCAACCAATGCGGTGGGAATTCCATTGGGTGAACTGTGCCCAGTAGAAGGGACAGCATTTGATTTTACGCAGATCAAAAGGGTAGGTGAGCCTATATTGCAAGGAGAACAGCAAATCACGGCCAAGGGGTATGATCACAGCTATGTTTTTGCCTCAGACCGTGATACTACTCAGCCAATCGCGAAACTTTGGTCCGCCGATGAAAAAGTGCAACTAACGGTCTGTACAGACAAACCGGGTATGCAGCTTTATACCGGAAACTGGTTGGCGGGTACGCCAAATCGTCATGGAGCGGAATACGCCGATTATGCAGGTCTTGCCTTAGAAACTCAGTTTTTACCTGATTCTCCCCATCATCCACAATGGCCTCAGCCAAGTTGCATCCTACGGCCGGATGAACGTTACCAGTATCAGACACGCTACCAGTTTGTCTGCTTTGCCAAATAAGGTTCCACTCTGGCGCAATCTCATGTTGTTCATCTTGATGTTGCGTCAGAGATTCTCTCTTATCATGGCTCTCTTATGAGCGAGTCAACTGCCATTTCCAATCAATTCGAGTCCCAGAGAAGCGAACCCCGCTCAGCCTTGTCAGTCCACGCTTTAGTGTGATCGGCAAGCGGCCGATAAGCATCGCCAAACTGAAAAATAACCAAGGCAGCAAGGCTTGCCATAGGGCATAAATGGCGGTGACTCGGCGGTCAAACCCGCTGGACAACGCAACGGCTTCGGTAGTGAGTGTCGTGATGCGTCCTGCACCCAAAATCAGTGTCGGTAAGTATTGTGCAAAGCTGGCACTCAGCCCCACCGCCCATGCAAAAGCAATCGCAGGAAATAGAATCGGCAGTTTCACCTGCACCCATGCTTGCCACGGTGATTTTCCAAGGCTAAGTGTTACACACGTGAAATTGGGGTTAAAGCTGCGCCACGGGCCATCCAGTGCTAAGTAAACCAAAGGAAACACAAAAAATAGGTGTGACCAACAAACCCAAAACAGGTAGCTGCCATGGTCGATGATCAATGTCATCACTTGCAAGCCAAACAGAATTGAAAGTTGGGGGAGCAGCATCGGCAGCACCAGCAGGTAACTTGGCACTGCCAGTCGGTAGCGCAAGCGATACTCGTGCGCCAATATGGCTAACAATAGCGCTAGGGTTGCGCTAATTAAGGCAATCGCCAGTGTGGGTTGCAGTGCTTCGGTCAGCGCTTGCCACTCTTGCTGCCAAAAACGTAGGCTGTATTGAGTTGGGAGCAAATCTGGAAAACGCCAACGCTGCGCAACGCTCCATACCCCAAGCAAGGGCAGCAAACAAAGAGTAAAAGCAAACACTACTAAGAACAGGGATTGGCCGGGAAGGGTGATTGCAAAGCGGCCTGAGAATTGCCATTGTCGCCAACCTTGGGTGATGCCGCGTTCAATCAATAGAGCCAAAACGAGTACGCAAGTCGCAAGTGCAAACAAAATGACTGCGCCAGCTGCCGCACGTGGAAGCAAGGCTAAATCTGGCTCTTTAAACCATTGCCATACTAATACCGCAAAAGTAGGTGGGTTCGTTGGGCCTAAAATCTGCGCCACATCGACCACTGAAATGCCGTAGGCCAGTACCGCAAACAGCGCGAAACGCAGCTTGACCAACCATTGTGGCAAAATACATTTCCACCAGAACTGGCTAGGTTGATAGCCCAGTGATGCACCGACCTTATGCATTTTTTCAAGCGGGATTTGCTTGAGCAGAGGAATGCTCATCAGCAGCAGAAACGGCAGTTCTTTTAAGGTGAGCATGATGATCAAGCCGAGTGCGTGAGCATCATTGACTAGCCATGACATATCATCGGAGACGTAGCCCAATTCTTGGCTAACGAAGGCGTGCAGCAAACGAGCACCCAAGCCGGTGGGGTCAAATAAGAAAGCAAAACCAATCGCAAATGCCACATGTGGCATTGCCAGTAGTGGGGATAAACAGCGCTCAATCGTTGTCCAGTAACGGCTATTCCACGCGGCTTGTAAGATAATAAAACAGAGAAAGCAGGCCAGATAAGTGCTGGCCAGCGTTGAAAAAAGTGTCAAACCAATGGCTTGCCCTACGCCGTGCCATTCAGCAATCGCATGAAATCCATGCCATGAGAACTGAGTCAAACCGACCGGAGGGACATAACCGAAGGCGGCGACCGTGACGCCTAATAAACCTGGTAAGGTCGGCACCACGCAGACAATCACAAACAGCAGGTAAAAAAGGCGTAACATCAGCAGAACTCTCAACTCAACACACATTGGGGAAAGGGGAGGAATAGCAAAGCCGCTTACGAATAAGCGGCTAAAATTCACAGAGAACAGGCCATTACTTCGCCAGTTCAGCCATGTTGATGCCTTTTTTCTTGGCGATGTATTTTGGGATCAGTGACATACCAAACAGCACAAGACCTGCCGCCGCGAATTTCACCAACAGCATGGCGGAAACGCCATTGGTTGCAATGTCACCTGCCATGTAAGCGAAGATGAATGCGCCCGGAGCCATTGTCAGCAATGAAACAATCGCGTAAGTCCCCAAATTAAGGCTAGTGAGACCGTATGCGTAGTTTTGCAGGCTGAATGGGAAAACCGGAACCAGACGAGTTAGGATCAAAAAGCTTGTGCCGTTTTGAGCTACGCCTTGATCAATCTTCTTGAAGATTGGGTTATCACCAAATTTTTTCATAATGGTGTTACGCAGCAGAAAGCGCGCCACCACAAATGCGGCAACTGCGCCTAACGTGGCAGAGAACAACGCTAAAATGCCGCCTTTGATTGGGCCAAACACAATGCCCGCCACAATGGTAAACGCGCTGCCCGGCAGTAAAAAGACACAGGCAAAGACGAATGTGGCCACAAACACAAAGTAGCCCCAGAAGCCAAAACCCGCGATCCAGTTTTGTAGGCTTTTGATATCAGTAATGATTTCCAGAATCCCCGTTTGCTTTGCAGCAAACAGAACTAAGCCAATCACGGCGGCTAAAATAGCCAATTTCAAAAATTTCATGGTGTTACTTTTCCTTCTTCAGAGCGCTTACACAGACATACATTTGATGAGGCCGGCTTTCGATTTGTAGCGGTTAAACCAAGCTTTGACTGGGCTAGCCAGTACATTCACAGGCGCTTCATCACCCCGCATCACCACTGGGCCAAACATCAAGTCGAGGATGTGCCACGCTTGGGTACCCACACCCATCATTGAGGCACGACAAGCGGCGCAGTACACCACCACATAATCGGTTTCAAACTCATCGACTCGGCGTTGAATCACGCGGTTGGCCACATCTGGGTTGGCGGGTACCACCATGCCGCCAAAACCGCAGCAGCGAGTGTTTTCGCGGGTGTGTTCTGGCTCCACGGTTTTGTAGCCTAGCTCGTTTAAGATCCAACGAATGCCATCTTGCAACTCTTGCTCGTAGCGCGTTGAACAGGAATCGTGAATGGTAAACACCACATCACTGTGTTTGGCTTTGCCGCGTAGCTCTTCCGGCAGACCAATTTGTGGTAAAAGTTTCCAAAGGGAGAGTGGTTTTTGCTTCCCGCCTGCTTTTTTGATCATCCCGTAACAGCTTTGGCACGCCACAATCACTTCTTCCGCTTCTAACTTATCGAAGTCGGCTTGCAGTTGGCCGTAACGCTGTTTGAAAAGGTCAGTTTGACCAATCGCCGCAGTTGGCTTACCACAACATTTTTGCACGGCGCCCATCTCTTGGAAGACTTGTTTTAGGTAAGACGCAATCGCGGCCACACCTTCTGGTGAGTAGGATGGCAAGCTGCATCCCGGCATAAACACTTTATTGCTCATTTTGCTGCTCCTGTGCGTTTGGCCATAGTGAAGAGTTTTGAAAAGCCCAGTTTTTGGTGCATGTTGATCGCCTTATGACCAGGCATTGGAGACTCGCCATTGTTGGCTTTTACGAAATCGGCACGCGCGCCAAGGAACATCTCTTTCATTGGGAAATCTTTCGGACAAACGATGGTGCACTGATCGCAAGCATTGCAAGAGTAAGCCAGTAGCGGATCCATCGCTTGTGAGTCAATAAAGTCGCTGAACAGGGTTTTCGGACAGTCGCCGAAATCGTTCATCATGATGCACTCTGACATACAGAGCTTACAGCTACACTGCAGACAGCGTGAGGCTTCTTGACGAACTTGTTCTTCGCTAAATCCAAAATCGACTTGTGCGAAATCGCGTTTACGCTCGTCGGCATCGCGCAGTTCACCATGCAAACGCGGTTGGTCTACAGTGCCTTTCGGAAGTGGTACATCCAAACGTGATGGGTAGCTGTACTCTTGAACAAAGTCACGGCCTTCAGTGAGGGCAACCTGATTCAAGTAACGTTCAACACTGAATGCCGCTTTACGGCCAAGCGCCATCGCTTGGATCACGATGTTACCGCCACAGGCATCGCCCGCCACAAATACATCATCAAGCTGAGTGGCGAGAGTCTGTTGATCCACCACATAACGGCCGCCACGGGTTTGTTCGAGTGCGCCATCAGTAATATCTGCCACGACTTGACCGGTGGCGAAAATCACCGTATCCACCAAGATAGTTTTGCTCTCTTCGCTGTATTGTGGCGCGAATTGGCCTTGTTCGTTGAAGATAGAAAGCACGCGCTTGAGCGTAATGCCGGTCACCTTGCCATTTTCATGCTCAATCGCGACTTGGCCCCAACCTGCATGGAATTCCACGCCTTCTTCCTGTGCTTCATCAATCTCAATCTGGCTTGCCGGAAGGGCGTCCATCGCTTCCAGTGAACACTGGAACACTTCACTTGCGCCAATGCGCCATGAAGAGCGGGCACAATCCATGGCTACGTCACCGCCACCAATCACCATCACTCGCTGGCCTGCGCGAGGGAATTGTTGGGTTTCGGCGATCTCTTTGAGGTACTCGACAGCAGAGAAAACACCATCACTTTGGTGGCCTGGCAGAGGAATGATTGAGCCGATGTGCGCACCATGGGCCAGAATGACCGCATCATGTTCATCGCGCAGCTGTTGGAATGAAATATCACGGCCGATTTCCACACCAAAACGGGTTTCGATGCCCAGCATTTTGAGGTAATCGTATTCGAAGTCGATCACGTTACGAGGAAGACGGTACTCAGGAATACCAACACGCATCATGCCGCCGTAGACGTTTAATTTCTCATAAATCGTGACTTGGTGACCTAAACGGCGTAGTTCAATCGCCGCTTGAGCACCTGCAGGGCCAGCACCCACAATGGCAATGTGTTTGTGAGTTGCAGGGGCAATAGTGAGATCCCACTGTGCTTGCTGATCCATTTTCTCCGCCACAAAACGTTTGATGCCTGCCACGCTGATTGGCTGTTTGAACTCCGTGTTACGGCGACAAGCCGCTTCACAAGGATGAGCACAAATACGGCCTAGCGTTTGAGGCAAAAACAGCTTGCTGCGGATTACATCCAGCGCTTCTTGGTACAAACCTTCACCCGCTAAGCGAACATACTGTTTTACATCGGTGTGCATTGGGCAAGCGGTTTGACACGCTGGATCGGCATCGCCCATACAGCCATCGACAATCATCTGCGCTGTGTCATACAGCTTTTGGCTAAAAATTACCTTGTTCATTCAATGAGTATCCCGTGTTAATTAGCTTTTGCCGTTGAGGACGGCAACGTCAGGGTGTTGCAGCTCGTAATGAGCATGGCTGTACTCAATCCATGAACCGTCATAGTTGTAGACTTCTTGCGCGCCTAGAATTTCTGATAACACGAGAGTGGTGTGTGCCGAACGCACGCCAGACTGGCAGAAAGCGATCACTTTTTTGCCTTTGATCAGGTCGCCGTAAACCGCTTGTAACTCTTGTGCCGTTTTGAGGGTGGTGTCTTTATTCAGCGCCTGAGTCCAGTTGATGTGAACACTGCCAGGAATCGTGCCTGGGCCAAATGCGCCAGTGACGGTGGTGGTTCCAGCAAACTCTTCTGTGCCACGGGTATCGATGATGACCCAATCCGGATTATTTTGAGCCGCGACCACCATTTCGAGTGTGGCAAGGGTGTTCGCTTCTTGCGCTGGGTTAGGAGCTTGGTAAGTCACACCTGAGATTTTCTCTGCTTCATCACCAGTAGGTAGGCCGGCGCCTAGCCATGCATTCAAACCCCCATCAAGGTAACGAACGTCTTGATGACCTAAGCCTTGGATCTGCCAGTAAAGGCGAGCGGCATCATGGTGTGAGCCCGCAGCATAGACCACGATCGTGGACTGTGCTGTGGCGCCAAATTCACCGAGCATTATTGCCATCTCATCGCTGCTATTGCGCATACCATCGAAGCCGTATTCTGCTTTTGGTGCGGAATAGTCATTACGCCACAGGGAGTACGAGCCAGAAATAGGGGCATCTGGTTTCATCGGGTTGAGTGCACCGATAACGACCACATCGGCTTGGTTATCCATCAGCGCCTTGAGCTGGACAGGGGAGATGAAATGTTCAGGGTGAGCGTAACCTGCAAACTTATCGGCTTGCTGAGTAGCATCCACCGTAACCACGGGGGTGGAGAACATCGCTTGATAAGTGGGGTAACCAATAGCCACTGTCGCGGCTAAGATCCCCAAGGCAATTGTCGACTTCTTCATTGCATTGCTTCCATTTGATTTTTAAAAGTAACCTGCTGGACTTAACCCAACAGGTGGAATTCGTGTGATCAGGAAGGCGGGGGGAGCTTTATGGTTTGTGTTTGGTGCTGCCCACAGTGCGTATCCTTCGCTAAGTCGGGGATGGATTGTGCGTAAATCCGTTATCTACCACTATTGTGGTAAACCACAAGAATGAGATGGGATTGATCTGACGCAACAAAGTGAACAGGGGGATGGGTGCTAAAATGCGCCTCCACTGCATTGAGGTTGGTCTGTTTGTGTATCGATTTTTCTTAAAACTCTGGTTTGGATTGGGGATTGGGCTGGTTTCGTTAACGAGCTTGGCTCAACATCAGCCACGAACGGCTTTTGATGTCGGCGTATTGGCGTTACGTGGTCACCTCAGCGCGCGTGAAACATGGCAGCCAACCATGGATTGGTTGGCAGAGAAAAATCCCAATTACCATTTCAATTTACATACTTACGATTTCGATCAATTAGAAGAAGCGTTTTTACACAATCGCCTCGACTTTATTTTGACCAGTCCCGGTCAGGCGACCAAGCTGGCGCGTGAGTACCCCATTTATTGGCTAGCAACGCAAAGAACGGAATTTAGCCAAAGCCCGAATCGTTCGATTGCCTCGGTGGTCGTAGTGCGGCAAGAGTCTGCGTATAAAACCTTAAAAGACATAGATAAAGCGCGGATTGCTGCGGTTTCGGAGAAAGCTTTTGGTGGGTTTCTTGCCCTGCGCTATGAGTTGGATAAATTGGGTTACTACCATGCACGATTTTTTGACAATCTCGAATTTAAAGGCCCTCCGACAGATAACCTGATCCTTGATGTACTGGAAAAACAAATCGATGTAGCGATTGTTCCGGCATGTACGTTGGAACATATGATCAAAGAGGGAAAATTACAGAGACATAACGTGCGCGTACTGAACGCCTCTCATCCGGAAAACTCGGTTTGTACCGTTAGCACACCTTTGTACCCGAATTGGACTCTGGCAATGACCGAGCGAGCACCACTAGAGGTGGGACAAAAAGTCGCACAGGCACTGTTTGATATGCCCGCAGATCATCTGGCGGCAGAGGCGGCTCAAAACCGAGGATGGATGTTGCCAGCCCCCAGTGTGAATGTGGACAAAGTTTATCAGCACTTAGATCTGCATCCGCTGCAAAAGCCTCTGCCACAAAAAGTAAAAGAGTGGCTGTATAAGAATCAAACGGTCACCATCGCAGCGTTATTGACCCTAACTTTGCTCACGGTGTACCACTTCTGGCTAGAGTGGAAATTCAAACGCAGCCGTGAACAACTGCGCGAAACGCTGAACGACTTACGTCATAAAAGTGCCATGTTGGAACACGCTCAGCGCATCACCATTGTGGGAGAGCTAGGCAGCAGTTTGGCGCACGAGCTTAACCAGCCGTTAGCGGCGATCAAAAATTACAGTCACGGCGCACAACTGCGAATGGAGCAAGGCACATCGCCGGAAACATTAATGCCCATATTGCAGAAAATTCAGCAGCAAGTGGGGGTGGCAAGTGAGATTATTCAGCGGCTTCGTTCCTTGATTCACCGAAAACCGACCCAAAAACGTTGGGTGGATTTACCACAGTTGATTGATGAGTCACTTAAATTGGTCGACTATGAATTTCAGCGCCACCGCATTGAATTAGCCGTACTCTATTCTGGAGAAACACAGCCAATTTATATTGATGCCACGGGGTTGCAGCAAGTGCTGCTCAACCTACTGACCAATGCCAAAGATGCTTGCCTTAGCATGTTGGATTGTAGCCAACCGTTTTACGTTGACCTGCATGTGAGCTTTTGTGATGACCAAGTGATCATCGATATTACCGACAATGGCATTGGCTTGCGTGATTCAAGCGATGCGGTTCAGCAGGCTTTTTACACCACCAAAACGGATGGTTTAGGTTTGGGGTTGGCTATTTGCCGTGATGTGATTGAAGTGCATCATGGGCAACTCTATCTGCGCCCATTACCCCCAACGGGTTGTCAGGCAACGATAATTTTACCTTATCTGGAGAATCACCATGTTTCGTAACCTTCATCCCGTTTATTTGGTTGATGATGAAATCAGTGTTTTAGAGTCATTACAGTTTTTACTCGAAAGCTACGGTTATCAACTGCAAGCCTTCTCTTGTGGGCGACAGTTTCTTGAGCAAGCCAACTGGCAACAAGCAGGGTGTGTGGTGTTAGATAGCCGAATGCCGGATCTGTGTGGCCAAGAAGTGCAGCGCCAGTTAAACGCGCGCAATAGCCCGCTGCGCATCATCTATTTAACCGGACACGGTGATGTACCCATGGCCGTTGAAGCGTTAAAAGAAGGGGCGTGCGATTTTTTCCAAAAACCGGTGGATGGGGATGCATTAGTAAGAGCGATTGATCAAGCACTTGAGCTGTCGGCTATTTGTGCGGAACAGTGTAACGCGCGGCGTAAGATCGGGAGCCTAACCAAGCGTGAGCGAGATGTGGCAGAGTTGGTGCTTAAAGGAATGAAAAATCAAGAAATGGCGGATGAATTATGCGTTTCGCTACGCACTATTGAAGTACACCGTGCCAATCTCATGAAGAAGCTCGAAGTGAATAATATGGCGGCCCTTATTCGCTATATGGGGAGTTATTTACCCGCCTAGTTCATGGTCGGTTATTATTGGTTGTTATTAGTATTGAACATTCAATCTTTGACCTGAATGAGTGGGTGGATATAGTAGTTTATTACTTATATTCCATTGTTTTTTGAATAGATATCAATATTTTCTAATGAGTGATTGTTTCTAGGGAAATTAAGACTTTTTATAATCCTATAGTTATATCCAATGTATTTGGATAATTCATTTTTTAGCTTCTTAAAAAAATCCATTTGTCAGTGAATTCCTACAAGGTGTTTATTGACAGAACATATTTAAAGTTTGACTATTTTTACGTGGCATTTTCGCCAATAAAAATAAAATAGAATGATAAATATGAAAATAAAATTAATTTCCATAATGGTTGCAATGGCCATCGCGGGTTGCAACCATGATTCAATTTCTAATCCATCGGATTCCCTTAAACCTGACATCTCTAATCCAGGTGGTGGTGGTCCCACAACCGAAGGTGGAGAACTTCCAGATATTGGCGTTGATGACCCTATCATCCTTTCTCGTCTTTCACTCGATGGCAGCATCATGTTCGGTCATTCGGTGCTCTGTAATGGTGAGCCAGCCTCGGAGTTTTCGGTGGAACAAAAAGGCCATGTGGTGTGTACATTGGACGGTCAAACGTTGGCCACCTTTAGCTCTCCTTTCAATATTCCGAATTCACGCATGGCAGCTCGACCAAGTGGATTGGAATTACTTACGCTGACGAATGCCGATGAGTACAAAGAGTCTGTATTACGTCAAGCCAACCTACAAACTTTGATCAAAAACATGGGTAATCTGCAAGGGAAAAATATTGATTTTAATTTCGAATCATCCCGTGATTCACTCACTTTTCAAAATTACCTTCGAAATAATTTAGATATGCCTGCTGAAGAGTTTCGTGAACTGATTACCGAAAAAATCAGCAACGATAATCAAGTGGACAAACAACCTTCAACCCATGTTCCCGATATTCCACCCGCGGTCACTCCGGGGGCATCAAACGATTTAAACAGCGGTTTTGTTTCAGCGAATGCTGAAGAGAATTTGGTTTATAAGCCTACAGAAATCATTTTAAGTCAAGGTCAATTATTGGACAGTCAGGGTCGTCCGGTGAATGGTATAGCTTATTTCAGTAACCACAGTCGAGGTGTGACTGGTATTAATAAAAATGGGCAAGCCACGGGAGACGGCAGCTTTGAATTTTCGTGGGGAGATACGATCAGTTTTGCGATTGATACCTTTGAGCTTGGTCATATTCGTGGCAATAAAAATACCTTTAAATTGAATGAGTTAGGTTCTGAATGGGCAGGGAAGAATGCAGAAACTTTAGTGTTGCGTTATGCCAATATTTCCGGCGATATAGTTTCACTTTCGGATAAAGTTACCCAAGTTTTTTCTCAATACCCGAATGTTGTGAATGAATCCATATCATTGTCGCTCAGTAATGAAGATGTCGAGCTGGATGTCGGAGGTGGTGAAAAGCAAACGGTGCCAGGAGAGTTCCACAAGCAATTTTCCCAAGGGATCGCCGCAGAAATTGATCAAGCTTTAAACCCCAGTCGTGCATCACAAATGTGGTCAACGTTTGCGACGAAATCGGCCGTGGATCCAGAAGCGAGCCGAATTCTGGCGGACATCCAAAAACTCTGGGGCGCGACAGAGGAAGTGCAGAAACAAGGATGGAAAAAAGTGGAACGCTTCCATGTATTCCATGACAGTACCAATTTTTACGGTAGTACCGGTCATGCACGTGGACAAGCGGCAGTCAACATCGCCAATACGGCTTTCCCTGTTTTGATGGCACGAAACGATAACAACTACTGGATTGATTTTGGTAAACCGAAGGCATGGGATGATCAAGGTTTAGCTTTCATTACAGAAGCGCCTTCGCTGGTTCAACCTGAGAAAGTTTCTGCCGAGACCGCAACGTTTAACTTGCCTTTTATTAGCGTCGGTGATCTTGGCCGAGGAAAAGTGATGGTAATCGGTAACTCGCGTTACAACAGCGTTTTAGTTTGCCCGAATGGCTTTAGTTGGAATGGTGGCGTAAACCATCAAGGCGAATGTATCGCAAGCTCTGACAGCAATGATATGGGAAATTTTTTCAGTAATGTGTTGCGTTATCTGACTGGAAAAAATTCGGCCGAACTGACGGTTGGTACGAATATTCCTTACGTCTATTTCAAGCGTTATGGACAAGTGATGGGTAGCTCAGCGCCATTTATTTTGGATACACGATTTGCTGCGCGCACAGAGACGCTGACGAGTTTTGAAGGACTAGATCCAGAAACTCTGCCTGTTGTGATCCTCAATGGTTATGAATATCGTGGATTGAGAGGGATGGGAAGTTATGATCTGCCGTTGAGTGCCGATACTGACGAGCCGAAAATGAGCCAAGACGATGTCACGAATCTGATCGACTACGTTAATCGTGGCGGCAATGTACTGATGATGGAAACCATCATCGACCAAGCTAATGCGGGGGAGATGACGCGCTTACTCGATAGTTCTGGCATTGCTTTTGGCATGGGATCAAGTGTGATAGCGAATGGTAATGGTCCGAGTGGTGGTTACCCAGATCGCGTACGTAATCAACGTCAACATGGTATATGGGTACTTGAACGTTATGCCGCGATAGAAGGGGGGAATGGTGCAGCCCCGATGTTGCCATACACGATTAAAGAAGATGGCACGGTTGAGTGGACGTTTATTATTGAAGGTAAGCCGGATGATAAACCCAACCTAGAGGTAGCCAGTTGGCTAGAGAAAAACAGTGAAGGTTCGTTGGTTAAGCAAGTTGCTTTCATCTATGAAGCGGATCATTGGCAAAAAAATGAGCAAGGGCAGATTATCTACAACGAGAGCGGGAAGCCCGTGCTCAACGAAGCAAGTTTAGCGGCTGCCAAGCAGCGTATTCTCAATGCTTTCGTCACTTCAGATGGGAAACTGGCTTATCAAGAATGCAGTAATAGCCACTACCATTACGAAGTGAACTGTTTGGAATACCGCCCTGGTAATGCTATCCCGACGGGAGGCGGTATGCATGTCCCATTTTATACCGAGCTAAAACTGGGTGATGAAGAAGCCAAAGCGATGATCAAAGCCGCCAATCTAGGCACTAACATTGAAGCTTTGTATCAACATGAACGCTATTTCCGCACTAAAGGTAAGCAGGGTGAGCGCTTAAGCAGTGTCGATCTCAACCGCATCTATCAAAACATGACGGTTTGGCTGTGGAACGATCTCGATTATCGTTATGAAGCAGGACATGATGATGAACTAGGCTTTCAGCGCTTCACTGAGTTCTTAAACTGCTATACCAATGATGTGGCAGGCGGAAATACCCAATGCCCAACAGATTTGAAATTAGAACTGAATCAAATGGGCATGGTGTATGGTGAAGGTGAGTATGCTGGCCAAATGAACCCGAGTTACCCATTAAACTATATGGAAAAACCTCTGACTCGTTTGATGTTGGGGCGCTCATTCTGGGATTTAGACATCAAAGTGGATGTGCGTGCTTTTCCAGGAGAAGCCAAGGGTTCTCAAGGCCGAACAATAATCTTGGATATGCGTAACCAAACCACGGCATGGTTTGCGGGTAATCGTCAGCCAACGGGTCAATGGGCTGTCGCGCAGCAAGAGTTCAGTGTGGCCGTGTCTGGAGAAGATTCTCCTGTGACAATCACCATTGCACTGGCTGATGACCTTACAGGGCGTGAGAAGCATGAGCTTGGCTTAAAACGCCCACCAAGAATGAGCAAATCTTTTGTGATTGGTGGTGAAAACGGAAACCCAACGAGCAAAACGTTCACCGTGCCTTATGGCGGTTTGATTTATGCCCAAGGTGGAAACAGCGAGCTGGTAAGTCTGACTTTCACTGGAACGATTGATGCCCCATTGTATAAAGAGGGTAAGTGGGAAAATGGGCTAGATTCCCCAGCACCAATCGGTGAAGTTGTCTCGAACAGTTTCGTGTTTACCGCTCCGAAAGCAAACTTGAATGCCTCTGGTTATACCGGTGGTATTGCTCAATTCGCTCAAGATTTGGATCGGTTTGCTCTCGATCTCAACGATTTCTATGCGCGTGATGAAGGTGTAGAAGGTCAGCATAACCGTAAAGCCACCAGTGAGAGTAACCCCAATAACCGCCATCATTTTGTCAACGATGTGGCGATCAGTATTGGTGCTGCTCACTCTGGCTATCCAGTAATGAATGCCAGTTTTAATGCCACAAGCAAAAGTTTAAATACCGCACCACTGAATAGCTGGTTATTGTGGCATGAAGTAGGGCATAACGCGGCCGAAGCGCCATTCAACGTTGATGGTGCTACTGAGGTAGTCAACAACTTATTGGCGCTTTACATGCAAGATTGTCATTTAGGAAAGATGGCTCGTGTTGAACAAGACATTCGTATTGCTCCTGAATTCGTGAGTATGGAGCGCGGCCATGCATGGGGTGCGGGCGGTGCGGGTGAGCGTTTGGTGATGTTCGCTCAACTTAAAGAGTGGGCTGAGACGGAGTTCCAAATTGAACGCTGGTATTCAGGTGAACTACCGACTTACTACAGCCAAGAAGATGGAGTGAAAGGTTGGAACCTGTTTAAACTGATGCACCGTTTAACCCGTAATGCAGACGATGGCGTAATGACACTGAAAGGAGAGAACTTATGCCAACCTTCTGGGTTGGGTAAAAGTGATCAACTGATGCTTTGTGCTTCCTATGCCGCGCAAACCGATCTCACCGAGTTTTTCCAAACGTGGAATCCGGGTAGCAAAGCGTTTATCTATCCCAACGACCCAAAACCACACTATGAAGGTGGCGTGACAAGTGCGGGGGTGGATCGTGTTAAAGAACAAAACTACCTTAAACCGAACCGAGATCCGTTAAAAATTAACCAGATCAGCCAGTAGGGGTGTTTAGGCAATAAAAATAGAGCGTCGAAAGACGCTCTATTTTTTATGGGATGTTTAAAACGATATTGGACAATAATTAGAGGTTAATTGTTACCCTTTGTTTTTCTCGATAACGTGAATCGCCACCGCTAAAAAGAGAATATCTTTCAATAAAAAGAAGTTTGGAACCAAAATCCCATCCGATACCTTCCAAGTATCAGGCGTTGTGATCAGAAAACTTAAAGTGCTAATAAAAATCACCACGCTCGCAATGCCAGAGTAATAAGCTACTTTAGAAGAGCGTAATCCAATCAATAAACCAATCCCTACTATTATTTCTGTCGCACCAATTAGGTTAGAAACCGCTTGTACGGAGATAAATTGGTAAGTCCAGCCCATCAAGGGGTGGTTAAGTACCAAAGGCTCGATTAATTTGGCTTCGGTGGGGGTAAATTTGTAAATCCCCAACCAAATCAAGATCAGTGATACCCCCAACACACCGATAAGATAGCCGTATTGAGTTGTTAGGTTGTGCGTTTTCGAGTCGTGCATGAAAGCTCCTTTAAACAGATATACAAAGAATTATTGAGCAAAAATGAGTTCACATTTGCTGGTTCAAAGGAGATGACCTGAAAGGTTGAAAAATTCATTCACGCTTTTATATCGTATTTGGACATGAGTTATAACCAGTTTAAAAAACAGCCGGCATGCTTAAGAAACGCCCGAGAATAGAGAGCTAATTTAACCATCTCTAATAAATAATTCTGTGAACCAATATCACAAATATTGGCTTAAAATAATGACGGTTGATAAGTAAAAATATGAGAAGTCATCTAAAACTTTCGTTTAAATCGATTTTCTCTATTAAATTCATCGTTATTTCCCATTTAGTGAAAAGGGTTATTTACCCTTATATTCTCGCTGGGCAGAAAAGAGCTTTTGATTTCTTCATTCTCCGCAACGTCGGTCAGAATGGCAGGTCGCATTGGAGAGCAACCATGCATATGTCAAAAAGCTTTTTAATTATTTCAATGGGTTTTGTGGCGGTATCCGTACAGGCACAAACTCTTACGCGAGACAACGGTGCGCCAGTTGGCGATAACCAAAACTCCATCACGGCAGGTGAGCATGGCAGTGTATTGCTGCAAGATGTTCATCTGATCCAAAAATTGCAGCGTTTTGCCAGAGAACGTATTCCTGAGCGGGTAGTGCATGCCAGAGGAACTGGCGCACATGGTGAGTTTGTCGCATCCGGTGATTTTAGTGATCTGACACTCTCAGCGCCGTTTACCAGCAAAGGCAAAATCACACCGGTATTTGTGCGTTTTTCAACGGTGATTCACTCAAAAGGTTCGCCAGAAACGCTGCGCGATCCGCGAGGTTTTGCGACCAAATTTTATACCGAACAAGGCAACTGGGATTTGGTAGGGAACAACCTGCCTGTGTTCTTCATTCGTGATTCGATCAAGTTTCCGGATATGGTTCACTCGCTGAAACCATCACCCGTCACCAATATGCAGGATCCGAATCGCTTTTTTGATTTTTTCAGTCATGAGCCAGGGTCTACACATATGTTGACTTGGGTGTATACCAACTTAGGTACACCGGCAAGCTATCGAACCATGGATGGTTTTGGCGTTCATGCTTATAAATGGATCAATCAAAAAGGCGATGTGAACTACGTGAAATTCCATTGGAAAAGCCTGCAAGGAATTGAAAGTTTGCGCCCTGATGAGGTCGTCACAGTTCAAGGACAGGACTTTAACCATTTAACGAATGATCTCTACACACAAATTAACGCGGGTAATCACCCCAAATGGGATCTTTATGTACAGGTGTTGACACCAGAACAACTGAGCAAACTGGATTACAACGGCTTAGATGCCACCAAGGTATGGTTGGATGTGCCGGAGAAGAAAGTCGGTACGATGACCTTGAACAAAGTACCTGACAACTTCTTTTTGGAAACCGAACAGTCGGCATTTGCGCCATCAAACCTAATTCCTGGTATTGAGCCATCGGAAGACCGTCTGTTGCAGGGGCGTTTATTTGCGTATGCCGATACACAGCTTTATCGCTTAGGTGCCAATTTGTTCCAACTGCCAATTAACCGCCCGTTGGTTGAGGTGAACAGCCATAACCAAGAGGGCGCGAGTAACAGTGCACAAACGGCTTCAGACATTAACTACCAACCCAGTCGTAAGCTTGAATTGAAAGAGGACCCTCAATTTAAAGCGGTACAAACGCAGTTGGTTGGAAGTGTTCAGCAAAAAGCGATCAGCAATCCGCGTAACTTTTATCAAGCAGGTGTGCTCTATCGCAGCTTAAATGAGCAGGACAAACAAGACCTTATCACCAACTTGGCGGGTGACTTAAACAAAGTCACTGACAAAGAGATCAAAGCTACTATGGTCAGCCATTTCTACCGAGCGGATAAGGATTACGGTACTCGCTTAGCCCGTGCGACCAATACCGACTTGAAACAGGTGGCAAAACTGGCCGCGATGTAACCGATAAAAATTTGCCCCGCAAGAGATAAATCCGCTCTTTTCTGCCCAGAAAATAGGGCTCTTGTGGGGCATTCACTATGGCAAAGGAGAGGAATGATGAAATGGCTATGGCCGCTCGTTTTAATCGGCTTATTAGTACTATTCCCTTTTAGATTGAGTGTAGCGGCTTCGGAGCCGTCTGGTACTGCACGGTCAGATACAAGCCAAGAGTACCAGTCTCTGATCTCACTCTTTTTCGCAGCAGCAAGGACAGGGAATGACGAAGTTGTGAATGAATTTCTCTCCGCTGGATTTCCGATTAATCAACGAAATGCAGAGAGCTATACCGCATTAATGGTTGCCGCCTACCAAGGCAACGCACAAACCGTGGAACTTTTACTACGCTTTGGAGCGAATGCTTGTTTGCAAGATAAACGTGGTAATACGGCTTTAATGGGAGCTCTACTGAAGCGGGAAATCCAAATCGCGAGAGCTTTATACCAAGCAGAGTGTGCGGATGACCTTCGCAATAAAGCGGGACTCTCGGTGCAAGAATTTGCTGAGTTGTACGGTCAATCTGAGACGTTAAAAGCGCTGCATCAAGAAAAATTGGCTGTGTCGTCTTCCACTCAATCACGACCTCTCAACTAACTGTGTCTTACTCTCAAACCCTCAATAAGGATATCCATCATGAATCAATTTACTTTGTTTGCGGTCGCCGCGTTTTTCTCTTCTTCGGTTTTGGCGCAAGAAATGACCGTAGTGATGACGGATTTGAGCTCTGGCCAATCCTTGGGCACCGTTACCTTAACTGATAGCGAGTATGGTACGGTCTTTACTCCGCAGTTAACTGGCTTGCCATCCGGTTTGCACGGTTTTCATGTACACGCGAATGGCTCATGTGAAACCTCGTCCAAAGATGGCAAAACCGTATTAGGTGGCGCTGCGGGTGGGCATTATGATCCGCAAAACACGGGAAAACACGGCTATCCGTGGACCAACGACAATCACTTGGGCGATCTCCCAGCTTTGTACGTGGATGCGCAAGGCCAAGCAAATCAACCCGTTTTGGCATCCCGCTTCAAAATGGCAGAGGTAAAAGGTAAAGCTTTGATGGTCCACGCGGGCGGGGATAACCATTCCGACCATCCAATGCCTTTGGGTGGCGGTGGTGCGCGCATCGTGTGTGGTGTGATTGGTTTATAAAACGCTTTAAATATTGTTGGCCATCCTAGATGGCCAACAATATCTTATCTCGCACTGGAATCTGAGCTGGGCTGAGTGATGCGTTGCCAAGTGCCTTGGCGATACATCTCAATCCCTTGATCAGCAAAACGGGCCAGATAGAGCCATTCATGCTTAACCAAATGTTCAACTACGCGGTGTGAAGCCATCACTTGCTCAATCCGTTCGCGCGGCGCATCAATCACCACAGTGAGGCGTAAGGCTTCATGTCGCCACCCTTGGCCATCATGCAGCGATTGCAGGGCTAAGCCACAGCGCAGATCGCCTCCGTTGCCTTCAAAAAGACCGATATTTCCTCCCACCACATTATGCAAGGTTTTATTGCCACTGCCGAAGCGGCGATTATCGACGGTGGAGGCAAAATACTGCATGTTAATCCAGTGTGTGACCAGCATTGGGGCCGTCATAATTTGTGTCAGTAATTGCCCTTCGGGATCGCGCTCCGGTTGGTATTCATGCAAAAACACTCGACCATCGAGTTTCGCCAGCTTTGAACGTTGCCGCGGTGCAATGATAAAAGCGGCGTTGTTGGTTAGCCCCCACTCAGGGCGAGTTTGCGCCCAATCATGGGCTCGACGCAGAAACGCTTGCTCCAATTGCGGGGCAGATAGGGCGTTGTCCTTGCTTGGAGGCGCTTGGTGGTTGTGATTCAATTCAAGACTTGGCGCGCGTTCTTGACGTGCGCCATGGCTGGCGGCCGTGAGCTGCTGATCAAGTTGTTCTAGTGCTTCGCGATGGCTTGTTGGGATCTCATGGCGATCAAAAAGCGTTATCGCTTCTGTCGTGGTGTTGTGTAGCGCCGCGATAAAGTGGACGTCATCGCGCAGCGAAATTCCATATTCAGGCAACGCTTGGCGCACCGCCTGATCATTTAGCAATGCTGCTAACGTGCGAGCGTTGACTTCGCCGCTTTGACCGCAGCAGGCCCCACAATCCAGCCCTGCACGCTGCGGATTATTTTGCGTCTGTGAGCCGTGCCCTACGAGTAGCACCAAGCGTGCTTGCTCGGTGGCGATCCCCAACGCTCTTAGAATGTTGGCTGCCATTTGAGCACGCTGCGCTAACGTTTGTGGATCGCGCGTGAATTGCGGTTTGACACTCTGCCACTCATGTTCCGTAAAGGCGAAACGCTCCACCGATGCGCTCGATACAGGGTAGGATAAGGTGCGTTTAAGGAGCTTGGTTAAATAAGCCAACCCCGTGGTTTCCACCAGAGTAAACGTGGAGGCGGGGAGGTGATGAAACGCGCGCCAGCTAAAGTGTCGCTTGAGTCGAGCACGGCGACGCAAGGCCAATTTCGCGTCTTGATCTTCATCCCCTGTGCTGTCAGAGACGGTCAAGCTCGGCGCTAATAAGCCCGGTAACTGTGGGCGGCTTGCTTCGGTCCCCAGTAACTGATAGCGGATCGGTAAGCCAAAAAAGCCTGCGAAGCCAAGGGTTTGAATATGGGGTGATTGCGCTTCTAAATGGCGGCGAATGACTTCTGAACGCACATCGATACAAAAAGCCGCTTGCACCTCGGGATAACTTGATTGGTGAGCCGACTCTTGTACTAATGTCAGCTCAGCAAAGAGCTGGCGCTGATAGGCGATTTCCGCACTGCGTTGCCACAGTAGCGCAATGCGTAGTGGGCGATCCTCCTCGCACGATTGGCGCGGTGCCCAAGATTGCTGCCACTGTAACCACACAGAGCCCATACCGCGCTCACCATCATCAAGTAAGTTCTCCCAGCAGAGACGAATCGCCAACAGATCGCGCAGGTGCTCATCGTGCCGACCCTCAAACCCTGCCTGCCATGCGAGATAAGCACACCAGGATGCCCAGCCACTGATGCGCATTAACACGGCTTGTAAATACGTTTCTTGCTGCACAGGGGCAATAGCGAGTTGCGCTAGAGTTTGCTCAATGGCGGCCATAGCATCCTCGGGAAGCTTGGTGGCTTTTTGTTTTACGCTTGTCTCGTTGAGCAGCAGCGTGATGCTGCGATCGTGGATCATCGCCTCACGCCAAGTGGCAAAGAGTCCGGTTTGCTGATCTGGGCTCCAATCGGCTTGATGATGGTCAAAATAGGCGGCGCAAAATTGCGAAATTTGATGGGTGATGGCCTCATTCCATGCGGGATGATGCTCAAGATCACGCCGGCTATCGACGGTGTCGCACAACAATGGCCAAGGATGACTCGGCGCTGTTGGCTGTTGTAAAGCGGCAATCAAGGTGGATTCGCTAAGGTCACTGTTTTGTTCAGCGATGGCTTGTTGCAAATCCGCTGATTGGATTTGCTGGTTTTGCCAACGAAGGTGGTAATCACTGAGCGTCATGGTCATAGGGGAGGCGGCCAATTGCTTGAGCTCGGCGGCGGCTTGTGCAAAGGGCTTATCAATCCGTTTCCAATAAGGGCTCACCGCAATCATGCGATCCAGCGGCCAGTTAGGAGCAATCAAGGCGCAGACTTGTTCGACAAGTGTCGATAATGCTGGGTTAGCGGTGGTGCTTAAAGCTGAGAGTGAACGTGGCGCATTCATACGCGTTCTCCTGTCGTCGGTTGCGCTTGAGTTGATGAAAGAGTGGTAGGCAGAGTTAATTGCACGGGCCAATATTTGAAGGTCAGGCGCGTAAAAGTCTCATCAAGATAAAAACCATGGTAAACCCAAGGATAGAGCCACAGTGATAAACGGCTTTTAGGATAGAGGCAGAGCAGCACTTGCATCAGATACAAAGTGATAAAACAGAACATCACAAAGCTCAGCGCGAGTGGGCTAGCGGGGCGCAGCTCGGGTGCTAAACCCGCAAACAGCAGATGCCATACGAAATAGAGTTGGGTGAGTAGGGCAACCCGCAGCACACCGAGGCTCAAGCCACTTGGTGTAAAACGTCCACTTTGCCAAAGTAGCGGAGCAAAACCTAAGGCGAGAATCGCGACCACCGCATTGGGTAGATGCAAATTGGGTGTTAAGGATTGCCATAAATGGTGCAGTATCAGGATAAGCGCTGCGCTGAGCCCTACCGCGAGCAAGGCCCCCACGGCTTTACCATTGACACTTTGTGGGGCTTGAAAATCATGCAGACGTGCTCGCTCCACCGCTTCGCCAGAACTTAGGAAGGCATAAGCTTTATAAAGTGAATGCGCCACCAAATGGAGCAGGGCGAGCTCATATAAGCCTAAGCCGATTTCCATCAGCATAAAGCCCATTTGCGCGCACGTTGACCAAGCTAAACGAACTTTAATGCTGATCCGAGTCAGCATGACCATACCAGCGAGCACCGCAGTGAGGCTACCGACGATCACCAGCAACCATTGCGCCGAAGGAGCAAGCCCAATCAGTTCTGCGACGCGCAGCAGAACGAATCCCCCCATGTTAACTACACCCGCATGCAATAATGCCGAGACTGGCGTTGGCGCTTCCATCACCTGAATCAGCCAGCCGTGCAGAGGTAACTGAGCGGTTTTTAAGATAGCAGCGAAGGCGAGCAACAACGCAGCCCCAGTTAAGCTAAGTGGCAGCGAATCCTGCGCGTTTAACGCGAAGTGAATCTCTTGTAGCGACAAGCTACCGACATCGAGATAGATCAAACCGAGCGCTAACAACAAACAGATTTCGGCAAAACGGCTGACTAAGAATTTTTTGTGTGCCACCACGCGTGCGGCTTTGCGCTCTGGGTAAAAGGTCAGGAGACGATGTAGGCCAACGCTGGTTCCGCTCCACGCCAGCACGATCACAAGCAGATGCTGACTGGTGACCAACAAGGCTACGCAGCTTAGGGTAAACAGCGTGGCGGTGACAAAACGCGCTTGCTGCGCTTCGCCTTGCAGATAACGATGGGCGAAGCGGGTTATCACCCAGCCTAGGAGCGAGACGAGTAGCGCCATCACGACGCCTAATCCATCGACAGGGACTAGGTTGATGCTCGCTTGCCCTATCGCAAAAAGGGTATTTCCAAGCATGGCGATGAAGCCAGCGAGAGTGGCGAACTTGGCGATACGCCACTGCTGTTGAGGTAACCATAAGCTCAAGACAAGGCCACCAAGATACAAACTAACAAGGAGCCACTGGGGTGACAGTTCCGACATGGGTCGGCCTCCTGATTGAAAAATAAGATGTTATCGGTGGCGCTATTGTGGTTGCGAAGGAATGAGTAAGTAAAATATATTGTTATTAACAAAACGTTCTATAAAAGAGAACAAAGCGATGCGACATCTGAATTTTCACCATTTACATTACTTCTGGACTGTGGCTAAAGAGGGGCATCTCACTCGTGCTGCGCAGCAACTCAATGTGTCACAATCGGCGCTTTCTTCACAAATTCGTCAGTTAGAAGGTCAATTGGGGCATGATCTGTTTGTGCGCCAAGGACGCAGTTTGCAGCTCACCGAAGTTGGGCATTTGGTTCTGGAATATGCCGAAAGCATATTTAACTTGAGCGGCGAGCTGCTTTCGATCATGGAGAGCGGTGAATTACAACGAGTACAGCAATTAAGGATTGGCTCGGTGGCGACCTTATCGCGAAACTTTCAGGAAAACTTTTTACGCCCTGTGCTCGGTAAATCGGATGTGCGGCTTATCTTGTCTTCCTCTACCTTGGAAGATCTTCTAGGTCAGTTACAAATGCATAAGCTCGACCTGATCCTTTCCAATCGTCCGGTACCGAGTGACTCAACGCAGCCTTGGCGTTGTAAGCGCATTGCACAGCAAAGTGTCTGCCTTGTCGGACCGCCGAGTGACACTTTGCGCCGTTATCAATTTCCACAGGATTTACCTAAAGTGAAAACCTTGGTGCCGGGGGCAAGCAGTGAAATTCGGCTGCAATTTGATCTGTATTGTGAACAGTTAGGGTTAGCGGTAACGCCCTACGCGGAAGTCGATGATATGGCGATGTTGCGTTTATTGGCGCGCGATGTGGAAGGCGTCACTGTGGTGCCCGAGGTCGTGGTACAAGATGAAATTGAAACAGGACGGCTGTGCAATTACGGAACACTGGACGCGGTGACCGAAAGCTTCTACGCGATCACTACAAAACGCCATTTTGATATGTCTATTGTCAATCGGTTGCTCGACAACTAGTTGCAACTATAGGTTGTATACCTTTGCGCCATAGAAAGGTGGGTGGGCTCGGTAGCTGACAATGCCATACAATTCTGCGATAGATTTCTTACAGAGAAAGGGGTATGGTGTGGTTCGTGACTAATTTATCAATAAAATGGCGATGTACTGCGAGACAAGACACTCTATTTTGGCGGCCATTCAGGCTAACCGACATGCCCCTGCATTATGGGTGAAACAGAAAACCTACACCTATCAAGAGATGACCGATATGGCACTCTCATTGAGTGACTATTGGCATTTACAGGGCGTGCAGCGAGTTGCGATCCTTTCGGTACGCGATCTCGCGGCTTATTCTGCGATTTGGGCGAGCTATTTGGGCGGTATGACTTATATTCCGCTCAATGCGCGAGCAACAACAGAACAGACCCAAGAGACGCTGATCGCGACACAATGTGATTCCATCATGGTAGACGCGCAGCAATTGAGTCGTTTGTCCTCCTTACTTGAGACTTGCATAGATCGATTACACATTTATGCGCTGCCTGATGTGGATATGGAACTGTTACGTCAGCAATATCCTCAGCACACTTTTCACACAGTGCAGATAACCGAACAAGATGTGGAATTACTGGTAGCGAAATACCATTTAGATAATGAACATGAGTACGCTTATATCATGCAAACCTCAGGTTCGACTGGTAAGCCCAAACGTATTGCGGTCAGTTACAGTAATTTGCATAGCTATATCAGCCAAATTAACAAACTATTTCCACTCAATGCGCAAGATCGAGTGGGACAATATTCTGATTTGACTTTTGATCTTTCGGTACATGATATTTTTTACAGTTTGATCTCTGGTGCTTGTTTATATGTTGTGCCTGAATTAGCGAAATTAAGTCCAGCGGAATTTATTCGTCACCATCAATTAACGGTATGGCTTTCTGTGCCTACTGTTATTGAGTTGGCCCTACAAAGACAAACCTTAACGCCACACAGTTTACCTTCTCTGCGACTGAGTTTTTTCTGCGGACAAGCCTTGCTGCATGATTTAGCCGAACAATGGCAACAGGCTACCCAGCAGCCGGTGATCAATCTCTATGGTCCAACAGAGTGCACGATTGCCATTACCTATCATCGATTTGTCGCCCATTCAGGTATGGCATCGGTGCCGATTGGCCGTGCTTTTGAAGAGGAGTGTTTAGCCATCATCAACGAACAAGGTGAGTTGATGCGCTTTGAATCTGCACCCAAGGGGTATCGCGGAGAATTACTTCTGTCGGGCAAACAATTAGTCAATGGTTATCTGAATGATCCGCTGAATACGCAAAGTGCCTTTTTCCAACACGAAGGGCGTATTTGGTATCGTTCAGGTGACATTGTCACTAAATCAAATGGAGTGTTGATTCATCTTGGGCGTCGCGATCACCAAGTGAAAATTGCCGGACAACGGGTGGAATTAGAAGAGATTGAAACCGTTGTTCGCCGCGTGACTCAAGCGCACAGCGTGGCGATTGTACCTTGGCCTTTAAGTGAGTCGGGCTATGCCAGCGGCACGGTAGCGTTTGTGGATACCCATACCCAATGGCAACCAGATCTGTGGTTGAGCCAATGCAAACAACAATTAAATCCGACTTTTGTGCCTAAGCGTTGGTATGCCATTGAACAATTACCAAGAAATGCCAATGGCAAAACCGATATTAAAGCTTTACAACAACAATTAGCGAGTCAGACATATGAAACAAGCCATTGAAAATATCCTTATTGAGCGATTACAAACCAGTATTGAGGGTATTTCATCGATACTCACCAATAAATTTTTCGATGAGTTTGATTCCTTCTCTTTCATCGATATTGTCGCCAAAGTAGAAAGCCAGTTTTCGGCACAAATTAATCTATTTGATATGCCATTAACCATGGAATCGTCAGTCAATGAAGTCATTGATTGGTTAGTGAGTGAAGTAGGGGAATAACGTGCGTATTTTTTGGTTAAAAGCGTTAACCTCAGGCTTATTTTATTTACCACTGTCGATAAAAAATGGTTTATGCCGCCTCGTGGCCAAGCCGATAAGTCGGAAAAAAATGGCAGCGGCTTTAACACAACTTAATTACGCGTTACCTGATTTGAGTGACGTAAAAAAGCAGGCCATTGTTGAGCAATCTACTCGCTTATCATTGAAGAATTTACTCGGGTTTTGCCATCTTAAGCGTTACCAATATCAAGTTGAACAACCTGAATTGGTTCAAGAGATCCTAGATAACCAAGGCGGCGGTATTATCGTTTGTCCTCATATGGGCGTTTACGATGGGGTGACTTGGTGGCTTAACCAGCAAGGTAAAAAAGCCGTCACCATTTTTGGTGCGGGTAGTTCAGGCGATCGTCCAGATGAAAATGCCATGATCTCCCAAGCTGCGAAATTAGCCGGAGTTCCCTATCTGCTACGCAAGCAAAACTTGATGTTGGAGTTAGCACAGCGGATCAAACAAGGTGAATGGGTGGTGTTACATATGGATATGCGCACTGAAGGTGTGCCTGTTCGTTGGTTTGGGCAAGCCACACAATTGTCGGCAACGCCTTTTTTCCTTGCGCATAAACTCGCATGCCCGATCTATTTTCATTATGCGCTCAGTGAGGGGATGACGCAGAGACTGCATTTCTCGCGCTTTGCCTTGCACCAAACCGATGACTTAAGTCGCAATATTGCGCAGGATGCGCAGCAGTTAGCCGACATGATGCAGCAAGCGATCACCGCACATCCCGAGCAGTGGATCTGGCTTTATCGGCGTTTTAAGTAAAAGCAATTCGGTGTATCTAAGAAGTTGATGTGGATGATTGAGCGCCACGCGCGATTCGCTGATTCATCACACAAACAGCCTCGATAATCCCTTGACCTCATTAGGGGAATGCTTCATAAAGCCCCCCTGATACGCGATTTATCGAGGCTCTTAATATGTCCGTCCCAACTCAAATTACCTTTTTTGAATTTTTGACCCCCTTGGTGGCCTCTGGCCAGAAGACCATCACCATCCGTGATAAATCGGAGAGCCATTACGTGCCCGGCACTCGCGTTGAAGTGTTCACTTTAGAAACCCAGCGTAAAGTGTGTGAGATAGATATTCTGGCGGTTGAACCGCTCAAGTTTGATGAGATCAACGAGTTTCACGCTGAGCAAGAAGCGATAGAATTACCCAAACTCAAGGCGTTGATCCAAGAGATTTACCCCAATATCGATGAGCTGTATGTCATTACTTATCAACTAGCGAAGTCATCGAGCGCAAGAATCATGGTGAAATAAGCATGTCGAATACACACCAAGGCTTAAAAGCGGTCGCGATTTTAGAGTCGACCAAAGGGATTGTGTCGCTACTGTTGGGGTTAGGGCTGCACCATGTTGCTGGCGATAGCCTACAGCAGTTGTTGCTAGATCTGTTACAGCACTTGCACCTTAATCCTGCCAGTTATTGGCCAGAGAAATTACTGCATCAAGCGGGGCTTCTCACCCATTTCAATTTGAACTGGGTGGCCGCAGGTGCGCTAGTGTATGGTGCGATCCGTTTGATTGAAGCTTATGGTCTTTGGCACAACTTATTATGGACGGAGTGGTTTGCACTGCTCAGCGGAGCCATCTATCTGCCATTTGAAGTGTATGAGTTGTTTACCCATCCTGGTGTATTCAGTATGGCGGCTCTGCTGATTAACCTAGTTATTGTGCTTTATATGTATCGGATTATCCGCAGTAAAGTGCCGCAAAGGTAAGATGCAAACGGCATGGCGCTCCTATAGACTAGCGGCGCCGTAGTTTGGGACGGTTATCCAAAGAGGACAGAGTAAAAATGAATCCGATTGTGGTCAGTGTCGGTCTGCTGATTTGCAGCAATGTGTTTATGACTTTTGCTTGGTACGCGCATCTTAAAGAGCTGAATAACAAACCGTGGATTATTGCGGCGTTGGTGAGCTGGGGCATTGCGCTGTTTGAATACTTACTGCAAGTACCCGCCAATCGAATTGGTTATACCGCGCTAAATGTTGGGCAACTTAAAATTTTGCAAGAAGTGATCACCTTAATGGTGTTTGTGCCTTTCTCAGTCTTTTATCTGCGTGAACCATTAAAGCTCGATTATTTGTGGGCTGGGCTTTGTCTGGTTGGGGCGGTCTATTTCGCCTTTCGCAGCAAGTTTGCTTAACCTTGATCTAGGCTCCTTATCGATCGTTTAGCGGCATAAAAACCGTAATGATATCTAGAATTCGCCCCTCCAATGAGGGGCGCATTCTTTTATAGCTAAGGTTTTATGACTAAGGTTTAATGGGCAATCCCGCCTTGTGTGAGCTTTTTCGGGTCAAGCAGCGATTCAAGCGCGGCGCGATCAAGGTCCGTCTCTTCCGCAGCGACATCCAAAATCGCGCGGCCTTGCTGGTAGGCTTTTTTGGCAATATCAGCCGCTTTGAGATAACCAATGACAGGGTTCAAGGCGGTGACGAGAATCGGGTTTTTGGCCAAGGCTTTTTCCAGATTGTCATGACGAACTTTAAAGGTTGCGATGGCTTTATCGGCGAGCGCATGGCAGGCATTGGTCAATAATTCTATTGATTCCAGTAGGTTGTGCGCGATCACAGGCAGCATCACATTAAGCTGGAAATTACCGGATTGGCCAGCCACGGTAATCGTAGTGTCATTGCCAATCACTTGCGCAGCGACCATAGTCACGGCTTCCGGGATCACAGGGTTAACTTTTCCCGGCATGATCGAGGAGCCCGGTTGTAAGCCTTGCAGCTCAATTTCCCCTAACCCCGCCAAGGGGCCAGAGTTCATCCAGCGCAAATCGTTAGCGATTTTCATCAGCGCGACCGCGGCGGTTTTCAACTGACCAGAAAGGCCGACTACGCAGTCTTGACTGCTTAGGTTATAGAAAAAATTGTCGCAGGGCTGAAAAGCAACATGACTCAATTGACTGAGGTTATCGGCAAAAATACGCGCGAAGCGCGGATCCGCATTAATGCCTGTGCCGACCGCTGTGCCGCCTTGCGCCAAGGCTTTGATGGGGGAAAGCGCATGGCTGATGCCTTGTGCTGCGTGGTCTATTTGGCTTTTCCATCCACCCAGTTCTTGTGCGAAAGTCACGGGCATTGCATCCATCAAATGGGTGCGGCCAGTTTTGACCACATCAGCCAACTCTGACTGTTTATCCGCGAGAGTTTGGCTCAAATGCACCAATGCGGGGAGTAGTTGTTGCTCAATATTGATGGCCGCACTGACTTGGATTGCTGTGGGGATCACATCATTACTGCTTTGTCCCATGTTGACATGATCGTTTGGACTCACCGCATAGCCCAACTCACGCGAGGCGAGGGTGGCAATCACCTCATTGGCGTTCATATTGGAACTGGTGCCTGAACCTGTCTGGAAAACATCAATCGGGAACTGTTCGGCATACTGACCATCAATCACCGCTTGCGAAGCATTGGCAATCGCTTGGGCGATGTCCCCTTCTAAATGGCCTAACTGCGCATTGGTCATCGCCGCCGCTTGTTTAATGTAGGCGAGGGCAGCAATAAACGCGCTAGGCATGGTGTAGCGGCTTAACGTAAAGTTATCTACGGCACGTTGAGTTTGTGCTTGATAAAGCGCATCAGCAGGGACTTTGACTTCACCCATGCTGTCTTTTTCAATTCGGTATTCGCGAGTCATAACAGATCCTTTTGGTTAATCAAGCGGGGCTTGAATTCGTTGTAATTGTTGTTTGAGTTGGCGTAAACGCAGTTCACCGTCATCCACTTGTTGATAACATTTGTTGAGCTCCATCAAGAGGATATAGATGGAATCAAGGCAGACGCGGCGGAAAATGCGGCTACGTGTAGGGTCTTGAATGGCATCTAAAAAATGGAAGTAGATTTGGCGTAGAAACAGTTCACACAGCAGGAAGTTTTGCTCTTTTGCTCCTTGGTAATGGTGTGAGGCGAGTAAACGCGCGCAATGAATGTAATCATAGATCACTTCGGGTTCAAAACCGCTCTCCACCTCATACGCTAGAAATCGATCCTGCGCCTTAAAAAAGGCGTTGTATAACCACGTTCTGTTTTCCATATCCCCCCCTTCTTCATTTAAATGATAATTATTATCACATTGCTGATGATTGCAACCGACTTTTGCGTTTATGGACGAAAAAAGCAGTCCAACCCGAACAGGAATGGCGAATCGTGTATCCCCTTCCTACTTGAAGCTGCAGCAGTGTTGGCTACGTTCGTTCACCCCAATCACATAGTGTATCTATGCTCATGGGGATGAACTCACTTGCCGCCTACCTGCAACTCCAAGTAGTTTGGGTGTATAAAAATCCTTGGACTATGGCGTTGATGGTTTGATCGCTCACTTAAGGCGTTATTTCTTATCCTTATCAGGTAATGTTTTGTCATTATTTCTCTGAGTTTAGATACACCTTTTCTCTCGGTTTCCCTCATCAAAATTGATACAAATCAAATTTGTCTGGCACGGGCAATTTGCGCTGCGCGGACTAAACCAATCCAGTGCCAATGACGTATGAGTCACTAAAGATGGTGGTTAGTGTTAACCCCACCACTGGTTTGTTTCATTTTTTGAGGAAAAGAGATGTTAGATACCCTCATGCTGTCGCGGATCCAATTCGCTGCCAATATCAGCTTTCATATACTGTTTCCCACCATCACCATTGCGTTGGGCTGGATATTGGTGTTTTTCAAATGGCGTTATTTACGAACACAAGTCAGTGAATGGCTCGATCTCTACTATTTCTGGGTAAAAGTGTTTGCGCTGACTTTTGCTCTTGGGGTGGTGTCGGGCATTACCATGAGTTTTCAATTTGGCACTAACTGGCCGGGCTTTATGGAGCGGGTGGGCAATGTGGCAGGTCCCTTACTTGGCTATGAAGTGATGACCGCCTTCTTTATGGAAGCGACGTTTCTTGGTGTGATGCTGTTTGGCCGAGGGCGTGTACCGGAATGGTTGCATACCTTATCGACTGTGCTGGTGGCTGTGGGCACCAGTTTATCTGCGTTTTGGATTCTGGTGCTCAACAGTTGGATGCACACTCCAGCTGGTTATGAAGTGATTGATGGCGTGGTGCATGTCACCAGTTGGAAGGAGGTGATTTTTAACCCCTCGATGCCATATCGCTTAGCGCATACTTTGCTGGCATCGGCATTGACGGCAAGTTTTTTGATTGCCGGGATCAGTGCTTATCAAGTGTTGCGTAATGCTAAGCATCAAGCCGCCAAAATGGGCTTAAAAGTGGCCGTGAGTGTGGCCGCGTTAGCGATTCCTGTGCAGATCTTGGTGGGGGATTTACACGGCCTCAACACCTTAGAACATCAACCCGCGAAAATTGCGGCGATGGAGGGTGTATGGCAGACCGAGCGTGGCGTACCGCTACTGCTGTTTGCTCTGCCAAATGAAGAGACTCGCAGCAATGATTTTGCTCTTGGTATTCCGAATTTGGCCAGCTTGATTTTAACCCATGATATGAACGGGGAAATTGTTGGACTTGATGCCTTCGCGCCAGATCATCCCCCCGTCGCACCGCTGTTTTTTGGTTTTCGCGTCATGGTGGGAGTGGGTGTGCTGATGCTATTGGTCAGTTGGTTTGGCGCTTGGCGTGTATGGCGTAACAAACCGCTACCCAAACCCTATATGTATGCCTTAATCGGCATGACCTTTTCGGGTTGGGTCGCCACGATTGCGGGCTGGTATGTCACGGAAATTGGTCGCCAGCCTTGGCTGGTGAGTGGCGTATTGCGTACCGCTGAAGCCGTGACCCCCGTAGCCAGTAGCTCGGTTGGGATCTCGCTGACGCTTTATCTCATCACTTATGTTGTGTTGTTGGTCGCTTATGTTCACACCCTGTTTTACCTTGCGCGTAAAACCGGACACGCACCGCAAGTTTCACCAAGCTCTACAAAGGCCGCGTTATGATGCAGTATTTGCCAGAAATTTATTTGTTGTTGTTGGGTTTCACCGTGTTTATGTACGCGGTGTTGGATGGTTACGACTTGGGCGTGGGCATTTTACTGCCGCGTAATGATGTGGCGCAGCGCGATCGAATGATCGCCTCGATTGGCCCATTTTGGGATGCCAATGAAACTTGGTTAGTGTTGGCGGTCGGTATCTTGCTGATTGCCTTTCCTACGGCACATAGCCTGATATTTACTGAGCTTTATCTACCGACCGCGTTGATGCTGATTGCGCTTATCATGCGTGGAGTCGCGTTTGATTTTCGGGCAAAAGCCAAAGCCGACCACAAAGATCATTGGGATTTGTGCTTTAAAATCGGCTCTCTGCTGGCCGCGCTTACCCAAGGCTATATGATTGGCCGCTATGTCGTCGGGTTTGAATCTGCGCCTGAAGCTTATGCTTTTGCGGTGCTGAGTGCGCTCTGTGTGGCCGCCGCCTATGTGTATATTGGTGGCGCTTGGTTGGTGCTCAAAACCGAAGGGGATCTGCAAGTGCGTGCCGCGCGTTGGTCGCGTAAAGCGGGGTGGCTGGCGGCGTTAGGGGTGCTGTCGGTCAGTTTGGTCAATCCATGGGTGAATTCTGCAGTCGCAGAACGTTGGTTTAGTTTTCCTGAGGTGATCCTGCTTGCGCCGATCCCTATTATCGTTTTTGCCACGATTTTAGTGGTGGATCGCTATCTCAAACGCGTACCGACGGTAAATGATGCGGGTGTGCAATGGCCTTTCTTTGGTGTGGTGCTGATTTTTGGATTGAGTTTCCTCGGGCTCGCGTACAGCTTCTTTCCTGAGATCGTCCCCGGAATCATGACTGCGCAGCAGGCTGCGTCATCACCTGAAACCTTGATGGTGGTGGGGATTGGTGTGGTGATCGTCATGCCAACCATTCTGCTGTACACCTTTTTTGTGTATCGGATTTTCAAAGGCAAAGCGACCGATCTAAGCTATCTGTGACCTTTACTACACTAGAATCCAAACAAACGGCGCATCACGCGCCGTTTGTTTTATCCGCACCATTAGGTGGTAGTTAAGCAGTGGGCTCATCACAGACGACTTGCCCATCCCGAATGGTCACAATTCGCTTAGTACGTTTGGCTAGCTCATTATCATGAGTGATGACGATAATGGTGCGACCTTCGCGGTGCAGTTCATTGAACAGCGCTTCAATTTCGGCACCGGATTTTGAGTCCAATGCGCCAGTTGGCTCATCTGCCAGCAAAATTTGCGGCTGATTGATCAGCGCGCGCGCAATCGCAACGCGCTGTTTTTGTCCGCCTGACAACTGATTGGGTTTGTGATCTAAGCGATCCGCAAGGCCAACTCGAGTCAAGAGTTCTGTGGCGCGTCGACGGCGATCTTTGGCTTTTACTCCCGCATACACCAAAGGAAGGGCGACATTATCCAGAGCACTGGCGTATTCCAATAGGTTGAAGCTTTGGAACACAAAACCAATCTTTTGATTGCGGATCGCAGCCAGTTGTTGAGTGCTTAGGCTATCGACCGGATGTCCGTCCAATTGATAGCGGCCCGCGGTAGGTTTATCCAAACAGCCCAGTACGTTCATCAGGGTTGATTTACCCGATCCCGAAGGTCCGAGAATTGCCAAGAATTCACCGTGACGAATGGTTAAGTCGACGCCATTAAGCGCTTTAACCACGTTTTGCCCACTGGTGTAATGTTTACAAATTTGCTGTAGCTCCACCAAAGGAGCAGGAGATAAAGACTTCATTATTCACTCTGTAATGCTTGTAACGGTGTCACTTTTGCTGCGTGATTGGCGGGTAACCAAGCAGCAACAATGCCCATCACGGTTAGGGTGACAATCACTATCACAATGACGCTAAGCGACAGCTCAGGAACCGGCGGTTGGCCTAAGTGGTCATAAATCGGATTGCCCTGTAAAGGAATGGCGGCGAGTAGGCGAACCATCGCAAATGTCACACCTAAGCCGGCAATTCCTCCCAATCCCATGGTGATCAAAGATTGAGCCAAATAGTGGCAGCGAATGGTATTGGGGGTAGCGCCTACGGCCATGCGTACGCCAATGTCGCGTGTGGCCCGCTTCACGGTAGCAAACATCACATTGGTAATGCCTAAACTTGCCACGGCCAAAGTGATAAACCCAATAATGCCAAGGAAGCTTTGTAGTCTCAGCAGAAACTGCTGCATACTTTTCTGGCTCAAAAAGTGGTCTTGCACCATGACAATTTGCTGATCGCCACTTTTTGGATAGCAATCAAGAGCTCAGGGCTGTGATCTTTGGCGGCGGTAAGCCAGTCATCCAGCTCAGCACTGAATGGCCAACTCGGTGTTGGCGTGTGGGTATCCACTTCATCCACTTGCGGGGCTGAGGCATTGATCAGTATTGAGAGTTGGCTGCGTTTGGTTTCGAGTTCCGCCTTCGCATTGAGAATGGTTGACTCTTCATCAAGTTGGTTGACGCGTAGCTCTTCCAACTCCACAGATTTTATTTTACCCGCTAGATAACGCTGTTCAGCGATGGCTAATAATTGTGCGCCATCCGCTTGTTTTTGCTGGGCAAGAGTCAAATTACTTTGCGCTTCCGCTAAGGCAAAATAAGCGCTGAGTAACTGATGAGCGAGCTGGTTATAAGCTTGGTTACGTTCAAGTTGGGCCAACACCCAATCCGCATCGGCTTTATCCAATGCACTCCACTTTCGGCTATCCCACAAGGTTTGCTCAATGGTGGCACCATAACTGCTCGATCCATTTTGGCTTTCTGACCAGTTCATTCCGGCACTGCCTGAGAGTGAAGGAAGGAGATCGCTTTTGGCGAGATACTTATCTTGCACGCTGAGCTGCACCGAGAGTTCGGCAATGTGTGCATCGGGTGACTGTTGTTTGGCTTGCTGCCACGCTTGCTCGATGGAGAGCGCTAAAGCAGAAGAAGATGCCATCAGGCTAGTCAGTACACACGCGGAGAGAAAGCCCTTATTCATGCTGGCCTCCCAGCATGCTGTTATCCACTATGCTGTCTTTCTCGGCTACGCCTTCTAAGATTTCAACCTGCACGCCGTCAGAAAGTCCAAGCTTGACCGGATGAGCGGTATAGCCTTGTGCAGAGCCATCCGCAATCAGCACCATGGGGGTTTCGCCCTCAAACTGTAATGCGCGCTCCGGAAGGGTAATAACATCCGCAGCACGTTGTAAGGTGATTTTTGCGCTGGCAGAGAATCCAGAACGTAATGTCATGTTTTCAGGGATGTCTAATTGTCCGATTTCGACTTGAAATCCGTTATCAAAACTTTTTCCATCTTTGTTTTCCGGATTATTTAAGCGCTCCGATTGAATCGCGACTTTGGTCAACTGACCATTGATCACCTGCTCAGGGTAGGGGGCAACGGTAATACTGGCGGGCATGCCGGCATTCAACTGCGCAGCATCATGTTCACTGACACTGCCTTTAAACACGATATTTTTCATATCCGCTAACTGGATCATTTCTGTTGCCGCTTGGCTCGACTCGGTAGAGATGATCGGCTCTCCGACCTCGACTTTGATATTTAAAATCGTGCCACTGATCGGGGCATATAGAGTAGAGGAGAGCTTGGCTTGCCCAATCGAAGCTTCACCGCTGCGGATCAACTCTAGGTTTTGGCGTTTTTGCTGCACTTCGGCTTGCTTAGCTTTGACGTCGGCTTTCGCGCGGACGTAATCATCATAATTGGCAGGAATGATTTGCTGTTTCACTAAGCGCTCAAGGTTGGCTAAGCGTTGTAAGTCTGATTCAAGATTCGCTTCACTTTGCATCAGTTCTGTGGAGGCATCGGTCAACGCCTGTGGTGTTGGATTCGGACGAACCTTAATCAAGGGTTGTCCTTGCTCAACATGTTGCCCTTCACGCACATAAATTTCACCGACAATACCGTTGATTTGCGATTTAATTGCCACCGAATGTGAAGGCATGATTTGACCAACCGCGACCGCCTGTTTCTCTATTGTTCCCCGGCTGACGTTGAGGGTCGGTAATGGGGATGAAGACTCAGGGGGATAAGCGAGAGTGTAATAACCGCCTGCCAAGCCAACACCTACTAAGGTTGCAAGAAGTGTCCAACGTTTTGCCATAAAAAACTCATTTATTTCATCAATCAATTAGAGACGGGATTCAGACTAAGGATGATAAGGAAAGTTCAAAAAAACGTTGTTTTTTAACATGCGAAGGGAAAAATAAAAAGCCCTGTCCATGCTGTATGAACAGGGCTTAGTCCGTGAGAATAGAAGAGATAGAGAAGGTCGTCTAATTAGTGATCAATCATATCTGCGAGAATCATTGCCGCGTGTGTTTCAACCACGCCTGAATCGAAACCGTACATGTGGCCATACTTGTTTGCCAGTGCGGTATGCACATTGTTAGTGATCTCATCTTGCCAGCGTTTGAACCAAACAAAGTGGTTACCGTCACTCAACACTGGAGTATAGGGGGCGACTTCTAGCTGCTTACCCACTTCAGTTCTGATGTCCGCAATATACTCAAGCAGATCTTTTACATCCTGTTTCGAACCTATATTGCCATGGCCACCGTTAATAAAGTCCCACTGTTTGCTCAACGGTTTGCTCAGAAGGCTTTGTAGATCTTCTTCGTAACCGTGGAAATGTTCTGCTCCCGCGAAATTGTAAAACGGTAGTTGATCGGGGTTAATCATGTCCGCGAAATGCAACACGCGATCACTTGGGATCAGAATCATGGTGTTATCAGGTGTATGGCCAGAGCCTTTTGGTGCTATCATCTTGATTTTCATTGAGCCAAATTGAACCGTTTGAGGCTTCGTCAGGTCGTATATGTCATTCGGCGCTGGAACTTTCGGGGTTTTCACACCGTTTTCGCCTACTTCGGCGTGTTGGTTGATCTTGTCCGCAACGGTTTGGCTAGCAATAACGCGGACTTTATCTACTTTTGGATAATTTTTCTTAATTAAGTCAACCAGTTGGTTGCCGCCACCTAAATGATCTAAGTGGTAGTGAGAATACATAATCGTAGTGATCGGTTTATTCGTGATGGATTGCACCCCTTTAAAAAGCGCATCAATACGACCATCTCCTAGTGGGTCAATCAGCAAGACAGAGTCTTCGTTAACCACAACGGTAGCGTTGTAATAATTGACCCCTATCCAGTAGGTATTCTTGCCCAATTTTTGAACGGTGGCTTGGCTGTTATCAAACTGGCGCTCATACAGATTATTGATTTTTTGTCCCAGTTTCAAAGAGCGAGTCGCAGAAGGCTCAACTTCGATTTTCACAGTGTCTTGAACAGTTTCACCTGGGAAAAAAATCGCGCGTTGATTGTCGTGGTCATGGCCTTTAGCACTTGCATTAAAAGTAAGTAGTGCTGCAGCAATAGGGGCTAAAGCTAAGGTGGATAGTTTCATTTTTCTCTCCTCAATCAGGTGGGGAAAAGATAAATGAGAAACAAACATATCAAAAATGCATGCTTGTTATAGTATGTATATCATGTACGCACGAAATTATTAGGTGATGAGATGGTCGCCCCCGAAATCAATTTGCGCAGCATTGATTTAAATTTATTAACGATTTTAGAAAAGCTATTGATTCATAAGCACATTAGCCAAGCCGCACAAGCATTGAATATGAGCCAACCCGCCGTCAGCCGAGCCCTGATGCGTTTGCGTGAACAATTTGGTGATCCACTGCTGGTGAAAGTAAAAAATGAGTACCGATTAACCGCAAAAGGTGAGCGCCTCTGCAGTGAACTGGAGAGGTCGCTCAATACCATTCGACACATGTTGGTGGATGACAAGTTTGACCCAATGCATTATTCCGGTGTGTTCACCATTGGTGCATTGGATTTCGAGATGATGATGATTGTGCCGAAATTGTTGGCGCGTTTTCAACAGCGTGCACCGAACTTGAAATTACAAATTGTGCCTTATAATGCGTTTATGCCGTTGCATGATTACTTGGAAAAGGTGGCGGATTTACTGCTGTATTCCACTGATGAGTCGCCCACCAATGTGTTTAAACAGCGTTTATTCAATGATAACTATGCTGTGGTCATGTGTAGAAACCATCCATTAGCCAATCAACCGATGACACTGGAGAGTTATTGCCAGAGTCGACATGTGATCATTTCCGGTAATGGTTTGGGCAAAACGGATATGGATCATGAGCTGAAGAAGCTCAATTATCAGCGCGAAGTGGTGGCATCATTGCCACATTTTTCGATGGTGCCGGAGTTACTGATCAACACCGATCTGATTGCCACCTTACCAAGACGTTTGGTGACTCACTTAGGTCGGCGTTATGAGATTACCGTGGCTGATTTACCTTTCTATACTGCCGATTTTCGAGTGGAACAATTTTGGCATCTTATCCATCACAATAGCCCAATCCACCAGTGGGTGAGGCAGGAAATAAAAAATATGGTGGATGAAGAAATCAATGAATTGGTGTGAGGCGGCTCCATGAGCCACCTCTCCCTTTAGTTTTTAACGAATTGTATCGCAATAAAAGTTAAGCCTTACAGGATTGGTAACGTAAGAGTGCTTGCTAAATGTAAGGCGCAGAGTAGAGCAACGCTGAGGCAAACATAATTAATCACTTTACTTACGTTAGGATTATGCAGTTTACCTAGCAGTGGTAATGCTGCGAATTCGTTGCCTCCCCATTCTCGGTTTTTGAAATCAAAACAGAGACTCAAAAACAAAAAGTGACTAGCGGTGACAATACGAGCATGGAAAAAGTCCTCTGCCTGCAGCGCAATAGTCAGTGAAGCCAAGTGGGCGAGCAGTAACGTCACTTTAGGCAAAATATAGCGATATTCCACCAATAAAAGCTGTAATAGCCAAAGGGTATAAATTGCTTTCAACTGCCATGGCACTGGGGTTCCGAATAATTGTAAATGTCCGGAATCCAGCAACTGAGTTTGTCCTGCTTGAACAATCCATACCAAGATCGCGAAAGATAAACATAAAGAGACGGCGAGAGATAGCCATGCCTTCTTACGTTTCTGCACCAATAAAAAACCACCGGCTTGAAAAACAAAGAACACCATAAAAGCTTTATCCATAACACTAAAAGGAATGATATGGAGTAAGGCAACCACACAGAGTAAGTTGAAAGCGCTTTCTAAGATCAATATTCGAGTGATTTCTTGTTGATTATCAACAGGTTTAACTAAACGCCAAAACAGGATTGGCAATAACAGTGTCAAGATAACTGCCACAACCACCTGTGACTGCACGGCTTGGTAAAATCCACTGAAATAGATCAAAACCAGTAGGTAAAATAACAGCGCAGAAAGGATATTACGCAGTGGCATAGGTCTGTTCCTCTTGGTTTGAGGTGGCAATTCGTTTTTCGAGTGACTCAATCGAAAGTTTGGCCGTTTCTACGCATCGCTCCATTGTGACCGGAACCCGCCATGTTTGACGCGGATCGACAAGATACTCTCCTGCTAAAAATACGTTCTGATAGCAATCAAGCTCGATAGGAATTTGGCACGCGGCATCAGGATGGGTTAGGGCATGATCGGCGACCCAATAATGTTCGATTCCCGTTTCACTCATCACACAGGGACCAACGAATGGATTCGCCTCTTTTTGATCGGCAATCTTTTCTTTCCAATATAAACCCGGCCCTACATGGAACCCTTGATAACCCGATGTGGCCAGCAAAGCGGTGTCACCAAAAATCTGGGTGATGATCTCTTGCTCAATCTGCTTCGGAGTGCACGCCAGTAATGGTTTATTAAATGCGGTTCCAGCGGCAATGTTCAGATCCGTTGCTGTAACAGAGAGGCAAAACAAGCCATTAGGCTGTGATAACTCAAGCCCCAAGGTGAATCTACAACGATTCCGACGGTTTTATCCTGCAAAATTTCGGGCAAAGTAGCGAAGTGGAACTGGAACCCGTGGCTGAGCACGTAGCGGTATTGAAATTGCAGTGGTGTGGCAGACAATAGCTGTTGCGTGACGTGGATAGGCAGCGCCAAAATAAAATAATCGGCGTTAATCACCTCTCCTTGAGCGGTAACAGCATGAGAAATTTTCGGTCGATCAATCGCTTCCACTAATTGATCAACCTCGCAGCTAAGCCTAAATTGCACAGCATTCTGGCGTAAGTGCTGGGTTAATGGGGCTATCACTGCCTCAGAAATCGGGCGTCGATAACCCAAACTGTATGCACTGGGCGCACTAGGATGAAAGGGGCCCACTTTATTGTTGAGCAAATCTAGGACGGAAAGTGCAGGGCTACTGTCGGTTGCACCGATCCAACCTAATAGTACGGGACGCAAAAAGGCCGCCAATTTTGGCCTTTCGTTGAATTCAAAATAGCGCTCAAGAGGCGTACTAAGCAATTCATCACTGTTTGGCAAGTTCTGCAAACGTGTTTTAAACCAATAAATATCACTCAGTGGAACACCTACATAATACATCGCATACGCGGATTTCATATCATCAATGAGCTTATCAATCAGCGAAAAATAGCCGCGTTTGAATTGCATTGTTTTATCCGATTTAGCCCAGTGAAATTGCACTTTTTGTTGTGGGTAAACGTAGTCAAAGCAAGTGCCATTGGTAGTTGGGATCTCTTGTAAAAAGGAAAGCAAATGGAAATTTTTTGCAAAGAACTGCCGATGTGTAAGCTCATGTATTTTCCCGTGATGTACAGAACCAATACATTTCCCACCCGTAAAAGGCAGCTTGTCGTAAACCGTTACTTTATAGCCTTTTTTAATGCATTCATGTGCTGCGGCTAAGCCAGAAATTCCTGCCCCTAAGATAGCAATATGTGGAATAGAATTAAGTTTATTATTCATACTTGCCTCATTTAAATATGCTTGATTGATAAAGTTTTTATGCATTAATAAGAGGTTGAAGTTATGCTCACTAAACCAGTTATATTAGGGTTAACTGCTATAATGAGTCTTATCTCCAACTGACGTTTTTTACTTTGTTTTAGTAAGATGTTTTGGGTAAATATAAAAATACCTTATTTGACGAATAATTCACCAAATGATGAATTATCAATTGTCATTTTAGAACTAAGTTCTATTTTCTTCGTTTTTTACTATATATTTACTCAATATAAATATATCGATGGTTTATATGAATTAACTGAAGTTGCATGTCGTATTGATAAAAATAAATAAAATAGCCAGACTTATAATTTCTGGCTATTTGTTAAGATTGAACTAATTTAAATTGAACTAATTTTGAATGCCTTGAATAACGACTTGGTTTGCTACCTCTAGACGCTCCAAAATATGATTAGGAATGTTGTGCAAAAACTCTGATAGATCCAATTCAAAATCAACCAAAAAGCCACAACGGAATGGGAAATTGTTAGTATGACCAAGTATGATGAGTTGAGGGGTTTTACCTGCCCAAATTAGTTTTGCTTCGTGTTGTGGGTTCTCCGCTATATCGCAACTACCTAGCTGTGAACGAAAAACACCATCTTTTATAGTGTAACCATTAAAAAATGTAACGGGTATTTTTGAAGAGGTTGGGAAAGTAATCGGTGCATCTGGAACTGAACCGCTATCGCCAGGGAAAGTAATAGGAGTATTAGCTGAAGCAAATGGTGAGGCAATAAGTGCTAGCAAGCCAATGAGTTTAATTGTTTTCATAATGATGTCCTTTTTATGATGTTGGGAATATTCCCACCTGATAAGTTATATTATTGTCAAATGATAATAAATATCAATGTTAATTTTCTTGGTTGAGTGTCACAGATTATTTTTTTAAACAAGTGGTGTAGTTGATATTGGTTTTTAAAAATTACTTAATTGAAAAAGGTAACAATGAAACCACATGCTATTTTATTGGTTACACATAATGCACAGCATCACCATAAATATTCTTTGCTGATACGTTGCCTTTCTCAAGTAGATATTTTTTTCCATCCTTAACCATATTCATAGGCCCACATAGATAGATGTCGAAATCTCGCAAATTTGAAAAGTCGTTTAATATTGCATCAATCACTAATCCTTCACGACCTATCATTGAGTTGCATGGTTCCTCTAATGAGAATACATAATGTAGGTTTGGATGTTGTTCTGACAGCATTAATAGGTCTGAATGAAGATAGAGTTGGCTAATTCCTTTAACTCCCCAGTAAACATAAATACTCTGACCCATTTTATGGTGGAGCGCATTTTTAAGTAGGCTCATGATATAGGAAATCCCCGTTCCTCCAGCAATTAATAATATAGAGTTGTTGCTCTCTTTCCGAAGCCATGCATCACCTAATGGCCCTTCAATCTCTAGTGATAATTCTGCTTCTTTAAATTCATGTAAGGCTGCAATAGCACTAAGAACGCCTTCATCACTCTTTGATGCTCCAATATGCAGTTCGATAAGCCCTGGCTGTGAAGGGCAACTAGCAATAGAAAAGTAGCGATCTTTCCCTGCCAATGTGAGCTTCAAATATTGTCCAGCTTTAAAATCCAAGGGGTAGTGTGGCGCTAAAATGACTTGGTAGATCCCGGGGGCTAGGCGCTGAACGGTGTGAACGTGGCATAAAAATTTCATTTTCTTGTTCCTATTCTTCTTAAGGCGTGATGTGGGGGAATGAAAAATGTTGTGACATCTTTAGGGCACAGCCTTTTTGGGCTCGTGTATTAATTCGGCGAACAATTTGTACTCTTGTATAAGGTATTTCCTCAGTGGGCTGATGAACGTAACCAAGATCATCCGTAATTAAAAATGCAGGGTAGCTTGTCGCGGAGGCATCCATATAACTCATTAAACCTATTTCCCCATCAGATAAAGGCTGAAGAGTTCTGGGATTTAAAGCACGAGCATACACCCAAGGTGGAACACATTTGCGTTGCTGATCATCTTCAAAAAAGCAAGTATTAAGTTCAACTTGGTTGAACGTATCGCGTATTTGGCTTATATCGTTGAGACCAAAAGTTTCCATTAACAATTGATTGAATTGATCTCTATTTAAGGCGGAGTTTTGGTGAGCTTTCCACCCACCCCCAGTGATGATGTAAAGTTTATGCCCAGCTCGGAAGTGGATTTTTTCTGCTTTCATGTGCTGACATAGAAGATAAACAAAATAGGGAGGGCCAATTAAGCAAGCGGTTTTTCCCAAGCTTTGAATTCGGTATAAGTGCGTGAGCGTTTGGTCAAAATCTACGCGGTCATCTTTTGCGGTAAAAGCGGTTGGGTAGAGTAATTCAACAAGACTCATCACATATTTAAACCAGATGTTGTGAGCGTTAAATCGATCTGGGCCTAAATTAACAAGCTCCATTTCATGGTCAAACCATGTACCCACCAATTTCATTCCATAGCTTACAGAACCTAATAAACGCTCAATACTCAGGCGGTCTCGAGGAATATAACTTTTTTGTCCCTGTGTACCACTGCTGGTAAACCAATGCTCGATATCTTGAGGTTTTGCGCTGGTCACCCGCATCGTTTTAAATACAGAGGTCGGATAAACGGGGATATCGTCCAAATGCTCTATTTCAAGGCCAATACTGATAGTTTGGCAATAACGACGATAGTCAGCATTGTTCTGATAGTGCCAACGAAAGGCTTTCATGATCACATCATGTCGAATGTTTTTCAGCTCTTCGTATGACCATGAGCTCGGCTCACTCATGAAGATTAAATCATCAAGGGAGGAGCTTGCTTCAATATCAAATTTCTCAACGGCAGGCGTGTCAATTAAGGACAGCGTGGTATTCATTGTGTATTCCTTAAAAAAGGGCCGCCACCGAAGGAGGATGCGGCGGCCCAAGGGAAAAAGAAAAATCTTTTATTGATGGTATTTAGCGATGTTGCTATTAATCACATCCAATACATGCAGGCGGTGAGCGGGCTCTTTTATCGACTCAACAGAGAGCAGCAGATCGGAAGCTCCACACATTTCAATAGCAACTCGTGCGGCATGAGTGCTTTCTTCGTATGTACCAATGGCACTTTCTTTGATGATGCGTTCTAAGACGACCTCAACTTCATCGCTGGGATAGCGTTCCGTGAGGTATTGGGATAGGTATTGACCAACCTCTGCACGCGCGATATCGCCATCATCATTTTGATTGACCAATAACGCGAGTTGATGGCGTACGGCTTGAACATCAACCCCATGTTTTCTTGCTGTCTCTTGATAACGTTGCGCATATTCTTGCCGAGTCGCATTACTATCATCCCATTTAAAGGTCAACGGCAATGCCCGTTTAGCTGCCCATTCCACGACCTGTGTACTAGAGGCATAAACGTACTGTTGCGGCCCCCCTTGGGTAAAACAATGTGGATTAACAGAAATTTTGGGGAAACTATAAAAGTCATTATTTGGATGGCAATAACCTGTGGTTAGAGCGTCATTAATAATGTGATAACAAGCTTCGAATATTGGCTGCTGAGAATCTAAAGGGCGGTTAAAAAAGTTCATCTCGTCGCGGTTTTCACAATCACTGAAACCTAAAATGAAACGGCCTTGACTCATTTGGTCGAGTAGGCCAGTTTCTTCAGCCGTTCGGACGGGATGGTGAGTGGTCAAAATATGATTGAGTGAACCAACCTTGATACGCTCGGTCATGCCCAATAAAAAGCTGGCTACAGTCAGTGGGGCACCAACAATGCCGTGATCACTAAAATGGTTCTCATAAATAAACAGTCGATCAAAGTGTCCTTTTTCCGCGTAATGCACACTATCGATCATGGCATCGAAAACCTCTGTGCATGATTGGCCAGAATGAAGGAAATTTAAGAAAAATAATCCGAATTTCATAGGTTCTTCCTTTGAAAATAGTTGGCGTTAGTTTGTGGATTTGAGGTGAGGCATCACTTCAGCTTGAAAGAGCTTCATTGAGGCGATAATTTCTTGTTCTGAACCGTTGGCTTCAAATCCACAGCAAATATTAGTAATCCCCGTTGCATCAATATCCTGCTGAATAATTCGAATACATTCTTCTGGTGTTCCTACTGGGTTGATTTCGTAGCTGTAATCAATACGACGATTAGTATCGCGATGTCCTTTTAGAACAAAATCTCGCCATTGCCCTTTATTAAAGTCATAGCCTTTAGTTTGGTCTGAATCATCAAAAATGCGGGTAGCATTGACGTAGGAGTCATACCAGTGGGCAAGAAATTGGCGACAGATGTCTTTTGCGCGTTGTGAATCATGATCCACAGAGGTGATGTAGGAGAGGCAGTGATCAATATTCTGGATATCGTGTCCATGCTCTAACGCGATCTCGTTATAAAGGTCAAGTTGCGCTTTTTTCTCATGAGTGTTGATAATCCAACTCAGAATCATGGGTAAACCCCGCTTTGCTGCCCACTCAGTGGTTGAAGCAGACTCAGCGACCACATAGACAGGAGCACCACTACGATGATAGGGGGCAGGTTGGACTTTCACTTCAGGGAAATGGATATGCTCGTTGTCCGCAGAGACAGAGCCTTGTGTCATGCCTGTCGTGATTAAGTCGTACCAGCAATCCATCAACGCGCGGCTATTGTTCATGTCAGTGCCAAACACTCGAAAATCTTTGTCATAGAGCCCACGGCAAATGCCGAAACGAAAACGTCCTTTCGACAATTGATCGAGTAAGTTTACATCTTCAAGCTGTCGAATGGGGTGAGCGGTCGGCAGTACGATCGCCGCCGTACCGACATGAAGATGTTTTGTGGCTCCCAAGAGGTTTGCGGCGGCAACATAAGGATTACCGAGTAAACCAAACTCAGTGAAATGATGTTCTAGCAACCAAACCGCTTCGAAACCGCATGATTCTGAAGCTCGCCCAAGATTCACTAAGCGTTGCATCACTTCTGTTTGTGATAACTCAGGTGGTTGGTAGGTCAGTAAGAAATTTCCAAATTTCATAATATGTCCTTGATTAAGGTAGGTAAGGTATGAGTAGGCTTATGCCTGCATCATCGTTTCTGTTTCAATTTGATTTTTCATTCGGCGCTCGTTGACGGTTGCGATAGTCAATTGCTCAAATGTGGGCTCCACAAAAGGGATGTTGATATCGAAACTATTTGAATCGAGAGCGATTGCTGCTTTAGTCACTGATTGGTAGAAGTTACGGAGTACCACTAAGTTCTCACCGAGATCATGCGAGCTTCCAAGTAGGGAATACAGCTTGCTTTGACCACTAGGAATATGGGAAAGCATCTCAATAACTTCGTCTTGCTTGACCCAATCATCTCCATTGGCGGTAAACGCAATGAAAGGGATCGAGAGATGGCGAATTTGTTCTACCGTGGATGAAAAGCTATCCCAGTGATTTGCAAAACAATCACGAACAAAGACTTCCGCACCTAATTTATGCCCTTCAAAATCCAGATCGTTTGGCAAAGTTTGAATAGGGAGGCTGAGGTAATCAAAACCAAGGGCTTTTTCTAAGGTATCGCGCAGATTCACCACCCCAACCGCGGTGATCAAGAAGGATAGGTCGAGTTCATTTACGCTAGCGTAAGCAATTCGGGCGGATAAGCTTGCTGCAATCACTCCAATGTCTGTTACTCCGCGGTTATGAAGCCAAGCCATCACGATTTCCAGACTCTGCTTGCCAATACTCATTGTGTATTGATCGATCGTGCCGGAGCTTAATCCAACATGATGAAGTGAATCATAGCGATAAACATGAAATCCGTTGGCGGACAAATAGCGCGCTAGACCTGCGAAATGATCCATTCGACGAGCAAAGCCAGATGCGATTAAAATGCTATTCCGCCGCGTTGGCATTGAATTAAATTTAAGTGTTGGAGGGGTTTCCCAAACATGAATTTGCTGATTTCCAGATAAAGAAATCACATGATCAATGGTGCAGGGGTCATCCACTTCCCAATGTGATGAGTGAGACATTCATTTCTCCTTTATGATGTTGTTTTTGGGTAACTAAGGTACAAAGACTAAGAATTTGTCTTCTTCCAGATAGCGTGTCTGCTCAATAGCGACGGCGACATCTTTGGTTGTGAAACGGCTAGGGCGTTCGTGGGAAATAAAACGCACTAAGCGCTGCAATGGACGCATGGCATCATGGGCACCACCGACGCGGAAAATATTATTCATCCCCGATTCAACGATACGCTCAGCGCCGTGAGCAGCGAGTTGATCGCGATATTGCAATGAACAGGACCAAGGGAAGAGGGAGACCGTTTGAGTTTGTCCTTTAATGACAAAGGGCAGCACTTCCTCAAATGAAGCCATTTGATGCAGATAAATACAGCGCCCTAATGGATGATTCAGCTCTACGCCGGCTGGAGATTCAATCATCATCCAATCTTGTTGATTACCCATTTCGGCGGTAAACCCTGCAAATTGGCATTCACGCAGAGTTAAGGAGAAGTCGGCTTGCTCATCAATACTGGATTGCGACTTTGGCAAAATTCGAGCATAGCGCTGTAATTGCTCTCTTAACGCTTGCTTAAATTCAGGAAAACGAGGGCCGATATAAAAAAGATTTTGCGTTGAAAAGCAGGCTTGTTGGTCATAAAAACAGATGTCGTGAGCGGCTCCTTCGGCCGCTTCGATCAAATTCTCAGGATCATTGATGATGGTGAGGCTTTTTTTCGGGCCAAACTTAATGAGCTCAGTATGCGGGGGGGTATGCTCTACGGCCCAACGTATTGCTTCTGAACCGCCCCAAGCGACGACCACATCCATCTTTTGCATTAAACGTTGGGCTACCTGAGTGCATTGCGTATGAGGCCAGTAAATAATGGAAATGGATTGGGTAATGGGATGATTTGGATCGACATCGATAAAACTCATCGCTAATGCATGAGGGGTGAACGGATCATTCGACGACATTTTTACGATTATCTGATTCTTGGTCAGAATGGCGCGCAAAATAGAGGTTACGCCTGAAAGAGGCACATTGCCCGCTAATAAATGCAGTGAACGGCCTTTAGGCAAGGCCTTAACATAGCACTCATCTTGTGCTACCCATTCATCCAATATATGACGTGAACCTAGCTCGGTTTGTACAATGTCATATAGCGCGCTTTTAGAGCACAGAATCATGGCGATCCAATTGGCTTCCAATTTGGCCATTTCCTCGGAATAACCCAGGAAGTTTTTCAAATCCCGAATATAGCTACGTCTTCTGGTGTATTCTTCATTTTTCCAACGTTGACCTACGGTATAAAGGAAATTAATAATATTGTTGAGTGTTAATTCCAAATTGTTTTTATAACTTGTTATTTCATCTGAGATGTGATCGGTTAAAACATCTAGGTTGAGACTGTTTTCGCGAAAACAAATACTTTTTTGTTCTGATTCTGATTTTTTTGAACAATCAGTCACTCTTCCATTAATAATAAATGGCATGTGTTTTTTCATATTATTTAAGCTCTTTTTTGATATTTTACTGCACTACAGTAATTTTAAATAAAGAATTAACTTTATAGGTTGAGTGTGATGGATTTTGGATTGGTATTTATGGGTTTTTAATTTCTTCAATGCCAATGGGTGTCGTCATCGCTAATGATTTATCAAGGGCAAGGGGAATTAACCACCGTAAATTATGAATGACATTTTTAGGTAATGCATCGCAAGGTAATAATTTCACAATTTCTTCTTCCGTTGTTCGAATGTTATGGACTTTGTCACTAATCATGCAAAGGAAATAAACTCGATAAATATCTGGCCTAGTTAAGGTCACATACAACTTCCATTCATCTGGCTTTGTCTCGACGCCAGTCTCTTCTTGAAACTCCCTCGCGATGGCTTCATAGGGTGATTCATCATGTTCAATCTTTCCTCCGATACCGTTATATAATCCACTCTGCCATTTGGGTTTTAATTTTTTGATTAATCCGACGTTTAATAGGTCTTGAGAGAACATAAACCCAGTAACATAATTGATCATGCGTATTCCTCAGACACTGCAAGGATAATTTGGCTGAATCCGTTAGGTTCGATATGAATTGTGTATTCGCGTTCTGCACCATAGGAAATATATCGAATCGGTGCACTGATATAGGATTGAATATAAGCAAGATAATGAAGTAGTTCTTTGGGTAAATCGGATAATTTTAGAATGCCATTAGGGAGTCTTGGCCAACCTTGGAATTTTGTGTAAATAGGCTCGACTTGATCAAAATGAAGAAGAGCTTCATCAGTGCACACTTTTTTTCCGTGTAATAAATATCCATTACATACCCAAACTTCATCCATGCCACCGAGAACATCAAGATTGGTGATCGCCACTTCTTTGACGCCATTGAGATGAATCGCTTGTTCAACCAAAGCAAGATCTAACCAGCCACAGCGCCTTGGTCTTTGCGATACCGTACCAAACTCATTGCCCTTCACTCGAATGTACTGTGCAATGTCACCATCAAGTTCTGTCGGAAATGGACCATTGCCAACTCGGATCATGTACGCCTTCATCACTCCTAATACTTGTAACGTTTGAGCTGGAATGCCTATTGAAGCAAAGCAGCTCTGAATTAAGGTGGAGTAGGCCACTGTGTAAGGGTAAGTTCCGAAACTGTTATCAAGAAAAGTGGCCTGAGAGGATTCCAATAACATGCTTTCGCCACGTTGAAGTAAGCGTGATATCACTTGATTAGTGAAGCAAAAATAGGGTTCTAGTTGTTTACCGAGCCTGAGTATGTATTGCACTTGTTGTTCAAAATTGAGGTGAAGCCGCCCTTCAAAGACGGATTCAATTTGCTTTTCTCGAATTTCCCAAAGCAGAGTGAGCTTATGACGTAATACAGACTCATTGAGCGTATCTTGCAATCGAATACCTAAACGATTGGATTTGTCTTCATAGCACGCCCCAACTCCCACACCAACGGAGCCGATTTTATGAACCCCTTTGTATTGCTCAGAAGCTTGGTTAAGTGCGGCGTGAATTGGTAAAACAATATGGCAGCGGGGATCGATGAATAGTTGAGTGTCAGGACAATGATTTTTGATGAACTCTATTTCTTGGAGTAGCCTCTCTAAGCTGATCAAGGCGCCTTGCGAGATATAAAGGCATTTCCCATTCCTAATAGTTGCTGGAATTTGAGAAAAAGCCATGCGTTGCTCATTAAAGACAACAGAATGGCCAGCGTTCGCTCCACCATTAAATCGAACAATATGTCGGTATTGCTGAGCCAGTAAGTCGACAAACTTACCTTTACCTTCGTCGCCCATTTGTAGGCCTACAATCGCTTTTATCATTTGGCTCTCTCCTGTACGAGCTGATCGGCAAGAACAACGGCTTCTGCTAGGGTATTGACAACAGGGTTTCCTGTGTCCGCTAAGCGCTGATGGCTAAACGCACCACCAGAATAAAGAATGGAGGAGAGACCGAGCGCATGCGCCGCATCGGCATCGTCTTGGGTATCACCGATGAGGACAATCTCATTTTTATTGATTCCTTGGCGAGTAATAAGCTGGCTCAAGTGCTTTTTAAGATAGGCTGATTTGCCTTCTTGATTCAGCGGCCTGTTCGTCCATGAACTTCTGAAAAATGCTCTATGATTCCAAAAGCAGAAAGCATTTTAATTAACAGATTGTGTTCCATTAGAGAACAGACGGAATGGCTTTGGCGTTCATTCAGTAGACGGGCTGCATCTTGAGCTAAAGGTGCATCAAGTACCTCCTGTTTATAAATTTGACTAAACTTTTTGCCAATTTTTGACCATTCAAGCAGAGTAGGTTTACGCCCTAAAACTTGATGATAGAAATCTTGTACAGGTACACAGTAAAGAGAACGGTACTCTTCCGAACTCAATGGAAGTACATCAATTCCCATCAACGCAGTGTTGGTCGCTTTGAGTGAGATATGAAAATCATCGAGCAAAGTTCCATTCCAATCCCAAATAATATGTGCTTGCATATTGCCTCCTTGCCGGGCTAAAAATGATCGTATTTAAGCGCTATAACATTCAAGTTTTAAACAATAATTCCTTAAAGAATCAAATGCTTGAGTCTGGGTTCCCAAGTTAGATAAAAGGTTAAGTACACTTTTTGAGTACACTAACCATTCCATAATATTGGTGGTATGGTTTTGAGTAGTGGATGGTTGCTGTACTAATTGCTTGAGTAAATGATGATGACGAACATTCCATGGTGTTAAATAATCTAAAGATGAGAGATCAAATACAGAGTCTTGGTGGTAATAACCTTTAACGCGCAATAATTTTTCCCAATGAAGTTCAATAGCCGCTATTTTTGCATCAATTTGATAGTGATTTTTTAGAATTGATTTTGCTAGATGGAGTGTTTTCCCTGTGCCACAATTATCATCCAGAATCAATACGGATGGACGCAGATCTATTGGATTTCCCCAAAGAAAGTCATTACACTTTTTCGTGTCATCGTAACGAGAAATTTTTAGATAATTGAGTTGTGACTCATGATAGGCGGAATAAATAGCAGCACTGGCTGCACCACCAAGTAATATTCCCACACATACATCAGAACGTGGTATCTGCATGACAGAGACGAGAGTTAATAGATGATTATCACCCTCAAGATCAACTCTTGGTTTAAAATCTGCCAGATGATTGGGAAAGCTGATCATATAGCTACTTACAGTAAAGTGAGTTTTCCCCATAAAAAAATCGACAATGCCTTGTGCCATCTCTTTAGCTTTTTGAATATAATAATTCACAAGTTCTGAATCATTATGTGCAATTAAACAGTCTAAGAGACGAAGTAATCCGTTTAATATGTGATCCATCAAAATGTAGCTAACATAAGGATTGGCTGTAGAATTTAATCGATTATGGTAATCAAAAATATCAAGCATTAACTGAAGGCATGTTAACTCTTCATAGTATTTATTACCTCTTGATAGGTATCTGTTATTCTGCATAGGTAAATTAAGGTCTTCAATGCATTGGAGATCACAAGACGGTAATTGATGGGTTGGTATATGAATTTCACCCAATAACCCAACTTCAGATAACTTCATTCGAAGTTGATTCATTTTTATAGTTCTGGTGTGCATATTGAAGAAACCTCTTGAGTTGATGTTGTTGAGTATGGATGAGTTGCCCTAGTACGGTTCCCTCAATACCAAGTCGTTGTAAATGGTCAATATCGTCTAGAGAGCAGATTCCACCACCAGAGATGATAGGGTTTGATGTTGTTTTGATGACTTGTTCTAACAGAGAAAAATTAGGGTGGTTTAATGAACCTCCGCGGTCTATGTCTGTCACTACGTAGCGTTGACATCCGCAATTATCTAACCAGTCTAGTATTGTCCATAAATTCCCCTGAAGAGTATTCCACCCCTGAATGGCGAGTTTGTATTCTAATTTCTCCAATTTCACATCGAGAGCAATGGCAATTTTTTCACCATATTGGCTAAATAAATTTTCACAAAGAGAGGGCTTGTCGAAAATCATTGAACTGATATTGACTCGAGAACATCCAGCAAGAATATATTGTTCTAAAATTTCACGGCTTCTTATCCCACCGCAGATCTGAGTCTGTACTTTTCCATTAAGATATTTAATTAAATCTATGACTAATCGTTGATTGTTTCCAATACCAGATGCAGCATCAAGATCGACAATATGTACCCATTTTGTGCCCGATTGATAGTAAAATTCGGCTAGCTCTAATGCGTCACCAAGACATCGCTTTTGTTTGGTTCTTCCTAGAGTTACATCTATGGCTGATCTTGATGTTAAAGCTTTTCCACCAACCATATCTATGGATGGATATAAGTTAAATTTACTCATGGAGTAGACCTGTAATAAATCCGTTTTCTAACATTAAGTTTTTCAATATGCTTATATTAAGATTGGTTTTCTCTAGTGTGGTTTATATTTTTGTATATATTTGTCATTAGAGTTTTAACTCAATATTTAGTTGGGTTTTTGTTGGTTTATATACTTTATTGATGATTGTTTATTTATTATTTACGTTAGTTTTGCATATATTTAAAGTCAATTAAAAAATACCGGTGTGCGATATATTTTGATCATCATTGAAAAAATCGCCGCCCTACTTGATAGTATTGTATTTTTAAGTGCTCATATTTATCGATGTGATTCACGTTATTTAGTGTGGAATAAATAAGGATGAGCTAAATAAATGCAAGTTAATAGGTTTTTTGATAAATTTAATTTTATTGGTTTGATAAATATTAAAAAGATGTCGTTGCAGTCAAGCCATATTGATAAATGGCTTGGATAAAATGAATAAACATTTATGCACGCGTATAACGCTAGATATACCCAAACTACTTGGAGTTGAGGTCGGCGGCAAGAGAGTGAATCCCCATGGTCATAGGCAGGCTATGTGATTGGGGTGAACGAATGTAGCCAACACCGCTGCAGCTTCAAGTAGGAAAGGGATATAGGGTAGATGTGAGGGATTGAATTAGCATGAAAAAGGCTGCCTGATGGCAGCCTTAGCTTTTTACTGGGGGAGATTAAACCAGATCGAAACGATCGGCGTTCATCACTTTTGTCCATGCGGCAACAAAGTCTTTCACGAATTTTTCTTTGTTGTCGTCCTGTGCGTACACTTCGGCATAAGCACGTAGGATGGAGTTAGAACCAAACACGAGGTCAACACGAGTCGCTGTCCACTTGGTCTTGCCACTCTTACGCTCCACGATATCGTAAGAGTTGCGACCGGTTGGCTTCCAGGTGTAGCTCATGTCGGTCAGATTAACGAAGAAATCGTTGCTCAACGCACCTACTCGGTCAGTAAACACACCGTGTTGGCTGCCACCGTAGTTGGTGCCGAGCACACGCAGTCCGCCAATCAATACCGTCATTTCTGGAGCGGTTAGGCGCAGCAATTGCGCTTTGTCGAGTAACATTTCTTCCGGTGTGACTACATAATGCTTTTTCTGCCAGTTACGGAAACCATCCGCGAGAGGTTCAAGCACTTCAAATGAATCTACATCCGTTTGTTCCAGTGTTGCATCACCACGTCCCGGTGCGAAAGGTACTGTCACATTCACGCCAGCCGCTTTGGCCGCTTGTTCAATACCAAGGTTACCTGCCAGAACAATCGTATCGGCGATACTGATGCCTGATTCAGCCGCAATTTTCTCCAGCACTGCCAGCACTTTGGTTAGACGAGCAGGCTCGTTACCTTCCCAATCTTTCTGTGGTGCGAGACGAATACGAGCACCGTTTGCGCCACCACGTTTATCAGAACCACGGTAAGTGCGAGCACTATCCCAAGCGGTGCTGACCATTTCGCTGATGCTTAGGCCGCTTGCCGCAATTTTTGCTTTGACCGCATTCACATCATAATCTTTACGACCCGTTGGTACTGGATCTTGCCAAATCAGCTCTTCTGCGGGTACATCTGGGCCAAAGTAGCGCGCTTTTGGTCCCATATCGCGGTGAGTCAGTTTAAACCAAGCACGAGCAAACACTTCTGAGAAGTAAGCTGGGTCTTTGTAGAAGCGCTCTGAAATCTTGCGATATTCAGGATCCATTTTCAGTGCCATATCGGCATCGGTCATGATTGGGTTGTAGCGAATGCTTGGATCTTCCACATCAACAGGTTTGTCTTCCTCTTTGATGTTGATGGGTTCCCATTGCCATGCGCCGGCTGGGCTTTTCGCTAGTTGCCATTCGTAAGTGAACAGTAGGTAGAAGAAACCGTTATCCCACTTGGTTGGGTGAGTGGTCCACGCACCTTCAATACCACTGGTGACGGTATTACGGCCAACGCCACGGCTAGTGTGGTTGTTCCAGCCAAGACCTTGCTCATGCAGATCTGCTGCTTCTGGATCTGGGCCAAGGTTAGAGGCTTTGCCATTACCGTGCGCTTTACCGACGGTATGACCGCCCGCAGTCAGAGCAACCGTCTCTTCGTCATTCATTGCCATACGAGCGAAGGTTACACGCATGTCTTGCGCGGTTTTGAGTGGATCTGGATTACCATCAACACCTTCAGGGTTAACGTAGATCAAGCCCATCATTACTGCTGCGAGTGGGTTTTCTAAATCACGCTGACCGGAATAACGGCTATTTTCACCGCCGGATTTGGCAAGCCACTCTTTTTCAGAACCCCAGTAGATGTCTTTTTCTGGATGCCAGATGTCTTCGCGGCCAAAGGCAAAACCAAAGGTTTTGAGGCCCATTGATTCATAAGCCATGTTACCGGCAAGGATCATCAGATCGGCCCAGCTGATTTTGTTGCCATACTTCTGTTTGATTGGCCACAGCAAACGGCGTGCTTTATCTAAGTTTGCGTTATCAGGCCAAGAGTTGAGAGGGGCAAAGCGTTGGTTACCGGTGCCTGCGCCACCACGACCATCGGCAATACGGTAAGTACCTGCAGAGTGCCATGCCATACGAATCATCAAACCACCGTAGTGTCCCCAGTCGGCTGGCCACCATTCTTGGCTGTTGGTCATTAAGGCTTTGAGATCACGCTTTAGCGCTTCCACATCAAGCTTTTTCAGCTCTTCGCGGTAATTGAAATCAGCACCGAGTGGACTGGTTTTGCTGTCATGTTGATGAAGGATGTCGAGGTTGAGTGCTTTAGGCCACCAGTCCATATTGGACATACTTGAGGAGGTCAAACCACCATGCATCACTGGGCATTGGCCACTTGAGCCAGTTTTATTGTGCTCCATTTCTTACTCCTTGCTTGGCGTTACTGAATTTTATTTCATCATTCGAATGTAAAACCAGTTTGTATTCGAATGAGTTGGGATCTTGCATTGACGGATAGAGTCTAGTCAGAGAATTCCGCTGAGACTAATTAGAATTGCCGATACTTGTGATAGGTAATATTGACTACTTTAATAGTAGGTTTGTTTTTGGTCATAATTGGTTTTTTAAACTGATTATTTGTAAATAGGGGTAACTTAACGTGTCGGTATTTGTATTTGATTGGCAATGAATTTCCGGTTTTGCGATAGCGATCATGAATGGGTGATCGTCCCTCAAAACAATGGCAGCAAATTTGTCAATAAAACATAGGCGCAGAGGGCGATTTTGTTTTTCATCTTCGGTATTCTGCACATCGATATTGATGGGTGATGAGGCTTACTGTTTCTCACCGAATAAAACATAGAAAAAAGAGAATACCATGACGATACATCGTATTAATCTAGGCACTCGTTGGTCTGACATCACCGTTTTTAACGGTATTGCCCATTTTGTTGAAGTGGCAGATAGCGATACTTCGGCAGACATGCAAGGCCAAGTTGAACAGGTTTTAGCGCAAGCTGAGCGTCAATTGGCGAAGATTGGCAGCGATCGTTCGCGCATCTTATCAGTGACGATTTATGTCACCGATTTTGCGGATCTCCCAGTGCTTAACCAAGTTTGGGATGCTTGGTTCCCTGAAGGTTGCGCACCAAGCCGTGCTTGCGTGAAAGCAGAACTGGCTGACCCAGATTACCGAGTAGAAATGGCTTTTGTTGCCGCCGCGGGCGAGCAGTACCAATAAGGAACTCCAGATGTTTATTGGCCATATGGCGCAGCGCCAGTTTTGCGCTGCACTGTCACCTAAGTTGCAACAGCTGATTGATGAAGTATTACAGCGTGTAGCGACGCCGCTACCAACGGGTAAGCACGAGTTGCAGGGCGATTCTGCATTTTTCCTCGTGATGGATGATCATACCCAACCGTTAACTCTGCGCCGTAGCGAGTGCCATGCCCGTTATTTGGATGTGCAGATTTTACTGCAAGGGCGTGAGCGTTTTGGTTACAGTCTAGCGCCGTTCAATGGGCTAGATGATGATCAACTCGCAACGCGAGATCTGGCTTTCAGTGAGCAATTAGCGGAAGAACGTTTTGTCGATTTGGCTGCGGGTGAATTCATTGTGTTTTACCCCGGTCAACCTCATCGTCCTTTGATTGCAGTAGAAGGTGAGGGTGAGCCTGTACGTAAAGTCGTTATCAAGGTCGATAAATCGCTATTTGAATAAATATTGTCGCGACAAAAAAGCATCGATAAAAAACGCCCATTTAGAATGGGCGTTTTGCTTTTTTATGACATCACAGCCAGTGACGCGGTCAACATCACTTGATAAAGCGTTCTGGGAAGTCGGAAAAAATCGCATCGACTTTGTCGAGATAACGGAATTTATCCACTTGATTAAGCGTGTAACACCAAATTTGGTAGCCGCCATTCTTCAAATCACGGATGTGTTTTTCCGTGATCCAGCGATAGTTGAGGTTGCAGCTAAACGCGTTCACTTCCTTGAGTACTTGGCGATCACGCTGAGTTAAACGCTCACTCAAAATCCCCAGTTTGTAGCCCGGGCAGTGTTGGTGCAGTTGCAAAATAATGTCGTGGCTAAAGCTCGACAGTAAGATTTTGTCGGCCACCAGTGGGCTTTGATCTAGCTGTTCTTTTAAGTTCTGTACGACACTCGCCACATCGTGCTTATCGACTTTAACTTCGATATTCAGCCCTAAATCGTGCTCTGCCGCGAGTTCCAACAACTCTTCCAGAGTCATGATCGGCTCGCCCGTAAAACGGGGATCAAACCAAGCACCGAAATCAAACTGTTTTAGCTCGGCGAGTGTGTACTCATCAATGCGACCTTTGCCATTACTGCAACGGTCAATCGTATGGTCGTGGCACACAACCAATACATTGTCTTTGGTCGGTTGTACATCTACTTCAACCCAAGATAGGCCAAGGTTGATGGCAGCTTGCACACTGACACGGGTATTTTCTGGATACGTTCCGGCCACCCCACGGTGACCGACGATGATTGAAGGCATCATGCTTCCTTAGTGAGAATCACACTCAAATCACGATTCAATAAGTTCGACGTGGTGCAAAAGAGACAACTGCTGAAAGGCGGGCGTGATCTGGTCAACAAAGAGCCTATGCATTTCAGACAGTTCACCACTGACCACGGGAGCATAACGCTCTAATTTGCTTTTGTCTGCAACTAACCAACACTGTTCGCTATGTTCTATGATCGCGCGGGTTAAATTGGCTTCTTCTGGCGTAAAATCAAGCAATTGACCACGAGGATTGAGCCCGCCAACACCAAAAATCCCGACCTTGATATTAAAGCTGCGGTAAAAGCGGGTTGTCGCTTCGCCAACGGTATCTTCATCGGAATGGCGAACCAGTCCGCCAGCGAGGTGCAAATTGATGTTCGGGTTGCGGCTTAAGGTCAGTGCGGCATTGATATTATTGGTCACGACCGTCAAACCGGGATGATCGAGCAGCGCTTGCGCCACCTGTTTCGGGGTCGTGCCGATACCGAGAAAAATACTGCATCCTTCCGGCAGAGCTTGCGCCACTTTCTGCGCAATTCGCTGCTTCGCAGTAAGGTTGATCAAATCCCGATTACTGAAAGAAAGATTGTCATTCGGGCTAGGGAGTGAAATACCGCCATGTACGCGGCGCACCATGCCTTTGTCGCTCAAATCATTCATGTCTTTGCGAATGGTTTGTACCGAGACATCAAAACGTTCAGAAAGCAGGGCGCTCGAAAGCACCCCGTGAGTTTGTTGCAAGTATTCCAAGATCTGTTTTTGGCGAGTAGAGAGTAGATTCACAAACATCCTTACTGTTGACGGGTTTTACTGTTACGAGTACCTGCGACTTTGCTGCTCAGTGTGCAAGAGCGTGGTTGATGGATAAGGCGTTTGCCTTGTTGATCAAAAAGATGCAGTTGCTCAAGCACAACCCAGATCGACAATGTTTGATGGACATCGAGTGGAATTTCAGCAGTGACCGCGATGAAATCTTGCTCGCTTTCTAAACCGATAATTTTGCCATGCACCAGTTGATTAGGGCCAAGCGGCTCCACGACCTGAATATCTAACTCCAGCTCAATCGAATTTTCTAAAGGCTGCAATGATGCGTGTTCAGGGCGAATGCCTAACGTGATGTTTTCGGAACTTATGGTGTCAAACTGTGGCAAGTCACAGTACTTGCCAGCGATGTGCAATCGACCTTGTTTGATGCAAGCAGGAAGGAAATTCATGGCAGGGCTGCCGATAAAGCTCGCGACAAAGGTACTGGCTGGCTGATGGTAAACTTCGGCGGGTGTGCCGACTTGTTCAATTTCTCCTTGTTTGACCACCACAATGCGGTCAGCCAGTGTCATCGCTTCCACCTGATCATGGGTTACGTACACGCTGGTCACGCCAAGTTCACGCTGTAGTTTTTTGATTTCTAAGCGCATGTGCGCGCGCAAAGCCGCATCCAAGTTCGAGAGCGGTTCATCAAACAAAAACAGCTGTGGATCGCGCACAATCGCACGTCCCATCGCTACGCGCTGGCGTTGTCCGCCGGAAAGTTTGGCTGGTTTTCGGTCTAAGTATTCTTCAATCTTGAGAGTTTTCGCGACCTTAGCAATTTTTGCCGCGATGGTTTGTTTATCCACGCCACGGTTTTTAAGGCCGTAGGCGAGGTTGTCGTACACACTCATGTGTGGGTACAAGGCATAGTTTTGAAACACCATGGCAATGTCGCGATTGGCGGGTTTTTCGTTATCGACGCGGCGTCCCGCGAGATGAATTTCGCCGGAAGTAATGCTCTCTAGGCCCGCGATAGAGCGCAGAATAGAGGATTTGCCGCAGCCCGATGGGCCGACCAACACGATAAATTCTCCTTGATGAATCGACAGATCCACGCCTTTCACCGCTTGATGGCCGTTATCGTAGGTTTTGACCAGTTGTTTGATGTCTAACATAACAGGCTCCGCGTGTTTGACGCTGCGTAGCAGATGAATATTGGAGTTCTGATTACTTTTCACTTTCGACTAATCCTTTTACAAACCAACGTTGGAAAATCACCACCACCAAAACGGGGGGCAGCATGGCGAGGATCACCATGGCAAACGCGTAGTCATAACGCGGTAGGCTGGTTTCATTGATGTTATTGAGAATCTGTTTTATGCCCATCACTATGGTGTTGTACTGCTCATCCGTGGTCATCATGATCGGCCACAGGTATTGGTTCCAACCCACTACAAACATGATGATGAAAATCGCGGCCATCATGGTTTTCGAGAGGGGAAACAAGATATCGATAAAAAAGCGCACCGGTCCTGCGTTATCCAGTTGAGCCGCTTCCAACAGTTCATCCGGAATCGTTTTGAAAAACTGACGAAAGAAAAAGGTCGCGGTGGCGGAAGCAATCAGCGGCAGCACTAAGCCGGTGTAGCTGTTGAGCATGCCTAGATTGGATACCACTTCGTACGAGGGAATGATCCGCACTTCGAGCGGCAGCAGTAAGGTAATGAAAATCAGCCAAAACCACGCGCTGGCATAAGGCAAGCGGAAATAGACCAAGGCATAGGCCGCCATCATCGAAATCACGATTTTGCCAATCGCAAAACCCAAGCCCATGATCATCGAATTCATAATCATGCTTTGTGCAGTGACATTACCCGCAAAGCCAAGGCTTTTATTCCACGCTTCGCTATAAACTGCGCTGAGGTTATCGCCCAAGGTCCATTGCAAACCTTCAGAAACAATATCGTTAGGTTGATGAGTAGAACTGGCGAAAATCAGCCACAGCGGCACCAGCATAAACAGTGCGCCAATAATCAGGATCACATGATCCGAGAGTCGATTACTTTTCATCATGACTCCTTAGTAATGAACGCGTTTTTCAACAAAACGGAACTGCAACCACGTCAGCGCCAGCACCAATACTAGAAGCACGACCGATTGCGCCGAACTGCCGCCAAGGTCAGCACCGACAAAACCATCGCGATACACTTTGTATACCAGCGAGGTGGTACTGCCACCGGGGCCGCCGTTGGTCATGGTGTCTATCACCCCGAAGGTGTCGAAAAAGGCGTAAGTGAGGTTGATCACCAGCAGGAAAAATCCAGTCGGTGCGAGCAGCGGAAAGGTGATGCTCCAAAAGCGTTTGCTGTCGCTTTGGCAATCGAGCAGTGCCGCTTCGCGAACGGCGTAGGAAATCGACTGCAAACCGGCCAGAAAATAGAGGAAGTTGACTGAAACTTGCTTCCAGACCGAAACCAGAATGAGAGCAATCGACGCATCGAACGGATCGGTTTGAAAACTAAACTGCCATCCAATACGCTGAAACAGATCAGTCAGTACACCAATGTGCGGATTAAACAGAAAGCCGCCGATAATGCCCGCTACGGCAGGGGCCACGGCATACACCCACGTCAAAGTCACGCGATACGCACTTTGCCCATGAATGATGTTGTCCGCTTTCACCGCTAAAAGCAGCGCCAGTGCCAGCGAAAGAAAAGAAACAACCACTGAAAACAACAGTGTAAAACCTAAGGAGTTGAGATATTCCGCCGAGCTAAACAGCTCTTGATAGTTTTCAAACCAGACAAACGTGGAGGAAAGCCCCCAAGGATCTTCCAACATAAAAGAGAGATAAATCGCTTGAGCGGCGGGATAAATAAAGAACACCGCGATGATCACTATCTGCGGTGCAAGCAGCAAATAGGGCAGCGGAGTGTGAGCGAAATGTTGTCGACGTTGCACAGATAAACTCAAAATTGACGTAAGAGAAGATAAGCCGCCATCTTTCGAATGGCGGCCATTGAGGCTATTGCACAGTACGTGCGAAGCGATCCAGCAGCTTGGCGCTTTCGTTTTCCACTTTGTTCAAGCTGCTCTCTACTGTTGAGCGGCCTGCAAAAATGTTATCGAATTCGCGGTGCATCACTTCACGTACTTGTGGGTAGTAACCGAGGCGATAGCCTTTGGTCCACTCGCCATCCGGCAGGCTAAGCTGTTTCACGCCCACTTCTGCATCCGGGTTTTCTTGGTAGTAGCCTGATTGCTTAGTGAGCTCGTATGCCGCATTCGTCACCGGCACGTAACCAGTGGTTTTGTGCCAGTACATTTGCGTTTCAGGCTTAGTTAAATAAGCGAAGAATGCCGCTACACCTTTGTCTTGCGCTTTACTATGGCCTTGCAGAGCAAACAGGGCAGCACCACCAATAAAAGTGTGAGTCGGATTCTTGGTGACCGATTCCCAATAAGGTAGGTAAGTCGTGCCAAGATTGAATTTCACGCGGTTACGCAGACCGCCGAATGAGCCAGAAGATCCCATCCACATCGCCACTTCACCACGCTCGAATGGAGTTTGGTTGGCATCCCAATCGCTGCCGTAATATTTGTAATAGCCTTTATCCGACCACTCTTTGAGCTTTTTCACATGCATCAGCATGTCGTCAGAGTTAAACATGATCTTGGTCGAGAGTGCTTGATAGCCATTTTGCTTATCAGAAAGCGGTAGGTTGTGGCGAGATTTGAAGTTTTCAAACATGATCCATGGCGTTAACGATTGGGCAAATCCGGCTTGGCCTTTTTCAGCTAACTTAGCGGCCACTTGTTCTAGCTGTTCATAAGTTTGTGGGGCTTTCGCGTTGACGGATGCCAGCATATCTTTGTTGTAATACAGCACAGGTGTTGAGCTGTTGAATGGCATGCCGACCATTTTGCCTTTGTTATCCGCATAAAAGTTACGCACACCGGCAATGTAATCTTGTGAAGTAAAAGGGTAGCCAGATTCAATCATCAGATCTTGCACCGGTTTCGCCACACCTTTTCCGCTCATAATGGTGGCTGCACCGGCATCAAACACTTGCAGAATGTTAGGTGCTTGGCCTGCACGAAACGCAGCAATGCCTGCGGTAAGCGTTTCGGTATACGAACCTTTGTAAACCGGAGTGAGCTTATAATCGCTTTGTGAAGCATTAAACTCATTGGCGAGGTAATTGACGGTTTCACCCAATTGACCACCCATAGCATGCCACCATGTGATTTCTGTTGCCGCGAGGGTTGAAGTTGAAAATACGCCAGAAACCGTTGCGGTTAACAAGCCAGATAACCATACCTTATTCATTGATTCATTCCTTGTAAGTTTCGAACGAGACTGTTGGTGTTTCGTTGGAAGGTATAGTGGCGAGTAAAAGTTACAGTGCGGTGGCTAGTTAATGACAGAAAAATGAAAGATCTATCAAGGATTTGTGTCAAAGTGCAACGCGATGCATTTGTTTGAGCGCTTCATGATGAATACGAATTACCATTTTTGTACACGAACAGGGATTTATGTCGCCAAAGAGCAGAAACGATGAATGAATCTGGTTGATAATGAGAGTGTTTCTCAATAGAATCCACCTCATTCCGAAAAAGGCAAATCACACTCTATGAAAAGATGTCTCTCACTCCTTTGCGTATCGGCATTGTTGCCAGCGCATGCTACTTCGCTCGATCAAGCGCAAGCGATTCAAAACAGCACCAACCAAGCTTCTGCACAAAGCCAACAGAGAATTGATCGCAGTGCAGAAAAGACTCTGGTACTGCGCGCGGAAATTGAGCAACTGAATGAAGAAGTCAAAAACCTTCAGATCTATCGTAATCATTTACAGTCTCTGGTCGCGAACCAAGAGCAAGAGATGAGCAGTCTTGAGCAGCAAACGGAAGAGATCAAACGTACTCGTCAAGGGATTGTGCCACTGATGTACGACATGATTGAAGGACTTGAGGAGTGGGTAGCGCAGGATAAACCGATCCGCCTCGCAGCCCGTCAAGAACGCATTGCCAAGCTAAAAGTACTAATGCCACGCGCTGATGTCAGTGATGCTGAAAAATATCGCCGTATTCTTGAGGCGTACCAAATCGAACTGGATTACGGTAACAAGCTGGGTACTTACCAAGCGCAAATTGCCTTGTCTTCCACACAGCAAGTAGAAGCTGAAGTGCTCTATTTAGGTCGTTTAGTGCTGCTGGCTCGTAGTCTTGATGGTGAACAATTCTGGAATTGGGATGCGAAACAGCAATCATGGCAAGCACTTTCGGATGCGAACAAAAGTGATCTCAGTGCTGCTTACCAACTGGCACAACAGCAAATTGCGCCGACACTCTTGAACTTGCCTGTTTCGTTGACCGCTGCGGAGGCCAAATAATGAAGTTTAAACATTCCGCTTTGGCGTTGGCATTAACCCTTCCGCTAGCACTTAGTTTCAGCTCTGCTTACGCGGAAGATGGTTTAGTACAAAAAGCCAATCAAGATAAAGCGCAGCAACAGCAGCATAACCAGCAGCGTGAATCCGGTTTTGTGCAAACCGAACAAGAGCTTCAAGCTGCGAAAGCCGCTTTGCTCGCTGAACGCAATCGCCTGCAAAAAGAGGCAGATCAGCTCTCTACTCAGTTCAGTGATAACGAAAATACGCTTGTGCGCCTTGAAGAAACGTTGCGACTGGAAACGGGCAGCTTAGGTGAGATGTTTGGTGTGGTACGTCAAAACGCGAAAGAGTTGCAAAGCGAACTGGATCAATCGGTCACTGGCGTTGAGCTTCGTGCTTATCAAAGTAGCATTGATGAAGTCGTTGCGGCGAAAACCCTGCCTTCGATGACCCAACTGCGTGGCTTGTGGCAAGCTATGAGTGAAGAAATTCAAGCCAGTGGCCAAGTTAAACCAACGCAAATTGCTTGGCTAAACGGGCAGGGTGAAACGCAAACAGAACCGGCGTTGCGTTTAGGCTCATTCGGATTGGTCACTGAAAAAGGTTATGTGAAGTGGGATAACTCACGTCAACAAGCGGTGAGTTATCAACAACTGCCGTCAGATTTCCCAACCTTAAGTCGAATTCAATCACTCACATCAGGTGACGTTGTCACCATGAAGGTGGACCCCTCACGCGGTTTATTGTTGGAACAGCTGGCTTTAACCCCTTCACTCAGCCAGCGCCTACAAGCCGGTGGCGTGATTGGTAACGTGATTCTCGTGTTACTGGGTGTGGGGCTGATTATCGCTCTGTACCGTGGCGCAGTATTGGCTACCCTGCGTCAGAAGATTAAAGCACAACTCAAAAATCCTGAGCAGCCGGGTGATAACCCACTGGGACGCATTTTGGCGGTTTACAACAAAGAGCAGCAACGCAGTGTGGAAGCGCTTGAACTGCGCTTGTTGGAAGCGGTGGTGGATGAACAAAATCATCTTGAGACGGGTCTGTCGATGCTGAAATTGCTGGCCGCGCTGGCTCCTATGCTTGGATTGCTCGGCACAGTGACCGGGATGATTGAAACCTTCCAAGTGATCACTCAGTTTGGTAACGGCGACCCGAAAGTCATGGCGGGCGGCATTTCGATGGCCTTGGTGACAACCGTGGAAGGTTTGATTGCGGCGATTCCGCTCTTACTGGCGCACAATATTCTCAGCGCACAAGCCGAAGCGATTCGCAATATTCTGGAGAAACAAGGGATTGGACTGGTTGCTCAACAAGCAGAGCTTGACTGCTCCGCTCAATCAGTTCAACCATTTGTTAAACAAACCGCGTAAGGGCGAATGATGAATTCAGCATTCTCTTTCCTACTGGATTACTGGCAGCCGCTTGAGCAGTTTATGGCTCAAGGTGGGGCGGTACTTTGGTGGTTAGCGGCTGTCGTATTGCTGTGCTGGTTACTGGTGATTGAGCGGGTATTATTCCTAACGCTGGCGTTTCCAAAACAGCGTCAGCATTGGATTACCTTGTGGTTACAACGTAGCGATCAACAGAGTTGGTTTGCCCGTTCCATTCGCGAGCAATGGCTAGGCGAAGCGCACATTGCATTAAACCAGAATCTTAATCTGATTAAGGTTCTGGTGGCCATTTGTCCTATGCTCGGACTACTTGGTACGGTAACAGGGATGATTTCGGTGTTCGATGTGATGGCGACTCAAGGCAGTAGCGATCCTAAATTGATGGCCTCGGGCATTTCACTCGCCACCTTACCCACCATGGCAGGCATGGTAGCCGCATTAGCCGGACTCTTTGTTCACGCACGTTTAAGCAAAACCTGCCGTGGACTTGAAATGAAATTAGAACAAGCGTTAAGGAGCCAATCATGAGGCTAGGGCGCAGACCTTCCAAGCAAGATGAAGCGCAGATCGATCTCACGTCGATGCTGGATATCGTCTTTATCATGTTAATTTTCTTTATTGTGACCAGCTCGTTTGTGCGCGAATCGGGTGTGGAGGTCAATCGACCCACTGCAGCGCATGCGGTGAGCCAAAAGCAAGCCGGGATTTTTGTTGCGATTACTGCGGCCAACGATATCTACATTGATAAACGTCAGGTCGATGTCGAACGAGTGCAAGCAACGTTAGAACATCTATTGTTGGATCAACCGGATGCCTCACTGGTGATTCAAGCCGATGAACATGCGTTTAATGGTACCGTAGTAAAAGTGATGGATGCAGCAAAAGGTGCGGGAGTGAAAAGTATTGCGCTCGCGGCGGAGAAACCCTAATGGGTCGCTTGATCTTAGCTAGCCCAATTGCTCTCGCCGTTACGTTGGCACTGTTTAGCCTGATGGCTTGGATGGTGGATAACGGCGGGAGAAGCATTCCTAAGCCAACTGCGGCACTGAGTTTTACTATGGTGATGGCAGAGCAAGAACAAGATGTGCAGCGTAGGCAGCGGAGCATCCCTGAGCAACCACAAGTTCCGCAGGTGCCAACTCAAGCGCCGGCGAGATCTGAGCAAACTGCCGCGATGGATGCGTCATCACTCAATCCGCTAGTGGATTTAAACCTCAGCACCGCGATTGAAGGCGTGGCAGTGAATGCCCCACAATTTGGTGAATTTTCGGTGAATCAGCAAGTGATGCCTTTGCATCGAGTCGAGCCTAACTACCCTGCGAAAGCCTTGCAACGTGGGGTCGAAGGTTACGTGACTTTGCGTTTTAACATTGATGAACTGGGCAAAACTCGCGACATTGAAGTGGTGGATTCAAACCCTAAACGTTATTTTGAACGTGAAGCGATGCTGGCTTTGCGTAATTGGAAATACCAACCGAAAATTGTTGATGGTAAAGCAGTGGTTCAAACCGGGCTGACGGTTCGACTGGAGTTTAAGCTACAAAAATGAAACGACGAATCTTAAGTTATCTTCTTCTGTCCTGTTTATCCGTTGCAAGTCATGCCGCAGAGCTAAGCCCGTTTACGGCCAGTAAAGTCGTCAAGGCGAACCAGCTGGCACAAGAAAACAAGGTTAAAGAGGCGATTCAGGTTCTTAAGCAAACAGAACTGAGCAGAAGCTATGACCGTGCTTACGTTGCCCGTATGCTTGGTGTGTTCTACTGGCAGAATGAGCAAGTCCCTGCGGCGATTTCATCACTTAAATTGGCGGTAGAAAGTAATGAGCTGCAAGATGAGCAAGCTTGGTCAACTCGGAAAATGTTGGCTGATCTACAGACCAGCCAACAAGAGTATCGTCCGGCGCTGAAGCATTACTATGTGCTGTCAGAATCTATTCCAGCAAATCAAAAAGGCGATGAGCTTTGGCTGAGAATTTCTCAACTGCATTTTCAGTTGCAAGAGTGGAAATCTGTCCTGAAAGGGATTAAGCAGTACGCCCAGTTCCAATCGCAAGATGCCGTTTTGCCTCTTTCCCTACAATTGGGAGCAGAGCTCAATTTGGAGCTGTGGAAACCTGCGATCACCACTTTGAAACGTTTGTTGGTACTGGAGCCGCAAAATAGTGCTTGGTGGCGTCAACTGGTGAGCCTAGAGCTGCGTGTTGGGTTGAAGAAAGATGCACTCAGCACTTTAGCCCTCGCCAAAATGCAAAAGGTCGAACTCAATCAGCAAGATTTACGATTGCTGGCTCAGCTCTACGCGCAAAATGGGGTACCAGAGCGTGCAGCTCGAGTGATGGAAACCTTGGAAGAGGCGGAAAGCAATCTACAACTCATTACCGAACGAGCCATTTATTGGCAACGCGCTAAAGAGTGGGATCATGCCATTAAAACCTGGCGTTTAGCTTCCACGAAAGACGCGAAATATCACTGGTATGTAGCGCAGCTCTTATTGCAAGAAGGGGACTATGAGCAAGCTTTAGCTGAACTTGATCAAGTCAAAGAGCGTGATAGACAAGCGCAAGTCGCGTTAGCGAAAACTCGAGCACTCTACAAACTGAATCAATTAGAGGCAGCCTTACTACAGGCGAAGAGAGCGGAAAGCATTCAAGCTTCTGAAAGTGCCAAGCAATGGATTAAATACTTGTCCCAATTACGACAAACACAATCGATACAGGACTCTTAACTATTTCACTATGACTTGAACATTGTTCTGTAATTTGGTGTTTACTCTATAAGTAGATTTGATGAACTGTTTCGCATCGTCAAAACTTCACACTTTCACTGAGCCGCATCCCTAATGAAAATGTTTCAGCATTCTCATTAGGGACTTGACCATGCTGATTCGCTTAACTTTGACTGCTGTTGCAATACTCTCCTCGCAGCACACTATGGCTAATGACGGACCATTAGCTTTCATCCCCATTACCTTTGCTAACGACTATCAACATGGCATCAATATTTACGATTATTGGAAAAGTGAAAAGCTGGATGGCATTCGAGCTATTTGGACTGGAAAACAGCTCGTTACACGCAATGGCAATCCTATTTCAGCTCCCGCTTGGTTTATAGAGTCACTTCCGTCATATCCTCTTGAGGGCGAGTTATGGGCAGGACATGGAAATTTTTCGCTGGTACAACAGACCGTATTGGATAGTCAACCTTCGGAACAGGCATGGCGGAGAATCCAGTACATGCTATTTGATATGCCAGAAGCCGCAGGCGATTACAGCAAGCGTTACTACAACCTTGTGTATTTAGTCGGAAACCTGAATAAAAAACATATCAAATACATCGAGCACACGCCCATCAAGTCGGAGCAAGAATTGCTTAGCTACCTTGACAACATCAGTGGGAAATCGGGTGAGGGCGTGATGTTGCGCAAGATTGATGCTCGTTATCAAGCTGGACGTAGCAACGATCTCCTCAAACTAAAAAAATACCAAGATGCGGAAGCGACTGTGATTGGTTATCGCCTTGGCTCAGGCAAATACAAAGGGAAGATGGGTTCGATTTTAGTTCGCACGTCTGATGGGGTTGAGTTTTATATTGGCAGTGGTTTTAACGATGAGGAAAGGGAAAACCCACCTAAAATAGGTAGCTTGATTACTTATCGTTTCAATGGTCTAACAACAGAAGGTAAACCGCGATTTGCTCGCTATGTTCGAGAAAGAGTCAATTACTAATTTGCGCTCACAGTAATGTGGCAACGCTTGAAAAGTGGTTACCAATAACAAGAACAGTAAGCGTTTTAGGCACATTCATATCCATATCCCGTAGTAAAAAGGCCAGCATATCGCTGGCCTTCATTTTCATCGGTGACTATTTGGCCGCAAGGTGCAACTGTTTGTCATCACTCTGTTTTTGAATCCAATGCAGACGTTGGCCTAGCATCAAAGCTGCTGCAGAAAGCCCGATGATAAAGCCAAGCCAGAAGCCTTTCGCACCTAATGGCTGTTCTGTCAGCCAACTTGTCATACCTAAAATATAACCCGTTGGCAAACCTAAAACCCAGTAAGAGATAAAAGTGCGGTGGAAGATTGCTGTCATGTCCTTATAGCCACGCAATGACCCTGCCGCGACGACTTGTACTGCATCCATACATTGATAGATGGCTGCCAACAACAATAATTGCATTGCTAGAGCAACCACAACTTGGTTCTCTGTGTAGAGTAGTGCAATTTGTTCACGAAACAGCACAGTCAGCAAAGCTGTGATGCAAGCAGTTGCCAAGCCCGTCATCAAGCCAACATTGGCGGCAATGGCTGCGCCTTTGGTATCTTGCTCCCCCAGTTTGTGTCCTACACGAATGGATACAGCTGCCCCAATACTCATTGGAAACATAAACACAAGTGAAGAGAAGTTTAGGGCAACTTGGTGGGCGGCGACTACTGTTGAGCCTAAAGGTGCCACCATCAGTGCCACTACTGCAAATAGGGTCACTTCAAAGAACAGTGCTGCAGCAACGGGAAAGCCCAAACGGAACAAACGAATCAATTCTTTAGGCTGTGGTTTATGGAAAGTGGCAAACACTTTCACATGCGCTAAACGTTTAGAAGTCGTAATGTAAAAAAACAGCAAGAATAGCATGATCCAGTACACGATCGCGGTTGCTACACCACAACCCACACCACCTAGCGTGGGTGCGCCAAATTTGCCATACACAAAGATCCAGTTCAGTGGAATGTTAAGCAACAAACCAATAAAACCAATCACCATTGCAGGTTTAGTCAGTGACATACCATCGGTGAAACTGCGAAGTGCTTGAAACAGCAAATAGGCAGGTACGGCAAACATTACAGCGTGCATATAGCCAATGGTTTTGATCGCCATATCGGCTTCCACATTCATAAACTGAATGATGAACTGGGTTTGAAATAGTACCGCAACGATGGGAATTGAGACCAAAAGCGCAAGCACTAACCCTTGATGCACTTCGAATGGAATTTTATGTTGACGGCCAGCACCATTGAGCTGCGCAACGACAGGTACGAGTGCCATCAATAGACCCACACCAAACAGAATGGAAGGTAGCCAGATACTCGCTGCAATTGATACCGCAGCCATATCAATGGCACTCACACCGCCGGCCATAATGGTATCGACAAAGCCCATACCTGTTTGCGCGACTGAGGCAATCAGCACTGGAGTCGCTAATTTAATTAAATTTGATGCTTCTTTTTTGTAACGATGCACGAAGTTCTCCAAAGAGGAAGGAAAGCAAAGGAATTTTAGCTGCGGCGAGCTGGGGATACTCAACACATGGCAATGGAGGGAATGATAATGAAATGTCGCAATAAGCTCCATGAAAAACTGATGTAAATCACAGATTGTTTAATGATGACTGAGCTTACCAATCAGTGTATGCCAATACCTGTTGCCATACTGAATGGAAAAGAGCGCCTTAGTTGGCGCCCTTATGCTCTTTTTATCTTCTATTCGATAAAAAGTGGCTGATCAGAAAATTTGTTCATCGTCAGCATCAACAGAGAGTTCAATGGTGTCGTGTAACTCATCAACCATCATATTGAGATGTATAGCATGGCAGCACGCAGGGCAATCATCATAAAACTCCTGACTCCCGTTCGAAGCATCCAAAGTCAAACGAATACCGTGACCACAATGTGGGCAGTTAACTGACTTTTCCGTGAAGTTTCTCATATCTCTATTCCTTACGTCCTTTGAGATACAGTAATACTAAGCAGGGAAGTTTCTTAAAGAGAATAATTAAGTCTAAATTTTGAAGATAGACAAAAAAATCAATGGTTGGCATTCAGACTGCGAATGCCAGCTCGGGAAAGCAATTGCCACAACTGATGGTTTAGTAAGATAAGATTTTATCTAACAACTTCTGCGCTTCGTCTAAGTAATGTCCACCAAACTGATTGTAATGATTGAGTACATGATAGAGGTTGTAGATATCTTTACGTTCTTCATAGCCCCAATCCAGTGGCCAAACACTCTCATAACCTTGGAAAAACTCAGGCTGGAAACCACCAAACCATTCTGCAAGTGCAATATCACACTCTCGATCACCCCAATAACAAGCAGGATCAAAACACAAAGGCCCTTGAACTGAATTGGCAACATTACCAAACCAGAGATCGCCATGCAGAAGTGAGGGGCGAGGAGAGTGGTTGGATAGTCGAGTTTTTATCAGCTCCACAAACTCATCAATATCAATTAAATGAATGCCTTTCTCTTGCAGCAATTGCAACTGCCAACCGATGCGTTGTTCAGCAAAGAACAATGCCCACTTTTTGTGCCAAGGGTTCGGTTGAACGGTAGCGCCGATGTAGTTATCGAAATCGAAGCCATACTCTTTTTGATCCCCCCAGCGATGTAAACTGGCGAGCTGAACACCAAAATCGAAACTTTTCTCAGCGTCATCCAGTGGCTTGATGGCGAGGTAGTTAAGCACTAGGTAAGCATGAGTTTTGCTTGTACCGTGCACAATATAATCAGGAACTAGCACGGTATTGGAATCTCTCATTACACGTAAATTTTCCACTTCAGCTTCAAATTTACTTAAGAATTCACGCTGGTTGGTTTTCACAAAGTAACGATCAACACCGTCGCTGACCATAAAGCATTCATTAATGTCACCTCCATGCACTTTTTCCTTTTCAACTAGGTGAAAATCCTTGCCCATTTGTACGGACAATTGCTGAATAATTGCTGGCCACATAATTCAAGCCCTCGGCTTTTGGTAAGGGATACATGCTAGTGTATGTCAAGCTTGCCAATATGAAAGTTTATGAACGCACATAAATCCTATTTGATTAAAAATTGCAGAAACAGATGCAGTCAAGTGTGATTTAACTCATAAAATCATTAAGTTCACTTTCGTACTATCTTGAACAAGTTGAGTGATGAAAGCGTAAAAATATTTTTTTGATATTGAGTTAAACCGAGCCTCAATTTGTGGGTTTTAGCTCATAATTACTCAGGAATGAGCGATTTCATTGGACTTGTGATGGAAAGTGCAGCAACTGGCACCTGCCATCTGTGAAAATGGCTATTCATGTCTTAGTATTAAATAAGATAGTAACTAACTGGCGAACAGTAGCAGTAAAGCGGAGAACGAATGTGGTTGTAGAAACCGATGGATATCTGGCCCTGATTGAACATCTCTCTTTCAATATGGATGTTTTCACTCAGGAAGGGGATACGGGAAGCGAAAGTGTTGAAGATGTCATCACGGATATGGTGGCAAGCAACATTATGGCTATTTTTGAACAAAACCCAGAGCTTCATTCCAGTGTCCGCTTCCAATTACTCAAAGAAGCAGACTCCGTAGTTGAAGATCTGGGTGAAGTGCTTGCTGGTGTTTGGCATCGCCCAGCAACTAATGAGCAAATCGTGTTTTTGGACGAATATATCGCACTAGTGAAAAACTTGTTCGATTCAGCCGTCGCTCATTACGACTAATGCTTGTGCATTAATTGGACATCAAAGGCGGATTCTCAATCCGCCTGAAATGCCAGAATTTTGAAGCCCAATAAGGATTGTCGATACGTGAAATGATCACGCCCTTTGATGTTGAAGCGTGCATGAACTGCTTATCTCCCAAATAAACGCCAACGTGGATGTTGGTACGGGATGTCTTGAAGAAAACCAAATCCCCATATTGCGCTTGCTCATAGGTAATTTTCTGACCTGTTTGCGCTTGAGATTGTGTTGTACGTGGCAAATCGAGTTGCCACGCATCTCGGTAAGCAATTTGTACAAAAGCGGAACAATCAATCCCATTTTTACTTACACCACCCAAGCGGTACGGTACACCACTCCATTCGGTAAAAACATTTGAAAAACTCGGAGTAGAAGTATTACTGAAATCAGGAGTTACCGATGATGAGTCCGGTTCTGAAGGGGGCGTTGAAGTACATCCCACAAGCAGTAACAGAAAAAAAACAGAACAGGTTTGTTTCGCCGTCAACATGAATCACCTTATTGACAAAAAAATGGAATAAACAACCATTCCCTAAAAAACATTTGTCTTCAAATTGAAGAGGATAGTTAAGCTAAGGATGGTGTTTCTGGACATAACCATACTGATGATTAGCTTATCTGTCACCCGTTTACGTTGCATACAGCAGGTTAGCGCGCAATTTACTTCGGTTGCTGAGTAAGCTTTAGCCTATATAGAGTATGCCAATCTCCACTAGATTGATTTAGCGCTCACGAAAGGGCTGAGTCAGCATTTTATCCAACCACTGTTCCCGTGTTTTACGAAACAGTGGCAGACCTATTTTCATCTGTTCATGGCCCATTTCAGGCTGCGCAATATAAGTTCTAAACAGTCGATCCCATATGGAGAGGAAAAAGCCAAAGTTAGAGTGGGTTTCGTGCACTAATACGGAGTGGTGGACTCGGTGCATGTCCGGTGTTACCACCAATAACCGTAACCATTGATCGATTTTGTAGGGCAGCTTGGCGTTACTGTGGTTAAACATCGCGCTCGCATTCAGTAGCACTTCAAAAACTATTACCGCAATTGGGGATACACCCAATAACGTCACCGCACCAATTTTAATCCATGCGGAAATGATAATTTCGAGCGGATGAAAACGGCTACCAGTTGTCACGTCGATGTCTTGATCCGCGTGATGCATACGGTGCAGACGCCATAGCAAAGGAATGCGATGAAATAGCAAGTGTTGCCAATAAATCACAGCATCCAACAGGATAACGGAAACAATCACAGCTATTGTTGGCGGAATGTCTAACCAGTAGAGCAAACCGAATTGACGGTTTTCTGCCCACTGTGCGGCGCTAAAAGCGAGGAAAGGCATCAGCATAGAAAGCAAAACGCTATTAAAGCTTACTAATCCAAGGTTGTTTAACCACCGAACTAGCTTACTTTGTGAAAGGTTTTTCCGCGGATAATTGGATTCCCATAATGCGCAGATCACCAATACAGCGAAAAAAATGGCTAATCGAATAAGCTCTATAGATCCATTCATGTTGCTTTCCTCGCACATACTTTTTGCATGCAAACTTTACTGGCGCAAAACCCAAGTGGTCAGTAAAATCGCTGCCATTTTTGAGCCAGTCGTTTGCACCATGAGAATTCACGCGTTTCATCACTTATATCAATATCGTCTAGAACGTTCAACCAAGCCATTTTTAGCACGGGGTGGCAAGATAAAACGTTGTCCTTACTGTCTGGTTGAGTTGACACACTGTTTGTGTGCCCATCAGCCTGATATTGAAAGCCAAGTGGCGGTACTGCTGATTGTCTCTGAAAACGAAGTGTTTAAACCGAGCAACACAGGGCGTTTGATTGCGGATACGGTGAAAGAGACCCATGTGTATCAATGGAGTCGTACTGAGCCAAACCCAGAGATGCTTGCGCTACTCAGTCATCCGGCTTACTACCCAGTACTGATTTTTCCTGCTGATACGGAAGAGGACAAATCCCGCGTGTTAAGCCCGATCCCAACTGAGTTTGCCGGTAAAAAACCGCTGTTGGTGCTGATTGATGGTAGTTGGCGCGAAGCGAAACGCATCTTTCGCAAATCTTCGTATCTTGCACCATTACCTTTGGTATCGGTGGAACCGGAACGCTTATCGCAATACATCATGCGTAAATCGGAAAACGAACAGTACTTGGCAACCGCAGAAGTGGCCAGCTTAGTGTTGGAAATGTTTGGTGATCGACTCTCAGCAAACACTTTATCGCTGTGGTTCGATGCATTCAAAGAAACATACCTGACCTGTAAATCACGCAATAAGCCGAGTATTACTAAACCCGCATTGCAACGATGGATTGCACACCAGCAAAGCGAGAGCTGCCTCTAAACTTGATCGTGAAGCTGAATACTTATTGCGCAATTAGTGGCATTCGCAGGATAAATAAGTGGTTTGTCACGGACTGTTGGCACAGCCTTGTGGATAATATGCGTCACTTTTATGTTTTTTATTTTTCCCCAAGGCTGGGATAGGAAATTGAGGAGAGAAGGCCATGTATTACGGCTTTGATGTTGGCGGAACCAAAATTGAATTTGGTGCGTTCAACGAGCATTTAGAGCGTGTAGCAACTGAACGTGTACCAACACCGACCGATGATTATGCAAAATTAATCGACACTATCGCTGGACTGGTACAGAAATACGATGCTCAGTTTGGAGTGGAAGGCACTGTTGGTCTTGGTATTCCGGGAATGGAAGATGCCGATGATGGTTGCGTATTGACAGTGAACGTACCTGCTGCAAAAGGCAAACCGCTGCGCGCTGATCTGGAAGTGAAACTGGGTCGCACTGTAAAAGTAGAAAACGATGCTAACTGTTTTGCACTCTCTGAAGCTTGGGACGATGAGCTAAAAGAAGCCACCTCTGTCATGGGGCTGATTTTAGGTACCGGTTTTGGCGGCGGATTAGTCTACGAAGGCAAAGTATTTTCAGGCCGTAATCACGTTGCTGGTGAAATTGGTCACATGCGCCTACCGATTGATGCCTGGTTCCATCTTGGTGAAAAAGCACCATTGCTCAGCTGTGGTTGTGGTAACAAAGGTTGTATGGATAACTATCTTTCTGGCCGTGGTTTTGAGCTGTTGTATGAGCACTACTACGGCGAAAAGAAAAAGGCGATTGAGATCATCACCGCACAGAAAGAGGGTGAAGCCAAAGCCGTTGAGCACGTTGAGCGCTTTATGGAGCTGCTGGCGATCTGTTTCGGTAACATCTTTACCGCAAACGATCCACACGTTGTTGTGTTAGGTGGTGGTTTGTCAAACTACGATCTGATTTATGAAGAGATGCCAAAGCGTGTGCCTAAGCATCTGCTCTCTGTTGCGAAATGCCCGAAAATCGTTAAAGCCAAACATGGCGACTCAGGCGGTGTGCGCGGAGCGGCTTTCCTCAACATTAAATAAGTTGAAGATCAACAGAATAAATTAAGGGCTTGCACTGCAAGCCCTTTTCCCTTTCTACTTGAAGTTGCAGCGGTGTTGGCGGCGTTCATTCACCCCAATCACATAGTTTGTCTATGCTCATGGGGATTCACTCGCTTGCCGACTACCTGCAACTCCAAGTAGTTTGGGTATCAGTATTTTAAAATTACAGCTAAAGCATATTGGCTTAGCGAGTCGCTTTTGGTTTTTTGCCTACACCAAAATTCTCTTTCGGTTGTAGCGTGATGATGCCAAAACCGAGCTTTTTAAAGTGGTTATCACGGAAGTTGCGTACCGATTTGGTATCTGAAATCGCTTCCAGCTGCATCTCCATCTTCAGAAATTCAGTCAGGTCAATGCCCTCAGCTTCGGCAACCGCTTCATGAATGTTGTGATGCTTTTCGTATGAGAAAGTCAGCGTTTTCTCTTGGTTTTTGTAGGTGTAGATGATGGTACGAGCCATGTTTCTCTCTCAACGCTAAATAAACGGGCTAGATTCTGCCTTGAAGTGGGATGATTGTCACGCTTTCCCCGACTTTTACCGTGTCAATCGCCGGAGCAATTTCAATCAAGCAGTTCGCTTCACTCATTGAGCGCAAAATTCCCGAACCTTGTTTGCCCGTGGTACGTACTGTCAGTTGACCTTGCGTATTAAAAGCGTAAACCCCACGACTGAACTCAGTTCTGCCTTGGCGAGAACGCAAATCTTCCAACGCAATCGCATTGACTTTCAGTGGTTGCCAACCTTGTTCACCTTGCATTTTACGCAGGGCAGGTTCAACAAAATTGATGAAAGAAACCATTACCGCGACAGGGTTGCCCGGTAGACCGAAGAAAGGTTTTCCAGCAATCTGGCCAAACGCCAGTGGGCGTCCCGGACGCATATTGATGCGCCAAAAATCTATTTGCCCCAGTTTCTCTAGCGCGGATTTGATGAAATCGGCATCGCCCACAGAAACCCCGCCGGAGGTGATCACCACATCAGCCTGTTTTGCCGCTTGCTCAAGCACTTGCATCATTTTAGCCTCGTCATCTTCAATGATGCCGAGATCGATGACTTGGCAGCCGAGCTGTTTGAGTAACCCCGTCAGGGTGAAACGGTTGGAATCAAAAATAGAGTTGGGCTCAATGTCACCACCGGGCGCTTGTACTTCATCGCCGGTCGAAAAAATCGCGACTTTAAGCGAGCGAAATACGTCTGTGTGCGCAAAACCCAGTGACGCCAACATGCCCATTTCTGGAGAAAGCACACGCTGGCCAGAGTGAAACACCGCTTGGCCTTGCGCCAAATCTTCACTTGCTTGGCGTACGTTTTGTCCTGCTTTGATTTTGGCACCCGCAAAACTCACCACATCGCCGTTTTGCGTAGCTTGCTCACGCATAACCACTGTATCGGCACCTTGTGGCATGGGGGCGCCAGTCATAATCTTTACCGCTTCCCCGAGTCCAACCGTTTTCGAATATTGACTGCCCGCTAACACTTCCGCCACTACACGGTAGCTATCGCGTTCAAGATCATCACTGCGCAGCGCATAACCATCCATCGCTGAGTTGCGATAGGCGGGTACATTGATCGGAGAGTGTACTTTACGCGCCAGTACGCGTTGATAGCACTCTTGAATCGCTACCGATTCTGTCTCTGCCAAAGGCAAAATGAGCGAGAGGATCTTCTCGCTGCCTTGCTCCACAGAAAGAAAAGCAGGGGATAAGGTGTCGCAGCATGCCGCCGCACTGTTTTTTGAATCTGAACCTACAGATTGCTGCGTTTTCTGTTCATGCCACTTCTCAACATAATCCAAAACGAAATCAGCGATCGCATCGAGATCATTAATGTGCATTTGCGGCAGAGCCGTTTCTACCGTTTCATCGGCAGCAATCGCAATGATGTTTTCATCGTGAGGGTAAAGCCAAGGCTTACCCACTTCAGCGCGGTGCAGTTCAATTTTTGGAAAAGCGATATTTTTACAGCCTTCAACCAAAATGACATCCAGCTTCTCGGCATCAAATCGAGTCAGCAGATAATCAAGCTCCGCTTCGGCATCGGGTGTTTCGGTCATCAGTGCATGACGGTTACGTGAAGCAATCAGCATTTGAGATGCCCCCGCTTTACGTAAGCGATAGCTGTCTTTGCCCGGCTTATCTACATCAAAATCGTGATGTGCATGCTTCAGTAGGCCAATGCGCAAGCCAGCCGCCGTCAGTTTAGGCAGTAGGGCTTCTAGCAGCGTCGTTTTTCCGGTTCCAGAATAGGCAGCGAAACCGAGTAATGGCAGGTTAGGGCGTTGAGGATTCTGGTTTGCAGAAGGAATCATGGGTGTAACGCTCCAAATTGCGCCAACTCTTGTGGCGTATTCAAATTAAAAAAACAGCTCGGTGCATCGCTAAAATCGACATAAGAGGTATGGCATTCATCGTAAAGCAAGATGATTTTGCGATCGCCGCGGGCTAAAAAGGCGCTGAGTTTGGGTAACACGCGTTTACGAAATAGGGTAAATACGGGTTGCTGATGTTCACCATCATGGGCCACTAAGATATCGCTCTCAGGTTTGACAGCCTGACAGAAGCGGGCAACTAAATCATCGCAAATTAACGGGCTATCACAAGGGACAAAACCGACCCAATCGGTTGGAGCATGACTTAAACCTGCATGAATACCACCTAAAGGGCCGGGGTAATCAGGAAACTCATCGCTGATCACGGGCGCAAATTGCGCGTACAGATTTTGGTTGCGGTTAGCATTGATGAGCAAAGTAGGGGTTTGCGGTGCCAGTTTATCGATCACATGTTGAATCAGTGGCTGACCATTCAACTGGATCAGCCCTTTATCCTGTCCCCCCATGCGGCTGGCTTGCCCGCCAGCGAGAATAACCCAGCTAGTGTCCGAGGTTTGAAGAGTGGGAAGTGTCTGTGTGGTTGTCATTTTTTTCTTTCACAATCTGCAGCAAGGGCGACTCTGTCAGTTGGCGATCTTTAATCCACCACTGTTTTTTACACAGCGCCGTGAGGGCGTTGGTTTGGTGGCTAGTGATCACAAGGCTGGAGCCGCGCTCTAATAAATCTCGCGCCATTATAACTAATCTCTCAATAGATTCCTGATCCAATGACGCACTCGGCTCATCCATCAGCAAAATGGAAGGCTTGAGGATCCACGCTCGTGCCATCGCCACACGCTGTTTTTCTCCACCTGAGAGCACAGAAATATGCTCATCGGCCAGCGTTTCTAATCCCACCATACGCAGGGCTGTGATCACTTGCGCTCGTTTTTCATGCGCAGACAAGCCACTGAAACGAATGCCGTACACCACGTTTTGATAAACCGTGTCATCAAACAGATAGGGGCTTTGATGAAGATAGACAACTTCTGAGGTCGCGGAAGTCAAAAACAAGCGTTGCCACCAAGGTTTTCGGCCAAGTACCTTGCCGCTGCTCGGTTGTAATAGGCCTGCGAGAATTTTCAACAGGGTGGTTTTACCTACGCCATTGTCGCCCTTCAGGTAAATGGCATCATTGGGGCCAATGGAGATCTCTGGAATATGAAATAACACGCGATCTTTAAAACGCATGGAAAGCTGCTGTGCGGTAAGTTTGATCGTCATTATTTGCCTTATGTTCTCAAATAGCCTTTACCCCGTAGGGAAGAGAGCAGAAAATTTAGCCCTAATGCCAACGCGAGTAGTACCATACCAAGCGCAACGCCTTGAGCAAAAGCGCCTTTATTGCTTTCCAATGAGATAGCCGTTGGGATGTTGCGGGTCAAGCCCATGATATTCCCGCCCACCATCATTGAACAGCCGACTTCGGTCACGATACGGGAAAAACCCGCGATGGTGGCGGCCATTAAAGGAAAGCGCGCTTCCCAAACTAAGGTTGCAAAGAGTCTAGGAATGGAAGCGCCCAGCGTCATTGACGTTTCGAGTGAGCGACGATCGGTCGATTGCAACGCACCATGCATCATGGCAACCAGAATCGGAAAACAGATCAGTGCTTGGCCTAAAATCATCGCTTGCTGGGTAAACAACATCTTCCAATCACCCAACGGGCCTGCGCGCGAGAGCAACATGTACAGCAGCAAACCGATCACTACAGTCGGAACCGCTTGCAAGGTGTTGATCAGCGAAAGCAGAGTCCATTTACCGCGAAAGTTGGTGTACGCCAACACAAAAGAGAGCACCACGGCAGGCACAAGTACCAACGAAATCGCAGTCAGCGAAACGCTAAAGGAGACCGCAACGATCTCCCATAGTTTAGCGTCTAGACTCACCAACAGATGCAATGCATCTAGGGTTGTTTGCCAAAGACTCATGAGTGATTACTGTTTGTCCGCATTGGCAACAAAAAGTTGTTGGCCATTCACTTTGTAATCGTTAATCAACTGCTGACCTTTAGGGTTCACCAGCCAATCACTGAATACTTTAGCGGCTTGGTATTGAGTTGTAGGGTAACGCTCAGGGTTGACAATGATCACTTGGTAAGGGTTAAACAATTGCTCATCACCTTCAAACAGCACTTTGAGATCCAGCTTATTGTTGTAAGCCAGCCAAGTGCCACGGTCGGTTAGGGTATAAGCCTGCATTTCAGACGCCATGTTCAGCGTTGGACCCATGCCTTGACCAATCGAACGGTAGCCACCAAAGTTCGGTTCAATGTTGTTTTGTGCCCAAATGCCGAGCTCTTTTTTGTGTGTGCCGGAATCGTCACCGCGTGAAATAAACACCGCGCCGCTCTTAGCGATATTTTCAAACACTTTCGCGATGTTCTTTTCATCGGAGATTTTGGCAGGATCACTGTCTGGCCCAACCACCACGAAATCGTTGTACATAAGTTTACGTGGTAGGACACCGTAACCCGCTTCAACAAAACTGGCTTCGGCTTTAGGTGCATGGGTCATGACTAGATCCACATCGCCGTTTTCGCCCATTTTTAGTGCTTTACCTGTACCAGTAGCAATCACATCCACTTTATAGCCCGTATCTTGCTCAAATTTGGGGAGCAAGTAATCCAGCAGACCAGAATCGTAAGTGCTGGTCGTAGTCGCAAGACGGATGCGAGTGTCATCGGCACTGGAAGCTGAGTAACTGACTAAGATGAGTGAAGCAGCCGCGAGGGTAAAGGTCGTTTTTTTCATTGTGAATTCCATGACTGAGTTGATTGTAGGTTTAATCAAGTGACATTCGTGTGTCACCTAATGAAATCAATTGCTGTTTAGTGTATGCGAAAGGGGGATATAGCAAATGGGATGCCAACATCATTCTGAGTAATTCAGGATAAAATTCCCCCCCAAAAAGTAGGCTGATCAGGAAAATTTGTCTAAATTGAGTGACAGATAAATAGTGGTGGGACAAAATGTCGCAAATTAATCATAACCAATGTAAGGTTAATTGAGTCGTTCTGTCTCAATGCTTTATGGAATGTCCTTATGTCACAAGCCTTGGATCTCAACCAAACTCATTTATACCAACCATTTTCTGTTTTAGTCGTCGATGATGAAGTCGGCATGCAAATGGTGCTTAAAAAAGCACTGAGCAAATGGTTTTCGCGTGTGGATTCAGCAGGCAGCATTGAAGAGGCGGAAGTACTGCGTTGCCAGCAACATTACGACTTGCTGATTTTAGACATCAACTTGCCCGGACGCTCAGGCATTGAATGGGAAGAAGCCTTTACCGACCCAGATCACCGAGCGGATGTGATTTTTATGACGGGTTATGCGGATCTCGATACTGCCATCAGTGCTCTCAAATTGGGAGCGAGTGATTTTATCCTCAAGCCATTTAACCTTGAGCAGATGCTGCAAGCAGTACAACGCTGTATGAATAAGCGCCTGAATGAGCGTTTGCAATATGCTTTGCAGCGTGACTTTCAACGCCACTGTACTACGCAAATCATTGGCAGCTCGGTACAAACTGAGTTACTGAAACAGCATATTGTTCAGTTTGCTCCGTCACGCGCTTCCGTGCTGATTGAAGGTGAATCGGGGACTGGGAAAGAGTTGGTTGCGCGCGGCATCCATGAAGCAAGTGGTCGCCAAGGTCCTTTTGTGCCAATCAACTGTGGTGCGATTGCGCCAGAATTGCTGGAAAGTGAACTGTTTGGGCACACCTCTGGAGCATTTACCGGCGCGAAAAAGAGTCGTGAAGGGCTGTTTCGCGTTGCTAACGGGGGCACTCTGTTTTTGGATGAAATTGGCGAAATGCCACTGACCATGCAAGCTTCCTTATTACGAGTGCTAGAACAGCGTACTGTTCGTCCGGTTGGATCGGAAAAAGAGGTGAGTGTGGACGTGCGAGTGGTGGCCGCCACCAACCGCAATCTGCAACAAGAAGTCGAAAATGGCCGCTTTCGCGGCGACCTTTACTATCGGCTTAATGTGTTGAAAATCGAAGTGAGCCCACTGCGTGAGCGCAAGCAAGATCTGCATGAACTGTTGCCGTTTTTCACCAAAATGCTCTGTGCGGAACTGGGGATGCCAATGCCAAAATGGGCGTATGAAGATATCTCTTCGATGCAAGATTATGATTGGCCGGGCAATATTCGCGAGTTGAAAAACTTGATTGAACGCTGCTTGTTATTGGGTAAACCGCCAGCTCATTATTGGCGGGAGCTAAATGGCCTACCGATTCATGTAGAACTTGAGGTGACAATGTCACCAAGTGTCAGTGCAGAGGCATCTTCTGGTGACGATGTCACGGAGTCTAGCTTGGGATATCCCAATGACTGGCCTTTACGCGCTGTGGAAAAAGCACATATTCAGCAAATTGTGGCCTTGTATGACGGCAATAAATCTGCGGCGGCGCGTGATTTAGGTGTGGCACGCAAAACCTTAGAACGTAAATACAAAGAGTGGGAAAGCGAGGATATCAGCCATGAAAGCTAAATGGGCTTTGTGGCAAAAATGGCGACACCGTTTTAAAACGACAGTGCGCTATCGGCTGTGGATTTTGACGTCAGCGCCGATTTTTCTCACTTTGCTGGCGTTGATTGCGATCACTATTTACTGGTCACTGCACTACACCTGGAACAGCGCTTTAATTGATGTGTCTGAGCGGTTAGGTGTCGCACAAAATAGTGTTGCGTTGCTGCAACAAAAACAAGCTAATCATGTTCGTGCGTTTGCTGAGTCGTACGATTTTCGCAAGCGTCTACAAGATCCGGAAACCCTCAGTACATTGCCACGTTGGGTACAAATACAAAAAAGCCGCTATGGTTTAGATTTTTTGAATTTTGAGCGAGTAGATAGTATCGAACAGAAGTTTCGTTACCTCGATCTCACCAAGAGAGAATCCTTCTTCGATGTGCTTAATGCTGATGAACTAGAAAAGCTGGATCCAGACTTAGCGAAGCAAGCACAAATCCCGATTCTTAATTCTCAGCAGATCGAAACTCGGGGATTGGTTAGCCGTACAGTGATTCCAGTGCGCAACGAGTTCGGGGACATTATTGGTTTCTTGGATGGTGGTTTACTGCTTAATAACAGCACAACTTTAGTCGATCAAATTCGAGATCTCATCTACCCAAGCCATCAAGATCAACTTCGTCCGACTGGCACTTTAACTCTGTTTTTGGATGACTTACGCGTCAGTACCAACGTGCCACTGGATAGTTCAATTCACGCAGGTCGTGCCATTGGTACACGAGTCTCGGCTGAAGTGTTTAATCAAGTCCTTAAAGAAGGTGAACGATGGGTCAATTTAGCGTATGTGTATGATGCTTGGTACATCACCGCATATCAGCCAATTTGCGATCAATACAATAACGAAATCGGCATGCTGTACACCGGTTACTTAATGTGGCCATTTTTAAAAGCTTACGTGACCAATATTTTAGAAGTCGGGATCACTACGCTATTCCTGTTGGTGATTTCAGGTTTATTTGTTTATCGCGGCTCTCGCGATCTGTTTCGTCCTATCGAGCGCATTCACCGTGTAGTGAAAATGGTGCAACTTGGTAAAAACCAACGTATCGGGCAACTTGGGCTCAACGATAAACATGAACTTGCACAGCTTGCGAAGCAATTCGACAACATGTTGGATCAGTTGCAGCAACGAAATGAAGAAATCGTGCAAGCGGCGCATGTGTTAGAAGAAAAAGTGCAGTCACGCACGGCCAGTTTGCAAGAGAAAACCGCGCAGTTGGAACACCACATTACGTTGCTTAATCAAGCTCGCAATAAGTTGGTGGTGCATGAAAAGCTTGCGGCACTTGGTGAGCTTACGGCTGGGATTGCCCATGAAATTAACAACCCTACTGCGGTCATTCTTGGTAATACCGAGCTAATTCGCTTCCAGCTTGGGGATGACGCCAGCAAAGTTGAAGAAGAGATTGATGCCATATTGTTGCAAATCGAGCGGATCCGAAACATCACGCGCAGCTTGTTGCAATACAGTCGCCAAGGTGGAGTGCAGGACGAAATCACTTGGCAGCACGTCAACCCGATCATTGATGAAAGTATTACCTTAGTCAAAACCGGCTCTAAAAAGCGCGATATTGAATTTGTGCTTGAGCTGAAAGCGCATAATTCGGTGGAGGTGAATCGTCATCAACTACTGCAAATTTTGGTTAACTTGCAGATGAACGCGATTCACGCTATGAACGGCAAAGGCCGCATCACGATACGCAGTGAAGATTGGATTGAAGAGGGGCAAAACCGCGGGGCGGTGATCCACATTGAAGATCAAGGTTGTGGCATTAAGCCGGAAAACCTCAAACGCATTTTCGATCCGTTTTATACACCACCAAGCGTGAGGGAACCGGGCTAGGGCTTTCGGTTTCACAAAGTTTGCTCAGCCAATCCGGTGGAGAGATGAAAGTGAGTTCAGAATTGGGTGTCGGCAGTACATTCAGCATCTATTTACCTTCCAAAAATGAAGCCAAGCTTCGCGAGACGTTACTGATTCAGTAAGCCCAGATTAAAAAATGTCGGTTATTGTGTATGTGATAACCGACTTTCTGGCGAGTTATGCAAATCAGGGCTTGTAGTCTGGGCGCTGAACAAGTAACGTTGCGCAGATTTTTCTATTTGTGATCCCCGTCAGCTTAATTTGGCCACCGAAAGTGCGCCGTTTTACGTGGCGGGAATGTTAACGCACTAAGGTACAGGCTTTGATTTCTACAGCGAATATCACTCAACAATTTGGCGCTAAGCCACTGTTTGAAAACATTTCAGTTAAGTTTGGCGAAGGTAATCGCTACGGTTTAATCGGGGCAAATGGTTGTGGTAAATCCACCTTCATGAAAATCCTCAGTGGAGAGTTGGACCCAACTGGCGGTAACGTGAGCTACGATCCGAACGAGCGCGTCGCTAAACTGAATCAGGATCAGTTTGCGTACGAAGAGTTCACCGTAATTGACACCGTTATCATGGGTCACAAAGAGTTGTGGAAGGTAAAACAAGAGCGCGACCGCATTTACGCTCAGCCAGAAATGACTGAAGAAGATGGTATGCGTGTTGCCGATCTCGAAGTTGAATTCGCCGAGATGGATGGCTACATGGCGGAATCCAAAGCGGGTGAACTCCTGCTAGCGGTAGGTATTCCATTAGAGCAACATTACGGCCTGATGAGCAGTGTGGCTCCGGGTTGGAAACTGCGTGTGTTGCTGGCGCAAATCTTGTTTGCGGATCCAGACATCATGCTGCTCGACGAACCCACCAACAACTTGGACATCGACACCATTCGCTGGTTGGAAGATACGCTGAACGCACGTAACTGCACCATGATCATCATCTCGCATGACCGTCACTTCTTAAACTCAGTATGTACCCACATGGCGGACTTGGATTACGGTGAACTGCGTATTTACCCAGGCAACTACGACGAGTACATGACCGCAGCGACCCAAGCACGCGAGCGTCTGTTGTCTGATAATGCGAAGAAGAAAGCGCAAATTGCTGAGCTACAAACCTTCGTAGCGCGTTTCTCGGCGAACGCATCGAAAGCCAAACAAGCCACTTCTCGTGCAAGACAGATTGATAAGATCAAACTAGATGAAGTGAAGGCATCAAGCCGTCAGAACCCATTCATTCGTTTCGAGCAATCGAAAGAGCTATTCCGTAACGCCCTGATTGTTGAAAACCTCAGCCAAGGTTTTGATCATGACTTGTTCAGCAACTTCAACGCAATTTTTGAAGTGGGAGAGCGTGTTGCCATCATCGGTGAGAACGGTGTGGGTAAAACAACTCTGCTGAATACGCTTGCGGGCGCACTTGAGCCACGTAGCGGTATGTACAAGTGGTCTGAAAACTCGAATATTGGTTACTATGCGCAAGACCATGCTCACGAGTTCGCGGAAGAACTGAACCTGATGGAGTGGATGGGTCAGTGGCGTCAAGAAGGCGATGACGAGCAAGTCGTTCGTAGCTTCTTGGGTCGTATGCTGTTTGGCCAAGATGACATCAAGAAATCCGTGAAAGTACTATCGGGTGGTGAGCAAGGTCGTATGTTGCTTGGCAAACTGATGATGCACAAGCCAAACATGCTACTGCTCGATGAGCCAACCAACCACATGGATATGGAATCAATCGAGTCGCTGAACAATGCTCTAGAGCAGTACAAAGGTACTTTGTTCTTTGTATCGCATGACCGTGTATTCGTAGACTCACTGGCGACTCGCATCATTGAAATTCGTGATGGCAAAATCACTGACTTCAAAGGCTCTTACGCTGAATTCTTACGTTCACGTGGTGTTGAGGGTTAATTGCCATTACATTGTGCTTTATAAAAATAGTGAACTAAATAGCGTGTTTACTAATATGAACGGCCCCTATGTGGGGCCGTTTTTTATAATGAGGGCGCTCATTTTTAATGACCTGCTCTTAAAACCACTATGTGAAGTTTTATTCAAAGTGAATAGTAACGCAGTCAAGCCCTCCTTGTGTAGCGAGTAGTCTTTCAGCTTGATTTAGCTTTCCTCGGAAGCTAGCAGGTGCAGCTTCTTTACCAACAAAGTATACCGAGATTCCTGGTACAGTATGTTGGATCCATTGTTGAAAAGCATCATTCAAAACAGAAATGCTGGATGCATTGGTAATGTAAAACTTAGAGTTACCAGTTCCCATAATGCCATTCATCCAATTGACATTTTTATTACCATAACGGAATGCACCAGCTGTTCTTACCGGTGTTAGACCGGCCTCAGTAAGTTGTTGGCGAATTTTTTTATGTATTTCATTGTAATCTTTCGCTTGATTATCGAGATCAGTCAGTGCTTTTTGCAACTCGACTCGTTCTTCTTCAGTGATAGACGGACTATTCGCCGCATACTTAACAATGGCTTTGTTGTACTCATGATCATTAATTAATACTTTGCCTTTCTCTAGCGGACGAAGTTGCATATCAATATGGAAGCCTGGCTGTGTGATTATAATTAGATTATCTCGTGTTACTCCCAGTTCCTCAGCCATTTTCTCTTCAACAATTTTTGTCATTGCGATAAAACGCCTTGCAATGGTTCGAGCTTCTGAGTCAGGAAGACCTTTACGCATCTGCCCATTAGATTCCAACATTGGCACATAATGCTTTTCTAAAGCTGGATCACTTGCTATTGTTCCGACCTTGTCATCAATCAATGAAAGATCAAAGTCCGTAGTATGATTCGCTGCGGAGGTTAGCTGTTTATATGCATTTGTAACTGCAAGTTCCCAATCAAACTCTTTTGGCAGTGTTCTCCCCAATACCTGCTCGTAGCGAGACTTTATTTTCGCACGAACAATATTTAACTTTGATTCATCAATAATGATCTTTGACTCATCTTGAGAGTAGGGGAGAAGCTTATATTTAGCTCGTACAAATTTGGCATACTCAATTTGTTTTTCCAATGAATCGAGATTGGATGGAAGCAAGCCAAGTGCATCAAGCATCAGTCGATCTATTTCAGGATCATTGTTTAACTGAATATAGTGATCTTGTTCTGTACCATGAATCTTGGGCTTAACAATGATGAGGGTAAAACCACCGGTTTGTTCCATTTGTTGCTTCTTAGCTTCCACTCTTTCATTGTCATATCTGGTGTACAACAAAGCCGTTTGCAGAACAGAATCACGTCCGACAAGTACATATTGCGAACCATTCTCTCTATGTCCAACAAGCATGTTGCCACCATCGATGATTGAGAAAGTTTTAACAAGCTCTGCACCAGATCTTTCAGCATAACTATCTGCTAGGCGATACATACTGTCGTCTAATCCCTGAGTATCTAAAGAGCCATTGCTGTGATGCCCTTCAAGGATTGCCAAAGGTGAGTTCTTGTCTAAACCACGAAGAAAGTTATGGATTTCATCTTTTAATGAACCTAATGATTGGCTTGGCCGGAAGACTTTTGCTCCGTCTCTAGACAGCCACATATTATCTTCTGTCCACACATACATTGGGCTTTGGGTTAGTACGGTAAATCCCTGTTGAATACCAACTTCTGTCAATTCGGCAACTAATTCTGGTTGTATCTGATAATGCTCTGGTATGACAACGGTCTTAACTCTGTTACTCAGATCATCGACCGCTAGGCTGAAAGTGTTGCTAGTGGATTGCGAACCAACACGGAAGGTAGAGCTCTCATATTGAGCAGAATCTGTTGGAAATAGGATCGCTTGGTTTGCGACCGCATGACTAGAGACGGTTGCCAGTGCAACAAAAATAGCAAGAGGTTTTAATTTCACAATATATAATCCTGTAAATATCAAAGTTGACATTTACATTAACATGGTGAATCTATAATTCGGTCTTATTGTATGAGTATTCACACAACTCTGACTTTTTTATTCATTGTGAATTTGGTGTAAAGAACCAAGAAGATGTTAGTAGAAAGGAGCTCGGCCGATAGTGTTTTGGCTAAATCGCTTAGCCTAGATTGCAGTTGCTGATAGGTTTTATCGAATCTCTCAATGTACTGTTCATTTCGCCGAGCAAAATAATCTTTTTCATGCCGACGAAGCATGAGGAGATCAATCGCACTCAATAAATTCTCAGTAGCGGCATTTTCGAGAGTGGTGAGCCGATTAGCACTGACATTTTCATAGAATGAGTAAAAACCGACCCTGAGTAGCAATGTGAAGTTAATTAAAAAAGTTTTGCTCTGATCGATAGAGAAAAAATACGATCTTTTTTTACAGGTGATCCGGACATGGACACCTCCCATAAGCCTATGACGTTGATAACTGAGTGTTTTGCATGTTGCATTTTTGTTTCATTTTATTGCCACGACATTCAACTAATAGCTTATAGGAGGAGATTTACAAGTCAGTCCAGGTGCTCTGCTTGCCCTTTTACATCAAACACTACTTTGTTTGCGCCACTGTACACATGGAAGCGACGACCGGAAGCACGAGCAATTGTGGTAATGCCAAAACGTTGTGCCAGCTCAAGCCCCATTTGAGTGACGCCGGAGCGAGAGAGCAACACAGGAATGCCCATTTGCGCGACTTTAATCACCATCTCTGAGGTTAAACGCCCTGTGGTGTAGAAAATTTTGTCATCACCACGCATATCATTCAGCCACATTTCACCTGCCAAGGTATCCACGGCATTGTGTCGACCAACATCTTCCACAAAAGAGAGCACCCGATCCTCTTGGCAAATCGCACAGCCATGAACTGCGCCGGCTTTTTTGTAAGTGTCGTTGTAGTGGGTTAATGCCTCCAATGCAGCGTAGATTTGTGACTGTTTAATTGGCTGCTGTGGCACTTGGTAATTCTCAAGCTGCTTCATCACGTTGCCATACATGGTGCCTTGGCCACAGCCGGAGGTAACGGTTTTTTTCTTCAGCGCAGGCTCTAAATGGTCAATGTTTTCACGCGTAACCACGGCTGCCGAATGGGTTTCCCAATCGATGATGACTGAATCGAGCGCTTCAGGATCGGAAATGAAGCTTTGATTCTTCAAATAACCCAGTACCAAAGCTTCTGGTCGCGAGCCGAGCGTCATCAAGGTCACAATCTCTTTCCAATTTAGCAATACTGTGAGAGGGCGTTCACAGGCGATCGATTTCACCAGTTTTTCGCCGTATTCGTCATACACTTCAACTTCAATGGTTTGTAGAGGATTTTCGCTGGTTTTGATGATGGAAGGTTTAGCCACGCTGGATTCCTGTGTGCTGCTCGCTTTATCCTCGGTAGACCTGTCAGTGCAAATCTTGGGGTAGCGCGAATAAGAAAAAGTGTCGTCAATGTAGCAAAAAGGGTGCCGAATCAGAAACAACCTTGAACAAAAGTGATGATGTCTTTCTACTTAAATCTATGTATTGGCACCAAATGGCTCAATTATTGCTTTAATTTAAACTCTGATTGTTAATTTAGTATGTGTTATGACTGAACAAACTTCTCCTGAATCCTTAACGGATACCGCTCATAGCAAAACCGATAGCGCTTGGCCGCTGGCTTGTAACGTGGAACCTCGTCCTGTCTCGCGTGGCCGTTGGCAAACCACTCAGTGGGTGTTGCACGGTTTCAGTTTAACGCCAGAGGCGCAGAGTCAATATGTCGCAACATTGCAACTGTATCGCGATGAGCGAACCGACTATCGCTTTAACCTCAGTTCACAAGCGCCCAAACTGTTCTTTGTTGCGGAAGATCCCATTGAAGATCAGCCGCTTAAAATTGTGCAATTGACCGCATCGCAAGCCGTCGCCAGCCGTTATATGGATAGCGATTACCTGGTGCTTTCTGCCGATATGCCGCTGCCTGTGCAGGCGTGGATGGAAGCCTATATTGGCCGTCACGGTGAGTTACTTGAAATCCGCCGTAAGAAACGTGAAGGCGCGGGGAGGTCTTGTGGCAACTGAGCAGACGTTCTTTTCCCGTTGGTCACAACGTAAATTAGCCACCGAGCCAGACCAAGAGCCCCAACTTGATACTCCAGAGGGCTTAGCCTCAGAGCCTTTGGAAGAACAACCGCTTGCAAGCGAGTCCTCTGTAGAAACTGAAAGTGGATTGGAGAGTGACGCGGTCGAACAACCTCATTCAGCGGAGAATGAAGAACCCAGCGTAGCGAGTTTGTTGGTATCAGGTGCTTCGCAAGAACTGAAGAAAGCCGCATTGCGTAAGCTGTTTTTGAGCGGTGAGTTTAGTGAAGTGTGCATGCTGGATGATTACAACACGGATTTCAGCAATACCGCCACGCTCACAACGGAAGTCGCGCAAACCTTACGTCAATGGTGGAAAGAAACGGACTCCTCGCCGGATGAAAGCGAAGAAAAAATCGCGGTGGTTGAAGATACCGTTAAAGAAAATCCAATCGATGCTGAACTTGCGGATCCTAACCTCGCATCCACCGCCGAATTGGCTGATCCGCTCAATGAAAAACAACCTTCAGAAGCGTTGCCAACGAGTGAGACAAAATATACCTCATAGATATTAGGGACATTTTGACTTACCTCTCAATAGGTAGAGTGGGACATATTGTCCCACTCCTTGTGTTGACTTCAAATTACTGAGTCATTTCTCGATTAATTCTCTGTTTTTTCATCCGAATTTTTTGGAACGTTATTTGCTATAGCTTGTGTAAAACGAGTCAACGATGCACGTTGGCTCCAATAATGGAAGCAAGCAATGTTAAACAACCTACTACAACAAGCGACGTCTCCAAACGGTCGGGCGCGGCAGTATGCGATTGAGCATACGGTTGAGCTGACCAATCTTATTCCGCCTACCGTAAGCTACGAAAGTGGCGGTCACACCTTAATTGTTGGCCCCACCACACTGATTGAACGCATTGCTGAGCAGTTGAGCAGCATGGCTTCAATCACTCTACTTTCTGTCGATGGCGAGCCCAGCACGCAAAGCAATTTGTACTACGCCGACACGGTAGAAATCAGCGGTTTTCTCGGTGCATTCTCGGTGAACGTAGAAAACCACGGTAAGCGAGTCAATTTGGCGCAAGCCGCGATAGGAGGAAACACCTTTGATATCGTATTGGATATGTCACTCAACGGTTTAATGAGTGAAGAAGTCCCTGTGCCTGGTTATTTTCCAGTAGGACGCGGTTATCCAAAACTGGCTGATGCACTGGAAGAGATCCCAACTCTGATGGGTACCTTCGATAAACCTAAGTATTTCCGTCTTGAGACAGACTTGTGCGCGCACAGCTCACGTGGAGTGAAAGGGTGTGAACGCTGTGTGGATGCGTGTCCTGCTGGCGCGCTTTCCAGTGAAGGTTCAGAGCAAACAGGGCATCGCATTCAAATTAACCCTTATCTATGTCAGGGCGTAGGAACCTGTGCGACCGCTTGCCCGACGGAAGCGATTCACTACGCACTGCCTAATCCTACCGATACTCAAAAATTTATTGAGCGATTACTGGTGAATTACCACCAAGCCGGCGGTGAAAAGCCGATCGTTCTGATCTGCAGCTCTCGCCATGAAAGTTACAACGTCATGGCATTGAATGTCCTGCCAGACAATGTCATTCCGGTGGTGGTGGAAGAGCTGCCTTCCGTCGGTATCGACAGCTGGTTTGCTGCTTTAGTTAACGGTGCAACTCAAGTGTTGTTTGCAGCGAGTCGTCACATGCCACAAACCATTCAACGCATTCTCAACCAAGAAGTGAGTATGGCGCAGAGCTTACTGACTCACTTAGGTTTGGCCAAAGAGACGATTGATATTCTTTATCTCGAATCGTTACGCGAGGGAATGCCGTTACTGTGTGAACAGCCGCTTGGGCTTAAGTTGGGTGACTTAATCGGTAATAAGCGCCAACGCCTGTTTACCGCGCTGGATGCGTTAGCGGAAACACTCAATGCTGAACCTAGCGTTCAACCACTCAGTATCAGCGCGCCTTACGGCACCATTGAATGCCAAACAAGCGATTGTACTTTGTGCATGAGCTGTGTCGCGGTTTGCCCAACGCGAGCACTGCATCCGGCGGGTGATAGCCCAGCACTACGCTTTATTGAACAAGACTGCGTACAGTGTGGTTTGTGTGTCAAAGCTTGCCCTGAACAAGTGCTTAGCGCTACACCACAACTCAACTGGAACAAAGCGGCACGCCAAGGTGTGGTGACTTTGCATCAAGAAGAGCCCGCTAAGTGCCTGCGTTGCCATAAGCCTTTCGCGCCACAATCCATGATTACCATGTTGCAAACCAAGTTACGCGGTCACTCACATTTCGCCACGCCGGAAGCGCTCAATCGTATTGCGATGTGCGAAGACTGCCGAGTGGTCGACATGTTTGAAGCCATGGCTCATGACCCTGAGCAGCAGCTCAAGTATTAAGGAGAAAGTCATGCAAGAGCAATCTATGCATTCACAGTCAATGCGTTCAGACATTTACCTGCTGCTCGCCACACTGCTGCGTGATGTGCCCTCAGCAGAACTGTGTGCCTTTCTGGCTGAATTGGACTTTGAGGCCAATGGCACCGAAATGGCGCAAGCGTGGCAGGCGATATCCGCCGCCGCACAAAACGTTCAAGCGGACTCTTTGGCTGACGAGTATCAAGAGCTGTTTATTGGTATCGGTCGTGGTGAAGTCGTGCCTTTTGCCTCATGGCATTTGACTGGTTCATTGATGGAAAAGCCGCTGGCCGATATTCGTGATGATTTGAGCCGCTTAGGGCTAGAGCGTGATGAACAAGTGCGTGAGCCAGAAGACCATATCTCGGCGTTGTGCGAAACCATGGCTTATTTATGTGAGCAAAGTGGTGACGAGAACGCTGACGAAGAAATGCAACAAGTGTTTTTCAACCGTCACATCGCACCGTGGTTTGGCAAGCTAGTGAGCCAAATTCGTCAGGCTCCACATGCCCAATTTTATTTAGCCGTCGCGCAGCTTCTGGACGCTTTTTTGAGTTTAGAACAAGTGGCGATGACACAAGCACCAAGCAGTCGCAAGAATCGTTATCGGATCGAGGTGAAGAACCTGACCGATAAAGCCGAACAGTGAACAAACCGGAATTAGAAAACAGACGTCTTAAGACGCACAGCTAAGTTGCTAAAACTTAAGCAATAAGGAAGCAATCGATGAAAAAAGAGAACCAAGTAAACCAAAGCAGACGCGATCTGCTTAAAGGGTTAGGCACAGCGGCTGTCGCTGGCGCTGTCGTAGCGGGGGTAAGCACTCAAACGGTCGCAAGTGAATCAAGCACCGAGAGCAAAGAGCCGCTGAAAAAAGGCTATCACGAAACTCAACACATTCGTGATTACTACAACACGCTATAGGAGCCAACCCGATGAGACTCATCAAACGTTCAGACAGCGTGATCAAAGAGCAAAATCAGCTCGGTATTAGCCGTCGTGCATTTATGAAAAACACTTCACTGGCAGCGGGCGGAGCGGCGGTAGGTGCCTCTCTGTTTACGCCGGGCATGATCCGTAAAGCTCAGGCCAGCGAAGTGGATCGCAGCGCAAAAACGGAAGTGAAGCGTACCATCTGTTCACACTGCTCAGTCGGTTGCGGTATCTACGCTGAAGTACAAAACGGTGTATGGACTGGCCAAGAGCCGGCTTTTGATCACCCATTTAACGCGGGCGGTCACTGTGCGAAAGGCGCAGCATTGCGCGAACACGGCCACGGTGAACGTCGCCTGAAATACCCAATGAAATTAGAAGGCGGCAAGTGGAAGAAGATCTCTTGGGAACAAGCCATCAATGAAATTGGTGACAAAGCGCTGAAGATCCGTGAAGAGTCAGGCCCAGATTCGGTTTACTTCCTCGGCAGTGCTAAGCACAGTAACGAGCAAGCCTATTTGTTCCGTAAAATGGCTTCCCTGTGGGGCACCAACAACGTTGACCACCAAGCACGTATTTGCCACTCCACCACGGTAGCGGGTGTAGCAAACACTTGGGGCTATGGTGCAATGACCAACTCATTCAATGACATGCACAACTGTAAGTCGATGCTGTTCATTGGTTCTAACCCAGCAGAAGCTCACCCAGTCGCGATGCAGCATATTTTGATCGCGAAAGAGAAAAATAGCTGCAAAATCGTGGTTGCCGATCCTCGTCGTACCCGTACTGCAGCAAAAGCGGATTATTTTGTTTCCCTGCGTCCGGGTAGTGACGTTGCCTTTATTTGGGGCGTGCTGTGGCATGTGTTCAAAAATAATTGGGAAGACAAAGAGTACATCCGTCAACGTGTATTCGGTATGGATGAAATCCGCGCTGAAGTTGCCAAATGGACGCCAGCAGAAGTTGAGCGTGTCACAGGCGTAAGCGAAGAAGAAGTCTATAACACCGCGAAAATCCTTGCGGAAAACCGTCCGGGTTGTGTGGTTTGGTGTATGGGTGGTACTCAACACACCACAGGTAACAACAATACTCGTGCGTACTGCATTCTTGAGCTGGCACTGGGCAACATCGGTAAATCGGGCGGCGGTGCCAACATTTTCCGTGGTCACGATAACGTGCAAGGTGCAACCGACTTAGGCGTGCTTTCCGATACGCTGCCGGGTTACTACGGTTTGACCGAAGGTTCATGGAAACACTGGGCAAGCGTTTGGGGCGTGGATTTTGAATGGATCAAAAACCGCTTTGACCAAGGCACTTATAACGGCGCGTTGCCAATGGAAACCCCGGGGATCCCCGTATCTCGCTGGATCGATGGTGTACTGGAAAACAAAGACAATCTGCAGCAACGTGAAAACATTCGCGCCATGTTCTATTGGGGTCATGCGGTGAACTCGCAAACCCGCGGCGTAGAAATGAAAAAGGCGATGCAAAAGCTGGATATGATGGTGATTGTTGACCCATACCCAACGGTTGCGGCGGTGATGAACGATCGAACCGATGGAGTGTATTTGCTTCCTGCGACCACTCAGTTTGAAACCTACGGCAGTGTGACGGCGTCTAACCGCTCTATTCAGTGGCGTGATCAGGTGATTGAGCCGCTGTTTGAATCCAAACCTGACCACGAAATCATGTATCTGCTCAGTCAAAAACTGGGGATCGTCGATCAACTGTGTAAAAACATTCGTGTTGAGAACAATCAGCCACTGATTGAAGACATCACCCGTGAATTTAACCGTGGTATGTGGACGATTGGTTACACCGGACAAAGCCCAGAGCGCTTGAAAACGCACCAACAAAACTGGCACACCTTCCACAAAACTACGCTTGCTGCCGAAGGTGGTCCTGCGAATGGCGATACTTACGGTATGCCTTGGCCATGTTGGGGAACGCCAGAGATGAAACACCCCGGCACGCACATTCTTTACGATACCTCGAAAACCGTAGCCGAAGGTGGCGGTAACTTCCGTACCCGTTTTGGTGTGGAGTTTGAAGGTAAGAGTTTGCTGGCTGAAGACAGCTACTCGAAAGGATGTGAGCTGCAAGACGGCTATCCAGAATTTAGCGATAAGCTGCTGAAACAACTCGGATGGTGGGATGATTTAACCGCGGAAGAGAAAGCGGCTGCAGAAGGCAAAAACTGGAAAACTGACCTTTCTGGCGGTATTCAGCGTGTCGCGATCAAACACGGCTGTATTCCATTTGGTAACGCGAAAGCACGTGCGATTGTGTGGACATTCCCAGACCGCGTGCCGCTGCACCGTGAACCGCTGTATACACCACGCCGTGATCTGCTGGCTGATTACCCCACGTGGGACGATCAAGCGTTCATCTTCCGTGTTCCAACTCTGTATAAGTCGATTCAAGCGCAGGATAAATCCGTGGAATACCCGATCATCCTAACTTCTGGTCGCTTAGTGGAGTACGAAGGTGGTGGTGAAGAAACCCGTTCTAACCCTTGGCTGGCTGAACTGCAACAAGAGATGTTTGTTGAAGTGAACCCGAAAGATGCCAACGATTTAGGCTTTATTGATGGCGATATGGTTTGGGTTGAAGGTGCAGAGAAAGGCCGCATCAAAGTCAAAGCCATGGTGACACGTCGTGTGAAACCGGGTATGGCGTTCTTACCATTCCACTTTGGTGGCAAGTTCCAAGGTGAAGATCTGCGTCCGAAATATCCAGAAGGGACACAGCCTTATGTGGTTGGGGAAGCGGCAAACACCGCCACTACCTATGGTTACGATCCTGTCACCTTGATGCAGGAAACCAAAGTCACCCTCTGTAACATTCGTAAAGCGTAAGGAGCTTACCCATGGCAAGAATGAAATTCCTGTGTGACACCAAACGCTGTATTGAATGTAACGGCTGTGTCACTGCCTGTAAAAATGAAAACGATGATGCTCTGGAATGGGGCATCCAACGTCGCCGCGTGGTTACGCTAAACGATGGTGAACCGGGTGAAAACTCGATTTCCGTCGCCTGCATGCACTGTACCGATGCACCGTGTATGGCGGTGTGTCCGGCAGACTGCTTTGTCCATACCGAAGATGGCATTGTGCTGCATAACAAAGATCTCTGTATCGGTTGTGGTTACTGCTTGTTTGCTTGTCCGTTTGGTGCTCCGCAGTTTCCAAAACAAGCCTCATTTGGTGAGCGCGGCAAGATGGACAAATGTACCTTTTGTGCTGGCGGACCGAATACTGTACCGGGTTCTGAAGAGGAACGTCGTCAATACGGTGCCAACCGTATTGCGGAAGGCAAGCTGCCAATGTGTGCTTCTCTCTGTTCTACCAAAGCGCTGCTGGCGGGTGATGCGGAGAAAATCTCTGATGTCTTCCGTCAACGTGTGGTTGAACGTGGTGCGAAAGGTGCCGGTTGGACGAACGGTGAAGATCTCGCGTATGACGCAACTCGGAGTTAAGTGGCTATGAGACAACAAATTTCTCGCGCCGCTCGTTTTGTGCTGCCTTTATTGGCAGCACTGCTGTGCTGGTTGGCTCAACCCGTGATGGCAGAAGAGAACGCAAAACCGGATGTGGTGCAAAAAGAGATGACCCAACTGGCAGGAGCAGACTTTTGGCGTCAGGTACGACAAGGCGAAGCGGGGTACACCACTTCTCAGTCTCCTGAACATGGCGTGTTGATCAGTAAACCGGGTGAAACTTGGTTTATCCTCAAAGAGAAATGGATGTCTCCGGCTGGTGCGGTTGCGATTTTCGGTAGCATTGCGATGGTGGTGCTGGCGTATATCGCGGTTGGCCCGCTGATGCTGAGTAAGCCGCGCACCGGACGTAAGCTGAATCGCTGGTCACGTTGGGATAGGGCGCTGCACTGGAGTATGGCGTTTACTTTCCTGACCTTGGCGTTCAGTGGTCTGATGCTGGTGTATGGTAAACACTTCTTAAAACCGTATATCCCGAATGAACTATGGGGCTGGATCATCTATGCCGCGAAGCAGTATCACAACTACATGGGGCCACTGTTTTTCATTCTGCTGATGTTTGTACTGCTCAAATGGTGGCGTAAATCCATCTTCAATAAAGTGGATGTACAGTGGTTTATGAAGCTCGGTGGCATGGTGGGTAAACACAAGGGTTCACACCCTTCTGCAGGATTCTCCAACGGTGGTGAAAAGGCCATTTACTGGTTACTGATTGTGTTTGGAACCTTTGCGGCCATTAGTGGTTTGGTGCTCGACTTCCCGATTTTCGGTCAGACACGTCGTGATATGGAATTGTCGAATCTCATTCATATGTTTTCGGCACTGATCTTAATCTGTGGCTTTATCTTCCATATCTATATTGGTTTGTTTGGTATGGAAGGCGCATTAGAAGGCATGGTGACAGGCAAAGTAGATGAAACTTGGGCGAAAGAGCATCACGATCTTTGGTATGAAGAAGTGAAGCGCCGCGGTGAAATTGAAGAAGTGAGTGTGGAATCTCAACCAGCCTCATTCAATCAAACGAAAGGAGAGGTGAGCCATGAATCAAGATAGAACCCGCAAGTCAGTGTGGTTTGTCTACATTGCGAGCTTGCTGACTCCATTCACCTGCTTGCTCTCTGGGGTGATTGGTATCATCTATGCCGGTTATCGATTGGATAAAAACCAAGATGGTGAGATCGCGAATTCACACTACTATGGATTAATTCGCAGTTTCTTCCTCTATCTCACTTTCTTCGTGGTGTTGATTGTGACAGTGGCGACCACGAACGGCATCATCATGGGTGTGAATCGCTACTGGATGCCGGAGTCGTGGCTTGCCAAGCTAGGGCATGGCATCCCTTATGTGGGCGCTATCATTGCTGTAGGGGCCATCTCGATCTGGATCTGGAGGATGATCCAAGGCATGCAGCAGTACCAGCGCAACTTACCGCACGCCCCATCAACTGGGCCTAATTTGTAATCTCGTACCCGGCCATTGAGCCGGGTATTTTTTTGTTTCTACCGGCTTCCTTGCTTGATTTTTGTGCGCGTTGTTTTGGTGCTGTTACACCAATTTGGTGCAGAGTTATTGCAAACTGTAACTCCCCACGGTTGTACCTCTCTCGCTTTACAAACAAATACCTCAATTTATCAATACATTACCCATCTATTTCAAAACGTATTTTCTAATCGAAAAGCTGGAACAGCTTTTGCTCTGTCGAGCTTGAATCTTCTTTTCTCACCAACTTGGTGAAAATAACAACAAAGCACAGGATAAGTGCATAACAGACGATGGAGTATCACAACAATGAGCGATAGCGTAAGTCAGGTGCAAGGAGCCGTTCAAACCCTAACCCAAAGTTCGGACACTTTATTTTTGCTGCTCGGAGCCATCATGGTGTTCTTGATGCATGCAGGTTTTGCTTTCCTTGAAGTAGGTACGGTTCGGAAGAAAAATCAGGTTAACGCGCTGGTGAAAATCTTGGCTGATTTTGGGGTTTCCACGATTGCCTATTTCTTTATTGGCTATTGGATTGCTTATGGGCATCATTTCTTTACTGATGCTGCAACCTTGTCGCAAGGCAATGGTTATGACTTGGTGAAATTCTTTTTCCTCCTTACTTTTGCTGCCGCCATTCCTGCCATTGTTTCCGGTGGTATTGCTGAACGCGCGCGATTTTATCCGATCCTTTTCGCTACATTTTTTACGGTTGGGCTGGTTTACCCTTTCTTTGAAGGGATCATTTGGAATAGCAACTTTGGCGTACAAGACTGGTTTGCCGCCAATTTAGGCGCGCCATTTCACGACTTTGCTGGTTCCGTCGTTGTTCACGCCGTCGGTGGCTGGATTGCACTGGTTGCCGTTGCTTTCTTAGGAATGCGTCGTGGGCGCGTGCGCGCAGGCAAACACACTAACTTTGCTCCCTCTAACATTCCCTTTTTAGCGCTTGGTGCATGGATTCTAAGTGTCGGTTGGTTTGGCTTTAACGTGATGTCAGCGCAAACCTTGAATGGCATCAGTGGATTGGTGGCCATGAACTCTTTAATGGCGATGACGGGCGGTATTCTAGCGGCGTTAGTCGCTGGAAAAAATGACCCAGGTTTTATCCATAACGGTCCCTTAGCGGGCTTGGTTGCGGTGTGTGCTGGTTCTGACTTAATGCATCCACTGGGGGCCTTAGTCACTGGTGTGGTAGCGGGTGTGGTGTTTGTCTGGCTATTTACTGCCTTACAGAATAAAACCAAAATTGATGATGTACTCGGTGTATGGCCATTACATGGTGTGTGTGGCGCATGGGGTGGCATTGCAGCCGGAATTTTTGGCCAAACAGCCTTGGGAGGTCTAGGTGGTGTGAGCCTTGGTACTCAAATGATCGGCACTTTAATGGGAATTGCGATTGCATTGTGCGGAGCTTTGATTGTGTATGGTGTACTGCACAAAGTGATGGGCCTACGTTTATCACAAGAAGATGAATTTAATGGTGCCGACTTAGCGATTCACAAAATCTCCGCAACCAGCGAAGAGTAATACAGATTTTCATGGGCTTCTCAGTGGGGAAGCCCTCAATTCCTCTCTGACTCATTCTTCAACCGCTCCCTCGTTCTTCTAATCAATAGCCTTGTTACTACTATGGTCTAATCCCCGTTTTCTAGGGTTGATAACGCTTCGGTGTTAAGCTTAAACAAAAGCCGAGAAAAGGAATGGGGTATGAGCTTACCGTATCGAAATATAGTGATACTGACCGGAGCAGGGATCTCTGCTGAGTCTGGTATTCAAACTTTCCGCGCTCAGGACGGGCTGTGGGAAAATCATCGTATTGAAGATGTGGCGACACCAGAAGGGTTTCAGCGCGATCCAGATATGGTGCTGGAGTTTTATAACCAACGCCGCCGTAAATTGCTCTCTGATGCGATTGAGCCGAATCCGGCACATCTTGCCCTCGGTAAACTGGAAAGAGAATTGCAGGGTAGTGTCACTGTGATTACCCAGAACATTGATAACCTGCATGAACGTGGCGGCAGCCAGAACATTATTCATATGCATGGTGAGTTGCTGAAAGCACGCTGTCCTGAATCCAATCAAACAGTGGAGCAAAAAGAGGATATCCGTAACGGCGATTTTTGCCACTGCTGCCAAATGCCTGCACAAATGCGCCCACACATTGTTTGGTTTGGTGAAATGCCGCTGCGCATGGGGGATATTTATGCCGCGCTTGAACAAGCGGATCTGTTTGTCTCTATCGGTACGTCAGGGGTTGTTTATCCCGCGGCCGGTTTTGTGCATGACGCACGTATGCATGGAGCACACACGATAGAAATTAACTTGGAACCAAGCGCAGTCGAAAGTGAGTTTGCAGAGAAACGCTACGGTAAAGCCAGTATTGAAGTTCCAAGGTTAGTAGAAGAAATTCTGGCTGCACAAAAACGCGCGGTGCATAGTTCAGCCGCGAATAGCTCAGCAGGTAAACAATACAAACACGCTTAGTTAATAAGCGGATAAAAAAACGCCCCGATAATCGGGGCGTTTTTGTGATACTGCATCCTCTAGTGCGGGGCATACCCACTCAAGGAGTCTATCCAACGAAATGATTAATCTCGGAAGTTGTTGTATTGCAGTGGCTGTTCAAGATTCGCTTCACGCAACATCGCCATCACTTCTTGCAAATCATCCCGCTTTTTACCCGTCACGCGAACTTTGTCGCCTTGGATAGAAGCTTGAACTTTGATTTTGGCATCTTTGATCAATTTAACGATCTTCTTCGCGAGCAGAGCTTCCAGACCTTGCTTGAATTCTGCATCTTTGTGCCAGTGCTTACCGATATGAACAGAGTCTTTGGCATTCATGGCACGAGCATCAACACCGCGCTTGGCGAGGTTTCCGCGCAAAATGTCCATCATCTGACCAAGCTGAAAATCATCTTCAGCAGACAGTTTAACTGTCTCTTCTTTCAGCTCAAAACGGGCATCAACGTTACGAAAATCGAATCGAGTAGCCAATTCACGAGTTGAGTTTTCTACTGCGTTACGCAGTTCTACAGCATCAATTTCTGAAACAATATCAAAAGAAGGCATGGGTATTTCCTTAATTACGAGAGCGACGGACTTTGATGGATTGTGCCAACATGTCAAGCATGACGGCAGTATCATCCCATCCTAGGCAAGGGTCGGTGATCGACAGTCCGTATGTCAGGTTATTGAGGTCGTGCATTGGCTGGTTGCCTTCTACAATAAAGCTTTCTGCCATGATGCCAGCAATTTTGTGGCTTCCAGCTTCGATCTGTTGGCAAATATCGCGCGCTACATCTACTTGTTTACGGTGCTGCTTTTGGCAGTTAGCGTGGCTGAAATCCACCACCAAACGTTCTGGAAGGTTGAATTGCGCCAATTGCTGACAAGCTTCATCAATCGAAGCGGCATCAAAGTTAGGCCCTGTATCACCACCACGAAGAATGATGTGACCAAATGGGTTACCACTGGTGCGGTAAACCGTCATCCGGCCATTCTTATCTGGTGAATAGAAGTAGTGTGATGCTTTCGCTGCACGAATCGCGTCAATCGCAATTTTCACATTGCCGTTAGTACCGTTTTTGAATCCAACAGGGCAGGAGAGTGCAGAAGCCATCTCACGGTGAATTTGCGACTCAGTAGTGCGCGCACCAATAGCGCCCCAAGTGATTAGGTCAGCGATGTATTGACCGGTAATCATATCGAGAAATTCCGTCGCCGTTGCCAAGCCTAGCTTGTTAATGTCGAGCAGCAGTTGACGTGCTTTGTTTAAGCCCGTTTCTAAGGCGTAGGAGCCATCGAGATTTGGATCCGTAATTAAACCTTTCCAACCCACAACCGTGCGTGGTTTTTCGAAATAGGTACGCATTACGACAAAGAGTTCATCTTTGTAATTTTCTTGCAATGCTGCAAGGCGGCGGCCGTAATCTAGCGCAGCATCGGTATCGTGTACCGAACAAGGTCCAACAATCACTAAAAGGCGATCATCAGCACCAGTGAGAATATTTTCGATTTGACGACGAGACTGCGCAATCCTTAGCGCGACTTCATCAGTAATGGGGTGTGCGTGACTAAGTTCTGCCGGAGTAGGCATAGGTCCCAATGCTTGGGTTCTTAATTCATCGGTTTTCAGTGGCATAGGAGCGCCTGTCCTTTTGTTGCGAAGCGCTAAAGATAACGAATTTGTCAACGAGAATAAACCACTGCACAGTAAACAGATTGGGAAATGGGTGTAAATTGACTTGATGAAAGGTTGTTTGGCGAAACTTTCAGCACACACGAGTCACGCAGGATTAACTTCATCACACTTTCCGATTCAGAAAGTGTTGCCGCTTGGTGTTTTCTTAACAATTGTTTGACATTTATTCAGCAATCAATTGAAGTGGTCGGACAACTTACTGTTGCGGAGTTTTTATGCTGTCACCTTTAGCTAGAGCTAACCTCTATCTCAATCTCTTCGGTTTTTTCAAAGTACCTTTGATTTGGGCATGTCGCCCAAAAATACTCACACTTAATGATCACGCCGTAGAAGTACGCATTCCTCTGAAAAGACGCAACAAGAACCATCTCAATAGTATGTATTTTGGTGTGTTGGCCATCGGTGCTGATGTGGCTGGCGGCTATATGGCGATGCATAAAGCCAAACAAAGAGGCAGCAAGGTGTCATTAGCTTTCAAAGCGGTGAGGGGCGAATTCCATAAACGCCCAGAAGCAGCGGTGCATTTTCATTGTGTTGAGGGCGAGAAGATTGACCAGATGCTGGATGAAACGACTCGCACAGGCGAGCGGGTTAACCAAGAGGTGCATATTATTGCGACCTGCCCAAGTCTGCATGGCGATGAGCCTATGGCTGAGTTTTGGTTAACCCTTTCGCTGAAAGTCACTAAGTCTGAGGGATAGATTCAATATCCACAATTCGGCTTCGGTTAAGCACGATTTTCCAACGATAGTAAGTTGGTTCGCCTTTATGGTGGTTTTCTTTCACGATCAGGTTCAGTAAATGGCGTTTTTCCACTGATTCACGGCTCACTTGTCCATTATTGAGTTGGTAAATGTGATTCGAACCTTTGTCCATCTGACGCATGATCGAACGCAGATCGATCATCAAGGTTTCGCGCGTTTCCTCATAGCCACTCATAAAGCGAGACGTCGACATTTCAGTATGAGAGCGATAATGCAGGATCTGCTCTTCACGCTGCACAATCCGCTTTTTACGAATGGCTTGAATGCGATCGGGTAAATCACTCAACTTTTTGTAATCCAGCCACTCTTCTTTATCGCCGACTTGTTTACCTGTAGTAGGGTCGAAATAGTGACGACGCCACTTAGGCCGACCTTTGCGGATCCAACGCCACATCATGTCACGTAGATCATCTTTAAAAATTTCCCGTAGGGCATAGATAAAAGACATCGCAATGATGAACGAGGCGGTAATCTCCCCCCAGTAATCGCGCGCTGAAATAGCCGTTATAGTCACTGCGACCATCACCAAGCCTGTGGCTAAGCCCTTTACCGCCCGTTTGGTGTTATTCCCCAGAGAAGAGATCTTTTCATTTAGGATAACGGGATGCTCAATCAAACGACGAAGTAGGCGCATTTTATTACTCAGGCGAGTGATGTCTTGGTTGGCTTTATCGGAGTTGTACTGATTGAGAGCTCGATGTGCTTGCTCTTTCTCCACCAAGGTTATCAAACGCTCTTTATTCGTCTTGTATTCATTATCACGCGTCATGTGCGCAATCATGGATAAGAAACTCTGCTCGGTATACCAAGAGAGGTAGTTATCAATGTTGGCATAATAGCGCTTAAGCTGCTCTTCATAAGGAATGCTACGACGCAAACGGCGCAGAATATCCAATGATAACTCAATGACGCTATCCACTTCTTCGGTGGTAACTGTATCACTGGTGTTATTGAGTTGCGAAACCGCTTTGTCCAAAGCAATCACATACTGATAAGCAAACAAACTCAAACTTACCCGGTATTGCGTAGAAGAAAGATGTCCACGTTGAGCGAGGCGGCTGTGAACCAACGGCAAGAGGATCTGATCACTGTGATAAGCCCGCTGTTGGTGAATAGAGCTGTAAAAAAACTCAGACTCAGAGATCACTTCGGGTGAAATGTCCAATTCACCGGGAATAAAAAGGTAAAAGTTAAGATCGAGCTTCTTACTGCCCGTCATCTGACTGACAATCGTCAAGGTTGCCGCATCTTGCTGCTCTACGGTGATCAACGAAAACTCCTGTAAAAATTGCCGGATTTATTGCTCGAATGCGAGAAAGCATAACAGAGATAACGTATAATCTCTGCAAATTTGCTGTGAGACAGTTTTATATGATTAACATTGGTCAAATTAATAGTTTAGAAGTGGTGAAATTCGCCGAATTTGGTGTTTTTTTGGATGCGGGTGAATACGGTACGACCTTGCTGCCTAAGCGTTTTGTGCCAGAAGGTACTGAAATCGGGCAGTTTATCGACGTTTTCCTCTATTTCGATTCAGAGAACCAACTCGCAGCCACGACTGAAACGCCAATCGCTCAAGTGGGCGAGTGGGGCTTAATGAAAATCGAAGGGGTTAACAGCACTGGTGCATTTGCTAGCTGGGGAATCAAGGATAAAGATCTTTTGATCCCATACAGTGAACAGCGTGCTCGTTTTGTTGCAGGCCAAACTGTTTTGGTTTATGTCTACACCGATAAGGCTTCTGGTCGAATTGTAGGAACAACCAAGTTCAACAAATTATTGGATAAGACGCCCGCCAAATACACGCTAAACCAACAAGTCGATCTACTGATTGCCGAACGTTCTGATCTTGGTTTTAAAGCGATTGTTAATGGTACTCACTGGGGAATGATTTTTTCCTCAGACGTGTTTGGCAAACTGTTCATCGGTAAGAAGCTTAAAGGCTACATCAAGAGCGTTCGTGAAGATGGCAAAATCGATCTCTCACTGCAAAAAGTGGGGGTAGAAAAAATGGATGAATTAAGCACTAAGATCTTAGAAACCTTAGAAAAGAAAGGTGGTTTCTTGCCTCTGAGCGATAAATCAACTCCAGAAGCGATTTTCGCTACCTTCCGCACGAGCAAAGGAACGTTCAAAAAAACCATCGGTGGCCTATATAAGCAAGGCAAAATCGTGATAGAAAATGACGGAATTCGCTTAGCTTAATCCTGAAATTTCCCCAAAAAAAAGAGGCCCAAAACGTAAGGTTTTAGGGCCTAGGGGAATGGCTCCAAAGAGCCTGCGCTAATGGAAAATGTAGGAAGTTGCTTAACCCTAAGAATAGTACAGATACTGAAATTAGCGACAGGCTTTTAGAATTTCATACTATAGTTTAGCTACTCAAAATAGATTTTTATCTCTAACTAGCTCTCTTGGCAGTCCATTCTTCACTCGGTTACCTACCCATTTCCCTAACCCAATCACATTGTTAGCGTAACGGACGATCACCTCACCTTGACCACTTTTACCCTCTGGTCTGACATCTCTACCCATGAACCATTCTCGTGCTTGTGCAGTATCCAAATCCACACTGTGATTGATACTTTCAGCGGCCAAGCAGGTTGCCACTTGATGCTGCCAGCGGTATCCTGATTTATGTGCTTCAGCAATTTTTATCCCCATGCGAGAAAAACGCAGCTCACCCAACAATGGCTCTAATGCTTGGGGGAATAACCACACATCATTATCACGCAGCCAAACTTGTGAGTCCGATGGAAGCTCTACGCCAAGAGACTTATTAAGTTGCTGAGCAATTTCTGACTGCTGCTTTTGACTTGCTTTGTTAAAAGGAAATTTCCCCAGACGTTTATTCACTTCTGGAACGGGCACTGAAGCCAATTTACGGATTTTGGCCACAAAAAAGCCTTCACAATCGTACATTTGCGGGAAAATGTGCAGAAAGCCTTCGTCGGTCAACGCAATTGAAGCGTGCTCAAACAAATTACCCAGTGATTCAAAACTCACTGCATCCCCATAAGTCTGCTTTAAGTGCCAGCATACTTCCTGATTTTCTTCACGGCTCAGTGTGCAAGTCGAATAGACGAGGGTTCCGCCAACTTTCAAAGCTTGAAACGCGCTTTCAATCAACGCTTTCTGAGTGGATGCGATACTATTAATAGCATCCATGCTCCAATTCTTCATCGCATCGGGATCTTTACGGATCGTTCCTTCACCAGAGCAGGGCGCGTCGATCAACACCGCATCAAAACGCTCTGGAAGCCAGCCTCCAAATACACAGCCATCAAAATTGGTGAGCGCGGTGTTGCGAATTCCACAGCGTTCAATATTGGCGTGGAGCACTTTGACTCGGCTCGCGGAAAATTCGTTTGCCACCAACACACCTTGGTTTTCCATCAAGGCTGCCATTTGTGTGGTTTTAGAGCCTGGAGCGGCTGCCATATCTAATACGCAATCATACTCTGCATCTCCCATGAATAATGCGGAGACAGGCATCATCGAACTGGCTTCTTGGATATAGAAAAGTCCTGCCATATGTTCGGCAGTATTACCAAGAGGAACTTGGCTCTCATCTGCTTCTATCCAAAAACCATTCTCACACCAAGGTACAGGCGATAACTGCCAATTTTTCTCAGCTGCGCGTTGGCAAAATTCCGCGACAGAAATTTTGAGCGTATTCACTCGAATGCTTTTTCGTAATGGCCTTTGGCAAGCAGCGATGAAATCGGCAAGCGATGTTGAATCAGGCAGTATTTTCGCCATCGAAGCAATAAATTCTTCGGGAAGAGAAATGTTCGGATGCACAGACAGGTTCCGTTGATGAATAAGGTCGGCGATTATAACCAGATAGCCGCATGACATAAAGGTTAGCCTCAAAAGTAGAAAAGCAGCCTTAGGCTGCTTTTCGTCATGATCGATGTTCAATTATGGCTTGGGAATCGGTGTACGCCACTTATTCCATTCTTCCTGAGCTTGAGGGTAGAGATAAAAGGTATGACCCTCAGGGGCGGCAGCGGGGAGCTGTTTTTGCTCTGGCGTTGCGAAGGTGATGCCACCTCGCAACATGCTGTCAAAAGTACCCGCTTTAACGTTGGCACCGGTAAGCCCGATGGACATATCGAGCCCTGACACGTTCCAAAACACACTATTTTGACGAAGCAGATAAGTGTACTGAGGTGCTATGCGTATCGTGGTAATCACTCGATCCGCGAACTCTCCCAAACGCACATCAATCACTTTACCGACTTCGATATCACGGTAGAGAACCGGTGTTCCTACGCTTACAGAGCCGCGTTTTTCACTCTGCAATGTATAGGTTTTCCCTGCGCCACCATGACGTGCTTCTTTATGTAATTCAAACTCAAAGCGACTCTCGCCTGTTCCTGGTTGTACTTCGATACTGTGACCTAAAAGGTTTTGTACATTCTCAATCCCACTTAAGCCAATTTTGGCTTGTGAGAGCCAAAATTGTGAATTTTTCTTGGCAATTTTAGGGGCATATTGCGGCTCAATACGCGCAGAAAGTTTCACAAAATCAGACTCAAAATCGGGAGTGATTTCAAACACCTCACCAATTTGTACGCCTTGGTATTGTACTGGTGTGCCCACTTTGATTCCCAGTGTACCCAAGGCTGTCAGGGTGATTTTCTCGCCATAACGACGGGCATGATCATAGTCGTTATACAGTTTCCACATCGATCCCACTTTGTTTTCGATACCGGGTAAATTATCAAACGCAATCCCACCACGAATTAGTGTCTGCAGTGGTGCAGCTTTGACATCGACCCCGTCCATTGACGCCTTTATTTCGACACCAGAACGATTCCAAAACACGGTATCTGGCGTTAATAAATGCTGATATTGTTTTTCGATGGTGGCTGCAATCTGCACGCCTTTCGGTGTTAGTGTAAAACCTGAAATGCTGCCGACTTTTAAATTGCGATAAAGAATAGGGGAGCCAGCATTGATCGAGGGCAACTCATTGGCAAACAGGGTTAACGAACGCGAGCCCGACTGATTATATTTCGCCAACTCTGCTAACGATTGATTCGAGTAGAGGCGATATTGCTCAAGAGGTGTACTGCTGCCCTCACTGGCAAAGCTGATTGAGCCAAGTAAGAGTTGTTTAGCTGGTGGAATGGAAACAGAAAAGCCTGACTCCGTGAGTTCTGCTGAAGCGCTGCCCGTGACATAAAAGCGGTTTTGCGAGCGGATCAGCGAGCCATACTGTTCGTCAATCAGAACATTGAACTCAACATAATCGAGTTTGAGATTCACGGCGGTTACGCTACCCACGGCAACCCCACGATACAAAATCGGGGTTCCCGCTTCCAAACCAAATGAGTTATCCGCCACTAAGTTAAAGCTAATACTGTTCGAACGAGCGTATTTAAACTCGTTTTTGCGTACCGCATGAAAATTACGCGTGCGTTCACCTTCACCGGGGATCAGCGTCAGGTAATTCCCTTTAACAAAGTTTGCTAGGTTTTCTACACCTGCTAATGATACTTGGGCTTCTTCCAATACAAATTGGCTGCCACTATTGAGCATGTCACTAAATGCAGGCTGAATGGCGGCAGAGGCCGTGATGGCTTTGCGATCATCACTCAGTTGTAAATCGGTAATCTGGCCAATTTCAATACCGCGATACATGATTGGAGCGCCCGCAGCGGAGATGTTGTTGTCATCTGGTAGTGTGATTGATACAGCAATCCCGCGCCCTGCGGTTTTTAAATCTCGGTACAAGCGAAATTGGGCATTTTGTTCAACTGGCTTGCCTTCATCTGGGGAGTCAACAGCAATGGATCCTCCAATTAATGCGCTTAGGCTTTCTAAGCGAACGTCGACACCTTCAAAACCGATACTAGCGCCCACACCGCTCACATTCCAGAAACGACTTTCTGTATTAATAATGTGTCTATATTCCTCTTTAATTGAGGCTTGAATGATCACTGATTGAGCATCCTCATCCAATTGATAGTTGAACACTTCGCCAATTGGGATCTTTTTGTAGACAATTTGTGAGCCAACAGAAATGCCACCCAGATCTCGAGCTTTCAAAGAGATAGTGAGCCCCCGTTGTGCTAATAAATCAGAAGGGGCTGATTCTAAGGCTTGGTATTTGGTTGGATAGTCCTCCTGATGGAGAGCTCCTGGCTGAATAGCGATATAGTTGCCGGAAACCAGAGCATCTAACCCTGACACTCCCGACAAACTTGCAGTCGGTTTCACCATCCAGAACCGAGTTTGAGTGGAGAGTAGTTTGGTAGCCTCAGGATAAATATCGGCCTCAACATAAATACTGTTAAGGTCTTCGGATAACTTAATGTCGCGCACCATGCCGACTTCTAAGCCTTGATAGCGAATTGTGGTTCGACCGGCAATCAATCCTTGCGCATTATCAAAGTGAATTTGAATCCGCACTCCAGCATCATGCACCGCTTTAAACACTAACCAACCAGCTAAAATCATGGTCACAATCGGCAAAATCCACAACGGAGAAATTCCCCGATTTTTGCGAATATCCGGTGTGTACGAGTTTTGTGTTGTATTTTCTTGACTCATTCAAACAACCTATTGTTGAGTACGGGTAACATTGGGCTCATCCCAGAGTAGGCGAGGATCTAAACTTTCCGCTGCCAACATAGTGAGAACCACAACCATACCAAAAGCCACAGCCCCATAGCCGGGGGTAAAATCGAGGATCTGTCCTCGGTCGACCAAAGTGAGCATGATGGAGATAACAAAGAGATCCATCACAGACCATTTACCAATCCATTTAATGCCACGATAAATCATCATTCGCTGGCGTTGATGCACTTCATGCTTAAATTTTATTGCCAGTAACAAATAGCCAAGGCCTACGATCTTAATCACGGGTACCACAATACTGGCCACAAAAATAATGATGGCAATACCCCACATACCACTTTTCACTAATGAGGCCACTCCAGAGAAAATCGTATCCTCCAAACGTTGCCCATTGGTGATCAAAATGGAGATCGGGATTAGATTCGCCGGAAATATTGCCACGGTTGCGGCTAATACATAAGCCCATGTACGTTCGATAGAATTAGGCTTTCGGTGAAAAAGCTTATGCTGGCAGCGCACACAACGATCGCTTTCTGGCTGAGAAAGATGGCAGTTATGGCAGTGCACTTGCTTTAAAGGTAAATCGTAATCCGCTTCCTTCTGCCAAGTCTCCCAATAGCGGCGTGTACTGATCCGACTGAGTAAGAGCACAGTGAAGAGTTGTAGCAATACTAACCCCAACAAGCCTGGGCCAACATAGATATCAGAATAATCTTTGAGCTTAAAACAAGAGACTGCAACACTAACTAAAAAAACATCCAACATTACCCACGCTTTAAGATGATGTATCAGTTGCAGTGAATGGCGTAACGTTCGAAAGTGACGAAAATGCAAAGCCCAATGAGCACTAACCACACTCAAGCACAACATCAATGGTGCAATCGAGCTACAAAACAGAACTAACAGCGCGAGTGGCCAAAAGCCTTCTTCCCAAAGAGCGATAACCCCTTGAGGTAAGTTGGCAGGGATCATCATCCCAAATAAGCGAATATTGATGTAACTGAAAAAATGAGAGGGGATAAACAGTAGCAGGCAAGTAACGGCAAGCGCTAAGTTACCAGATAAAGAAGGAGTGCCCCCACGATAAAGTTGAGTGTCACAACGAGGGCAATACGCAGAATGCCCTTGAGCGACAGACAAAATATCGATCGGTAATTCGCAACCTGGGCACAAACGTATGTGGCTCGGCTGTGTTGCGTGCTCGTGGAGTTCTGCTGAAGGTGTTGTCATAGGCAAAATTTACCGAAACTGGTGACAATGTCACTCAAGCGGGTGTTATAGGGTTTGGTAAAGACCTTCTTGATCGCAATGCTCATTGTTCTTGCCTGAACGACTAACATATCCATCTTCCAATAGTATTGAATGTCGAAGTTGCTTTATCTCAAAATCACATATTTAAAGTGATTGTTCAATCATCCGCACGATTGCTCTGTGCGGCCAATGGCAACTAAGCACAAGATTATGCCGCAAAATGTCATTAAACAGTATAGGTCATTGTAAAACAACAGCTATTGTCATGAACCACACTAGGGCTTATATCATCAGAGTCTTACCCATTAAAGAGAATTACGCCACTTTATGGATCAATAAGCGTATATCGAATCTCAATCCTCTTACGGCATATATATAGATGGGCATTAGAGGGGACTACACCGGCCAGTGCTTCAATATTCACGGTCTAGTGAGTCACGCCTGTTTTGGGGATTTTTTACTTGAGTTATCAGTTGAGAGCAGATAATAGTGTCTTGGGAATACGTCATAGCAATGAATGTGTATCCTGTTTTTATGACTATAGGGTACGTCATTCAAAAAAGAAGTCTTTATTTTTCAAATGGAAGTTACTATGAATTTAGAGCAGTACCAGCGTTTAACCAAACAAGCCGTTGCTTTATTAGAGGGCGAAAGCAACCTCATCGCGAATCTGGCTAATCTTAGCGCTTTGCTGAATATGGAGCTTACCGATCTCAACTGGGTCGGTTTTTACTTGATGCAGCAGGATGAATTGGTCTTAGGCCCTTTTCAAGGCAAGCCTGCATGTGTTCGCATTCCGGTAGGTAAGGGTGTTTGTGGGACGGCTGCTGACGAAAACCGTGTTCAACGCGTGTATGATGTCCATCAATTTGAAGGACACATCGCATGCGATGCAGCCAGTAACTCTGAAATCGTTATCCCATTCTCGATTAACGGAAAAATTATCGGAGTGTTAGACATTGACAGCCCAAACATAGGCCGTTTCAATGAAATTGATGAACAAGGTCTGACCTATTTGATGAAAGAAGTAGAAAAGCTGCTCAATTCACAGGCTAATAAGGCATAATTTGCCCTTTGCCTGTGGTTTTTCCTTTGCAGGTCTTTATAATACCGCACATATTTACACTCAATGTTTGGCGGGCAGCCGCAATAACCAGGAATCCTCATGGAAAACACTGAAAAGTTAAAAAACAGCAAAGAAGTGATCGCGTACATTGCTGAATGTTTCCCTAACTGCTTTACTTTAGAAGGTGAAGCAAAGCCTCTGAAAATTGGTATTTTTCAGGATCTTGCTGATCGCTTGAATGACGACCCAAAAGTAAGCAAAACTCAGCTTCGTGCCGCGTTAAGACAATACACCTCTTCTTGGCGTTATTTACACGGTGTAAAACCTGGCGCAACTCGTGTTGACCTTGATGGTAACCCTTGTGGTGAACTAGAAGAGCAACATGTAGAACACGCACAAACGGCACTGGCTGAAAGCAAAGCTCGTGTAGAAGCTCGTCGTAAAGAACAAGCAAAAAAAGTGCGTGAAGAAGCAAAAGCGAGTAAACCAAAGGCCAAAAAGCCACAGCAAACTCGTCGTCCTCAAAACGCACAGAAAGTAGAGAAAAAGCCCGTAGAAACGCGCACATTAACTGCCGAAGAGCTCAATGTCGGCAAGCAGGTGAATGTGAATATGGGTAAAGGCAACATGGCTGCAACCATCGTTGAAATCAGTAAGGAAGATGTGCGTGTTCAACTTGCCAACGGCCTACAAATGGTTGTGAAAGCGGAGCACTTGCGCGCATAAGGGAGATACTCCTTCGCATGAAATGCCGTTCAAAACTATCTCTGATTGCTGCTAGCCTCTGGCTAGCAGCCTCTTCAGTTCAGGCTTTAGAAGCCAAACTCAAACCAGAAGACTTACCTCTTCTTACCCCAGAAGCTCAACACGAGACGGCAGCGAAACGTGTCACTTCGCGTTTTACCCGTTCTCACTACAAACAATTCAATCTGGATGATCAGTTTTCTCAAGCGATGTTTGAACGCTATCTTGAGATGCTTGATTACAGCCGCAACATTTTCACTCAAGCCGATATTGATTCATTCAAAGACTGGTCTTTGCAGTTAGATGATCAATTAAAAGCAGGCAATAATCAGATTGCATATGATCTATATAACTTATCGATGGAAAAGCGTTTCGAGCGCTTTGAATATGCTATCTCATTGCTAGATAAAGAGATGACGTTCGATAAAGACGAATCGATAGAGTTAGATCGTTCAAAATCGCCTTGGCCAAAAGATCTTAATGAAGTCAATGAGTTATGGCGTCAACGAGTAAAGTATGATGCGCTAAATTTGAAACTGGCTGGTAAAGAGTGGCCAGAAATCAAAGAAACACTTGAAAAACGCTACAACAATGCCATGAAACGGCTCACTCAAACTAAGAGTGAAGACGTCTTTCAAACCTATATGAACGCCTTTGCGCGTGAAGTTGACCCCCATACCAGTTATTTATCGCCGCGTAATGCAGAACAATTCCAATCGGAGATGAATCTTTCTTTAGAAGGAATTGGTGCCGTTTTACAGATGACCGATGATTACACCATTATCCGGTCACTCGTGGCTGGTGGCCCTGCGGCACTGAGTAAACAGATAGGTGAGGGGGATCGTATTATTGGTGTTGGCCAACAAGGCGAAGAAATGGTCGATGTAATTGGTTGGCGACTCGATGACGTTGTACAACTGATTAAAGGCCCAAAAGGCAGCAAGGTAAAACTGTTAGTTTTGCCTGAAGGTAAAGATGCTAAAAGTCACGTTGTCACAATTGTTCGCGATAAAATTCGTTTAGAAGATCGTGCAGTAAAAGCAGAAGTCATTGAAAAAGCAGGCAAAAAAATCGGTGTACTCGAAGTGCCGAGTTTTTATGTTGGCTTAGCTCAAGACACAGATAAATTACTCACTGAGCTGAAAGCGAAAAAAGTCGATGGGGTCATTGTTGACTTACGTAACAATGGTGGCGGTGCATTAACAGAAGCAACTGCGCTTTCTGGTCTATTCATCACAAGTGGCCCAGTGGTACAAGTTCGTGACAGTTACGGGCGAGTTAATGTTAATTCGGATACCGATGGAAACATTAGCTACAACGGACCAATGACGGTTTTGGTCAACCGTTACAGTGCATCTGCATCCGAAATTTTTGCTGCCGCAATGCAAGATTATGGGCGTGCGATTATTCTAGGTGAAAACTCCTTTGGTAAAGGTACTGTGCAGCAACACCGCTCTCTTAATCATATTTATGATTTATTTGATAAAGAGCTAGGCTATGTGCAATACACGATTCAGAAATTCTACAGAATCGATGGTGGTAGCACCCAAAATAAAGGTGTGATTCCGGATATCACTTACCCAACAGCGGTGGATCCCTCAGAAACTGGTGAAAGTGTAGAAGACAATGCACTGCCATGGGATAGTATTGATAAAGCGAAATACGAGCGTTTGAATAATTTCAAATCCATCATCGCAAGCCTTGATGCAAAACACCAAAAGCGGGTAGCAAATGATTTGGAGTTTGGGTTTATCGAGCAAGATATTGCAAAATATCGCGCAGAAAAAGATGACAATTTGCTGTCTTTGAATGAAAAAATCCGCAAAGATGAAAGCGCAAAAGCAGATGAAGAACGTCTAGCTCGAATCAACCTGCGTCAAAAAGCTTTGGGTAAATCGACCTTCGCTAATTTGCAGGATGTACCGAAAGATTATGAAGCGCCTGATGCGTATTTAGATGAATCTGTGAACATCATGCTTGACATGATAGCGCAGTAATTCATTAATTTTTCTTGAATATTTGATAAACGGACCCTTTGGTCCGTTTTTTTACACTTTTTTAACCATTAAAATTAATGTGATCCAATTCAAATAATTTCGCATTTCATCATCTCTCTGCCTACGCTTACAAAAAAGTGAGGAGAAGAGCTATGAAATGGATGTTCACATTCGTGATGAGTTTACTTTTTACTGCATCATCACCAGTACTGAGTGCTAGCAAAGGTGAGCGTGCCGACTTAACTCAATTTGATCAGCCTTTGTTACTTGGGGACTGGTATTTATTAAACCCGAATCCAGAACAGTCCAGTGAAAATTTCAGAGTGATCAAGTTGAGTTTGGCATCGGATTATCATTTCTCAATTGACATACAGAAGAAGGATTACAGTGTTGACCACTGGAATGGTGACTATTCAGCTGATGACAAGACCATGATTTTAGGTTTGGATAGTTCAGACCCACAAACCTATCAATACGAGAATAATCATCACCAATTAACACTAAATGGTGTGACCTTTACTAAGGGCTTACCCAATACTCTGGCTGGAAATTGGAGTAGCGATAAAATAAATAATCCTCAAGGTGAGGATTTTGATAACAGTTTAATTCAATTAACATTACAACCTGATTTTGTTTTTTTATTCCATATCGTTAACCCGAATGGTCATGAAGCGACACACCGTGGGGTTTATTACACCGAAGGAAATCGATTAGTTTTACTGTATGCAGAAGGTGAGCACGATACTCGATACGTTCTCGATGAAGATCAACTGACATTAGAGATTGATGACAGCATGACAGTTGTTATGAACCGTGTTCAATAGAGGACTACCGTAAAAGTCGCAGGGAGTTTACAGATAAACTCCCTGCTTTTTTGTCTCTAGGGCTTGTTATTCGCATTCTGCGGCCTAAGATCTTGGCTCAATAACAAAACTTTTAATCTCAAATCACTTAACGCATCTGCGTTGTCATCACAGAACATAAAGTCAAAAAGGATTACGACAATGGCTCACACTCCTCAAGCCAAATACCGCCTCGATTATCAATCGCCTTCACATACCATTACCGATATTGATCTAGTGTTTGATCTCTTCGATGAGGCCACTACGGTTACGGCGGTTTCTCAAGTAAAACAGCAGCAAGAAAGCAATACACTAATCTTAGATGGCGAAGCACTAGAGCTAAAAGCACTTAAGGTAAATGGCCAAGACTGGCAAGACTATAACGTAACGGAAGCAAGCCTTGAGCTCCGTGGTGTACCGAGCGAATTTACTCTTACCGTTGTCACTCAAATTAATCCGCAAGCGAATACTGCGTTAGAAGGATTGTATAAGTCAGGTGGTGCTTTTTGCACACAATGTGAAGCTGAAGGCTTCCGCCGCATTACATACTATTTGGATCGCCCTGATATACTGGCTCGATACACTACAACCGTTATTGCGGATAAAGCACAGAATCCGTATCTGTTGAGTAATGGGAACAAAATTGCACAGGGTGAGCTAGACGCTGGCCGTCACTGGGTGAAATGGCAAGATCCACACCCCAAACCCGCTTATTTATTTGCGCTTGTCGCTGGGGATTTTGATGTACTACGTGATCAGTACGTTACTCAGTCAGGCCGCCAAGTGGCATTAGAAATTTTTGTTGATAAAGGTAATTTGAATCGCGCTGGCCATGCAATGACCTCATTGATCAACTCTATGCGTTGGGATGAACAACGCTTTGGTCTTGAGTATGATCTCGACATCTATATGATTGTCGCGGTTGATTTCTTCAATATGGGTGCGATGGAAAACAAAGGTTTAAACATTTTCAACTCAAAATTTGTACTGGCTAATGAGAAAACAGCAACCGATACCGATTATCTTGGCATTGAAGCTGTGATTGGCCATGAATACTTCCATAACTGGACAGGAAATCGTGTAACCTGTCGCGATTGGTTCCAATTGAGTCTAAAAGAAGGTTTAACCGTATTCCGTGATCAAGAATTCTCATCAGATCTCGGTTCACGTGCCGTAAATCGAATTGGTAACGTGCGCATTATTCGTGGTCCACAATTTGCTGAAGACGCGAGCCCAATGTCGCATCCTATTCGTCCAGATAAAGTGATTGAAATGAATAACTTCTATACGCTGACCGTCTATGAAAAGGGTAGTGAAGTGATTCGTATGATGCATACATTGCTGGGCGAAGGTAATTTTCAACGCGGTATGAAGCTCTATTTTGAGCGCCATGATGGTACAGCAGCAACATGCGAAGATTTCGTAGCAGCGATGGAAGATGCATCCGGTATCGACCTACAACAGTTCCGTCTTTGGTACAGTCAATCTGGCACTCCAACTCTTAAAGTGAGTAGTATTTATGATGCGACAACACAAAGCTATGAACTGACGATCGAGCAAAATACAGAGCCAACTCACGAGCAGAAAGAGAAACAGCCACTGCATATTCCATTTGATATTGAGCTTTATGCACCAAATGGTGATGTCATTCCGCTACAGTGTAACGGAAAGGTGATGTCTAACATTCTAGATGTAAAACAAGCTAAGCAAACTTTTTGCTTTGAACAGGTAGCACAACAGCCAATTCCTTCATTACTGCGTGAGTTTTCTGCACCCGTTAAATTGGAATACGCCTACAGCGATGAAGAACTGATCTTCTTGATGGTTCAGGCTCGTAACAAATTTGCACGCTGGGATGCAGGGCAGATGTTACTTGCCAAATATATTCGTACTAACGTTAAACGGATTCAGCAAGGTCAGCCCGTTGAACTTGCTGAACCAGTGGTAGATGCTTTCCGCGGCGTGTTACTTAGCGACAGTTTAGAAGCTGAGTTTGTTGCAGAAATGCTTTCTTTACCAAGCCATAATGAAGTGTCTGGCTGGTATAAGCGCGTTGATGTTGATGCCATTGCCCAAGTACTGCAGTCAATCAAAACCATTTTGGCTAGCGAACTTGAAGATGAATTCAGCGCAACGTATCACACACTAAAACAAGACGCTTATTCCATTGAGCATGCGGCGATCGGTCAACGCACTCTGCGCAATGTTTGTTTAGGCTATCTTGCATATACTGAGAAAGGTAACCAGTTGGTGCAAAAACAGTATGCGCAAGCCAACAACATGACCGACACTATTGCGGCAATGACGGCGGCTAACCAAGCTCAATTAGCGTGCCGTGAAGCCTTGATGCAAGATTACAGTAACAAGTGGAAACACGATGGTTTGGTGATGGATAAGTGGTTCACACTGCAAGGCTCAAACCCATCACCACAAGTGTTGGATGTGATCCAACAAGCGATGCAGCATGACGCATTTAGTTTAAAAAACCCGAACCGTACTCGCAGCTTGATTGGGGCATTTTTGAATGCCAACCCAGTTAATTTCCACGCGAAAACAGGTGAGGGCTATCGTTTCGCTGGGCAAATTTTGCGTGAACTCAACAGCAGTAACCCGCAAGTTGCTTCTCGCTTGATCGATCCTCTCCTCAAGTTCCGACTCTACGATGAACAACGTCAAGAGCTGATCAAACAAGAGTTGGAGCAATTGAAAGGTATGGAAAATCTCGCTCGCGATCTATTTGAGAAAGTGAGTAAGGCACTCGAAGACTAACTCAACGAAAGGCAAACTAGGTGGCACTAATGTGCCACCTGATATACGCATGAATTACTATTTTTTTTCTCTCAATATCTCCTATCAAACCTTTCTAGCGCATTACTCTGGTGCAGCGAGTAACGTTATAGTGACAACCGAACAGGGTTTGAAGCTGCAACTGCCGGCGACTCGTTTGCGGCCATTTCTAAGCCATATTGGAGTAAAAGGTCGATTTCGCTTAACAACTGACCAAAATAATCGTTTCGTTAAGTTGGAAGTTCTGTAAAAGGATTATTTTGCAGTTGTTTAATTAGGAACTTTAGTCACATTCTCACACATTCACCGCAGTATTGCCCCAAAACAATTAACCATTTATCAATAAAACTCTTACAATACTCCCTGCATTATCAACAGTAAGCGCTATGCTTACAGCACACCCCCTACAAAAATAAGAATCAAATTCTGGAGTCGACCATGACTGCGCGTGAAACTTTGATGCCGGTTTTGCTTGAAAAAGTGTATCAACTGATTCAAGACAAACTAGAGCTTGCTCAACAACCCTTAGTGACTCAACTTGGACAACACCTGTTCAGCAATATTTCGCAAGATGACCTACTCGAACGTAACGAATCGGATCTCTATGGTGCCGTGCTCAGCTTATGGCACCACATCAATGAAAAAAAAGTTGATGAACGTTCTGTTCGAGTGTTTAACCCAACCGTCAGTCGTCAAGGTTGGCAATCGACTCATACCATTGTTGAAATCGTTCTGCCAGATAGTCCATTCCTGGTTGACTCGATCAAAATGGCATTAAGTCGCCTTGGATTGGCATCACACCTCATGCTCAATGGCCCAGCTCATATTGCACGACATGATGATGGTTCAGTGAAAAGCATCAACCAAGGTGAAGGGCAACTCACATCCATGTTCCATATCGAGGTAGATCGCCTCAGTAGCAAGGAAGAGATGACCGCGCTGAAAAACGAACTCTTGGATATTCTGCAAGATACAGCATTGGTTGTGAAAGATTGGAAGCCAATGGTCACTAAGCTTGAGCAAGTGATTCATCAGCTAGAAACAGAGCAAAAACACATTCCTATTGAAGCGGAGCGCATTCAAGAAACCATTCAATTCCTGCGTTGGTTGGGAAACCATAACTTCACCTTTATGGGGTACAAAGAGTTTGATTTAGTTGATCACCATGGTGATACCGAACTCATGCCAACCAAAGAAACAGGTTTCGGCTTATTTTCAGACAATGAACGGGTTCGTAGTGTAAAACTCTCACAATTCCCAGACTCAGCAAGGTTAGAGGCGAAAAAACCATTTCTACTGATCCTTACCAAAGGCAACAAGCAGAGCAGAATCCACCGACCTGCATATACCGACTATATTGGGATTAAAAAGTTTGATGCGAAAGGCAAAGTGATTGGTGAACATCGCTTTACTGGGTTATATACCTCGGCGGTATATAACCAAAGTGTGGAAAGCATCCCACTGATCCGTGAGAAAGTCGGCCGTATTCTAGCTGCAAGTGGCTATCGGCAAGGTTCATATGCTTACAAAGCATTACACAACATTCTGGAAAACTACCCGCGTGATGAACTTTTACAAGCACGTGAAGAAGAGCTGCTTGAGGTAGGAATGGGTGTAGTACAGATGCAAGATCGCGATCTACTCCGTCTGTTCATTCGAAAAGATCCGTTTGGTCGCTTCTTTAGCTGTATGGTTTATGTCGCCAAAGAGCGTCACAACACTGAGCTACGCCGTCAAAGTCAACGTATCTTTAAAGACTACTTCTCAAGCAATCAAGAAGTTGAATTTACTACATTTTTCTCCGAGAGCTCCTTAGCTCGTACCCACTATATTGTGCGGGTTGATAACAACAATATTGATGTCGATGTGAAAAAAATAGAGCAGAACTTAATGGAAGCCTCAACAACGTGGGACGATCGTCTTGCTGAAGCCATTATTGCAAATTTTGGCGAAAGCCGAGGATTGCCGCTATCAAAAGAATATCAACGCGCTTTCCCACGTTCTTATAAGGAAGATGTAATGCCGGGCTCTGCACTCGCGGATATTGAGCATCTCGAATCTTTGGATGAGCATAATAAACTGGGTATGCTCTTCTACCGCTTACAAGAAACTGCGAAAGATTCCAAAGCCGTACGCCTGAAGCTTTACCACAAAGATGAACCCATCCATCTATCTGATGTTATGCCGATGCTAGAAAACCTCGGCTTACGAGTGATTGGTGAATCGCCTTATGAAGTAGTGAAAGCCAATGGCCAAGTGTACTGGATCCTTGATTTCTCTATGCTACATAAGAGCGATAAGCAAGTTGATCTGCGTGAAGCTCGTGACCGATTCCAACAAGCTTTTGCTGCGATTTGGGCCGGTGAGTTAGAGAGTGATGGTTTTAACCGTTTGATTTTAGGTGCATCGCTTTCCGGACGCGAAGTATCTATCCTGCGCGCTTACGCGCGTTATATGCGCCAAGTGGGTTTCCCGTTTAGCCAACACTATATTGAAGATACACTCAGTCACCATCCTGATCTTGCCAAAGGACTGGTCGATCTATTCGTACATCGCTTTGATCCTAAACACAAAGGTCGTGAAAAAGGCCAAGCCGAACTGATCAAATTACTCACCGAGCAGTTAGATCAAGTGGAAAGCCTTGATGATGACCGGATCATCCGCCGCTACATGGAAATGATCAATGCGACTTTACGTACCAACTATTACCAATTGGATGAAAACAAACAGCCGAAACCTTGGCTATCACTCAAAATGAAACCAAGTGAAATCCCAGAGATTCCAGCTCCTGTACCGGCTTTTGAAATCTTCGTTTATGCGCCAGATATCGAAGGTGTGCATTTGCGCGGTGGTAAAGTTGCTCGTGGTGGCTTGCGCTGGTCTGATCGCCAAGAAGATTTCCGTACTGAAATTTTAGGCTTGGTCAAAGCACAACAAGTGAAGAATACGGTCATCGTGCCTGTTGGTGCAAAAGGTGGCTTTGTTTGTAAAAAGCAAAATCTGTATACCACACGAGATGAGATATTCGCTGAAGGCCAACGCTGCTACAAACGCTTTATCCGCGCTCTGTTAGACGTAACAGATAACATCCTTGAAGGGCAGGTTGTACCACCGAAGAACGTCATTCGCCACGATGAAGATGACCCATATTTAGTGGTTGCCGCCGACAAGGGTACTGCAACTTTCTCAGACTTGGCAAATTCAGTGTCTGCGGAATACCAATTCTGGTTGGGTGATGCATTTGCCTCAGGTGGCTCTAATGGTTATGACCACAAAGCCATGGGGATTACCGCCAAAGGCGGCTGGGAATCAGTGAAACGTCATTTCCGTGAGATTGGCATTGATTGCCAAACGACCGACTTTACCGCAATCGGTATCGGCGATATGGCGGGGGACGTTTTTGGTAATGGTATGCTGTTGTCGAAACACATTCGTCTACTAGCGGCCTTTAACCATATCCATATTTTCATTGACCCAACGCCAGATTCAGCCAGTAGTTGGGAAGAGCGTAACCGTTTGTTCAATCTACCTCGCTCCAGTTGGGAAGATTACAATCCTAAGCTCATTTCCAAAGGTGGCGGCGTCTTTTCACGGAAGGCAAAAGCCATCACGCTAACACCTGAAATGCAGAAAATGCTCAACACCAAGAAGGCATCTTTGGCTCCAAACGAGCTGATCAAGATGATCCTAAAGATGGAAGTTGATCTCCTCTGGAATGGCGGTATCGGTACCTACGTGAAATCGTCAATCGAAACCCATACTGATGTGGGAGATCGTGCAAACGATGGTTTACGTGTTGATGGACGTGAGCTGAATGCCAAGATTATCGGTGAAGGTGGCAACTTAGGTATGACCCAGCGTGGGCGTATTGAATTTGCGCTCAGAGGCGGCCGAGTCAACACCGACTTTGTTGATAACGTAGGTGGCGTGGATTGCTCAGATAACGAAGTTAACATTAAGATTTTCCTTAATGGCTTAGTGGCAAATGGTGATTTAACCATGAAGCAGCGTAACCAGATCCTTGAATCGATGAAAGATGAAGTCGGTGGCATTGTGATTGATGATGCTTATGGCCAATCTGAATCGATTTCTGTAACGGAAGCGCAGGGCGTTTCACTGATGAAGGAGCAAATCCGCTTTATCCATCACATGGAAAAAGCCGGTTATCTGGATCGTGCATTGGAATATATTCCGGATGACGAAACACTGCTTGAGCGTGAAAGACAAGGTATGGGGCTAACTCGTCCAGAGCTCGCTGTACTCACGGCCTATGGGAAAATGGCGTTGAAAGAAGAGCTTGCCACAGAAGAAATTGCGCAAGATGAATTTAATGCTAAACAGTTAGTCAATTACTTCCCATCTGCGTTACGTGGTCACTATGAAAAGCAAATGGCTAATCATCCGCTGCGAGTTGAAATTATAGCAACAGCCCTAGCAAATCAAATGGTTAACGAAATGGGTTGTAACTTTGCAACGCGACTACAAGAGGAAACAGGTTCTAGCGTTGTTGATATTGCCAATGCTTATGTGGCTGCACGCGAGATTTATGGCCTAGGTACCGTATTAGAAAAAGTACGCCAATTGGACAACATTGCTCAAACTAGCGCACAGTACGATGTAATGTTTCTTGTTCGCCGCACTCTGCGTCGCCTAACTCGTTGGTTACTGCGTAATCGAACAGGTAAACCTAGTGTTGTCAGCATGGTTGAGCGTTATCAAGAAGATGTGAAAGCAATTACAGAACAGCTTGATCATGTTTTGGTCAAAGAGGAGATTGCAGAGCATCAACTCATGGCAGAAAGCTGGATCGAAAAAGGTATAGAGAAAGAACTCGCGCATTACGTTGCTCGCTTATCTAGCCTTTATTCAGCCCTAGACATTTCTAGTGTTGCTAAAGAGAAGAGTACCGCTGTTACTCAAACCGCGAAGCTCTATTTCAATTTGGGAGATCGTTTGTCGCTGCACTGGTTCTTAAAACAAATTAACCAACAGGCTGTTGATAATCATTGGCAAGCATTAGCTCGTGCTTCATTCCGTGAAGATCTTGATTGGCAGCAACGCCAGTTAACGGCACAAGTGATTGTTGGGAACCTCAATGGTAATCCACTCGAAATTGAGCAGGCCCTTGATACTTGGTTGGATCGAAATAAAGCCTCGATTACTCGTTGGGAGAACATTCTTAACGAATTCAAAGTCGGTAACGTCCACGAATTTGCTAAGTTCTCAGTCGCACTACGAGAGTTGACTTTGCTCAACTTAAATTGCCTAACTGTAGAATAAGCATTGAATTGACTGACGAATGCGTCAATAATTACGCCCCGTTTATTCGGGGCTTTTTTCTTTCGGAGGCACTATGCTTTACCGCTTAGCCAGAGCTGGCTTTTTTCAATTGGATGCTGAAAAAGCACATGATTTAGCCATTTCTAATTTCAAACGTTTTACCGGCACTCCTCTCGATCTCTTCTATCGTCAACAACTTCCTCATCGTCCAGTCCAATGCATGGGCTTAACTTTTAAAAACCCAGTCGGTTTGGCGGCGGGGCTCGATAAAAATGGCGAATGTATTGAAGCATTTGGCGCAATGGGCTTTGGTTTTATTGAAGTAGGGACTGTGACACCAAGACCACAAGCAGGCAATGACAAACCACGTCTGTTCCGCTTAGTACACGCTGAAGGCATCATCAACCGTATGGGGTTCAATAACCTAGGCGTTGATCACTTGGTCGAGAATGTCAAACGCGCCAAATACGATGGAATCCTCGGGATCAACATTGGTAAAAACAAAGATACTCCGATCGAGAAAGGGGCAGAGGACTATTTGATCTGTATGGACAAAGTCTACCCTTATGCGGGTTATATTGCGGTGAACATCTCTTCACCTAACACGCCGGGGCTGCGCTCACTGCAATATGGTGAAGCGCTAGATGAATTGCTGTCTGCACTGAAAACACGCCAAGCAGAATTGGCGGCGAAACATGATAAGTATGTTCCATTAGCACTCAAGATTGCTCCAGATTTAAGTGATGATGAAATCAAGCAGATTTGCCAGTCTCTATTGAAAAACAAAATTGATGGGGTGATTGCGACCAACACCACTTTAGATCGTTCACTAGTAGAAGGCATGAAGTTTGCTGATGAAACGGGTGGCCTCAGTGGACGTCCTCTACAAACTCGTAGTACAGAAGTGATCAAATGTCTGTATAAAGAACTCGGTGAAGCCATTCCAATTATTGGTGTCGGTGGCGTTGATTCCTACATCTCCGCAAAAGAAAAACTGATGGCGGGAGCCAAACTCGTTCAAGTTTACAGCGGCTTTATTTATCAAGGCCCACGTTTAGTCGCCGATATCGTCAAAAACCTGTAATTTCTACAAATCTGTAGAATGGGCTACAAAGGAAATGCTTTACGCATTTCCTCTTTTTTTTTCTCCGCACACTCATAGAATTACCGATATTCATAGGCAAAGGTAATTTAAGCGTTTTTACCTAGTCCTCCCAAATATCGTTGAGAGTGGAACAATGCTTAAACCAAGTGACAAATGGAGTTGGTATTACTCAGATAGCGAAGGTTATCTGATGCTCAACCTTGGTGATGAAATGCTATTTCGTACAAACCTCAGTCGTAATCTTTTAGTCGACTGTGCGTTTACCGAAAACCACTTTACCGTTGATGACGCTTCCGATTTTCAGCTGTATAAAGAGCGTATTACTTGTTTACCACTAAGTGAACCTCGTAAAGCTGAGCTAGCGCTTTACTGTGTTGCCGCTAAGCGATTCCATAAACCCGTACAACCAAAAAGTTGGTTTTTTGAGTCACAAGGTATCGGTCATACACCAGAGCAAGGGGATCTCGTCAGCTTAAGCAATGTCCTCAATGACGGTGTTTTTATCGCATTGGAAGTGGGGGAGAATGCTACCCTTTGTGCCTATACCGATCTTGTTCCTTTTGCATTAAATGACAGCAAAACGTTGGAATTTGGCCAAGTGATTAAAGTGATGCATGACAGAATGTCTGATGCCAATACGCTTTTCTTCACACAGCAGATGGCCATGGTCGGCTAGTTTTCTTTTTAATATTTGTTCCTTTCCTATTTCGTTCCTTCATTTCTTATCGGCGTAAGCCGATTTTTTTTGCCTTTCATTTAAGTTGACCTAGCTCACATTGTGAACTTGGTACAAATTTTAGACATTCTTTTCAACATAGTTAATGACCCAATTCTCATTTCAAACTGGAAATTTCCATTAAAAATTCCCATTTTTAGGTCTTTTGTAACTTATTTACAGTGCAAAAGTCAATCTGGTATAGTCCAATTTGATAATGCATAAGTAGTCACTTCAAGGCAGGGAGCCTTAAATATCAGTTGCTAGAAAAGGAGTGTGTGCACACTGACCAAAATGATCAGGAGTGAAGTAGCTTGAGCGAAAAACAGAGATTTTTGGGCTTGTAGGTGAGTTAGCTTTAGGTATGGTTCACATTGTCAGTTATAATCGGAGACCATTTTTATCAGCAAAAGAACACTATGAATCAGTATCTAGCGGTGACGTCTAACGGCCTTGAAAATCTATTAGTTGAAGAATTAACCCAACTGGGTATCAGCGATGCAAAACCCGTTCAGGCCGGGGTTAAATTTAAAGCAACCAATGAGCAGATCTATCGCTGCTGTCTTTGGAGTCGTCTCGCATCAAGATTTGTTCGTATTGTGGCTGAATTTAAGTGCCAGAATGATTTAGATCTTTACCTATCAACGACCTCCGTTAACTGGGTAAACCATTTCCACAGTTCCAAGAAGTTGGTTGTTGATTTCAATGGTACTAACCGAGAAATTCGTAACAGCCAATATGGTGCGATGAAGGTAAAAGACGCCATTGTCGACTGCTTTACCAAGAAAAACCTACCTCGTCCTTCGATCAGTAAAGATCTTGCGGATCTTCATATTCACGTACGTTTGCACAAAGAAACCGCCTTGCTTGGTATCGATATGGTAGGTTCAGGCCTGCATGCTCGTGGCTATCGTACTGGATCAGGCAAAGCGCCACTAAGAGAAACATTAGCCGCAGCAATTATTCTGCGCAGCGGTTGGGATGCAACCAAGCCGTTGCTGGATCCTATGTGTGGTTCTGGTACGTTGCTGATTGAAGCCGCGATGATGGCCGCAAACATCGCTCCTGGATTACAACGCAAGAAGTGGGGCTTTGAGTCATTAGAAGATTTTGAGCCAGAGCTATGGGCGAGTGTGAAATCTGAAGCGAGCGTGCAAGGCAAACGTGGAGCCAAGAAAGTTGAAACGCATTTTTACGGTGTGGACAACGACAACCGAGTGCTACAAACAGCAAAAGATAACGCACGCCGTGCCGGTGTAGAGGAGTTGATCACCTTTACTTTAGGTGATGCTGCGAAGGTGAAACGTCCAGAGAACTTTGCTGAAGGTATTGTGATTTGTAACCCACCATATGGTGAGCGTTTAGGCACTCATCCCGGCTTGATTGCTCTTTACACTGCATTTGGTGCGCAACTCAAAGCGGAATTTGGCGGCTGCAAAGCCTCGATTTTCTCTAGTTCTGATGAATTGCTCAGCTGTCTACGCATGCGAGCTGACAAACAGTTCAAACTCAACAATGGTGCGTTACCTTGTCACCAAAAAAACTACACTATTTCGGTACGTGAAAACACTACAACCAATGAAGGTACTCAGGAAACACTAGTTGCCCCAGACTTTGCTAACCGTTTGAAGAAAAACTTCAACAAGATTGGCAAATGGGCCAAACGCGAAGGGCTAGATTGCTTCCGCCTCTATGATGCTGATCTGCCTGAATACAATGTTGCGATAGATGTCTATCAAGATCATCTGATGATTCAAGAATACGCGGCACCGAAAGATATTCCTGAAGAAAAAGCGAAGCGTCGTTTGACCGATATTATCCGTGCGGCTATCCAAGTCCTAGATGTAGATGCAAACAATGTCGTACTTAAAGTCCGTGAAAGACAAAAGGGTACTTCACAGTACGAGAAATTAGGACAACAAGCACAAACCATGCAGATTAATGAGTATGGTGTGAAGCTAATCGTTAACCTATACGATTATCTCGATACCGGTTTGTTCCTTGACCACAAAATTACTCGCCGCCGTTTAGGCCAAATGGCTAAAGGCAAAGATTTTCTCAATCTGTTCTCATATACAGGTTCTGCAACGGTTCATGCTGCTTGTGGTGGGGCAAAATCAACAACTACAGTTGATATGTCAAAAACCTATCTTGAGTGGGCGAAAGAAAACATGCAGCTCAATGGGCAAGTTGGTCGTCAGCACCAATATATTCAAGCTGACTGTTTACAGTGGCTTGCCAATGCACAAGGTCAGTACGATCTCATCTTTATTGACCCACCGACTTTCTCGAATTCCAAACGTATGGAGCAGACATTTGACGTTCAACGTGACCACGTCACCTTAATGACCAACCTCAAGCGTATGCTGCGTCCTGAAGGAACGATTGTGTTTTCTAACAACAAGCGTCATTTCAAGATGGACTTGGAAGCATTACAAGCTTTGGAACTTAATGCGCAGAATATCTCACATCAAACCTTGCCGATGGATTTTGAACGCAACAAACAGATCCACAACTGCTGGTTGATCACCCATCAAAGCTAGGATAGTCAATGATAACCTTGTATAGCACTGAAGGATGCCATCTCTGTGAGATGGCATATGCATTACTGGATAAAGTAGGGCTTAGCAAACAACTCAACGTAGTTGATATCGCATTTGATGACCAGCTATTTTCTCGTTACGCGGTCACTATACCTGTTGTTGCTTACCAAACTAGCGAATTAAATTGGCCTTTTGACTTACAAGAATTAATAGAGTGGTTACAGAACAATGGCATTAATTACCATCCATAACGGATTGTTGGCATTTGGTGATCATCCATTACTGGATAACGCCGATTTTGCGTTGCAAGAAAATGAAAGATTGTGTCTGGTTGGGCGTAATGGCGCTGGTAAATCAACACTGATGAAAGTGCTCGCGGGTGAGATTCTATTGGACGATGGCAAAATGCAAATTATGCAAGATGTCGTTGTGTCACGTTTAGAGCAAGATCCGCCACGTAACCAAGCTGGAACTGTGTTTGATTATGTATCCGGAGGCCTACAAGGCATTGGTGAGCAACTTAAGATCTACCAAGATCAATTAGATCTCATAGCAACGGAACCAACCGAATCCAACATCAACAAACTCGCGAACATTCAGGAACAGCTTGAGGTTTCCGGTGCTTGGCGCTTTGAGGATCGGATTAAAAACGTGCTAGCTTCGCTGAAATTAGACGGCCACACAAAGTTGACAGATCTTTCCGGCGGCTGGCAGCGTAAAGCTGCGTTAGCTCGAGCACTTGCGTGCGATCCCGATGTACTGCTTCTAGACGAGCCGACTAACCATCTTGATGTAACGACTATTGAATGGCTTGAAGGATTACTGAAAGATTTTCGTGGTTCCATCATTTTTATTTCTCACGATCGTGCTTTCATCAAATCCATGGCGACTCGAATTGTGGATTTAGATCGTGGCAAGCTCAGTTCATTCCCCGGTAATTATGAGAATTACCTGAATGAGAAAGAGGAGATGCTGCGCGTCGAAGAACTACAAAATGCAGAATTTGATAAAAAGCTCGCTCAAGAAGAAGTTTGGATCCGTCAAGGAATTAAAGCACGTAGAACTCGTAATGAAGGGCGAGTGCGTGCATTAAAACGCCTGCGCCAAGAACGTAGTGAACGCCGTGAAGTACAAGGCAAAGTCAATTTGCAAATTGACGACACCAATCGCTCAGGCAAAATTGTTTTTGAAGCTGAAAACCTGCACTACACAATTGACGGAAAAACGATTGTTGATGGCTTCAGTTTCAATATTATGCGCGGTGATCGTATCGCGTTAATCGGGCCAAATGGCTGCGGTAAAAGTACATTACTCAAAATTCTGCTTGGTGATTTACAAGCGGATAGCGGCAAATTGCATTGCGGCACTAAGCTTGAAGTCGCTTATTTCGATCAATATCGTGAGCTACTTGATCCGGAAAAAACGGTTATCGACAATCTAGCAGATGGAAAACAAGAAGTGATGGTAGGTGGACGTACTCGCCACGCTTTAAGTTATCTTCAAGATTTTCTGTTTTCACCGAAGCGAGCAAGAACTCCAGTTAAAGCGCTATCGGGCGGTGAGAAGAATCGCCTACTGCTTGCGCGTATTTTGCTCAAAGCCAACAATTTATTGGTTCTCGATGAACCAACCAACGATTTAGATATCGAAACTTTGGAACTTTTGGAAGAATTGCTTGCCAATTACCAAGGCACTTTGCTGCTCGTGAGCCATGATCGTGAATTTGTTGATAACACTGTCACTTCAAGCTGGATTTTTGAAGGCGATGGTAAGATTGAAGAGTTTGTCGGTGGCTATCACGATGCGCAGCAACAGCGCGCACAAGTTTTACAAAGCAGAGCTGTCGAAAATATCGTCAAAAAAGAAAAAGTGGTTGAGGAGTCTCCCAAATCCGCACCATCGAAAACTAAGCCTAAGAAGTTATCTTATAAACTGCAACGCGAACTCGAAGCTCTTCCTCAAACGTTAGAAGAGTTGGAAGTTGAGATCGCAGCATTACAGGATCTCGTCAATGGTCCGGACTTTTTCAGTCAGCCTGTCGATAAAACACAACCCATTTTAGACAAGTTAACTGCAACAGAGCAGGAACTCGAAATTGCTTTTGAGCGTTGGGAAGAGCTTGAAGCGATGCAACAGGAAAGTGAATAGAAAACATGAGTCGTATTACTTTTAAACGTTCGATCTTAGCAACTGCAGTGATGCTCGCTACCCAAACAGCTAACGCGGCACTTTACCAAGTAATGGAAGTGACACCGAGTACCGGGCAAAGTTACGGGAGTGCATGGGGGGTGGCAATTCAGCCAAGTGCTCCCGGAAGTTGCTTTGTGTCGGCGACTGTAGGTAGTGTTGATTGCCAAGACTTTGCACTGGCAGGTGAAACTCGTATCGAAAAAGCCAGCACTGGTAAAGCAGTTGATGGCTTAAGTTATCGTGATGAAGTCGCATTTGCTCTCGATAATGCTTTCATTTATGTACAAGAACGTGACGATGTTGAACGCTATTGCTATAACGAACTCCGTTACTCGACCTGTGATACATGGGCAGACCCTTATTGGAATCGTTGGCAAGCAGAAATCAACGCATCACAAGTTCCAAATTCAATTGCTTTTATAGGTGCCAACACGGTGGGTACATCTAAGAACGTGTTGATCAACAGCCTTACAACAGACGTTAAGCCGATTGGGATCAATGTAAAAACTGGAGACGTGACAGCGTATCGTCGAAATCTTGGAGCGATCAGTGCACATTTGCCGACCGGGATTGCGGTTCCTAACGTATCTGATGCGCTTTATACCCGCGCATGGAAAACCGATGGAACTTACACTGTAGGAAGCATTTCTCGAAGCTCCAACAATAACGAAGGCACTTATTTTTATTCTAAGCCTGCAATATGGAAAAACGTGAACGGTGAAGCGGTAGAACTAATTTGGACTACAGGAACTGAGCCAAATCGAAACGACCGTCTCGCACAGGGAAGCATGCGAGATGTAATAGTCAGCGGCAATAAAATTTATGCCGTTGGGTATAACTCTTTCGATGCTGATAATAACTATATGCAAGCTTCTGTTTTCCAGCTCGATGATGCGACTAATTTTACTAATACCAACAGTTGGGCAACAAAACCTATTGCTGGCGCAGAGGCTAAAATCGGGGGCGACTATATTCACAGCAATTCAGTCACAACCGATCTCAATAAAAACCTAATTGCTATTGGAGAAGCAAAGCTTGCAGGTAGCCGCCCAGAAAATGGGGCATCAGCAAATCGTCTTTTTGCAGTCAATAACATCTCTGTTGCAAATCCAACCGCCACTTTTTTCAGTGGTGGGATCTTCTTTACAGGTGCAGGTGGAAAAGCTGGCGGCATCAATAATTACAACGAAATTGTTGGGCAAGTTGATGCAGATAGTACTCGTGAAAATGACGGTAAACCACGTCGCAAAAGAGGATTTATCTACCCATACAACGCAAATGGTAGTGATGCTAGCCGTATGGCAGTTTTTGCTAACAAAGCATGGTGGTTAGATGATTTAACTAATGACGGTTCAGTAACAGGTAACAACCAGTTTCGCATTATTGATGCGAGCGATATTAATGATGCGGGTGTTATCTCAGCCACAGCTCTGAAATGTGAGGGGGGATATGACACAACTGCACACAACTCACTTTGTGGTGGTGGAAACCGTGAAGAAACCATCGTTGCTGTGAAGTTGATTCCAATTACCAATGCAACAAGTACAGATATTCAACAGCGTTCAACCGAAGAGCAAGCCTCTGAACGTAAAGGTGGTAGCCTTGGTTTAGGACTGCTGATCGTACTGGGATTCTTAGGGTTCCGTAGAAAATTGTAAATATTGTCAGGAAGGGCACAAGCTCACAGATTTGGGCTTGTGCCTTTTTTATTGCTTGAGAAAGGCGAAGAATTGATCGATTCTCTAATGGTGTGGTCATAAAAGTTCCACACAACTTTAATAGTTGTACGTTGCACAAATGTTACCGTATGAGGACAGAACTATGAAGAGACAAAAACGTGATCGCCTAGAAAGAGCTCAATCACAAGGATACAAAGCCGGTCTAAACGGCCGTTCCCATGATGAATGTCCCTATCAACAAACGGAAGTACGCTCTTATTGGTTAGGTGGTTGGCGTGATGCTAGAAATGACAAACTTTCTGGTCTCTGTAAATAATTTCCCATACAACAAGCCCCTTTTAGGGCTGATTAACAAGGAAAACAGCCCTAAAAGGGCTGTTATTCGTATATTAAAGCTCAATATGCATTTAGAACGCAGACGTATCTTGGAACAAGCCTACCTTAAGATCTTTGGCTACATAGATTTCTTTACCATCTACCAGAACACGCCCATCAGCTAATCCCATCACTAACTTACGATTAACGACACGCTTCATATTAATTTCATAAGTAACTTTCTTGGCTGTCGGCAGGATCTGACCTGTGAATTTCACTTCGCCCACACCAAGAGCTCGACCTTTACCTTTTCCGCCAACCCAACCAAGAAAGAATCCAACCAGTTGCCACATAGCATCTAAACCTAGGCAGCCAGGCATTACTGGATCGCCAGGGAAATGGCAATCAAAAAACCACAAATCAGGCGTAATATCGAGCTCTGCTAAGATCAAACCTTTACCAAATTCTCCCTCGGTTTCTGACATTTTGGTAATTCGATCCATCATCAGCATGTTAGGCGCAGGAAGTTGAGGATATCCCTCACCAAATAGCTTACCTTGACTTGATGCTAAAAGATCTTCTCTAGTATACGAATCACGTTTGTTCTGCATTATTGATTACTCCATTTTTTGTTGGGTGCATCTTAGTGAACAAGTGTACGCCAAACAACTCTGATCAGTGCTAGCTAAACCAGTTTTTGATCCGTTCCACAATTCCGTGTGGCTGTACAAGTTTTTCAAAATTATCAATTCGTTCTGCAATTTTAGCTATTACGCTATCTTCATCTTCGCCTCGGAAAGGCTTTCCTATCAAAAGGGGGATTGCCTCATCGACTGTTGATACTGGCCAGATATTAAACTCGCCATTTTTAATACTTTCTACAACCGAGTTATGGAGCGACAAATGTTTAAGGTTCGAACTAGGTAAAATAACGCCTTGTTCACCGGTTAAACCTTGATGGCAACAAACTCGGTAAAAGCCTTCAATTTTTTCATTCAAACCACCGACAGCCTGAACCCGGCCAAATTGATCAACAGCTCCAGTGACTGCGATTTGTTGGTCAATAGGATACTCAGATAGTGCACTAACCAGAGAACAAAGTTCAGCTAATGAAGCACTATCACCATCAACTTCACTATAAGACTGTTCAAAAACAATGGAAGCAGAGAAGGGCAGTGAACCATCCAAATCCAAAGCACTACTAACAAATGCTTGCATGATCATCATGCCTTTAGCATGTAAATTACCACCAAGATCAACTTTTCTTTCTACGTCAGAAATATCTCCATCACCAAAATGAATAACACATGAAATTCGTGCAGGCTCACCATACGCTAATGGGTGTCCCGCAACTTCTATCACCGTTAAGCCATTGACTTGGCCAACTTGTTCGCCTTGAGTTTCAATGATTACCTGTCCATCAAGAATATCATCTAACGCACGCTCAGGAAGATAGGACTCCCGCAAGTAACGCTTGCTCAATGCTTGTTCAATATGATCTTCCTCAATCGTTAGATTTTCAGATTCAAGGCGAGCCTCCTCAAGCAAAGCGCGGTGCCACATTAAACATAATGGAGCATAGTGTTGATCTTCGGTGAAACGGGCCCCTGCAGTCATTAATGATTTAATGGCTGATGCTGTCAGTTCAGGTAAATCATATTGCTCACACAACCAAAGCAAATAACCCAAATATTCTTCAATCGACTCTTCATCAATTTTCAGATCCAGCTCAAGCTCTGAAAATAGACACAGGCCAGAGTGAATATCAGCATCAAGGAAATCAAGATCACCCAACTGAGTTCGATCACCCACAACAACCAACTTTATGTCATAGCTCGCACCAATCCCATTTGGGAAAGGGGACTTAGGGTCACAGTTGACTGGAGAGATCACTTCTCCCAAGACGGCAGCCTTTAACGTTGGCCAATATCTTGGATTAGCCAAAAGCAAGTTGGCAGAGACAATAAGATATCCTCCATCGGCTTGCTCAAGATACCCAACAGTTTTCTGTATTACGCCACCTTGCTCAACTTTGATTTGTCCCAGTACTTCTGAAATATCTAACGTTTCTGTGCTCAAAACGGGCACATTAAGCGCTTCATCACATAGAGCATCCTTAAATAAGGCCCGATAAATCGAGTTATCAGGAGCATTAATCAATAGGATTCGACTAAACCCTTTGAGATGTACAAATTGCTCAAATGCACTGGCCAAGCGAGGTTGAATATCGATCAGTGAATTGAGAGCTAGGTTAGGGTAGTTTTCAAAGACTTTGTTAAACTGCTCAAATTGAGGCGTTACACTTCGCCAGATGCTTTGGGTCATTGAGATTTCGAACTGATTGAAAAGAGCCAAATTATATAGAAAAAGCCTTGAAGCGAACAGCACAACTCAACAATGATCTTACACGGTTTTTATTATGAGAGTTGCAGGTTACACAATGATGGGTTACGCTGTCACTATATAACAAGGGAAAGTGCTAGAGATGAAATATCAACAACTTGAAAATTTAGAATGTGGTTGGAAATGGCAATATCTCATCAACAAATGGAAAGATGGGGAACAAATCACTCACTACATTGATCGCAGTGAAATGGAGGCAGCGGTTCAGAAACTCAAAGCGATTGAGCATGAACCTACTCAAGTACTATCTTGGATTGAAGAACACATGTCTTTAGAGCTGGATAACAAGCTCAAACAAGCTATTCGAGCTAAACGAAAGCGTCATTTTAATGCTGAACAAATACATACTCGCAAAAAATCTATCGATTTGGACTATCGCGTTTGGGAAAAGTTATCCCTTAAGGCAAATGAGTTAGGCTGCACGTTATCAGATGCGATTGAATATCTACTTGGCGAAGCATCAAGAAGTGAAAAGGCGAGCAAAACCGTCAATAGTTTAAAAGAAGATCTCAGTCGATTATTGTCAGAATAAGGAGATGGGTATGCTATATGTCATATTGGTTGCGGCTGTCATTATTTTCTGGTTAGTTGTCATTGATAGACCAGCTTTAGTTGTGATTTTTAAGAATGGCCACATTACAAAGAGTAAAGGGCATTTTCCACATACTTTTAAACATAATCTTGTGGATATTGCTCAACATGAACCGTTCTCAGGACAACTTAAAGTTTACCAGCAAAGAACTGGAGCAAAACTTACCTTTACTAATCAAGTCCCAAAGAGAATTCAACAACGAATTCGTAATGTATTTCCTCATCAAAGCTTTACGCACTCGAATTCAACAGCTAAGAAAGGTCGCTGATATTCATCAACACACGACATGCAACTTGCAATAAAATCATTTCTTAGCTCCAAATACTGCAAAATCAGAGAAACCAAGGGCATAAATTTAGTAGATTGATTCCTTGGTTTTTCTACGAGTTAATTTTTATGCGGTCTCATAATCTAGCTACATTATTTATCATTTTTTTCCTTTGCAGCCATTCTGCGATAGCAGATGATGCAGAACTAAATCGGGTTGCCAAAAAGATCAAAAATCAAATTGAAAAGTCGATCAAGAAAAACAAAAAACCGCTTGAAGGTTACTGTGATGTATTCATTGATATGGATTACTCAAATGAAAACCAAGCGATTATAAAGAAGGTCTCTACGCTAGGTGATCATGAGTTATGCCTTGTTGCTAAGAAAGCCGTCAAAATTGGTAAGCAGTACAGTTATGATTGGCCTGAACGTTACTTAAGAATCCACATAACTGCCAGACAAAAAACTAGGCTGAGAGGCATCAAAAATTACCCATAAAACAAAACACATCAGTGCACATTAGGTGGTGCGGCATTATGTTGAGGGGCAGTCGTCAGTACCATTGCGTTAGCACTGACGGCCTCACTAGCAGCAGAACGTGGGCAGCTTGCTGAATCGTTCTGCAAGAGTGAGCCCGTAACATAATGGCGACTAATACGAATTCAGGTGTTTTCCCTTCTTAAAAACCCACAAAGAAAGCTTTTCTAAAATCCAGCCGTCCGCCGCAGTCATCAGCTTCGCTGATGCGAGGAGACGGAATTTCTACAGTTTCTATTGAGACAGCGGTCGCCGTGAACTTCATTGCCTCACTACGACTATTCGCTTATCTAACTCGATGACGACGGACGCACGACGACGAAGACTGAGGAGGAGGAGGAAGGAGGAAGCGGGTTAGACCCCCGTCTAGTATTACGAGGGTTAATTCCACTCCATGTATAGGCTTCACATTGCGTTTAGCGGTTGCAATCGTCTAATTGGCGAGTCTTGTCTGGATACTCCAGTACATAGCTAGCACCAAACTCTTTTTTTTGATTCGATGGATATAATTTAATTAATTTCATTTAGCAGTTATCTTTGTGATTCGATGTAGGCTTGCACACCATCCGCATAACCAAGAGCAAACGCCTGATGTACGCTCTTGTGTCTACCATCTCGTTCTGCTTGTGAATCCCCTAGAGCTGCAATGTTTAGAGAAATGTTGGCTAATAAATCTAGCCCTTGTTGATAACCTTGGTTATACGCACATTGACAACATTTATGACGTCCATTTCCATGCATTTGGTGCTCTTCTAGAGCTTCTAATCGTTGTTCATCTAATCTTTCTATGTGTTGGTTATTGCAAGGCATAATGTTTCCTTATGTTTGACGTTTCTAAAAAGTGAGTTGATAAAATACAGCAGTTGTTGGTTTCATTTTAAGGCAGTAATGTCATCGGCCAAAATGACCGCGAAGCGGTTCGGGTTCCTGTTACACCCGAACTAAGTCCGGAATTCCGGACTATTTTGATAGGCTTTCCTTCATATCTCTTTTCGCTTCATTCAGGTATTGATCGAAAAGATGATTCGCAACATCTGTCCATTTCACTTGCTTTCCTGTGGCATAGCTTATTTCGATTGCAGCTCTTTCTAGTTTTATTTTTCGCTCCTCACTAACCCTTAGCGAAGTGTATTGTTTGCTCATGCTTAACCCTTGAAATAATCGCATTAAGATTAGTGCATTCTAGTATGCATGCATGTGTTATTTTTATGCATAGTTGCATACATCTATAAAACATTGTATTTTGCATTCTAATAAACATGCATACATGGGTACATATGTTTTTTATTGACCAACTTTTCATGCAGCAAGATTATCCTGACGGTGGTCTTCCATTCGTTGGGACGCATGTTATTGAACGGGTCGATTTAGAAACAGGGGAGAAGCTTCCACCTAGCGTTAACCAAAAGCTTTTAGAAGGATCATACAGCACTAAATTGACCATTCGTTGTAATGGCAACCGCGTTAGAGTTGAGGGTAATCCATCACGCTGGCAACGCATGGATAACTTAGTTGGCCTAACCACTCTCGATGAATGTGTTGAAATCTATAACAACGTTCTCGCCAAGTACGACTTACCTCCATTCACCAAAAACACCCGCGTATTCCACCGCCAAGCACCAGATGGAAAATCGTCATCTCTTATCGGTAACGGCGCTGAAATCACCCTCATTGACTGGACTCGTAATCATACAGTCGGGCAGGGAAAGGAAGCCTCCTTTATCCGTGGTATGTCATCTGTGCAAATCGGCCGTGGCCGAGAGCCAAAGTTTTATCCAAACGGCATGACCTGTAACTGGGGTGAGGCATCCGAATGGATGATGACAAAACTCTATTGCAAAGCTTACGAACTCCGTAAGCACCTCAAAGAAGACAAGCGCAAAAAGAATCGCGTTGTCACTGAACAACTTGAATACCTTGAAAAGCTTATCGGCTACTGCGAAGAGCAGGGCGTTGTACGAGAAGAGCACAGTCTCAGACAAAAACTATTGAAACGATACAACTTACAGTTTTATGGCTTGGTTACTGAACAAGACTTTCACGCACACTTAAACGACATCGAGAACGCCATGAAGACACTACACGCCACACACGACACACATCAATCTATTGCTCATCAGTTACTAGAAGCAGGAGCCGTTGATACGCTACGCAAAGCCAACTCCACCATGAGTTACTTTACTCTTTGGCAACATGGTTCCGACTTGAGGCTTGTATTAACTCGCTCTCAATTTTTTGAGCACAAAGCCCGTTTAAAGCAAATCGGTATCGACATCTCTCGTCCCTTCGATGTGTCTCGCATGTGTCCCACACTCAAGCGTTCTGAAGTCATCGAGGTTAAACCGCTTTCCGTTCCCGACTGGTATCGATTACCCGTTGTGGCTCAATCCAATGTACTGCCGTTCCGCGCAGTCGCTTAATCAATAGAGGTACTTATGCTCAAAATCGAAGTGTTCAAAGAGAATGAACGAGTTGAAACTCGAACCATTAAAGGCAAAGAGGACAAGCCGTCCCGAGTTATCTATGAACAAACCGCTTACGTCTATCTGGGCGGTAAATTCCCCGTAGAAATGAAACTCGGCCTAGAAGAAGGACAACCACCTTATGCAGCCGGACTCTATACCCCTCATAGCTCTAGTTACGTTGTTAATGCTTTCGGCGGTCTGGAGCTCAAAAAATACGGATTAACCATTGAACCACTAGAAGTCGAACTATAAAACAGATAAGGCTAGGGTAATGTTATGGAAAACGTCAGTTCAATCATACCGGAGCAAGACTTTACTTGCTCCTTTGCCGACCTTTTAAAACGTCCACGCCATGCGCAAGAGCCACAAAAACTAGAGCCTAAACGCACGATCATTCGATGGACAGAAGAGGAGAAAACACAGCTTACCGCCTTGTTTAAGCAGGGCACTAATGTTGACGAAATCGCTTCTCAACTCAATCGTCCGGTCGATGGCGTTCTAGGTCAAATCCGCAAGCTCGGCTTAAGACGTTGCAAGATGCTAACGCTTGAGCAAGAGCAATTCTTAAAACGTGACTTCTGGCTTTTGGGTGTCGAGGGTTGCGCTAAAAAGCTCTGTCGTAATCGTAGCACCATCGCTTATTACGCCAAGCTCCTTAACCTCAAAAAACCCACTCGAGACGAAGTTGACCCACCAATTCCACGCTGTTTATTACCTTATGACATGGTTAAACGGGTAGCGATTCTACAGCGCAAATCACCGACATCGAGAAACCAAGTTGAAGATGCGGTGGTTATCTTTTACGACAAGAACGGCCCGTCAACCTCAATGATGGCCATGCACCTAGACGAACTCTGTGCAGCCTTAGACAGACACTTTAGACGTAAGCCAGGCGTGACCGCATCAGCTTTGATGTATGGGTATAAGGCGGTGTGATATGAGCACTCGTTATAGAACTCATCGGTTCAAACGCCGTGACCATTGTCCCCAATGTGGGGATATCGACTTCCTATGCACCGAGTACATTATGGATAATCAAGTTTACATGTACGAGGAGCAGTGTCCTAGGTGTTATGACTTCTGGCAAATAGGCCTTGAAGACTCACTCAAGGATTACCGCAAATTCAACAACATCACATCTGGAGGCAAATGTGAAAAAGATCTTCTACAAGGGCGGCGTCAGCATGGTTAATCGCCAAGATGATCCAACGCATCAATGCACATCTTGTTATAAACCGTGGTTCCAAGATGAAATCTTTACAGGCTTAGCCGTTATGCAGCCGCAATGTCCGTCATGTGGCGCAGTCATTCGCAAGCTCACCAAAGACCAACCATTAATCACCAAATGACAGGGAGCTAACTGCCATAAGGCTTAAGCTTTGTGGCAGTTGAAACCTGTAACACAAATCAAGCCGCTTGAAATCCGTTACAAAAATCATCCATAAATCAAAACACCTTAGTGCGTATTAGGTGGTGCGGCATTATGTTGAGGGGCAGTCGTCAGTACCATTGCGTTAGCACTGACGGCCTCACTAGCAGCAGAACGTGGGCAGCTTGCTGAATCGTTCTGCAAGAGTGAGCCCGTAACATAATGGCGACTAATACGAATTCAGGTGTTTTCCCTTCTTAAAAACCCACAAAGAAAGCTTTTCTAAAATCCAGCCGTCCGCCGCAGTCATCAGCTTCGCTGATGCGAGGAGACGGAATTTCTACAGTTTCTATTGAGACAGCGGTCGCCGTGAACTTCATTGCCTCACTACGACTATTCGCTTATCTAACTCGATGACGACGGACGCACGACGACGAAGACTGAGGAGGAGGAGGAAGGAGGAAGCGGGTTAGACCCCCGTCTAGTATTACGAGGGTTAATTCCACTCCATGTATAGGCTTCACATTGCGTTTAGCGGTTGCAATCGTCTAATTGGCGAGTCTTGTCTGGATACTCCAGTACATAGCTAGCACCAAACTCTTTTTTTTGATTCGATGGATATAATTTAATTAATTTCATTTAGCAGTTATCTTTGTGATTCGATGTAGGCTTGCACACCATCCGCATAACCAAGAGCAAACGCCTGATGTACGCTCTTGTGTCTACCATCTCGTTCTGCTTGTGAATCCCCTAGAGCTGCAATGTTTAGAGAAATGTTGGCTAATAAATCTAGCCCTTGTTGATAACCTTGGTTATACGCACATTGACAACATTTATGACGTCCATTTCCATGCATTTGGTGCTCTTCTAGAGCTTCTAATCGTTGTTCATCTAATCTTTCTATGTGTTGGTTATTGCAAGGCATAATGTTTCCTTATGTTTGACGTTTCTAAAAAGTGAGTTGATAAAATACAGCAGTTGTTGGTTTCATTTTAAGGCAGTAATGTCATCGGCCAAAATGACCGCGAAGCGGTTCGGGTTCCTGTTACACCCGAACTAAGTCCGGAATTCCGGACTATTTTGATAGGCTTTCCTTCATATCTCTTTTCGCTTCATTCAGGTATTGATCGAAAAGATGATTCGCAACATCTGTCCATTTCACTTGCTTTCCTGTGGCATAGCTTATTTCGATTGCAGCTCTTTCTAGTTTTATTTTTCGCTCCTCACTAACCCTTAGCGAAGTGTATTGTTTGCTCATGCTTAACCCTTGAAATAATCGCATTAAGATTAGTGCATTCTAGTATGCATGCATGTGTTATTTTTATGCATAGTTGCATACATCTATAAAACATTGTATTTTGCATTCTAATAAACATGCATACATGGGTACATATGTTTTTTATTGACCAACTTTTCATGCAGCAAGATTATCCTGACGGTGGTCTTCCATTCGTTGGGACGCATGTTATTGAACGGGTCGATTTAGAAACAGGGGAGAAGCTTCCACCTAGCGTTAACCAAAAGCTTTTAGAAGGATCATACAGCACTAAATTGACCATTCGTTGTAATGGCAACCGCGTTAGAGTTGAGGGTAATCCATCACGCTGGCAACGCATGGATAACTTAGTTGGCCTAACCACTCTCGATGAATGTGTTGAAATCTATAACAACGTTCTCGCCAAGTACGACTTACCTCCATTCACCAAAAACACCCGCGTATTCCACCGCCAAGCACCAGATGGAAAATCGTCATCTCTTATCGGTAACGGCGCTGAAATCACCCTCATTGACTGGACTCGTAATCATACAGTCGGGCAGGGAAAGGAAGCCTCCTTTATCCGTGGTATGTCATCTGTGCAAATCGGCCGTGGCCGAGAGCCAAAGTTTTATCCAAACGGCATGACCTGTAACTGGGGTGAGGCATCCGAATGGATGATGACAAAACTCTATTGCAAAGCTTACGAACTCCGTAAGCACCTCAAAGAAGACAAGCGCAAAAAGAATCGCGTTGTCACTGAACAACTTGAATACCTTGAAAAGCTTATCGGCTACTGCGAAGAGCAGGGCGTTGTACGAGAAGAGCACAGTCTCAGACAAAAACTATTGAAACGATACAACTTACAGTTTTATGGCTTGGTTACTGAACAAGACTTTCACGCACACTTAAACGACATCGAGAACGCCATGAAGACACTACACGCCACACACGACACACATCAATCTATTGCTCATCAGTTACTAGAAGCAGGAGCCGTTGATACGCTACGCAAAGCCAACTCCACCATGAGTTACTTTACTCTTTGGCAACATGGTTCCGACTTGAGGCTTGTATTAACTCGCTCTCAATTTTTTGAGCACAAAGCCCGTTTAAAGCAAATCGGTATCGACATCTCTCGTCCCTTCGATGTGTCTCGCATGTGTCCCACACTCAAGCGTTCTGAAGTCATCGAGGTTAAACCGCTTTCCGTTCCCGACTGGTATCGATTACCCGTTGTGGCTCAATCCAATGTACTGCCGTTCCGCGCAGTCGCTTAATCAATAGAGGTACTTATGCTCAAAATCGAAGTGTTCAAAGAGAATGAACGAGTTGAAACTCGAACCATTAAAGGCAAAGAGGACAAGCCGTCCCGAGTTATCTATGAACAAACCGCTTACGTCTATCTGGGCGGTAAATTCCCCGTAGAAATGAAACTCGGCCTAGAAGAAGGACAACCACCTTATGCAGCCGGACTCTATACCCCTCATAGCTCTAGTTACGTTGTTAATGCTTTCGGCGGTCTGGAGCTCAAAAAATACGGATTAACCATTGAACCACTAGAAGTCGAACTATAAAACAGATAAGGCTAGGGTAATGTTATGGAAAACGTCAGTTCAATCATACCGGAGCAAGACTTTACTTGCTCCTTTGCCGACCTTTTAAAACGTCCACGCCATGCGCAAGAGCCACAAAAACTAGAGCCTAAACGCACGATCATTCGATGGACAGAAGAGGAGAAAACACAGCTTACCGCCTTGTTTAAGCAGGGCACTAATGTTGACGAAATCGCTTCTCAACTCAATCGTCCGGTCGATGGCGTTCTAGGTCAAATCCGCAAGCTCGGCTTAAGACGTTGCAAGATGCTAACGCTTGAGCAAGAGCAATTCTTAAAACGTGACTTCTGGCTTTTGGGTGTCGAGGGTTGCGCTAAAAAGCTCTGTCGTAATCGTAGCACCATCGCTTATTACGCCAAGCTCCTTAACCTCAAAAAACCCACTCGAGACGAAGTTGACCCACCAATTCCACGCTGTTTATTACCTTATGACATGGTTAAACGGGTAGCGATTCTACAGCGCAAATCACCGACATCGAGAAACCAAGTTGAAGATGCGGTGGTTATCTTTTACGACAAGAACGGCCCGTCAACCTCAATGATGGCCATGCACCTAGACGAACTCTGTGCAGCCTTAGACAGACACTTTAGACGTAAGCCAGGCGTGACCGCATCAGCTTTGATGTATGGGTATAAGGCGGTGTGATATGAGCACTCGTTATAGAACTCATCGGTTCAAACGCCGTGACCATTGTCCCCAATGTGGGGATATCGACTTCCTATGCACCGAGTACATTATGGATAATCAAGTTTACATGTACGAGGAGCAGTGTCCTAGGTGTTATGACTTCTGGCAAATAGGCCTTGAAGACTCACTCAAGGATTACCGCAAATTCAACAACATCACATCTGGAGGCAAATGTGAAAAAGATCTTCTACAAGGGCGGCGTCAGCATGGTTAATCGCCAAGATGATCCAACGCATCAATGCACATCTTGTTATAAACCGTGGTTCCAAGATGAAATCTTTACAGGCTTAGCCGTTATGCAGCCGCAATGTCCGTCATGTGGCGCAGTCATTCGCAAGCTCACCAAAGACCAACCATTAATCACCAAATGACAGGGAGCTAACTGCCATAAGGCTTAAGCTTTGTGGCAGTTGAAACCTGTAACACAAATCAAGCCGCTTGAAATCCGTTACAAAAATCATCCATAAATCAAAACACCTTAGTGCGTATTAGGTGGTGCGGCATTATGTTGAGGGGCAGTCGTCAGTACCATTGCGTTAGCACTGACGGCCTCACTAGCAGCAGAACGTGGGCAGCTTGCTGAATCGTTCTGCAAGAGTGAGCCCGTAACATAATGGCGACTAATACGAATTCAGGTGTTTTCCCTTCTTAAAAACCCACAAAGAAAGCTTTTCTAAAATCCAGCCGTCCGCCGCAGTCATCAGCTTCGCTGATGCGAGGAGACGGAATTTCTACAGTTTCTATTGAGACAGCGGTCGCCGTGAACTTCATTGCCTCACTACGACTATTCGCTTATCTAACTCGATGACGACGGACGCACGACGACGAAGACTGAGGAGGAGGAGGAAGGAGGAAGCGGGTTAGACCCCCGTCTAGTATTACGAGGGTTAATTCCACTCCATGTATAGGCTTCACATTGCGTTTAGCGGTTGCAATCGTCTAATTGGCGAGTCTTGTCTGGATACTCCAGTACATAGCTAGCACCAAACTCTTTTTTTTGATTCGATGGATATAATTTAATTAATTTCATTTAGCAGTTATCTTTGTGATTCGATGTAGGCTTGCACACCATCCGCATAACCAAGAGCAAACGCCTGATGTACGCTCTTGTGTCTACCATCTCGTTCTGCTTGTGAATCCCCTAGAGCTGCAATGTTTAGAGAAATGTTGGCTAATAAATCTAGCCCTTGTTGATAACCTTGGTTATACGCACATTGACAACATTTATGACGTCCATTTCCATGCATTTGGTGCTCTTCTAGAGCTTCTAATCGTTGTTCATCTAATCTTTCTATGTGTTGGTTATTGCAAGGCATAATGTTTCCTTATGTTTGACGTTTCTAAAAAGTGAGTTGATAAAATACAGCAGTTGTTGGTTTCATTTTAAGGCAGTAATGTCATCGGCCAAAATGACCGCGAAGCGGTTCGGGTTCCTGTTACACCCGAACTAAGTCCGGAATTCCGGACTATTTTGATAGGCTTTCCTTCATATCTCTTTTCGCTTCATTCAGGTATTGATCGAAAAGATGATTCGCAACATCTGTCCATTTCACTTGCTTTCCTGTGGCATAGCTTATTTCGATTGCAGCTCTTTCTAGTTTTATTTTTCGCTCCTCACTAACCCTTAGCGAAGTGTATTGTTTGCTCATGCTTAACCCTTGAAATAATCGCATTAAGATTAGTGCATTCTAGTATGCATGCATGTGTTATTTTTATGCATAGTTGCATACATCTATAAAACATTGTATTTTGCATTCTAATAAACATGCATACATGGGTACATATGTTTTTTATTGACCAACTTTTCATGCAGCAAGATTATCCTGACGGTGGTCTTCCATTCGTTGGGACGCATGTTATTGAACGGGTCGATTTAGAAACAGGGGAGAAGCTTCCACCTAGCGTTAACCAAAAGCTTTTAGAAGGATCATACAGCACTAAATTGACCATTCGTTGTAATGGCAACCGCGTTAGAGTTGAGGGTAATCCATCACGCTGGCAACGCATGGATAACTTAGTTGGCCTAACCACTCTCGATGAATGTGTTGAAATCTATAACAACGTTCTCGCCAAGTACGACTTACCTCCATTCACCAAAAACACCCGCGTATTCCACCGCCAAGCACCAGATGGAAAATCGTCATCTCTTATCGGTAACGGCGCTGAAATCACCCTCATTGACTGGACTCGTAATCATACAGTCGGGCAGGGAAAGGAAGCCTCCTTTATCCGTGGTATGTCATCTGTGCAAATCGGCCGTGGCCGAGAGCCAAAGTTTTATCCAAACGGCATGACCTGTAACTGGGGTGAGGCATCCGAATGGATGATGACAAAACTCTATTGCAAAGCTTACGAACTCCGTAAGCACCTCAAAGAAGACAAGCGCAAAAAGAATCGCGTTGTCACTGAACAACTTGAATACCTTGAAAAGCTTATCGGCTACTGCGAAGAGCAGGGCGTTGTACGAGAAGAGCACAGTCTCAGACAAAAACTATTGAAACGATACAACTTACAGTTTTATGGCTTGGTTACTGAACAAGACTTTCACGCACACTTAAACGACATCGAGAACGCCATGAAGACACTACACGCCACACACGACACACATCAATCTATTGCTCATCAGTTACTAGAAGCAGGAGCCGTTGATACGCTACGCAAAGCCAACTCCACCATGAGTTACTTTACTCTTTGGCAACATGGTTCCGACTTGAGGCTTGTATTAACTCGCTCTCAATTTTTTGAGCACAAAGCCCGTTTAAAGCAAATCGGTATCGACATCTCTCGTCCCTTCGATGTGTCTCGCATGTGTCCCACACTCAAGCGTTCTGAAGTCATCGAGGTTAAACCGCTTTCCGTTCCCGACTGGTATCGATTACCCGTTGTGGCTCAATCCAATGTACTGCCGTTCCGCGCAGTCGCTTAATCAATAGAGGTACTTATGCTCAAAATCGAAGTGTTCAAAGAGAATGAACGAGTTGAAACTCGAACCATTAAAGGCAAAGAGGACAAGCCGTCCCGAGTTATCTATGAACAAACCGCTTACGTCTATCTGGGCGGTAAATTCCCCGTAGAAATGAAACTCGGCCTAGAAGAAGGACAACCACCTTATGCAGCCGGACTCTATACCCCTCATAGCTCTAGTTACGTTGTTAATGCTTTCGGCGGTCTGGAGCTCAAAAAATACGGATTAACCATTGAACCACTAGAAGTCGAACTATAAAACAGATAAGGCTAGGGTAATGTTATGGAAAACGTCAGTTCAATCATACCGGAGCAAGACTTTACTTGCTCCTTTGCCGACCTTTTAAAACGTCCACGCCATGCGCAAGAGCCACAAAAACTAGAGCCTAAACGCACGATCATTCGATGGACAGAAGAGGAGAAAACACAGCTTACCGCCTTGTTTAAGCAGGGCACTAATGTTGACGAAATCGCTTCTCAACTCAATCGTCCGGTCGATGGCGTTCTAGGTCAAATCCGCAAGCTCGGCTTAAGACGTTGCAAGATGCTAACGCTTGAGCAAGAGCAATTCTTAAAACGTGACTTCTGGCTTTTGGGTGTCGAGGGTTGCGCTAAAAAGCTCTGTCGTAATCGTAGCACCATCGCTTATTACGCCAAGCTCCTTAACCTCAAAAAACCCACTCGAGACGAAGTTGACCCACCAATTCCACGCTGTTTATTACCTTATGACATGGTTAAACGGGTAGCGATTCTACAGCGCAAATCACCGACATCGAGAAACCAAGTTGAAGATGCGGTGGTTATCTTTTACGACAAGAACGGCCCGTCAACCTCAATGATGGCCATGCACCTAGACGAACTCTGTGCAGCCTTAGACAGACACTTTAGACGTAAGCCAGGCGTGACCGCATCAGCTTTGATGTATGGGTATAAGGCGGTGTGATATGAGCACTCGTTATAGAACTCATCGGTTCAAACGCCGTGACCATTGTCCCCAATGTGGGGATATCGACTTCCTATGCACCGAGTACATTATGGATAATCAAGTTTACATGTACGAGGAGCAGTGTCCTAGGTGTTATGACTTCTGGCAAATAGGCCTTGAAGACTCACTCAAGGATTACCGCAAATTCAACAACATCACATCTGGAGGCAAATGTGAAAAAGATCTTCTACAAGGGCGGCGTCAGCATGGTTAATCGCCAAGATGATCCAACGCATCAATGCACATCTTGTTATAAACCGTGGTTCCAAGATGAAATCTTTACAGGCTTAGCCGTTATGCAGCCGCAATGTCCGTCATGTGGCGCAGTCATTCGCAAGCTCACCAAAGACCAACCATTAATCACCAAATGACAGGGAGCTAACTGCCATAAGGCTTAAGCTTTGTGGCAGTTGAAACCTGTAACACAAATCAAGCCGCTTGAAATCCGTTACAAAAATCATCCATAAATCAAAACACCTTAGTGCGTATTAGGTGGTGCGGCATTATGTTGAGGGGCAGTCGTCAGTACCATTGCGTTAGCACTGACGGCCTCACTAGCAGCAGAACGTGGGCAGCTTGCTGAATCGTTCTGCAAGAGTGAGCCCGTAACATAATGGCGACTAATACGAATTCAGGTGTTTTCCCTTCTTAAAAACCCACAAAGAAAGCTTTTCTAAAATCCAGCCGTCCGCCGCAGTCATCAGCTTCGCTGATGCGAGGAGACGGAATTTCTACAGTTTCTATTGAGACAGCGGTCGCCGTGAACTTCATTGCCTCACTACGACTATTCGCTTATCTAACTCGATGACGACGGACGCACGACGACGAAGACTGAGGAGGAGGAGGAAGGAGGAAGCGGGTTAGACCCCCGTCTAGTATTACGAGGGTTAATTCCACTCCATGTATAGGCTTCACATTGCGTTTAGCGGTTGCAATCGTCTAATTGGCGAGTCTTGTCTGGATACTCCAGTACATAGCTAGCACCAAACTCTTTTTTTTGATTCGATGGATATAATTTAATTAATTTCATTTAGCAGTTATCTTTGTGATTCGATGTAGGCTTGCACACCATCCGCATAACCAAGAGCAAACGCCTGATGTACGCTCTTGTGTCTACCATCTCGTTCTGCTTGTGAATCCCCTAGAGCTGCAATGTTTAGAGAAATGTTGGCTAATAAATCTAGCCCTTGTTGATAACCTTGGTTATACGCACATTGACAACATTTATGACGTCCATTTCCATGCATTTGGTGCTCTTCTAGAGCTTCTAATCGTTGTTCATCTAATCTTTCTATGTGTTGGTTATTGCAAGGCATAATGTTTCCTTATGTTTGACGTTTCTAAAAAGTGAGTTGATAAAATACAGCAGTTGTTGGTTTCATTTTAAGGCAGTAATGTCATCGGCCAAAATGACCGCGAAGCGGTTCGGGTTCCTGTTACACCCGAACTAAGTCCGGAATTCCGGACTATTTTGATAGGCTTTCCTTCATATCTCTTTTCGCTTCATTCAGGTATTGATCGAAAAGATGATTCGCAACATCTGTCCATTTCACTTGCTTTCCTGTGGCATAGCTTATTTCGATTGCAGCTCTTTCTAGTTTTATTTTTCGCTCCTCACTAACCCTTAGCGAAGTGTATTGTTTGCTCATGCTTAACCCTTGAAATAATCGCATTAAGATTAGTGCATTCTAGTATGCATGCATGTGTTATTTTTATGCATAGTTGCATACATCTATAAAACATTGTATTTTGCATTCTAATAAACATGCATACATGGGTACATATGTTTTTTATTGACCAACTTTTCATGCAGCAAGATTATCCTGACGGTGGTCTTCCATTCGTTGGGACGCATGTTATTGAACGGGTCGATTTAGAAACAGGGGAGAAGCTTCCACCTAGCGTTAACCAAAAGCTTTTAGAAGGATCATACAGCACTAAATTGACCATTCGTTGTAATGGCAACCGCGTTAGAGTTGAGGGTAATCCATCACGCTGGCAACGCATGGATAACTTAGTTGGCCTAACCACTCTCGATGAATGTGTTGAAATCTATAACAACGTTCTCGCCAAGTACGACTTACCTCCATTCACCAAAAACACCCGCGTATTCCACCGCCAAGCACCAGATGGAAAATCGTCATCTCTTATCGGTAACGGCGCTGAAATCACCCTCATTGACTGGACTCGTAATCATACAGTCGGGCAGGGAAAGGAAGCCTCCTTTATCCGTGGTATGTCATCTGTGCAAATCGGCCGTGGCCGAGAGCCAAAGTTTTATCCAAACGGCATGACCTGTAACTGGGGTGAGGCATCCGAATGGATGATGACAAAACTCTATTGCAAAGCTTACGAACTCCGTAAGCACCTCAAAGAAGACAAGCGCAAAAAGAATCGCGTTGTCACTGAACAACTTGAATACCTTGAAAAGCTTATCGGCTACTGCGAAGAGCAGGGCGTTGTACGAGAAGAGCACAGTCTCAGACAAAAACTATTGAAACGATACAACTTACAGTTTTATGGCTTGGTTACTGAACAAGACTTTCACGCACACTTAAACGACATCGAGAACGCCATGAAGACACTACACGCCACACACGACACACATCAATCTATTGCTCATCAGTTACTAGAAGCAGGAGCCGTTGATACGCTACGCAAAGCCAACTCCACCATGAGTTACTTTACTCTTTGGCAACATGGTTCCGACTTGAGGCTTGTATTAACTCGCTCTCAATTTTTTGAGCACAAAGCCCGTTTAAAGCAAATCGGTATCGACATCTCTCGTCCCTTCGATGTGTCTCGCATGTGTCCCACACTCAAGCGTTCTGAAGTCATCGAGGTTAAACCGCTTTCCGTTCCCGACTGGTATCGATTACCCGTTGTGGCTCAATCCAATGTACTGCCGTTCCGCGCAGTCGCTTAATCAATAGAGGTACTTATGCTCAAAATCGAAGTGTTCAAAGAGAATGAACGAGTTGAAACTCGAACCATTAAAGGCAAAGAGGACAAGCCGTCCCGAGTTATCTATGAACAAACCGCTTACGTCTATCTGGGCGGTAAATTCCCCGTAGAAATGAAACTCGGCCTAGAAGAAGGACAACCACCTTATGCAGCCGGACTCTATACCCCTCATAGCTCTAGTTACGTTGTTAATGCTTTCGGCGGTCTGGAGCTCAAAAAATACGGATTAACCATTGAACCACTAGAAGTCGAACTATAAAACAGATAAGGCTAGGGTAATGTTATGGAAAACGTCAGTTCAATCATACCGGAGCAAGACTTTACTTGCTCCTTTGCCGACCTTTTAAAACGTCCACGCCATGCGCAAGAGCCACAAAAACTAGAGCCTAAACGCACGATCATTCGATGGACAGAAGAGGAGAAAACACAGCTTACCGCCTTGTTTAAGCAGGGCACTAATGTTGACGAAATCGCTTCTCAACTCAATCGTCCGGTCGATGGCGTTCTAGGTCAAATCCGCAAGCTCGGCTTAAGACGTTGCAAGATGCTAACGCTTGAGCAAGAGCAATTCTTAAAACGTGACTTCTGGCTTTTGGGTGTCGAGGGTTGCGCTAAAAAGCTCTGTCGTAATCGTAGCACCATCGCTTATTACGCCAAGCTCCTTAACCTCAAAAAACCCACTCGAGACGAAGTTGACCCACCAATTCCACGCTGTTTATTACCTTATGACATGGTTAAACGGGTAGCGATTCTACAGCGCAAATCACCGACATCGAGAAACCAAGTTGAAGATGCGGTGGTTATCTTTTACGACAAGAACGGCCCGTCAACCTCAATGATGGCCATGCACCTAGACGAACTCTGTGCAGCCTTAGACAGACACTTTAGACGTAAGCCAGGCGTGACCGCATCAGCTTTGATGTATGGGTATAAGGCGGTGTGATATGAGCACTCGTTATAGAACTCATCGGTTCAAACGCCGTGACCATTGTCCCCAATGTGGGGATATCGACTTCCTATGCACCGAGTACATTATGGATAATCAAGTTTACATGTACGAGGAGCAGTGTCCTAGGTGTTATGACTTCTGGCAAATAGGCCTTGAAGACTCACTCAAGGATTACCGCAAATTCAACAACATCACATCTGGAGGCAAATGTGAAAAAGATCTTCTACAAGGGCGGCGTCAGCATGGTTAATCGCCAAGATGATCCAACGCATCAATGCACATCTTGTTATAAACCGTGGTTCCAAGATGAAATCTTTACAGGCTTAGCCGTTATGCAGCCGCAATGTCCGTCATGTGGCGCAGTCATTCGCAAGCTCACCAAAGACCAACCATTAATCACCAAATGACAGGGAGCTAACTGCCATAAGGCTTAAGCTTTGTGGCAGTTGAAACCTGTAACACAAATCAAGCCGCTTGAAATCCGTTACAAAAATCATCCATAAATCAAAACACCTTAGTGCGTATTAGGTGTATTATGTTAAATTTGAATTGAGTGTAAGTTAGTACACCAACTTTTAGGCTATTAATTCATTCAACATAAATCATTTACCATAAAATACCTAATAATCATACTTATCATTTCCAATGTTAAGTATGATTATTAGGTAATAAAACGATTAACAACATTTACTATATCTTTACCACGAATAGGCTTTAGTACAATGTCGTTCATTCCAGCATCAATACAATTCTGTTTATCACTTCCTGCAGTATGAGCGGTTAAAGCAATGATTGGGATATCGATATTTTTACTTCTGATCTTTTTAGTTGCTGCTATGCCATCCATTATCGGCATGGAAATGTCCATAAGAATAAGATCAAAAATACTATTCATCTCTAATAACTCAATTGCTTCTCGTCCATTTTCAGCAATCGTTACATCATACCCCATTTTATTAAGTAGAAGCTGGATAACCATTTGATTCGTTTTTGTATCTTCTACCACAAGAATATGTTGGTTTCTTGTGACTGAACTTTGCTCTGAATCAGCAACCCTTTGTTTCATTTGCTTTATACGTGAACTCAAAGGAATATGAAGAGTAAAGATTGTTCCAACATTAATTTCACTGTCCACATGGATTGTTCCCTGCATTAATTCAATGAGATGCTTTGTTATTGCAAGACCTAACCCTGTACCTCCATAATGCCTTGTTATCGAATTATCGGCCTGAACAAATGGCGTAAATAATTGTTGGATCCGTTTTCTTTCAATACCAATTCCAGTATCTTGAATCCGAAAACTTACTCCATCTTCAGCATAGTTTAACTGTACATCCACATGGCCTTTCTTAGTGAACTTAACGGCATTGCCAACAATATTAAATAAAATCTGAGTTAATCTAGCTGAGTCTGTGTAGTACTCTAATGTTTGATCTTTATTAATGATAATATTGAAGCGAATACCTTTATCCTGTGCGATCTGTCGGTGATAAACCAAAGATTGTTCTAGCTTCTTCTCAAGGTCTATCCAGTGACAGTGTAACGAGAAGTGACCAGACTCAATTCGGCTTAAATCTAAAATATCATTAATAATAATCAAAAGTAACTCAGCTGAACTCTCCATTTGCTCTAGCAACTCAACTTGGTAACTCGTTGAATCATTTCTTAAAATATCTATAAGTCCGAGCACTGCATTTAATGGAGTCCTAAGTTCATGGCTCATCATCGCAAGAAAATTTGATTTAGATTGACTAGCTTGTTCCGCTAGCTTTTGTGCTAGCTTCAGCTCTCTTGTTCTTATTTCCACAAGCCTTTGTAATTCTTCTTTATGCTCAATATCTGAGATTGCTCTTTCTAGCAAAGGACGAAAGCGTGACAGTGTATCTTTTGCTTCGAGAGAAAACTGCCCTTTCTCATGACCAAGAAGCATTAGGATAGAATCACTGATCTGGGCGCGAATTCCAATAATCAATACTGAATTAACGAGATTGTTTTTCGTTTTATCTAAACAAGAAAATTCATCTAGCTTGTAAGGTTCAAATAATAGTATGCAATCTCCATTAAGAACGCGTTGAAATTTACTATTATTTAAAAATCTCATGTTATTGAATATGGAGTTTGAACTCAAAAATGTTTGGAATTCATTATCATTTCTATCTTTAGATATAACGACAAAGTCATCAAATTTGATATATCTATGAAGCAATTTTTTCAATTCTTCGAAAATATTATTTTTATTAGCTGCCACACTAAACGCCGATATAGCTGACAAAATAACTCTATTTTCTTCCGATACCAATTTTCCTCGGTCAATGCTTCGATGTAGTTCTAAGGTTAACTCAGTGAGTTTTTCTGTGTATTCAGAGTTCATCAGTTATGCCTCATAAAATACAACTGAAGAAATCATTAAGTTGCCATGGGCATTTTCACCATTAATAAATCTTCCTTGCTCACCAAAAGTGAATGGACAAATAAAGTCACTCTCACCAAGTTGCTCAACCATTTTCTGATGAACTTTATATATATCTTCACCCAAGCGTAACATTGAGCCAGCACAAAAAATCGTTAAAGAACCAAAAACAGATCTATTTTGATAACTTTTATGACTAGCTTCTTGAACGACTCGAGATACTCGATCAATTAACTGATTTTTCGATCCTGTCATTAGACTAATACGCTCCCCAACTTCTACATTGGCAAAGACTTCTAGGCCACCATCCGATGTTCTTCTGACTGGATGTGTTAATTTATATTGCTGAGAGCCAAAATTTTCACCAACAACTCGCCCTAAAGGAAAACGAGTTACGAGATCAAAAATATATTGTTCGGCAATTTGAATTCCAGAGTGGTCGGCTACCCATTCCTTATATATTTTACTAGCAGATTCATTATCAATTTCTTGAATGACTCTTCCATTTGCTTTAGTGATTGTCCCCGAAAACTCGGTTGGTGAATATCCTGCACTAAACCCACTGAATACAGGTTGAGACGGGAATAATACTTGCAGAGCAACCCCCTCGCTTGTTACACCACTCTCAGTAAAAATTGACCACTTTTTGTTGATATAATTATCTGCAGCACTGCCACCAATAATTGGGACTTGCCCGCCAAATTTCCTATCAATATTTTCAATCAAACTTTCTTCAATGCCGGGTGTACCATGTAGTAAAACAATACTAGGCAACTCACCAACTCTATTTGCATTTTTCAAGGCATTGTCAATAACCTGGTCAACCAATCTAGCTATTGGTATAGATTCGCTTTGCAGTGCTATGGCGCTACCATATGCAGCCTGTGGATTATCATAAATTCCAAGCAAACCGATAACAGGGTTTGGAAAATAACCTTCTTGAGTCATGACCCCTCGGCATGAAGAACAACCAATGATGGGAATATTGGGGAAAGCATCGGTAAGTGCTGCACCTAAACTCTGTGCATCATACTCTTCGGTGAAATAACATACCAAATTTGACAAATTTCCATCACCTAAAGCGCCTTTGAGCTCAAGGATACAAGATGTCAAATCAGTCTTAGTGGAAACGGTTGTTTTTAGCCACATTACAAAAATTCATTACTCAATGAAGCACTCTTTATACCCGATATACCAAGGCGTTTAAATAGCGCCAAGCTATGGTTTAACTTTTAGATGACATCTTAGGACTCATACAACAGTTTTAATGTTATAGCCTGGTTAATGATAATGGCAACCCCATCATCATTTAGAGTAAATATAATGCTGTATTCCTGCTCTCTCCTTTTTAAGTGATATGGTAACCACTTGATCTTCAACACCAAATTGGCAGAACTTGTCTACATGACATGTCACAACAATATCACGCTCATACGTGAGTGTTCGCCAAACAAAAGCACCAATCAAAACTACCAATGTGATTAGAATTTGAACAAGTCGAGCTTTTGTCAGTTTTTCTGTTGCCATGAATGCGCATTCCTCGTGTAACAAACTTCAAATTTTTGAAATAAAAGGCCAAAACCTGATGGAGTGTAAGGTTACTACACTGTCATTGAATTGTTAATTGAAGTATAGTTACACGTTGAAAATGCCACTTTTTCATAAAGTCAGCAATAAGAATTATCACATTGAATGTCATTGTTTTTGTTGTGGATTTGGGTGGTGTTACGATGAAAGTCGTGTTGGAAGTAAAAAGTGTAGTTAATTAAACATTGGAAGCATGCAAATGAGCCAAGAAAAGCAGCTTGAACAAAACTACAACTATACCGTGGTTCGCCAATTTACCCTGGTGACAATTCTCTGGGGTATCGTCGGTATGGCTGTAGGAGTTTTAATTGCCGCTCAATTAGTTTGGCCACAGCTAAACTTTGATACGCCGTGGTTGACGTATAGTCGCTTACGTCCTCTGCATACTAATGCGGTAATTTTTGCGTTTGGTACTAGCGCCCTGTTTGCAACATCATACTATGTTGTGCAGCGCACTTGCCAAACTCGTCTATTCGGTGGACCGTTAGTTCCATTTACGTTTTGGGGATGGCAAGCCATCATTGTTTCTGCAGCTATCTCTTTACCTTTAGGTTACACCTCAGGTAAAGAGTATGCGGAATTAGAATGGCCAATCGACATTGCCATTGCAGCTGTATGGGTTGCGTATGCTGTCGTATTCTTTGGCACTTTAGTCAAACGTAAAACCTCACATATTTATGTCGCTAACTGGTTCTTTGGAGCCTTCATCATTACTGTTGCGATATTGCATATCGTTAATAGTATGGCGCTACCAATATATTGGGGTAAGTCATACTCTATTTATGCTGGAGCTGTCGATGCAATGGTGCAATGGTGGTATGGGCATAACGCCGTAGGTTTTCTGCTTACAGCCGGTTTCCTTGGCATGATGTATTACTTTGTTCCTAAGCAAGCTGAACGCCCAGTCTACTCTTACCGTCTGTCTATCGTTCACTTCTGGGCTTTGATTTCACTCTATATCTGGGCAGGTCCTCACCATCTGCACTACACTGCCCTACCTGACTGGACTCAGTCTCTCGGTATGGTGATGTCGCTTGTGTTGTTCGCTCCTTCTTGGGGGGGGATGATCAATGGTATCATGACTCTTTCTGGCGCATGGCATAAGTTACGTTATGATCCAATTCTACGTTTCTTGATCGTTTCTCTTTCCTTCTATGGCATGTCTACCTTTGAAGGTCCAATGATGTCGATCAAAACAGTTAACGCATTATCCCACTACACAGACTGGACGATTGGTCACGTTCACTCTGGTGCTTTAGGTTGGGTTGCTATGGTTTCGATTGGCTCTGTATATCATCTTATCCCACGTCTCTTTGGGCAAGAACGTATGTACTCAGTCAGCCTTATCAACGCTCACTTTTGGTTAGCGACAATTGGTACTGTTTTGTACATCGTTGCCATGTGGATTTCAGGTGTTATGCAAGGTTTGATGTGGCGTACAGTGAACTCGGACGGCACATTGACTTATAGCTTTGTAGAATCGGTACAAGCATCGTACCCGTTCTATACCGTACGTTTTATCGGTGGATTCATCTTCTTGTCGGGGATGTTCCTAATGGCCTACAACACCTATAAGACCATTTCTGCACCTAAAAATAGCTTAAAAGCTATTGTACAGCCGGCATAAGGAGAATTAAGCAATGAGTTCTAATTCTAATAATCGCCATGAATTCCTTGAGCGTAATGTCGGTTTGCTTGCCATTTTCATTGTTTTTGCAATCAGTTGGGGGGCTCTAGTTGAGATAACCCCTCTTATTTTCCAAAAGCAAACTACGGAAGCAGTACAAAACCTCAAGCCCTACACAGCCTTACAGTTGGAAGGTCGAGATGTATACATTCGTGAAGGTTGTAACGTCTGTCATAGCCAAATGGTTCGTCCATTTCGTTCAGAAACAGAGCGTTATGGTCACTACTCTGTTGCAGGTGAAAGTGTATGGGAACATCCATTCTTATGGGGTTCTAAGCGTACAGGGCCTGATTTAGCTCGTGTTGGCGGTCGTTATTCTGATGAATGGCATCGAGTTCATCTGTTGAATCCTCGTGAGCTTGTTCCTGAGTCAAATATGCCTGCGTTCCCGTGGTTGGCAAAAAACACTTTGGACGGCAAGTACACCCAACAAAAAATGACCTTGTTCCGTGACCAATTTGGTGTTCCATACACTGATGAACAAATTGCAAACGCGACAAAAGATGTAGAAGGTAAAACAGAGATGGATGCCATCATTGCTTATCTTCAGTCTCTTGGCCACGCAATGAAATAACAGAGGTAATTATGGATATCGGTACTATTCACAGTATTTGGACCATAGTGCTGTTCACATGCTTTATAGGCGTAGTTTGGTGGGCTTATGGAAAAAAACGCAAAGCGCGTTTTGATGAAGCCGCTAATCTTATTTTCGCTGATGAAGAGCAAAATACCTCTAAAAACAAGGAGTGACTAAGTAATGACTACATTCTGGAGTCTTTGGATCATCGTTATTACCGTTGGTACTTTGCTAGGTTGCGCTATTCTGCTCGTTTGGTGTCTGAAAGACAAAATGGGAGTTGAAGAAGGCGTTGACATGGGCCACGAGTACGATGGTATTCGCGAATTAAACAATCCGCTGCCAAAATGGTGGACCTATCTATTCATCGGTACTTTCATTTTTGCAGCTATTTATCTAACTCTATACCCTGGTTTAGGTAGCTTTACAGGCGTCCTTGGCTGGAAAAGCTCAGATCAAACCGTTCGTTCTCTTGAAGAGTCTCGCGCTTCGATTGCTGCTGCGCAGCAAAACAAGCAGCTTGTACAGTATTCAAAAGAACTCGATGATGCGGAAGCTTATTATGGAGAAGCATTTAAGCGTCTGGCATACCAAGATGGCACTACTAACCTACGTGATATCCCTGATATTGCAGCAGATAGTGAGGCACTCAAAGTCGGTCAACGTCTATTTTTGCAAAACTGTTCTCAATGCCATGGTTCTGATGCTCGTGGCCAAAAAGGCTTCCCTAACCTAACCGATGACGCTTGGTTATACGGTGGTGAACCACAAGCAATTGTGACCACTATTCGCCATGGACGTATTGGACAAATGCCAGCATGGAAAGATATTTTAGGAGAACAGGGCGTAAAAGAAGTTGTAAGTTATGCTTTGAGCCTATCAGGTCGTTCTGTCAATGCTAAAGAAGCGGAAGCGGGTAAAGCACGCTTTGCTGTTTGTTCAGCTTGTCATAGTACAGATGGTAAAGGAAACCCAGCCTTTGGAGCGCCAAACCTAACAGATAATGATTGGTTATTTGGTGATTCTCGTGCTGATGTAACCGAGACGGTTATGAACGGTCGCTCAGGTGTTATGCCTGCGTGGATCAATACTTTAGGTGAAGAAAAGATTCAATTGGTTGCCGCTTATGTATGGAGCTTAAGCAACTCAGAGAATAAGTAACATTCTAATAACAGCCCCTTCCCAAGGGGCTGTCTTTCTTATATTTTCTAGCCTATCTCCCTTGCTATTGAGAACTTTCTTATGGTAAAGCCTTGTTATAAGCAATTCTGGCCGTGGTTTCTGATTATTCTTCCACTCACGGTTGTCATTTGGACGGTTGTTACCGTTATCGTATTTACAAATAACTCAGTTTCGTTAGTCACAGAGGATTATTATAAAAAAGGCAAAGGCATTAATATTGACTTAACTAAAATTAACGTAGCTAAAGATCTGGGGCTACACGCTAAAGTTCACTCAGATGGAACGATGGTGATTATTGAATTCGATAAAGGACAGCTTGACCATTTCCCTGCAATCCAAGCTATGTTTGCTCATCGGACGCTACCTGATCGAGATTTTTCCCAACTCGTCACCGCCGATGCAAAAGGCATTTATCGTGTGAAACTTGAGAGTGAACTACAAGGCCCATGGTTTATCGAGTTAACTCCTCATGATGAACAGTGGCTAGTTCAAGGCCGAGTAACCTTCCCATCTTCTTCAACTGAATTAACGAACTAATATCATGAACAAAACGTGTTATCACTGCGGTGAAGATGTACCAGCCAACACGAACTTTCACGTTGATATCTTGGGCGAAAATCGCGATATGTGTTGTCCAGGCTGTCAAACCGTTGCCAAAACAATCGTCGACAGTGGCTTGGTCTCTTATTATCAATTTCGTACTGCTCCTGCTGAAAAAGTAGAATTGGTACCAGAGCAACTAAAAGCTTTAATTCATTATGATAATGCTGATGTTCAAGCAGAGTTTGTACGAAATACAGAAGATCGCTCAGAGGTGACATTGTCACTCGATGGTGTTTCTTGCGCAGCTTGTGCATGGTTGATAGAAAAACAACTGGATGCTGAGCCAGGCGTTGTTTCGATTCGTGTCAATACCACAACCAATCGCGCTTTACTCACTTGGAATCGTTCAAAAACACAATTAAGCCATGTCTTAGCTCAGATTCACAAATTGGGTTACAAAGCTGCTCCTTTTGAAGCTGACAAACATGAAGCACTATACCATGATGCAATGAAGACCTATCTCTATCGTCTTGGAATCGCTGGCTTGGCAAGTATGCAAGTTATGATGTTGGCCGTTGCATTGTATCTGGAGGCATTTGGCGATCTTGATGCAGAGTTTAGAAACTACTTTCGTTGGGTAAGCTTAATTTTTGCTACTCCTGTCCTGCTCTATTCTGCTCTCCCATTCTACATCAACGCATGGCGTAGTATTCGTGGACGAACATTAGGTATGGATGTACCTGTGTCATTGGCATTGATCTTTGCTTATGTGGCAAGTTTGGTCGCAACGATTACAGAGCAAGGGGAAGTATTCTTTGAATCCATTTCGATGTTTACATTTTTCCTGTTGGTCGGCCGATTTTTAGAAATGCGGGCGAGACGAAAAGCGGCTGCCGCTAGTGGTAATTTGCTAAAGCTTATCCCTGCAATTGCTACTACTTTGGACGGTCAACAAGTACCAGTAAAAACTCTCAAGCCTGATGATTGTGTACGAGTTCTTCCCGGTGAACATATCCCTGCGGATGGCGAAATCATATATGGCCGAGCTCATATTGATGAATCGATGCTCACTGGAGAATCATTGCCAGTAGTTAAATGCAGTGGCGATCAAGTATTTGCAGGCACTCTCAATGGTGATGAGTCCTTTGATTTACGAGTCACTGCCTCAAAAGCGGACTCTGTCATTTCTAACATTGTCAGACTGCAAGATGATGCTCAATCATCAAAACCCAAGATTGCTGAAATAGCCGATATTGTTGCACGCTACTTCGTTGCCGTTATTTTAGTGATTGCAGTTGGCACTTGGCTATTCTGGCATCAAGTTCGTCCTGAAGATGCATTTTGGATCATGCTCTCTGTCTTGGTGGCGACCTGTCCTTGTGCTTTGTCACTCGCGACCCCGACAGCGTTAACCTGTGCAACCTCTAGTATGGGCAGTGTTGGCGTGATGCTACGGAAGAATCATGTTTTTGAAACACTTTGTAAAATCAATCATTTAGTTATTGATAAAACAGGCACCCTCACTCACGGCAATATTGAAATCAGTTCTGTTGAAACATTAGCGCAATTCACCAAACAAGAATGCTTGAGTATTGCAGCAGAACTTGAGAGCCACGCCAATCACCCTATTGCGAAGGCTTTTCGCCCTTATAAAGTTGAAAATCTTCTACTCAATGATGTAAAAAACATTATCGGCAGTGGGATTGAAGGTGTTTTCCAAAATCAAACAATCAAAATTGGTAGTGCCAAATTTGTCTTGAATTCCAAGAACGACACTGCAACAAACTGTATCTTCCTCTCTCTAAACGAACAGCATATTGCCACTTTCCATTATCGCGACCCTATTCGTAAAGAGGCACAAGAATTTATTGATAAATTCCATGAGGCAGGCATAAAAATAACCTTATTGACGGGAGACTCACAAACCAATGCACAAAGCGTTGCTAAAGAGTTGCAAATCGATAAGGTTGTCGCCCAAGCAAAACCTGAAGACAAGTTAGCTTACCTGCGAGAGCTGAATAAGACCGAGGTTACTATGATGGTCGGAGATGGTATTAACGATGCGCCGACCCTAGCGGGTGCACACATTTCCGTTGCAATGGGTGGAGGAACTGATGTTGCTAAAGCCTCTGCTGACATGGTACTGATTGGTGATCGCTTGGATAGACTGCTTGAAGCAAGGGCCTTGGCCATTAAAACCCGTAAAATTATCCGCGAAAACCTTGCTTGGTCATTAGGCTATAACTTGCTGATTTTGCCTCTCGCTGTTGCTGGATTAGTGGCGCCTTATATTGCAGTTGTGGGAATGTCCGGAAGTTCGATAATTGTTGTCACCAATTCACTTCGTTTGCTTAAGAAGCAAGGGAGATAGATATGGAAAGCTTATATTTGCTCATTCCCATTGCCATCGTACTGGTTTGTGTCGCAGTCGGAATTTTCCTCTGGGCAGTGAAAAGTGAGCAATTCGAAGATCTTGAACGGCAAGGACATAATATTTTGTTTGAAGACGATGAAAAGCAGAATAAGGATAAGCAGTGAGCCCTGATTACTTGGGGGCTTGGATTGTGGGGTTACTCGGTGCAGGTCATTGCCTTGGAATGTGCGGGGGTATAAGTACCCTATTAACCCTCAATCAACCTAAAAGCTCTCCTGTTTTATTGCTCTACTACAATTTGGGTCGGTTACTTAGTTATGCACTGATTGGCGGAATTGTAGGGGGAATTACCTCTTCTATTACTGGTTTGGTCGATCTTCAGTCAGCACTAGTATGGCTCAGAATCATTGCGGCTATGTTAATGATTGTGTTAGGCCTCTATATAGGCCGTTGGTGGTTTGGCTTACTTCGCCTTGAAAAAATCGGCCAGAAGGTATGGTCATTGATTTCCCCGCTAGGTAAATCACTTTTACCACTGAAAAAGCAGTGGCATGCTTTGCCTTTTGGATTGATTTGGGGCTGGCTTCCTTGTGGTTTAGTCTACTCCATGCTCACTTGGTCAGCTGTGGCTGGAAGCTTCTCACAGGGAGCGTTTATCATGTTGGCGTTTGGCTTAGGCACCCTCCCTATCATGCTAGCAAGCGGTTGGGGAGTAAATAGGTTAAAGCATTGGCAAAATTCGATTTTTTTCCGCCGGTGCGCAGCAATACTATTAATAGCGTATGGCGTATACACAGCTTACGATGCCGTAAAGCTTATGATTAATCTTGGTTGATGGTTTAGTGATCGCTGATGTATTTTAACTACCCTTTAGGGTTAAGCGATGCTAAAATATTGACGTACATCAATTAGTGAAAGGTTGTTATGATTTCCGAAAAGCCTGCTGCGAAGCGCATTCAATCGGGTGGTTGTGCTATTCACTGTCAAGACTGCAGTATTAGCCAACTGTGTATTCCTTTTACCTTGAATGAATCTGAGCTTGATCAACTTGACCAGATCATCGAGCGTAAAAAACCGATTCAGAAAGGTCAGGAGCTGTTCAAAGCTGGGGACGAATTGCGCTCTCTCTATGCTATCCGTTCTGGCACCATTAAAAGCTACACCATTACTGAACAAGGGGATGAGCAGATCACCGCTTTCCACTTAGCTGGTGACTTGGTTGGTTTTGATGCTATTACTGAAGATCTGCACCCAAGCTTTGCTCAAGCTCTTGAAACCTCAATGGTTTGTGAGATTCCATATGAAATTTTGGATGATCTCTCTGGTAAAATGCCGAAACTTCGTCAGCAAATCATGCGTTTGATGAGCAGTGAAATTAAAGGCGATCAAGAAATGATCCTTTTGCTATCAAAGAAAAATGCCGAAGAGCGTCTTGCTGCTTTCCTATACAACCTTTCTACTCGTTTTTCTCAACGTGGTTTTAGCCCCCGAGAGTTTCGCTTAACGATGACTCGTGGTGACATTGGTAACTATCTTGGACTCACAGTTGAAACGATAAGCCGCTTGTTAGGCCGTTTCCAGAAATCAGAAATCCTTAGTGTTAAAGGCAAATACATCACTATCCTTAATCATGCTGAATTGATGGAATTAGCGGGCGTTTCTAAAGAAACTAAGTAACTTCAATGATGTAGCTCTTAATGAGCTACATCATACTTCTTCCAAATACCTATTTTTTTACTAAAACTCTGCCCATAACTAAGCTAAAGTAAAGCTAACAAACCTCCTCACTGAATAAGGAGTTTCTAATGAGCATTTACAGTAAGATTCTTGTTGTGGCTGATATCAACCATGATGAGCAGCCAGCGTTAGCTCGTGCGATGCAACTCGCGCAAAAGAGCACATCTATAAGCCACATCACTTTTTTCTTATCGATTTATGATTTCTCTTACGATATGACCTCAATGCTTTCTTTTGAAGAGCGTGATGCAATGCGTAAAGGTGTAATACATCAACGTGAACAGTGGATGCGTTCTATTGCAGAACCATACATTGATCAATCCGTTCAGTTTGAAATTAAAGTGGTGTGGCATAATCGACCTTACGAGGCAATCATTGGTGAAGTCTTTGCTGGCGAGCACGATATCCTGATCAAAGCAACACGTAAGCACGACATACTGGAGTCGGTTATTTTTACCCCTACTGACTGGCATCTAATGCGTAAATGTCCAACCCCCGTTTTGTTAGTAAAAAATACAGACTGGCCAGAAAATGCCAATATTATCGCTTCTGTACATGTAGGCTCGGAGGTTGATACGCATATAGATTTAAACGACCGAATGGTTGATCAACTGCTGAATCTAAGTCAACGTCTTGGGGCAAACCCTTATTTGGTCAATGCTTATCCAGTAACGCCAGCAAATATAACGATTGAGTTACCAGAATTTGATCCAACCACTTATACGGATGCGGTCCGTGGCCATCACCTCACTGCGATGAAAGCACTGCGTCAAAAGCATGGACTAAGTGAAGAGCAAACCCTTGTTCAACAAGGATTACCAGAAGATGTTATTCCGGACGCTGCGAAACAGCTGAATGCCGCGATGGTGATTTTGGGTACTACAGGTAGAACTGGACTTTCGGCGGTATTTATCGGCAACACGGCTGAACATGTTATCGACAAAATTAATTGTGACGTTTTAGCATTAAAACCAAATGGTTATGTAAGCCCTCTCGATCCTCAAACTGCAATCTAAATCGAATGTTTAATTATCCCTGCCTGAATGGCAGGGATTTTTTCTCTCTTCATGCTATAAATCTGGCATCTCTTCGATTTATCCGTATCATACGCACTTCATTTTGTTCTGAGATTTAAGATAGCAAGCAATGACAGTGCAAACTCAAGAGTTGACCAAAGCTCAACAATACAATTTCAATAAACTGCAAAAGCGTATTCGTCGTAATACTGGTCAAGCCATTGCGGACTTCAACATGATTGAAGATGGTGACCGTATCATGGTGTGCTTATCCGGTGGTAAAGACAGCTTTACCATGCTGGAAATTTTAATGAGCCTACAAAAAAGTGCGCCTATCTCTTTTGAATTGGTTGCTGTCAATCTCGATCAAAAACAACCAGGATTTCCTGAGCACGTACTGCCTGAGTATCTAGAAAGCTTGGGAGTTGAGTACAAAATCATTGAAGAAGATACCTATTCCATCGTTCAGGACAAGGTTCCTGAAGGTAAAACAACATGCGCACTATGCTCACGACTACGCCGCGGCATTCTATACCGTACAGCGAAAGAGCTAGGGGCAACTAAAATTGCTTTAGGTCACCACCGCGATGACATCTTAGAAACACTGTTTCTGAACATGTTCTATGGCGGCAAAATGAAAGGTATGCCTCCTAAATTGGTTTCTGACAATGGTGAGCATGTTGTGATTCGTCCACTTGCTTATTGCCGTGAGAAAGACATCATTAAGTACTCCGATATGCGTGCTTACCCGATCATTCCTTGCAATCTCTGTGGCTCACAGCCCAACTTGCAGCGTCAAGCGGTAAAAATGATGCTAAACGACTGGGATAAGCGCTTCCCAGGGCGCATTGAAACCATGTTCAGAGCGATGCAAAACGTGGTACCAAGCCATCTGGCAGATTTTGCGCTGTTTGATTTTAAGTCAATCAATAAAGATTCTGGCGTCATCAATGGCGGAGATATTGGTTTCGATAAAGAAGAAATGGCACCACAAGTGGTTGAAGATGAAGACTTGGTTGTAGAGTTCGACCCATCTCTTCAATTAAGTGTCACCAATCTCTAGTTACAAAGTAACTCAATAAAATAAAGGCTACCTATCCGGCAGCCTTTATTTATTTGGTTTAGTTCGCTAAGCTTATTTTTTTGCAGAAGGTAAATAAGGTAAAACTCGTAGAGTTGGAGCAGGCAGTTGCATCCACCCCTCTTCACCGATTTGCACTAACGCTACTTGTGCCTTGTGATTCTCGATGGCCATAGATTGACCATTACTGAACGTAATCATCCCCTCCGTTTCTGGCGCGAATTCTAAGGTGACGCCTTCCACCGCGGGCGTAAACCAACTGGAAAACATACCACCAAGCTGTTCAAGCATAACTTGCATTTGCGGTAGCAAGACGTCCACCTCTTGGTAGGTAACTTTGCCTTCAAAAGGTTTTTTGGCCATCACAACCATAGAAAAATCACAACGCTTATCCTGCGGCGTATCAACAAAAACCAGTGGATTTGCTTGACGCAAATTGTTATCCAAGGGGATTACTAGCTCATGACTAGGGCCAATCGGCAACTCTTCGTAGTGTTCTTCTTTTTCCATCCAAGCTTTTTCTATAACGCAGTTTTGCTTACTCTGTGCATCAACAAAGAAAATACCCATTTTTACATCCGGATGATCTTCTTTCGTGTTGCTTTTCATCTGTGAAAAAAGCTTGCTGTAAGTAAACATGTATTGCTGTGCCATCGCTGGAGCAGTTAGGCTTAATGCCAACGAGGCAATTAGTAGGTAAGATTTTGATTTCATTCTAATTATTGTTCCAATATTTTTGATTAACCGACATCATAGCTTGTAAATCCTGAACATACGCCTCTCCACGCTCTGAGTATTTCAAAAGTCTGTTACTCATCGCTTGTGCGCTTTTATCACTCGCTGGGTTAACCTTTTTTTTGCGTAGTTGGAAACGAATATCACGCAACTCACGATAGGCCTCATTTCGATTCACATTCATAAAATAACCATGAATCGAATCTTGGACACTATCGAATTTAGCAACCTCATGAAACGCTCCTGCTGAGCGTTCCAAAGGTACCAAACCACATCCCCAACTATAACACCACTGTCCAAAATAGTTATTCGCTTCTCGTGCAAATCGAGACGTTCCCCATGCCGACTCATTGGCAGCTTGCGTCAAAACCAAAGCTTGTGGGATCACATCAACTCGGCGAAACATTTCCTGAAGCCAAGCAATATCAACATTACCTTGGTTAAGCTCTACCGAATAGGCACTTGCCAACCATTGTGCTTGCGCTAAGTTGCTCGATGAAAGATGGTCATCTGCAAAGTCTTTTTTAATCCGTTTGAGAATGACTCGCTCTTGTAACACACGAGAGTTCTCATACATTACCCCAGGCTTTAGGTAGTTAAAAAAGGCTTCCTTTCTTTGCGAAATATCGATAATCGAAGAAAAATCTGGGGCGCTACCCACTACTTCACCTCGTAGTAATGGCAGCTTTACCCGCTTCGGTTTCTCGAAGCGGTAAACACCAAACAAGCTAATGACGAAAATCATCAGCCAAATGAGGCCAATGCTTACTTTCTTATGCATCAAACACTCCGGTTGATTTATGACTATCTTGTTGATCTGGAAATGATTGGTCTGTCGAAATGATTTTTAGGCGAATGCCAAACATGTTGCGATAAATAATGCCTTTAACATGAAAGAAGAAAGGCAAGAACAACACTAAACCAATACCGTACGGAAGTACGGCCATCATGAACAGCACCATCAAGATCGAATAGATAGCGATTAACGGGAAAATCTTTTTATTCACTGCTCGCAATGACAATAACAAAGATTGCATAGGTGGGACTTTCTTTTCACAAATCAGTAGTAATGAGTTACTAAAAGCCACAGAGAGGTACATAGAAAGGAATGGCAAAATCATCCCTGCCACACCTTGTAACAATAAACTGAACAGAGTGGCGAGGATAACCGGGATCGTAAACTGTAATCCTTTCGTGATATGCCGAGTTTGGTTTTTTAGCCCTGCCGCGTGACTCATCGCCATTAAACTGATGCCTGCATAAATCGGCGCGCTAATCACTTCATAGCTAAAGTTAACAATAAACATGGCTTGGACTAGGCCTTCGGGCAGCACACCGCCCTCCTGAAACACAGACAGAATCACGGAGAGATCGCCGATCTGCAATTTGAACGCAAAATAAAAAATCGCCAACTGCACCAAAATCAGCGCAAAAATGGCAGGCGTGAAATTAATAAAGTGCTTGACTGTAATACCCCAAGCTTCCTTGAGTACATCACCCACTTTTAATTCATAACTTCCCGATAGCGCTTTCTCTACCGAGCCGCCAAGATTGAACTCTCTTTCGATATCGTTATTCATAAAATGCCCTAGTTCGGTCAAATGCGCGGATAACGTCACGCTTCGACATGAAAATTGTGTTCATTATACTAAAATGCAGCTCAGGCTAAAATCTGATTACCAATCTGTCTTGCATTATTGTCGATATGATTGATAATTAACCGCTTGATAGCATTAAGAGTTAAGCAAAATCAGCATGCTAGACAAAATAGAATAAAACTGGCAAAAATTTTTATGTTTCAAGGTAAGAAAAAGACTTTGAAATCGTGCTCTTGGTGTTTATGATGCGCCCCTTATTTTTGTTTAACTACAGGTCCAACAAGTAGAATTGTCTACAGGCCGAGGTGGGAGAAATACAGACGTTGAACGAACAACATTCAGTAGGAAAGCCAGTCATTCGTTTATCTGGCATTAGCAAAAGTTTCGATGGTAAGGAAATCATTGGTAACCTCAATCTTGATGTGAATCACGGTGAATTCTTAACTATCCTAGGCCCATCAGGCTGTGGCAAGACAACTGTGTTAAGAATGATTGCCGGTTTTGAAACTGCAGATCAAGGTCAGATTCTGCTAGATGATCAAGACGTTACTCAAGTTCCTGCTGAACAACGACACGTCAATACGGTCTTCCAAAGCTATGCTCTTTTCCCTCACATGACTGTGTTCGAAAACGTTGCTTTTGGCTTACGTATGCAGAAAGTGCCAAACAGTGAAATCGAACCTCGAGTTATGGATGCACTGCGAATGGTACGCCTTGCTGAAATGGCACAGCGTAAACCGCATCAACTTTCTGGTGGCCAGCAACAGCGTATTGCTATCGCGCGCGCGGTGGTCAACAAACCTAAAGTACTGCTACTTGACGAATCGCTTTCTGCATTGGATTACAAACTGCGTAAACAAATGCAGAGTGAGCTCAAACAGCTGCAACGCCAATTAGGTATTACCTTTATCTTTGTCACTCACGATCAAGAAGAAGCACTGTCCATGTCAGACCGCATTATTGTTATGCGTTCAGGCAAAATTGAACAAGACGGCTCGCCTCGTGAAATCTACGAAGATCCTAAAAACCTCTTTGTTGCTCGTTTTATTGGCGAAATCAACGTCTTCCAAGCAACGACTTTAGACCGTATCGATGAAAAACGCATCCGCGTTGACATCGAGGGTATCGAGTCGATTGTTTACTATGAAGATGAAGTGAAAGCTGGTGACAAGCTACAAGTGCTCCTCCGTCCTGAAGACTTACGTATCGAAGAAATTAAAGAGTCAGAAGAAAAAGGCATTGTAGGCCACGTGACTGACCGTACCTACAAAGGCATGACTCTGGAATCAGTGGTAGAACTGGAATCCGGTATGTGTGTGATGGTTAGCGAATTCTTCAACGAAGATGATCCTGATGTGGATCACTCTATCGGGCAGAAGGTTGCCATCACTTGGGTTGAAAGCTGGGAGGTAGTACTCAATGATGAGCAAAAAGCTTAATCTACAAAACGCGATTATTACCTTAATCGTGGGGTGGTTAGTGCTGTTTGTGCTATTCCCTAACCTGATGATTATTGCTACTAGTTTTCTGACTCGTGACGAAGCAAACCTGATTAAGTTTGTTTTCACTTTTGAAAACTATACGCGTCTACTTGATCCACTATACGGCAAAGTGATGCTGCACTCGTTCTATATGGCGATTGTTGCAACCTTGATCTGCCTCGTGATTGGCTACCCATTTGCGTACATTGTGGCCAAAATGCCTGAAAAATGGCGTCCATTTATGCTTTTTTTGATCATTGTTCCTTTCTGGACCAATTCACTAATTCGCACCTATGGTTTGAAAATTGTACTCGGTACGCAAGGTATCCTGAACCAAGCACTGATGTCGCTTGGTTTGATTGATGCCCCATTACGCATCATGTTTACCGAAACAGCCGTCATGATTGGTCTGGTTTACATTTTGTTGCCATTTATGATCCTTCCGCTCTATTCAGCTATCGAGAAATTGGATGGCACTTATATTGAAGCGGCGCGCGATCTGGGTGCCAACAAGTTTCAAACCTTGGTTCGCGTAATTTTACCTCTGACTATGCCCGGCATTATTGGTGGTTGTTTACTGGTTCTACTCCCAGCCCTCGGCATGTTCTACATTGCTGACTTGCTTGGTGGTGCGAAAAACCTATTGATCGGTAACGTGATTAAGAGCCAAGTGCTTAATGCTCGTGACTGGCCATTTGGTGCCGCAACCAGTATTGCACTGACTCTGGCCATGGCGATCATGCTGTACGCTTACTATCGTGCAGGTAAACTCTTGAATAAGAAGGTGGAGCTAGACTAATGGGACGTTCAATTAGATTTAGCTTTATGAGTTTGGTGTACTTATTTTTGTACTTACCAATCATAGTTCTGATTGCAAACTCATTTAACGAAAACAAGTTTGGTATCAAATGGGGTGGGTTTACCACTAAGTGGTATCACGCGCTAATGAATAACGACAGCTTAATGCAAGCGGCTTGGCACTCCATCAATGTCGCAGTGTTTTCTGCTACTGCAGCGACACTGATTGGCAGTTTGACTGCGGTTGCCCTCTTCCGTTACCAGTTTAAAGGTAAGAAAGTGGTGAGCGGTATGCTGTTTGTGGTGATGATGTCACCTGATATTGTGATGGCCATTTCGCTGCTTGCTCTGTTCTTAGTGATGGGAGCAAAGTTAGGGTTCTTTACTCTACTGATTGCACACATCACCTTCTGTCTACCCTTCGTGGTTGTGACAGTTTATAGCCGCCTCAATGGCTTTGATGTAAAAATGTTGGAAGCAGCAAAAGATCTTGGTGCCGGAGAATGGGTTATACTGAAGAAGATCATTCTGCCTCTGGCAAAACCAGCGGTAGCAGCTGGCTGGTTACTCAGCTTTACCCTATCGCTGGATGACGTGATTATCAGTTCGTTTGTCACTGGTCCAACTTATGAAATTCTACCATTGAAAATTTACTCAATGGTTAAAGTAGGTATTTCACCAGAGGTCAACGCACTGGCAACGGTGATGCTGGTTGTTTCATTGGCTCTTGTTATTACTTCACAGTTGTTAGCAAGAGAAAAAATGAAGTAGAATCCACGTCCGTTTGGAAACACGCGAAACAGAATGACGGAAGTCATTCTGTTTTTCTTTGCAACGCCCATAAGGGCAACGTTTAGTTTGGAGCTAACGTCGATGAAAAAACTGGCTACTTTTTTAGCAGGTAGCGCATGTGCGCTTTCTCTGTTGTCTGGTACAGCGGCAGCGGAAGATAAGGAACTTGTGTTCATGAACTGGGGTCCGTATATCAATAGCGGTATCCTAGAACAATTTACCAAGGAAACTGGAATCAAAGTTATTTACTCTACTTATGAGTCAAACGAAACTTTGTATGCAAAGCTCAAAACGCACAATGAAGGTTATGACCTGGTAGTTCCATCTACCTACTTCGTGGCAAAAATGCGTGATGAAGGCATGCTGCAAAAGATTGATAAATCGAAGCTAAGTAACTTCAACAATCTTGATTCTAATTACCTAGATAAGCCTTTTGATCCAAATAACGACTACTCAATCCCACACGTTGTTGCTATCACGGGTTTAGCAGTAAACACAGATATGTATGATCCAAATGACTTCCAAAGCTGGGGCGACCTGTGGAAGCCAGAGCTTAAAGGTCAACTGATGTTGATGGATGATACTCGTGAAGTGTTCCACATCGCTCTGCGTAAGCTGGGTTACTCTGGTAACTCAACAGACGACAAACAGATCGATGAAGCCTATGCTGAACTGCAAAAACTGATGCCTAACGTATTGGTTTTCAACTCAGATAACCCTGCTGCTCCTTACCTTTCTGGTGAAGTTGGCTTAGGTATGTTGTGGAATGGTTCTGCGGCTGCTGCGCAAAAAGAAGGTTTGCCAATCAAGTTGGTATTCCCGAAAGAAGGCGGTATCGGTTGGGTTGATAACTTCGCTATCTCTTCTGGTGCGAAAAACGTTGATGCTGCACACAAGATGATTGACTTCTTGTTGCGCCCTGAAATTGCAGAGCAAATTTCACGTGATACTGGTTATCTGACTGGTGTTAAATCCTCAAACGACAAATTTAAAGGTGTGGCTCCACTGTTCCCATCTCAAGAAGATTTGGATCGTGTTGAGTGGCAATCTGCGGTTGGTGACAAGACGGTGAAGTATGAAGAATACTTCATGAAGTTGAAAGCTGGCCAATAAAGTCGCACAAAAGCATCAAATAGGCAGCATCTGCTGCCTATTTTTTTTTATCTTGTTATACTCCCCCTCCATCGCCTAGTTAGGTTCTTTCAATACACTATGGGAACGTAATGAAAAATAAACTGTTTGCGAGTGCTCTGTGCGCAGCAGCATTGTTCACCACCAATGCAATGGCTAAAGACCAAGAACTCTATTTCTACAATTGGTCTGAATATATCCCGAGCGAAGTCCTAGAAGACTTTACCAAAGAAACCGGAATCAAGGTGATCTACTCCACCTATGAATCCAACGAAAGCATGTATGCCAAGCTCAAAACGCAAGGTGCGGGTTATGACCTTGTCGTTCCTTCTACTTACTTTGTCTCTAAGATGCGCAAAGAAGGCATGCTGCAAGAGATTGATCATTCAAAGCTTTCTCACTTCAAAGACTTGGATCCCAACTATCTAAACAAGCCTTTTGATCCAGGCAATAAATATTCCATTCCTTATATTTGGGGGGCTACGGGCATCGGCATCAACACCGACATGCTCGATAAAAAATCGCTCAAGAACTGGGGTGACCTTTGGGATCCTAAGTGGGCCGGTCAGCTAATGTTGATGGATGACTCACGCGAAGTCTTTCACATTGCGTTGAGTAAATTAGGTTACTCACCAAACACCACCAATCCAAAAGAGATTAAAGCCGCTTACCGCGAGCTGAAAAAGCTCATGCCAAATGTACTGGTGTTTAACTCAGATTTCCCAGCCAATCCTTACCTCGCAGGTGAAGTCTCTCTCGGTATGTTATGGAACGGTTCTGCCTATATGGCTCGCCAAGAAGGCGCTCCAATTGAGATTATTTGGCCAGAAAAAGGAGCCATTTTCTGGATGGATAGTATCTCGATCCCTACTGGCGCAAAAAATATCGAAGCGGCTCATAAAATGATCGACTTCTTATTACGTCCAGAGAATGCCGCCAAGATCGCCCTTGAAATTGGCTACCCGACTCCAGTTAAGACTGCTCACGATCTGCTCCCTAAAGAGTTTGCTAACGATCCAAGCATCTATCCACCACAGTCCGTAATGGAAAAGGGTGAATGGCAAGATGAAGTGGGTGCGGCGAGTGCGCTGTACGATGAATACTTCCAAAAGCTCAAAGTAAACGACTAGTCTGCTTGAATGTCGAACGACTGAAATGTTTGAATAGCCACCTTCGGGTGGCTTTCTTTTTCCGCTCTTCATCATTCTGCCTGCTCTGATCATGGCTAGACTTGATAGCGAAAACGGCGCACCGCCATAACATTGAATAGCACACTTAACCCCAACACAATCATAAATGCCATGCCATTAAATTGCTGATAGAGCGCAAATCTAAGCAGTTCAACGGCATAGGTAAATGGGTTATAGACGCACAAAGTGTAGAGCAGCAAACTCGATTCCTGAATTTTCCACAATGGATAGAGAGCGGAGGAGATAAAAAACATTGGGAAAATCACGAAGTTCATTACACCCGCAAAGTTTTCTAACTGTTTGGTCTGCCCTGCTATCACAAGCCCAATGCCATTCAGTAATGAAGCAACCACCAAGCACATTAAAGCGAGTGAAACATACCCCTTCCACTCAAACGCAATCCCATAAAATGCCACTATCACTAAGAAAACGAAAACCAATAGCAGTGAGATCAAGCTGACGGCAACTAGTTTACTGCTCAGCAACATACCCAATGGATACGGACTGGTTAACAATATTCGCATACTGCCCATTTCACGGTCATACACGATTGAAAGCGCGCTTTGCATACTGTGAAACAACAAAATCATGCCGCACAAGCCAGGGAGCATATACTCCTCGTAGTTAATATAAGTGGAATAGGGTTCGGTAATGGACAGACCAAGCGTAGAACGAAACCCCGCCGAAAACATAAAAAACCACAGCAAAGGCCGCACTAAACTACTCAAAAAACGGGATTTTTGATTGAGTAACTTTTGCCACTCACGCCAAGTAATCCCCTTCATCACCATCAACCATGTGTACATGCGTAACTCCTACTTCATTCCCTCTCACAGCTCACTACGATGGCATTTTTGGCTCACCCAACCCAATGTTTGCCTGCGTTTCCGTTCCCGACACCATTTTACGAAATACGGCACTCACATTGTCACAACGTAACGTACTACAAAGTTCCTGTGCTGAACCTTGGGAAAGCATCGCCCTTTATGGAGTAAGATGATGTGATCATTCGATTCGATATCTTCGATGAGGTGTGTGGACCACAATACGCTGAGCTGATGTTGGCGTATCCAGTTTCTCAAACAGTGGTTCAGCGCTTCCCGCGCAGGAATATCAAGCGAAGAACTAGGCTCATCCAGCAAAAGTAATTTGGGGTGGTGGATCAAGGCACGTACAATTTCCAAACGCCGCCGATGTCCAATATTCAAGCTTCGAACGGTTCGGTTCAGGAGATCGGCCAGTGCGAAGGCATCCAACAAAGGTAGTGCCCTTTGGGTAACTTGCTTTTGGTTGAGTCCATGCAGGTGGCCGTAATACATCAAGTTTTGTTCAATCGTTAAATCGAGATCGAGAGAGCTGAGCTGGAAAACCACACCAAATTCTCGCAACAGGTTGCGGTGGTTTTTATCCAGTGGCTCACCATCAAGTACCATACTTCCACTGTGCGGGTTTTGTAATAGGGTTAGCAAGGCAAACAGAGTGCTCTTCCCTGCACCATTTGGGCCAAGTAACAGGTTCATGCCTTGTTTTATGGTTAGATTAATATGGCTAAGCGCTGCCTGTTTTCCATAAAAGTATGAAATATCCTCCAGTTGCAACAGCATCTTACTCTCCCCGTTTAGTCACCACGACTCCCCAAGGAAATCGTCCCACTTTAGTGGTTTTCACCACTTTCAGTTGTTTAACATCAATTAAGGAGACATCACCACTGACCCCATTGGTGGCGACTAGCCATTGCTGATCTGAATTTAATGCCATCTGCCACACTCGGCGTCCCACTAGCAAATACTTAATGACTTCAAACGATTGCTGATCGACTACAGCAATATGGTTAGCTGGGCCTAGCGCAATAAAAGCATAGCGGCCATCTTTGGTCAGTTGAATGCCAACGGGTTGGATTTTTGGAGCATAGACACCTGGAATGCTGAATTTCAGAGTGTGCAGCTCTTTTTGGGTTGCCACATCCAGCACTTTGACTGTGCCGCCGATTTCAGAGCTCACCCAAACCCGATCACCCGCATCATTAAAGGCAACATAGCGAGGCCGCTCATCCACCAACGAGTTGTGTACGACTTGATGGGTTTGAGTATCAATCCAATGTGCCATGTTAGACGTTTCCGATGTTACGATAACATAACGCCCATCGGGGCTGACCCCTACACCTTCCGGCTCAACCCCAACTTCAATTTGGGTAATTACAGAGCGCGTGGGAATATCAATGACGGTCAGTAGTGCATCATCCTCATTCGCCACATACAGTGTTTTACCATCGGGGTGCAGAGCAAACTGTTCGGGATCCTCGCCAGAGGGGAGTTCAAACGCTAGGCTGCCATCGTTCAAATTAAAAGCCTGTACCGTGTCCGACTCACTGGCACACACATACAGTTGCTTGCCATCCTTGCTTAGCGTGATACCTCGCGGCCGTGCCCCAGATTTAATAGTGTCGATCACCGTGAACGAGGCCAAATCCAGGATAGAGAGGGTGTCATCTTTTTCATTCGAAATATAAACCACTTCTCTTGCACTGGCTTGCGATGCAGACGACAAACTCAGCGCAAGCACAAGTAAAACGAATTTGAGTCGTTGATTCATGGTGTTTTCCTTTTTATCGATCCTGCCAATCGGCACTGACTGGCTGACTCATCCGTGCCTAAGGTATCTAAGTTATTAATAGGATGTAGATAACCATCAAGGGGTAAGCTCGCGACCAAAGCTTGCTCGGTTGAAAGCGGGATCGGTTGCCGTAGCTGACCATCCCATCCACGGAAACTGACTGCTCGCCCTTTATAAGCGGCAAATTCAAATTGTGGATCGATAAGAAAAGCCGTCAACTCACGATCGGAGAGTTGTGGTTGAGTGCGAAGTGCAGAATGTACCGTCTGAATCGCTACCCAAGCGTTATAATCTGCCGCTTCCATATAGCGTTGATTTTGGCGATAAAAACGCTCTTGCAACTGAGCTGCCGCCCACTCTTCAAGCGAACGATGCCAAGCATCTGCGCGCAGACCATGAGTACCAACCACGAAACGCGATAACCAAGTATTGTAGGCAATATATTGACCAAACAGATTTTGCGTATCATTGACCCATACCACGTCATACTCCTTACTTTGAGTAAAACGCTTCACTTCCACTGAGGCTTGACGCCGTAAATCGGTATCAAACGTCCATGTTTTATCGTCAATGAGTTTCAAACCGTATTTTTCAATACTGTGCAGCACCGCTTGCTTGAGTGCGAGATCCGGCTCGGATTGGCCACTAATCAGTAAAATGCGCAACAGTTTTTCCTGCCGCAACCATTGCGCTATCGCATCGCTTTTCATGCTATCGCTCGGGGCAGTATGCAGCGTATTAGCGAGGCAAAGAGTTACACGCAGGTTATCCGCGCTATTGTTGGTGTTTATCAGCAAGGCTACTTCGGGCAAGGCTTGGCGCACCGCAAGTAGCGTTGGGGTAGAAGCATCAATCAGAAAGATACTCACCCCTTGCTGCCACATCTGTTGTGCTGTTTTGACCAGTGCCGTTTGGTCTTCTTTTGCTACATTAAGCTGATAGTGCAGCTTTAAAAATTTGCCGGCTTGATTCGCGTCCAAAATCCCCAATTGCGCCCCTGCAATGCCTTGTGTCACCGGCGCACGAAGATACTGAGGCACCCCTGTGAGCGAAGGGACATTCTCCTTAAGTATACCGAGCAAGACTTCTCGACTAGCCAATGCCGGAGCACTAAACAAAAACAGTGCGAGCCATAAACGCCCGCAAAATAGAGCTAATCTCATCCTGACCGCTCGCCTCCATTCTTGCCTCACGTGCTTATCAATCTACGCAGCCTGAGCCGTAATTACCACGCTCGCTACACCAATGACAGCCGATTTCCTCCTAAAGGAGGAGAAGAGTTGCGGCTATAGGACGATGTCTACATGCGATAACCCTCCCTAAACTCAATGTCAATTTCGCTCACTTTCTTCACCCAATCTAGAGAGGCCACATGAAGCACCCTTTAACTCAATATCCAATCTCGATGTCTTTCATCGCGATTCCCGTTCACCTCAAGCTCGTTATTCTCATCACTTTTCTTGTCGCGGGAGGCCTAGTACCGAGACCTGTCTTGGCACACGGCAACGTCACACCACAAAGTGTGGATACTTCAACCTTGCCCCCCCTCGGTGAAACGTGGCGTGAAAGCAATCCGTACCGCACAGAGACAGGGCCCGCGCTGCAAGAAATCGAGCGTGTTGGTGCTTCCGCCTATAACCAAAACTGCGCTCGTTGCCACGGCCTTGAGGGAATTTCCGGAGGCATTGCCCCTGACTTACGCCAGCTTTCTCCCGACCTGGATGGTGATGAGTGGTTTATCTATCGAGTACAAAATGGCGCAGTTCGAGATGGTGCGGTTTATATGCCCAAAATGGCGGATTACTTAAATCAAGAAGCCTTGTGGGCCATTCGAACTTGGCTTGAATCGGTCGCTCCGAAGAGTTAATTCGGCGGTTGCTTTTCATCCTACCTTCCGTCAATTCGGAGTGAACTTATGCTGAGATATTGGCTACTCGCCCTGCTGTTTTACTTAGGCACGTTTACCCCATTACAAGCCAGAACGTATGACGACATCGTGGCGAGTGGGCAAATTACGATTGCGGTCTATCGTGATTTCCCACCCTATTCGTTCCTTTCTCAATCCGGAGAGCCACAGGGTTTGGACGTATGGTTAGCCAGTTTGATTGCCGAACAAATGGGGTTAAAGCTAGAACTCCTTTGGATGACCGCGGGCGAGCGCAGTGATGATGACCTACGCAATTACTTATGGAAGGGATTGAATCTCACCAGTGACGATGGGCGACGTCTCAAAGCCGATGTCATGCTGCGTGTTCCCTACGATCGTGAATGGCAATTGATGCGTGATGATGTGGGCGAACTCGCTCATGGACAAGTGTATATGTTCGCGCCATATCAAACGGAGCAATGGAAAGTCGCCTTTGACCCAGACAAAATTGCACAGATTGAAACTTTAGCACTGTTCCAATATGAACCGATTGGCGTGGTCGAAGACAGCCTTCCGCAGTTTTACTTTACTAGCGCATCAGACCGCTTTCGCCAGCAAACTCACACTTACCCTAATCTACAACTCGCCTTTTCTGACCTCATCACAAAAAAGTTAACTGCGATTATGGGCATGAGCGGACAGATAGATTGGCTTATCCACACCCAAGCCAATACAACTCAAGCCAGTACCAAGCCCACTATTCAAAGTTCGGATCGGCTTTACCCAATGCTCGGAAAGCCTAAATGGGAGATTGGTATTGCCGTCCACGAGAGCAACCGCCAGTTAGCGTATGTACTGGAAGACATTACCAACAACGCCGTAACTTCTGGTCAGATCGCACGTTGGGCCACTTCACTTGGTATGCATTGGCAAGCCCCAGAGCAATATCGCGATCTCGCTATCCCCGCCAATGCAGCCGAACAAACCACTCCCCCTAAGTGATGAGATAAATGCACCGAGAGTGTCATTTTCTCATCCGATTAATCAGACGACACTTACCCTAACGACAGGCTTAACAACCGTACATCGAACCGCAATCGCGTGATGCCATCACTCTAAAATGGTTCACGACAAGGAGCTAACCATGAAAGGAAATCCAACCTATCTCAGATGCACCCTGCTCAGTGCCTCTATTCTCACCAGCCTAACCGCATGGGCAGGCGTGACGGATAAAGACATATTGCAAGATGCTAGCACGCCCGAAGATGTGGTGAGCTATGGTATAGGGCCACAAGCACAGCGTTACAGCAGTATCGACTTGCTCAATACCGAAAATATTCAAGAGCTGCGTCCCGTCTGGGCGTTTTCTCTCGGTGGCGAGAAACAACGCGGCCAAGAGTCTCAGCCTATGATCCGTGATGGTGTGATGTACATCACCGGCTCCTATTCACGCGTTTATGCCATTAATGCCAAAACCGGCGATGAGATTTGGCAGTACGATGCAAGGCTCCCAGATGGCATTGTGCCATGCTGTGATGTGGTCAACCGCGGGGTTGCGATGTACGATGACTTGGTTATTTTCGGCACCTTGGATGCCAAATTAGTCGCGCTGGATGCCAAAACCGGCAATGTGCGCTGGAAAAAAACCGTTGAAGATTATCGCGCGGGTTACTCAATTACCGCCGCCCCAATTGTTGTGAAAGGCAAGGTGATCACCGGTGTTTCTGGTGGTGAGTTTGGTATTGTGGGAAAAGTACGAGCCTATGATGCCAAAACCGGTGAGCTGGTTTGGGAACGACCCACGGTTGAAGGCCATATGGGCTACGTTTGGAAAGATGGCAAACGAGTCGATAATGGCATTTCCGGCGGTAAAGCAGGTACAACATGGCCCGCAGATCTTTGGCAAACTGGCGGCGCAGCCCCTTGGCTTGGCGGTACGTACGACCCAGAAACCGATCTACTCTATTTCGGAACCGGTAACCCCGCGCCTTGGAACTCACATATGCGCCCAGGCGATAACCTTTTCTCCTCATCACGTTTAGCCATAGATCCTGACGATGGCAAAATTGTCTGGCATTTCCAAACTACTCCCCATGATGGATGGGACTTCGATGGTGTGAACGAGCTGATCCCCTTTGATTACCAGCAAAATGGTAAAACCGTACAAGCCGCGGCCAGTGCTGACCGCAATGGATTCTTCTATGTTCTGAATCGAACCAACGGCGACTTTATCCGCGGCTTTCCTTTTGTGGACAAAATTACTTGGGCGAAAGGACTCGATGAAAAAGGACGCCCTATCTACATCGACAGTAACCGTCCGGGAAATCCTCAAAACAGTAAAGATGGCAAACAGGGACAAACCGTAGTGGCTGCTCCATCATTCCTTGGTGGTAAAAACTGGATGCCAATGGCATTTAGCAAGCATACCGGCTATTTCTACGTTCCTTTCGTACACCCTTACACTTCATTATAACAAATTGGTGAGAGAGAAGAGGTAGTAAAAGGGTCTTCTCAACATTCACACATTATAGTGAAATTTGCCTCAAAACTTCTTAAAAGGTGAGAATCAGAAGCTACTCGAATTCACACCTTTTAGTATGTTAGGCACAGGCAAAATATAGAATAGCGACAGACTTCAAACTTTATGAAGCTCATTTTTGGACAAAACCTTGTCAGCGACTTTGCTAAATTAGAAACGCACGGATTACTCCACGTATCGCAAACTTGCTTTGCTGTGATAGTTTAGTTCCACTTTCTGAGTGACAAAAAGTTTACTTAATCTATTGAAAGGAACACAGCACTCCATACTATCGTGGCAATCATAAAGCTGACCAGCACACAAGCTGAGCCAATATCTTTTGCAAGCCCTGATAGTGGGTGATAATCAGTGCCAATGCGGTCAATCGCGGCTTCAATAGCGGTATTCGCCATCTCTGCAAACAAGATGAACAATAGGCTGCAAATGAGCAGTGCCTTCAGCAAAACTGATACTGGCAGCCATATGGCAACAGCAGTGAGCGGGAGAAAGAGCAATAATTCCTGTTGAAATGCAGCCTCATTCTGGATCATCCAGCGAATACCACGATAACTATTGACAAACGTATAAATAATTCGGTTAAGCCCTGTGCGTTTTTGTATAGTCTGCGATTTCATAGGTATTAGCTCATTGAAGTTCGGCATTGGT